>NZ_JAQZAL010000009.1 GCF_028737205.1 Actinomycetospora lutea | reverse complement strand
GGCGTTCGGCACTGTGACGGTGCGGGCGGGGCGGGATGTTCCCCGGGGAGCAGGGGAATCTCTCCGCGAGCCGGCGACTACGCGGCGTCAGAGCCGCAGCGTCGCGCTCGGCGAGCGCCCGTAGTGCTCGCGGTAGATCACCGAGAAGCGGCCCGGGTGCCCGAAGCCCCAGCGCGCGGCGATCGCCTCGACGCGGTCGCCGCGCGTGGGGTCGCCGGCGAGCAGGTCGCGGTGGGCGCTCTCGAGGCGCACGCGGCGCAGGTACTCCAGCGGCGTGGTGTCGCGGTGGCGGCGGAACGCCAGCTGCAGCGACCGCGCGCCGATCCGGGCCGCGTCGGCGATCTCGGTCAGCCCGATGTCCTCGTGGGCGTGGGAGTCCATGAACTCCACCGCGCGGCGCACGGTCGCGGGCTCTGCCTGGCCGCCCTCGCGCGCGGTCGGGTCCGTCAGCAGCTCGAGGGCGGTGTTCGGGAACGTGGTGACCAGGGTCGTCGCGAGGTGCCGCAGGGTGTTGGCCCGGACCAGCGGCGCGTCCATCAGGACGTCCGAGGTCAGGATGTCGTCGTGCACGTGGGTGCACAGCCGGCACCAGTGGGCGGCGAGCGCGAGCGACACGGGCGCCGCCGAGGTGAACGCGACCGCCTCGGGCTCGAGCCCCGAGAGCTCGGCGGCGACCCGGACGACCTCGTCGTGGTCGAGCACCGCGGTCTGCACGGTGACGTCCTGCCAGCCCGTGCCGTACTCCGACCAGGTCGGGGTGAGCTTGAGCGTCCCGCCGACCACGCCCGAGCCGTCGTCGACGTGGTGGGGCCCGCCCGCGAGGCTCTGCACGACCACGAACGCGGCCGGGGGGTCGCAGTGCGCGCGCACGGGCCCGGAGTGGCGCAGCCGCCCGACCCCGAACAGGTCGGTCGCCGCCACCTCGGTCCAGAACGTGAACCCCGCCGGATCGACCCGCTGGGGCCGGAAGGCCGTGTACGTGTCCCGCAGGTACTGGTTCGCGGCCTCGGGGTCGTCGCTCGCCCACTGGTACCGCATGACCGGCTCCGGTCGGCTCCCGCCCGCCATTCTCACGCTCCCTATCCGATCGTGCGCGATCGATTATGTACGACCGGTCTCGATCGGGCGACGGTGACGTGTCCTGACGTAGAATCCTGGGCAGATGACCTGTTTTTCGGAAGGGCGGCCATGGCCTACGTGCTCCTCGCGCTGGCGATCGCGACCGAGGTGGTCGCGACCGTCTCGCTGAAGCTCTCCGAGGGCTTCACGCGGCTGGTGCCGTCGATCGTCGTGGTGGTCGGCTACCTCGCGGCGTTCGGGCTGCTCTCGCAGGCGCTGGCCCGCGGCCTCGGCATCAGCGTCGCCTACGGCATCTGGGCGGCCGCGGGCGTCGCGCTCGCCGCGATGGCGGGGGCGACGTTCCTCGGCGAGTCGCTGACGTGGGTGCAGGTCGGCGGCATCGCCCTGGTCATCGCCGGCGTGCTCGCCCTCGAGCTCGGCGCGCACAGCACGCCGGCATGAGCGGCCCGGGCGCCGCGGGGTCCGACGGGTCCGACGGGCGCCGCCGCAAGGGCGAGGAGCGCCGCCGGCTGCTGCGCGAGGCCACGATGCGCGTCATCGGCCGGGGCGGGGTGGCCGCGGTGACCCAGCGGGCCGTCGCCGCCGAGGCGGGGATGACGCCGAGCCTCGTCAGCTACCACTTCCCCACCGTCGACGGGCTGCTCTCGGCGACGCTCGCCGCGGTCAACGACGACTGGGTCGCCGCCCTGGCGCGCTGCGCCGGGCACGACGACCCCCTGCCGGCCCTCGCCGGGCTCGTCGCCGCCGGCGCGATCGACCCGACGCGCACCGTCGACGCCGAGTACGAGCTGTTCCTGCAGGCGGGCCGGCGCCCTGCGCTGCGCGACGAGTGGGTCCGCTGGACACGGGCGCTCGACGCCGTGCTCGCGCCCGTCGTCGCCGACCCCCGGCGCCGCGCGGCGGTGGCCGCCGCCGTCGACGGGCTCTTCCTGCGCTGCTGGTGCGACCCCGCCCCGTGGAGCGCCGCCGACGTCGAGGCGGTCCTGCGCGCGCTCGTGCCGGGCTGAAGATCTGCGGGTCTGGTGCGCCCCCGGGGCGCCCGCTACGGTCGGTGGTCACCGGTGGCCCGTCCGGGCGAGCCCGAACACCGCGGATGCGACGATGAAGAAGCTCGCCGAGCTCCTGGTCTGTTTCCTGCACCCCGTGGCCGTGGTGCTCGTGTGGCTCAACCTCGTGGTGCGCCCGGAGCTCAGCGGGACGGCGAAGATCGTGTGGGCGGTGCTGGCCCTGGTGCCGGTCGTGCCCTTCGTCTACGTGCTCACCGGTGGCGAGCTGTGGGAGGGCAAGAAGTCCACGGTGTGAGCGTCGCTCTCCGGATCACCCGGAGGTGTGGCGGGGGTGGGCCGGATCTCCTACGGTCGGGACGACCGCGGTCGAGAAGACTGCCGCGACGCCCCTCGATCGCCGATGACCTGTCCGTGCAGGAGCGTGCATGCTCGAGCGTTGCGGAACGCTGTCGGGCGCCCACCTCGCCGACGCCCTCGGGTTTCCGCCGCCGGACGACGCCGCCTGGGCCCGCGTCGTCGACGGCGGCGTCGAGAGCGTCGAGCTGAAGGTCCTGCTCACCCCGCAGCCCGGGTCGACGGTCCACCTGGCCGGGCGGCACGGGCGTGTCCGGACCCGCCGCCTGCACCTGGTCGACACGCCCGACCTCGGGCTCGCCCACCTCGGCGTGCACGTGCGCCTGCGCGACCGGGGCCGCGACCGCTGGGACCTGACGGTGCGCGTCCGCGGCGAGGACCCCGTGCCGGGCGGCATGCCGCCCGCCGGGTCGCGCATCGAGCTCGACATGCTGCCGGGCCTCGTCCACCGCAGCACCGAGGTGCGCACGGCGCTGGAGGGCGAGCGCGCGCTCGACGTCCGTGACGGCCGCGTGCCCGTGCAGAAGATCCTCACCGCGGACCAGGAGGAGCTGCTCCGGGGCGCGGCGGGCGAGCTCGCGAGCGACGAACTGGGCGTCTTCGGCCCGCTCGTGATCGAGCGCGCCTCCGTGCCGCGCCCGCGCTGCGGGATCGCCCACGCCCGCCACGAGCGCTTCCGGTTCCCCGGCGGCCGCGTGCTGGAGGAGTTCTCCGCGCGCTGCGCGCCCGCCGACGCGCGGCGCACCGCCGAGGCCGTGGCGGTCTTCCTCGCCGCGCACGGGCTCGCGCCGGCGCCGCCGCACCGCACGAAGACCACCATGTGGACCGAGCAGCTGCGCCGGGCCCGGCTGCGGTGGGCCGGGACGTCCCCGGGCGCCTAGCCTCCTGGGCGTGACGGGGATACTCCAGCACTGGGCCGGCGGCGCGGCCCTGAAGTCGACCACCGAGCGCTTCGGCGAGGTGACCGACCCGGCGACCGGGCAGGTCACCCGCCGGGTCGTGCTCGCGACCGAGGCGGACGTCGACGCCGTCGTGGGGGCGGCCCGCGAGGCGTTCCCCGGCTGGCGGGACACCTCGCTGGCCCGGCGCACCCAGATTCTCTTCGCGTTCCGTGAGCTGCTCAACGCCCGCGCGGAGGAGCTCGCGGAGATCATCACCGCCGAGCACGGCAAGGTGCTGTCCGACGCGGCCGGCGAGGTCGCCCGCGGGCAGGAGGTCGTGGAGTTCGCCTGCGGCATCTCGCACCTGCTCAAGGGTTCGGCCACCGAGAACGCCTCGACGGGCATCGACGTGTCCTCGATCCGCCAGCCCCTCGGGGTCGTCGGGATCATCAGCCCGTTCAACTTCCCGGCCATGGTGCCGATGTGGTTCTTCCCGATCGCGATCGCGGCAGGCAACACCGTGGTGCTCAAGCCCTCGGAGAAGGTCCCCTCGGCCGCGCAGTGGCTCGCCGAGCTGTGGCGCGAGGCCGGGCTGCCCGACGGGGTGTTCAACGTGCTGCACGGCGACAGGATCGCCGTGGACGGGCTGCTCACCCACCCCGAGGTCCGGAGCATCAGCTTCGTGGGCTCGACGCCGATCGCGCGGTACGTCTACGAGACCGGCACCGCGCACGGCAAGCGCGTGCAGGCCCTGGGCGGCGCGAAGAACCACGCCGTGGTGCTGCCCGACGCCGACCTCGACATGGCCGCCGACCAGGCGATCAACGCCGGGTTCGGGTCGGCGGGCGAGCGGTGCATGGCGATCTCGGCGGTCGTGGCGGTGGGGTCGGCCGGCGACCCGCTGGTGGAGAAGATCCGCGAGCGGGCCGAGGGCCTGCGCACCGGCGACGGGCGGCGTGGGGCGGACATGGGCCCGCTGGTCTCCCGCGCCGCCCAGGAACGCGTGTCGTCCTACGTCGACGCCGGCGCGGCCGCCGGGGCCACGCTGGTGGTGGACGGCCGCGGGGTGACCCCCGACGCCGATGGCGAGGGCTTCTTCGTCGGGCCGACGCTGTTCGACCACGTCACCACCGACATGTCGATCTACACCGACGAGATCTTCGGGCCGGTGCTCTCGGTGATCCGTGTGGACACCTACGAGCAGGCCGTGGCGCTGATCAACGCCAACCCCTACGGCAACGGCACCGCGATCTTCACCAACGACGGCGGCGCCGCGCGGCGCTTCCAGTACGAGGTGGAGGTCGGGATGATCGGCATCAACGTGCCGGTGCCCGTGCCCACCGCGTACTACAGCTTCGGCGGCTGGGGGAGCTCGCTGTTCGGCGACACCCATGCCCACGGCACCGAGGGCGTGCACTTCTTCACCCGCGGCAAGGTGGTCACCTCCCGGTGGATCGACCCCGCTCGACGCGGCCCGTCCGGCGTCGCCGGCGGCGAGCTCGACCTCGGGTTCCCCCGCAACGTCTGAGGGCGATCAGCGCGCCGCCGGGTGCCACCGCCGGACCGCTTCGTAGACCAGCACGCCGCCCGCCGCGACCGGGAGGTCGACCACGCCGAGCACCAGCAGCGCCGCCCCGCCGAGGTAGACCGGGGTGCGGTGGGGGAGCACGCGACGCACCACACCCGCGGCGTCCGACGCGACCGCCACGACGGAGTCGGTGACCCCGCGGGCGGGGACCGGCGGCGTGGGGCGCGCGACGCGCTCCGGCGGGCCGGTCGGGGGCACGCTCCCGTTGTCCTTGATCGGGGTGTCCGGGGCCGTCAGCGCGGTCGCGACCGGGTCCTCCCGGGGCTTCTTGTCCTTCTGGTCCTTCGCCATCGATCGACGCTACGCCGAACGAGGGCGACGGACAGCGGTCTCACGGCCCGACCGCCCGGGCCCATCGGTCCGCCGAGGCCACCGGCCGGCCGTGCAGGGCGACGACGAGGTCCGGGCGCAGGGCGGCCAGGCGGCGCCGGGACGCGACCGCGGCGCCGGGGTCGTCGTGCAGGCCCCGGGGCAGCGGGAGCCACCGCGGCGAGCGCGGGTCGCCCGACACGTTCACCGGGCCGTCGCCGACGATGAGCACCCGGTCCTCCGCCCGCCACAGGGCGAGGGTGCCGGGGCTGTGCCCGGGCACGCTGAGCACCGTGAACCCGGCGACGCGGTCGCCCTCGGCGAGGCGCCGGTCCACCCGCCGGCGCTCGCGGGCCAGCGGGGCGAGCACCGCGCGGCCGAGTCGCCCGGAGTGCGTGTCGAGCCGCCCGTCCTCGAACCGGCCCGCGTCGGCAGCGCCCATCGCCAGCGGCGCGCCGGTCTGCCGGCACAGCCAGGCGGACGCGCCGACGTGGTCGCCGTGCGCGTGGGTCACGGCGTGCTCGGCGACGTGGCGGCCCCGCAGCAGGACCGCGAGACGCCGCGCGGACCAGGGGAACCCCGCGTCGACGACGACGTCGCCGTCGGGGCCCTCGAGCAGCACGGTGTTCAGGAGCGCGGCGGGGGCGAGGGCGCCGAGGTGCACGCCGTCGGCGACCTCGGTGAAGCGGGCGGCCATGCACGGGAGCGTGTCAGAAGGTCGCCACGACGAACCCGTCGCGCTCGGCCGTGCCGGTGACCGGCGCGTCCACCGGGTGCGCGAACCCCGGCCCGTCGGTGACGAGCGTGTGGAACTCGCCGTTCTCCCCGCACGGGTCGACGCCCGCGGGGAGGTCGGCCAGCAGCGCGGCGTCCCACGCCCGGCCGACGAGCGAGGCGGAGACCCGGGAGGGGTCGACGCATACGACCGTCGCCCGCACCCCGGCGCCGAGCATCTCCCGCGCGAGCCGGTCCGTGGGCCGCTCCCACAGCGGGAAGCGCGCGGCGATCCCGGTGCCGGCCAGCACCTGCTCGCGGTAGGCCCGGATGTCGGCGAGGAACAGGTCGCCGTAGAGGACCTCGGTCGCCCCCAGGCGCCTCCACGCGGCGCGCACCCGCTCCTCGTACACGTCGTTCGGGCACGGCGAGGGCAGCGCCGCGGTCTCGAGCGGCAGGCCGAGCGCGGCGGCCTGGGCGTGCACGAGCGCGGCCGGGACGTGGCTCGCCACCACGAGCCCCTCGCCGTCGACCGTCGTGTGCAGCCCGGCCACCGGCACCGTCTCGCGGGCCACGGCCAGCGCGAACGCCCCGTCCTTGCCGCCCGACCAGCTCATCCAGGTCTGCCCCGCCGGCTCGGTCACGGTCAGGCCGGCGCCGCGTCCCGCAGCCGGCGCTTGAGGACCTTGCCCTGCGGGTCGACGGGGAGCTCGTCGACGAGGTGCACGGCCTTGGGCACCTTGTAGGTCGCCAGCACGGCCCTGCAGTGGGCCACCAGCTCGTCGCCGGTCAGCGCGTGGCCCGGCCGGACGACGACGAACACGGTCACGGCCTCCGACCAGTACGGGTCGGGCATGCCCACCACGGCGGCGCGCTCGACGGCCGGGTGGCCGTGGACGACGCGCTCGACCTCCTGCGACGACACGTTCATCCCGCCCGACTTGATCATGTCCTTGACGCGGTCGTGGAAGAACAGGTTGCCCTCGGCGTCGACGCGGACCATGTCGCCGGTGCGGACCCAGCCGCCCCGGAAGACCTGGTCCGTGCGCTCCGGGTCGTCGAGGTAGCCGAGCATCGCCGACGGCGTGCGGCAGATCAGCTCGCCGATCTCGGCGTCGCGGTCGTCGGCGTCCACGACGCGGATCTCGAGGTGGGTGACGGGCTTGCCGATCCACGTCGGGTCGCCGCCGGGGACGTCGTCGAGCGTGCGGAAGAAGCCGACCGTGCCGAGCTGCGACAGCTCCGACTGGCCCCAGTAGGTGCCCCACAGCACGTCGGGCGCGGCCGCGGACCAGGCGTCGACTACGTGCGGCGGGATCTGCCCGCCGTAGGTCATGCACCGCCGGACCTGCCCGACCGTCTCGGGCCCGAACGCACCCTGCGCGGCGAGGGCGATGTAGAAGGTCGGGGTCTGGGCGATCACCGTGACCCGCTCGCGGCCGATCACCTGCACCGCGGTGGCCGGATCGGCGGTCGCGGGCAGGACGAGCGTGGCGCCCATCAGCGTCAGGCTGGTCATCGACCCGAGCCCGGCGATGGTGTGGAACGGCATGACGAACAGCCAGGTGTCCGCCGGCCCGGTCTGCAGGCCCCACCCCCAGGCGGGCGCGGTGGACGCGAGGTAGTTGCGGTGGGGGATGAGCACGCCCTTGGGCGCGGCCTCGGTGCCCGAGGTGTAGACGATGAGGGCGACGTCGTTCTCGTCGAGCTCGACCTCCGGCTCGTCGGCGCGCTGCCCGGCCAGCAGCGCGTCGACCTCCGGGCCGTAGTGGAGCCGCGCGGCGCCCTCGGGGAGGACCGCGGCGAAGGCGTCGTCGACGAGCACGAGCCCGGCGCGGCTGTGGTCGAGCTGGTGGGCGACCTCCGCCTCGCGGTAGAGCGGGTTGATCCCCGTGAACGCGGCGCCGATCTTCAGGGCGCCGTAGTAGGCGGCGACCACGTCGACGCTGTTGCGCGCCATCGACGCGATCCGCCCGCCCCGACCGATGCCGCGCGCGGCGAACAGTGCCGCGAAGCGGTTGGCCCGCTCGTCGAGCGCGCCGTAGGTCGTCTCGGTGCGCGTGCCGTCTCCCGTGTAGGCGATGAACGCGACCTTGTGCGGCTGGGTGCGGGCGTGGCGGCGCAGCTGGTCGCCGATCGTGGCCCGGCCGAGCAGGGTCCGGTGGTGCGGGGCGAGGTCGGCCACGGGGCTCAGACCCCGGCGCCGGCGAAGTAGGGCGAGCCGTAGGTCTCGCCCGAGACGATGTCCTCGACCGGGGACCGCGTGAGCTTGCGCGGGAAGCCCTTGGCCGGGTAGCCGATCGCGACGTGCGCGGCGGTGAGCACGCCGTCGGGGAGCTCCAGCAGCTCGCGGACCTGCGGCTCGTGGTGGCACAGCAGGGTCGTCACCGCGGAGCCGACGCCCTGGTCGCGCAGCGCCAGGCAGAAGTTCTGGACCGTCGGGTAGATCGACGCCCCGCCGACGACGGAGAACCGGTCGAGCTCCAGGTCGGTCGGGTGCAGCCCGTCGATCTCGGCGCACACGACGACGATGGCCGGGGCCTGCGCCAGGTGCTCGGCGAAGTGGTCGGCGTCCTGCACGGTCTTCGGCAGCGCGCCGACGTTGACCGTGCCGTCGCCGATCGCGCCGAGGTAGGACTTCCACAGCGGCAGGTAGAGGTCGGCGAGGGCCTGCTTGCGGGCGGGGTCGCGCACGACGACCCAGCGCACCGGCTGGCGGTTGCCGCCCTGCGGACCGAAGCGTGCGGCGTCGAACGCCCGGTACAGCACGTCGTCCGGGACCGCGTCGTCCGTGAAGTACCGGCAGGTCCCCACCGTGCGCATCGCGTCGGTCAGCTCCATCGCCGCCACCTGCCTATCGATCGTTAGGTTTCTCGTCGGCGATCGTGGTGTGGGCCACTCGGGCTGTCAAGACGCGCCGTGATGGACGAGCGACAGGGTGGATCGTTAACCTAACCGCGGACAGGGAAGGGGATCGCATGTCGCTCGCCCGCGCGCTCGAGCACGCCAACCTGCCCGCGCTCGTGCCGGTGCTGGTGCAGCTCACCGGCGACCGGCGCTGGTTCGACGAGCCCTACCGACCCACCCGCAGCCGCGGCATGGAGAACAACGACGGCGGCGGCTTCCCCGACGAGGTCGCGGCCGAGATCCGGCAGGCCGTGCTCGACGCCGTCCTCGCTCACGAGGCGGGCGCCCCGGTCGCGATCCCGGCCCCGACCGGCGAGCTGCTCACCGAGCTGCTGACCCTCGCCAACGGCGAGCCGACGCCGCCGGAGTACGCCGACATGCTCGCCGAGGATCTCGGCTTCGTCCCGCAGCCGGCGCCGAGCGTGCCCGCCGGCGCCGACATCGACGTCGTGGTGATCGGCGCCGGGGTCTCCGGGATGCTCGCCGCGATCAAGCTGCGCGAGGCCGGCGTCGAGCACGTCGTGCTGGAGAAGAACACCGAGGTCGGCGGCGGCTGGTGGGAGAACACCTACCCGGGCGCCGGCGTCGACACCCCCAGCCACCTGTACTCGTTCTCGTTCGCCCCCCGCGACTGGAGCACCCACTTCGGCAAGCGCGACGAGGTCGAGCAGTACCTGCGCGAGGTCGCCGACGCCCACGACGTGCGCCGGGCGATCCGCTTCGGCACCGAGGTCGTCGCGGCCGAGTACGACGAGGGCGCCGCCGTGTGGCGCGTGCGCACGGCCGACGGCGAGGTCGTCACCGCGCGCGTCCTCATCAGCGCGACCGGGGCGCTCAACCGGCCCAGGATGCCCGCGATCCCGGGCCTCGAGAGCTTCGAGGGGCGCCTGTTCCACACCGCGCAGTGGCCCGAGGATCTCGACCTCGCCGGGCAGCGCGTGGCCGTCGTCGGCGCCGGGGCCAGCGCGATGCAGGTCGTGCCGGCCATCGCCGGCACCCCGGAGCGCGTCACCGTCTACCAGCGCTCGCCGCAGTGGATCGCCCCCAACGACGTCTACTTCGCGCCCATCGACGCCGCCGTGCACCACCTCATGGGACGGGTGCCGTTCTACCGCGCGTGGTACCGCGCGCGGCTGGCCTGGAACTTCAACGACCGGGTGCACCCGACGCTGCAGGTCGACCCGGAGTGGGAGCACCCGGCGCGCTCGGTGAACGCGGTGAACGACGCGCACCGCCGCGTGTTCACCCGCTACCTCTCCGCGGAGCTCGACGGGCGCCCCGACCTGGTCGCGAAGGCGCTGCCCGACTACCCGCCCTTCGGCAAGCGGATGCTGCTCGACAACGGGTGGTACCGCGCGCTGCGCCGCGACGACGTCGAGCTGGTCGCCGAGGGCGTCGCCGCGGTCACCCCCACCGGACTGCGCGGCGACGGCGGCACCGAGACCCCCGCCGACGTGATCGTCATGGCCACCGGCTTCCACACCCACCGCTACCTGTGGCCGATCGACATCCGCGGTCGCGACGGCGCGGGCCTCGCCGACGTGTGGGGTCCGGAGGACGCGCGCGCCCACCTCGGGATCACCGTGCCGGGCTTCCCGAACCTGTTCATCACCTGCGGGCCGGGCACCGTGCTCGGCCACGGCGGCAGCTACATCACGATCGCCGAGTGCCAGGTGCGCTACATCGTCGACCTGCTCGCGGCGATGGCCCGCGAGGACCTGCGGGCGGTGGAGGTGCGCCCCGAGGTCGAGCGCGAGTACACCCGCCGCCACGACGAGGCGCACGCCCGGATGCTCTGGACCCACCCCGGGATGACCAACTGGTACCGCAACGCCGCCGGGCGGGTCGTCTCGACGATGCCCTGGCGCATCGTCGACTACTGGCGCATGACCCACGAGGCGGACCTCGCCGACTACCTCGTCGAACCCCGCACGGAGCACTGAGCCGGGTGGAGGAACGGGTCGCGCGCCGCAAGAGCAGCGCGGAGCGGCGCACCGAGATCGTCAGCGCCGCGGCCGCGATCTTCGCGTCGCGCGGCTACGCGGCCGTGGGCATGCGCGACATCGCCGACGCCGTCGGCATCCGGGGCGCCAGCCTCTACCACCACTTCTCCTCCAAGGAGGAGATCCTCTACGCGATCTGCCTGACCGTCACCCAGGAGCCCGTCGAGCAGAACCTGCCGCTGCTCGACGCCCCCGGCACGCCGACCGAGCGCCTCACGACGCTCATCGGCGCCCACATCCGCCACCTGCTCCACCGGCGCGTCGAGTACGTCGTCGGGCAGCACGAGCGGCCCGCGCTCACCGGCGAGCACCGCGCCGACATCGACCAGTACCTGCACTACTACAACCGCCGGGTGCGCGACGTCCTGGTCGCGGGCATGCGCAGCGGCGAGTTCCGCGAGCTGGACCCGGGCCTCGCCGCCCTCGGCATCCTCGACATGCTCAACGGCGTCAGCGGCTGGATCCGCGGTGAAGCCGACGACGACGCGGACGACGTCGTCGCGAGCCACACCGCCCTGGTCCTCGGGGGCCTGCGCGCCTGACGGGTCAGGTCGGCGACGCCTCCTCCTCGTCGTAGGGCTCCGGGTCCTCATTCCGCCGGGCGACGGCCTCGTCGACGACGCCGGCGGCCTCCTCGACGTCGCGCTCGTCCTCCTGGTGGCCGGTGTCCGGCGTCTGCGGTCCTGTCATGCCCGCGGGCTACCCGTGTCAGCGCCGGCGCAGCACCAGCGCCGTCGTGATCAGCAGGACGACGGTGCCGATCGACTCCACGACGAGCGTCGTCGTCGCCAGCTCGTACTCGAGGCTCGACTCGATGCCGAACAGGCCGACGGTGAGGGCGAGGACGAGCGCGGCCAGGGTGCCGGCCAGGAACAGCAGCCCGAGCACCGTCGAGATCGCGAGCAGCTGCCCCCGGGTGACGACCACGGCGATCGCCAGCACCAGCCCGCCGAGCGCGTTGAGCAGGAACAGGTTGCCCAGCACCCCGCCGGTGCCGCCCCACACCACCAGGTAGAGGTGGATGCCGCCCATCGCCAGCAGCGCGACGGCGCTGAGCACCTGCCAGATCATCGTCGAGCGGCGGCGCTCGCCGCCGCGCGCGATCCGGACCGTCGGCGACTCGCCCTGACCGAGCGGGCCGCCCGCCGCGTGTGCCATGACCGCCACCCCGTCCCTGCCGTGCGTGTCCGAGCAGCGATGGTCCTCCTGTCACGGCGGTCAGGTCGAGAGCCGGGGACCCGTCGACCCCCTATTTCGTCACTTCTCGTCCCGCTCGTCACTCCCGTTGCGCCGGGAGCTCGCGAACAGCGCGCCGCCGAGGGGGATGAGCAGGAAGAACACCCAGGCGTTCGGGATCGGCACCGTGAAGAACAGGACCAGCGCGATGATCGGCAGCGCGCCGCTGATCGCCGGCCCGTACCGCGCCAGCGCGCCGGGCTCGCGACGGGTGGCGGGCGCGCGGTCGGGAGCCGCCGGCGCGGGCGTCTCGCCGGGCAGCGGCGGGTGGGGCCGGGGGAGGTCGGCGAAGAGCGGCACGAGGTCGTCGACGGTCCGGGCCTCGGCGGCGCGGGCGCTGCGCTCGCCGTACTCCTCGGCGTCGAGGCGGCCGGCCTCGAGGTGCGCGTCGAGGGCCTTCATCGCCGCGTCCCGGTCGGCGGTGCCGATGCGGGGTGCGGGCTGGTCGGGAGGCCGCCCGGGCTGCGGGGGGACCGGCTCGCTCATGGCGGTGAGCATGCCACCGACGGCGGGAGTGGATCCCTACCCGAACGACCCGTGCCGCCCGGTGTCGCGGTCGACCGCGTTGCGCTTGGCGGGGCGGTCCAGCCCGACGATCGTGACCGCGCCGCGGCGCTCGAGGACGACGCTGTCGCAGGTCATCCGGCGAGGGTGACCGTGTCGCCGACCCGCAGCGTGCCGCCGCTCGTCACCTGCGCGTACGCACCGGCGCACGGGAGCACGCCGAAGCCGGGGACCTCGACGCGGTTGGCGCGCATCGGCTCGCGGACCGCGTGCGGGGCGCGCGGCAGCGTGCCGTGCTCGAGGGTGGGGACCGAGCACCGCGGCGTCGGGAGCGACACCTCGAGGGTCACCGTCGTCCCGTCGGCGGCGGTGAGCGTCAGCTCGCGTCCCATCCAGGTGTTCTCCACCCAGGGCGGGGTGCCCTCCGGGGTCTCGATCACGACGTTCGGGCGGTACCGCCGGTACTCGGTGCCGATCGCGTCCAGCGTCGCAGTGGTGATCAGGTGCACCGGCGAGTGGTCGACGAACGACCCGCCCGTGGTGCCCTGGGCGATCTCGAGGGTGGGCGCGGCGACCTCGGCCTCGACGCCCTGGTCCAGCACGTCCTCGGGGTCGGGGCGCTCGACCTCCGCGCCCGCGGGCCGCTGGGGCGCGACCCGCACCGGGCGGCCGAGCTCGTCGGCGAGCGCGCCCGCCACCCACGGGTCGAGCGCGTCCCGGGTCCAGCCCGCGGGGGACGTGATCCGGATCTGCCCGTCCTCGGTCACCGCCGCGTACCGCAGCAGCTCGCGCCACCGCCGGGGGTGCTTGGCGGTGGCCACCGTGCCCGTCTCGTCGTCGAGGAGCGCCAGCGCCCGGTCGCCCTCGAGCCCGCCGGCGTCCACCCGGGAGCCCTCGAGGGGCTCGCCGAGCATGGACTTCACCGGGTACCGCCACAGCGCGGTGATCTGCATTCGCCGTCCCTGGTCGAGCGCCTCCCCGTACCCCGCGACCGTATCGGGCCGCGGGGCGTCGGGGGTTCGTCAGCCGCGCTGCGAGATGCCCGTCATGCACCACTGCCCGTCGGTCACGCCGAGCACGAGGTCGGCGGGCAGGTTCTGGGTCTGGCCCTGCGCGCTGAGCACGAGGTCGACGGGCGCGCGCGCCTGCGTGTCGAGCTCGAGCTGCGGCGGGCCCGCCGGCGCGGCCTGCTGGACCAGCGACAGCGCATCCGGCGGGAACGGGTTGGTCGGCGCCCCCTGCTGGTTGCGGCAGGACACGGCGTCGAGCTGCACCGGGTCCTTCGCGGCCAGTGCCGAGGTCGCCTGCTCGGCCACGCGGTCCGGCGAGCCGGGGTTGATCACCCACCCCGGCGCCAGGAACGCGGTCACCGCGAGCGCGACCACGGCGAGCGCGGCCACGGCCGTGGCGGCGAGGAGTGCCCGGGGACGGGCCGGGGCCTCGTCGTCCCGGTCGTCCCGGTCGTCCCGGTCGTCCCGGTCGTCCCGGTCGTCCTCGTCGTCGGTGTCGAGCGTGTCGTCGGTGCCGCCCGCGGCCACCGGCTCGGCGGTCGTCTCCCCGGAGGCCTCGGACGCCTCGGACGCCTCGGACGCCTCGGACGTCTCGGACGTCCCGGAAGCCTCGGGCGTCCCGTGGGCCTGCCCGTCCGCGTCGGTGCCCGTGTCGCGGACCGCCTCGGCCGACGGGTCGGTGCCCGCGTCCTGCTCGTCCGCGCGCTCGTCGGTCAGGGTCTCGCTGCGGCCGGTGTCGGCCATCGTCAGTCCTCTCGGCCGCTCCCGTGACCCACGCCGGGGACTCCGAGGGGCGCCGTGTCGGGTGCCGTGTCGCCCCGCACGGTGCCTCATCGCCGTGGTGCCGCCGGCACCCGGGGACCGGCGCCGATCAGGCGATGTCCGGCGCGTCCGCCTCCGCCGCCGCCGTGAGACGGCCGAGGATCTCCTCCCAGCCCCGGACGAACGCGCCGCCGGCGTAGCCGCCGGGGCGGGCGCAGTCCTCGCCGAGCTGGGCGTCGGACAGGGCCTCCCAGCCGCGGTGCTCCACGGCGACGCGGGTGAGCGCCGGGCCGAGCGCGGTGAACGTCAGCTCCACCTCGGTCGGGGCGGGCGTCATGTTCCAGGTCATCACCAGGCGAGCGGGCGGCTCCCAGGCGAGCAGATGTCCCCAGTCGCACTCGGTGCCGTCGTCCCACCGCTCGTAGACGCGGCCCTCGACGCGCGGCTCCACGTGCACCGTGCGCACGCGCTCCTTGCCCGCGGAGTACGGCTGCAGCGGCCACCACTGCCCGATGGTCGAGACGAACACGTCGAAGGTGTGCTCGCGGTCGCTGCGCACCGTCGTCGCCTGCCGGATCGGCGGGCGTCGTAGCGCAGTGACCGTGCCCGTCTCAGCCGGCCGCGTGCTGGTCATCGGTGATCCCCCTGTCTCCACCTTCGCGGCTGCCCTCGACCAGCCGCCGTGCGGTGTCCAGCGACGACGCCCACATGTCCTCGAGGAACGCCCGCAGGCCGTCGAGGCCCTCGGGGCGGGCGCGGTAGAGCCGTCGGGTGCCTTCGCGTCGCTCGGAGAGCAGGCCGGCGTCCTTGAGCACGGTGAGGTGCTGGCTGACGGCCGGGCGCGTGACGTCGAACGCCGAGGCGATCTCGCCGGCGGAGAGCTCGTCGTGGGCCACCAGGCGCAGGATGGAGCGGCGCCGCGGCTCGACGAGGGCGCGCAGCGTCACGGTCTCGGCGTCGTCCTCGGCCACCGCGCACCCCCTTTCGTCAGTACTCACGAACGTTAGCGGATCGGGACGAGGACGGCCAGGCGGGTCACTTGATCAGCTTCAGGACCTCGCGGAAGGCCGGGTCCTCGCTCGAGCCGAGCCACTCGAACACGACCATCTCGGTGGTGACGACGTCGACGCCGTGGGCGCGCATGCGCTCGAGCGCCCGGTCGCGGTTGGCCGTGCGGCGGCTGCCGACCGCGTCGGCGACGACGGCCACCTCGCGGCCCTGCGCGCGCAGGGCGAGCACGGTCTGCAGCACGCAGACGTGCGCCTCGCAGCCGAGGGCGACGATCGTTCCCGGACCGGGGTCGATCCCCGCCGCGAAGCCGGTCTTCGCGATCGCGGGCGCGGGCAGCAGGTCCGCGATGGCGCCGACGGTGCGGCCCAGGCCCTCGGGGTTCTGCTCGGTCGCCGCGACGCCGACGCCCAGGCGCGTCGCCGCCCGCACGAGCCGCCCCGCGTTCTCGACCACCTCGTCGGCGTCGGCGATCGCGGGCATGAGGCGTTCCTGGAGGTCGACGACGAGCAGGGTCGAGTCCGCGGTGGAGATCAGGGCCACGGCACCGACCGTAGGCCCTGTGCCCGGGTCTGGGCGTGGTTGACGGGACCTCGTCCGGCGCCGTAGGCCATGCGGGTGTGACCCCTGGACACACCGACCGCGTCGCCGACCACACCACCCGCTTCGCCGCCTTCCTGGACGCGGAGGTCGCGCCGCTCGAGGCCGAGCTCGCCGCGCGCGACGTCGGCACCGCGTTCAACCCGCGCCTCGACGAGGACGGCCGGATGCACGCCGCGGTCTGGGAGGCGCGCCGGGAGGTGCAGCGCCGCTCCGCGGCCGCCGGGCTCTACAACCCGCACGTCGCCGCCGCGGTCGGGGGCGGCGGGTTCACGCGCGCGGAGATGCAGCACGTCGAGGAGTTCGTCTACCGGCGCTCCGGGCTCGGGCTGGGGCTCGCGGCGCTCGGCTGGACCGAGGGCGCGAACCCGGCGATCGAGCACTGCTCGGAGAGCGCGCGCAAGGAGTGGCTCGAGCCGCTGATGGCCGGCGAGATCACCACGGCGTTCGCCAACACCGAGTCCGCCGTCGGCACCGACGTGCTCGCCATGGAGACCACGGCGCGCCGCGACGGCGACGACTGGATCCTCGACGGCACCAAGGCCTGGATCACCAACGCGCACTTCGCCGACGTCGTCCAGGTCGTGGCCGTCACCGAGCCCGGTGCCGGCTCCCGGTCGTTGTCGATGTTCCTCGTGGACGCGACCAGCCCGGGCTTCACGCGCGGGCGCGACATCCCGACGATGCTGAACGACGGGCTGACCGGCGAGCTGCACCTCGAGGGCGTCCGGGTGCCGGCGGGGAACCTCGTGGGCGAGGTCGGCGACGGGTTCGCGCTGGCCATGGCCTGGATCAACTGGCGCCGCCTGTGCCGCGGGGGGATGTGCGCGGGCTGGGGCACCTGGCTGCTCGAGCGGGCGCTCGACCGCGCGCAGCGCCGCACCTCGGGCGGAGCGCCGATCGCCGAGCTGCAGTCGGTGCAGCACATGCTGGCCGACATGGACGCCGACGTGTACGCGGCGCGCGCGGCGTCCCTGCAGGCCCAGACCGAGCTCGACGCGCTGCCCGGCGGGCCCTACGGCATGCCGCTGCACCCGGACGCGCCGCGGCTGACGAGCCTGGTGAAGGTGATCAACGACGAGGCGTTCTTCCGGGTCGCCGACCGTGCCGTACAGGTCCACGGCGGCACCGGCCTGCGCCTCGGCTCGCCCGAGGAGAAGCTCTTCCGGCTCGCCCGCAACCTCAAGATCCCGGCCGGCACGGTGGAGATCCAGCGGAACGCGATCGCCCGCGGCCTGCTGCGTCGCGGGGTGGGCCGGTGAGGCTGCGCCCCGTCACCCTGGCGGCCGTCACCGGACGCTTCCAGCCCGTGCACGACCAGCACCTCGAGCTGTTCGCGCTCGCCCTCGCCGAGCACGACCACCTCGTCGTCGCGGTCACCAACCCCGACACCGGCGCCCGCCACGTCGCGTCCACCTCGACGCACCGCCACACCGACGACGCCAACCCGTTCACCTACTTCGAGCGCACGAGGCTGCTCGTCGCGGCCCTGGCCGGGGCGGGGATGGCCGACCGCGCGACCGTCGTCCCCTTCGACCTCACCCGCCCCGAGGTGTGGCCGGAGTACGTCCCGCGCGGCGCCGTCCACTACGTGCGGGCGTACTCGGCGTGGGAGTCCGACAAGGCCGAGCGGCTCGCCGCCGGGGGCTACGCGGTGGTCGTCGTCGACGGCGACCCGGCCAGCAAGCTCGACGCCGGGACGATCCGCGCCGGGTTCCGCGACGGCACGTGGGCCGGGCTCGTGCCGCCGGCCACGGTGCCGGTGCTCTCGGCGCTCCTGGAGCGCCGGTGAGGGGGCCCGGCTACGGCGAGGGCCAGCCGCGGCTCGACGACGACCGGCTGCCGGTGGTGCTCGTGGTCCTCGACGGCCTGGGTGACCGCCCCGTCCCCGGGCTCGGCGACCGCACGCCGTCCGAGGCGGCGCACACGCCCGTGCTCGACGCGCTCGCCGCGCGGGGGTCCTCCGGCTGGCACCTGCCGTTCGGCTGGGGGCGCGCGCCGTCCTCGGAGCTCGCGCACTGGGCGATGTTCGGCTACGCCGACGTGCCGTTCCCGGGGCGCGCGGTGCTCGAGGCCCTGGGCGCGGGGATCGAGGTGCCGGCGGACGTCGCGGTCACGCACGCGGCGCTGCGCACGTCGTCGCTCGGGCCCGACGGGCGCGTGTGGATCACGGGGCGCACGGCGGGGTGGGACGGCGACGACGCGGCCGCGTTGCTCGAGGCCCTCGTGCCCGTGGCGGAGGCGCACGGGGCGCGGCTGGAGACGCTCGGGGGCCGGGGCGAGGCGCTGCTCGTCCTGCCCGACCACGCCGACGGGGCGGTGACCGACTCCGATCCGTTCTTCGAGGACCGTCACCCCTGGCTGCGGGTGCTGGCGTGCGAGGAGTCCGCGTCCGGTACCGCCGAGGCGCTGGAGTCGCTGCTGCTCGAGGCCCGTGCCGTGCTCGTCGAGCACCCCGTCAACGTCGCCCGCCGCGACGGCGACCGCCCGCCGCTGGACGTGCTGACCACCAAGTGGTCGGGCACGCGGGGCGCGGTCCCGCGGTTCGCCGAGCACGTCGGCGTGCCCGGCGCGGCCGTCACCAGCACCCGGCTCTACCGCGGTCTCGCCGCGCTGCTGGACATGCGCGCCCGGCACCTGCCGCCCCACCTCGACCCGCGCCGCGACCTCGGCACCGAGCTCGCCGACCGGCTCGCCGCCGCGCAGGAGCTCCTCGCCGGCGGCGCCGCGTTCGTCCACGTGCACACCAAGGCCACCGACGACGCCGGGCACACGAAGCAGCCGCGCGCGAAGCTCGAGGTGCTCGAGGCCGCCGACCCCGGCCTGGCCGGGCTGCACGAACTCGCCGGGCGCGCGATCGTCGCGGTCACCGGCGACCACGCCACGCCCTCGACCGGCGGCGTCCTGCACACCGGCGACCCCACCCCGCTCGTCGTCGCGGGCCCGACGGTGCGCCAGGACGCGGTGACGGCGTTCGGCGAGGGACCGGCGGCCGCCGGCTGGTACGGCGCGCTGCAGGCCCGCGAGCTGCTGCCGCTGCTGCTCGGGCACGCCAACCGCGCCGCGTTCCTGGGCCACCGCGCCACCACGCGGCCCACCGCGGCGCTGCCCGACGCCCCGGAGCCGATGGTCCTCCCGCCGGGGGCGCGGGGCCGTCGCCCGAGCTGACGGGACCGCGGGCCGGGCGTGCATCACGATCGGCGCCACGATCGCCGCCACGGCGGTGAGCCGGCGAATCCGTCCGTCTGCGACAAGCCCGCAGCCCGCGGGGATGAGACAGTCGGGGGGAGACCACGACGAGCTCGGGGAGGTCCGCCATGACCGTCCCGTCCGTCGCGCCCTGTCGCGGCGGGACGTGGCCGCCGGGGACGACGGTCGCCGACGCCATGCTGCGCCGGCCGAAGGTGTGCCCGCCGCAGACCACGGTCGCGCAGGCGTGGGACGTCTTCGCCGACGGGCACGTGCACGCGCTGCTCGTCGTCGCCCGCGGCGTGCTGCTCGCGGTGGTCGAGCGCGCCGACCTCGAGGGCGCGCCCCCCGACGCGCCGGCGGTGGAGCGCGGGCAGCTGCTCGGCCGGGTCGTCGGCCCGGACGCCGACCTGGACGCCACGTGGCGCGCGATGACCGGCCGGCGCCTCGCCGTCGTCGACCCGCGCGGGACCCTGCTCGGCCTGCTCTGCCTCAAGCGCAGCCGGCGGGGTTTCTGCTCGGCGGCCGACGTCGCGGCGCGGGAGGCGGAGCGCGCGCAGCAGGCGCGGTGATCGTCCCGGCGTCGGCGGCGCAGCCCGTAGCGTGACCTCGTGGACTTCCGCGAACCCGAGGACCACCGGCTCGTCCGCGAGGCCGTCCGCGACCTCTGCGCCCGCTTCGACGACGACTACTGGGCCGCATGCGAGCGCACCCACACGTTCCCCCGGGCGTTCTACGACGCCATGGCCGCGGGCGGCTGGGTCGGCGTCGCCATCCCGGAGCAGTACGGCGGGGGCGGGCAGGGCATCGCGGTCGCCGCGATCGTGCTCGAGGAGGTCGCCGCGTCGGGCGCGTGCATGAACGGCGCGAGCGCCATCCACATGTCGATCTTCGGGATGCATCCGGTCGTGCTGCACGGCAGCGAGGCGATGCGGCAGCGCTACCTGCCGCGGATCGCGACCGGCGACCTGCACGTCGCGTTCGGTGTCACCGAGCCCGACGCGGGGCTCGACACCACCGCGATCACGACGCGCGCGGTCCGCGACGGCGACGGCTACCGCGTGCACGGGCGCAAGGTGTGGACGTCCAAGGCGCTCGAGTCGGAGAAGGTGCTCCTGCTGGTGCGCACGACGCCGCTCCCCGAGGTCACGCGGCGCACCGAGGGCCTGAGCCTGCTCCTGGCCGACCTGCGCGACCCGGCGGTGACGATCACCCCGATCCCGAAGATGGGCCGCAACGCCGTCGCGTCGTGCGAGGTGTCCTACGACGGACTCGCGGTGTCGGGCGACGACCTCGTCGGCGAGGAGGGCCGCGGGTTCCGCTACCTGCTCGACGGCCTCAACGCCGAGCGCGTGCTCATCGCCGCGGAGGCGCTGGGCACCGGGCGGGCGGCGCTGCGCCGCGCGGTCGCGTACGCGCAGGAGCGCCGGGTGTTCGGGCGCAGCATCGGCGCCAACCAGGCGGTCGCGCACCCGCTGGCCGAGGCGCACGCGCGCCTGCACGCGGCGTCGCTCGTGGTCGCCGAGGCCGCGTGGCGGGTCGACCGCGGCGACCCGGCCGGCGAGGCCGCGAACACCGCGAAGTTCGTCGCTGCCGAGGCCGGGTTCTTCGCCGCCGACACCGCCGTGCAGACCCACGGCGGCTTCGGCTACGCCGAGGAGTTCCACGTGGAGCGCTACTTCCGGGAGGCGCGCCTGCAGCGCCTCGCGCCGCTGCCGCAGGCCATGGCGCTGAACTACCTGGCGCAGTCGGTGCTCGGGCTCGAGCGCTCGTACTGACCGGGCCGCGCGCTAGCGTCCCGGGAACACCGGCGGGCGCTTCGCGAAGAACGCGGCCACGCCCTCGACGCGGTCCTCGCTGTCGACGACCCGCGCGACCGCGGCGTCGGTGTCCGCCCAGCCCTGCGCGTCGGCGTCGTGCAGCGCGGCGTCGAGGGCGGCGAGCGTGGCCGTGACGGCGACGGGGGAGCGCGCGGCGACCCGCTCGGCGAGCTCGAGGGCGCGCTCCTGCGCCTCGCCGGGCTCGACGAGCTCGCTGACCAGCCCCAGCTCGTACGCCCGGGGCGCGTCGAGCGGGTCGCCGGTGAGCGCATCCGGCGCGCCACCATCGGCGGCAGTGCGCGCGGCCCGCGGAAGAGGGCCCCGCAGTTCGCGACCAGCCCGAGCCCGACCTCCGGCAGCCCGAACCGCGCGGTGCGCGACGCGACGACGACGTCGCACGCCAGCACGATCTCGAAGCCGCCGCCGAACGCGATGCCCTCGACCGCCGCGACCAGCGGCGTCGTGCGCTGCCGGGCGACGACCCCGTAGTTGCCGCCCCGCGGGGTCGGCGCGCCGGGACCCACCGCGATGTCGGTCCCCGCGCAGAACACCGTCGGCCCGCCGCCGAGCACGCCGCAGCGCAGCCCGGGGTCGTCGTCGAGGGTGCCCAGCGCGCGGTCGAGCGCGGTCGTCATCGGCAGGTCGACGGCGTTGCGCTTGTCGGTGCGGGTCATCGTCACCGACAGCACGTGGCCGTCGTGGCCGTGGCGCTCGGTCCGGACGCGCGCGGCGATCTCGTCCTCGGTGGGCGCCGGCTGCTCCGGCCACAGCTGTCCGGGTCGGGGGGAGGTCATGTCTCAATCCTGGACGGTTCGGCGCACCGGCGTCCGCGCGTGCCTACCGTCCCCCGCAACCGACGGAAGGAGATGCCAGGTGTCGAAGACGGTGGCGAACGATCGGGCGGCGCTCGCGGGGTACGTCGTCGAGCGCTACGCGGCGGGTGCGAGCCTCATGCGTCTCGCCGAGGACACCGGCCGCAGCTTCGGCCACGTCCGGCGCCTGCTCCTCGACGCGGGCGTCACCCTGCGTCCCCGCGGCGGGAGCCGTCCGCGGACGACCTGAGCACCATCATCGAGCGCGGCAGGAGCACCACGGCGACGACGAGCACCGCGGCCATGGCCGGGCGGGACCGAGCGCCCGGGGTCAGGTGTCGTCGAGCAGGTCGTCGAGGCCGGTGAGGGCGAGGACCCGTCCCGCGACGCTCATGCCCGCCGCGTGCAGGCGCAGGCCGGGGAGGTCGCGGCGCAGCTCGTGCACGGCCTGCACCGCCGAGCTCGAGAACACCGAGGCGCCGTCGAGGTCGACGGTCAGCTTGCGTGCCCCGCCGCGGGCGACCTCCAGCACCCGGTGACGGAAGCGCTCGACGGTGCCGGTGTCGATCGGGCCGGTCACCGCGAGCACGTCGCCGCGCGTCTCGGTGCTCAGGTCCTCGGGCACGCCGCGGGCGGCGGGCGTGCTGTCGTCGCCGAAGGCGCTGACGAGGACGTCGCGCCGCGCCGGCGTCGACAGCGTCACCGTGGTGCCGTCGGGCCCGGTGGCGACGTCGACCCGGTCGACGAGGCCGCGCATCATCATCAGCGCGCGCGCGGCCGCCCGCCTCCTCGGCGGCAGCGCGCCAGCTCCCGGTGTCGGCGACGGTGACGGTGACGCCTCCGCCGTCGTCGAGCCCGGCGGTGATCCGGACGCCGTCGCCGTCGGCGGGCGGATCGGGATAGGCGTGCTCGATCGCGTTGGTGGCGGCCTCCCCGGCGGCGTGGACCAGCGCCACCGTGTCGTCCTCGCCGACCCCGGCCGCGTCGAGCCAGGCGTCGAGCCCGCGACGCAGGGTGCGCAGGCCGCGGGGGTGCGCCGGGATGTCGAGCGTGAACGGCGCCGTCGGCTCCGCGGTGCGCTGGACCGCGAGCAGGGTCGCGTCGTCGGTGTGACCGCCGCCGGTCCAGCCCAGGCGCTCGACGGTGAGGGCGGCGATCCGGTCGACCTGCGCGGTCGGCACCGTCGTGTCGTCCTCGACGTGCTCGTGGCCGGCGGCGACCGCGGTGCGGGCGAGCGCCTCGAGCCCGTCGCCGAGCGGGTGCCCGGGCCGTTCGACCAGGCCGTCGGTGTAGAGGACGAGCACGTCGCCGGGGCCGAGCCGGTCGAGCGTCGGGGTCGGGACGGGCGCCCCGGTCCCCAGCGGCGCGCCGGGGGCGACGTCGATCCAGCGGGCGGTGCCCCCG
The DNA here is from genome assembly GCF_028737205.1 of Actinomycetospora lutea. Lineage (GTDB taxonomy): Bacteria > Actinomycetota > Actinomycetes > Mycobacteriales > Pseudonocardiaceae > Actinomycetospora > Actinomycetospora lutea. The sequence continues at coordinate 180,860 of NZ_JAQZAL010000009.1, read as the reverse complement.
GCGGTGACCACGAACGGCGGCGGGTGCGCGGCGGCGGCCAGCTCGAGCTCGCCGGTGCCCGGGTCGAGCACCGCGACGCAGACGGTGGCCGCGCGGGTGGCGCGCTCGCGGGCCGCGAAGCGGTCGAGCTCGGCGAGGGTCCCCGCCACGCCGCGGTCGGCCGCGAGCGCGTTGGCGCCGACCGCCCGCAACCGGCCCATGGCCGCCGACGCGGCCGCGCCGTGGCCGACGACGTCGCCGACCGCGACCGCCAGCCGCCCGTCGGCGAGCGGCACCGCGTCGAACCAGTCGCCGCCGGCCGCGAGCTCCTGGCCGGCGACGACGTAGCGCGCGGCGAGGCGGGCGCGGGGCAGCACCGGCAGGGCGGCGGGCAGCAGCGAGCGCTGCAGGGTGAGCACGATGTCCTGCGCCGCGTGGAGCCGGCGCTCCGACTCGGCGGCCGAGGTCTCGGCCACGCGCCGGCGCAGCACCTCGTCGGTGACCCGCCCGATGTGCACCGTCATGCCCCGCATCGAGCCGTCGGCGTGGTGGGTGGGGACGAACGTGTAGGAGTAGAAGTCCTCCTCGAGGCGGCCGTCGCCGTCGCGGTCGACGAGGATGCGCCGCTCGTCGCCGATCACCGGCTCCCCGCGGGCCCACACCTCGTCGAGGGTCTCGAACACCTGCTGGCCCTCGAGCTCCGGCGCGACCTCCCGGATCGGGCGCCCGACGATGTCGGGACGGAAGCCCATGCTGGCCCGCGCGGCGCGGTTGGCGGCGACGACGCGGTGCTCGGGCCCCTCGAACGCCCAGAGCACCGCCGGGATGTCCTCGAAGGCCGCGACGACGTCGGAGGGGATGCCCGCCGGCTGCTCGACGGGCCCGTCTGCGGCCATGCCCCCAGCCTCTCCCGTCCGCGCCGGTCCCACACGTGCGCGTCGACGGGCGGGCCGGTGGCGACCGTGGCCGGTGGCGACCGTGGCCGGGTCACCGGAACAGCGCGTACCCCGAGGCGTAGGGCAGGTCGACGAGCGTCGTGCCCGGCGCGGCCCGCGCGACGGCGGCGCGGATGGGCGCCGTGTCGATCGCCCGCGAGAAGCCGGGCAGCCAGTCGTCGTGGTGGCACGGCACGACCGTGCGCGCGCCGAGGGCCGCGGCCTGCTCGGCGACGAAGTCCGCGGTGCTGCCCTGCACCGGCTCGCCGTCGCGGTTGCCGCGTCCCGCGACGGCGAGGATCGCGACGTCCGGCGACTGCTGCCCCAGCACCCCGCTCCAGCAGCCGATGGTGTCCTGGAACAGCACGCTGCCCTCGGAGGTCTCGACGACGAACACCAGCGCGCCCCCGTCGCCGCGCTCGCCCTGGTCCGCGGCCTGCATGTGGGCGCGCACGTCGTCGCCCAGCGCGCCGAAGCCCGCCCAGAGGGCGCGCATCCGCTCGCTGCGCTCCTGCAGCGTCAGCCCCGTCTCGCCGAGGCAGACCTCGTCGGCGGGCGGCATCGGCTGCGACGACCACACGCACGAGTGCAGGCTGGGCAGCACCCGCACCGACGTGCTCGCGTCCAGGGCCACCCGCTCGCCGCCGCCCACCGCGAGCAGTTGCTCCTCGGGCACCCCGGCCGCGGCCAGCACGCGCACCGACTCGTAGGACCCGACGACCGTCGCCCCGGTCCGGACCGCGATGCGCTCGGCGCCCCAGAGGTGGTCGAAGTGGCTGTGCCCGACGAGGATCCAGTCGGCGGCGGTGACGTCGTCGACGCCGACACCGCTCTGCTCGGCGTCCGGGACCCGGTCCAGGTAGGCGTCGAGCCAGACGGTGAGGCCTTCCGCGGTGCGCAGGCGGAACGTCGCGCAGCCGTACCAGTCGAGGGTGCTCACGTCCCCACCCTGGCAGTCTCGGCGAGCCCGGTCAGCGCCGCCGGCAACGGGCCCGTGTGCAGGACGCCCAGCCGCTGGGTCGCACGGGTGAGGGCGACGTAGAGGTCGGCGGCACCCTGCGGGCCCGCGGCGAGGATGCGCTCCGGCTCGACCACCAGCACGGCGTCGAACTCGAGCCCCTTGGTCGCCGACGGCGCCACCGCCCCGGGGACCTCCGGGGGACCGATCACCACGCTCGTCCCCTCGACCGGCTCCTCGGCGAGCACGAACTCCTCGACGCCCGCGGACAGCCCCGCGGAATCCACCCGCCGCGCCCACGGCACGACACCGCTCGCGCGCACCGACTCCGGCGGTGTCACCCCCGGCGCGAACTCGGCGAGCAGGGCCGCGGCGACGGTCATGATCTCCGCCGGCGTGCGGTAGTTGAGCGTCAGCGACCGGTACACCCAGCGGTCGGCGACGTACCGGTCGAGCATCGCGCCCCACGACCTCGCGCCGGCGGGGGAGCGGCGCTGGGCGAGGTCGCCGACGACGGTGAACGCGCGGGCCGGGCAGCGGCGCATCAGCACCCGCCAGTCCATCGCCGACAGCTCCTGGGCCTCGTCGACGACCACGTGGCGGTAGGTCCAGTCGCGGTCGGCGGCGGCGCGCTCGGCGAGCTCGCGGGTGTCGGTCTCCTCGAACCGGTCCGCGATGCCCTCGGCCGCGATGAGGTCCTCGACCCGCACCCCGAGATCCTCGTCCAGCTCCTCGCGGTCCAGCGTCAGGATCTCCATGACGCCCGCCGCGTACTCGGTCGCGGCGGCCTGCTCGGCCGCGGCGGCCCGGTCCTCGGCCCGTGCCGCCGCCGGGTCGCGGCCGAGGAGGTCGACGAGCTCGTCGAGCAGCGGGACGTCCGACACCGTCCACGCGGCGCCGTCGGGGCGGAACAGCGCGGGGTCCGCGCCCGCGGCGCGCAGCCGCTGCGGGGACTCGTAGAGCCGCCCCAGCACGTCCTCGGGCGTGAGGACCGGCCACAGCGCGTCGAGCGCGGCCGCGAAACCCTCGTGCTCGGCGAGCTCGTCGAGGAGCTCCGTGCGCATCTGCTCCCACGCCGCGGTGTCGTCGCGCGTCAGCCAGCCCCGGCCGATGCGCCCGATCGCCCGCTCGGTGAGCACGTAGACCACGATCTCGCGGAACGTGGCGCGGGCCTCGTTGTGCGGCAGGCCGGTCGCCCGCGCCTCCTCGCGCGCCCACTGCGCGGTCGCGGCGTCGATGCGCACCCTGAGGTCCTGGAGCTCGATCTCCCGCGGCTCGTCGGGCAACCGCTGACGGTCCGCGATCGCGCCGGCGAGCACGTCGAGGATCGCGAGCGACCCCTTCGCCCGCGCCGCCACCGGGCCGTCCTCGGCGGTGACGTGCAGGCCGGGGACGAGGTCGCCCGGCGTCACGAACACGACGTCGGACTCGCCCAGCGAGGGCAGCACCTGGCCGATGTGGTCCCCGAACGCCGGGTTGGGCCCGACGACCAGGACGCCGTGGCGTTCGATGCGCTCGCGCTGGGTGTAGAGCAGGTACGCGACGCGGTGCAGCGCGACCACGGTCTTGCCGGTGCCGGGGCCGCCCTCGATGACCGTGACCCCCGGGTGCTCGAGCCGGATGATCTCGTCCTGCTCGGCCTGGATCGTGGCGACGATGTCGCGCATGCCCTCGCCGCGCGGTGCGTTCACCGCGGCCAGGAGCGCCGCGTCCGTGTCGGTGCCGTCGCCCTCTCCCGGACGGCCCAGCACTTCGTCGGTGAAATCGACCACCCGGCGCCCGCGGGTGTGGAACCGGCGACGACGACGCGTGTTCTCCGGATTCGCGCCGGTCGCGGTGTAGAATGGTCGAGCGGCCGGGGCCCGCCAATCCATCAGCAGCGGCTCGTGGTCGTTCTCCTCATCGAGGATCCCGATCCGTCCGATGTACGAGCGCTCGCCGGACAGGCCGTCCAGCCGGCCGAAGCAGAGCCCGTTGTCCGCGACGTCCAGGCGTCTCACCTGCGCAGCCGTGGCCCGCACCGTCACGTCGCGGTCCGTCGGCGACTCCTCGTTCCCCAGCGCCGCCCGGTACGCCTCCCGTGCCGCGCGGCGCTGCTCGTCGAGACGCGCGTACAGATCGGCGACGTAGCGCCGTTCGTCCTGCAATTCCCGGTCATGCCCCTGGTCCGACACAGGCCTCCTCGCGACGGCGACCGCAGAATGGTGCAGAACGGCCCGGGGCTTGTGGCAAGTCCCCCTCTCCGCTATACGTTGGATACGGCGGAGGGGACGTCCCGGCTCGCGATCTCGCGGAGGCGCCGGTGCAGACGCTGCGTCGCCGCCGGGCGGTGCTGGTGCGCCAGGTCCTCGCCCGTGGCGTAGGTGTGCTGCTGGTGCACGGCGGCTGACCGACCGCGCGGCTCAGGACGCGGCGGCCCGGCGCGCGGCGATCGCGTAGAGCGTGCCCTCGCGGAAGCCGGGCAGGCGCGCCTCGACGCGGTCGGCGACATCCTTGAACGCCGCGCGGTGGCGGTGCTGCTCGCGGATCCCGAACGCGACGCCGACCCCGCCGTCGGCGGCGAGCACCGCGAGCACGGCATCGGCGATCGCGACCTCGGCCGGGTCGTGCCCGCCCAGGACCGCGTCGCGCACCCGTTCGCGCAGCTCCGTCACCTGCGCGGGCCGGGTGACCGTCGTGCGCCGCACGGGGAACAGGCCCCACGCCCGGCGCCGCTCGGTCGTGATCGTCCCGTCGGCCTCGAGCCCGTCGAGCACCGCGTCCTCGGCGAGGTGGAAGTCCTCGTCGACCACGCCGAACCAGCGGCGTTCGCGGTCGGTGGGCACGGCGTCGAGGACGGCGGCGAGGAACGGGTCACCGCCCGCGTCCCCGGCGCCGGTCCGCTCGACCCGCCCGCGGCGTCCGGACGGGCGCAGCGCGCCGTGCAGGGCCAGGTCGGCGGCCGCGGCGGCGCGCAGGAGCGGGCCGCGGACGAGCACGCTCGCGACGTCGAGCCGGTGGCGGGCGGTCTCGGCGGAGAGCAGGAGCATCTGCTGGGGCAGCGGGAGGGTCATGTCGTCTCCCCACGGGCGGAGGTGCTGACGACGGCAGCCGACACCCTGACGCCAGGGCACGGTCAAGCATGTCCTGGATCACCCGGTCGGTGCTCTTGACCGTGCCGCGGCGGCCGGGTGTCCCGTCGGTCCCGACGACGCCGAGACCCCGAGGACGCACCGTGACCGAGCTGCACGACGCCGACTACGCCCGCGCGGAGCAGATGCTCGCCCCGTACCGAGCGCGCCGGGTGCCCGGCGCTGCGGTGGACCCGCAGTGGTTCGCCGGCGGCACGCGCTTCTGGTACCGGGTCGGCTCGCGCTTCGTGCTGGTCGACCCGGGCGAGGGCAGCCGCCGCGACGCGTTCGACCACGACCGCCTCGCCGCGGCGCTCTCGGTGGCCGCGGGCACGCCGTTGTCCGCCGACGACCTCCCGTTCCCCGCGATCGACCCCGAGGTCCCGCCGCGCGAGGGCGGCGAGCCCGACGCCGTGCGCTTTGCCGCGTTCGACGCCCTGTGGGAGTGGTCGGACCGCGCCGGGACGTGCGTGCGCGTCGACGAGCCCGAGGTCGGGCCGACCGAGGTCGTCTCGCCGGACGGGGCGTGGGTGGCGTTCCGCCGCGACCGCGACATCTGGGTCCGCTCCCGCGACGGCGAGCAGGAGTTCGCACTGACCGACGACGCCGAGCCCGACCACGGCTACGGCTTCCTGCCCGAGCCGCTGAACTCGGGGATGCTCATGCGGCGGTTCGGTCTCGAGCCGCTGATCGTGCACTGGTCCCCGGACTCCACCCGGCTGCTCGTGCCCCGCATCGACCAGCGCGACCTGCCCGAACAGGTGCTCGTGGAGTCGTCGCCCGTCGGCGGCGGCCGCCCGGTCGCGCACCGCATCCGCTACCGGTGCCCGGCGACGAGGCCCAGCCGACGCTGGCGTGGGTCGTGCTCGACGTGCCCTCGCGCACCGCGGTGGAGCAGCAGGCCGCGCCCGAGCCGCTCATGCACCCCGGCGCCCTCATGTCGGTCTGGTGGTCGTCCGGCGACACGGGCGACGCCGTCCACCTCGTGCACCGCTCGCGCGACGTCCGGACCCTCGAGCTGCGCCGTCTCGACCCGTCCACCGGGGAGATCACCACGCTGGTGAGCGAGCGCGGCGCGACCCGCGTCGACCCGACCCCGGTGCTCGGGGAGACGCCGATGGTCCACGTCCTCGCGACCGGCGAGGTCCTCTGGCGGTCGCAGCGCGACGGGTGGGGGCACCTGTACCGGTACGACGGCGACGAGGCCACGCAGGTCACCCGGGGGCAGTGGCTGGTGCGCCGGGTCCTGTGGGTCGACGAGGAGCGCCGGCAGGTGTGGTTCCTCGCCACCGGGCTCGTCGACGACCCTTACGTACGCCAGATCTGCCGGATCGGCCTCGACGGCACCGGGTTCACCCGCCTCACCGACGACGCGCTCGACCACGACGCGGTCAGCCCGCCCGAGGGCGGCCACCTCGTCGACCGGGCGTCCGACGTCGCCACCCCGCCGCGCGCGGTGGTGCGCGGCGGCGACGGGCAGGTCCTGGTGGAGCTCGAGGCGCCCGACGCGGACGCGCTGCGCGCACTCGGGTGGGAGCCGCCCGAGCGGTTCCGCGCCACCGCGGCCGACGGGAGGACCCCGATCCACGGGCTGCTCTGGAAGCCGCACGGGCTCGACCCCGAGCGGCGCTACCCGGTGATCGACTGCATCTACCCCGGCCCGCAGATCCACCGGTCGTCGCCGGGCTTCGACACCGTGATCCCGGGCGAGGCCGAGGCGTTCGCCGCGCTCGGGTTCGCCGTCGTCACCGTCGACGGGCGGGGCACGCCGGGCCGCAGCAAGGCCTTCCACGACGCGTCGTGGGGCGCGCTGGACGACGCCGGCGCGCTGGTCGATCACGTCGCCGCGATCCGCGAGCTCGCCCTGCGCCACCCGTGGATCGACACCGAACGGGTCGGGATCACCGGGCACTCCGGCGGCGGGTTCGCGACCGCGCGGGCCCTGGTCGCCCACCCGGAGCTCTACCGGGTCGGCGTCGCCTCGGCCGGCAACCACGACGTCGGCTGGTACGTCCCCATGTGGATCGAGTGGTACCACGGCACCGTCGACGACGAGGCGCGCCGGGCGCTGTCGACCCCGGAGCTCGCCGCGGACCTGCAGGGCAAGCTGCTGCTGATCCAGGGCGAGCTCGACGACAACGTGCTGCCGTTCCACACCCTGCGGCTGGTCGACGCGCTGATCGCGGCGGACAAGGACGTCGACATGCTCATCGTGCCCGGTGTCGAGCACTCGCTGTTCGGTCGCCGGCACTACACGACGCGCCGGACCTGGGACTGGTTCGTCCGCCCGCCACCTGCACGGCACCGAGCCGCCGTCCCACCGGCTCGCGCCGTTCCCGCTGCCGACGGCGGCGGGGACGACCGGTGGCTGACGGGGGCTGACGGGCGGGTTCAGCCGTCCTCGCGGGCCGTCGCGGGGCCAGCAGCCCGTCCTCGATCAGCCCCGTGCACCAGGTGGTGCCGGCCGAGGGCGACACCCTGCCCCGCGAGGGCCGCCTGCACGACCGTGTCAGCCCCGGCGCGGGAAGTCGCGGACCAGGGCGGTGTCGGCCGGCACGGCGCCCACGCCCCGGGCGCCGCCGGGGTACTCGCCGAGCGCCTCGTCGCGCCCCGGCAGCACGATCGTGAAGAACGCGGCGCCGTCGTCGACGAAGGCCTCGCTGCCCTCGGCGACGTGCCGGTCCTCGGTGATCGCCTCGACCGGGCACGCGGGCTCACAGGCGCCGCAGTCGATGCACTCGAACGGGTTGATGTAGAGCTTCCGGGCGCCCTCGTAGATGCAGTCGACGGGGCACTCCTCCATGCACGACTTGTCGGTGACGTCGATGCAGGGGTCGGCGATGACGAACGGCATGGCACGAAAATCTACAAAAGAACCTCGATGCGTGGCAAGACTGTAGAACGTCACGGGTCGGTCGCGCCGAGCCGTCCGATCGCCGTGAGGTCCTCGCGCAGGGCCCGGGCGCGCTCCGGGCCGACCAGGTCCGCGACCTGCTGCTCGAGCTCCGGGACGAGTCGCTGGGCGATCCGGACCACCTCGCGGCCGGCGGGTGTGAGCAGGACGAGTTTCGCCCGGCGGTCGTCGGGGTCGGGCTCGCGCGTGACGTAGCCGTGCTCCTCGAGGTGGCGCACGAGCTCGGCCATCCCCTGCTTGGTCATCTGGGCGCGGTCGGCGAGCGCGCTCACGGTCGTCCCGGTCTCGTCGAGGAACTCGAACACCGCGCTGTGCGCCGGTCGCACGGCCTCGTGGCCCTCCGCGGCGAGCCGGTGCAGCACGCGGTCGTTGAGGGCCTTGAACCCGTCCCGCATCAGCACGGCGAGGTTGACGGGGCGCTCGCGCCCGTCGGTCACGGGCCGGGGTCTTGACATTCGACAAGTCTCCTGTCTGACTCGGTATATGGACAAGCTACCTGTCGATATTGCCACCTGCGAGTGCCTGCGGCTGGGGACCGACGAGGTCGTCATCCTCGCGAGCGGCGAGCAGACCGGCGGCGCGCTGTTCGCCGTGCAGCTCCGCATGCCACCGGGCGGCGGCCCGCCGGTGATGCACCGCCACGAGCCGAGCGAGGTCTACTCGGTGATCTCGGGCGAGCTCACCTTCTACGTGGGTGACGACCCCGTCGAGCGCGTCGTCGCCGGGCTCGGTGACGTGGTCCCGCTCGCCGGGTGGACGCCGCACACCATCCGCAACGAGGCCGACGTCGACGCGGTCGCGTTCGGCGTCCACGCCCCGGCCGGGCCGATGGAGGCCTTCACGCGCGCGGCGCACGCCCTCACCGCCGACGGCGAGCCGCGCATGGAGGACGTCCTCGAGGTCGCCGCACGGCACGGCATCGAGCTGCTGGGTCCGGTGCCCGTGACGAGGTGAGTGCTGTGCGGCGATCAGGATTCCGCGGCGGCCTCCGCGGCGCGGCCCGTGCCGTACGGGCTCCAGTCGAACCCCTCGCCGGGCTCGCCCCACACGACGACGAACTCCGCGGGCTCCGGGCCGTCGTTGCGCACGCCGTGCTCGACGCCCGCGGGGGCGAGCAGCGCGTCGCCGGCCACCATCTCGACGCGTTCCGCGCCGAGCGTCATCGTCGCCCGGCCCGTGACGAGCAGGTAGAGCTCGTCCAGCGGGTGATCGGGGCCGTGGGCGTGGTTGCCCTCGGTCGCGCCGGGCGGGAACACCCAGCGGTGCACGGCGACCGGCAGCCGCGTCTGCGTGCGGAAGTACCACTGCGCCTGCACGGGCGCCTCGCCCTCGTGCAGGAGGTACGGGAAGCCGCCCTCGCCGGCGCGCTCGATGCTCGTCTCGCTCATGGGCCCAGCGTGCGGCGTCCGTCCTCGCCGTCTCTACCCCTCGGCGTCCGGTCCGCCTCCACCGGTCGCCACGGCCAGGACGGGACCCCGAGGGCTGATCGTGTACCCGGCGTACACGGTGGTGTGTCCGCGCCGTCGATGGACGTGACGGGTCGGCGGCCGCACGATGCGCGGCATGGCGGCGTTCACGGTCGATGTCCCCGCGCTGGGCGCCGAACGGCTCGCGCGCGCCCGGGCCTCGCTCGCCGACGCCGGGATCGCCGCGGCCGTGCTCTTCGACCCGGGCAACGTCCGCTACGTGACCTGCGACGGCCCCTTCCTCGTCGCCAACCTGCACTGCTCGTACCGCTGGGCGCTCGTGTTCGCCGAGTCCGCGCCGGTGCTCTGGGAGTCCGCCGAGGCGATGCACGTCGCGCGCGAGCGCTGGCCCCACGGGGACATCCGCCCCGCGCACGCCTTCACGTTCTTCGGCTCCGGGCCGAACAGCGCCGGCGACGCCACGGTGGCCATGGCCGCGGTGGACGACGAGCTGCGCTCCCGCGGGCTCGGCGACGCGCCGCTGGGCGTCGACCGCGCCGAGACCGTCGTGTTCCTCGCCCTCGCCGGTCTCGGTCGGCGCGTGGTCGACGCGGTGCCCGCGATCGAGTCGGCGCGCGCGGTGAAGTCGGCGACCGAGCTCGCGATCCACCGCGAGAACGCCCGGCTCACCGACCTCGCGGTCCGCGGGTTCCTCGAGCGCATGAAGCCCGGCATGACCGAGCTCGAGCTGTGGGCGGTCCTCGCGCAGGAGACCGTGTCGCAGGGTGCCCTGCACGCCGAGTCCCGCCTGCTCAGCTCCGGGCCGCGCACCAACCCGTGGATGCAGGAGGCGACCCACCGGGTCGTCGGCGACGGCGAGATGGTCGCCTTCGACACCGACCTCGTCGGCCCGTACGGGTACCTCACCGACATCTCGCGCAGCTACGTGTGCGGCGACGCGGAACCCACCCGCGAGATGCGCGAGGTCTACCGCGCCGCGCACGGGTTCGTGCACGAGGCGATCCCCGAGTTCCGCGCCGGGCGCAGCTTCCGCGAGCTCGGCGCGCTGCTCGGTCCGCGGCTGCCCGCCGAGTACCGGCAGCTGCGCTACCCCTTCATCGCCCACGGCTGCGGCGCCGCGGACGAGTACCCCGCGATCGTCGTCGACGGGCACCACGACGGCGAGCTGCTGCCCGGCATGGTGATCAGCGTCGAGGGCTACACCGGCCGCCCGGGCGGGACGGTCGGCGCAAAGTTCGAGGAGCAGATCATCGTCACCGACGGCGCGCCGGAGCTGATCTCGCACGCGCCGGTGGAGGACCGGTTGCTGTAGCTCTTGACCATGCCGTGGCGGCATGGCCTTCGATGACCGGGAGCACCCCGACGGACCCGGCACGAGGAGTGAGCATGAGCAGCGGCGACGCCGCCACGTCCGCACCGTCCGGCGCGGCACCGAGCAGCACCGGCACCACCCATGCGCCGCCCGAGGGCGCCTCGACCACCGGCACCTGGAACGGCGTCGAGTACGCGGCGACCGCGCGGTGGCTCGTGCTCCGCAAGGACGAGAAGCCCACCGCCGAGGTCTTCTCCGTCGCCTACGTCGTGGGCGACGGCGAGGAGCGGCCCGTGACCTTCGTGTTCAACGGCGGCCCGGGCGCGTCGTCGGCGTACCTGCACGTCGGCGCGCTCGGCCCGCAGCGCGTCGACGTTCCCGGCGACGGCACGATGCCCGCCCCGCCGCCGCGGCTCGTGACCAACGACGACTCCTGGCTCGCGTTCACCGACCTCGTGTTCGTCGACCCGGTCGGCACGGGGTTCAGCCGCATGATCGACAAGGACGGCGACGGCGAGGCGTCGAAGGACGCCGACCCGAACGCCTACTTCGGCACCGACCGCGACCTCGCGGCCATGGCCGAGTTCATCGGGCGGTGGCTCAGCGAGAACGGCCGGTGGAGCTCGCCGGTGTTCCTCGCGGGCGAGAGCTACGGCGGCTACCGGGTCGGACGGCTCACCCGGGTCCTGCAGGAGAGCGCGGGCATCGGCATCACCGGCTCGATCCTCATCTCGCCGGCGCTGGAGTTCGCGGGGCTCGCCGTCGGGGCGCTCGGCGGTGGCGACTACGACGTCGTCCCGTGGGTCGACGTGCTACCCACCATGGTCCTCGCCGCGCACCACCACGGGCGCTCGCGGGCGTCCACGCCGGAGACGCCGCTCGCCGAGGTCCGCCGCGCGGCCGAGGAGTTCGCGACCGGCGAGTACGCCGTGTTCCTCACCCGCGGTGCCTCGATGCCGGTCGAGGAGCGCGAGCGCGTCATGCAGCGCCTCGCGGACCTGCTCGGGCTGGCGCCGGCGTTCGTCACCCGCGTCGCGGGGCGGGTGCGGGTCGCCCAGTTCACCCGCGAGCTGCTGCGCGACGAGGGCCGGGTCGTCGGCCGGTACGACGCGACGGTGACCACCACCGACCCGTTCCCCGACCGCGACGTGTTCGCCGGCGGCGATCCCACGCTGACCGGCATCGGCCCGGTCTTCACCGCGGGGGTCAACCGCATCCTGCGCTCGGAGATCGGCGTCGACACCGACCGCGAGTACAAGCTGCTCAACGTCGAGGTGGTCTCGGCGTGGAAGAACGACGCCGCGGGCGTGTACCTGCAGCCGATCCCCGGCGCGACCGACGACTTCCGCTACGGGATGGCGCTGAACCCGCACACGCGGGCGTTCATCACCCACGGCCGCCACGACCTGCAGACGCCGTACTTCGCGACCGACCGCCTGTGCAACCTCATGCGCCTCGACCCGGGCACCGCCGAGCGCCTGACCGTGCACCACTTCGAGGGCGGGCACATGTTCTACGCCTGGACCGAGAGCCGCCGCGCGTTCACGGCGGCGATCGCCCGCTTCGTCGCCGAGGCGACCGGCGCCGACCGCGTACGTTCATGACCATGACCTCGGACGGTTCCTGGCCCTCGCTGCGCGTCGCCGACTGGGAGGACACGCGGGACACGCTGCACATGTGGACCCAGGTGATCGGCAAGCTCCGGCTGGCCGCGGCGCCGATGGTCAACCACTGGTGGCAGGTCCCGCTCTACGTCTCGCCGCGCGGGCTCACGACGTCCTCCGTGCCGTGGGGCCGGCGCCTGTTCGACGCCGAGTTCGACTTCGTCGAGCACCGCCTGCGCCTGCGGGTGAGCAGCGGCGAGGAGCGCACGGTGGCCCTCGAGCCCAAGCCCGTCGCCGCGTTCTGGGAGGAGACCCGGCGCGCCCTCGACGACCTCGGCCTCGACATCCCGATCCGCACGCGGCCCGTCGAGGTCGTGCGCGCGATCCCGTTCGAGGAGGACACCGAGCACGCGAGCTACGACGCCGACGCCGTGCACCGGTTCTGGGGCCAGCTCGTCGCCACCGACCGCGTGCTGTCGACCTTCCGGTCGCGGTTCGTCGGGAAGGTCAGCCCGGTGCACTTCTTCTGGGGCAGCTTCGACATGGCCGTCACCCGCTTCTCGGGCCGGACCGCCCCGGAGCACCCCGGTGGCGCGCCCAACTGCGGGGACTGGGTGATGGTCGAGGGCTACTCGCACGAGCTGTCCAGCGCCGGGTTCTGGCCGGGCGGCGGCGAGGAGGGCGCGTTCTACGCCTACGCCTACCCGGAGCCGGCGGGGTTCGCCCAGCACCCGGTGCGCCCGTCGGAGGCGTACTACTACGAGGCGGGCGGGCAGTTCCTGCTGCCCTACGAGGCCGTGCGCACCAGCGCCGACCCCGAGGGCACCCTCCTCGACTTCCTCCAGGACACCTACGAGGCGGCCGCCGACCGCGGCTCCTGGGACCGGGCGGCGCTGGAGCGGTAGGCCCTCAGAGCACCTGGTGGCCGTACATCTCGCCGAGCGGGTCGGCGATGAGCTCGATGCGCGCGCCGTCGGGGTCGCGGAAGTACACCGACACCCCGCTGTGCACCTCGTGCTCGACCCCGGCGGCCGCGAGGCGCTCGACGAGCTCCTGCCAGCGCGCGGGCTCCACGCTGATCGCCAGGTGGTGCAGCCCGCCCAGGACCTCGGCGTACGGGCCGACGTCGAGGCCCGGGAAGTCGAAGAAGGCGATGAGGTTGCCGTTGCCGATGTCGAAGAAGAAGTGCGACGACCCGGGGTAGTCGCGGTTCTCGATCAGCTCGGTGAGCGGGAACCCGAGGACGTCCTGGTAGAAGCGCACGGTCCGCTCGACGTCGCTCGACACCAGCGCCGTGTGGTGCAGCCCGCGCGCCGTCGACGCCGGCCGCTCGCCGAGGGGCTTGAGGTAGGTGTCGCGGATGCGGTCGCGGGTCTCGGTGATCGTTGACATGTCATCTACTGTGCTCGTCCTTGGGTGATGTGTCAACTATGATGGCGTCATGGCAGACCCCCGGTGGCTCGACGACCACCAGCAGCGCGCGTGGCGCGGTCACCTCGCCATGCAGGCGCGGCTGCACGCCCAGCTCAACCGGCGGCTCCAGGCCGACTCGGGGCTGTCGCTGGCCGACTTCGACGTGCTCGTGGCCCTGAGCGAGCGGGACGGCCCCCTGCGCGTCCAGGAGCTCGCCGACCACCTGCAGTGGGAGAAGAGCCGCCTGTCCCACCAGCTCTCGCGCATGGAGCGACGCGGCCTCGTCGAGCGCCAGGACTGCCCGGACGACGCCCGCGGCGCCCTCGTCGTCCTCGGCGCTGCGGGACGCACCGCGATCGAGCAGGCCGCACCCGCGCACGTCGAGGCGGTGCAGTCGCTCGTGTTCGACGGCCTCGACGCGGCACAGGTCGAGACCTGGGCGGAGATCGCCGACGCCGTGCTCGCGCGCGTCGACGACCGCCCCGCGGGCTGATCGTCGCGCGGAACGGGCCCGGGTCGGCGACCTCGGCGCCGGCGAGCCGGCGAGCCGGTGCTGCGAGTGCTGACCATCGCGGCCAGGGAGGCGAGGTCGGCATGCAGGCGGGACGAGGACCAGCTCGTTGTGCCGACGTGCTGCCGAGCTCCAGGTACGGGTCAGGCGCCACGGTCATGGGGCCGACGCCGGAGGGTGGGTGCACGCGTGTTCCTGCCGCGAGCGGTCTCTGAGACGGTCTCAGTTTCGCGGGTCGGGGTTGTCGGGGGTGTCGGCTAGATTCGAACACATGAGCGAACGCGGGGTCGGGGCGGTGGAGCGTGAGGCTCTCGACCGCGCTACGGCGTGCGTGATCGCCCAGCGTCGCGCCTACCACGCGCGACTGGAAGCCATCGCGACGTTGACCGACCTCGGCACGGCAGGGACCACCGGCTACCGCTCCACCGAGTCGCTGCTGGCCGATCGGGACAACCTCGACCCCGCCGAGGCGAAGCGTCTGGTGGCCGAGGCCGCGGATCTGTGCGCGCGGTCCTCGATTCTCGGTGAGCCGCTGCCCGCGCGGCTGCCCACCACCGGGGAGGCGCTGGCGGCGGGGGTGATCGACCCGGCCCACGTGAAGATCATCCGGGAGACGATGGCGTACCTGGACCGTCTCGACCGGGTCCCGCCCGACGAGTGGGTCGGGGTGGAGCGCACCCTCGCCGAGCACGCCCAGGCGCTGCCGCCGCGGCTGCTGCGCCGGCTCGCGAAGCGGCTGGTCGACCTCTACGATCCCGACGGCGCCGCCCCGCCCGACGGGCAGGACGACTTCGACGAGCTGCGGTTGCACCGCCGCCGTGACGGGTCGCTGGTGTTCACCGGGCGGCTCGGGGATCCGATGGACGCCGAGATGGTCCTCGAGGTGTTCGGGGTCCTCAGTGCGCCTGCTGGCTCCGAGGACGAGCGCGGGATGGTCAAGCGCAACGCCGATGCGTTCAAGGACCTCGTCCAGGACGCCCGCGGCCCCCGCGGTCTGGCCACCGACGTCCGCGCAGGACACGACGAGCCCGACCGCGATGGCGGCTCGCCGGCAGCGAACGCGCCGAGCGAAGGTGACGGCGCGACCGACGACGATGAGGCGAGCAGCCACGAGCCCCCCGATCACGCCGTCGACGGGTCGGCCGAGGTCGGCAACGAGGCCTCCCGCCACGACGGGGACGAGGCCGAGGACGAGGTCCACGGCGACGCGCCGTTGGCGCTGATCCCCGAGCCGCGCCGCCCCGCCCCCGAACGGGGCTGGACCGAGCGGCCCGGCCGCGCTCTGTTGACGGTCACGATCGATCACCGCTGGCTGTGCGCGGCGCTGGCCGGGCGGGGCGGCTACGGCACCCTCGATTCCGGGCTGGCGGTGGACGCGGCCACGGTGCGCCGGTGGGCCTGCGACGCCGACATCGTCCCCATGATCCTGAGCTCCCGGTCCGAGCCCCTCGACGTGGGTCGCGCCCAGCGCACCGCCCCCGACGCCATCCGCCGCGCCCTCAACACGCGTGACGGGGGCTGCGCGTTCCCCGGCTGCGACCGGGCCCCGCGGCGCTGCCAGGCCCACCACGTGCAGAGCTGGCTCGACCGCGGCGCCACCGCGGTGCACACCATGTGCCTGCTCTGCCGCTACCACCACCAGCTGATCCACCACGGCCACTGGACCATCCACATGATCGACGGCCGGCCCTGGTTCACCCCTCCCGGGTTCATCGACCCCGCACAGCGCCCCAGACCCGGCGGACGACCCCACGTCCCCCTCTGATCAACCTGCTTCGCGGACGTCCGTTCCCTGCTCGGCGAACGCCTTGAAGTCCTGCAGGTGCTGGCGCGACTGCTTGCGGAAGGCGCCGCGCATGACGGGCGCCATGAGTCGCATCGGCAGGCCCGTGAACCGGTACTCGTTCTCGCTCTCCCAGAGCGTCGTCTCCGGACCGGCTTCGGTCAGCCGGTCGCGCACGGCACTCCACATGCCCTCGGCGACGATCTCGCGGTCGAAGTGGACGACGCGGTCGCTCGGGATCCCGTGCAGGCTCGCCGGCTCCCGGCGCGTGATGGTCTCGGTGCACTCCATCTCCTGCTGCCCCATCCGCAGCACGACCCGGGACTGGGTGCCGACCTGCCCGTGCATCCCGTTCCGCGGCTCGTGCAGCACCAGGCCTCGTAGCCACTTCGGCAGGTGCGCGGAGTCGGCGAGCAGCTGGACCGCCCTCTCCCGCGGCAGGCCGAGCTCGATCGAGACGGTGTACCTCATGGCGGAGCGCTCCCGGTCTGCCGGCGAGAAGGGCACTCCGACGATATCAGCACGCACTTATAGACGGGTCGTGCTCCGGCAGGATCGTCAGGCCGACGCGCACGCCGACGACCCCGCCGGACACGGCACCGCGCTCAGAACGTGATCAGCGGCTTCACGATCCCGTCGCGCTTCTCGCTCATCATCGCGAAGCCCTCCTCGACCTGGTCGATCCCCATCCGGTGCGTGGTCATCGGGGTCGGGTCGACCTTGCCGTTGACCAGTAGGCGCATGAGGCGTTCCATCCGCAACCGGCCGCCCGGGCAGAGGTCGGTGACGATCTTCTTGCCGGCCATCCCGAGACCCCAGGCGTCGAGCGGCATCGTCACCGTCGGGCCCGACTCGCCGTGGTAGCCGACGTTGGACAGCGTGCCGCCGGGCCGGGTGGCGTAGAGCGCGCCCTCGAAGGTGACCTGGTTGCCCAGCGCCTCGACCGTCGAGTCCGCGCCGCCGTCGGTCAGCTCGACGATCTGCTCGGCGACGTTCCCCGACGCCGGGTCGAGGACGACGTCCGCGCCGAAGCGCCGTGACAGCTCCTGGCGGCCGGGGATGCCCTCGACCGTGATGACGAGCCCGGCGCCGCGCAGCTTCGCGCCGATGGTCGCGGACAGCCCGACCGCGCCCTGGGCGAAGATCGCGACCGTCCCACCGATGGGGATGTTCGCGTTCTCGGAGCCGATGAAGCCGGTCGAGAGCATGTCGCAGGCGTAGACCGCGACCTCGTCGGCGAGACCCTCCGGGATCGGCGCGAGGTTGTAGTCGGCGTCGTTCACGTGGAAGTACTCGGCCATGTTGCCGTCCTTCTGGACGGTGAACCGGTAGCCGCCGAGCGCGCCGCGGCACTGCGAGGTGTAGCCGGCCTGGCAGTTGTCGCACGTCCCGTCCGGGGTGACGGCGTTGACGGCCACGCGGTCGCCGACCCGCACCGACGTCACGCCCTCGCCGATCTCGTGCACGACGCCGACGCTCTCGTGCCCGAGGAGCCGGCCCTCGGGCACCGGCAGCAGGCCGGCGACGGTGTGCACGTCGGACGTGCAGATCAGCGAGGCCGTGGTCCGCACGACCGCGTCGCCCGGGCCCGCGTGCGGGATCGCCCGCTCGACGAGCCCGACCTTGCCCGAGCCCAGGAACGCCAGGGCCTTCATCGTGTCGCTCATGGTCGCGTCCTCCTCATACCGGGGTGTCCAGTAGTTCGCGCAGGTGGGTGTCGATCTGGGGCATGAACTCGGGGTTCACGGCGAAGAGCCCGAGGTGGCCCAGGACGTCGTCGACGACCCGTAGCTCGGAGCCCTTGATCAGGGCCTGCTCGGCGGCGCAGTCGCGCACCGGGAAGAACATGTCCTCGCTGATCGGCATGACGAACGTCTTCGCGGTGATCCGCCCGAGGGCCGCCGCGAGGTCGCCGCCGGTGTGCCGGGCGACGTCGCCGCGCTGCCACTTCCAGGCCATCGCGAGCAGGTCGTCGGGATCCATGGCGGTGAAGTAGGGCTGCAGGAACCCGGAGAGGAACGCGTCCATGTCCTCGAAGCCCAGCGCGGTGTAGACGCGCTGCTTCCAGAACTCCGTGGAGAAGCCCATCACGCCCCACATCCGGGCGTGGCGCTCGAGCCCCGCCACCACCTCGGCGTTCGACGCGTACTCGCCCCCGGCGAACCCGGGATCCGAGGTGATCGCCTCGATCAGGGTGCGCGCGAACAGGAAGTCGTGATCGGTGTTCTGCGCGGTGGCCGCGATCGGGGCGGCGCGGCGCACCTTGTCCGGGAACCGCACCGCCCACTCGTAGGTCTGCTGCGCGCCCATCGACCCGCTGACGACGAGCTCGAGGCGCTCGATCCCGAAGTGCTCGCGCAGCAGCCGCTCCTGCGCGACGACGTCGTCCCCGATGCGGACGTGGGGGAACGCCGACATCGCGATCCCCTCGTTGGCGCCCGCGGCGTTGTGCGGCGAGGTCGACAGCCCGTTGCCGATCTGGTCGACCACGACGATGAAGTACCGCGACGGGTCGAGCGCATGGCCCTCGCCGATGTACAGCTCGCGGAAGATCTGGTGGGTGCCCGAGTACCACGTCGGCACCAGGATCGGCGGGTTGCCGGGCGAGCCGAAGGTCGCCACCGCGAGCCGGCAGTCGGGGATCGCCCCGCCCTCCTCGAGATCCAGCCGCCCGACGCCGACCAGCTCGTACTCGCCGTGGAACTCGGGGGAGTAGTAGGGATTGTCGATCATCACGCCACCGCCCAGGTGTACACGTGCTCGCCGGGCGGCACGGCCTGCCTGTCGATGGCGAAGCCCTCCCAGCCGTTCTCGGCGATCCGGTCGCACTTGGCCCGGTACGGGCCGACGAAGTCGAGGTTCGGCAGGAACTGCCGCGGCTTGCCGGGGATGTTCGCGCCCATGTACCAGGTGTCCGCCGTCGGGAAGAGCGTCGCGTTCGCGATCTCCTGGTTGTAGGCGCACCAGCCGTCCTCGGCCTCCCTGGTCGGCTCGATCCGGGCGGCGCCCCGCGCGCGCAGGTCGTCGATGATCCGGCCGATGTAGTCGACGTGCTGCTCGATCGACACCGGCATGTTCGACAGCACCGACGGGCTCTGCGGGCCGGTCACCGTGAACAGGTTCGGGAAGCCGTGGCTCATCAGCCCGAGGTACGTGCGCGGGCCCTCCGCCCACTTCTCGCGGAGCAGCTGCCCGCCGCGACCGCGGAGGTCGATGCGGTGCAGCGGCCCGGTCATCGCGTCGAAGCCGGTGGCGAACACCAGGGCGTCGACCGTGTACTCGGTGCCGTCGGAGAGCCGCAGCCCGTGCTCGGTGATCGCCGCGATCGGGTTCGACTTCACGTCCACGAGGTGGACGTGGGGTTCGTTGAAGGTCTCGAAGTACCCCGAGTCCAGCGGGTTGCGCTTGCAGCCGAAGGGATGGCCCTTCGGGACGAGCAGCTCCGCGGTCGCGGGGTCGTGCACCTTCTCCCGGATCTTGCGGTCGAGGAACCCCCGCACCAGGTCGTTGGCCTCGGTGGAGAAGAAGATGTCGGCGTAGGAGCCCAGCCAGATGTGGAAGCCGCCGCGGTTCCAGAAGTCCTCGAGCAGCGCCTCGCGCTCCTCGTCGGAGGCGTCGGCCGCACCCTTCTCCTGCAGGTAGAGCTCGAAGCCGAAGTTCGAGTTCTGGATGCGCTCGCGGATGCCGGCCCAGTCCTTCAGACGCTCGGCCTTGACGTCCTCGTCGACCGGTCCGTTGTTGGCCGGGACGATGTAGTTCGCGGTCCGCTGGAATACCGTCAGCTCGGCGGCCTGCGCCGCGATCAGCGGCGTGGCCTGTACGGCGCTGGCGCCGGAGCCGATCATGCCGACCCGCCGGCCGCGGAAGTCCACGTCCTCGTGGGGCCACTCCCCGGTGTGGTAGATCGGGCCGGCGAAGGTGTCGATGCCCGCGAACTGCGGGGTATTCGACGCGGACAGCGCGCCCACCGCGGAGATCACGTAGGTGGCGACGACGGTCTCCCCGCCGTCGGTGGTCACCGTCCAGTGGGCGTGCTCGTCGTCCCAGGTCGCGGCGGTCACCCGCGTGCCGAAGGTGATGTCCTTCGCGAGGTCGAAGCGCTCGGCGACGTGCTCGAGGTAGCGGCGGATGTCGTGCGACTCCGGGTACCGCTCGCTCCACTCCCACGACTCCCAGAGGTCGCGGTCGAAGGTGAAGCCGTAGATGTAGGAGTCCGAGTCCGACCGCGCGCCCGGGTAGCGGTTCCAGTACCAGGTGCCCCCCACCCCGTCGCCGGCCTCGACCACGCGCGTGTGCAGGCCGAGCTCGTCGCGCAGCTTGTGCAGCATGTAGAGGCCCGAGAAGCCGGCGCCGATGATCACCGCGTCCACCGTGTCGGTGCCGCTCCCGGGTGGGCTCTCCGTGGTGGTGGACATCGGCGTCGCTCCTCGTCCCGCAGGGGTGGTGGGAGCACGGTGGGGCCGGCGGGCGGGCGCGGGCTTGGACGATCCGCCGCCGCGATGGGACGGGCTTGCGGTGCCGATCGCGCAGCACCGGCGTCGTCGCAGCTCAGACGGCCCGCGACGGGCGCGAGAAGGACGTTGGACGTGCGCAACCGGGCGTTGGACACCCTTGCTGTCCCCTGGTCCCGTGACCCGGGTCACGCTTACCGTGATGGGGCAGGCACGAACGGTGAGGGGTCGAGCAGATGACCGACGAGCTCATCGTCCCCGACCAACTGCCGACCTGGGTGCCGGGCGACCTCACCGTGTGCAGCCCGGACGACAGCTGGCGGGGCGTCTCGGTCCGTGGCTACCGCTACGAGGACTCGGACGTCGAGGTCCCCGCGATGCGCGACTTCATGGTCGTCGCCTATCGGCGGGGCGTCACCGACATGCGCCGCCGGATCGACAGCACCTGGCACCACGAGCAGCTGCGCCCCGGGGACGTGTCGCTGCTGACACGGGCGGCCGAGTCGCACTGGACGTGGGACACGCCGATCGAGGTCGTGCACGTCTACCTGACCCACGAGCAGCTCGCGGCGACCTGCCGCGAGATGTACGACCGCGAGGTCGAGGACGTCGAGCTGCACGACACCATCAAGGCCGACGACCCCGCCATCCACCGGACCGCGATGACCATCGCCCAGGAGGCGGCGCAGGGCGGCGTCGGCAGCGAGCTGCTGGTCGACGCGCTGACCACCCAGCTCTCGGTGACGATCCTGCGCCGGCACGCGAACATCCTGTTCCGCAGCCCCGACGCGCCCGAGTGCCTGAACTTCCGCCAGGAGCACCTCGTCCGCGACTACATCCAGACCCATCTCCACCAGCGGCTCACGCTCGACGACCTCGCGGCCTCCGTGGGCCTGTCCAAGTTCCACTTCGCGCGCCAGTTCCGCGGCTCGACCGGGACGACGCCCCACGAGTTCGTCCTGCGCCGGCGCCTCGACCGCGCGCGGCTGCTGCTGCAACGCACGAGCACGCCGCTGCCCGAGATCGCCCGGACCTGCGGGTTCGCCGACCAGAGCCACATGAACCGGGTCGTCAAGAAGCGCCTCGGCGCCACCCCGGGGACGATCCGCGCCCAGCGCTAGACCACGTGCGCCTCGTGCGTCGAGGGCACGAACAGCTCGTCGGGGGTGAGGCGTCGCGCCGTCAGCCCCTGCTCGTGCGCGTGGCGCAGGAACGTGGTGAGCACGTGCCGGTTGGGCTCGAGCCCGTAGGGCCAGAAGTCGTGCCCGAGCAGGGCGCGCACGCGGGCGATCTCGTCGTAGAGCCAGGGCAGCATCGTCGGGTTCGCCGCGACCTCGTCGAGCCGCTCCTCGGTGACGGCCTTGGCGCGGCAGAACGCGTCGGTCAGTGAGCGGGCGAGCCACGGGACGCGCTCGTGCACGTCGGCGCGCAGGACGATCACGTGCATGATCGGGAAGATGCCGGTGGCCGCGGCGTAGTTCTCCTCGGCGGCGCGGGGGTCGGCGAACAGGCGCGCGACGGCCGGGTTCCCCTCGCGCAGCGGGCGCGGCGTGCGGGGGGCGTAGAGCGCGTCGATCTCCCCGGTGACGAGCATGTCCGCGAGCGTGCGGTCCGGCGGGATCGGCGCGACGTCGATCTCCGGGGGCAGGGCGAGCGCCTGCTTCTCGACGCGGCCCGGGGCGTGCATGCCGCCGGTGCGGTAGCGCACCGAGGCCACGGGGACGTCGTGGTGGTCGGCGAGGATGCCGCGGATCCACACGCACGCCGTCAGCTGGTACTCGGGCACGCCGACGACGCGCCCGGCCAGGTCGGCGGGCTCGCGGATGCCGGCGCCGGTGTGCACGTAGATCCCGTGGTGGCGGAAGGCGCGCGAGGGGAAGACCGGGATCGCGACGAAGGGGCGGTCCCCGGCGGCGACGCGCGTCACGAAGGACGCCAGCGACATCTCGGCCGCGTCGAACTCGCCGTGGCGCAGCATGCGGAAGAACGTCTCCTCGACCGGGAGCCGCAGGTAGGTGAGGTCGACGCCGTCGACGGTGACCGTGCCGTCCTCGAGCGCGCGGGTGCGGTCGTAGTCCCAGCAGGCCAGCGTGACCGGGATGCGGGTCATCGCCGATCTCACCGCGACGCCGGCGGGACCAGGCCGGGCGGCAGCCCGTACATCGGGTCCTGGATGACGTCGATCACCGCGGGCAGGTCCTGGTCGAGGGCCGCGCGCAGCGCCGGGGCGAGCTCCTCGTCGCGCTCGACGCGGACCCCGAACCCGCCCAGCGACCGCGCGAACGCCGCGAGGTCGGCGTTGCCGTAGAAGACGCCGAGGTAGCGCTCCTCGTGGGCGAGGCGCTGGCGGTCGCGGGTGTTGCCGTAGGCGTTGTTGTTCATCACGACGTTGACGACCGGGATGCCCTCGCGCACGCAGGTCTCGAGGTCCTGGGCGACCATCCAGAAGCTGCCGTCGCCGCTGACGCACACCGCGCGGCGCGCGGGGTCGGCGAGCGTCAGGCCCATGGCGGCGGGCAGGCCCCACGCCATCGCCCCACCGGCGGAGCCGGAGAAGCGCCCGGGCCCGGGCAGGCGCAGGTAGCGGTGGGTCCACGGCCCGAAGCTCGGCGCGTCCTGGACGAGCCGGACGTCGTCGCGCTCGGCGAGGGGCTGCAGGGCCGCGACGGCCGCGCGGCTGCTCACCCCGCCGCGGGGGTCGTCGGCGTCGAGCACGGGGGAGTCGGGCGACGACGCCTCCTCGTACTCCACGCGCAGCCGTTTCCGCCGGTCGAGGCGCTCCGCCGGCGGCGCCGGCAGGGCCGCGGTCAGGGCGGTCGCGGCCGCCGCGGCGTCGGCGACCAGGCCGATCTCGGGCACGTACACGCGACCCAGCTCGACGGGGTCGACGTCGACGTGCACGAGGCGGACGTCCTCGGCGAGCAGCGTCCAGCGCCGGGTGCTGAACTCGGAGAACCGGCAGCCCAGCGCCACCACGACGTCGGCCTCCGCGGCGGCGCGCCAGGTGACGTCGTGGACCCCGTAGCCCAGCGACCCGAGGTACGCGGGGTGGTCGTGGGACACCGCGCCCTGGCGCAGCCAGGTGGTCACCAGCGGTGCGCCCGCCCGGTCGGCGAGCGCCGTCAGCACCCCGGGCGCCCCGGCGGCCCCGCCGCCGACGATCACGAGCGGACGGGCCGCCTCGGCGATCACCGCGGCCGCCGCGGCGACGCCCTCGGCGTCGGGTGCCGGCGGCCGGGCGCGCCACCGGCGGGCGGGAGCGACGCCCTCGACCGTGTCCTGCAGGACGTCGAGGGGCAGCGACACCACGACCGGCCCGGGCCGCCCGGTCACCGCGGTGCGGACCGCGCGCTGGAGCAGCTCGGGGATGCGGTCGGCGCGCCGGACCTCGACCGCCCACTTGCTCATCGGCCGGAAGGTGGCGACGACGTCGGCCTCCTCGAAGGCGCGGCGCTCGACGATCCGGTCGGCGACCTGCCCGACGAGCAGCAGCATCGGCACCGACTCGTCGTAGGCGTTCTGCACGGCGATGGCCGCGTTCGCCGCGCCCGGTCCCCGCGAGACCAGGCACGCGCCGAGCCCGCCCCCGCGCGACAGCCCGTCGGCGAGGAACCCCGCCACCTGCTCGTGGCGCGTCGCCAGGTAGCGGACGCGGTCGTGGCGGGCGATCGCGTCGATCACGTCCATGACCGTCGTGCCGGGCACGCCGGCGACGACGTCGACGCCCTCGGCGGCCAGGCAGGCGACGACCAGGTCGGCACCGGTGCTCCCTGTGACGGTTGACACGGGTCGAGCCTGCCAGACACTCTTCTCCACCGCAGAGAACCTTTCTGCTGGACGGGAGTGGTGATCGTGTCCATCCACGTCATCGGGGTCGTCGGCCTGGTGCTGGTCTTCGTGATCGGCACGCTGCGCCCGGTCAACATCGGCGTCCTCGCCCTCATCGCCACGTTCCTCGTCGGGACGCTGGTGGCCGGCGAGGGCGTCGACGACCTGCTGTCCGGCTTCCCTCCCGACCTGTTCGTGCTGCTCGTGGGCGTGACCTACCTGTTCGGGCTGGTCACGGTGAACGGCACGCTCGCCTGGCTGCTCGACCGCGCCTGCGGGCTGCTGGGCGACCGGCCGGCGCTGGTGCCCTGGCTGATCTTCCTGTTCGCGGCGATCCCGACCCTGGCCGGCGCGCTCGGTCCGGCGGGCGTGGCCATGCTCGCCCCGCTGTGCATGGGGCTGGGGGAGCGCTACGGCATCGACCGCCGGCTGTCCGCGCTGATGGTCATCCACGGCTCGTCGGCGGGGAACTTCTCGCCGCTCAACGGGCTCGCGGTGATCGTCAACCGGGCCGCCGGGGCCGCCGGGCTCGACGTCGCGCCGGCGCAGCTGTTCTTCGGCAACCTCGCCGCCAACCTGGTGCTCGGCGCCGTCGCCTACGTCCTGTTCGGCGGCCTGCGCCTGCGTCACGAGCGGGGCACGGTGCGGCCCGAGGGGCCGGTCGGGGAGACCGTGGCCGCCACGGGCTCGGGTCCCGGCGCCACCCCGGCCCCGCCGCGCCCCGACGGTGCCGTCGCGACGGCGACGGCCGGCTCCACCGGCACCCTCACCGACACCGTCGCTCCCCGCACCACCCTGCGCGTCGACCAGTGGATCTCGCTGGCCGTGGTCGTCGCGGTCGCGGTCGGCGCGCTGGTGTTCGGTGCCGAGATCGGGTTCCTCGCGCTGCTCGGCGCCGCGCTGCTGCACCTCGCGTTCCCGGAGCGGGTCAAGGGCGCCGACAAGCGCATCGTCTGGTCGGTCGTCCTGCTGATCTGCGGCGTCGTCACCTACGTCGAGGCGCTCGAGCGCTACGGCACGATCGACGCCGTCGGCCGCGGCATCTCCGGGCTCGGCGTGCCGCTGCTCGTCGCGTTCCTGCTCTGCCTGGTCGGCGCGGCGACGTCGGCGTTCGCGTCCAGTGCGGGGTTGCTCGGGGTGCTCATCCCGCTCGCGGCGCCGTTCCTGGTCAGCGGGGAGATCGGGGCGGCCGGGGTGATCGTCGCGCTCGCGATCTCGGCGACCGTCGTCGACTCGACGCCGTTCTCCTCGGTCGGCGCGCTGACCCTCGCCAACGCCCCGGAGGAGGGGCGGCCGCAGGTGTTCCGGACGCTCCTGGCGTGGGGGCTCACGCTCATCGTCGTGGCGCCGGTGCTCTGCTGGGTGGCGTTCATCCTGCCGGCGTCGTGACCGTCTTCTGCACAGCAGAGTGTCCGTAGGCTCGGCGCATGGACCGCGCCGCGCCGGCACCCGAGTACGGGTCGACGCCGCAGTACCCGATCGACTCGGTCGACAACGCCCTCAAGGTGCTGCTGCTGCTGGGCAGCCAGCCGCGGCTGCGGCTGACCGACGTCAGCCAGTACCTCGGGGTCGCCACCTCGACCGCCCACCGGCTGCTCGCGATGCTGCAGTACCGCGGGTTCGTGCGGCAGGACGCCGCGACGCGCAGCTACGTGCCCGGCCCGTCGCTCGACGACGTCGCGCTCGGCATCCTGCGCCGCCTCGACGTGCGCACCCAGGCGCGCCCGGTGCTGGAGAAGCTCAACGCGACGCTCGAGGAGACCGTGCACCTCGGGCGGCTCGAGGGCGACCACGTGCACTTCATCGACTCGCTCGAGAGCAGCCGGGCCCTGCGCGTCGGCGGGCGTCTGGGCCGGTCGGTGCCGGCGCACTGCACGTCGAACGGCAAGGCGATGCTGGCCACGCTCACCGACGACGAGGTGCGCGCGCTCTACCCCGACGAGGCGCTCGTGCAGATGACGCCGCACTCGATCGGCACGCGCACCGAGCTGCTCGAGCACCTCGAGGCGATCCGCCGCGCCGGCTACGCGACCAGCCAGGAGGAGAGCGAGGAGGGGGTCGGCTCGATCGCCGTCGCGCTCTCCGCCGCCCGCACACCCCGGCACGCCGTCAACGCGTCGGGGCCGGTGAGCCGGCTCGGGGAGCCGCGCTGGTCGGCGATGCTCGAGGCCGTGCGCGAGGCCGCGCGGGAGATCGACGCGCTGCTGCTCTGACGTGCACGGCTTGACGACCCCGCCGTCTGTCCCGCAACCTCTACACAGAGGAGAAGCTATCTGCTGAGCAGAAAAGGAGCTCCGCATGCGGGATCAGGGAGCCGTCCTCGAGGACGTGCGGCAGGGGATGATCCCCGCGCACATCTACAACGACGACGAGATCTTCGCCCTCGAGCGGGAGCGCGTCTTCGGGCGCTCGTGGCTGTTCCTCGCGCACGAGTCGGAGATCCCGCGCCCGGGCGACTACGTCGTGCGCCGGGTCGTCGACGACTCGTTCATCGTCAGCCGCGACGAGTCCGGCGTGGTGCGCGCGATGTTCAACATGTGCCTGCACCGCGGGATGCAGGTCTGCCGCGCCGAGATGGGCAACGCGTCGCACTTCCGCTGCCCGTACCACGGGTGGTCGTATAAGAACGACGGCCGCCTCGTCGGGCTGCCCTTCCACGGCGAGGCCTACGGCGGCGAGGAGGGGTTCCGCAAGAAGGGACAGGCCCTGCTGCCCGCCCCGTCGCTCGACACCTACAACGGGCTGATCTTCGTCAGCCTCGACCCCGCGGCGCCGCCGCTGCGCGAGTACCTGGGCGACTTCGCGTTCTACCTGGACTTCTACACGCAGCAGAGCCCCGAGGGCATCGAGCTCGTCGGGCCGCAGCGGTGGCGCGTGAAGGCCAACTGGAAGATCGGCGCGGAGAACTTCGCCGGCGACAGCTACCACACGCCGCACACGCACTCGAGCGTCGTGGAGATCGGGCTCTTCCGCGAGCCGAAGGCGTCGAAGCGCAAGGAGGGCGCGCTCTACTGGGCGGGCCGCGGCGGCGGGACCACCTACAAGCTCCCGCCCGGCACCCTCGACGAGCGCCTGCGCTACGTCGGCTACCCCGACGAGATGATCGCCCGGATGCGCGCGACGTGGAGCGACGCGCACCTGGCGATGGTCGGCGACGACGGCTTCATGGTCTCGGCGGCCTCGGTGTTCCCGAACCTCTCGCTGGTGCACAACTGGCCCAAGGTCGAGAACACCGACTCCGACGAGGTGGTCCCGTTCATCTCGCTGCGCCAGTGGCAGCCGGTCGCGGCCGACGAGACCGAGGTGCTCTCGTGGTTCGCGGTGGACCGGGGCGCCCCGGAACGGTTCAAGGAGCTCTCGTACAAGGCGTACCTGATGTGCTTCGGGTCGACCGGGATGTTCGAGCAGGACGACGTCGAGAACTGGGTGTCGATCACCTCGACGGCGGCGGGCTCGATGGCGCGGCGCCTGCGGCTCAACAGCCGGATGGGCCTGCTCGCCGACGACAAGCCCGTGTCGCCGCCGCTCGCGCACTTCTCCGGGCCGGGCGTCGCCCACGTCGGGTTCGGCGAGCACAACCAGCGCGCCATGCTCCGGGCCTGGGCCGACGCCCTCGAGGCGCCGCCACCGGCCGTCGGCACGGTCGATCTCGGCAGTGGCGACCTCGGGGGGCTCGAGCAGGGAACACGGCCGTGACCGCGCCGTCGCCCCGCACCGTCGCGCGCTGCCTGTCGTTCGGCGACCCCCGCCACCTGGAGGCGCACCAGTTCCTCGTCGACGAGGCCGCGCTGCTCGACACCCAGGACTACGACACCTGGATGTCCCTGCTCACCGCCGACGTCCGCTACCTGATGCCGGTGCGCGTCTCGACGGCGCGCGGCGCGGGGTTCGACACCGCGCCCGGCATGGCCCACTTCGACGAGGACCACTACTCGCTCTCCCGGCGCGTGGCCCGGTTCGCCACCGAGCACGCCTGGACCGAGGACCCGCCCTCGCGCCTGCGCCACCACGTCGGCAACGTGCGCACGTTCCCGCTGGACCACACCGAGGACGAGATCGTCGTCGAGTCCGCGGTGCTGCTCTTCCGCAGCCGCGGCGACGTCCGCGAGCCCTCGCTGATCTCGGCGGGACGCGAGGACGTGCTGCGCCGGGACCCCACGCGCGCCGCCCCGTCGGCGGGGCACTGGATGCTCGCGCGCCGCACGGTCAGCGTCGACGAGTCGGTGCTGCGCACCCAGAACCTGGCGATCTTCCTGTGAGCGGGGACGAGCCCATCGTGCTGGGCAACGAGTTCGCCGAGGTCCGCGTGCGCAAGGTCGAGACGCGCAACGGGGCGCGGCTGCTCATCGAGTCGCCGCGCTCCGGGCAGTGGGTGTCGCTGTGCCCCCTCGAGCTCGAGGCGCTGACATGGCAGTCCGACGACGTGTTCTCGGCGATGATCGGCAACCCGTACGGCCCGCTGGTCACCGACGCCGATGACTGACTGGCTCGCCGGGCGCCGCGCGCTCGTCGTGGGCGCGGGGTCGGGCATCGGGCGGGCCGTGGTCGACGCGTTCCACGCCGAGGGCGCGCGGGTCGCCGCCCTGGAGAAGGACGCCGACAAGGCGGCCGCGCTGCGGTCCGCCGCGGTCCCTGTCGTCACCGGCGACGCCACCACCCGCGCCGACAACGAGCGCGCGGTCGCCACGACGGTCGAGGCGTTCGGCGGGCTGGACCTGTTCGTCAGCTGCGTCGGGATCTTCGACTTCTACCGCGGGCTCGCCGACATCGACCCCGACGTGCTGGACGCCGCCTTCGACGAGGTGTTCGCCGTCAACGTCAAGAGCCACCTGCACGGCGTGCGCGCGGCGCTCGACCAGCTGCGCACCCACCGCGGCGCGGTCGTGCTCACCGCGTCGACCTCGTCGTTCTACCCGGGCCGCGGCGGGGTGCTGTACGTCGGCTCGAAGTTCGCCGTGCGCGGGCTGGTCACCGCGCTGGCCCACGAGCTCGCCCCCGAGGTGCGGGTGAACGCCGTCGCGCCGGGCGGCACGGTGCACACCGACCTGCGCGGCGCCGCGAGCCTGGGGCAGGCCGACCGGCGCCTCGCCGACACCCCCGACCGCGCCGCCGAGCTGGCCGCGCGCGTGCCGCTGCAGGTGGCGCTGACCGCGCAGGACCACGCGTGGAGCTACGTCGCGCTCGCCTCGGAGCGCTCGCGGGGGATCACCGGTGACGTCGTGCACCCCGACGGCGGGATCGGGGTCAAGGGATGAGCGATCTCGACGAGCGGCGCGCCCTCGTCGCCACCGCGTGCCGCGTGCTCGCCCACCGCGGGCTCGCGCCGGGGGTGCTCGGGCACGTCAGCCTGCGGGTGGGCGAGGACCGGGCCCTGGTCCGGTGCCGCGGCCCGCGGGAGCGGGGGCTGGCGTGGACCACGCCCGACGACGTGCGCACGGTGACCCTGGAGGGGGAGCTCCTCGACGGCGCCGACGAGGGCTACGCGGTCCCCAACGAGCTGCCGCTGCACACCGAGGTGCTGCGCGCGCGCCCCGACGTCGACGCCGTCGTGCACGCCCACCCGTCCGACACCGTCGCCGCCGACCTCGCGGGCCTCGTCCTGCGCCCGATCGTCGGCGCCTTCGACATTCCCGGCGCGCACCTGGCCGCCGGCGGGGTGCCGGTGTACCCGCGGGCGGTGCTCGTGCGGAACCGGGAGCTGGCGGGCGCGATGGTGGCGGCGCTGGGCGACCGGCCCGTCGTGCTCCTGCGGGGCCACGGCCTGACCGCGACCGGGCGCTCGGTCGAGCAGGCCGTGCTGCGCGCCCGCAGCGTCGACACCCTCGCCGCGATGACGCTCGCCGTCGCCCGCGCCGGCGGCATCCCCCGCGAGCTGCCGCCCGAGGACCTCGCCGAGCTCCCCGACCTCGGCGGCGGCTTCACCCTCGACACCGCCTGGCGTCACGAGGTGGCGAGCCTGCCCCCGGGCTCCTGATCGCGGCCGCTCCACCGCTGCCGGCGCGCGGCGTCGAGCGTGCGCATCTCGTGCAGCATCGTGGCGAGGTTGTTCTCGAGGTGCTCGCGCACGGCGTCGCGCACGCGCTGCGGGTCCCGGGAGCGCGCGGCGTCGACGAGCGCGTCGTGGACGTGCGCGCGGTGGGCCGCGAACGACTCGGGCGCCTCGACCGGGTCGAAGACCAGGCGCGTGTAGCGCTCGGAGGCGTCCCAGAGCGGGGCGAGCATCCGCCGGTCCCAGTCGCTCGCGGCCGGCTCGATCATCGCCGCGTGGAACGCGCGGTGCGGCGCCCAGAACGCCTCCTGGAGCACCTCGCCGAACGTCTCGCGCACCAGGGCGTCGAGGTGGGCGATCTCCTCGTCGGTGCGGTGCGGGGCCGACAGCGCGGCGAGCTCGGGCTCGACGGTGATGCGCAGCCGGTAGATCGCGCGCAGGTCGTCGGGGTCGAGCGGGGTGACGATCGCGCTGCGCGACGGGCTCAGCGTGATCAGCCCCTGGGCCTCGAGCTGGCGCAGCGCCTCGCGCACCGGCACGTGGCTGACCCCGAGCTGCTCGGTGAGCGCCGGAACCGTGAACGGGCGCCCCGGCGGCAGCTCGCCGGACAGGATCGACCGGCGGATCTCGTGCAGCACGAGGTCCACGGCCGACGCCTTGCGCGACGCGACCGAGCGCAGGCCACCGTCCACCGCCACCCCCTGCTGATCCGGCATGCGCGGCATCGTAGCGCGCGTTGACATCTTATAACTTAGCACCGTAGCGTCCGGCTCGTGGCCCAGGTCACGCTCACCCGGAGGTTCAACCCATGACCACGACGTCCGTGCCCCCGATGTCCGCACCCGCTCTGTCCACGTTCTCGCTCGACCGCCCCGGCACGTCCGACGCCGCCCGCGCCCTGCGCGCCGACCTGGTCGGCCGGGCGCGCGCGATCGTCCCGGAGCTGGCGCGTCACGCGACCCGCACCGAGGAGGACCGACGGGTCCCGGACGAGGTCATCGCGCTGATCGACGAGGCCGGCCTCTTCTCGATCATGAAGCCGCGGCGTCTCGGCGGCCTCGAGACCGACATCCGCACCAAGCTCGAGGTGTCCCGCGAGCTCGCCCGCGGCTGCGGCTCGACGGCGTGGGTGACGACGCTGATGAACGTCTGCTCGTTCTTCGCCGGGCTCTTCGGCGACCGCGCCCAGCGCGACCTGTGGGAGGACACGCCGGGCACCCGCATCGCCGGCGTGCTCGCCCCGTCGGCCGAGGCGACGAAGGTCGACGGCGGCTACCGCGTGACCGGGTCGTGGGGCTGGGCGTCGGGCTGCCTGCACGCGCAGTGGGCCGTGGTCGGCTTCCCGGTGCCCGACGAGCGCGGCGAGGTCGTCGACCAGGGCCTGGCGCTGGTGCCGATGAGCGAGCTCACGATCACCGACACGTGGTTCGTCGCCGGCATGCGCGGCACGGGCTCGAACACCCTGGTCGCGCGCGACGTGCTGATCCCGGAGCACCGGGTCGTCTCGGTCCCGGCCGCGATCGGCGGGCGCTACGCCACCGAGCACACCGACGAGGTGCTCTACCGCTCGGCGTTCGTCCCGGTCGCCGCGCTCGTCCTCGCCGGCCCGCAGCTCGGGCTCGCCCAGGCCGCGCTCGACCTCGTCATCGAGAAGGCGCCGAAGCGGTCGGTCTCCTACACCTTCTACGACGTCCAGACCGACGCCCCGACGTTCCAGCTCGCCGTGGCCAAGGCGGCCTCGCTCGTGGACGCGGCGCACCTGTTCGCCTACCGCGCCGCCGCCGACATCGACCAGGCGGCCGCCGACGGCGTGTACCCCGACTACGCGGCCCGGGCCCGGGTGCGGATGGACACCGGCGCGGCGATCGAGAACGCGCGCGAGGCGATCCGGACGCTCGTCTCGGCCCACGGCGCCGGGTCGTTCGCCGAGGCGAGCCCCCTGCAGCGGATCTGGCGCGACTCCGAGGTCGCCTCGCGCCACGCGGTCATCAGCCCGGCGATCTCCACCGAGGTCTACGGCCGGGCCCTGCTCGGCCTGACCGACGGCGTCACAGCGCTCGTCTAGAGAGAGGACGTACTCCCGTGCGCATCGTCAACCACGACGGGCGACTCACCCTGCTGGACCCGGCCCCGGACGATCACGGAGGCCCCGACGACCTGCGGGGCGTCGACGTCGGGCGCGCCAGCGGCGGCCGCTTCGCCGCCGACCCCCAGGCGGTCTACGACCGGTGGGCGGAGTTCCGCGACTGGGCCGCGACGGCGTCGCTCGCCGACGCGGCGCCGCTGGACCCGGACCGGCTCGGCGCGCTCACCCCGCGCCCGCCCCAGGTCTTCGCGATCGGCCTGAACTACCGCGACCACGCCGCCGAGTCGGGCATGGGGGTGCCGACCGAGCCCGTGGTCTTCACCAAGTACGCGTCGAGCTTCACCGGCCCGCGCGGCGCGATCCGGCTCTCGCCGGGGAACGTCGACTGGGAGGTCGAGCTGGTCGCCGTGATCGGCGAGGGCGGGCACGACATCCCGGCGGCCCGGGGCTGGGAGCACGTCGCCGGCCTGACGATCGGCCAGGACCTCTCCGACCGCACGACGCAGTTCGCGGCACCGCCCGCCCAGTTCGGGCTGGGCAAGTCCTACCCCGGCTTCAGCCCGGTCGGGCCGGCGCTCGTCACCGTCGACGAGCTGCGCGCCGCCGGCCACGACCCCGACGACCTCGAGCTCGGGTGCCTGGTCAACGGCGAGAGCGTCCAGAAGGGCCGCAGCGGGGCCATGGTGTTCGGCGTCGGGGAGATCGTCGCGCGCCTGTCGGCGATCGTGACGCTGCTGCCCGGCGACGTCGTGTTCACCGGCACGCCCGCCGGCATCGGCGCGGGCATGAGCCCGCCCCGCTTCCTCGGCGACGGCGACGAGCTCGTCAGCTGGTGCTCGGGGCTGGGACAGATGCAGCACCGTTTCGTGGGAGGTGCCTCGTGACCTACCTCGAGGCCACCGACCGCGAGGGCACCTTCGTGTCCCACGGGTTCGACGAGCACCTCGTCGACCTCGGCGAGATCCGGATGAACCACGCGACCGCCGGCGACCCCGCGGCGCCGCCGCTGCTGCTGATCCCCGGGCAGTCGGAGTCGTGGTGGGGCTACGAGGCGGCCATGCCGCTGCTCGCCGAGCACTTCTGGGTCCACGCCGTCGACCTGCGCGGACAGGGGCGCTCCACGTGGACGCCGGGCCGGTACACGATCGACACGTTCGGCGGCGACCTCGAGCGGTTCATCGACCTGGTGATCGGTCGCCCGACGCTGGTCAGCGGCATGTCGTCGGGCGGGGTGCTCTCGGCGTGGCTGTCGGCCTTCGCCAAGCCGGGGGTGATCCGGGGCGCCGTGTGGGAGGACCCGCCGGTGTTCGCCAGCCAGACGACGCCGGCCATCGGCCCGGGCATCCGGCAGGCCATCGGACCGGTGTTCACCGCGTGGAACACCTGGCTCGGCGACCAGTGGAAGGTCGGCGACCTCGAGGGGCTGATGCGCGCCCTGCCGACAGCGCTGCCGCCCGAGATCCTGCGCGCGATGGTGTCGATGATCCCGCCGCCCGCTCCGGACGCGTACCCGCCGCCGGGCCAGAACCTGCGCGAGTACGACCCGGAGTGGGGTCGCGCGTTCGTCTCCGGCGCCGCGACGGCGTCCTGCGACCACGAGACGATGCTGCGCCGGGTCCGTGTCCCGGTGCTGTTCACCCACCACTTCCGGACCGTCGACGAGCAGACCGGCCGCCTGATCGGCGCGTCCACCGACGCGCAGGCCCGCCGCGCCTGCGAGCTGGTCGCCGAGGCCGGGCAGCGGGTCGACTACCGCTCGTTCCCGGACATGCCGCACTCCATGCACGAGCACGCCCCGAAGCAGTACGTCGAGACCGTCCTGGACTGGGTCGCGACGCAGGTCACGGGTCCAGCTCCGCTGCGCTCCGTGTCCCCCGACCGAGAGGACCCCCGATGAACGAGCACAAGCAGTCCCCGATCATCCCGCCGAAGCTGCACCACGCGACGTTCCTGACCCTCAAGCTGGACGAGATGGTCCGCTGGTACGGGCTGGTGTGCGGGCTCTACCCGGTGCACTACGCCGAGACCGCGGCCTGGCTGACCAACGACGCGGCCAACCACCGCATCGCGCTCATCGCCCACCCCGCGGTGCACAAGCCGGTCAACAAGCCGACCAGCGCGGGCCTGCACCACACGGCGTTCGAGTACGACTCGTTCGGCCAGTGGCTGGACAACTACGAGCGGCTGCGCGACCACGGGATCACGCCGTTCATGTGCCTCGACCACGGCATCACGATGTCGATGTACTACGCCGACCCCGAGGGCAACGGCGTGGAGATCCAGTTCGACGCGTTCGGCGACTGGGCGGTGTCCAAGGAGTGGATCTGGGCGTCGCGGGAGTTCGCCGAGAACCCCATCGGCGAGTGGTTCGACCCCGACCAGCTCGTCGAGGCCCGCGCCCAGGGCGTCTCCCCGGAGGAGATCCACGAGGGTGCCCGGGCCGGGAAGTACAAGCCGGAGAACCCGCCTGCCGATCTCCTGCTGCCCGAGGTCTACTGAGCCCGTGCTCCCGGATCGCTGCGAGGTCCTCGTCGCCGGTGGCGGGCCGGTCGGGCTCGCCACCGCCGTCGAGCTCGGCCGGCGCGGCGTCGACTGCGTCGTCGTCGAGCCGCGGACGGCGGTCTCGCACAGCCGCCCGCGCTGCAAGACCGTCAACGTCCGCACGATGGAGCACCTGCGCCGGTGGGGGATCGCCGACCGGCTGCGGGAGCGGGCACCGCTGCCGGTGGCGTGGTCGCAGGACGTGGTGTTCTGCACCTCGCTGTCCGGCCACGAGCTCTCCCGCTTCCACGGGGTGCTCGGCCTCGCACCGGAGGCGGGGCGCTGCGCCGAGCCCGGGCAGCAGGCGCCGCAGTACGTGCTCGAGGAGCTCCTGCGCGAGGTCGTCGGCGAGCTCGCGCCGGCCACCCTCGCCACCGGCCACCGGGTCGTCGCGCTCGACCAGGACGAGCACGAGGTGCGGGTCGAGGTCGCCGACGAGGCGGGGGCCACCCGGACGGTCGTCGCCGACTTCGTCGTCGGGTGCGACGGGCCGCGCAGCGTGGTGCGCGCGCGGATCGGCGCCGACTACGCCGGGGAGCACGCGCTGCGCCCGAACTTCGGGATGGTCGTGCGCGCCCCCGACCTGTGGCGCCACGTGCGCCACGGCCCCGCGGTGCAGTACTGGACGGTGAACCCGGTCGCCCCGACGCTGATGGGCCCGCTCGACCGCGACGGCACGTGGTGGGTCATCGCCTTCGGCGTCGAGCGCGAGGCCGGGCACGCGCGGGCCCGCGAGGTCGTCGACGCGGTGGCGGGGGTCCCGGTCGAGGCCGAGGTGCTCTCCACCGACCCGTGGACCGCTCGCATGCAGCTCGTCGACACCGCGCGGCGCGGGCGGGTGTTCCTGGCCGGCGACGCGGCGCACCTCAACCCGCCCTTCGGCGGGCACGGGCTCAACACCGGCGTCGGCGACGCGGTCGACTTCGGTTGGAAGCTCGCCGCGGTCCTGCGCGGCTGGGGCGGCCCCGGGCTGCTCGCGAGCTACGAGGCCGAACGCCGCCCCGTGCAGGAACGGGTGATCCGCGCGGCCGAGGAGAACATGAAGACGCTGTCCACCGACCTGCTCGACGACGACCTCGACCGCGACGACGCCGCCGGCGAGCGCGCCCGCGCCGCGGCGCACGAGCGCATCCAGGACACCAAGGCGGCCGAGTTCCACGCGCTCGACCTCGTCCTGGACGTCGTCCACGACCGCTCGCCGGTGGTCGCCGGCGGCGCGGGCGAGCGCCTGCCCCACGCCGTCCTCGCGCCCGGGCACTCGCTCTACGACGACCTGGGCCCGGAGCTCACGCTGCTGGTGCACCGCGATCCGTATTCCGCGGCGGACGCGTTCGCCGCCGCCGCCCGGGACCGGGGCGTCGACCTCCGCGTGCTCGACCGCCCCGGCGCCGGGCCCGGCGACCTGGTGCTCGTGCGCCCCGACCAGCACGTCGCGTGGCGCGGCGAGGCCCGGCCGGGTGCGGCGGCGGAGATCATCGCGCGGGCCTGCGGCGGCTGACGCGCTGTCGTCGGGAGCACGGCTCGGACATCATGACCCCGTGACCCGCTACGAGTCCGTGTCGGCCCCCGACGGCGGCGAGTTCGACGCCTACCTCGCGCTGCCCGCCTCCGGCAGCGGTCCCGGCATCCTCGTCTTCCAGGAGATCTTCGGGATCAACGACAACATCCGGGGGATCGGCGACCGGCTGGCCGGCGAGGGCTACGTCGCGCTCGCCCCCGACATGTTCTGGCGGCTGGAGCGCCGCTTCGAGCGCAAGGACGAGTCGGACATCGAGGCGTGCATGGCGATGGTGCAGCGCCTCGACTTCGGGGCCGCGGTCGGCGACATCACCGCCTCGTTCGCGCACCTGCGGGCGATGCCGGAGTGCACCGGGAAGGTCGGGGCGATCGGGTTCTGCCTCGGCGGGACCCTGACGTTCCTCTGCGCCACGAGCGCGCGCGTGGACGGTGCCGGGATCGACGCGGCCGTGCCCTACTACGGCTCGGGCATCCACGACATGCTCGACCGCGCCGGCGACCTGCGGTGCCCGACGCTCTTCCACTACGGCGACCACGACCCGTTCATCTCCACCGAGCAGATCGCGGCGGTCGAGGCCGCGGTCGCGGGCCGGCCGGACGTCACGGTCGCGCACCACGACGCCGGGCACGCCTTCTCCAACTGGGACGCGCCGTCGATGTACGACGCCGCGGCCGCGGAGGCGGCGTGGGCGCAGACCCTCGCGTTCCTGGGCCGGCACCTGCGCGGGTGAGACCCCACCGCCGCCGACCCCGCCGCACGGGATCAGCGGGGCCGCGGGTCGTCGGGGTCGGCCAGCCGCGCGACGAGCCAGTCGCGGCGGGGCTCGACCTCGAGGCGGGCGAGCACCGACCGGGCCGCGTCCGCCCCCTCACCCGCCACCAGCAGCGCGAGCAGGCGTCGTCGCAGGACGCTGCGCGCCCGGGGGTCGGTGCTGAGGTCGGGGCGCACCCAGTCGGCGAACAGCGCCTCGCCGGCCGCGCCGTCCCGCACCGCCGCGAGGGCCCGGCCCGCGCCGTCGCTCAGGTACATCTGCGCGGTCGTGGGGAGCAGGCCCGGCCGCGCGCCGATGCCCGCGCGCACGGGCGGCCCGAGGTGGCGCTGCACGGTGCGGAAGTCGATCCCGGCGTCGTGCGCCAGCCGCCGGGCGACCGGGTCGAGCAGGCTCGCCAGCAGCAGGTGCTCGGTGCCGATGCGCGACGAGCCGAGACGCTCGGCCTCCTGCAGCGCGCCCAGGCCGCGGGCCCACGCCACGAGGTCGGGATCCGCCGGCGCGCCGCCCTCGACGGGCGCCTCGTCACCCACTCCCGAGAGCACGCGGCCAGCCTGCCAGCCCCCGGCCGCCGGGGGTACGTCCCGGACGGCACGTCGTGATCACGGGGGCCGCGACGCGGCTCCGGGCCCGGTCGCCGTCTCCGACCCTGTCTCGGTGCGTGTCTCGGTCTCGGTCGCTGTCTCGGAGAGGGACACGGACGTCCCGGCCGCGGTCTCCGTCGCGGACGCGGTCTCCGACACCGACACGGACACCGCGGGGGAGGGACGGGGCCGGGAGACGATGATCTGCGCGATCCCGACGGCGAGCACGGCGATGGTCAGCAGCCGCTCGACGGGCGGCAGCGGGCGGTACCAGCCGTAGACCTGGGTGGCGAGGGCGACCAGCTGGGCGCCCAGCGGCAGCACGATCGCGGGGAACCCGGTGATCTCCCGCGACGGGCGTGCCCCCGCGGGGGGCTTCATGGCGCCGACCGCGAACGCGAGCGCGCCCGCGCTCCAGAGGAAGTCGTAGGGACCGTCGTGGGACACGACGTCGGCGGCCGTCAGGGCGTAGGCGGAGTCGGCGACGGTCAGGCACAGGAGCCCGAGACCGACCCAGGGCCAGCTGCCCACCAGCCGCCAGGAGATCAGCGGCAGGGTGCCGAGCAGCCCGCCGAACAGCAGCACGTCGCCGAGCGGGTACGCGACGGTGATGAACTGGCCGAGGGGGTCGATCGGCGCCGCCGCGGCCACCGGGACGATCACCAGCAGGACGCCCGGCGTCGCGACGATGAGCACCAGGACGAAGCCGTCGAGCCAGCGGTGCCACGGGACGTCGATCACCCGGGCCCGCACCATGAACACCAGCCCGGCCATGAACATCGGATAGGTCGCGAGGTAGAGCGGGTCGGTGGGGTTCGGGGTGGGGACGTCGCCGCCGCCGGAGTAGAGAACGCTCCAGGTGATCTCGGCGGCGCCGAACACGAGCAGCGCGGCGGTGAAGCAGTACCAGGCCCGCCGCGCCGGGCCGCCGGCCGGACGCAGGCGGGCGCCCCGGAGGCACACCCCGGCGGCGGCGAGGATCAGCGCCGAGTGCAGCCAGTCGTCGACGATCGGCAGGTCGGAGGAGTGGGGACCGCTCGTCCGGATCTGGTGGGTCGCCTCCACCGCCAGGCCGAGGAACAGGACGACGGCGAGGACGTGGCGCGGCGACCGGACAGCCCTCACGGCCCGCCCCCCTGACCCTCGGCGCATCGGTACCGGTCTGCTTCTACCGGTCCGGGGCCCCCGAGGCCATGGGTGGCTGCCGCCGTGCTCGGGCGAGGCCGCGGAGTCGATCACCGCGCCCGCTATCGTGGGACCAGCCGGGTGAACCACGACGTGTGATGAGGGATCGAAGGATGGCCGTCTCGAGGACCGGTGACGGTCGCGCCCCCGCGAACGTGGACACGAGCGTGGCGAGCATCGCCCGGGTCTACGACTACGCGCTGGGCGGCAAGGACCACTACGAGGCCGACCGGCAGACCATCGAGCAGGTGCGCCGGGTCGCGCCCGAGGTCCCGCTCCTGGCCGTCGACAACCGCGCGTTCCTCGTCCGCGCGCTGCGCTTCCTCGCGACGCAGACCGACGTCACCCAGTTCCTCGACCTCGGGTCCGGCCTCCCGACCGCGGAGAACACCCATCAGGTGGTGCAGCGGCTCCGGCCGGAGTCCCGCGTCGTCTACGTCGACAACGACCCCTCGGTGGTCGCGCACGGTCGGGCGCTGCTCGAGGACAACGAGTTCACGATGTTCAGCCCGGCGGACATCTTCGACCCGCGCAGCGTCCTCGAGGACCCGTCGATCCGCAGCTTCCTCGACTTCGAGCAGCCGGTCGCGCTGATCCAGAACGGCACACTGCACCACCACGACGACCCGTCCCGCTCGCCGCAGAGCATCATGCAGGCCTACGTCGACGCCCTCGCCCCGGGCTCGTTCGTCGTGCTCGCGCACTTCTTCGACCCCGAGGACGGCGACAGCCCCCTCGCCCGCCGCATGGAGGACGTGTTCGTGCACAGCCCCATGGGCAGCGGGGTGTTCCGGACGCGCGCCGAGGTCCAGGCGATGTTCCCCGGACTCGAGATGGTCGAGCCGGGCCTCGTGATCTGCGCGAGCTGGTGGCCGGACGGGCCGCTGCTCAAGCCGCTGGCCCCCGTGCAGCGCTGCATCGTCGGTGGCGTCGGGCGCAAGCCCTGAGGTCTCGCGCGAGAGCTGCGGGAGCTACTGACGGCGCGGGCGGGGGCCCGAGTCCGCGCGCCGCGCGCGCGCCTCGCCGATCAGCCAGGTGGCGACCTCGACGAGCTTGACGTTCGTCTCCTGCGACGACTCGACCAGCATCTGGAACGCCTCGTCGTCGTCGACGGTGAAGCGTTCCATGAGGATGCCCTTGGCCTGCCCGATGACGTCGCGGCTCGCGAGCGCGCGGCCGAGGTCGGCGGCGTGGTCGGCCCCGTGGAGCAGCGTCGCCGCCTGCACCCCGAACAGGCCGGCGGTCAGCTCGGCCGACGCGTCGAAGACGTCCGGCTCGTGGCTGTAGAGGTTCAGCGCCGAGCGCCGGCGCCCGTGCAGGGACAGCTGCACCGACAGCATCGCCCGGAAGCCCGCCTGCACGCACCGCGGGGAGAACGCGGGCCAGCGCCGCCCGTCCGGCCCGGCCAGGTCCTGCGCGGTGACGATGCCCGCGGCGGGCGGCTCGTCGGCGGCGGTGATGCACGGGCCCTCGCCGAGCTCCGACTGGAGCTGGTCGAGCTCGTAGACCACCGGGGTCGTCGCGTGGCTCGAGCGCACCGTGCCCTGCTCGGTCCGGGAGATGCCGCCGCCGTCGATCCCGGGGATCGTGTCCACCGCGGCCTGCACCAGCTTGCTGACCGTCGTCTCCAGGTCGCGGATGCTCCGGTTCTCGGTGAGCTGCTCGGCGGCGGAGCGCAGCGACTTGACCAGTCGCTCGTGGTCGGGGTCGTGCATGACCGCGTCCTCGGGGTCGGCAGGTCGACCGGGCCGTCGCCGACCCCGGTCGCGGGCGGGCCGTGGTGTCGGCCTCTCGCCGACGGTACAACCTCTGCGCGGCGTGTCTACCCGAGCGGTCGTGTCGACGTTCGCGGGGTGTCCGTCGGCAACCACCGTCGCTCGGTCTCGTCGACGAGCCAGCGGGCGACGTCGTTCAGCTTCATGTTCGTGTCCTGCGAGGACCGGACGAGCATCGCGAAGGCCTCGGCGCCGTCGACGGCGAAGCGCTCCATGAGGATGCCCTTCGCCTGGCCGATGACGTCCCGGCTCTCGAGCGCGACGCCGAGGTCGTGGACGTGGTCGGCGCCGTAGAGCAGCGCGGCGGCCTGGCCGGCGAAGAGACCCGCGGTGACGACGGCGGAGGCGTCGAACGCATCGGCCGCGGCGGCGTACAGGTTGAGCGCGGCGCGGGTCCCGTCCTTCGGGCCCGAGAGCGACACCGAGAGCACGGACCGGAAGCCGGCCTGGACCGCCCGGGGCGCGAAGTGCGGCCACCGCTGCGCGTCGTCCCCGCCGAGGTCGCGGGCGAGCATGACGCCGTTCTCCGGCGGCCGGTCGGCGGCCTCGAGGCACGGACCCTCGCCGAGTCGGCTCTGCAGCAGGTCGAGCTCGTCGATGGCGGCGGTGGTGGCGTGGCTCGTCCGGACGTCGCGGTCCGACGTCCGCGAGATGCCGCCGCCGACGGCCGCCGGCACGAGGTCCACGGCGCACACGACCAGCTGCGCGAGCAGGGTCGGCCGGTCACGGATGCTGCGGCGGGTGATCAGGTCGCGCGAGGCCGCGCGCAGCGCCACGAGCAGGTCGTTCTCCCGGACGTGCAGGCCGTGCGAGGTCATGGGCAGCGCCCTTCGCGGGATCCGACGCCGACGGCCGAGCACGAGGGCCGACCAGGAGGGCGTCTGTTTGACCCGTTCTGAGCGTACAAGGTGCTCGCGATCCGTCTCAACGCGGAGGTCGCGTCCCCTCGGCGTGCCGCGCGGCCGTCACCGGCTCCGGCGTCGCGCGGCCGTACGCGCCACCGGGGTGGCGGGTACGTGGGTCAGCGCGGCTGGATCTCGCCCATCGGGCCGAAGCCGTCGTGCGGCGTGTCGATGTAGAGGATCTGCGGCTGGGCCGAGACGAGGTCGGGGGCGCGGTCGAAGAAGTTCTTGACGTACGGCTGCGCCACGTGGGTCGCACCGGCGTCGGCGTCCCGGAAGCCCTCGATGCAGACGAACTCGTTCTCGTCGGTCAGGCTGCGCGAGAACTTGAAGAACAGGCAGCCCTCCTCGGCGTTGACGTCCTTCGCGTAGGAGTCGGCGAGCGCCAGCCAGTCGTCCATCTTCTCGGGACGGATGGGCATCACGATGTTGATCAGGATCATCCGGGGCTCCTTCGACGGCGTCGGCGCCCGTCATCGTCGTGAGGACGGGCGCCGCCGGTCAAGATCGGTTCGCCACGTGCAGAAACCCCGTCACCGCGCGGTGGCGTGCAGCAGCACCGTCACCACGTCGCCGCGCTCCATCACCCGGCCCAGGACCTCCTCCTGGGCGTGGGCCTGCTGCCACTGCGGGTGGTCGCCGTGGTCGCGGCGCACCACCGCGTCGACGGCGTCCGCCCGGGCGACCCAGTCCTCCGGCGCGCCGGGCAGTTCGGCCCCGTCGACCTGGTCGTCGATGGTGAAGCCGGTCGCCTCGAGGTCGGCGCGCAGCGAGGCGCGGGTCGGGAAGTCGTTGCCCTCCGGGCTCTCGGTGAGCTCGCGGTCGGCCACGAGCACCAGGAGACCGAGACGCCCGCCCGGTCGCAGGACGCGGTGCAGCTCGGTGAGCACGTCGCGCTTGTCCGGCGTCGTGCACAGCACCCCGAGCAGCCAGGCGGCGGCCACGGACCGGTCGGGCAGGGGGAGGTCCTGCGACCAGGCGGCCACGCTGGGCAGGTCGAACAGGCGCCGGGCCGCCGCCGCGGCGTGGGTCATCGGCTCGGCGAGCAGCGCGGTGCCGCGCCAGCGGTCGTGGAGGTAGCCGGTCAGCCAGGCGGCGGGCCCGCCGAGGCCCGCGCCCGCGTCGAGGAACGGGTCGTCGCCCTCGAGGCCGAGGCCCTCCGCGAGCCAGGCCAGCTCGGGCGGCGACCCGCTGCCGCGGCACGCGGCGGGGATGGCGTGCGCCTGCCCGAGCTCGCCGATCGCCTGCTCGGTCCACGCGGCGACCGTGTCGAACTCGGCCTCCATCGGCGTCGTGCCGGTCTCGCTCACCGTGTCACCTTCCGGATGCGCCGGGCGATCTCGGCCTGCACCTCGGCGGCCTCGACGTGACCGGCCGAGGAGGCCCGCCCGGACAGGTTGACCCCGACGACGCCGGGCACCGCGAGCAGCGCCTCGGCCTCCTCGACGGCGGCGTCGATGCCGGCCGCGACCGGGTCGGGGGAGTCGAGGACGGCGGCGACCCGCACGGGGTCCATCGCCAGCCCCGGGAACGCGAGCAGCGACTCGGCGGCGGGCTCGTCGGTGAACACCGCCACCGCGCCGAGGACGGGCAGGTCGGCGCCGTGGGCGCGGGCGTCGCGCAGGAAGTCGTCGAGCTCGCCGGGCGCGGCGACGTGGTTGGACACCGCCAGCGAGGCACCGGCGCGCTGCTTCTCGACGAGCACCCGCCTCCTGGCCTCCCGCGGCGGCGCCGACGGGGTGATCGCCACCGTCGCGGCGAGCCCGGAGGTCGCGGCGAGGTGGACGAGGCGGGTCGCGTCGAGGTCGAAGACCTGCGTGACGCCGGGCCGCACGTCGGGGCCGCGGATGTCGCCGGTGACGCAGAGGACCCCCTCCACGCCGAGCGCGGCGAGGCCGGCGAGCTCCTGCTCGAGCACCACGCGGTTGCGGTCGCGGCACGTCAGGGTCATCCACGGGTGCGCGCCGACCGACAGCAGCTCCGCCGCGACGAACGTCGGGGGGAAGGTCGGCTGGTGGTGGATGTCGCCGGAGAGGACGGCGTCCGACACCGGGGCGACGATCTGCGCGGCCGTCCGCAGGGCCGCGAGGTCGAAGGACGGCACGCTGAGGTCGGTGAGCACCACCGGGGCCTCGCGGGAGCGGAGGAGCAGGCCCGCGGGCGTGGTCGCCGCGCGGACCCCGACCGCCGGGCCGGGCCACGGGGGCACCCGGGCCGGGTCGAGATCGTCGGCCCAGGGGCAGGGGATCGTCGCGTCGAGCTCGCACGCGCCGTCGTGGCGCACCCCGCCGCAGGGCCCGAAGACCATGCGCTTGGGGCAGCCGGCGAGGGCGACGGGGGCGGCGGCCGCGGTGGTGGAGCCGTCGTCGTTCACCGGGCCGCGATGCCCGCTCCGGGGCGCCCGTCAAACAGGCGCTGATCTCGGACATGGTGGTCGAGCGGGAGCCGGAGATGCCGGGGTTCGTCGACGCCGAGCGGCTGCACGGCACCGGGTAGGGCAGATTCCTTCCCCGTGGCGTCACGGGAACGGGGCTCGACGACGGGGATCGCGACCATCGGTGCGGCCGGCGGCGTCGTCGGCGGCCTGATCGGCGGGGGCGCCGGGGTGCTCTACGTCCCGGCGCTGGACCGCTTCACCGGGATGACCCGGGCGCGGGTGCACGGCACGTCCACGATCGCGCAGATCGGCCTGTGCGTGGCCGGGGTCGCCGCCTACGCCGTCGGGGGCGGGGCGATCGACCTGCGCGCCGGGATCCCGATGATGATCGGCGGGACGCTCGGCGGGTTCCTCGGGCCGTGGGTGCTCGCCCGCACGCGGGAGACCGTGCTGCGGGTGCTGCTCATCGCGATCCTGGTGCTCACCGCGCTCAAGTTCGGGATCGACGCCGCCGGCGCGCCGCTGTTGACCCAGGCGCTGGTGTCGCCGGGCCTGCTCGCCGACCCGTGGTTCTTCCTGCCGACCGCCGTCCTCGTCGGGGTGGTGATCGGGGCGTGGTCGGGGGCCATGGGTCTCGGGGGCGGGCTGCTCGCCGTCCCGGCGATGGTCCTGCTGTTCGGGGTGGAGCTGCACGTCGCGGCCGGGACGTCGCTGCTGATGTTCATCCCCAACTCGATCGTCGGCTCGTGGGTGCACGTCCGCCAGGGCACCGCGTCCGCGCGGT
Organism: Actinomycetospora lutea; assembly: GCF_028737205.1. Taxonomy (GTDB): domain Bacteria; phylum Actinomycetota; class Actinomycetes; order Mycobacteriales; family Pseudonocardiaceae; genus Actinomycetospora; species Actinomycetospora lutea. The sequence continues at coordinate 136,124 of NZ_JAQZAL010000009.1, read as the reverse complement.
GGGGCTGGCTGCTCGGGCTGGCCTCGGTGCCGGGCGTGATCGCCGGCGCCCTGCTCGGGCTCGCCCTCGACACCGAGGTGCTCGGCCTCGTGTTCGGCACGTTCGCGCTGCTCATGGCGGTGCGGGAGATCGTCGCGCTGGCCCGCCGCCGCCGGGGCACGTAGAAACGGTCCCGTGCACTACGCGGCGATCGGCGACAGCTTCACCGAGGGCGTGGGCGACGAGCTCCCCGACGGGTCCCCCCGCGGCTGGGCCGACCTCGTGGCGGCCGGCCTGGCGCGGACGCGGGGCGAGCCGATCGGGTACGCCAACCTGGCCGTACGCGGCCGCCTGCTCGCGCCGATCGTCACCGAGCAGCTCGACGCGGCGCTGTCGCTCGACCCGCTCCCGACGCTGCTGACCCTCAACGGGGGCGGCAACGACATGCTGCGCCGCCGCATCGAGGTCGCCGACCTGGTCGCGCTCACCGAGCGGGCCGTGCGGCGCTGCCGCGACGCCGGGGTGCGGGTCGTGCTCATCTCCGGGGCCGACCCGTCCGCACGCCTCCCGCTCGGCGGTGTCGTGCGGCGCCGCGGCGAGGTGCTCACCGCGGGCATCGCCGAGCTCGCCGACCGGTACGGCACCGACGTCGTCGACGTGTTCCACGACGCCGAGATCCGGCGCCCCGGGTACTGGTCGCCCGACCGGCTGCACCTCGGCCCCGCGGGCCATCGCCGCGCCGCCGGGCTGATCCTCGCGGCGATGGGGGAGGGCCCGGTGCCCGAGGTCGCGGACGGCGGCGACCCGGCGCGCACCCCGCGCGGCGAGCTGCGCTACTACCGGGAGCACGTGGTCCCGTGGGTGGGCCGGCGCCTGCGGGGCCACTCGTCGGGCGACGGCCGGGACGGCAAGCACGGCGCGTGGGTGCCCGTGCCCGTGCCCGAGCGGACGGGGGTGTGACGCCCGCGCGCGGCCAGGTGGTGATCCCCGGCGGGACCTTCGCGATGGGCGACCACCTCGGCGACGGCGACCCGGCCGACGGCGAGCGCCCCGTGCACCGGGTGAGCGTGTCGACGTTCGCCGTGGACGCCACCGCGGTGACCAACGCGTCGTTCGCGCGCTACGTCAAGGACACCGGGTTCGTCACCGACGCCGAGCGCTGGGGGTCGTCGGGGGTGTTCCACCTGGCGTTCACCGGCGACCGCGCCGACGTCCTGACCAGCGTCGAGGGCGCTCCCTGGTGGCTGTCCGTGCGGGGGGCGTGCTGGCGGCGGCCCGAGGGCCCCGGGTCGTCGATCGGCGACCGGGCCAACCACCCCGTCGTGCACGTCTCCTGGAACGACGCCGTCGCGTACTGCGCCTGGGCCGGCAAGCGCCTGCCGACCGAGGCGGAGTGGGAGTACGCCGCCCGCGGCGGGCTCGAGGGCGCGCGGTTCCCGTGGGGCGACGAGCTCGGGCGCACGTGGCGCCTCAACATCTGGCAGGGCCGCTTCCCGACCCACAACACCCGCGAGGACGGCCACCTCACCACGGCGCCGGTGAAGACCTACCGGCCCAACGGGTACGGGCTCTGGCAGACCGTCGGCAACGTCTGGGAGTGGTGCGCCGACCGCTTCGCCGCCGACTGGTACGCCCGGTCCCCGGAGCAGGACCCGGCCGGTCCGGACGACGGCGACGCGCGCGTCATGCGCGGCGGCTCCTACCTGTGCCACGACTCCTACTGCAACCGCTACCGGGTCGCGGCGCGCACCTCGAACACCCCGGAGTCGAGCTCGGGGAACCTGGGCTTCCGGTGCGCCGGGCCGGCCGGGGACCCGGTCTGACTCAGTGTGAGGCCATGACCCGGCGCCGCAGCCCCTCGGCGTCCTGCGCGGGGGACGTGGCCGTGAGGTCGACCCGCACGGTGTGCACGCGGCCGGTGAAGGCGTTGTCGCCCGCGCCGTAGTCGTCGGACACCGGGGTGCCGAGGTCGACCCCGACGTCGAAGGTCTCGTCGAAGGAGAAGTAGTACGGGATCGTCTCGTCGACCCGCACCGCCCCGACCTCGAGCCCGTCGACGCGCAGGGTCGCCACGCCGCCCCGGCCGACGGCGCCGGCCTCGTCGTCCTCGTAGGCGAAGTCCATCCGCACCTCGTGGCGTCCCGCGCCCATGGCGTGCTCGGCGCGGACCGTGTGCCGGCGCTTGCCGAAGAAGTTGTAGACGTAGCAGGCGCGCCCGCCCAGCACGTAGAGCGCCCAGCCGCCGAACCGCCCGCCCTGGGCCACGAGCACGCCCTCGCCGCCCGAGCCGGGCGCCTCGATGTCCGCGACCACCGCGTGCGAGCGGTTCTTGACGTTCGGGGTGGTCTCCTCGATGAGGCGGCGCGTCGAGCCCCGGTAGGTCACCGACCGGCGGTCGCCGACGAGGTCGAGCCGGCCCGCGAGCTGCGGGTTCTCCCGCTCGGTGACCCGGTCGTCGAGCGGGAACACCTGGTACTTCGCGGCTTCGGTGAGGAACAGGTCGCGCAGCCGGGCGAGCACCTCGGGGTGATCGGCGGCGACGTCGTGGGCCTGGCTCGGGTCGGCGGTGGTGTCGTAGAGCTCCCAGACGTCCTCGCGGAACGCGCCGTGCCGCGTCGGCACCATCTCCCACGGGATGCCGTGACGGGTCACCGCCGTCCAGCCCTCGTGGTAGATGCCGCGGTTGCCGCACATCTCGAAGTACTGCGTGCGCCGGCGGTCCGGGGCCTGCGGGTCGAGGAACGAGTAGCGCATGCTCGTGCCCTCGACGGGCTGCTGGGCGACGCCGTCGACGCTGGTCGGCTGGGGGATGCCCGCGCAGTCGAGGATCGTGGGCAGGACGTCGACGACGTGGTGGAACTGGTGGCGCAGCCCGCCGCCGTCCTCGATGGCGCGCGGCCAGTGCACGACGAGCCCGTCGCGGGTGCCGCCGAAGTGGGAGGCGACCTGCTTGGTCCACTGGTACGGCGTGTTCATGGCGAGCGCCCAGCCCACCGGGGCGATGGGGTAGCTCGCCGGCCCGCCGATCTCGTCGAGGTGGCCGATCATGTCGGCGGGGTCGTCGACGAGGCCGTGCCCGAGGCGGTGCTCGACGTGCGTGCCCTCGATGCCGCCCTCGCCCGACGCGCCGTTGTCGCCGAGCAGGTAGAGGAACAGCGTGTTGTCCAGCTCGCCGAGCTCCTCCAGCTCGGCCACGAAGCGCCCGAGCTGGGCGTCGGCGTGCTCGGTGAACCCCGCGAACGTCTCCATGAAGCGCGCCCCGAGACGGCGCCGGTCGTCGTCGAGGTCGTCCCAGTGCGGCACGCCGTCCGGCCACGGCGAGAGCTCGGTGTGCCCGGGCACCACCCCCAGGGCCTTCTGCTGCGCGAGCGTCTTCTCGCGCAGGCGGTCCCAGCCGTCGTCGAACTCGCCGCGGTAGCGCTCGCGCCACTCCGGGGTGACGTGCAGCGGGGCGTGCGAGGCGCCGAAGGCGAGGTAGGTGAAGAACGGGCGGTCGGGGGTCATCGTGCGCTGGGTGTGCACCCAGTCGACGGCGCGGTCCACCAGGTCCTCGGAGAGGTGGTAGCCCTCCTCGGGCAGCCGGGTCGGCTCGACGGGCGTCGTGCCCTCGTAGAGCAGCGGGTACCAGTGGTTCATCTCGCAGGCCATGAAGCCGTAGAAGTGGTCGAACCCCTCGCCGGTCGGCCACCGGTCGAACGGGCCGACGGGGCTGATCTCGGCCGGCGGGGTCTGGTGCCACTTGCCGAACGCGGCGGTGCTGTAGCCGTTGCCCTGCAGTGTCCGGGCCAGTGTCGCCGCGCTGCGCGGGCGGAAGCCGGTGTAGCCGGGCGCCGAGGTCGCCATCTCGGTGGTGGCGCCCATGCCGACGGAGTGGTGGTTGCGGCCGGTCATCAGCGACTGGCGGGTCGGCGAGCACAGCGCGGTGACGTGGAACCGGGTGTAGCGCAGGCCGTCGGCGGCCAGGCGTTCGGCGGTGGGCATCCGGCAGGGGCCCCCGAAGGCGCTGGAGCTGCCGAAGCCGAGGTCGTCGAGCACCACGAGGACGACGTTCGGGGCACCGTCGGGGGCGGCCGTCGGGCGCACCGGCTCGAACGCGCCCTGCTGCTCGTCGACGCCCAGCGCCGTCACCACGTCCTGCCGCACGGTGGGCTCGGGCAGGACACGACGATCGTTCGGCATGCTCACGGGACCAGCTTCGGTGCGCCGATCATTCGTGTCCACTGGACGTTCGCGCACGGAGGTGTTCAGCTCGGCCGCATGGAGCTGTCGCTGCGCCGCCTGCGGACCCTGCGCGAGGTCGCCCGCCGGGGCGGGGTCAACGCCGCCGCCGCGTCGCTGCACTACTCGCCGTCGGCGGTGTCGCAGCAGCTCGAGGCCCTGAGCGCCGAGGTCGGGGCCGGGGTCGTCGAGCGCCGGGGGCGGGGCGTGCGGCTGACCCCGGTCGGGCGCGTGCTCATCGAGCACGCCGACATCCTGCTCGCCGCGGAGCAGCGGGCCTGTGCGGCGGTCGAGGAGGCACGTCACACCCTCACGGCGCGCCTCGAGCTCGGCGTGTTCGCCGCGGCGGCCGCCTCGCTGCTGCCGGCCGTCATCACCGACCTCGACACCCACCACCCGGGCATCACCCTCGACAGCGTCGAGATCGACACCGACGACGCGGTCACCGACCTGCGCCACGGCCAGCTCGACCTCGCGCTCCTGCTCGACTACCCCGACGCCCCCGAGCCCTGGGCCGGCGACCTCGCGGTCGTCCCGCTCGGCCTCGACCGCATCCACCTCGCCGCCCCCGCCGACAGCGCCCACGAGCCCGGGGTCGACCTCGGCGAGCTCGCCCACGAGAACTGGATCATCTCGGGGCCGCGGACCTACTACGGCCGCGCGGTGCGCACCGCCTGCCGCCGCGCGGGGTTCGATCCCGTGGTGCGCCACCACGTCGACGGCCTCGCGACCGCCCTGTCCATGGTCGCCGCGGGCCTGGGCGTCACGCTGGCCAGCGACCTCGGGCGCGTGTTCGCCCCGCCCGACGGCGTGCGGATCGTCCCGTTCGAGCAGCCGCTGCGCCGCACGGTCGTCGTCGCCCACCTCCCGCACGCCGACGACCGCCCGACCGTCCGCGCGGTGATCGACGCCCTGACCCGCGCCGCCACCGCGCAAGGCCTCGGCCCGGTCGACGCGGCCTGAGGCCCGCGACGAGATGCCGGTGTACGAGCGATGCGGCATCGCTGGCATGTGACGCCAGGATCGCCACATGCTCGCTCGCGCGACACGCCGGGTCGGGGTCGGGCGCGCGTGTCCCCGGAGATCAGGAGCGGCTCAGTCACCTCGGTGGGCCCGATGCGGTGCACCAGGTCGCCCGTGATCTCCGGCATGCCGACCGATCACGGCTGGGGCGCGACGTACGTGCCACCAGCGCGCCACGCCGGCGCAGGTCGGGGTCGATCATGTCGCGACGAACCTGCATGCTGCTCCCCCATGAGTGCGACGTGGATCGACCACGCGATCTGGTGGCAGGTCTACCCCCTGGGCTTCGTCGGCGCCGAGCGCGAGGCGCTCCCGCCCGACAGCGCCCCGGTCCACCGCCTCGGGCAGCTCGAGCACTGGCTCGACTACCTGCTCGAGCTCGGCTGCTCCGGGCTCGCGCTCGGTCCGGTGTTCGCCGCGGGCAGCCACGGCTACGACACCACCGACTTCCTGCGCATCGACCCGCGCCTGGGCGACGAGCAGGACTTCGACGCCCTGGTGGGCGCCTGCCGCGACCGGGGCATCCGCGTGCTGCTCGACGGCGTGTTCAACCACGTCGGCCGCGATTTCCCGATGTTCCGCCTCGCCGAGCAGGGCGATCCCGAGGCGCGCCGCTGGTTCCGCTGGGGCGACGACGGGCCCGCGTCCTTCGAGGGCCACGACCTGCTCGTCGCCCTGGACCATGCCGAGCCCGCGGTGCAGGACCACGTCGGCGCGGTGATGCGGCACTGGTTGGACCGCGGCGCCGACGGGTGGCGGCTGGACGCGGCCTACCAGGTGCCGCACGCGTTCTGGCGCGCCGTCCTGCCCGGTGTGCGGGCCGAGCACCCCGACGCGTGGTTCGTCGGCGAGGTGATCCACGGCGACTACGCCGCGTTCGTCATCGAGGCCGGCCTCGACTCGGTGACCCAGTACGAGCTCTGGAAGGCCGTCTGGAGCGCGCTCAACGACCGCAACTTCTACGAGCTCGCCCACGCGGTGGAGCGTCACTCGGCGATGCTCGACACGTTCGCCCCGCTCACCTTCCTCGGCAACCACGACGTCACGCGCATCGCGAGCCGCCTCGAGCGCGACGACCACCTCGGGCACGCGCTCGCGGTGCTCCTGGGCGTCGGTGGCGTCCCGTCGATCTACGCCGGCGACGAGCAGGCGTTCACCGGTGTGAAGGAGGAGCACGAGTTCGGCGACGACGCCGTCCGGCCCCCGTTCCCCGACGACCCCACCGGGCTCGCCACGTTCGGCGCCCCGGTGCGCGAGCTGCACCAGCGCCTCATCGGGGTCCGGCGCCGCCACCCCTGGCTCACCCACGCCCGCACGGGCGTCGAGCACCTGTCCAACACGACGCTCGCCCTGCGCAGCACCGGTCCCGACGCCTCGGTGCTCGTCCTGCTCTCCACCGACGACGCACCGCAGCGGCTCCCGGACCTGCCGCACGGCAAGACGCTCGCCGAGTCCGAGGCCACCGACGACCCGCTGCTCCTGCCGCCGCACGGATGGCGGCTCCTCACGGGATGAGCGCGATCTTCCCGGTGACGGCGCGCTCGGCGAACAGCCCGAGCACCGTGCCGGCCTCGTCGAGCGGGCGGCGGGCGGGCTCCGGCGGGTGCAGCTCGCCCCCGTCGACCCGCGCCAGCAGGGTCCCGACGAGCGCGGTCGCCGCGGCCGGCGCGGTGCGCGCCCAGTCGCCCCAGTCGACGCCGACCACGGTGTGGTTGCCGATCAGCACCCGGTTGGCGGGCAGGCGGGGGATCGTGCCGGCGGTGAACCCGAGCACCGCGTAGCGCCCGTAGGGCCGCAGGGCGCGCAGGGCCGACTCGGCGGCCTCGCCGCCCACCGGGTCGATCACGACGTCGGCGCCGCCGTCGGTGTGCGCGCGGATCGTGTCCCTGAGCGCGTCGTAGCCGATCGCGTCCTCGGCGCCGGCGGCCAGAGCGGCGCCGCGCTTCTCGTCGCTCGACGCCACCGCCAGCACCCGCGCACCGAGGCCCCGGGTGACGTCGACCGCCGCCAGCCCGATCCCGCCGCCCGCGCCCAGCACCACGACGCGCTCACCCGCGGTGATCGGCAGGCGGTGGGTGGTGGCGAACAGCAGGGTGCTGTAGTTCTCGAGCGCGGTCGCCGCGACCGCGGCGTCGACGTCCTCGGACAGCGGCGCGATCTCCTCGGCGGGCACCACCACGTGCGAGGCGTACGCGCCGAAGCCCATCATCAGCGCCGCCACTCGGCACCCCCGCGCCCGGCCGTCGACGCCCTCCCCGACGGCGACCACGCGCCCGGCCACCGCGGTCCCGGGCGTGAAGGGCAGCTCGGGGCGCAGCTGGTAGCCGCCGCGCACGATGAGCGCGTCGACGAAGCTCGCGCCGGCGGCCTCGACGGCGACGACGACCTGACCCGGCCCGGGAGCGGGATCCGGCTCGTCGACGACCTCGAGGTTGTCGGTCGGGCCGAACTCCCGGCACAGCACGCGGCGCACGATGGCACCGTGCCAGGAAGATCGGCCCGATGACACCCCGGACACGGCCGGTCTACGTGGTCGTCTGAGGAGTCCTCCGGGACGTCTCCTCGGGGGTCTCCTCGCGCGGCGCGGCCACCGGCTCCGGCGGGGCGTCCGCGAGCTCCTTCATCAGCCCCCGCCGGACCTTCGGCTGCTGCGACAGCGCCACCGCGACGATCGTGAGCAGCACCCACATCACCACGCTGCTGAGGACGACGAAGATCGCGGGCAGGATGATGACGCCGGAGCGCTCCGCCCACTGCTGCGCGGCGAACACGCGGACGATCAGCATGAGGTTCACGGCGTAGCCGAGGACGTAGGACACCGCGAAGACCACCGCGAACTGCTTGAGCGTGCCGTCGCGGCGGCGGTGCCAGATCGGCTCGTCGCGGATCGGCACGATCACCGAGGCGATGTTGCCGACGCCGAGCCACAGCAGGATGAACGAGATCATCAGCGCGCAGGCCCGCAGGAACGCCTCCCAGCTCCCGGCGCGCCAGGACAGCAGCGCGCTGATGAGGAACCCGATCGGCGCGACCAGGCAGACCAGGGCCAGGTTCTTGGTCACCAGGAGGTGCCAGAGGCGGGCGCCGCTCTCCAGGGCCGCGCGCACGCGCATGCCGTCGAAGCTCATCGCGTTGAGGCAGACCGCGCCGCCCATGACGACCGAGACGGCCCACAGCCCGAGGTAGGGCAGGTACTGCGCCTTGGTGTCCCACTGGAACAGGCGGATCACGCCGAGGTAGAGCAGCCCGAGCGCCAGGCTGACCGCGAGGCTCGTGAGCAGCGTGCGCGGCTTGCGCGTGATCATGTAGCCGATCTCGCCGCGCAGGCCGTGGGCGAGCGCGGGGCCGTGCCGCCCGACCGCGGTGCGCCCCGAGAGCACGGCCTGGCCGTCGACCGACGCCGCCGCGGGCCCGTCCTCGCCGGCGTCGAGGCGCGCGAGTCGGGCGTCGAGCACGGCCAGGTGGGCCTCGACGAGCGCGAGCCGGGCCACGGTGACGGCGGCCGCCGCGTCCGCCTCGGCGCGGGCGGCGTCGGCGTGGGTCACCGGGCCCTCCGCCGGGGCGGGGACGTCGACGGTCTCCTCGATCAGCGCCGAGCGCACCCGCAACCGCCGCTCGTCGCTCCCGGACCCGAGGGGCTCCCGGCGCTCCGCCGCCCGCTGGTCGTCGAGGACGCCCCGGACGTGACGTCGCAGGGCCTCGACGTCCGCCCGCTCCTTCCACTTCGACGCGAGCGCTTCGCGCTCGGCCGCACCGGCGCGCTCGACGAGTTCGGTGAGGTCATCGACGGCGGACACGCTGTGGACCCTCACGAGTCGGGTGCCGCGCGCCATCATCCGCCGCGGGTGAAGTGCCCTCAGGGGCCCGGCGCGTCCCGGAGCTCCTCGCCGACCCGGCGCAGGTGGCGCTCGCCGGCGACGACCCGGCGCCGGGCGAACGGGCCCGGGCAGAACGGCTCGCCGTCGCGGAGCAACTGGCCCGCGCGCTCCGCGAGCCACGCCGGCTCGAGGATCTCCAGCGACCCGGCCGACGCCTCGCCCCACACCAGCCCGAGACGCTCCGCCGACGCCGTGGCCAGGCGGTCGCGGTGGTCGGGGAAGAGGTCGGAGTCGGCGCGGGCCGCCAGGAGGTCGATGTCGATCGGGGCCCGGCGCCCGTCGGCGAGGGCGACGGCGGTGCCGCCCACGTAGACGTGCAGGTGCGGACGCACCCCGTTGACGCGGGGGACGCGCTCCTCCACGACGTGCGCGAGGGCGAGACGCGCCGGCTCGGGGCCGTCGGGGCCGTGGACGAAGCCGACCGTCGCCTGCACCGCCCGCGCGGTCACCGACGCCTCGTGGTCGTGGATCTTGCGCAGGGCCGCCACGGGTGCGGCGTGGCCGGTCGACTCGAGCATCGTCATGTAGATCGCGAGCGACAGCGGCACCGGCACCACGAGGTCGATGGCGTCGTCGGGCGGAAAACCCGTGACCAGGTCGAACAACCGGTCGGGACGCACCGGCGTCTCGGACGTCGACACCATCCTGACCACCCCCGACCGTGACGGCCATCACGGTATCGGGGCCCCGGCGATTCAGCAGGCCGAACGGTTGCCCACGGCCGACGTGGCGAGCAGCTCGCCCCCTAGAGCTCCTTCTCACCGAAGAACGCGGCGATGTGGTTGCCGTTGTACGGCGGGATGGACCGGTAGCCGGCGGCGGCGAACAGCGCCCGGCTGTGCCGCTGCTCGGCCCCCGCGTCGAGGCGGACGCGGGCGTAGCCCAGCTCGCGGGCGGCGTCCTCGAGCGCGGTGAGCAGCGCGCGGCCCACACCCCGGGACCGCGCGGGCGGGACGACGTACATCCGCTTGATCTCCGCCACCTGCTCCCCGAGCGGCCGCAGCCCACCGACCGCGACGGGCACCCCGTCGTCGTAGCCCACCAGGAACCGGCCGCGCGGCGGCGCCAGCTCGTCCGGGGTGGTCACCGACCCCGGGCGCGCGGAGCGCCCGGGGTACTGGGCGTCGAGCAGCGCGTTGAGGTCGGCGAGCAGCTCCCGGCCCGGCGGGGCGTCGGCCCGCTCGGCGCGGAACTCCAGGGTCACCGGCGGCTCAGGACACCCCGAGCCGTTCGGCCGCCATCCGCGTCCCGGCGACCCGGTTGGTGATCTTCTGGAAGGCCACCTCGCGGGCGTAGTCCGGCGAGCCGTGGTTGGGCTTCTCGTCGATCGAGAAGGGGGAGAAGCCGCAGTCGTCGGTGGAGCCGATCTGCTGGCGGTCGATGAAGTCGGCGGCGCGGACGAGCCGGTCGGCGACCTCCTCGGCGCTCTCCACGCGGGGGTTGCCGGGGTTGATCACCCCGAGGTACGCCATCTGCCTCACGCCGTCGGCGTCCGTGCGCAGGTGCTCGCCGATCGACTCGTAGACCGGGTCCTTCTCCCGCTCGCTGGCGAGCTGGATGAGGAAGTAGCCGGCGTTGATCTTGAACATCTCCGGCAGCAGGTTGTTGTAGGGCACATCGGCGGAGTGCACCGAGTCGCGGTCGCCGCCGGGGCAGGTGTGGATGCCGATCTTCGTGCGCTCCTCGGGGGAGAACCGGGCCATCACGCCGTTGATGAGCTCGATGAAGTGGGGCAGCAGGCCCGCGCCGGTCCACGGGTTGCGCGGATCCTCGCGGGTGGCCAGACGGCCCTCGGTGAAGTCGACCGACACCCGGGCGGCGCCCGCGTCGAAGGCGAGGCGGATGTCCTTCTCGCACTCGTCGATGAGCTTCGCCTCGAAGTCCTCGCGGCTGTAGCCCTCCACCGGGTCGCGCAGCGGGTAGAGCAGGGCGAGCATCGACGGCGCGATGACCGCCTGCTTCATCGGCGTCCGCGTCTTGCCGATCGACTTCTTCAGCGAGTCGGCGGCGTAGTTGACGTACTCGAAGGGGCCCTTGACGAGCTTCGGCAGCTGGCGGCCGTGCCCGTCGGCGAAGATCGCGAAGAACTGCCCGCCGGGGCCGAGCGAGGGCGCGAGGCCGGTGCCGGCGAGGGTGTCGGTGATCGGGTAGGTCGCGAACGACGACCACCGCTGCTCGCCGTCGGAGATGATCGGTGCACCGGTCGCCTCGTAGCGGGCGAGGGTGTCGTCGACGGCGGCCTCCTGCTCCGCCTCGAGGGCTGCCTTGTCGATCTTGCCCTCGTCGTACGCGGCGTACGCCTCCTGGAGTTTCGCGGGCCGCGGCATCGAACCGACCGGCTCGGTCGGGATGCCGGTACTCGTACGGGGGTCGTAGTCGACCATGGCGAATGCTCCAGTTCCTCGGTGATCGGGGGAGCCTGTCGCCGACGCTATGATGTGGCCCAGATCACGTCAACGGTGCACATCATCCTCCGCGGGTGGGGACGCGGGCCCGGGACCACGGCTAGGACCGACGCGTGTGCCTGTTCATCCTGCTGCTGATCCTCGGGCCCCGCGCCGTCATCGTCGTCTGGTGGCTGCTCGCTCCCCTGACCTGGAGCGTCGCCTTCGGCGGCACGCTGCTCCTGCCGATCCTCGGCTTCCTGATCCTGCCGTGGACGACCTTGATGTACGTGCTCGTGGTGCCCGGCGGGGTCGTCGGGCTCGACTTCCTCTGGCTCGCGCTGGCGCTGTTCGCCGACATCGCGAGCCACGCCGGCGGCAACGTCTACCGTCGCCGCCGGGCGTGACCCGCGGGCGGGTCACTTCCCGCTGCGCTGCTTGACCTCACCGGCGGCCATGTCCTTCTTGCCGCTGTACTCGAGCTTCTTGTTGCCCGTGGCCTGCCCGGTGACCTCCTTCGCCTTCCCCTTCACCTGCTGCGTCCGGTTCTTGGCGGTCTTGTCGGCACTCATGTGATCGAGATGCCCCGGTCGTGCGCAACCAGTCGTCCGCAACCGGTAAAGAGGCCGGTTGCGCGGCGAAGTGACTCCGTCCGGACGTGCTCAGGACGCCGGGCGCCGCGACGTGTCCCACCCCGCGACGTGCACCTCCGCGACCTCGTTCGGCCCGACCTTCCAGCTGGGGTGGCGGTCGAAGAGCAGCGTGTCGTGGCCCGGCACGATCCGGTCGAGGTCACCGCCGAGGTGCCGGTGGATGTCGCCGTAGGTCATCAGCATCGAGTACGTGTTGCCGTTGGTGTACCCGCTCGGCCACATCTCCTCGACGTTCGAGTACCACATGACCGCGTCCCCGGCGACGACGTAGCGACCGCCGGAGGTATCCACGGAGATCCACTGCGTGCCGAAGGTGTGGCCGTCCTTCGACAGGTGGCCGCGGATGCCGGGGGCGAGCTCCTCGTCGTCGCCGACGAACAGCAGGCGGTGGTCGCGGGCGAGCTCGCCGAAGACGCGGGCGTCGTCGCGGTCGAACGACGAGGTGATCCAGCTCTCCTCGCCCAGCGGGGTGTACAGGTCGGGCAGCGCCAGGGCCTGGAGCCAGCCCTGGTACTCGTCCCACTGCACGTAGACCTGGGCGTTCGGGAACGCCCCGACGTTGTTGGCGTGGTCGAAGTGCATGTGGGTCAGGAAGATCTTCTCGATCTGCGCCGGGCGCACCCCGACCTTGTCCAGCACGGTCTCCGGCGCTTCCCAGTCGTAGAACCCGAAGCGGTGGATCCACTTGTCGGCGTGGAACCCGGCGTCGACGAGGTAGTGGTGGACCGTGCCGTCGGCGTCCTGCCCGCTGACCAGCACGTAGATCATCGGCGACGCCGAGACGCCCTCGCCGCTGTGGATGGGGACCCCGCCGAAGAACTCGCGGGGCAGGTCGACGTGGGAGAAGCAGAGCGGGCGGATCGAGTAGTCGGGCATGCGGCGGCCTCCACCGGTGCGGACGCCCCCCGTCCCGGGCCCGATCGCAGCGCGACCCGCGGGGACGGTCCAGGGCGGCGTCCGGCGGTGCTGGACACCGGAGTCGCCGCGGGACCCGGGCCGTTCCCCGGCTCAGGCGGTGACGGTCGGCTCCCGCGTCGGCGCCCGGCGCGAGAGCAGGAAGCCCACCCCCGCCGCGAGCGGGAACATGAGCACGCCGTAGACCGCCGCCGGCACCGCGAGACGCTCGTCGCCGAGCACCGTGAGCGCCACGGCGATCGCCAGCGTGCTGTTGTGGATGCCGATCTCGAAGGCCGACGCGACCGACTGCCGGTATCCGACCCGGAAGAGGCGGGGCACGAGGAAGCCCGCCCCCAGGCTGAGCAGACAGAACAGCGTGGTGACGAGGCCGACGTCGGCGAGGTAGCTGCCCAGGTCCTCCCGCTCGGCGAGCAGCGCTCCGGCGATCACGAGGACGAGGACCACCGCCGACAGGATGCGCACGGGGCGCTCGGCACGCGCCGCGACCGCCGGCGACAGGCGCCGGACCAGCATCCCGAGCACGACCGGCACCAGGACGATCGCGAACACCTGCAGGATCTTGTCGAACTGCAGCCCGACCGACGAGCCGAGCGGCGGCGCGAACCAGCCGACGGCGAGGTTGACCACCACCGGCAGCGTCACCACCGCGATCACCGAGTTGACCGCCGTGAGGGTGATGTTCAGGGCGACGTCGCCGCGGAAGAGGTGGCTGAACAGGTTGGCCGTCGTGCCGCCCGGCGAGGCCGCCAGCAGCATCATGCCGACCGCGAGCACCGGGTCGAGACCGGAGCCCACGACCAGGGCGAAGCACACCGCCGGCAGCAGCAGGATCTGCGTCGCGAGCGCGACCCCGACGGCGCGCGGCTCCCGGGCGATCCGCGCGAAGTCGCCGACGGTCAGCGAGAGCCCGAGCCCGAACATCACCACGGCCAGCGCCAGGGGCAGGCCGACCGGTGGTCAGCGCGGTGTCCATCGGCACTCCCGGGGCGTCGGTGGCGGGCGCGCCCATGGTCGGACAGGCGGGACGTTCCGGACAAGGCTCGCAGCTGCTGCTGCGCGGGCGGGCGGCCACGCACGGGGGGATCGACGGACCGTGGTTGCGGCGCCGGACAGGCGGTACGAACGAGGCACCCATCCAGAGAGGACCGCACCGTGATCGATCGGGCCGGGCTGGCGGAGTTCCTGCGGCGTCGCCGCGAGTCGCTGCAGCCCGAGGACGTCGGCCTCCCGCGCGGGCAGCGGCGCCGGACCACCGGGCTGCGGCGCGAGGAGGTGGCCGCGCTGTGCCACATGTCGACCGACTACTACGCGCGCCTCGAGCGCGAGCGCGGGCCGCAGCCCTCGGAGCAGATGATCGCCGCGATCGCGCAGGGCCTGCACCTCGCGCTCGACGAGCGCGACCACCTGTTCCGGCTCGCCGGCCAGCACCCGCCCGCGCGGGGCGCCGCGAGCGAGCACGTCAGCCCGGGCATGCTGCGCATCCTCGACCGCCTCGACGACACGCCCGCCGAGATCGTCACCGAGCTCGGCGAGACGCTGCGCCAGACCCCGCTCGGCGTCGCGCTCACCGGCGACCTCACGAGCTACACGGGGCCGTGGCGCAGCATCGGGTACCGGTGGTTCGCCGACCCGGCCACGCGGTCGCTCTACGCGCCCGAGGACCACGCGTTCCTCTCGCGCATGTGGGCCTCGGGGCTGCGCGAGGTCATCGGACGGCGCGGCCGCGCGTCGCGCGCGGGACACCTCGCCGACCTCCTGCTCGCCGACAACGAGGAGTTCCGGGCCGTGTGGGACGAGCACGAGGTCGGCATCCGCCCGCACGACGTCAAGCGCTTCGTCCACCCCGAGCTCGGGCGGCTGGACCTCACCTGCCAGTCGCTGCTCGACCCGCAGCAGGCGCAGTCGCTGCTGGTCTACACGGCGGTCCCGGGCAGCGAGAGCCACGAGAAGCTGCAGCTGCTGTCGGTGATCGGCGCGCAGGCGATGCCCTGAGACCTGGTCGGGACGAGTGCTGGTACGACTGACCCGTGGGCAGGACGCTGGCGCAGCGGTACCGGCACGCCGGTGAGGTCGAGGCCGCCGGGTTCCTCCACCAGCGCGTCGCGCTGGCCCTGAGCGAGTCCGACGAGGCGCTGCGCGCGCTCGGGACGCTGCCCGCACGCCGGCGATCGCCGGACCGGGTCCTCGCCGCGCTGCACGACCTCGCCCTCGCCGGCCGCGCCCCGGCCCTCGCGGCCGCCTACGCCGCCGGCGATCACGACGCCGCCGCGCGGGCCGCCGTCGCCACGCTGCGGGAGATGCCCGAGGCGGTCGCCGACGGCGCGGCCACCACGCCGCGCCCCGGCGAGACCGGCCGCGCCCCCGTCCTCCTCCCCGCGATCGCCGAGGCCACGCAGCGCGTCGGCGCGGCCGCCGTCGGGCTCGTCGACGTCGGGTGCTCGGCCGGGTTCGACCTCGTCGTCGACCGGGTCGGCGTCACCTACGACGGCGGGCCGACGCTGGGCGACCCGTCGTCACCGGTGCAGCGGTCGGCGTCGGTGGTGGGGGAGCGACCCCTGCCCGCGCGGGCGCTGCCCCCGGTCGTCGCCCGCATCGGGGTCGACGACGACCCGGTCGACGTCACCGACACCGACCAGGCCCGACGGCTGCGGGCCGCCGTGCCCCCGGACCACCACGAGCGGGCGGCCGCGCTCGACGCCGAGATCACCCTGGCGGGAGCGACCGGGAAGGTCCTGCTCCGCGGCGACCCCGTCGACCTGCTCCCGGACGCCCTCGCGCACGTGCCGGCGGACGCGCTGCCCGTCGTCACCACGACCTGGACCCTGTCGGCCCTCCCGCTCGAGCGCCGCCTGCGCTTCCTGCAGCGCCTCGACGCCGCGGCGACCGACCGGCCGGTGGCCTGGGTGTCGGCGGAGGGCGTCGGGGTCGCGCCGGCGGTCCCGACCCTGGGCGACCGCCCCGCCTCCGGGCACAGCATCCTCGGTCTGGTGGTCCTCGAGCACCGGGTAATGCGCGCCGAGGCCCTCGGCCGCTGCTGGTCGCGGGGCCGCATGCTGTCCTGGCTCGCGGGCTAGAGCCGCTCGGTCCGTCTCGCGTCCGCTCGCGCCGGCGCCGTGACCGGCGCGTGCTCACGTCCCCGGGAGCCGCCCCATCGACCCCCGCCGGACCGCCGCCAGGTAGACGTCGGCGACCTGGCCCGCGAGGACGTCGGGGTCGTCGGCGCGCGCGACCGCGACGTCGGCGCGGCAGCGTCCCACGGCGAGGGTGTCCGCCGCGGCGGGGGAGCGGACGACGACCGAGCGGTGGCTGCGGATCGCCCACCACCGCAGGCGGAGCAGGTGCTCCTCGCGTCCGGACCCCGACCGGTCGGCGGGCACCGGGTCGGGCAGCCACGACGCGAGGGCCACCACCGGACGCGTCGTCCAGCGCGGCACCGCCAGCGGGCCCGGCGAGGCGGTGAGCTCCTCCACGACCACGTCGGCGCGGGTGTGGCGGGCCGCGACGACCGCGGCCGCGATGTAGGACAGCAGCCGCCCGGACCGCGTCCAGCTCCGGCGCACGGGGTGGGTCCAGCGCACCATGCCCGCGCCGTGCTGCTCGATCCGGTCGTGGACGCCGGGGGACCGCGGGCTCAGCACCGTGATCTCGTGCCCGGCGGCGGCGAGGCGGCGGTGGAGCTCGGCCGCGCCGTCCGGGTCGGCGCCGGCGAGGTGCAGGACCCGCAGGGTCGGGCCCCACGGGCCGGGGCGGGCCGGTGCCGGCGGGTCCACCTCGATCGTCGCGTACGGGTCGTCCGACGCGCGTGGAGCGGGGTCGGCGCTCGGCGCCACCACGGGGTCGACGGCCAGCGCGGCGCGCGGCGTGCCGGCGCGGACGTGCCCGACGAGCAGCGGCAGCCCGGTCAGGACGACCGCGACGACGCCGACCGCGACCAGCCACGCCGGGACCGACGCCCGCGCCACGGCGAGCACGAGCAGGGCGATCCCCGCGGCGATCAGGGGCCCGCGCACCCTGCGCGGGGTCGGCGCGCCCGCGAGCGACCGGTGCCGCCACCGCACGAGGACGCCGAGCAGCCCGGCGCCGGCGAGCGCGCCGCCCGCCGCCCCGATCACCAGCCCGGTCGATCCGGTGGGCGCCAGCTCGCCGCCGATCGCGAGGCCCTGGCCGAGCAGGACACCGGCGCCCAGGAGGCCGATCACGGGCGCGACGCGGGCCCCCAGGGCGAGCAGGCGCCAGACGCCCACCGCGGTGAGACCCACGCCGGCGAGCACCACCGCGCTCCCCGCGATGACCAGCTGCGACGACGACGCCGCCGGGACGGCCGGCGCGACGAGCGCCGGCGGCACGGTCCCCACCACCACGACGACGGGCAGCAGGACCCGCAGCGCCGCGTCCGGCCGAGCCCGCGGGCGGGCACCGATCCCCACCGAGGTCCCCACCGAGGTCCCCACCGGCATGCTGTCCTCCCCGCGACGGTCCACCCGGTCGGTGAGCGAGCGTCCCTCGGTCACGCGCAGTACAGGGCAGCGGTCCGGTGAGTCCAACGAGACGGACCCCGAAGGGTGTCGGTCAGGCCGCCGCGACCGCCTCCTCGGTCCGCCGCGACGAGGTCCGGTAGGGGTCGGGGGAGAACAGCGCCGCGACGATCGTGATCAGCACCATCGCCGACATGTAGACCGCGATCCAGCCCCAGCCGCCGGTCGCGTCGAGCAGCGCGGTGGCGATCACCGGGGCGAGCCCGCCGGCGAACACGCTGGCGCCCTGCGCGCCGATCGACGCCCCGCTGTAGCGCACCTCGGGCTCGAAGAGCTCGGAGAACCACGCGGGCTGCGGCGCGTAGACCGCGGAGTTGCCGACGTTCACCGCGATGACGGTGGCGAGGATGATCCAGGGCAGCGACCGCGTGTCGAGCGCCCAGAAGTAGGGCCAGCTCATGAGCAGCAGCACCAGCGAGCCCCAGAGCACGACCGGGCGTCGCCCGAAGCGGTCGGCGGCCCAGCCGTAGAACGGGATGCTGAGCAGGCCGAGCGCCGACGACACGATCACCGCGAGCAGCAGGTCGCTGCGGGCCAGCCCGAGCACCACGGTGCCGTAGGTCAGCACGAACGTGGTGTGGATGTAGAACGTGCTGTTCTCGGCGAACCGCAGGCCCGCGGCGCGCAGCACGTTGAGCGGCTGGCGGCGCAGCACCGCGACGATCGGCTGCCGCTCGATCTTCCCGGCCGACTTGGCCTGCTCGAAGACCGGCGACTCGGCCACCCGCAGCCGGATCACGATCCCGACGGCGACCAGCACGATCGAGGCCAGGAACGGCACCCGCCAGCCCCAGGCCAGGAACGCCTCGTCGGACATCAGCGCCGACATGATCAGCAGCGAGAGGTTCGCGGTGAGCATGCCGGCCGGCACCCCGGTCTGCGGGAAGCTCCCGAAGAAGCCGCGGCGCTGCGGCGGCGCGTACTCCACCGCCATCACCGCGGCGGCGCCCCACTCGCCGCCGAGGCCGATGCCCTGCACGATCCGGAGCAGCACCAGCAGGATCGGGGCGGCGATGCCGATCGTCGCGTAGGTCGGCATCAGCCCGACGAGGAAGGTGCCGCCGCCCATCAGCACCACCGACAGGACCAGCATCGACTTGCGGCCGATCCGGTCGCCGAAGTGCGCGAAGATCACCCCACCGAACGGTCGGGCAACGAAGCCGACGCCGAACGTCGACAGGGCGAGCAGCGTGCCGGTGAGCGGGTTCGCGGTCGGGAAGAAGAGCTTCCCGAACACCAGCGCGGCCGCGGCCCCGTAGACGAAGAAGTCGAACCACTCGATGGAGGTGCCGATCAACGTCGCGCCCGCCACGCGGCGGGTCTCCTTCGCCGTCGGGACCTGCGGTGCACTCGGAGCAGGATGCATGGGTGGACCCCTGCCTTTCCGCCATGCGGAATCGGTCGCCGTGTGTGACCGACACCATACGGAGCGCTTCGCCAAATCACCAGAAGGTGCGTGGCCCGGCCGATCGAGGGCACCCGGCGCCACCGCGCGGAGCTACCGACGCCGCGCGCCTCCCCCTACCGTGAGGACGGTCACATCGCCGTGGAAGCCTCGGGGGGCGTCATGGAACCGCCGATGTTGCGTCCGGCCGCGAGCTACGACGAGCTCTGGCGTCAGGTCGACTTCGCCACGCTGGCCATCCCCGAGCGCTTCAACCTCGGGGTGGCGTGCGCCGACCGGCAGGACCCGCAGGCGCGCGCGCTCACGATCGTCGAGGCGGACCGCAGCGCGCACGACCACACGTTCGGCGAGGTCACGACGTCGTCGAACCGGCTCGCGAACGCGCTGACGGCGCTGGGCGTCGGGCGGGGTGACGTCGTCGGGCTCGTCAGCCCGGCCTCGTTCGAGACCGGCGTGGGCTTCGTCGCGATGTTCCGCATGGGCGCGATCGCGCTGCCCCTGTCCTCGCTGTTCGGGCCCGACGCGCTGCGCTACCGGCTGCGCAACGCCGGCGCGACGGCCGTGGTGACGGCGGCCGCGAACGCCGACCGGGTGCGCGAGGCGCTCGACGACGGCGGCGAGCCGGTCCCGTTGCTGGTCATCGGGGGCGAGGGGCCGGAGTCCTACGAGGACGCGCTCGCCGCGGCGTCGCCGGAGTTCACGCCGGTGGACACCGCGGCCGAGGACCCGGCGTTCCTCATCTACACCTCGGGCACGACCGGCGACCCGAAGGGCGCGCTGCACGCCCACCGGATCGTCTTCGGGCACCTGCCGGCCTTCGAGGCGGTCTACGAGTTCTTCCCGCAGGCGCACGACGTGATCTGGTCGCCGGCCGACTGGGCCTGGATCGCCGGGATCATGGACATCCTCGTGCCGGCCTGGTTCCACGGCCTGCCCGTGGTGGTCGACCGCGAGCCGGCGTTCACCGCCGAGCGGGCGGTGTGGCTGATGCGCGAGTTCGGGCTGACGCTGACCCTGCTGCCGGCCACCGCGCTGCGGATGATCCGCGCGTCGGGGATCGAGGGCGGCGGGTTCGCGTTCCGCGCCATCTGCTCGGGCGGCGAGGCCCTGGGCGCGGACCTGCTCAAGTGGAGCGAGGAGTTCTTCGGCGCGACGGTGAACGAAGGCTACGGGCAGACCGAGCTCAACGCCTGCATCGGCAACTGCGCCTCGGTCTACCCGGTCCGCCCGGGCTCGCTGGGCAAGGGCCTGCCCGGGTTCACGCCCGTCGTGCTGGACGACGACGGCGAGCCGGTGATCGACACCGTCGGCGAGCTCGCCCTCGACCGCCGCACCCCCTCGACGATGCTCGAGTACTGGCGCAACCCGGAGGCGACCGCCGCGAAGTACCGGGGCACCTGGCTGCTCACCGGCGACCTCGCCCGGCAGGACGCCGACGGCTACGTGTGGTTCGAGTCCCGCAAGGACGACGTCATCATCTCCGCCGGCTACCGGATCGGACCCGGCGAGATCGAGCAGAGCCTCGGCGGGCACGAGGCCGTCGCGATGGCCGCGGTGGTCGGGGTGCCCGACGAGCGGCGAGGGCAGGTGCCCAAGGCGTTCGTCGTGCTGCGCCCGGGCGTCACCGCGTCCGAGGAGCTGGCCGACGAGCTGCGCGCGCACGTCCGGTCGCGCCTGGCCGCCCACGAGGTGCCGGCGGCCATCGAGTTCCTCGACGAGCTGCCCCGCACCACCACCGGCAAGATCCTGCGCAGGGCGCTGCGGGAGGACTGAGGGAGGACCGAGGGAGGACTGAGGGGGGAGGACTAGGCGGTCACGCCGCGCAGGCCCACCGCGCCGCGCAGGCCGACGCACCCGACGCACCCCACGCAGTCGACACAGTCCACGCAGCCGACGCAGGCCACGCAGCGCGTGCAGTCGACGCAGGCGAGCGTGGCCAGGCACAGCCGCAGGCGCGCGCCGAGCACGGTCAGCACGCTGCCGACGACGGCGACGCTGCCGGCCGTGCCCGCGCTGCCGGCGACCGCGACGCTGCCCGCGGTGGCCGCGCTCCCGGCGACCGCGACGCTGCCCGCGGTCGCGGCACTGCCGGCGACCGCGACGCTGCCGGCGGTCCCGGCGCTGCGGGCGACGCCGACGCTGCCGACGGTCGCCACGCTGCCGGCCACCGCGACGCTGCGCGAGGTGTCGACGCTGCCGGCGACGGCGACGCTGTCCTCCGTGCCGGTGCTCGCGACCGTGCTCCCGGCGTCCTGCTCCTCGACCATGGTCAGAGGCTGCCCGGGTCCCCGGGCGCCGTCCAGGGGCGCTCAGCCGCGGCGCATCCGCAGCACCGCCCCGAGCGCGCCGACCGCCACCATCACGACGACGACCCCGCACAGGCCGACCGCGACCGGCGCGAGGCCCCAGACCTCGACCGCCACGCCGGCGAGGAGGTTCGCCACCGCGGCCGCCAGGTAGCAGTACAGGTAGATCGCGGCGAGGGTCCCGGCGTGCGTGCCCTCCGGGCTGCGGTCGAGCAGGATCCGCATGGCCCCGGCGAACGCGACCCCGAACCCGGCGCCGGCCACCACCGCGGCGACGAGGTACGCGGCGAAGCTGCCCACCGCGATCGCCGCGATGTAGCCGCCGATCCCCACGACCAGCCCGACCGCCCCGCCGGCGAGGGCCCGCATCGCGGTCGTCCGGTTCGCGGCGAGCCCGGCCACGGGCCCGACGAGGTGGTACACGGCGACCGCGAGCGCGCCGCTGAACAGGCCGTCGCCGTCGAGCACGGACACCGTCAGCGACGGGGCCAGCGCCTGGGTGAAGCCGCCGAGGACGTAGGTGCCGGCCACGAGCAGGCAGACCGCGGGGAACACCCGGCGGGCCGTCGACGGGACGCGGACCACCGGGCGCAGCGACCGCAGCGCACCCGGGCGGCCGGCGACGGTCTCGGGCAGGAACACCACCGCCACCGCGGCGGCCGTGAGCACCGCGGCGGTCACGACGAAGGCGAGGACGGGCGCATGCGCCGGCGCGAGCTGGACCGCGATCCCCGAGGTCAGCGCGCCGAGCGCGATACCGCCGGGCGGCGCGCCGCTGGTCACCGCGCCCGCGAGCCCCGGCCGCGCGGGCGGGACCAGGTCCACGACGAACGCACCCAGCGCGCTGAGCGCGAGCCCCACCGAGAGCCCCTGCACCGCCCGCCCGACGAGCAGCGGCGCCGCCGAGTCCACGGTCGCGAGGACCAGGCTCCCCGCCGCGCCCGCCAGCAGCGCCGGCACGGCCATCCAGCGGCGGCCGAGGTGGTCGGAGAGGCCGCCGCAGCAGAGCAGGGCGGCGAGCAGCGGGAGGATGTAGATCGCGAACGCGCCGGTGAGCACGACCGTCGAGAGGCCGTAGGTCTGCTGGTAGACGACGTAGAGCGGGGCGGGCACGCCGGCCGCGGCGCACGCGGCCACGAACGCGAAGGACGCCGTGGTGAAGGTGGTGGCCGAGCGGCGGGTGCTGGGGCGCAGCACCGGCTCAGACCGTCCCGCCACGCCGCATCACGCCCTCAGGGTAGTTCGCCCGGGACAATGAACGGGAGGGCGCCGGTCACCTCACGGCAGGGGCACCATCTGCGCGCCGGCCGCGGCCAGGTGCTCCTCGTGGGCCCGGCCGTGGTGGCCGCAGAACGCGAGCTCGCCACCGCCGGGGAGGATCGCGAGCGACAGGGCGCGCACCCCGCAGCGGTCGCAGTCGATCCGCGTGGCCTGCTGCGGTGCGATGACGGTGGTGGTCATGGTGCTCGCCTCCTCCGGGGGACTCTCGGGTGTGGACACGAGAGTGCTCGGACGGCGCGGTGGCGGGCAGGGTGCGCGCCCCCGGACGGCGGGGGTCAACCCGAGGATCGCTCGTGGGCGCCGCGGCTAGGTCGCGGCGACGGCCTTCGACTGCTCGACGGCGAGCCGGTCGACGAGGTCGTTCATCTCGTCGCCCGAGTGGCCCTTGGTCCACCGGAAGGACACGTCGCCGCGGTCGTTGACCAGGGTGATCAGCGGCTCCCAGAGGTCCCGGCTGACCACGGGCTTCTTCGCGCTGGTCGTCCAGCCCCGCGCGATCCAGCCCTTCCACCACCCGTCGCGGAAGCAGTTCACGACGTAGGTCGAGTCGCTGACGACGACGAGCGGGCCGTCGAGGGCGCGCACGGCCTCGAGGGCGGCGCGGATCTCCATGCGCTGGTTGGTGGTGCCGGCCTCGCCGCCGCTGTCCTGCCGTCCGTCGCGGGTGGCCCAGGCCCAGCCGCCGGGGCCGGGGTTGCCGGAGCACGCGCCGTCGGTCCAGACCTCGAGCGCGCCGTCGGCGGCGGGCATGTCCGGGCGCGCGGGCGTGGCCCTGGCCCCGGCCTTCGTGGCCTTCGTGGCCGTCGTGGCCTTCTTCGGGGCCGTGGCCGCGCCGGCCGACCCGGCGCACGTCGCGTGCGCCCAGCGCTCGCCGGCGCGCGCGATCTCCTCGCCGGGGGAGACGGGGGAGGCGCAGACCCCGCACGTGGTGGCGTACTTCGCGGTCATCGGCACCCGGCCAGGCTAGCCAGCGGGCCGCGCGGCCCTCGGCACCGCGGGGGCGGCCCAGGCGCGACGCCACCGGTCCCCGCGTCCGCTCACCTCGTGCGGGTGAGCCGGACGGGGGTGGGTGTTCCTAGCGTCGGGGCCATGCCGCTGGGGCCGGTGACGGAGGACGACCTGGACCGCGTCACCGGCAAGCTCTTCCTCACCGACCGCTCCGGGCTGTCGGCCTTCTGGGTGCTGCTCACGCTGGCCGCGGTGATCGCGAGCGCCGGGGTCGTGGCCGACTCCACCGCCACCGTCATCGGCGCGATGATCGTCGCCCCGCTGATGACCCCGATCCTGGGCACCGCGCTGGCGCTGGTGCTGGCCGACCGGCGGATGGTGCTCCTGAGCGTCGCCCTCGTCCTCGGCGGCGCGGTCGTGGTGGTGGTGATCGGGTTCCTCTCGGGACTGCTGAGCCCGGTCCCCGAGGTCGCGGCGACCAACTCGCAGGTCGCCTCGCGGGTGGCGCCGAAGGTGGTGGACCTCGTCTCGGCGCTGGCCACCGGCGCGGTCGGCGCGTTCGCCCTCGTGCGGTCCGACGTGTCGGACACGCTGCCCGGGGTGGCGATCGCGATCTCGCTGGTGCCGCCGCTGGCGGTCGTGGGGCTCACGCTGGAGTCCGGGGCGCCCGACCAGGCCGCCGGGGCGCTGCTGCTCTTCGTCACCAACGTCGCCGCGATCATCGCCACCGGGACGGCGGTCCTCCTCGGCTACCGGGTGCGGGCCGGCGCCGTCGCGGCCGGTCGGCCGGTCGGCCGGTTCCGTCCCGCCACGGTGATCGTCGTCGGGGCGCTGCTCGTGGCGGTCGCGGTCCCGCTCGGCGTCGGGAGCTACCAGACCTTCCAGGGGCAGCGGGTGATCGCCGCCGCGCAGCCGGCGGTGGCGCAGTGGGCCGGGGCGCGCTCGTGGCAGGTCGTCGACCTGACCTGGAGCCAGGGGGTGCTGCAGGTGGTCGCGGCCGGCCCGCCCCCGGCCGCCGACGCTGCCGCACTGCGCAGCGCCCTCGACGGCGCCGGTCTCGCCGACGTCCCCGTGCGGCTGCAGGAGGTGCTCGGGGGCACGCGGGAACTGCCGGCGACGGCGCCCTGACCGGCCCCGCCCGGGCCATCTAGGACGTCGCCACGTAGCCGGCCTGCTTGTCGACGACGTTCTCCAGCGGCGCGCCCGCCTCGTAGCGCGCGAGGAGGTCGAGGAACTGTCGGCACAGGTCGTCCTCGAAGCCGCGGTAGTCGCCGGAGACGTGCGGGGTGACGATCACGCCGGGCAGCGTCCACAGCGCGCTGTCGCGGGGGAGCGGCTCCTCGGCGAACACGTCGAGCGCGGCGCCGGCGATCCGCCCGGTCCGCAGCGCCTCCACGAGCTCGGGCTCGACGACCGTGCTGCCGCGCCCGACGTTCACGAACCGGGCCGTGGACCGCATGGCGGCGAACTCCGCGGCGCCGAAGTAGCCCTCGGTGTCGGGGGTGTCGGGCAGGACCGCGACGACCCAGTCGGCCTGCCCGACCAGCGCGAACCGGTCGTCGCGCCCGTGGACGCGCCCGAACACGGTGTCGGTGTCGCGGGCGGTGCGCCCGACCCCGTGGACGGTCACGCCCGCGGCGGCGAGGAGCTCGCCGACCCGCCGGCCGATCCCGCCGACGCCGAACACCACCGCGGTCGTGCCGTCGAGGCGCTCGGAGTGCCGGTAGGTCCACCGCCCGGCGCGCTGCTCCTCCAGGGCCTCGGGCAGGCGCAGGACGAAGGCCAGCACCGTGCCGAGCACGTACTCGGCCATCGCGCGGTCGAAGACGCCGCGGGCGTTGGTGAGCACGACGTCGCTCGCCACCAGCTCCGGGAAGAGCGCCGGCCGCACCCCCGCCCCGCACCAGTGCACCCAGCGCAGGCGGTGCGCGAGCGGCCAGTGCCGCGCGAGCCCGGAGCCGCGGAAGGTCCAGCTGACGAACACCTCCGCGGTGGGGAGGTGCCGGGCGAGCGCCGCGTCGTCGGGCGCGAAGGCGATGTCGTGGCGCCCGGCCATGCCGGCGAGCTCGGGCACGTCGTCGAACCCGGCGGCGCCGCCGATCACGATCTGCACGGCCGCGAGGCTAGCCAGCGTGCGGTTGACAGTGTTGAGACGACCGGTCATCTTGGAGGCGTGCCGCAGAGGAGCCACCGCGCCGCGATCGTGGAGAACGCCGAGGCGTTGCTGCGTCGCAAGGGACTGGTGGCCGCCAGCGTCGGCGACATCACCCGGGCCGCCGGCGTGCCCAAGGGCTCGTTCTACAACCACTTCGAGAGCAAGGAAGCCCTGCTCGCCGAGATCGTGACGCGGTTCTGCCGGGCGACCGACCTGTCCGCCCTGGCCGGGCCGGACCCCGCCCCGGTGCGGCTGCGGGCGCACTTCGCGGCGTGCAGCGAGCGGCTCGAGACCGGCATGGAGTTCGGGTGCCTGCTCGGCACCGCGGCGGCCGAGGCGCCCACCTCACCGGGCGGGCGGGTGCAGCAGGCGGTGCGCGAGGGCCTGGAGGTCTGGACGAAGGCTGTGGCCGCGACGGTCGCCGAGGGCCAGGAGGCCGGGCAGGTCGTGGCCTCCCCGGCGGCCGAGGAGATCGCGCAGCTGCTCATCGAGACCTTCGAGGGAGCCGCCCTGCTCGCGAAGGCGACGGGGGACCACACTGCGCCGCTGCGCCACGTGGAGCTCGCCCTCGCCACCCTGACCCGTGAGAGGCGCTGACAGCCGTGGACTTCGGACCGCCCCCGACGCTGGACCGCGCCGACCTCACGGTGACGCTCAACAACGGCGTGCGGATGCCCCAGCTCGGCTTCGGGGTGTCCGAGGCCCGTGACGCCGAGGCCTCGGTGTCCGAGGCGCTCGCCCAGGGCTACCGCAGCATCGACACCGCCGCGGTCTACGGCAACGAGGAGGGCGTCGGCCGCGCCATCGCCGCCTCCGGCATCGCGCGCGAGGACCTGTTCGTCACCACCAAGGTGTGGAACGGCCACCAGGGCTGCGAGCACGCGCTGGACTGCGCGGCCGCGAGCCTCGAGCGCCTCGGGCTCGACCACGTCGACCTCTACCTCGTGCACTGGCCCACCGACGCGTTCGCCGAGTGCGTGCAGACGTGGTCGGGCATGGAGCAGCTGTACGACGAGGGGCGGGCCCGGGCGGTCGGGGTGTCGAACTTCCGGGCCGGGCACCTGGAGCGGATCCTCGTGCTGGGCGGCACGGTGCCGGCGGTCAACCAGATCGAGCTGCACCCGCACCTCCAGCAGCACGAGATGCGCGCGCTGCACGACGCGCACGGCATCCGCACCGAGGCCTGGAGCCCGCTGGGCCGGGGCTCGGTGCTGCAGGAGCCCGTGCTGGGGCGCATCGCCGAGCGCCTCGACGCGACCCCCGCGCAGGTGGTGCTGCGCTGGCACCTGGCCCGGGGCCACATCGTCATCCCGAAGTCGGACACCCCGCAGCGCATCGCCGAGAACCGTGCGGCCGCCGACCTCGACCTCACCGACGACGACCTCGCCGCGATCGCCGCGCTGCACGTCCCCGACGAGGCCGGGCGGATCGGGCCGGTCCCCGACGACCCCGGCGCGACGGGCTGATCCCGGTGCCCGCGCCGCGCATGGACCCCGCGTCGACGACGAAGTGGATCCCCGGACCCGAGCGCCTCGACGCGCGGGTCACCGGCGTCGACGACGTCTACGTGATCGGGCACTTCGGCATCGCCCACGTCGACCCCGCGACCTGGCGGCTGCGGGTCGGCGGCGACGTCGCGACCCCGCTCGAGCTCGACCTGCCCGCGCTGCGCGCGATGCCCGCGGTCGACGTGCCGGCCGTGCTCGAGTGCTTCGGCAACCCGCTCGAGCCGGGCGTGTTCGTGCGCCGGGCCGCGAACGTGGTGTGGCACGGCGTCCCCGTCGCGGCGCTGCTCGAGGCCGCGGGCGCGGCGCCGTCCTCGGCGCTGTGGGCGACCGGGTCCGACGCCGGGGTCTTCGCCGGCACCGCGTGCACGGAGTACCGCAAGGACGTCCCGCTCGCGGTCGCCCGCGAGCGCGCCGTCGTGGCGCTGGGCATGAACGGCGCGCCACTGACCGATGAGCACGGGGCGCCCGCGCGGTTCGTGGTGCCCGGGTACTTCGGCACCAACAACGTCAAGTGGCTCCGGGAGCTCACCGTCGCCGACCGGCGTCCCGAGCACCTGTTCACCACCCGCCTCTACCAGCGCACGCTGCCGGGCGACCCGGGGCCGCAGCCGGTGCGCGACCTCGACGTCACCAGCGTGGTCACCACCCCGCCCGACGGCGCCCGGACCGGCGCCGACGTCACGGTCACCGGGTGGGCGTGGGGCGCGCACCCGGTGACGTCGGTCGAGGTCGCGGTGGACGGGCGGTGGCGCACGGCGGTCCTCGAGCCGCGGGGCGAGCACCGCACGTGGCAGCGCTTCGCCCTCGACGTCACCCTCGCCCCGGGAGAGCACGTGCTCGCCGCGCGGGCCACCGACGCGGCGGGCCGTGTCCAACCGGCCGACGGCGCGCGCAACGCCGTGCACGCGGTGGCGGTCGTCGCGGATCGCTGACCGTCAGAGCCGCTGCTCGGCGAGCCGGGCGCCCGCCACGAGGGCCTCGAGCTTGGCCCACTGGATGCTGGGGTGCACGCGGCGCACGAGCGGGCCCTGCGCGAACCCGCAGTCGCTGCTGGCCACGACGCGCTCGGGGCCGACGAGCCGCGCCAGCCGGACGATGCGCTCGGCGACCAGCTCGGGGTGCTCGACGACGTTGGTCGCGTGGCTGATCAGGCCCGGCATCAGCACCTTGTCGTCGGGCAGCGCGACGTCCTCCCAGACGCGCCACTCGTGCTCGTGGCGCGGGCTGGCCTGCTCGAGCGAGTAGGTGCGCACGGGCACCCGCAGGATCAGGTCGACGATGTCGCGCAGGGGCACGTCGCCGACGTGCGGCGCGTTCCAGCTGCCCCAGCAGACGTGGTAGCGGGCGCGCTCGGCGGGGATGCCGTCGAGCGCGCGCACGAGCGCCTCGGTGCGCAGCTCGGCCCAGGGCCGGTAGGCGGCGAGGTCGCCGCGCATCGTGTCGTAGGCGATGGCGAAGTGCGCGTCGTCGATCTGCACGACGAGCCCGGCGTCGACCACCGCGCGGTACTCCTCGTTGAGCGCGTCCGCGACGGCGAACAGCAGCTCCTCGTCGGTGGCGTAGTGGTCGTGGGTGGGGCGGGGCACCGCGCTGGCCGGGGCCACGACGGGCAGGAAGCCCTCGGCCGGGGTGCCCTGCAGGGCGGCGGTGAGGTTCGCGATGTCGCGGCCGACCGCGTCGGCGCCGGTGTAGTGCACCGGGCCCGTCGCGCGCCACTCGCCGCCGCCCCCGACGAACCCCTGGCCCGCCTCGTACTCGGCGTAGAACTCGCCGAAGAGGTGCTTGTCGGTGCCGGGCGGCACGTTCGAGCGGCCGCCCGTGGGATCGGCCGCCGCCGTGGCGGTGAAGCCGCCCAGGCGCTCTCGGATGTAGCGCGACCAGCTGTCGGACTTGCCGTACTCGCCGTCGCTGACCACGTCGAGCCCGATCTCCACCTGGCGCCGGACGACCTCGGCGACCGCCGCGGTGAGGACCGCGGCGTGCCGGTCGGGGTCCACCGGCTCGCCGTACTCGCGGGCGCGCACGACCTCGACCAGCTCGGGGGTGCGGACGAGGCTGCCCACGTGGGTCGTGCGGATGCGGGTCACGGGCGCTCCGTTCTCGACGCGCGGCGGGGTCGCCGCGTGGCTGACATCGATACCGGTTCGGGCCCGCTCCGGCGACGGGCCGCCGACCGGTCCCGCCGGCTCGTGCCCGGTGTGCGCCGCGCGTCTCAGCCGGCCGGCGGCCCGTCGATGACCGTCGGGACGTACTCGAGCAGCTGGAGCCGGCCGTCGAACAGGCGGCTCTCGACCAGCTCGAGGGCGATGTCGGGGTAGTGGTCGAAGACCCGCTCGCGGCCGGTGACGCCGGTGATCACGGGGAAGACGACGACCCGGAACCGGTCCACCAGGCCGGCGCCGAGCAGGGCCCGGGTGAGCGCGAGGCTCCCGACGGTGTGCAGCGGCCGCGGGTGGTCCTGCTTCATGGCGCGCACGGCCTCGACGGGGTCGGTGGCGACCAGCTCGGTGTTCGCCCAGGTCAGCGGCGTGGACAGCGTCGAGGAGAACACGACCTTGGGCTGCGCGGTCATGCTCGCGAGCTCGTCGGGCATCTCGGCGGCGAACCCCGACATCAGGCGGTAGGTCCGCGCCCCGAGCAGGGCCGTGTGCTGCGGCTGGTCGTCGAGCCAGCCGAGGTACTCCGGCCCCTCCAGTCCCCAGAAGCCGGGCCAGCCCTCGCCGCTGCCGTAGCCGTCGAGCGAGATGATGAAGTCGACCATGAGGGTCTGCATGGGACGTCCTCCCGTCGCTGTTGGTCCTAGAACAGTACTCAACTGAGGAGTTGAACGGCAAGTCGCGGTAGCCGGTCCGTTCGGTTGTGCGCGATCATGCCGGCGTGAAGTACGGGGTCGTGCTGTTCGCCACCGACGAGACCATCGCTCCGGCCGTGCTGGGGCCCGCGCTCGAGGAGCGGGGGTTCGACGCGCTGTTCGTCCCCGAGCACTCGCACATCCCGGTGCGGCGCGAGAGTCCCGCCCCCGACGGCGGCGACCTGCCGCGGCACTTCCTGCGCACGATCGACGTCTTCGTGACGCTCGCGGTGGTCGCCGCGACGACCACCCGGCTCGGGCTCGGTACCGGGGTCGCGCTGCCCGCCGAGCGCGACGTCATCCACACCGCGAAGCAGGTCGCGAGCCTCGACCTGGTCTCCGGCGGGCGCGCGCTGTTCGGGGTCGGCGTCGGCTGGAACCGCGAGGAGGCCGCCGACCACGGCATCGACCCGCGCAGGCGCGGCAAGGTGCTCGACGAGAAGCTCGCCGCGATGGCCCGCATCTGGACCGAGGAGCAGGCCGAGTTCCACGGCGAGTACGTCGACTTCGACCCGATGTGGTGCTGGCCCAAGCCCGTGCAGAGCCCGCACCCGCCGATCTACGTCGGCGGGGAGAGCGACGCCGCGCTGCGGCGCCTGCGCGACCACGGGGACGCCTGGCTGCGCGACCGCTTCGACCTCGA
This sequence comes from Actinomycetospora lutea, assembly GCF_028737205.1. Classification (GTDB taxonomy): domain Bacteria; phylum Actinomycetota; class Actinomycetes; order Mycobacteriales; family Pseudonocardiaceae; genus Actinomycetospora; species Actinomycetospora lutea. The sequence goes on along the minus strand of NZ_JAQZAL010000009.1, from coordinate 105,439 downwards.
GACGTTCCGCCGGGTCCGGTCGTGGCTCGCCGACGAGGGGCGCCCCGACGTCCCGTTCACGGCCTTCGGCGCCGACCCCGACACCTTCGACCCCACCGGTCTCGACGAGGTCGGCGTCGACCGCGTCGCCTTCTGGGTGGACCCGGTCGCCGAGCGCGACGTCCTGCACCGCCTGGACGCGATCGCGGAGCGCTGGGTGCGCTAGGTGCCCCGCCGGCGCCGCGGCGTCGCGGACCGGGGCGCGGAGGCGCGCATGTGGTCGCGCACCGGGGTCAGGAGGCGGGCGAGGGTGCGGGCGTCGTCGCGCGAGAGCGGGTCGAAGAGCATCCGGCCGACGACCGCCTCGTGGCCGGGGAGCACCTGGCCGATCAGTGCGCGTCCTGCCTCGGTGACGGAGACCGTGACGCCCCGCTCGTCGTCGGGGGAGGGTGCGCGGGTGATCAGGCCCGCCTTCTCGAGCAGGCCGGCCTGGTAGGTCAGCCCGCTGCGGCTGTGCACGATCGCGTCGGCCAGGTCGGTCATGCGGTGGCTGCCCGTGGGCGACTGGTCGAGGCGCATCAGGACCTGGAACTGCACGAACGTCAGGTCGCCGTCCTCGCGCAGCTGCTGGTCGATCGCGTGGCGCAGCAGGCCGGACACCTCGATGAGGGCGAAGTAGGCGCCGAGCTGCACGGGATCGACGGAGTGCGTCGGGTCGGGCATGGACCGAGTCTACTTGCTTCGAAATCGAAGCACGTCTAGCGTCGGGTCCAGTGCTTCGAGTTGGAAGCATCTGGTGATCGAGAGCGAGGCCCCCCGATGAAGGCGATCCGGTTCCACGAGTTCGGCGAGGCCGACGTCCTGCGCCACGAGGAGGTGGACCGTCCGGATCCCGGCGCCGGCGAGGTCCGGCTGCGGGTCGCCGCGACGACGGTCAACCTCGTCGACGACGGCATCCGCGGCGGCTGGCTCCAGGGCCCCTTCCCGGTGACGCTGCCGCACATCCCCGGCATCGAGGTCGCCGGCACGGTCGACGCGCTCGGCGCCGGGGTGGACGGCCTCGCGGTCGGCGACGCGGTCGTCGGCTTCCTGCCGATGGTGCCCGACGGCGCCGCCGCGGAGTACGCGATCGCGCCGGCCGAGGTCCTGGCCGCGGCGCCCACGAGCATCCCCCTGCCCGACGCGGCCGCGCTGCCGATGGTGGGGCTCACCGCGTGGCAGGCGTTGCTCGACGACGCGAAGCTGACCGCCGGGCAGCGCGTGCTGATCAACGGGGCGAGCGGCGGCGTGGGCGGCTACGCCGTGCAGCTCGCGAAGCACGCCGGGGCGTACGTCATCGCCACCGGCACCCCCCGCAGCCGGGAGCGGCTGACGTCGGCCGGTGCCGACGAGGTCGTCGACCACACGGCCACCGACGTGGTGGCCGCGGTGGGGGAGCCCGTCGACGTCCTGCTCAACCTCGCCACGATCACCCCGGAGCAGCTCGCCGCGCTCGTCGCCCTGGTCCGTGACGGCGGCGTCGTCGTCAACACGGTGCCGCGGACGCCGGCGCCCGCCGACGAGGCCCGCGGCGTGCGCGCCGTCGACGTCTTCGTCCGCAGCGACGCCGACGAGCTGGCGCGGCTCGTGGCGATGGTCGACCGCGGCGAGCTGCGGGTCCACGTCGACCGGCGGGTCCCGCTGGCGGAGCTGGCGGCGGTGCACGCGGAGGCGTCCGCGGGCACGCTGCGCGGCAGGGTCGTCGTCGTCCCGGAGGCGTCCTGACGCTCACCCCGTCTCGCTCAGGACCTCCGCGAGGGGGCGCCGCGGTGTCGGGACCAGGGGCGGGCTCAGCGGGTCCGGGCGGCCGAGGCGCAGCACGCAGACCGGCGGCCGGTGCGCCCCCACGACCCGGTGGCGCACGCGCTCCCGCGTCTCCGGAACCTCGAGGACCTGCGTGATCGGCGTGGTCCCGAGCCCCTGGGCCGTGGCCTCGAGCAGGATCGCGCTGAGGGCCTCGCCGGCCCGCAGCACCGACACAGGGCTCTCGTCGACCGCGGTGAGCACCGCCAGCACCGACGCGTCGTCGTGGTCCGCGCCGCCGCGCGGCTGGCGCAGCGTGCCGCGCGGGAACCAGCGCAGCACGAGGTCGCGGTAGTCCGGCGGGGGTCCGTCGAGACGGGCGCTCGCCGGGATGCCGTCGTGGCCGCCGGCGTAGCGGTGGGTCCACCGGTCCAGCTCGGCGACGTAGCCCTCGTGGGTGGGCTGCCGTTCCGCGGCCTCGCGCATGGCGTCCGCGACCACGGCGCGGTGGCCGCCGTAGGCGAGGTGGAGGACCCCGCCGAAGGGCCGCGCCGCGTCGTCGAGCTCCTGCAGGGCGGTGACGGGGACCGAGCCCCCGGAGAACCGGCGACGGTCGGTGTGGCGCCGGTCGATCGCGGCCGCGTGCCGGAGGGTCCACGGCCCTGGGCCGTCGGTCGCTGGCCGGATCCGCACGCGGGCGAGCGGGCGGCCCGAGGGGTCCTCGGGCTGGTGGCGGACGTCGGCGTGCCACCCCCGGGCGCCGAGCGCGACCCGCAGGTGGTGCAGGGCGGCACCGCAGCCGAGCAGCACGCCGTGGCCCCGCTCGTCGGTGAAGGGCAGCCGACGCGTCGGGTCGACGTGGAGATCGAGGTGGTCGGGCCCGAGGACCCACCGCCAGGGCTGCGCGTTGTGCTCCGAGGGTGCCCGCAGCGCGCGGGCCACCGCGTCGCGCAGCGCGGCGCGCTCCGTACCGACCGTAGGGGTGCCCACCGCGCGTCCTCCGTGACTGGTCCTCGTCCCCCCGGGAGGAGTCCAGTCCGTCCCGCGCGCCGGGACGAGGTCCGCAGGTCCCGTCCGGCGTCGCCGGAGGTCCCGGGGCGGGTCCGGGTCGTTCGGCCCTGGGGCTCGGTCCGCCTCCGGGACGACCATGGGGAGACCACGGAGGAGGTGGCCATGTCCCGGGTCCTGGAGGTCGTCGCGTGACCGGCGAGGGAGAGGAGCCCGTCGTCGTCGGCGTGCCCCTCCACGGTCTGGGCGAGGCGGCGGTGCGGTGGGCGGCGTCCGAGGCGCGCGACCGCGGCGTCGGTCTGCGGCTGGTGCACGCGCTGACGATCCCGGTCGGGAGCTACCCGGGCCGGGCCGTGGTCGGTGTCGACGTCCGTCAGGGCCTGGTCGGGCTGGCCCGCGGCGAGCTCGCCGCCATGGCCGCGGTCGCGCGAAAAACCGCTCCCGGGCTCGCGGTCGAGGAGGCCGTGGTGGAGGGCGACGTGATCGGGGTGCTGCGGGCCCAGGCCCCGGCGGCGTCGGTGCTCGTCGTCGGCACGGACGGGTTCGGGCTGATCGGCGAGCTCACCCTGGGCGGCGTCGCCCGCGGTCTCGTCGGCCACGTCGACGTGCCGGTGGCCGTCGTGCCCTCGACCTCCACTGCCACCTCGACCGCGACGCGCGGCGACGTCGTGGTGGTCGGCGACGACGGCACGGCGGGCTGCCGCGGTGCCCTGCGCTTCGCCGCGCAGCGGGCCGCGGCGCGCGGGGCCCCGCTGGTCGTGGTGCGCGCCGGTCCGGATGCCCGCCTGCTCTCGGACGTGCTCCCGGACGTCGGTCCCGCGCGTCCGGCGACGCTGCAGGTCGTGCTCGCCGAGGACCGGGCCGACCGGGTGCTCGCCGACCAGGCGCGCGACGCCGGGCTCGTCGTGCTCGGGGTGGGGGAGCACGGCTGGCGCCACCCCCGCCACAGCACCCGCCGCGGCCTCGCCGCGCACGCCCGGTGCCCCGTGATCGTCGTGCCGCCGGACCCGCGGGACGCGCGGGTGGCCGAGCAGGGCTGAGGGGCGCTACCCGGCGGGGATGACCGGCACCAGCAGGTGCGAGGCGTGCTCGCCGCCGACGTGGATCGTCGCGGCCGCGGGGCGGCGGAGCCCGGGATGGGTGTGCGCCATCATCCCCATGTCGGCGTCCTCGGTGAGCAGTTCCAGGCGCAGCCGCTCGCCCGGGGCGAGCGTGATGCTGGTCGGCCAGATCTCGATCTCGAGCAGGGTCGGCTCGCCGGGGACGAGCGGCGTCTCGCGGTCGTGGCGGTGCCACGGTCGGTGCGGCTCGGAGAGCTCCGCGTCGGTCTCGCGGTGCGAGGCCCGCAGCCACCCCATGGCCATCGGCAGCGGCCCGCCCTGCGGGCCGATCGCCGGGATCGGGTCCCCCGCGGCGTCGAGGTGCTGCAGGCGGACGAAGACGTCGAGGTCGTCCTGGTCGCTCGACACCCACAGCCGCAGGGCGGCCGGCCCGGTCAGCTCGAGCGGCTCGTCGACCGGGGCCGTCTCCAGGGTGGCGGGGTGGTCGATCTCGCCGGCGGCGCCGGGCGGCGTCCAGTCGAGCTGCTCCGTGTCGAGGTAGAGCTCGCGCCACCGCGTGCCCGGCAGCGGGAAGTCGGTGGCCTCGCGCCACACGACGTCGCGGCCGTGGCGGACGGCGAGCTGGACCGGGGGCACGCCGTCCATGCGCTCGGGCCGGTCCCGGAGGAAGCGGTCGAGGAACCGCAGCTGCAGCTCCTGGGCCCAGTCGGCGTAATAGGGGTCGATGTGGGTGCCGGTGTGCACCACGAGCCACTTGTCGGTCGAGGCGGCCCGGCGCCAGCCCTCGATGTTGCCGCGCAGGTGGAGGTGCAGGGGGCCCCAGTTGGCCGCGGAGAGCACCGGCACGGTGACGCGATCGAGGTCGGTGGTGCGGGCCCGGTGATAGTCGTCGAGCAGGGGGTGCTGCGGGAGGACCTCGCGCCAGTCGTCGCCCTCGCGGCCGGTGCGCTGCGGCTCGATCTGGCGGTCCCACCAGAAGTCGACGAACCCGTTGGCGTACAGGCCGCCCTGGTAGGCCATCTCGCGGTAGAAGTCGGTGGCGCCCTCCCAGGCGATCACCGCGGCCAGGTGCGGCGGGCGGAGCGCCGCGACGCGCCAGCCCATCATCGCCAGCCAGGAGATGCCGCTGGACGCCACCCGGCCGCTGCTCCAGGGCCGGCCGGCCGCCCACTCGACGACGTCGTAGAAGTCCTCGGCGTCCTGCGGCCCGTAGAGATCCAGCCGACCGGGGGACCCGCCGGTGCCGCGCGTGTCGGCCCGCAGCAGGGCGTAGCCGCGCGCGGTCCACCACACGGGGTCCGGGGTCTCCCAGACCATGTGCTCGTTCTGGGGGACGAGGTCGTAGAGCGGGTAGCGGTCGGGCCAGTGCACGTCCTTGCCGTAGGGGCTGATCGAGGCGATGACCGGGAACGGTCCGTCGCCCTCGGGGCGGAAGACGTCCACGACGATCGGGGACCCGTCGCGGGTCGGGACCGCGACGTCGCGATCGATCTGCATGGCTGCTCCTAAAGTCCAGTCGACCTGCGTCAGCAGTGTGCGGCCGGTGGGGCGCGAAAAGCAAGTCCGCTTGCGTTAGAGTGCCGGCATGGGCGGACCGGAGGTGAAGCGGCGACCCGGGGGCCGGTCGGCGCGGGTCCGGGCCGCCGTCCTCGATGCGACGTTCGCGCTCCTGCGGTCCCGCGGTCTCGAGGGCCTGAAGATCGCCGAGGTCGCCGAGCGCGCCGGGGTGCACGAGACGTCGATCTACCGCCGGTGGGGCAACCGGGAGAACCTGCTGCTCGACGCGCTCCTCGAGGTCACCGAAGGACTCCGCGTGCCCGACACCGGCGACCTGCGCGAGGACCTCACCGCCTACGCCCGCGACCTGGCCGCGTTCCTGGCCACCCCGCTGGGCCACGCGCTGGAGCACGCGCTCGCGGCCGCCGGCGACGACCCCGACGCGCAGCGCGCCCGCGACCGTTACTGGGACACGCGCTCCGCGCGCTCGCGGCAGATCGTCACCCGCGCGATCGAGCGCGGGGACCTGCCGGACACCGTCGACCCCCGCCTGGTCATCGAGATGCTCGTGAGTCCCGTGCACTTCCGGGTCGTGCTCACCCGCGAGCCGGTCGACCCCGACATGCCGGCGCGGATCGTCGACACGCTGCTCGGCGGGATCGCCCGGGGGTGAGCCGCGGTCGGCGCGCCTGCCCGGGTCCCCCACGTCACGGCCCACGCCCGCGAGCTCACCGGCCCCTGAGCCGGACCGTCCGGAGGCGGCTCCTCCGGTCGTGCACGTCCGCTGTCCCACGCCGCGTCGGTGCGTGGGTGCGTCGGTGCGTCGGAGCCGTCACGACGCCCGGGACGCCCCGCTCGCGTCGGCGACGGCGCGCGCGAGCTCGTCGCGGTTCATCCTCGAGCGGCCGGAGATGTCGAGCTCGCGCGCCCGGGCGGTGAGTTCGGCCTTGCTTAGGCCGGAGAGATCGTCGCCCTGCTCGCCCTGCTCGCCCTGCTCGCCCTGCTCGCCCTGCTCGCCCGCACCGGCCGCGTCCACGCTGCGGCGCAGGGCCTCCAGGAGGTCGCTGACCTCGGTGGCGTCCTCGGGCGCCTCGGCGGGCACGACCTCGCGCCCCTCGCGCTTGTCGGCGACGAGCTGCTCGACCCGCCGGGTGTAGGTGTCCTCGTACTGGTCGGGCTTCCAGGTGGTCGTCATCGCGGCGACGAGCTGGATCGCCGTGTCGAGCTCCTGGCGCTTCGGGTCCTCCTGCACCGGCAGCGACGAGAGCTGCTCGGCCGGGTCGCGGACCTCGTCGGCCCAGAACAGGGTCTGCAGCGCCAGCACGTCGCCGTCGGCGCGCAGCGCGGTGAGGTGCTCGCTCCCGTGCATGGTCATCGTGGCGATCCCGGCGCGCCCGCTCTGCGCGAGCGCGCGGCAGAGCAGGCCGTAGGAGTGCTCGTAGCGCTGGTCGCTCGGCGCCACCCAGTAGGTGCGGTCGAAGTACACGGGATCGATCTCGGCGAGGTCGACGAACTCGATGACGTCGATGGCCTGCGAGCGGCCGGGAGCGATCTCGCGGAGCTCGTCGGGCTCCACGACGACGATCTCGCCCTCCACCTCGCGGCCCTTGACCACGTCCTCGGTCGGCACCGCCTCGCCCGTGCGCTCGTTGATGCGCTGGTTGCGGACGCGGTCCGACGTGCCGCGGACGTACTGGTGGAAGTGGACCGTGTGGTCCTCGGTGGCGCTGTAGAGCCCGACCGGGATCGTCACGAGTCCGAAGGTGATCGCTCCGCTCCAGACCGAACGGGGTGCCATCACCGTCAACGCTCCCGTTCGAGGTGCGCCTGCACGGCGTCGCCGGCCTCGTTGAGCCACCCCCGCTCGCGGGCCTTGGCGAGCATGGCCTCGAAGTCGGCGTCCCATCCCTCGGGGACGCGGCCGGCGGCGAGGCGCCGCAGCGTGGCCACGGGGATCATGACGCTCTGGCGGTCCTCGGAGAGCTCGCCGGCGTCGTTGTCCGCGAGGACCTTCGCGATCGTGTCCGGTCCCAGGCGCTCCCAGTAGGACGCGTAGAGGTCGGTCGTGTGCTCGGGCAGCTTGAGCTCGACGCTGTGGCTCTCGATCGCGAGGTACATGGGGCTCTCCGGGAGGGTTCGGCGGCGCTGTCGGGCGTGGAGTACCCCACGGACGCCGCGATCCCCGCCACCCGACGCACCGCGGCGGGCGGCGGAGGTCCGACCACTGCGCCAGGACGACGGCGGCGAGGGTGACGAGCGGTGCGCGCACGCCCGGAGGTGTGGCGGGCCCCGCCACACCTCCGGGCATGCGCGCCAGCTTCGTGTCGCGGACCGGACGGTCAGGCCGCCAGCGCGCGGGCCAGGCGGTCGAGGCCGGCGTCGACGTCGACCCGCGGCCGGTAGTCGAGGTCGCGGCGGGCCGCCGAGATGTCGAACCAGTGGGTGGTCGCGAGCTGGCGCGCCAGGAACCGGGTCATCGGCGGTTCGCCGAGGTCGGTGATCCGCCCGAGGGTCCACCACGCCGCCTCGACCGCGGCACCGGCGGCCACGGCGACGGGGCGGGGCACGGTGCCGCGCACCGGGGGGAGACCGCCCGCCGCGAGGATCCCGTCCACGAGCTCGCGCACCGGGCGCGGGTCGCCGGAGGTCACGAAGTACGCGCGCCCCGCGCACGGCGCCCCGGGGCGGAGGTGGTCGACGGCGTCGAGGTGCGCGGTCGCGGCGTCGGAGATGTAGGTCGTGTCGATCAGCGCGGAGCCGTCGCCCACGAGGCGCAGGGTGCCGGCGCGGGCCCGGGCGAGGATGCGGGGGACGAGCTGGGTGTCGCCCGGCCCCCAGATGAGGTGCGGGCGCAGGGCCGTGGTCGCGAGGTCCGGGGAGTCGGCCGCGAGCACCAGGCGCTCCGCCTGCGCCTTGGTACGCGGGTAGGCGGAGTCGTAGCGCTCGGCGTAGGGCAGCGACTCGTCGCCGCCGACGATGTCGCCGCCGGCGTGCACGACGCTGGGCGTGCTGGTGAAGACGAAGCGCCCCACGCCCGCGGTGCGGCAGGCGTCGAGCAGCACGCGGGTGCCCTCCACGTTGCTGCGGTGGAAGTCCGCGTCCCGTCCCCACAGGCCCGCCTTCGCCGCGACGTGCACGACGACGTCCTGGCCGGCCACGGCGTCGCGGGCGGCGCACGGGTCGGCGAGGTCGCCGCGCAGCGTGCGCACGCCCTTCGCCGCGAGATCGGGGTACTCGCCGCGGGCGAGGCTCGTGACCTCGTCGCCCCGCGCGAGCAGGGCATCCACCACCGCGCCGCCGAGGAAGCCGCCGCCCCCGGTCACCAGCGCCTTCACGACGCCCGCTCCCCGCCCGCCCAGCGGGCCAGCGCCTCCCGGTCGATCTTCGAGTTGTGGCGGGGATCCACCGGCAGCGCGGGGTGGAACACGACGTCCTCGACGGCGCGCGTGCGGTCGTCCGCGCCGGCGACGCCGAGCAGCCGCGCCCGCAGGTCGTCGGTGGGGTCGGTGCCCGGGGCGGGCTCGACGACGAGGACGGGCCGGCGGACCGGTCCGGTGCCGAGACCCACGAGCGCGCAGCGCCGCACCGCCGGGTCCCGGTTGAGCACCTCCTCGCACGGCACGCTGTAGAGCGGTCCGCTCGTGGTGGGGACGACGTGCGACACCCGCCCGGCGAACCACAGCCGCCCGGCGGGGTCCCGGGAGGCGAGATCGCCCATGCGGTGCGCCGGCACCCCGTCCCAGTCGACCCGCGTCGCCGCGGTGGCCTCCGGCCGGTCGGCGTAGCGCCGGCTGACGACCGGGCCGCGGACCACCACCTCGCCGACCTCGCCCGCGGGCACGGCGAGCTCCGGGGTCAGGGCCTCGACGGGGCCGTCGACGACCCGCATCAGGGTCACGTCGACACCGGGCACCGGGCGGCCGACGCAGATGCCGTCGTCGGGCAGGTCGAGCAGCTCGTCGCTGCCGATCGTCGCGACGGGCAGCGCCTCGGTCGCGCCGTAGGGGGTGTGCACCTGGGCGCCGGCGCCGAGCAGCGTGAGCACCCGGCGCTGGACGTCGCGGGGGACCGGCGCGCCGGCGGAGATCACGGTCCGCAGCTCCGGGAGGACCGTGCCGGCAGGGGCGTCGCGGCCGAGCCGGTCGAGCACGGCGGGCGAACCGAACATGGTCGTCGCGCCCGTGCGCCGCGCCGCCCGCACGAGCCGTCCGGCGCGGACGCGCGCGGGGCGGGTCGGGTCCATGCGCGGCACGACCGTGGTCATCCCCAGCGCCGGCCCGAACAGGGCGAACGGCGGGAAGGTCGCGAGGCTCACGTCGCCGGGCCCGAGCCCGTACAGATCGCGGACCAGCGCGGCCTGGGCGACGAGGCCGTCATCGTGGTGCTCGACGCCCTTGGGCGGGCCGGTGCTACCGCTGGTGAAGACGATCGCGGCGGGGGAGCCCGCGGGGCGCTCCGCGGGCCGGTCGGCACCGTCACGCGCGCCGTGGCGCTCGAGGTGGCGCAGGGGCGTCGTGCCCGGGACCGGCAGCCCGCCGGCGGTGATCGCCAGCCGCGCGTCGGGGCACCAGCCCAGGGCGCGGCGCGCGAGGTGGGCCTTCGCGACGCCGGCGAACGCGTCGGGCGCGGCCTCGCCCAGGCAGCTGCGGACGCGGCGCAGCCCGATCCCCGGGTCGACCACGACCGGCACGGCGCGGGCCCGCATGAGCGCGTAGGCGAGGACGAAGAAGTCGGCGATCGGCGGGACCAGCAGCGCGACCCGCGCGCCCGGTCCCAGGCCGGCGGCGTGCAGCCCGGCGGCGACGTGGTCGACGCGCCGGTCGAGCGCGCCGAAGGTCACGGTGCGGGTGGCGTGCTCGCCGAGGACGGGCTCGAGCACGGCACGTCCGGGCGCCGGCAGGACCAGGGCCGCCCGGTCCGGGTCCGCCCGCGCCCGGTCGGCGAGCATCGCGTCGAGCGTGGCGACGGCGGTGCCGGTCATCGCCGGTCCAGGAACGCGTCGACCCGCGCGCCGATCGCCTCCGGCTCGTCCTCGAGCACGTAGTGGCCGGCGTCGGGGTAGCGGAACACCTCGGCGCGGGGGAGCCGGCGCTCGACGTGGGCGAGGATGTCGGCGTCGAACACGGGGTCCTTCATTCCCCAGTGGACCTGCACGGGGTGGGCGTCGAGCAGCGGGAGCCGCTCCTCGAGGCGCGCGAGCACCGGGTGGGCGGGGTCGGCGGGCCCGAGCGGGATGTCCTGCACGAAGGCGTGCACGGCGACCCGGTGCTCCGGGCGGTCGTAGGGCGCGAGCAGCCCGCGGCGGGCCTCGGCGGGCAGCCACGCCCGCCCGGTGCCCAGCACGAGCGCGCCGAGGGAGAACGCCCCGAGGCGGCGGACGAGCACGTCGCTGACGACCGGGAGGCGCGCGGCGCGCAGCATCCACGGCAGCCCGTGGTCGGGAGGCAGCGGGAACGCGCCGGTGTTCATGACGACGATCTCGGCGACGCGGTCGGGGTGCTCGGCGGCCCACGCCAGCCCGATCGGCCCGCCCCAGTCGTGGACGACGAGCGAGACGGGCTCGGTGAGGTCGAGGCCGTCGACGAACGCGGTGAGGTCGGCGACCCGCTGCGCGAGCGTGTGCGGGTGGTCGTGGCGCGACGGCTTGTCCGACAGGCCCATCCCGATGTGGTCGGGGGCGAGGACGCGCCGGCCGCGGGCGGGCAGCGAGCGCAGCAGCGTGCGGAAGTAGAACGACCAGGTCGGGTTGCCGTGCACGAGCAGCACCGGCGGCGCGTCGCGGTCGCCCTCGTCCACGTAGGACATCCGGTGGCCGCCGACGTCGGCGGTGCGCGGCGCGAAGGGGTAGCCCGCGAGCCCGGTCGCGGTCGTCGGGGCGCTCACCAGCGCACCTCGGCGGCCGCCGCGTTGATGCCGCTGCCGACGCCCATGAGCATCACCCGCGAGCCGTCGGTGACCGTGCCATCGGCCACCGCCTTGCTCAGCACGGTCGGCACGCCGGCCGGGCCGATGTTGCCGAACTCCGGGTACAGCGAGGGGAACCGGTCGGCGTCGAGCCCGAGCTGGTCGACCACGGCGCCGGTGTGGACCTTGCTCACCTGGTGCAGGCAGTAGGTGTCGTAGCCGGTGGCGTCCCAGTCGAACGACGCCACGGCCTCCTTCCACACCCGCCCGGCGAGCTCCATCCCCGCCTCGAGCAGGCCCTTGCTGTCGGTGCGCATCTCGTCGCCCTGGCCGACGCAGAGCCCGGCGTTGCCCCTGGTGCTCGCGCGCCCGAGACCGCCGACGAACCGGTGCCCGCCGGGGCCGTCGGCGCGGGAGAGCACCATCGCCACCGCGCCCGAGCCGACGGTCAGCGTCGCGAACTGCTCGTGGAACATCCGCCGCGTCGCGGCCTCGCCGGCGAGCCGGGCCACCGTGCCCTCCATGGCGAAACGGCTCGTCTCGCCGGCCACCACGAGGCCGTGGTCGATCTGCCCGGCCTCGATCATCGTCGCCACCAGGTTCATGCCGTCGAGGAATCCGAGACACGCATTGCCGACGTCGAAGTTGACGGCCTCGGGCGGCAGTTCCATCAGGCCGTGCACGATGCTCGCGGTGGAGGGCTCGAGGTGGTCCCTGCTCACCGAGGTGTTGATGAGCGCGCCGATCTCGTCCCGGCAGAGCCCGCTGTCGGCCAGCGCGCGCTCCCCGGCGCGGGCGGCGACCTCGCTGGGCATCGTGCCCTCGTCCCAGATCCGGCGTTCCCGGATGCCCGACAGGCGCTCGAGCAGGCCGGGGCCGATGCGCAGGCGCCCGAACGTGTCCGCGAGCTGGTCCTCGAGGAAGGAGGAGGTGACGACGTGGGGAGCATCGAGGTGCGCCAGACCGGCGATCACCACATCGTCGAAGCGCCGCGCGGATCTCATGCCCTGACGATGCGGTACGACGCGGCTCCGTGCAGGAATGCGGGGACGGCGTGAATTCGGCTACCGTGAGTCCTACGAATCCCGGTAACAGGCACATCCTGTCCGGAACTGCGCCACCCGGCAGAATGCCATTCCTGCCGATGCCTCAACGGCGCCGGTGCATTCGATGATCCACGATCATACTGGCTCCCGGACGGGAATCGGCTCGATCGTCGTGCGATCCATCCGACAATCGCCGGACGGCTCGGAGCGACCGCGGAACCCGTCCGGGCACGGAGCCTTCTCCGACGGTGGTGCGCACCGGCCGCCGTCCCCTAACGTCGGGTGCGGGGGTGCGTGTCATGCCGGTGGCGCTGCTGGAGCGGGACGACGAACTGGCCCTCCTCACCGCCGCCCTCGACCGGGCCGTCGCGGGCACGGGCGGTGCGGTCGTGCTGATCAGCGGCGAGGCCGGCGTCGGCAAGACCAGCCTCGTGCGCGCGTTCACCGCGCCGGCGCGCGGCGACGTCCGGGTGCTGCTCGGGGCGTGCGACGACCTGCTGACGCCGCGCGCGCTGGGCCCGCTGCGCGACATCGCCCGTGCGGGCGCCGACGCGCTCGAGGAGGCCCTGCGCGACGGGGACCGCGACGCGGTCCTCGCCGGGGCGCTCGCCGAGCTGGCCGACCCGTCGCGGCCGACGGTGCTCGTCGTCGAGGACGTGCACTGGGCCGACGACGCCACCCTCGACGTCCTGCGCTACCTGGGCCGGCGCGTCGCGGAGCTGCCCTCGGTGCTGGTGCTGACCTTCCGCGACGAGGAGGTCGGCGAGGCGCTGCGCCGGGTCCTCGGCGCGCTCGCCGGGCCGTGGGTGCAGCGGGTGGCGCTCGACCGGCTCTCGCGCGGGGCGGTCGCGCGGTGGGCCGGGGGCACCACGCTGACGTCGGCGACGCTCTACCGGCTCACCGGCGGCAACCCGTTCTACGTCTCCGAGGTGCTCGCGACGGCCGACGCCGGCGCCGACGTCGCCGTGCCGGCCACGGTGGTGGACGCGGTCCTCGCCCGGGCCCACCGGCTCGACGAGCGGACCCGCGGCGCGCTGGACCAGCTGGCCGTGGTGCCCGGCGCGGTGGAGCTGTCCCTGGCGCGCACCCTGCTGGGGGACCTCGACGTGCTGGAGCCGGCGGAGCGGGCCGGGATGGTCGAGGTGCGCGCCGACGCCGTCGCGTTCCGCCACGAGCTGGCCCGCCACGCGCTGGAGAACGCGCTCCCGGCGAGCCGGCGGATGACGCAGCACGCGCACGCCCTCGCCGCGCTCGCGGCCCGCCCGGACGCCGACCCCGCGCGGATGGTGCACCACGCGGCGGGAGCCGGCGACGACGCGGCGGTCGTCCGGCACGGGCCGGCCGCGGCACGGGAGGCGAGCCGGGTGGGCAGCTACGCCCAGGAGGTCGCGCTGCACGAGCACGTCCTCGCGCGCTCGCACCTGCTCTCGCCCGCGGAGCACGCCGCGGTGCTCCTCGCCTGCTCCACCGCCCACCAGAGCATGGACCAGCAGGCGCCCGCCCTGGCCGCCACCGAGGCCGCCGTGCGCCTGCGGGAGGAGCTCGGCGACCCCGTCGCGCTCGGCGAGGCGATGGTCCCGCTCGGTCCCGTCCTCTGGTCGCTGCTGCGCCCGCACGAGGCGCTCCGGGCCGTCCGGCGCGCGGTCGACCTGCTCCAGCCCGCGGGTGACGGCCCCGCGCTCGCCGTCGCCCTGAGCTGGAACGCGTGGATCGCCGCCGACACCGACCGGCGCGAGGAGGGTCTCGCGATGGCCGAGGCCGCCCTCGCCACGGCGCAGCGGGTCGGTGTCGCCGTGGTCGAGGCGCTGCCCCGCATGCTGCGCGGCGCCCTGCGCGTGCAGCTCGACGACCCCGACGGGATGGCCGACGTGGTGGCCGCCCGGCGCCTCGCCGAGACCGCCGGCCAGCACGTGTTCGTCATGTACACCCACGTCCTCGCCGCGCAGCACCTCGCGCTGCTCGGGCGCTGGACCGAGGTCGTCGGCGCGGTCGAGGAGGGCCTGGCGCACACCCGCGAGCGCGAGCTCGGCGTCTACGCCGACCACCTGCTCGCCCACCGCCACCGGTGGCTCGCGATACGCGGCGAGTGGGACGCCGCGGAGCGCGGGCTCCGGGAGGTCGTCGGGCGGCCCGACGGGGGCGAGACGATGGCGACCCGGTACAGCCTGCCGTGGCTCGCCCGCCTGCTCGTCCGGCGCGGGGCGGACGACGCGGAGGACGTGCTCGCGTGGGCCCTCGACCACGCCGCCCGCGCCGACAGCCGCCTCCTGCTGGTCCCGGCACTGCTCGCCGAGACCGAGCAGGCGTGGCTCACCGGGGACCCCGACCGCGCGCAGCGCGCCCTGACCCGGCTCGACGAGCGCACCGCCGCCCCGGGCCCGCGGCGCGACCGGGCCGAGGTCCTGCGCTGGCGGGCCCGCTGCGGCGCGGCGGCGACGCCGGACGCGGCGTGCCCGGAGCCGTTCGCGTCCGGGCTGCGCGGGGACTGGGCCGGTGCGGCCGCGGCCTGGGAGCGGCTGGGCGACCCCTACGAGCAGGCCCTCGAGCTCGCCGGCTCCGGCGACGTCGACGCCACCCGGCGCGCGCTGACCCTCCTCGACGACCTCGGCGCCGTCCCCGCCGCCGCGCGGGTCCGCCGCCGGCTGCGCGAGCTCGGGGTGAACGCCGTGCCTCGCGGCCCGGTCCCGGCGACCCGGGCCAACCCGTTCGGGCTCACCGAGCGGCAGCTCGACATCCTCGGCCGGCTCGCCCGCGGGCGCACCAACGCGCAGATCGCCGCGGAGCTGGTGCTGTCGGTGCGCACCGTCGACCACCACGTCTCCGCGGTGCTCGCCAAGCTCGGCGTCTCCACCCGCGGCGAGGCGGTCGCGGCGGCGTCGGCGCAGGGACTCGACACCGGCTGAGCGGGAGCGCCGACCCGGGTCAGCGCGGGGCGGTCCCGCGCACGCGCTCGCGGGCGGCGGCGCTGCCGCGCGTCGCGCCGACGCCGATCAGGTGCAGGCCGCCCGCGGCGACCGCACCGACGACGCGTCCGGTCAGGCGCACCGGGTTGAGGGCCCTCGCCAGCCCGTCGAGCGGGGCGGCCGCGGCCTCGGTGACGGCGTGGATGCGCTTCCCGACGCGGTCGGCGGCGTTCTCGGCCTCCTCGCCGACCTCCTCGCCGACCTCCTCGCCGACCCCGGCGCCGATCGTGGCGGCGCGGTCAGCCCCCGCGGCCAGCTGCTCGCCGGCCCCGCGGGCGGTCGCGTCCACGCGGGCGGCGGCCCGGCGCCCCGCGGCGCGGGCCTCGCCGGCGACCTGGCGGCCGGTGCGCCCGGCCTGGTCGGCGACCTGGCGGCCGGTGCGCCCGGCCTGGTCGGCGACCTGCTCGCCGGTGGTCCGCGCGATGCTCGCGGCGTCCTGCGCGGCCGCCGCGACGTCCTTGTCGCCCCGGCGCGCGGCCTCGACCTTATCGCCGAGGCCGGCGGCGGCCGCGGCGGCGGTGGCCCCGGCGCGCTCGGCGCCCGTGCGCGTCTGACCGGCCACCTTCTTCGCGGTCACCGCGGCGTCGTCGGCGACGTCGTCCGCGGCGTCGGACACCTCGGCCGCGGCGGCCTGCGCGGTGACGCGGGCCCCCGTGCCCGCCGCGCTCGCGGCCAGCGCGGCCGCGATGCGGTCGGTGTCGCCGGCGCCGGACCCGACGCGGCGGGTCTCGCGGACCACACCGTCGGTGCCGTGGACGACGACCTCGCCGCCGCCGTCGTTGGCGACGATCTCCACGGCGCGCTTGATCGCCTCCGCCTGGGTCGGGGTCTTGGCGCTGGGGCGCTGGGCGTCGGGCTTCTCGACGGCCCAGCCCTCGTCGGTGGGGGTGACGTGACGGTCGGACATCGTGGTGCTCCTTCGGCGGTGCGGGATCAGGCGACGCGGTCGCTGGTGCGGGTGCGGCCGGTGCGCAGGACGAGTCGGGTCGGGACGGCGGCGGCGCCGAGGGCGCGGCGCAGCCGGGGCAGGGCGTGCTGCTCGAGGTGCCCGACCGCGTCGCGCGCGTCGGCGTCCGCGGCGAGGTCGAGCTCGACGTACAGGGTCGGCCGGGGCGCCCCGTCGGTCAGGCGGACGCGGGCGTCGGCGATCGCGGCGTGACCGGTCAGGTCCTCGCGCACGGCTGCCGCGGTGACGCCGCCGGACACGCTCGTGCTGCCGGGGACGGGGCCGCCGGCGGGGACGGTCCAGGTGTCCCCGGGCGGCCGGCGGCGCGCCTGCGCGAGCAGCCAGCGCAGCCCGGCCAGGCCGACGACGACGCCCGCGGCGGCCGCGACCCACGGCCACCACGACGGCAGGGCGCCCCCGACCAGCGCGGCGTCGGTCGCGACGAGGGGCAGGCGCCCCGTGGCGATGCCGGCGACGAGGGCCGCGACGGCGAGCAGCACGAGCCCGGCGACGGCGAGCAGCGAACGGTTGAGGCGGGCGGGCGGGTTGGTGGCGCGGGCCACGGGGATCAGCGCTCCTTCCGGTCGGAGGTCACCGTCACGCGCAGGCGGGGACGGCGCGCCAGCCCGAGCGTGTCGAGGTCGGTGCCGACCGCGGTCGCCACCGCCTCGCGCAGCCCGGGGGTGCTGCTGCGGTGCGTCCGGGCCGCTACGCGCACGCTGCGGCGCCGGACCCGGGCGGTGGCGCGCTCGACGCCCTCGACGCCCAGCGCGCGGTGGCGCAGCCGCGCCGCGAGGTCGTGGCGGTGCCAACCGGCGGCGACGAGCTCGGGGACCGCGGGGTCGGCGAGCAGCGGCAGGACGTGGGTGCGGCCGGGCCACAGGCCGGCGACGATCAGCACCAGGCCGAGCGCCGCGGCGACGCCGGCGGCCACCAGGACGGCCGGGGCCTGCCAGGTGGTGCGTCCCAGCACGTCGGTGACGGTGTCGACGGGCAGCAGCGGGGTGCGTCCGAGCAGGACCTGGATCGCGCTCGTGGCCACCAGGGCGCCCGCCGCGAGGAGCACGAGAGCGGTGAGGGCCGCCGGGAGCGTCCGGCGGGAGCGGCGGATCACGCGACCACCCGCCCGGTGCGGCGGCCCGCGTCCCCGCCCGCGTCACCGTGCGGCAGGCCGGTCACGTCGACGTCGACGCGGCCCACGGTGAGCCCGGCGAGCTCGGCCACCCGCGCGCTGACGTGCCGGCGGGTGGCGTCGGCCGCGGCGGCGACCGGCGCGGGGTAGGCGATCGCGAGGGCGAGGCCGACGTCCAGCCGGTCCGGCGTGCGCCGGACCCGGGCGGTCGCGCGGCGGGTGCCGCCGACGCCGGCCAGGCCGCCGGCCCCGGGGACCGTGACGCCGTCGACCTCGCCGGCGGCCACGGCCACCAGCTTCTCGAGGACGCCGTCGGCGATGGTCAGCGTGCCGGGGTCGCCGGTCGCCGGGGTCGTCGCCGGGGTCATCGCCGGGCCCGTTCTCGGTCGGAGCCGGCGCCGCGCAGCTGCTCGGCGAGCTCGGTGAGGTCGAGCCGGCCGTCGGCCCAGCGGCCGACGAGCAGGCCGGCGAGGCCGAGCACGAGCACCAGCAGGAAGGCGCCGAACCCGCCGAACGCGCCGGCGAACCCGAGGGCCACGCCGAGGGCGAGGCCCAGCACGGTGTTGGTGGTGAACACGGGAACCTCCAGGGAGGGGGTCAGGAGACGTCGCCGACGACGACGTCGACGGGGTGGCCGGGGGCGCGGACGGCGACCGCGGAGCGCACCTGCTCGACGAGGCGTGGCAGGGGCGCGCCGTAGCGGGCGACGACGGTGACCGTGACCCGGGCGGGCTCGCCCGCCGTCGCGGTCACCCGGACCCCGGGGACGCGGCGGCCGGGCAGCAGGGTCGCGGCGGTGCCGTGGGCGCCGGCGTGCAGGCCGGCGACCAGCGGGCACGTGGTGACCGCCGCCGCGACCAGGTCGACGTCGACCCCGGCCACCACGGCCTGGTCGGCCGTGTCGCGTCGACCGGGTCCGGCGGGCCTGGTCACCGGACCCGGGCCGGCGCGGAGGTGGCGGCCTCGTCGCCGTCGCCGTCGCCGTCGTCGTCGCCGGGCAGGTGCAGGTCGACGACGTTGACGTTGACCTCGACGACCTCGAGCCCGGTCATCTGCTGCACCGCCGAGATCACGTTGCGGCGGATGGCGCGGGCGAGGTCGGCGATCGCGACGCCGTAGTCCACGACGATGGTCAGGTCGACCGCCGCCTGGCGCTCGCCGACCTCGACCGACACGCCCTGCGTCGTGGACGAGCGGCCGCCGGGGATGCGGTCGGTGATGGCCCCGAAGGCGCGTGCGGCGCTGCTGCCGAAGCCGTGCACGCCGTCGATCTCGCGGGCCGCGAGGCCGGCGATCTTCGCGACGACGCCGTCGGCGACCGTCGTGCGGCCCTGCGTGCTCTCGAGCGGCGACCCTCCGGTGGTGGCGGGGGTGACGCTGCTGCGCGGCGCGGGCGACGGGGTGGGGGTGCCGGTCGGGCTGGTCGGGGTGCTCATCGTCGGGTCCTTCCTGTCGACGGCTCGGCGGGCTGTTTCCGTCGAGCTCATTCGGTTGGACACGACCGACCGCCGATCCTCACGCCGCGAACCCCGTGATCACGGTCACCGTGCCGATCGGGCACGGCCGGTGTCCCACGGGGAGAGACGCCGTCGAGCCCGGAGGAGGGCGCGATGATCACCAGGAACGTCACCGCCGGATTCGCGGTCGGCACGGCCGCCCTCGGCGCGGCCGTCGTCGTCGGCGAGCAGGCCGCGTTCACGGCCCTGCTGGTGCTGACCTGCGCGGGGCTGGCCGCCGGACGCTGGTCGGACCGGGACCGCGCCTACGGCGTGCCGCCGTCGCGGTACGAGGGCTCCCAGCGGGTGCGCCGCACGGCGTCGCGCAGCTCCTCGTCCGACGCGGCGGGGGCGACGCCCTCGGCCACGGCCCGCCGGGCCACGGCGAGGGCGATGTCGTCGGCGACCTCGCGCACGTCCGACCAGCGCGGCAGCAGCGGTGCGCGCGGGTCGGTCAGCGCCGGCGACGCGTCGCCGAGCGCCCCGGCCGCGGCACGCATCATGCCGTCGGTGACCCGCGTGGCCCGCGCCGCGGTCACCGCGAGCCCCACCGCCGGGAAGATGTAGACGTTGTTGCACTGGGCGACGGGGATGTCGTCGCCCTCGTCACGGTGCAGCGGCGGGAACGGCGACCCCGTGGCGATGAGCGCCCGCCCGCCGGTCCACTCGCCGAGGTCCGCCGGACGGGCCTCGGCGTTCTCGGTGGGGTTGGACAGCGGGAACACGATCGGCCGGTCGACCCGGCCCGCCATCGTCCGCACGATGTCCTCGGTGAACGCGCCCTGGGCGGTGGACAGCCCGACGAGCACGCCCGCGGTCACGTGCGCCACCACATCGTCGAGCCCCGGCAGGCCCGCGACGCCCCACCCGGCGACGTCGGCCGGGTCGTGGGCGAAGGCCCGCTGGGCGTCGGAGAGGTCGTCCCGGTCGGTGGTGAGCAGGCCGCGGACGTCCACGACCCAGCAGCGCGCCCGGGCCTCCTCGGGGGACAGGCCCTCGTCGACCATCTCCTGGCGGACCATCTCCATGACGCCGATGCCCGCCGAGCCCGCCCCCAGCATCACGACCTGCTGGTCGCGCAGCGGCACGCCGGCCACCTCGGTCGCCCCCCGCAGCGCGCCGAGCGCCACCGCGGCGGTGCCCTGGATGTCGTCGTTGAACGTCAGCAGCCGGTCGCGGTAGCGCTCGAGGATCGGGTGCGCGTGGGGCGTCGCGAAGTCCTCCCACTGCAGCAGCACCTCGGGCAGCTCGGACTGCACCGCGGCGACGAAGGCGTCGACGAACTCCCGGTAGGCGTCGTCGTCGATGCGGTGGTGGCGCCAGCCCAGGTAGAAGGGGTCGTCGAGCAGCGTCGGGTTGTCGGTGCCGACGTCGAGCAGCACCGGCAGGGTGCGGGCCGGGTCGATGCCGCCGATGAGGGTGTACAGCGAGAGCTTCCCGACCGGGATCCCCATGCCGCCCACGCCCTGGTCGCCGATGCCGAGGATGCGCTGGCCGTCGGTCACCACGATGACGTCGACCTCGCGCTGCCGCCGGTTGCGCAGCGCCTCGACGAGGTGCTCCCGGTCGGGCCACGACAGGTACAGCCCCCGCGGGCGGCGCCAGATCTCGGAGAAGCGCCGGCAGCCCTCGGCGACGGTCGGGGTGTAGACCAGCGGCAGCGCGGTCGGCACGTCGGCCGCGAGCACCGCGTAGAACAGGCGCTCGTTCCGGTCCTGGAGCGCGCGCAGGTAGATGTAGCGGTCGAGGTCGGTGGCCTGGCGTCGCACCTCGCCCCAGGAGCGCCGGACCTGCTCGTCGAGCGTCGTCACCGCGTGGGGCAGCAGCCCCAGGATGCCGAGCTCGCGGCGCTCCTCGTGGGTGAACGACGTGCCCTTCGTGCGCAGCGGGTCGTCCAGGGCGTGCCCGGCGTCGTCGTCCATCCCCGCGCCTCCTCCCCAGGGCCCGTCGCACCGGGTGACGACGAGCGCGGCGCCTGCACCCTAGCCGGGCTGTGATCTGCGCGACCCGCCCTGGAGTGTGCCGTGACGGCACGGTCGACCGGCAGCGCGACGCCGGTGACGAAGCGCCTCGTCGGAGGCCAGCCACGCGACGGCGTTGCTGATGTCGACCGGGTCGGCCGTCGCGCTGGCCGACCTCGACGACGAGCGCCCCGTCGTCGACGACGAGACAGACGAGCAGTGGTGCGCTGGTGGGCGTGCGACCCCCGGCCCAGCGGGCGGCCCGTGCGCCACGGCCCCACGGTGCACACGCTCGACGAGCTGCTCGAGGTCGTCGCCGCCGGCGAGGCGATCGCGATCACCGGGGGCTCGGTGGCCGACAGCTACCGCCACCCGGAGGTCGCGTTCCTCCCCATCACCGACGCCGAGCCCTGCCCGATCTCGCTCGGCACCCGCGTCGACGACCGGACGCCGGCGATCGCGGCGCTCCGCCGGGCGATGCAGACCGTCCGGCGCGAGACCGGTGCCGACGGCGCGGAGGGCACGACCTGACCGCCCTCCCGGGGCCCGTCGTCACCGGACGGTCACCGGCGGCGGCGCCCAGGTGCCGTCGAGCACGGTCGGGCCCGGCGCGTAGAGGCGCAGCATGATGCGCAGGGGGCCGGCCGGGGCGGGCAGCCAGTTCGCGGTCCGCTCGCCGCCGGGGTCGGTGGGCCCGTAGTACAGGTCGATCGAGCCGTCGGGGTTGCGGTGCAGGGGGTCGCGGTCGCCGAGGGCGAAGCGGTCGAGCGCGTTCGGCGCCTGGAAGCCGTCGTCGTCGTACATCGTCACCGACCAGAACGCCTTGACCGGCGGGAGCTCCTCGGCGGCGAAGTGCTGCACGTAGTCCTTCTCGCCGACGATCGGCGCCCCGTCGGCGTCGGCCAGCGCCATCGGGTAGACGGCGTCCTCGGCCGCGTTGGCGCCCAGGCCGATCATCGTGATGATCGCGCGCTTGAGGTAGTCGTTGCCGTAGACGCCCATCGTCTCGGTGTTCATCGTCCAGCCGTTGACGATCCGCCCCAGCCGGGCCACGGCCGCGTGCTGGAGCTCGAGCGCCGCCTTCGCGCCCTCGTCGATCGCGGCGATCCGGTCGGGGTCGTGCGCGGCGGCGTCGAACTCCTCGCCGGGGACGATGCCGATCGCCGCCATCCGGGCGAGCACCGAGAAGTCCGTCGCGTGCGGCGGGTGGACGGCCAGGAGCCGCGCCGCGTAGGTGAAGAACTCGACGCCCTCGAGCCCGTTGACGACCGCCAGCGGCTCGTGGGCGAGGTCGAGGCCGGCCGGCGCGACCGACGGGCGGACCCGGGTCGTCGGCGGCGTGCCGTCGAGGGCCGTCAGGACGAGGCCGTCCTGGAAGGCGTTGACGGCCGCGTAGTCGGCGGGGCCGTTCGTCTGGGTCCGCCCGATCATCCAGGCCACCGACGTGGTCGCGCGGAGCACCTGCGCGCCATCGGGTGCCTGCCCGGTCCACCCCGGCGGAGCGATGACGAACCGGGACGCCTCGGTCCCGGTGGTGCGCCACCCCGGCGCGGCGAACACGTCGGTCCACATGTCCAGCATCGGGAGCAGGTAGTACCGCCCGCCGCTGTCGGGGACCTCGAGCAGCAGCGGCCCGTCCGCCAGGTCGATCCAGGCGCTGGAGTAGAGCGTGTCGAAGTTCGGCGCCACGACCGTGCGGAACTCCGCGGAGGGGAACTCCCGCAGGTGCGTGATCGTGTTCGGGGTGGTGTGCCCGGTGGCGGGGGTGGAGGTGTCGGTGAGCTGCATGCGGGTGACGTCCATGGTCACCAGCGGGTAGAGGTAGGCGTAGGCCTCCGCCGCCACGTTCCGTACCTCGTCCGGCGACAGCTCGATCATCGGCTCACTCCTCGACACGGCGGGTCCGAGGCGACGATCTCCGCCGACGGCCGTGGGGGCCTCACCCGAGGAGGATGACGCCCTCGCGGCGCACTCCCGGCGTCGCGCCCCGCCCCACGGGGCACCCTCCGGTGTGATGCGGAGCCGGGCGGCGGGCGGCGTGGTCGTCGATCCGCGCGGGTGCGTGGCCGTGGTCCGCCAGCGGGCCCGGACGTGGTCGCTGCCCAAGGGGCACGTCGAGGACGGCGAGGACGTGCTCGACGCGGCCCGGCGCGAGATCCACGAGGAGACCGGGCTCACCGACCTGGAGCTGGTGCGCGAGCTGGGGTCGTACACCCGGCCGGGTTTCCGCCACGGCCTCCCCGAGGCGAAGACGATCACGCTGTACCTCTTCCGTGCCCCCGCGACGACCCTGCAGCCCCTCGACCCGGCCAACCCGGAGGCGCGCTGGGTGTCCCCGGACGCGGTCGCGGGGACCTTGTCGAACCCCGCGGACGGCCGCTTCTTCCGGCGGCACGTGCGGCCCCTCCTGGACGGCGCCTGACTGTCCACACCCGGTTGCCGGGCCGTCGTTCGATCAGCTGGCGTAATAGCTTCGTGATCTGACGAAAATAGTCACGGAATTCGTCGCCCGGCCTTTCCCGGGGGAGCCGACGAGGGGAGGGTGGCCCCGCCGTGCGATCCGGGGGAGGTCCGGCGGGGATGCCTGTTCACCATGGCCGACACGAGATGCCGGGATGGCGCGGGTACCTCCCGGAGGGCATCGACCGCGCCGCGCGGTCGGGTCGCCGCGGCTCGGCCGTCCTGCGCCCGGGCCCGCGCCGGATGGTGGCGCTCGGTGCGCTCGCGGCCTGCGCCGTCGCGGCCGGCGCCGCGATCGGGACCCGGCCCGACGGGCCGCCCGGCACGTCGCCGGGCACGGCGGACGACGCCGCGTCCGCCCTCGCCCGGACCTCGGCGTGGACGCGCGAGGCGACGCCGGTGCTGGCGTCGATCGAGACCGAGCTCCGCCGGACCGACGAGGTCCGGCAGCGGTGGGACGGCTCGACCCTCGCGCGCCGCGACCCGTCGCCGCCGGGCGTGGTCGTCGCGCTGGTCGAGCGCCGCGCCGAGCTGGTGCACCACCGTGACGTCCTGCGCGGCGCGATGGCGGCGGTCCGCTCGGC
The DNA here is from genome assembly GCF_028737205.1 of Actinomycetospora lutea. Lineage (GTDB taxonomy): Bacteria > Actinomycetota > Actinomycetes > Mycobacteriales > Pseudonocardiaceae > Actinomycetospora > Actinomycetospora lutea. Next base: position 81,620 of record NZ_JAQZAL010000009.1, on the reverse strand, counting down.
GCCCGGCTCGGAGTCGGCGCTGGTGATCGCCTGGCCGCAGCTGCGCGCGGCGCAGGACCTGCTGCGGTCGCTGGCCTCCGGGCGCGGGGAGCTCGGCGACCCGGTCGAGGCGGCCGTGCTGCGCCTCGTCCGCGACGACGCGATCCCCGGATCGAGCGGCGGCGGGGCGCCGCGGTCGGGGTCGGCCGTCGACACCGTGACCCTCGCGCTGGCCGCCGTGACGTCGCCGGCCGTCGAGCGGGCGGGCGTGCCCGTCGCCCCGGCGGTGTCGGCGGTGTCGGGAGGGGTCGCGGACACCGTTGACACCGTGGACACCGTGGACACCGCCGACACCGTGGTCGCGGCGACCTCGTCGTCCACCGACGTCGCGGCGGCACCGGCGCCGTCCGCGGACGCCGGGACCGGTGCGCTGGAGGCGAGCGACGTCGTCGAGAGCCCCGTGGCGCGCATCGCGGCCGTCGCGTCCCCGAGTGAGCCCCCGAGTGAGCCCCCGAGTGAGCCCGAGCCCTCCGCGGACGAGGTCGGGTCGCCGGAGCCCTCGATGCTCAGCTTCGACCGCCCGCCGTCCGGGCCGACGGACCCGCCGACGGACCCGCCCGCGGAGCAGGCGGAACCGGAGGAACAGCAGGACGAGGCGCCCGCGGCGCCCGACCTGTCCGACGCGCTGATGGACGACGTGACGGACACCGGGACGGGCGACGCGACGATCTGAGGGATCCTGGCCCGGTCAGCGGCGCCGCCCGCGCTGCCGAGCGAGCCCCGAGGAGCACCGATGCCCGCCGAGAGCGACACCCCGTCGGGCGAGGGGCCACTGGCCGGCGTGCTCGTGGTCGAGCTGGGCCAGGCGATCGCCGCCCCGCTCGCGGCCCGTCACCTCGCGGACCTCGGCGCGCGCGTGGTGAAGGTCGAGAGCCCCGGGGTCGGCGACACCGCGCGGCACTACGACGGGGCGGTGCACGGCATGGCCGCGCACTTCGTGTGGCTCAACCACGGCAAGGAGTCGGCCGCGCTCGACCTCACCGACCCGGCCGACCGGGCGGTGTTCGACCGGCTCCTCGCGGGCGCCGACGTGCTGATCAGCAACCTCGCGCCCGGTGCGCTGGGCCGTCTCGGGCTGGCGCCGGACGCCCTCGCCGAGCGGCTGCCGCGCCTGGTCGTGGTGGACATCTCCGGCTACGGCGTCGGCGGGCCGATCGACCACAAGCGCGCCTACGACCTGCTCGTGCAGGCCGAGGGCGGGTCGTGCGCGCTCACGGGCACGCCCGGGACGCCGGCGAAGTCCGGGATCCCGGTCGCGGACGTGGCCACGGCGCTGTACGCGTACTCGGCGGTGCTCGTGGGCCTCTACGACCGCCACCGCACCGGGCGGGGGACGGTCGTGCCCATCGCGATGCTCGACGTCGTCGCCGAGACCATGGGGTTCGCGCTCAACCAGGTGCTCTACGGCGGACCGGAACCGCAGCCCGTCGGGATGGGCTCGCCGATGGTCGCGCCCTACGGGGCCTACGACACCGCCGACGGGCAGACGGTGGTGCTCGGGACGTCGAGCGACCGCGAGTGGCAGCGCTTCGCCCGCGACCTGCTCGAGCGCCCCGAGCTGGTCGCCGATCCCCGCTTCGCGCGCAACGCCGACCGGGTGGCGCGCCGCGACGAGCTCGACGGGATCGTCGCGGCCTGGTGCGCGGCCCGCGACCTCGACGCGGTCCAGCAGCGCGCCGACGCCGCGGGGATCGGCAACGCGCGCCTCAACGGCGTCCGGGACCTGGCCGGGCACCCGCAGCTGGCGCAGCGCGGCCGGTGGCGGGAGGTCGCGTCGCCCGTGGGGCCCGTCCACGCGCTGCTGCCCCCTGCGCTGGGGCGCGGGTGGGCCGTGCGGGGCGGACCCGTCCCCGCCCTCGGGGAGCACACCGACGCGGTCCGCGCCGAGTTCCGCCCCGACGACGACTGAGCGGCGTGTCGAACGGGAGCCGGCCCGTTCGTCGCGGAGACGAGGGGCCGGCAGCGGGTCGGTCCCCGGTCCGACGGAGGGCGAGCCATGACGGCCACCTACACCTTCGACGTCTTCTCCAGCCTCGACGGCTACGGCTCGTACGGCGGTGACGGCGACTGGGGCGGCTACTGGGGCAAGCAGGGCCCCGAGCTGCTCGAGCACCGGCTCGCGTCGTTCGCCACCGAGCACCGGATGGTCTTCGGCGCCACCACGTTCCGCCAGTTCGTGGCGATGCTGGCCGAGAGCACCGACGAGTCCGAGGTGCGCGACCCGTGGGTCGACCGCATGCGCAGCATGCCGATGACCGTGGTGTCGTCCACGCTGCAGGGCCCGCTGGACTGGCCGGACGCGACCGTCGTGGGCGGGGACGCCGTCGACGTCGTCACCCGGCTCAAGCAGGAGTCCGACGTCCCGTTGCGCTCGCACGGCAGCCTGTCGATGAACTGGGCGCTGATGGCCGCCGGGCTCGTCGACCGTCTCCAGATCACCATCTTCCCCGTGATCACGGGCCGGACCGGTACGGAGCCGGTGCTGCGGGGCGCGGACGACTTCGACCTCCAGCTGCTCGAGCACCGGACGCTCGACGGCGACATCCAGGAGCTCGTCTACCGGCCCACCCGGCACGTCAGCGGGGGCTGACGCGGGCCGGTCGTCCCGCGCGCAGCGCGGCGACGGCATCCCGGGCGAGGGCGGAGCGATCGATCGGGCCGTCGTGGAAGCGCGCGGCGGCGCGGTCGTCGCCCGCCCGGAAGAAGGCGCCGCCACCGCGCACGACCCGGCCGTCGACGACGAGGACGCCCTCGTCCCACAGGTCCTGGACGAACTGTGCCTGTGCCTCGGCGTTGAGGTCGCGCCACCGGGTGCGGCCGCGCCGGAGCTCGGCGCGCCAGTCGTAGGCGCCACCGACCCGCGCCGTCCCGGAGCGGGCCTGCGCCGCGAGCGCGTCCACGGTGTACCGCGCCCCGCGGGTCCGGTACTGCCACACGTGCACGGCCTCGTGCACGAGCAGGCCCGGCGACCACCGGCCCTTGAGGTAGATCGTGGTCCCGAGCGTGAAGGGGTGCGGCACGAGGTCGAACAGCCCCGCCCGACCGTCGACGATCCGGAGGTCGTCCAGCGCCACGGCATCGTCGAGGACGAGCTGCAGGATCGCGCGCTCCCCGGCCGTCAGGGGCCGGGCGGGGCCCTGCAGCGACGGCCACCGGCGCTGCACCGAGGCCACCAGTCGACCGGCGGTGAGCACCACGGCGCCGGCGACGACCGCGGCGCCCGAGATCGGCAGCCGGCGCACGATCGCGCGGGCGATCCTCGGGTACAGGGCCTCCGTGTCGAACACCGTCTCCGCCTCCACCCTGGTCCTCGCCGCGATCCGCGAGCGGGTGGCCGCCCTCCACACCGCGACCGAGCCCGAGAGTGCTCCCGCGGTCGACGACGTGCCCGCCGGGACCGGGAGCGAGGCCGGGTCGGACCTCGGGGCGGACGGCGGCTCGTCGGTGACGGTGCCGGCCGCGGAGGACGAGACCCCCGACGACGAGCCCGTCCGTGCCGCGGGCGGGCCGGACGGCCCGGGCGGGCCGGACGTCGAGCGCCTCGCCGAGGCGCTCGCCGACCTCGACGCGGTCCTGACCGGCTTCGCGTCGCTCATCGAGGGCGGCGAGCTCCCCGCGCTGCGGGCGGAGCTGTCGTGGGCGCGCTCGACGGTGGAGGAGGCCCGGGCCCTCGACGGCACGATCGAGCTCCTCGAGGACCTCGTCGAGGACCTCGACCCCTCGCTGCGCCAGGGTCCGGTGGAGGCCCGGATCGGGATCGTGGTCACCGCGCGCGCGGCCGAGCGCCGCGACGCCGTCACCGCGATGCTCGCCCGGCCCGAGTGGACGAGCCTGGTCGCGCACGCCGACCAGCTCGTGCTCACCGCGCCGATCAGCGGCCGCAAGCCGAAGAACGCCCCCCGCGTCCTGGCCCGCGCGCTCGCCGACGCCGACGCCGCGGCGCGGGAGGCGGCCGCGGCGGCCGTCCCGGACACGGAGGGAGCCGACCGCGCGGGCGCGACCCGCCTCGACCCGGTGGCGGCGGCCGCCCACACGGTCGCGGCGACCGCCCGGGTCGCCCGCGGGGTCCTGGGCAAGCAGGCCCGCCGGCTCGGCGACGCCGCCGCCGCGCTGGCCACCACCACCGAGGAGTGCCGCCGCAGCGGGTCGGTGACCCACTGGCTGGTCGACCTCGCCGACCTCGCCCACCGCGCGGGGGAGCCGAGCTTCAGCTACGGCGTGCTCCACGCGGAGGCCACCGCCCGCCGGGAGGCCGCCGACGAGGCCCTGGCCGGCGCCGTCACGGCCTACACCCGCCCCAAGCTGCGCAAGTGGCTGGCCGACGCCTCGTAGCGCCCCGCGCCGAGCGGCCGGCCCTCACCGGTCCCGGTCGTTGAGCACCGGACGCAGGTCCTCGAGCTTGTCGTAGGCCCACCAGAGGTAGTTCTCCGTCCCGCCCTCCCGGAGGGGATGGAGGTCGACGTGGTCCGGGTCGTCCTTGAACGCCTGGAACGCCTCGGGCGAGGGCCACTCGACCAGGACGAGCACCTGGCGGGGCGAGCCGCCCGTGCTGGGCGCGCTGCTGCTCAGGCCGCCGAGTGCGACGACGCGGCCGCCGTGCTTGCCGACGGCGGCGGCGGACCGCTTCGAGTAGGCCTTGTAGTCGTCGTTCGGGGCGAGGTCGAAGAGGTTCAGCGCATACACCGCACTCATGGCCGCAGTGTTCCACCGGCCCGGCGTCGGCGGCGCATATAGTGCTGTGTTGACGGTCGTGGATCAGCCGTCATACGCTCCGCGGCGGTGGACGACGGCCATCCGGGGAGGACCCTTCATGCTGGCCAGCCCGTTCCGCGCCTCGGCGCCCCTCACCACCGCGTGGGAGCACTTCGCGTTCTCGGTCGACGACGGGGTCGCCACCGTCCGGCTCGACCGCCCGGAGAAGTACAACCCGCTGACCTTCGACAGCTACGCCGACCTGCGGGACCTGCTCCACGAGCTGCCCCAGCGCGGGGACGTCCGGGTGCTGGTGATCCGCGGCGAGGGCAAGGCGTTCTGCGCGGGCGGCGACGTCAACGAGATCATCGGCGAGCTGATCACGATGGGCGCCCGCGACCTCATGGCCTTCACCAAGATGACCGGCGACGTCATCAAGGCGATGCGCGAGTGCCCGATCCCGATCATCTCGGGCATCCAGGGCGTCGCCGCGGGGGCCGGTGCCGTCGTGGCGCTCGCGTCGGACTTCCGGGTCGTGGCCCACTCCGGGAAGTTCGCCTTCCTGTTCACCAAGGTCGGTCTGTCGGGCGGCGACATGGGCGCGGCCTACCTCCTGCCGCGGGTGGTCGGCGCCGGGCGCGCCACCCAGATGCTGATGCTCGGTGACACCGTCGACGCGACCACCGCGCACTCGTACGGCCTGGTCAGCGAGCTCGTCGCCGACGACGAGCTCGACGCCGCGTGCTCCCGCCTGGCCCGCCGGCTCGCCGACGGCCCGACGCTGGCCTACGCGCAGACCAAGTCGCTCATCACCCGCGAGATGGACATGCCGATCGGCCCCGCCATGGAGCTGGACGCCATGACCCAGGCGCTGCTCATGACGACCCACGACCACGCCGAGTTCCACGCCGCCTTCACCGAGAAGCGCGAGCCGCGCTGGACGGGGCGATGACCCCGGAGCGGATGACGCCGGGGCGGGTCTGCCTGGTCACCGGCGCCGGCAGCGGCATCGGCGCCGCGGTGGCCGGGCGCCTCGCCGCCCGGGGCCACCGCGTCGCGACGGCGGCGCGCTCGCGGGACGCCCTCGACGCGGTCGCCGCGTCGATCCGCGCGACGACCCCGCAGGCGGAGGTCCTGCCCGTCACCGCCGACGTCACCGACGACGGGGACGTCGAGGCGATGTACCGCGCGGTCGAGGACCGGTGGGGGCCGGTCGAGGTGCTGGTGGCGGCGGCCGGGACGGGGTTCGGCAAGGCCCTCGTCGACACCACCGACGAGGAGTGGCGCGGGGCGCTGGAGCTCAACCTGACCGCACCGTTCCGCTGCCTGCGCCGGGCGCTGCCGGCGATGCTCGAGCGCCGGTGGGGGCGCGTGGTGGTCATCGCCTCGGTGGTCGCCAAGCGCGGCGAGGCGCAGGTCGCGGCCTACACCGCCAGCAAGCACGGCGTGCTCGGGCTGGTGCGCTCGGCCGCCGCGGAGCTCGCGGCCACCGGCGTCACCGTCAACGCGATCTGCCCCGGGTACGTCGACACGCCGATGACCGACCACACCGTCCGGGCGATCAGCGCCCGCTCCGGGCGCACCCTCGCCGAGGCGCGCGACACCCTGGCGCGCCGGCAGCCCATCGGGCGGCTCATCACGACCGACGAGGTCGCCGACGCCGTCGGGTTCTGCGTCGAGAACGGTGCGGTGACCGGGCAGGGCATCAACGTCGACGGAGGAGCCGTGCAGTCGTGACCGAACCGGCCGGGCGCATCGCCCACATCAACCCGCCCGAGCTCGGCAAGCCGTCGGGGTTCTCGCACGCCGTGCGGACGACCGGCGGCGAGAACGTCCACCTGGCGGGGCAGACGGCGTTGGACACCGACGGCGTGATCGTCGGGGAGACCGTCGTCGAGCAGTTCGCGCAGGCGCTGGGCAACCTCGTGACCGCGCTGCGCGCCGCCGGCGGCACGCCCGCCGACCTCGTCAGCCTCACCATCTACATCGTCGACGTGGACGACTACCGCGCGCACTCCCGCGAGCTCGGGCGGGTGTGGCGCGACCTCATCGGCGAGGCCTACCCGGCGGTCGCCGGGATCGGCGTGACCCGGCTCTGGGACGCCGAGGCCCTGGTGGAGGTGCAGGGCACCGCCTGCGTGCCCGCCCCGTCCGGCTAGGGGTGCTGCTCCCGGCGCCGCGCCGAGAGCCCGGCCTGGTACTGCTTGGGCACCGCCACGCCCTCGAAGCCCTGGTCGAGCGCGGCGTTCCACGTCCAGGACGGGTCGACGAGGTGCGGGCGCGCGATCGCGCACAGGTCCGCCCGGCCCGCCGCGACGATCGTGTTGGCGTCCTCCACCGAGGCGACGGCGCCGACGGTGATGGTGGGGACGCCGCACTCCTGACGGATGCGGTCGGCGAACGGGGTCTGGTAGAGCCGGCCGTACTTCGGCGCCGCGTCGGTGGAGGTCTGGCCGGTGGAGACGTCGACGACGTCCGCGCCGTGCGCGGCGAGCATCCTCGCCAGCGCGACGGCGTCGTCCCCGGTGAACCCCGGGCCGACTCCCTCCAGGCTCTCGACCCAGTCCGTGGCACTGATGCGCACGCTGATCGGACGGTCGTCGGGCCACACCCCGCGCACCGCGTCGAGGATCTCCAGGCCGAGCCGCGCGCGGTTCTCCAGCGACCCGCCGTAGGCGTCGGTGCGCCGGTTGGAGAGCGGGGACAGGAAGCTCGAGACCAGGTAGCCGTGGGCGTAGTGCAGCTCGAGCAGGTCGAAGCCGGCCTCCGCGGCGCGCCGCGCCGACGCGACGTGGGCGGCGACCACGGCGGCGATGTCGTCGTGGGTCATCTCCCGCGGCACCGGGCTGTCCGGGCGGTAGGGCAGCGGCGACGGGGCGAGGACCTCCCACCCGCCCGACTCGAGCGGGTCGTCGATCCCCTCCCACATCACCTTGGTCGAGCCCTTGCGGCCCGAGTGGCCGATCTGCATGCCGATCAGCGAGGCGCTGTTGCCGTGGACGAAGTCGACGATGCGGGTCCAGGCCTGCTGCTGGGCGTCGTTCCACAGGCCCGGGCAGCCGGGGGTGATGCGGCCCTGCGGCGTCACGCACGTCATCTCGGCCATCACGAGGCCGGCCCCGCCGGTGGCCCGGGCGCCCAGGTGCACGAGGTGCCAGTCGGTCGGCACCCCGTCGACCGCGGAGTACTGCGCCATCGGCGAGACCACGATGCGGTTGGGGAAGACGCGGTCCCGCAGCCGGAAGGGGTGGAACATCGGCGGGGTGCCGTCGGCGACCTCGAGGCCGGCCGCGCGGGTCCGGCCGACCAGCCAGGCGTCGAGCCGGGCCACGTAGTCGGGGTCGCGCAGCCGCAGGTTGTCGTAGGTGATGCGCTGGCTGCGCGTGAGCAGCTGGAACACGAACTGCTCGGGCGCGAGGTGGCGGTAGCGGGGCAGCCCCTCGAACCACTCGAGGCTCGTCTGCGCGGACCGCTGCAGCGACGCCACCACCGGCTTGCGTTCGTCGGCGTAGCTCTTGAGCGCGGCCTCGACGTCGTGCTCCCGGTCCAGCGCGCCGGCCAGCGCGATCGCGTCCTCGAGGGCGAGCTTGGTGCCCGAGCCGATCGAGAAGTGCGCGGTGTGCGCGGCGTCGCCGAGGAGCACGACGTTGCCGGTCGACCACTGCTCGTTGTGCATCACCGTGAAGGCGAGCCAGCCGGAGTTGTTGCCGATCAGCCGGTGGCCGTCGAGGTGCTCGGCGAAGACCTCCTCGCAGAACCGCATCGACGCCTCGTCGTTCTCGCCCGGCCGCCGCGGCACGGCCGCGTTCGCGTCGAGGCCCGCGCGCCGCCAGGTCGCCTCGTCGGTCTCGACGATGAACGTCGAGCGGGTGTCGTCGAAGGGGTAGATGTGCGCCCAGAACAGCCCGTGCGGGGTGTCGACGATGAGGAACGTGAAGCAGTCGAACGGGCGGTCGGTGGCGAACCAGGCGTAGCGCGCGGTCCGGCCCTCGGTGCGCGGCGAGAGCTCGTCGGCCAGGGCGCGGCGGGTGGGGCTGTTGACGCCGTCCGCGGCGAGCACGACGTCGTGGCGCCGCCGCAGCTCGGCCAGCGGCGGTGCCTCGGTCTCGTAGCGGACGTCGACGCCGAGCTCGCGGGCGCGCTCGCCGAGGATCTGCAGCAGGCGCTTGCGCTCGAGGGCGGCGAACGCGTGGCCGTCGGAGCGCTCGGTGGTGCCCAGGAAGTCGACGTCGATGGCGCTCCAGTGCCGGAACTCGGCCTGGATGCGGTCGATCGACTCGGGGTCGGCGTCGGCGATGTTCTGCAGGGTCTCCTCGGAGAAGACCACCCCGAACCCGAACGTGTCGTCGGCCGCGTTGCGTTCGTAGACGGTGATCCCGAGGTCGGGGTGGGTCTTCTTGAGCAGGATCGCGGTGAACAGACCCGCGGGGCCGCCGCCGATCGAGGCGACCGTCCGGAGCGACGAGCTCGTCATGGTCAGACCCCGTCGTCGAGCAGGTGGTCGTAGCGCAGGCCGAGATCCGTGACGACCACGCCGAGGTGGGCGAGCGCGGCCCGGACGCCGGACGCGGCGCACGGGGCGAGGTCCGAGGCCAGCAGCGCGTGGAGGTCGTCGTACGCGGTCAGCAGCGAGCGCTCGGCCTCGGTCAGGGGCGTGCCGAGCAGGTCGGTGTCGTCGGACATGGCTGTTCCTCTAGACGGAGAGCTCGGAGATGCCGGCCGGGGTGCCCGCCGCGGCGCGCTGCTCGGCGCGCAGGTCGGTGAGGCGCTTCGCCTTGAGCTCGAAGCGCGGCAGCGACCCCGTCTCGGCGCGCCGGACCAGGAAGCGCAGCCCTTCGTGGGCGTCGGCGAGGTCGGTGGTGAGGTCGCGGGCGAGGGCGGCCCAGCCGTCGTCGGCCAGGGTGGGGTGCGGCTCCACCAGGAGGATGACCTCGTCGCGACCCTCCAGGTGCTCGAGGCGCACCTGGAACTCCTCGATGCCCTCGTGCCCGCGCACGATCGCCTCGATCGCGCCGGGGTAGACGTTGGTGCCCCGGACCAGCTTCATGTCGTCGACGCGGCCGATGATGCCGCCCTCGTAGAGATCGAAGGTGCGCCCGTTGCCGGCGGTCTCGCCCGGCACCTTCACCACGAGGTCGGCGGTCCGGTAGCGGATCAGCGGGGTGGTGCTGCGGCCGAACGACGTGCACACCCGCTCGCCGCGCTCGCCGTAGTCGACCTCGCGGCCGGTGGAGGGGTCGACGACCTGCTCGATGAAGTGGTCCTCGATGACGTGGCACCCGCCGGGCTGGTTCGCGGGCTCGAACATCACGATCGTCGACACCTCGGTCATCCCCGCGGTGTCGAACGCCTTCGCGCCCCAGGCCCGCTCGATGAGGGCCTTGGTCTCCGGGATCGAGCCGGCCGGCTCGCCGGAGAGGATCAGCGTGTGCACCGCGCTGCGCGGGAGGTCGACGCCGAGGGACTCCGCCTCCTGGGCCAGCCGCAGCGCGTACGTCGGGGTGGACGCGACGACCGTGGCGCCGAAGTCGACGATCTGCTGCACGCGGCTCGCGGTGGTCTGCGCGCCCCCGGGCACGGTGAGCGCGCCGATCTTCTCGAGCCCGCCGTGCAGGCCCCAGAACCCGATGAAGGAGCCGTAGCCGAACGCGACGTAGCCGACGTCGTGCGGGCGCACGCCGGCGCCCCACAGCGCGTAGCACCACATGTCCGCGGCCCACGACCAGTCCTTGCGGCCGTCGAGGGCCCGCAGCGGCGTCCTCCCGGAGGTGCCGCTGGTGGTGTGCACCCGGATGGCGGCCTCCGGACCGACCACCGGCAGCTCACCGAACGGCGGGTGGGCCTCCTGGCCCGCCATCCACTCCTCCCGGGTGAGGAAGGGGAGACGGTCCAGGTCGGCCCAGGTGCGCAGCCGGTCGGGGTCGACGTCGCGCAGCGTGCGCCGGTAGTGCGGGCTGCGGGACCGGGCCCACGCCACCTGCCGGCGCAGCTTGGCCAGCTGCAGCTCGCGCAGCTGCTCGCGGGGGAGGGTCTCGGTCTTGGGGTTCCAGAAGTGCTCGTCGGCCATGGCGGGCCACACTCCGTCGGCCTGTATTGCGTCTATATTGCGGCGGTCACGACGACACACTACGACGTGTCCGGTGCCGGTCAACCCCTCACGGCGCGACGACGCGGTCGACGTGGCGCCGCGCGAGCGGCGCGAGGAGCTCGCGGAGCTCCATGACGAGGTCCTCCGCGCGCACGCCCGTCCAGTCGGGCGGCAGCGACTCCAGCGGCAGCCCGGGGTCGAGGTAGGGCAGGCGGCGCCATGCGGTGACGATGCCGACCCAGTCGACGAACGCCTGCGCGTCCCCGGTGTCCCCCTCGCCCGACCGCCAACGGGCGCGGACCGGGGCGAAGCGGTCGAGCCACTCGGCGTACAGCTTCTCCATCGCGCGGAGGTCCCACCAGGCGGCCACCGTCTCGGACGCCGACTCCGCGCCGCGGTGCGCGCCGACGAACAGGTCGGCGAACCCGCGCAGCCCGACCCGCTCCAGCGCCCCGACGACGGCGGGCTCCAGGTGCGCCGGCGCCACCCAGGTGCCCGGTCCGACCGTGCCGAGCCCGAGGCGGGTCAGCGTGGTGCGCAGCGTGTGCCGCTTGTCGCGCTCGGCCTCCGGGACGGAGAACACCACCAGCAGCCATCCGTCGCCGACCGCGGCGCGGGTGCGCTGGAAGATCCGCGTGTCGCCCTCGGCGAGGATCGCCTCGGCGTCCGGCGAGAGCCGGTAGCCCGCCGCGCGCCCGACCTTCTCGGCCTCGAGCAGCCCGCGCTTCTTGAGGCGGAAGATCGACGACCGGACGGCCTGCTGGTCGACCCCCAGGTCGCTCATGAGGGCGACGAGGTCCGCGATCGACATCCAGCCGCCGCGCTCCCGGCCGTAGAGGCCGTACAGCGTGACGATCAGCGCCCGCGGGGCCCTCGAGCCGACGACCCCCTCGTCGCTCTCGTCCATGGCCAGCGAGGCTAATCCTCCCGGCACCGGCGGGCTCGACCTCGCACGTCCCGTCGCCGAACCCGGCGAACCGGACCTTGCCCCCGCAACGGGCGCGGCGTTAGCGTTGCGCTCCCCTGACGGGCGTCATGATCGCAGCATTCGTCGGACTCCGAGGAGCACTCCATGGAGGACCCCGCCACAGCCCGCCCCGGCCCGGCCGTCGAGGACGGCGACGCACCGGCCAGGGTCCGGTCCCGCGCCACGGTGATCGGCCTGTGCTGGCTCGCGATCGTCGTGGACGGCTACGACCTGATCGTCTACGGCACGGTGCTGCCGACCCTCATCAGCAGCGAGTGGCAGCTCACCCCCGCCGCGGGCGGGCGCATCGGCGCGGCCGCCCTCGTCGGGATGCTGCTCGGCGCCCTGGTCGCCGGCTTCCTCACCGACCGCATCGGGCGGCGACGGCTGATGGTGCTGTGCATCGCGTGGTTCTCCGCGGCGATGGCCGTCTCGGCGCTCGCGCCCACCCCGGAGCTGTTCGGCGTGACGCGGTTCGTGGCCGGCATCGGCCTCGGCGGCGTGGTCCCCACCGCGATCGCGCTCACCGTCGAGTTCGCCCCTCCGGGGCGGCGGAACGCGTCGAACGCGCTCATGTTCTCGGGCTACTCGGTCGGCGGGGTGCTGGCCGCCCTCGGCGGCATCGTGATGATCGAGGCGTTCGGCTGGCGGTCCATGTTCTGGACCGGCGCGCTCGTCGGCGCCGTGCTGGTCGTCGTGGTGTGGGCCCTGATGCCCGAGTCGGTGGTCTACCTGGTCGGCCGCGGACGGCACCGGGAGGCGACCGCGGTCGCCCGCCGGTACGGCATGGACGTGCCCGAGCCCGCCGGGGACACCGGGGCACGCACCGGTGGGCTGCGCCAGCTGCTGCGCCCCGAGCACCGCGCCGGCACCCTGCTGTTCTGGGGCGGGACGGCCGCGGGGCTGCTGCTGGTCTACGGGCTCAACACCTGGCTGGCGCAGATCATGCGGCAGGCCGGCTACCCGCTGGGCGGGGCGCTGGGCTTCCTGCTCGCGCTCAACCTCGGGGCGATCCTGGGCGCACCGCTGTTCGGGACGCTGGCCGACCGGATCGGCCCCCGCCCCGTGGTGACCGGGATGTTCCTCGCCGCGGCCGGCTCGATCCTGCTGCTCATGGTCGAGCTGCCCACCGTGCTGCTGCTGTCGCTGGTCGCGATCGCCGGCGCGTGCACGATCGGCACGACGATCATCGTCAACTCCTTCACCGCGACCTACTACCCCGACCACCTGCGCGCCGTCGGTCTGAGCTGGGCGCTCGGCGTCGGGCGCATCGGCGCGATCACCGGCCCCCTCTACGGCGGTCTGATCATGTCGGTCGGGTGGGGCTTCCAGGCCAACTTCCTGGCCTTCGCGATCCCGGCCGTGATCGGGGCGGTGCTGATGGCGCTGGTGCCCGGACGGGCCGCGGCGCGGTCGTGACGCACCACCGGGTCATCCCCGGGCGTCGTCGTCGCCGGGGTCGGGCCGCCGGGCCCGGACCTGGTGCATGCGGGCCTGGACGAACACGGTGCCGGGACGCTCGGCGCCGGCCGCGACGGCCGTCCGGACGGCGCTGACCTCGTCGGGAGTCGCCGCGCCGGCCGAGGCGATCGCGTCGTGCATGTTGTCGAGCAGCTCCGCGAGGAACATCTTCTGGACCGCGGTGATCATCCGGTTCTCGACGGTCTGCTCGCGCACGTCGACCAGTCCGGCCGCGCCGAGGTGCGCCCCGAGCCGCGGTCCGATCGTCGGATCGCCGCCGTGGAAGCGCACGGTCCTGCTGTAGATCTCGACCAGGTCGTCGAGCGCGGGCTCATGCGGCTCGGCGTGCAGCGTCGGGGTGAAGAGATCCTCGACCGCGACCACCCCGCCCGGGCGCACCGCCGCGACCATCGCGCGCAGGGCCGCCATGGGCTCGACCAGGTGGCTCAGCAGCAGCCGCGCGTAGGCGAGGTCGACGTCGGCGACCGGGAGCTGCTCGCGGGAGGCGTCGGCGTGGAGGAACGTGGCCTCGACCCCGGCGTCCCGGGCGGCGCGGCGGGCGATCTCGAGCGCGTCCCCGTCGGCGTCGACCCCCACCACGCGGCCCGACGCCCCGACCTCGCGCGCCATGTCGAGGGCGACCTGGCCGTCGCGGCAGCCGACGTCCAGGCACGAGGCACCGGCGGCGAGGCCGGCGCCCCGCAGGAAGGCGAGGGTCGAGTCGGCCATCACCGTCGACATGCGGGCGAGCCGGTCGGCGTCGGTCGCCCCGCCCGCGATCGTGTAGCCCGCGCGATCGTCCATCCCCGGCCCCCTCCGTCGGTCCCCGCCGTCGGTCCCGGCGGTGAGCCTGCCAAGCGCCGCCGGGCGCGTCGACGATCCGACGTCCTCGACGATCCGACGTCCTCGACGACTCCGGGGGCCGGACGGTCCGAGCAGCGGCCGCGACGAGGGGGAGGGCGCCGCGGGTGGTAGACCGGGCGGTGTGATCGACGAGGTCGACCTCGACCTGCCGGTGCGCGCGGCGCTGCCCGAGCTCGCGGCCGCGCTGGACGACCGCGGGGCGGCCGTCCTCGTCGCCCCGCCCGGCACCGGCAAGACGACGCTGGTGCCGCTCGCGCTCGCCGGGACGGTCGGCGCACGGGTCCTCGTCGCCGAGCCCCGCCGCGTCGCCGTCCGCGCCGCGGCCCAGCGGATGGCGTGGCTGCTCGGCGAGCCGGTGGGCGAGCGGGTCGGGTACGCGATCCGCGGCGAGCGGCGCGCCGGCCCGCGGACACGCGTGGAGGTCGTGACGACGGGGCTGCTCGTGGCCCGGCTGCAGCGCGACCCGGAGCTCGCGGGCGTCGACGCCGTCGTCCTCGACGAGTGCCACGAGCGCCACCTCGACACCGACCTCGCGCTCGCCTTCGCCGTCGACGCCCGCGCCGGCCTCCGCCCGGACCTGCGCCTGCTCGCGACGTCCGCGACGGCCGCGGCCGACGACCTCGCCGCCGCCCTCGCCGGCCCCGTCGTCACCGCGCCCGACCCGATGCACCCCGTCGAGGTCGTCTGGAGCCCACCGCCGCGTCCCGTGCCGCCGCCGCGCGGGATGCGGGTGGAGCCGGCGCTGCTCGACCACGTCGCCGCGGTGGTGCGCGGCGCCCTGGACGGGAGCGCCGGGGACGCGCTCGTGTTCCTGCCCGGGCGCCGGGAGATCGACGACGTCGCCCGCCGCCTGGGTGCCGTCGACGCCGAGGTGCTCACGCTGCACGGCGGGCAGGACGCGGCGCACCAGGACGCGGTGCTGGCCGGCCCGACCGGCAGGCGTCGCGTGGTGCTGGCGACGTCGATCGCCGAGACCAGCCTGACGGTGCCCGGGGTGCGGGTCGTCGTCGACGCCGGGCTCTCCCGGCGCCCGTGGACCGACCACGCGCGGGGCCTCGACGCGCTGGTCACGGTGCTCGCGTCGCAGTCCTCGGCGACCCAGCGCGCCGGGCGCGCGGGCCGGGAGGCGCCGGGCACGGTGCACCGCTGCTGGTCGGAGGCCGAGCACGCCCACCGCGACCGCCACGACGCCCCCGAGGTGGCGCACGCCGACCTCGCCGGTTTCGCGCTGCAGCTCGCGCGGTGGGGCACGCCGGACGGCGCGGGGCTCGCGCTGCTCGACCCGCCGCCGGCGACCGCGTTCGGGGCCGCGCGGGCGGTGCTGCGCGGGCTCGGCGTCACCGACGACGACGGGCGCATCACCGGGCGCGGGAGCGCGGTGGCGACGGCCGGGGTGCACCCCCGCCTCGGGCGCGCCCTGCTCGACGGCGCGGAGGCCGTCGGGACGGACACCGCGACCGAGGTGGTGGCGCTGCTCGCCGCCGACGTGCCGGGCGAGGCCGACGACCTCGACGAGCGCCTGCGGGCGGCCCGGGCCACGCCGGACCCGCGGTGGCGCGCGGAGGTGCGCCGGCTGCGCGGGGTGGACGGGCTGCCCCGCCGGGGCTCCCGCGCGGGCGGCGCGGCGGTCGTCGTCGCCCTCGCCTACCCCGACCGGCTCGCCCGGGCCCGCGGCGAGGACGCGCGCGAGTACCTGACGACCGGTGGCACCGGGGTCGAGCTCGCGGCGGGGTCGCGGCTCCGGGGCAGCCCGTGGCTCGCCGTCGCCGACGCCGTGCGCGGCCCGGGCGACCGCGTGGCGCGGGTGCGGCTCGCCGTGCCGATCGACGAGGCGATCGCCCGCGAGGCCGCGGCGGGCTGGTGGCGCGACGACGCGGTGGTGGCCTGGGAGGACGGCGACGTCGTGGCGGAGCGCCGCGAGCGCCTCGGCGCGATCGTGCTGGCCCGCCGGCCGCTGGCCCACCCCGACCCGGCGGCGGTGGCGGCCGCCGTGCGCGAGGGCCTGGCCGCCGAGGGGCTCGGGCTGCTGCGCTGGGACGAGGCGGCGACGGCGCTGCGGGCCCGGCTCGCCTTCCTGCACGCCGCGCGGGGCGACCCGTGGCCGGCCGTCGACGACGCGGCGCTGCTGGCCCGTCTCGACGCGTGGCTCGACCTCACCCGGGTGCGCCGCCGGGCCGACCTCGCGCGGGTGCGGGTCGCGCCCGCGCTGCGCCACCTCGTGCCGTGGTCGGAGGCCGGCCGGCTCGACGAGCTCGCGCCGACCACCGTCACGACCCCGTCCGGGCGCACCGTCCGCGTCGACTACACCGACCCCGCGGCCCCGGTCGTCGCCCTCACGGTGCAGCAGGCGTTCGGGTGGGAGCGGGCGCCGGTGCTGGCCGGCGTCCCGGTCGTCGTGCACCTGCTCTCCCCGGCGGGACGCCCGGCGGCGGTGACCGCGGACCTGGCGTCGTTCTGGGACTCGGGCTACCCGCAGGTGCGCGCGGAACTGCGGGCCCGCTACCCGAAGCACGCGTGGCCGGACGACCCGCGGCGCTGACCAGCTCGTCCCCGGACCTCGAGGTGCCGCGCGGCGGAGGTGAGCCGACGGGTCATCCGTGCGGGATGAGCCCCGCCGGGGCTTCCCGTCCCAGGCTGGTCGCGCCGGGGGGAGTCACGACCGGGGGGAGGGGCCGAGGATGACCGCGAGCGGGTCGCGCACGATGCCGTTGCTGACCCTGGGGGCCGCGCAGTTCCTGGTCGTGCTCGACACGTCGGTCATGAACGTGTCGATCAGCCAGCTGGTGGCGGACTTCGACACCGACGTCACGACGATCCAGCGCGTCATCACCGTCTACACGATGGTCATGGCGGCGTTCCTGCTCACCGGCGGGACGCTCGGGGACGCCTGGGGCCGCCGGCGGACCTTCGCCGTCGGTCTCTGCGTCTACGCGGTCGGCTCGCTGCTCACCGCGCTGGCCCCGACCGTCGCCGTGCTGACCCTCGGCTGGTCGATCATCGAGGGACTCGGGGGCGCCCTCGTGCTGCCCGCCCTCGCCGCCCTCGTCGGCGGGAACTTCGCCGCGGGCCGCGAGCGCACGCTCGCCTACGGCGTGGTCGGGGCCCTGGCGGGGGCGGGCATCGCGGTCGGGCCCCTGCTCGGTGGCTGGGTGACCACCTACCTGACCTGGCGCCTGGTGTTCGCCGGTGAGGTCGTCGTGGTGCTGCTCATCCTGCTCGGGCTGCGCTGGGTGGCGGACGCTCCGCTCGACGGGCCCCGGCCCCGCCTCGACCTCGTCGGCGCGGCGCTCTCGGTGCTCGGGATCGCCCTCGTCGTCCTCGGGGTCCTCCAGAGCACGACATGGGGCTGGCTGCGTCCGCGGGACCCGGAGGTGACGGTGCTCGGGTTCGCCCCGACGCTGTTCGTGATCGCCGCCGGCCTGGCCGTGCTGGCCGGTCTCCGCGCCTGGGTCCGCCACCGGGAGGCGATCGGGCGGGACCCGCTCCTGCGCTGGTCGCTGACCGCGGTCCCCCCGTTGCGGGCGGCGCTGTGGTGCCTGCTCGCCCAGAACCTCGTGCTGCTCGGGCTGTTCTTCTCGATCCCGCTCTACCTGCAGGTCGTCCTCGGACTCGACGCGTTCCAGACCGGACTGCGGCTGCTGCCGATCTCGGCGACCATGCTGGTCACCGCGCTCGCCGCTCCCCGGCTCGCCGGGTTCCTGGCGCCGCGCCAGGCCGTGCGGCTGGGCTTCGGCATCCTCGTGGTCGCCATCCTCTGGTTGCTCGCGACCGTCGAGCCGGAGCTCGACGACGCCGCCTTCGCCGGGGCGACCGCCCTGCTCGGCGTGGGGATGGGCCTGCTCGCGGCCCAGCTCGGCAACGTCGCCCAGTCCAGCGTGGGGGAGGACGACCGCGGCGCCGCGGGCGGGCTGCAGTACACCGCGCAGAACCTCGGTTCCTCCCTCGGTACCGCCTTCGTGGGATCGGTGCTCATCGGCGCCCTCGGCGCGGCGGCGTCGCGCGGGATCGGCAGCGACGCCCGGATCTCCGCCGACCTCGCGGGCCAGGTCGGGGTCGCGATCTCGCGCGGGCTCGACTTCGTCTCCCTCGGCCAGGCGCAGGCGGCGCTCGCGCAGGCCGGTGTCCCGCCCGAGCAGGCCGCCCCGGTGCTCGAGGCCTACGCGGACGCCCAGTTGCAGGCCCTGCGCGCCGGGATGCTCGCGACGGCCGCGATCGCCGCGGCGAGCCTGCTGGCGACGAGCGCCCTGCCCGCCACGCCGGCCCGGCAGGCGAGCGCGGCCGACACCCGCTGACCCGACCGATTCCTTTCCGCGCCGGCACCGGTCCGACCACCGGGGCGGTCCCACGCCGGGGCACGCCCGCCGACGCCGAGGAAGGGCCGATGCACCGATGAGCACTCCGACCACCATGCGCGCGCTGCAGCAGACCTCGCTCGCGGGCACGCAGGACATGCGGCTGATCGACGACGCGCCGGTGCCGGGGCCCGGGCCGGGCGAGCTCCTGGTCCGGGTGCGGGCCGCGGGCGTGAACCTCGCCGACGTCTCCCGGGCGCGCGGCACGTTCCGCGACGGCCCGCGCCCTACCTCGCCGGCTTCGAGGCGGCCGGCGAGGTCGTCGCGCGCGGCGAGGGGGTCGCCGCACCGCGGCTCGGCGACCGCGTCGTCGGCGTCGGGGACGGCGCCTTCGCCGAGTACGTGGTGCTGCCCGCGGCCGCGGCGATGCCGGTGCCCGACGGGTGGACCGACGAGCAGGCGCTGGGCCTGGTGGTGAACCGGCCGACCGCGCTCGCCGCCCTGCGCCTCGGCGGCGTCGCCGCCGGGCGGACCGTGCTTGTCCACGCCGCGGCGGGCGCCACCGGCCAGGCCGCGGTCACGATCGCGCGGCACGTCGGCGCGACGGTGATCGCCACCGCGTCGCCGGGCAAGCACGCGACCGTGCTGGCGCGCGGCGCCCACCACGTCCTGGACTCCCGCGGCGACGACATCGCCCGCGAGGTGCGGGCGCTGACCGATGGCGCGGGCGTCGACCTCGTGCTCGAGTCGGCGGGCGGCGCCGGCTTCGCGGCGAGCCTCGCCGCGGCCAAGCGGGTCACGGGGCGGGTCGTCGTGTTCGGCCTGGCGGGCGGCGAGGCCTCGCTCAGCAACTGGGGGCTCGTGTACGAGCACCAGGTCCACGTCATCGGCCTCAACCTCGGCGTCCTGATCCGCGCCGCGCCGCAGGTCCTCGGCGAGGTCATGGCCGAGCTGTCCGCGCTCCTGGCCGGCGGGGTGCTGACCCCGGGTCGGCCCACCGTCTACGACCTCGCCGACGGCGCGCGGGCGCTCACTGACCTGGAGGCGCGCAGCACCGTCGGCAAGCTCGCGCTGCTGCCGTGAGCGGGCCCCGCCGTAGGCTGCCGTGGTGACCTCGGGCGCGGGGGCCGTGCTGGAGCCGGAGCGCTTCGCCGCCGAGACCGAACGCTTCCGGCGGGAGCTGCTGGCGCACTGCTACCGGATGGTCGGCTCCGCCCACGACGCCGAGGACCTGGTGCAGGAGACCTACCTGCGCGCCTGGCGGTCGTCCTCGTCGTTCGAGGGCCGCGCGTCGATCCGGACCTGGCTGTACACGATCGCCACGAACGTCTGCCTGACCGCGCTGCAGCCCCGCCGGATCCGGGTCCTGCCGACCGGGCTGGCCGGCCCGGACGACGGCCACGGCCCGCCGACGCCGCTGGCCCCCGACGCGGTGTCGTGGCTGGAACCGCTGCCCGAGGCGTGGGTCGCCGCGCCCGCGCAGGACCCGGCCGCGGTGGTGGTCGACCGCGAGTCGGTGCGGCTGGCGCTCATCGCCGGCCTGCAGCACCTGCCCGCCCGCCAGCGGGCGATCCTGGTCCTGCGCGACGTCCTCGCGTTCTCCGCGGCGGAGACCGCGGCCGTGCTCGGCACCACCGTCGCCGCGGTGAAGAGCGGCCTGCAGCGCGCCCGCGCCCGCCTGCACGAGGTCGAGCCGCAGCCGGCCGACCTGCTCGAACCGGCCGATCCCCGGGCGCGCGCTGCTCGACGGGTACGTCGCCGCCTTCGCGCGCTCCGACGCGGCGCTGCTGGAGGAGGTGCTGCGCGCCGACGCGGTGCTGGAGGCGACGCCGTTCCCGGGCTGGCAGTCCGGGCGCGCGATGTGCCTCCACGTGCTCGGCACGTACGTGCTGGGCACCCCGGGCGACTGGCACCTGGTCCCGACCGTCGCCAACGGGCAGTCCGCGGCCGTCGTCTACCACCGCGACGCCCTCGGCGTGCTCCGGGCCGACGGTGTCGTCGTCGTGGCGCCCACGGCCGCGGGGATCGCGCGCGTGACGAAGTTCCACGACCCGGCGCTGGTCACGGTGTTCGGCCTCCCGGACCCGTGGCCGCACGCGCCGCTTCGCGACTAGACATCTGATGTCTCGCCCTGTCACGGTGAGGATTCCGCCGGTCGCAGGCGGCGGTGCCGTGCCGCAGGGTCGAGAGATCAGAGGACACCATGCCCGGGGTCATCGTCGACGTGGAGACCGTGGACCTTCGCTTCCCGACGTCGCGTGCCCTCGACGGGTCGGACGCCATGAACGAGGCGCCGGACTACTCGGCGGCCTACGTCGTGCTGCACACCGACGTCGGGCTCGAGGGGCACGGGTTCACGTTCACGATCGGGCGCGGCAACGAGCTCGCGCTCGCGGCCGCGGAGGCGATCGGCCGCCGGGCGCGGGGCTGGCCGGTCGACGAGCTCGCCGCCGACCCGGGTGGCTTCTCGCGGCACCTCCAGGCGGACAGCCAGCTGCGCTGGCTCGGACCGGCCAAGGGCACCATCCAGCTCGGGCTCGCCGCGGTCGTCAACGCCGCCTGGGACCTGATCGGCAAGGTGGCGGGCCAGCCGGTGTGGAAGGTCCTCGCGGACATGTCGCCGCGGCAGCTGGTCGACCTCGTCGACTGGCGCTACCTGCGCGACGTGCTGACCCCCGAGGCCGCCGTCGAGATGCTCGAGAAGCAGGTCCCCGGACGCGGGGAGCGGGAGGTCGCGCTGCGTGCGGAGGGCTACCCGGCGTACACGACCAGCGCCGGGTGGCTGGGCTACGACGACGACAAGCTGGCGCGCCTGTGCCGGGAGGTCGTGGACGCCGGCTGGGACGCGGTCAAGCTGAAGGTCGGGAGGGATCTCGCCGAGGACGTGCGCCGGTGCGCGCTCGCGCGCGAGGTGATCGGGCCGGCCCGCCGCCTCATGGTCGACGCCAACCAGACCCTGGGGGCCGGCGACGCCGTGCGCTGGGCCGAGGCGCTCGCGCCCTTCGACATCTGGTGGTTCGAGGAGCCGACGAGCCCCGACGACGTCCTCGCGCACGCGACGATCGCGCGCGCCATCGCCCCCACCCGCGTCGCGACCGGCGAGCACGCGCACAACGCGGTGATGTTCAAGCAGTTCCTGGCCGCCGGCGCCATGGGTGTCTGCCAGCTCGACGCGGCGCGGCCTGGCGGCGTCGACGAGGCCGTCGCCGTCCTGCTCCTCGCCGCCGCGCACGACGTGCCCGTCTGCCCGCACGCCGGCGGGGTCGGTCTCTGCGAGCTCGTCCAGCACCTCTCGATGGTCGACTACGTCGCGATCAGCGGCTCCCGCGAGGACCGGATGATCGAGTACGTCGACCACCTCCACGAGCACTTCGTCGACCCCGTGCGGATGCGGGGCGCGTCCTACCTGCCGCCGAGCCGTCCCGGCTACAGCGCCGAGATCCTCCCGTCGTCCCGGGCCGCGTACGCCTTCCCCCACGGTTCGGCCTGGAGGGCCGGGTCGTGACGCGGACCGGGGGGAGCACCAGGACCGGGAGCGTCGTCGACCGGGTGATCGGGGCGCTCGTCGCCCGCGTGGAGAACGGCGAGTTCTCGGCGGGGGAGCGCCTGCCGCCGGAGGCGGACCTGGCGGCCGAGCTCGACGTCTCGCGCCTGTCGCTGCGCGAGGCGGTGCGCACGCTCGCGGGGGCGGGCGTGCTCGAGGTGCGTCGCGGCGACGGCACGTTCGTCAGCGATCTGCGTCCCGATCGACTGGTGCGCGCCGGCGGGACGTTCCTCGACCTCGTCGGCGAGCACGGCGTCGCCGAGCTGTTCGAGTGCCGCCGCGTGCTGGAGCCCGGTGTCACCGCCCTGGCCGCGACCCGCATCGACGAGACGGCCCTCCGGGACCTCGAGGACCGGCTGGAGCACATGCGGGCGCTGAGCGACCCCGAGCGCCTCGTCGCCCAGGATCTCGACTTCCACGCCGCCATCGCCGTCGCGGGCGGCAACCCGACGCTCGCGTCGCTGACCGCCGCCGTCGCCGGGCGCACGGCCCGGGTGCGGATCTGGCGCGCGATCGTCGAGTACGACGTCCTGTCCTGGACCCACGACCAGCACGTGGCGATCGTGCGGGCCCTGCGCGCGCGTGACTCGCTCGCCGCGTGGACCGCGGCGACCACCCACGTCGTGGAGGTCGAGGAGTGGGTCCGGGCCCACATGACGACCGCGGGAGGACGAGCATGAGCGGACGCAGCACGGCGTGGTTCGGGGCGCAGGGCCGATCCGGGATGATCCACCGCTCCTGGATGCGCAACCAGGGCGTCACCGACGAGGTCTTCGACGGCCGCCCGGTGATCGGCATCGCCACCACGTGGTCGGAGCTGGTGCCCTGCAACGCCCACCTGCACCGCGTCGCCGAGGCGGTCAAGCGGGGCGTGTGGCAGTCCGGCGGGTTCCCGCGGGAGTTCCCGTGCACCGGGCTCGGCGAGACCCTGCTGCGGCCCACCGCGATGCTCTACCGCAACCTCCTGGCGATGGAGGCCGAGGAGCTGATGCGGGCCAACCCCCTCGACGGGCTGGTCCTGCTCTCGGGGTGCGACAAGACGACGCCCGGCCTGCTGATGGCCGCGGCCAGCGTCGACCTCCCGGCCGTCATGGTCACCGGCGGCCCGATGCTCAGCGGCCGCTACCAGGGCCGTCAGCTGGGTTCGGGCACGCAGGTGTGGCGCTTCGAGGAGGAGCTCGCGGCCGGGACGATCACGCAGGCCGAGTGCGCCGTCGCGGAGGGTGCGATGGCGCGGTCGCCGGGGCACTGCATGACGATGGGGACCGCATCGACGATGGCGTGCCTGGCCGAGGCGCTCGGGATGCAGCTGCCGTACTCGGCGACGTGGCCCGCCGTCGACGCCCGCCGCGACGAGACCGCCCAGCGGGCGGGGCAGCGCATCGTCGAGCTCGTCCGGTCCGACGTGCGGCCTTCGGCGATCATGACACGGGAGGCGTTCGAGGACGCGGTGCGGGTCAACGCGGCGATCGGCGGCTCGACCAACGCCGTCATCCACCTCGCGGCGGTCGCGGGCCGCCTGGGGGTGCCGTTCACGCTGGACGACGTCGACGCGCTGGGGCGCGACGTGCCCACGCTGGTCGATCTCGAGCCCTCGGGCCGGTTCCTCATGGAGGACCTGTGCTACGCGGGCGGGCTGCCGGCGGTGATGGCCGAGATCGCCGAGCTGCTCCACCTCGGGCGGCCCACCGTGGCCGGCGGCACCGTCGGGGACGCCATCGCGGACGCCGCGTGCTGGAACCGCGAGGTCATCCGGCCGTTCGACGAGCCCCTCGCGCCCGCCGGGAGCGGCACGGCCGTGCTGCGCGGCAATCTCGCCCCGGACGGTGCGGTGATCAAGCAGTCGGCGGCGTCGCCGTCCCTGCAGCGGCACCGGGGTCGCGCGCTGGTCTTCGACTCGCCCGAGCGGTACCGGGCGGTCGCCGACGAGCTCGATGCCCCGGACTGCGACGAGTCGACGGTCCTGGTCCTGCGCCACTGCGGACCACGGGGCTACCCGGGCATGCCCGAGGTCGCCAACGTCAGGCTCCCGCGCAAGCTGCTCGCGCGCGGGGTGCGGGACATGGTGCGGATCTCCGACGGGCGGATGTCGGGCACGGCCTACGGCACGGTCGTGCTGCACGTCGCGCCGGAGGCCGCGGTCGGGGGACCGCTCGCGCTCGTGGAGACCGGGGACGAGATCGAGCTCGACGTGCCTGGCCGGCAGCTGGTCCTTCACGTCGACGACGACGAGCTGGCCCGGCGCCGGGAGCGCTGGCGGGCCCCCGTCGCCCCGGACACCCGCGGCTGGGCCCGCCTCTACACCGAGCACGTGCTGCAGGCCGACCGTGGCGCGGACCTCGACTTCCTGGTCGGCGCGAGCGGGGCCGAGGTCCCGCGCGAGTCCCACTGACCCACCACTGACCCACCACTGACCCACCACTGACCCCACCGGAGAGGAATCGACATGGATCCCGTCTTCACCGGCATCGGCGTCGCCCTGGTGACGCTCTTCGACGACCACCGCGCGGTCGCCGCCGACGCCACCGCCGGGCTGGCCGCGCGCCTGGTCGAGCTCGGCGCCGACGCGATCGTGGTGGCCGGCACGACGGGCGAGGCCGACGCGCTCGACGACGACGAACGCCTGCGGCTGTTCACCGCCGTGCGCGCCGCGGTCGGTGACGCCGTGGTCGTGGGCGGCACCGGAGCCGCGTCGACCCACCAGGCCGCCCGGCTGACCGCGCGGGCCGTCGACACCGGCGTCGACGCCGTCATCGCCCGGACGCCCCGGGGGCTCGCGGACCCGAGCGGCTACTACCGGGAGCTGGCCGAGGTCGCCGGCTCGACCCCCGTGCTCGCCTACCACTTCCCGGCGGTGTCACCGCCCGGCATCCCGGTGGAGACGCTGCCCGCGCTGCCCGTCGCGGGCTGCAAGGACTCCTCGGGCGACCCGACCCGGCTGCTGGCCACCGTCGACTCCTACGCCGGACCCGTCTGGACCGGGAACCCCGCGCTGATCCACATGGCCGGAGCCCTCGGCGCCGCGGGCGGCATCCTCGCCCTGGCCAACGTCGCCCCCGAGCTCTGCGCGGCCGCGTTCGCCGGCGATGGCGGCGCGATGCGCAAGTTCACCGCGACCCACCTCGCCTGCGAGCGCGACTTCCCCCGCGGGGTCAAGCAGCTCGTCGCGGAGCGGTTCGGCACGTCGGAGGTGCTGCGGATGGGATGAGACGCCGCTCAGCCGCGCGTGGGGCCGCCGGCCTCCTCGGACACCGGGCGCAGGCGCTCGTAGCAGGCGGCCTCGAGGTGCTCGCGCATCGCCGCCTCCGCCGCCCCGGGGTCGCCGTCGAGGACCGCGCGCGTGATGCGGCGGTGCTCGGCGATGGTCTGCTCGCCGAGACCGCGGTCGTAGTGGAGCCGGAAGATGTGCAGGTGGCAGTGGGTGCGCTCGAACGCCCGCCGGACCTGCGCGCTGCCGGCCAGCTCGGCCACGAGGACGTGGAATCGGGTGTCGTGCGCGGCGAGCGCCTTGTAGGAGTCGTAGGTGTCGTCCGCCGGCGTCGCGCAGGAGCGCATCTCGGCGTCCAGGCGCGCCCGCCCCTCCGCGTCGCTGTGCTCGGCGGCCCGCCTCGCCGCCCACGGCTCGATGAGCAGCCGGAACTGGTAGAGATCGTCGAGCTGCTCGCGGGTGAGCAACGGCGTGGTCCGGTAGCCCCGCAGCGGCTCCTTGACCACGAGCTCGGCCGACTCGAGACGCGCGAGCGCCTCCCGGACCGGGGTGGGCGAGACCCCGAGCTGGCGCGCGAGGCCGTCGATCGAGACCCGGGCGCCCGGCTCGATGGCGTTGTCCATGATCAGCGCCTTGATCGCCTCGTGGACGTCGTCGGCCAACATCTGACGCCGCGGTAGCGGGCCGATCGCCCTCGGCGCTGCGGTGCTCACGACCGTCCTCCCCGTGCACCCCTTGACGCGTGAGGGGCCTCACACGCACCCTACAGGAAATTTCCTACACGATCTGAGTGATCGACATGTCCACATCCGAGACAGGACGGGTCACGGGCCCCGAGCTCCGGTTGCCCGAGGCGCCTGCGGCCCTGCGACAGCGCCGGGTCGGCGTCACGACCGCCCTGCGGTACTTCGGGCCGGGCGCGATCATCGCGTCGCTCACGATCGGCAGCGGCGAGTCCATCCTCGCCTCCCGCGAGGGCGCCGTGTTCGGCTACGCCGTCCTCTGGGCCGTCGTGGTGGGCTGCTTCGCCAAGGGCGCGCTGGTCTACGCGTCGAACCGCTACATCACCCTCACCGGCGAGCACCCGATGCGCCGCTTCGCGCGCGTGATGCCGGGACCGCGCGGCTGGTTCCCGATCGTGCTGGTGGTGATCTGCTTCGCCTCCTTCCCGGGGTGGGCCAGTGGTGTGGCGACGGCCCTCGGGGACTACCTGGACGCCCTGGGGCTCGGCAACGCCACCCTGTGGGCGATCGGCGTGCTGGTCGTGGCCGCGGCGCTGTCCTACATCGGTGGCTACGCGGTGCTGGAGAAGGTCCAGGTGGCGATCGCCGGCGTCATGGTGCTGCTGGTGCTCATCGCCGTGTTCGTGTCGAACCCGGACTGGCTCGGCGCCCTCCGCGGGCTGCTGCCGATCATCCCCGACTACGCCCCCTTCGTGGCCGAGCGATACCCCGACGTCGCGGAGACGTCGGTGTGGGTCGAGCTCGCGGTGTTCATGGGTGGTCTCGGCGGCGGGATGTACGACTACATCGGCTACACCGGCATGCTGCGCGAGAAGAAGTGGGGGATGCTCGGCCACCGGGACGCCGCCCGGACCGAGGAGGATCTCGCGGCGAAGGACGACCGCGCACCGATCCCGCTCTCCACCGACTCCGAGGACGTGGCCAACGCCCGGGCCTGGAGCCGCGCGCCCCTCTTCGACATGCTCGCGGCGTTCCTGGCGCTCGGTGTCATCGCCGCCGCCTTCATGATGAACGGGGCGACGATCCTCGGAGCGCAGCAGCAGGTGCCCGAGGAGAACGACGTCCTGACCTACCAGTCGCAGTTCTTCGGCGTGGTGGCGCCGGTGTTCGAGTACTTCTACATCGTCGCGATCGTCATGGTCCTCTTCGGGACGATCTACGCGATCTGGGAGGCCTACTCGTGGACCGCCTACGAGAGCCTCGCGGCGGTCTCCGAGAGGGTGCGGGCGCGGGGGCAGCGCGGCATCCGGCCCCTCGTCTACGGCTGGACCGGCGTCATCGCCCTGATCGCGATCGTGTCCGACCTGAGCTTCACCGACCTGGTCACGCCCGCGTCGATCCTGGGCGGCGTCCTCGCCTGCGGCATCTACGGCGCCGGGCTGGTCTACATCGACAAGGTCAACCTGCCCGGGCCCTACCGGATGGGGCGGACGCTGCGCACGCTCGTCGTGCTCGGCTCGGTGTTCCTCACCGTCTGCGGCGTGATCGCGATCCTCGAGCTGGTGGGGGCGATCGCGTGACCACCTCGGTGTCGTGGCGTCACGCCGTGCTCGGGCTGGGCTTCCTGATCCTGGCCGGCGTGCGGGCGTCCCAGGGGGCGCCCGTGTGGGCGGTGGTCTTCGTGCTCGCGGGCGCGGCCAACGTGTGGCTCGCGCTGCGCGGCGAGGCGCGGGCCGGGGTCCCGACGGTGCCCGCCGACGTGGACCCGCGCGAGGTCGAGCGCGAGCGGGCGCGGTGCGTCGCCGCGCTGCGCAAGTGGCAGGTGCTCGCGCTCGGCGGGGCGCTGCTCGCCGCCGGGCTCCTGGCGGTCGAGCCGCCCCTCGCGGTGCTCGGCGCAGCGGCGGCGCTGTTCGCGGTGCTGCGGTGCCGGCGGGTGCGGCGCTACGCGGCGACGCTGGCGCCACGACCGAGCGTCGCGCCCGCCCCGTCCCCGCCCGGGGCGTCCCGCCACCCGGCCGCCGTTCGCTGAGCACGGAGCGCGGAGGACGTCGCCGGGCCCGGCACACCATCCTCCCTCTGCCGTGTCCCACCGAGCGACCGCGGGGTCGAACGGGTGTCCGGTCGGCCCGCTCCCGGTCGGGGAACGAGAAGGTTCGGTCGAGCCGCTGTCGCCACCCGGGGCCCGCGGGGTGGTGTCCGTCGGCGGTGAGGCGGCCGGGAGGCCACGGGCCACGGCCCGTACTCGCGACTCGCCGCGAGCAGGGACTCCAACCAACGCGAAGGGCAGGCCCATGATGATCGTGGCGTTCTGCAGCGCGGGCACACCACCCACGGCCAGCATCCCCACGGTGAGCAGGCCCGTGGCCACCGCGTCTCGTTGAGGCGATCCGTGGCGAGGACGGGGTGGGTCGCGGGGTCGCGGTCATCGAGTGCCTCGCCCCCCGCCTGAACCCCGTCCTGCTGCCGACGGGCACTTCGGCACTGTTCGCCGCCGCGTGGATCCTCGACCGTTGACCGCATGTCCGTTGACGTGCAGCCCGACGTCCAGCCCCTCTCCTTCGCCTCCGAGGGTGTCGCCTGCCGCGGGCGGCTCTACCGGCCGACCGGTACCGCCCTCGCGCCGTGCGTCGTCATGGCGCACGGCTTCTCCGGGACCATGGACTGGATCCTCCCGGCCTTCGCCGAGCGCTTCGTGGCCGGCGGACTCGCCGTGCTCACCTTCGACTACCGGCATTTCGGCGAGAGTGAGGGGGTCCCGCGCCAGCTGGTCGACAGCGCGCGTCAACGCGCCGATCTGCGCCGGGCGGTGGAGCTCGCTCGGAGCCTTCCCGAGGTGGACGCGGAGCGGATCGCGCTCTGGGGGTCCTCGCTGGGTGGCAGCCACGTCGTCGAGCTCGCGGCGACGGACGACCGACTGGCGGCCGTCGTCGCCAACGTGCCGGCCCTCGACGTCTGGCGTGGCGGAGGCGACCTCCGCGAGGAGATGGCGCAGCGTGGGCTCCGTTTCCGGGAGGTCGCGAGCGCCACGGTCCAGCTCGTCGGAGCAGCCGTGGTGGACGAGGTGCGCGGCTTCCTGGGTCGGTCCCCGCGGTACGTCGCGGTCTACGGCGCGATGAACAAGGCGATGTTCAGCGACCCGGCCCTGGCCGGGTTGTTCCGCGAGCTCGAGGCGAACAGCACCTCGTGGGAGAACAGGGTGGCTCCGCGCTTCCTCCTCCACGCCCCGCGCTACCGGTCGGGAACCATGGAGCGCATCCGCGCACCGCTGCTCGTCACGCTGGCCCGCGACGACACCGAGATCTCCTGGCGCTTCGTCGCCGACCGCGCGGTCCGCGCACCGCGGGCGGAGATCAAGATCTTTCCGGTGGGGCACTTCGACGTCTACCACGGCGGCACGTTCGACGAGGTCGCCGACGAGCACCTCGCGTTCCTGCAGCGGCACCTCGGTCCGACGCCGACGTGAGGCCGGGCCGAGGGCCTGCTCGGCGACGACCGCGGCGGTCCCTCGGGCGTCGTCGCCGGGTGGTAACTCAGGACCTCCGGCCGTTCGACGCCGGTGCACCGGCCAACGCCCCCATGTCCTCCAGCCAGGCGCGCAGGCGTGCGGGGTCGGTGCCGCGGTAGCCGAGGTAGCCGTCGGGGCGGACCGCGACCGCGGTCGTCCCCGGGCGGTCCCACAGCCGGTGCACTCGCACGCCCGGCCCGACCGTCGAGGGCGGGACCGCCGCGGCGTTGCGGGCCAGCAGGACGTGGAGCCCGGGTCGGGCGGTCAGGTCGTGCAGCCGGACCGGCCCGTCGTCCGCCACGACCGTGACGTCCGGGACCCGGTCGCCGGGACGGAGCCCTCGGTGTCGCGGGAGGTCGTCGCGCGACACGGCGCTGTGCCGGTGGTTCACCCACAGGCCCGCGAGCAGCCGCAGCGCCGGGGCGGTCAGTGCCGGGCGGCGCAGCAGCGCCGGGGCGAGCGGGGCGGCGAGCGGCGCGACCACGCCGCGCAGGAGGCCCGCGACGTCGGTGGGGGACGATTCGGCCCAGAACACGAGGTCGGTGAGGGCGATCGAGGCGCGCGCCACCGGGCGACGTTCCTCCTCGTAGGAGTCGACGAGGACCGCGGGGCGCCGGGCCGATCCCGCGAGGGCGAGCCGCCAGCCGAGCGCGGCCGCGTCCTGCAGCCCGAGGTTCATCCCCTGCGCCGCCGCGGGGGAGTGGCTGTGCGCCGCGTCGCCGGCGAGGAGGACCGGTCCGTGCCGGTAGTGGCCGGCCAGCCGGCGGGCCAGCCGGAGACGGTCGGACCAGGCGACCCGGTCGACCCGGACCCCGAGGCCGCTCGCATCCACGAGCCGCTGGAGCTCGTCGCGGTCGGGCGGCCCGTCGCGGCCGGCGGCGGTGGCACCGCGCGTCGCGAGGACCCGCCACGGCGCGCGTTCCCCGAGGGCGAAGACGAACAGCAGCCCGCGGGAGGCGGCGGCGACGTGGGCGACGCCGGCTTCGAGATCGGCGGAGAGGTCGACGTCGGCGAGGAGGACCTCCTGGCGGTAGGCCCGTGACACGACCGGGATGCCCGCCAGGCGGCGCACGGTGCTGTCGACGCCGTCGCACCCCACGACCCACGGGGTGGCGAGACGCTCCTCGCCCCGCGGGCCACGGAGCAGCGCGTGCGCCCCCTCCCGGCCGATCTCCAGGTCCTCGAGAGCCGTGCCCCGGTCGACGGGCACGCCGCGCCCGTGGAGGGCGTCGGCCAGCACGTCCTCGACGTCCTGCTGGCGGATCATCCACGGATGGCCGAGGGGTCCGTCGCCGACGCCCAGGTCGGCGAGCCGGACGCGCACCGACCGGGAGCCCAGGTGCACCAGCGCCTGCGGGTCGTCGAGGGCCCGTCGCCGCAGGACGTCGACCAGCCCCAGGGGCCGGAGCTGCTCGAGCGTGCGGGGGTGCAGGACCAGCGCCCGCGAGGGCCGCGGCTCGACCCGCCGGTCGACGATGCGCACCCCCGCGCCGTGCGCGTGGGCGTGCAGCGCCAGCGCCAGGCCCGTGGGACCGGCACCGACCACCAGCACGTCGGGAGACATCTCAGCCCGCGACCGGGCGCCACCACTCACCGGGCGCGGCCTCCACCGCGCCCGGTGCCGCGGCCGCGAGCAGGTCGTCGCGGTGCCGGCCGGGGAGCACCGTGTAGTCGATCGAGCCGGGCACGCTCACCAGCGCGAGCACCCGCCACAGGGCCCGGGCGTAGGCGTCGGCCCGGGCGGCGTCGTCCCACTCGTAGAGGCCGCGGTACACACCGTTGTCGTCGGCGGCGAGCCACCACTTCGCGACGAAGCCGGGGAACCCGGCGAAGAGCGGGGTGTTGAGCAGGCTCTCGGCACGGAACAGGGCGTGCCCCCGGCCCCGCACCCACCGCAGGCGGAAGCGCACGACCAGCGCGCAGGGCCGGGCGGCGACCGCGTCGGCGACCGTCGTCTCGCGGTAGATCGTGGCGGTGCTGCCGTCGCCGAACCGCACCCGCACGCCCACCCGGGTG
The DNA here is from genome assembly GCF_028737205.1 of Actinomycetospora lutea. Classification (GTDB taxonomy): domain Bacteria; phylum Actinomycetota; class Actinomycetes; order Mycobacteriales; family Pseudonocardiaceae; genus Actinomycetospora; species Actinomycetospora lutea. The sequence goes on along the minus strand of NZ_JAQZAL010000009.1, from coordinate 50,261 downwards.
CGCGGACACCGCAGTCGGCCCCGGACCAGGAGACACAGCGACACGACCACGCAGCGCGCGACGGCGAGCGCGGCCTGGTCGCGGGGGAGCGGTGCCCTGCTCCCGGCTCGTTCCTCGATCGGTGCCACGCGCGGCCTCCTGCCGGTCCCGGACCCGCGGGCGCACGGGCCGATCCCGGGACGATCGCGGGGGACCCGAGGACGCGCGAGGGTCGGCCGACCCGCGGTCCGGGGACTTCGGTCCGCGGGGGCGTCGCCCCCACGGCGGGTCGCCCAACGACGTGCCGCCCTCGACGCGCGGTCGTCAGGAGGCGCCGGCGTCCCACCGCCGGCGGGCACGGGCGATGTCGGCGGCATGGGTGTGGGCCCACGCGCGGACGTGCCGCTGGAGGTCGAGGAACCGCTCGCCCAGCGGGGTGAGCGAGTACTCGACCTGCACCGGGGCGGTGGGCACGACCTCGCGGCGCACGATCCCGTCCCGCTGCAGCTCACGCAGGGTCTGGGTGAGCATCTTCGGGCTCGCACCGGCGACGCGTCGGCGGAGCTCGCCGTAGCGGACCGGGCCGTCGGCGAGGGCCTCGACCAGCAGCGTCGTCCACTTCCCCGCGAGGATGCCGAGCACCTGGTGGCCGGGGCAGGTGGCCAGCTCGGCGAGGTAGGCGCTCGCGGCTTCCTGTCGCCGGTGCGCCGCCGTGCTCGTCGTCATGGTCGCTCCTCCGTGTCCCGGGGATACCAACGCACCTGGAAGTGCGTTCTACCCGACGGCCCCCGCACTTCCTAGCGTCGTGGACATGCGTTCCGTGGCGGTGACGGCTTTCGGTGGTGCGGAGAACCTCGCGGTGCGGGAGGTCCCGGATCCCGTGCCGGGGCCCCACCAGGTCCTGGTCGAGGTCACCGCCTCGACGGTGAACGCCATCGACGTGTCCGCCCGTGCGGGCCTGCTGGTGGAGGCCGGGCTGATGACGCCGGCGTTGCCGGTGGGCCCGGGGTGGGACGTCGCGGGCGTCGTCCGCGCGCTCGGCACCCGGGTCGGCGACCTCCAGGTCGGTGCGCGGGTGATCGGCCTGTGCGACCTCCTGGCCGGAGCGGGGGCGCACGCCGAGCTCGTCGTCCTCGACCGCTCCGCGGTCGCGTCGGCCCCCGCGACCTGGACCGCGGAGCAGGCGGCCACCCTGCCCCTCAACGGTCTGACCGCGGTGGGCGCCCTCGACGCCACCGGGCTGCACATCGGGGACACCCTGCTGGTGACCGGAGCCGCGGGCGGGGTCGGCGGATACGTGCTGGAACTGGCTCGTGACCGGGGGATCGCCACGGTGGCGGCCGTGCGGAGCCGCCACGCCGGGCGCGCGAGAGCACGGGGCGCCGGGATCGTGGTGGCCACGGACGAGCTGACCGAGCACACCCTCGCGCAGGAGGTCCGCGCCCGGGTGCCGGGCGGCGTCGACGCCGTGGTCGACGCCGCCCGCGCCGGGATCGCCGCGCACGACGCCCTGCGGTCCCGCGGCGTCTTCGTCGCCCTGGTGCGCCCGTTCGCGCCACCCCCCGTCCGCGGGACGACCGTGATCGTGCACGAGGTCGCCGCGGACGGCCGACGCCTGGCCGGGCTCGCGCGCCTCGCCGACACGGGCCGACTCACCACGGACGTGGCGGAGATCCTGCCGCTCGACGAGGTCCGGCGTGCCCACCGGCTGGTCGAGGCCGGCGGACTCGACGGGCGGGTGGTCATCCGCCCATGAGGCGCCGCAGCGACGTCGACGGAGGATCGACCGGGGCCGGAAGTGTGGCGTTCCCCGTCGGCCCCGCGAGTCGTTGCCGGTCCCTGCGACGGCGGAGACGTCTAGCGTCAGTGGCGGAGGTGGACCGTGGACGTCGTGGTCTCGGGGGCGAGCGTGGCCGGCCCGGTGGTGGCCCACTGGTTGCACCGCGCCGGCATCGAGGTCACCGTCGTCGAGCAGTCACCGCGGCTGCGCAGGACCGGGGGCCACGCCGTCGACCTCTTCACCCCCGCCATGGACGTCCTGGAACGGATGGGCGTGCAGGACGCGGTCCGGGATCGCGCCACCGGCACCGAGCGGATGATCATCCGGCGCGAGGGCTCGGACCGCGAGGTCACCATCGACATGGCCAGGCTCATGGGGGCGCTGTCCGATCGCCACGTCGAGATCATGCGGGACGATCTCAGCGAGATCCTCTACGACGCCACGCGTCATGACGTGGAGTACGTGTTCGACGACCGGATCACCGCGATCGACGACGACGGCGTCGTCACCTTCGAGCGGACGCCGTCGCGCCGGTTCGACGCGGTGATCGGTGCCGACGGCCTGCACTCCGGGGTCCGCCGGCTCGTGTTCGGCCCGGAGGCGGGGTACTCGCGCTGGCTCGGCGGCTACATCGCCGTCGCGACGATCCCGGGTGAGCGGCCACCGGGCCTGATGACCACCGTGCTCGGGGCGAACCGGATGGTGGGGATCTACGGCGCCCGCCACTCGCCCGACGCCCGCGCGTTCTTCCTGTTCCGCCCGCCCGCCGAGCTCGACGTCGGGCACCACGACCTCGCACGCCAGAAGCAGCTGCTGCACGAGACGTTCGGCGATCTCGGCGACCCGGTCCCCGGTCTGCTCGACGAGGTCGACCGCAGTTCGGCGTTCTACTTCGACGCCATCACGCAGCTGGTGCTCGACACCTGGTCCCGTGGCCGCGTCGCGCTGGTCGGTGACGCCGGGTACTGCCCCGGGCCCGCAGTCGGGGGCAGCACCAGCCTCGCGGTGGTCGGCGCCCACACGCTCGCCGGCGAGCTCGCCGAGGCCCGCGGCGACACCGCGACCGCCTACCCGGCGTACGAGGCCGCGATGGCCGACTACGTCCACCGCAGCCGGGACTTCGCGACGACGATGGCCCGCAAGCTGGTCCCGGGCACGAGGGCGGGGGTGTGGGCGCTCGCGACCGGGACCGCGCTCGTCACCCGTCTCCCGCGGGCCGTGGGTCGCCCGCTCATCGCCCTCGGCAGCGGCGACCTCGGACTGCACGAGTCGATCGAGATACGCCGCTACCCGGCGCTCGGGGACCCGCCACCGGAGTGAGGCGGTCGTCGGGTCTCGCCGCGGTGGGGGCCCTCGGACGTCACCAGCACGAACTCGGGACGCCGGCGAGCATCCGTTGCAGCGCCTCCCTCTCCTCACCGGCGGCGACGGGCTTCGGACCGCGCGGCTCGACGATCAGCCCGCCGCGGCCATCTCGTCGGTCAGGGAACGCTCGAGCATCGCGGCGAACTCCTCCAGGTCGGCGGCGTCGACGTCGACGGGCGGTGCCGCGAGCTCATCGCGGAGGTCCGACAGCAGCTCGCGGCGCGCGTCGGCGTCGAGGACCTCGACCGGCGACGCCACCGGTCCGCGGTGGCCGACCAGTCGCCGGGTGAACTCGCCGTGTCGTCCCTCGATCACCTCGAGGACATCGACGTCACGGGCGCGGACGAGTCGGGCGATGAGGGTCGCGGCCCAGGGCTTCGAGTTGGCGGTGCTCATCGGGGAGCCTCCTGTGTCGGTGGTGGTGACTCCGGACGGTAGGAACCGCGCAGCCGACGGCAGGGGGCCTTCGGTCCCGTGATCGCGAGGCGAGGGTCCCGCATCGGTCCGCTCCGCTCCCGGGGCGCTCGGGGCCCGGTCCCGGTCAGGACGGGTCCTCCTCGAGGTGGTAGCGCACGGGCCGCCCGTCGCCCCACCGCGCCCTCAGGGAGGGCGGCACGCCGACGACCTCCACGGACACTCCGTGGACGAGCAGGCGCGTCCGCAGTCGCTCCAGGGCGCGCGCGAGGACGGGGTCGCCGTCACCCAGCCGGTGCACGTCGAGGACGACGTGCTGCACGCTCCTCCCCAGGACGGGCCGCACATCGGCGAGGGCCCTGTCGAGCTCGCGAGGCGTGGTGGCCGGCCTCGCCTCGATCCGGAGTCGGGTCCCCGTGTGCTCGGTGAGCACGGCGGGGCCGTCGACGGGGCCGCCAGGCGTGGGGGTCTCGAAGGCGGCCCACCAGCCGCGGTCGAGGTCCCCGCGGACCTCGACGCCGGTCGTCTCCTCACCGGAGGCGACGCCCTCGCGCAGGACAGCGGTGGCCGGGCTCACGGACCGGAGGGTCGGCCGGGATCAGCCCGGGCGACCAGGGTCGTCCGACCTGCTCGCTCCGGGTCCTTCGACCGAGCCGGTGCCCGCAGGCGGCGGGCACCTCGTCACCCGGTGCCGACGGCAGATCGGAGCCGTCCCCGACTCAGCGGGGCCGCAGCAGGCCCTCCAGCGCCGCCCGGCGCTCGCCCTCGATCGGCACGGTCTCCTCGCTGGCGCGGTCGATGAACGCCTGCACGAAGTGACCGGTGAAGAACAGCTCGCCGTCGCCGCGGTACATGCCGACCTCGAAGCGCACGCTCGTGGTGCCGAGCTCCCCGACCCGCAGGCCCACCGAGACCACGTCGGGGAAGCCGGCCTGCGCCCGGTACTCGCAGTGCACCTCGATCACCAGGCCGACCGTGTCGCCCTCGTGCGGGTCGAGACACCCGTTCTCGATCATCCAGCGGTTCACGACCGTGTCCATGATCGAGTGGTGCACGACGTTGTTGAGGTGCCCGTACTGGTCGTTGTCGTTCCACCGGGTCGTGACGTCCTGCCGGTGGAGGTAGTCGTCGGTCACGACGCCGGTGATCGGCGCTGTGGCCCGCGCGCAAACCCCGGCCGGAATCAGCGGGCGTAGCGCTCGCGGGCCCGCTCCCGGGCCTTGGTCGCCTCGACCTCGCGGTCCTTCGGCGGGGCGGTGGTGACCAGCTCGTCGAGCAGCGTGCGGGTGCTCGCCGTGATCTCGGCGACGGCCCGGGCGAAGGCCTCCTCGTTGGCCTTCGAGGGGCGCGCCGCACCACTGATCTTGCGCACGTACTGCAGGGCGGCCTCGTGCACCTCGGTGTCGGTGGCCGGGGGCTCGAAGTTGTGGAGGACCCGGATGTTGCGGCACATGCTGCGATCGTGCCCCAGCGGGCGTCGAAACGGGGGGCCTCCGTTCGTCGCCCCGGTGACGACCCACCCGAGGGAGGGACCCATGACCCGCATCGCCCGCCGCATGTTCGAGCTCCTGGAGCCGATCTGCCTGGTCACCTTCTTCGCCCAGGAGAGCAACGAGGAGCTGGCCGCGCTCGGCCACCGCACCTACTGGGACGGGTACTTCGCGAGCCGGGCCGCGCCGCTCGGGCGGGTACCGGCGGAGGTGGTGCACGCGGCGTTCTACAGCTTCGCCGACGGGGAGGTCGCGCGGCACATCCCGAGCGCCTGGGAGACCGTCGCGCCGATGACCTCCTTCGCCGCGTGGGAGCGGGGGAGCGCGGCCTCGGTGCGGCGGATCCTCGGCGACGAGCTGGCCGGCTCCCCGGGGCTCGTGCGCGCCGCCGACCTGACGACGAAGGCCGCCCGGGGCGCGCCCACCGCGGGTCGCGTCATGTACGCCGGGTGGCGCACCCTGCCGGTGCCGGACGACCCGGTCACCCGGCTGTGGCACTCCGCGACCATGCTGCGCGAGCACCGCGGGGACGGGCATGTCGCCGCCCTCGTCGGCGCGGGCATCGGTGGCACGGAGGCCCACGTGCTGTCGGCGCTGGACATGGGCATCCACCCGCCCGAGTCGTTCGGGCGCATCCACCACCTGCCGAGGCCGCGGCTCGCGGCGGTCATGGACGGCCTGCGCGGGCGCGGGCTCGTCGACGCCGAGGGTCGCTTCACCGACGCCGGGCGTGCGACCAAGGACCGCATCGAGGCCCTGACCGACGAGCTCGCCGCCCCGCCCTACGACGCCCTCGCCCCCGCCGAGCGCGACGAGCTGATCGCGGTGCTCGAACCCCTCGCCGCGAGGCTCGTGGCCGCGGGGTCGTCGTAGCCGGCGCGGGCCGTCACCGGTCCGGCTCGTCGAGCCGGGCGAGCTGCGACTCGAGGTGGAACACCGGCTCGAGGACCCGGAACGCCGTGTCCGGGCGGCCGCCGTCGAAGAACTCGGCCATCGCGGCCTGCCAGCGCTCGTTAACCGCGGTGCGCTCCATCGCCGCCTGCGCGGCGTCGAGGTCGTCGGCCTCCACATGCCCGACGAGCAGCCCGTCCTCGCCGAGGTAGAGCCGGTAGTCGCGCCATCCCGCGTCGCGCAGTGCCCGCAGCATCGCGGGCCACACCTCGCGGTGGCGGTCGCGGTAGGCGTCGAGCCGGTCGCGGCGGACGTGGTGCACGAAGCAGTGGTGCGGCACGGCGGTCTCCCTTCGCGGGGTGTGGTCAGCGGGCGAGGACGGCCTCGAGGTCGTCCCAGCGCGTCGTCCCGACCGGCGCGAACGTCTCGGTCGTGACGTGCTGCGCGAGGAACGCCCGCAGGTCGGCCAGGTCGCCCTCGAGCGCGCCCAGGGCGCGGGCCTGGACCAGCACGTTCCCCGTCGCGGTGGCCTCCACGGGGCCGGCGACGACGGGCCGGTCGCAGGCGTCGGCGGTGAGCCGGCAGAGCAGCCGGTTGCGGGCCCCGCCGCCGACGACGTGGACGGCGTCGACGTCCCGTCCCGACAGCGCCGCGGCCTCGCGGACGGTGCGGCGGTGCGCGAGCGCGAGGCTGTCGAGCACGCAGCGCACGATCCCCGCCCAGGTGTCCGGCACGGGCTGCCCGAGCGCGGCCACCGCCGCCGCGATGCGCGCGGGCATGTCGCCCGGCGCGAGGAACGCCTCGTCGGCGGCGTCGACCACCACGGCCGGGCCGCCGTGGTCCTCGGCCTCCTGCAGCAGCGGTTCCAGGGGCGGCGAGCCCCACGCGCGCAGGCACTCCTGCAGCAGCCACAGACCCATGACGTTGCGCAGGTAGCGCACGGTGCCGTCGACGCCGCGCTCGTTGGAGAAGTTCGCGGCGCGGGAGGCCTCGCCCAGCACCGGGCCGGGCAGCTCGACCCCCACCAGCGACCACGTGCCGCACGAGACGTAGGCGAAGCGCTCGTCCGTCGCGGGCACGCCCACCACGGCGGAGGCCGTGTCGTGCGAGCCGACCGCGAGGACCGGGGTCGCCGGGTCGAGGCCGGTGTCCCCGGCGACCGATGCGAGCAGAGTTCCGATCGTGCTGCCCGGCGCCCGCAGCGGGGGCAGCAGGCCGGGATCGATGCCGACGCGCTCGGCCAGCTCGACGTCCCACGCCGAGCCGTCGGCCGCGAGCAGCCCGGTGGTGGAGGCGTTGGTGACCTCGGCGACCCGGACGCCGGTGAGCCAGGACGACAGCAGGTCGGGGATCAGCAGCAGCCCCCGGGCGGCCGCGAGCTGGGCGCTGCCGGACGCGGCGACGAGCTGGTAGATCGTCGTGAACGGCAGCTCCTGCAGCCCGGTGCGGGCGTAGAGCTCGGCGGCGGGCACCGTGCGGTGCACCCGCTCCGCCACGCCCGCGGTGCGCCCGTCGCGGTGGTGCACGGGGGTCCCCAGCAGCACGCCGTCGGCGTCGACCAGGCCGCAGTCGACGGCCCAGGTGTCGACGCCGACGCCGTCCACCGGCCCGGCCTCGCGCAGCCCGGTGAGGATCTCGCGCCAGAGCCCGACGACGTCCCAGTACAGGGTGTCGTGCACCCGCACCGGGCCGTTGGCGAAGCGGTGCACCTCGGACAGCCGGAGGCCGTCGCCGCCGCCCACCCGTGCCCGCACGACCCGCCCCGAGGAGGCCCCGAGGTCGACGGCGGCGACCGTGACGTCGCGGCTCATCGCAGGAACGCGGCCGCCACGCCGGCGTCGACGGGGACGTGCAGGCCGGTGGTGTGGGACAGGTCCGACGAGCAGAGCACGAACACCGCGTCCGCCACGTTCTCGGGCAGCACCTCGCGCCCCAGCAGGGTCCGCTGCGCGTAGAAGGCGCCGAGCTCGGACTCCTCGACGCCGTAGACCGCGGCGCGCTGCGCGCCCCAGCCACCGGCGAAGATGCCCGACCCGCGCACGACGCCGTCGGGGTTCACGCCGTTGACGCGGATCCCGTGCTCGCCCAGCTCCGCGGCGAGCAGCCGCACCTGGTGGGCCTGGTCGGCCTTCGCCGCGCCGTAGGCGACGTTGTTCGGGCCGGCGACCACCCCGTTCTTCGACGCGATGTACACGATGTCGCCGCCCCGACCCTGCGCGACCATCACGCGCGCGGCGGCGCGGGAGACGAGGAACGAGCCGCGCGCCATGACGTCGTGCTGGAGGTCCCAGTCGGCATCGGTGGTCTCCAGCAGCGGCTTCGAGATCGACAGCCCGGCGTTGTTGACGACGAGGTCGACCCCGCCGAAGGCCAGCGCGGCGGCGTCCAGCGCGCCGGCGACCGCGTCGGACGACGTGACGTCGACGGTCACCGGCACCGCGACGTCGGCGTCCCCGAGCTCGCCCGCCACCTGCGCGGCGGCCTCGCCGTCGCGGTCGGCCACGACGACGCACGCGCCCTCGGCGGCCAGCCGGTGCGCGGTCGCGCGCCCGATGCCGGAGCCGCCGCCGGTGACCAGCGCGACCCGTCCGGCCAGGGGCTTCGGGGCCGGCCGCCGCGCGAGCTTGGCCTCCTCGAGCGCCCAGTACTCGATGCGGAACTTCTCGGCCTCGTCGATCGGGGCGTAGGTCGAGAGCGTCTCGGCGCCGCGCATGACGTTGACGGCGTTGACGTAGAACTCGCCCGCGATCCGGGCGGTCGCGGCGTCGGCGCCGAAGGAGAACATCCCGACGCCGGGGACGAGCACGATCGCCGGGTCCGCCCCGCGCATCGCGGGCGAGTCGGCGTCCGCGTGCCGCTCGTAGTAGGCGCGGTAGTCCTCCCGGTAGTCCGCGTGCAGCGCGCGCAACCGGGCCACGACGTCGTCGAGCGGCGCGTCCCCGGGCAGGTCCACGACCAGGGGGCGGACCTTGGTGCGCAGGAAGTGGTCGGGGCACGAGGTGCCCAGGGCGGCGAGGCGCCCGAGCTCGGAGCGCGCCAGGAACTCCAGGACGGCGTCGGCGTCCGTGTAGTGCCCGACCACGCGGCGGTCGGTGGACGCGAGCCCGCGCAGCACCGGCGCGAGGGCGGCGGCGCGGGCGTGGCGCTCGGCCTCCGGCAGGGCCTCGTAGCCGGGGCGGACCGCGCCGAACGCCACGGAGGGATCGGTGCCGCCGCGGGCGTCGATGGCCCGCTGCGCGGTCCGGATGATCTCCATCGAGCGCTGCTCGCACTCGTCCGAGGTCGCGCCCCAGGCCGTGATGCCGTGGCCGCCGAGGACGACGCCGATCGCCCGCGGGTGCTCCCGGGCCACCGCGGCGATGTCGAGCCCGAGCTGGAAGCCCGGGCGCCGCCACGGCACCCACACGACGCGGTCACCGAAGATCTCCTTGGTGAGCGCCTCCCCGTCGGCGGCGGTCGCGATCGCGATCCCGGCGTCGGGGTGCAGATGGTCGACGTGGGCGGCCTCGACCAGGCCGTGCATCGCGGTGTCGATCGACGGGGCGGCCCCACCCCGCCCGTGCAGGCAGTAGTCGAACGCGGCGACCATCTCGTCCTCGCGCTCGACGCCGGGGTAGACGTCGACGAGCGAGCGCAGGCGGTCGAGGCGCAGGACCGCGAGGCCGGCCTCGGTGAGGGTGCCGAGGTCGCCGCCGGAGCCCTTGACCCACAGCAGGTCGACGTCGCCGCCGGTCGCCGGGTCGCGGGCCGTGCCCGTCGCGGAGGCGTTCCCGCCGGCGTAGTTGGTCGTGGTGGGGTCGGCGCCCAGGCGGTTGCTGCGGGCGAGCAGGTCGCGGACGGGCTCGGGGGTCACGGTGTCGTCCTCCTCGGTGCTCATGCGCCCCAGCCGGCCTGGGTGCCGCCGACGCGCTCGGTCTCGATGCGCTCCTGGTGACCCGAGCGGCGGTAGGCGCCCAGCGGGTCGGGGTCGAGGCCCTTCACCTCGCGCACCTCGCGCAGCAGCGGGCGGACGTCGGTGGCGTAGGCGTCCATGAGGACCTCGTTCGCGCCGAGCACGTCACCCGCGTCGCGCGCGGCGGCCAGCGCGTCGCGGTCGAGGACGAGGGCCTTGGCCGTGGCCTCCTGCACGTTCATCACCGAGCGGATGATCGCGGGGATCTTCGCCTCGATGTTGTGGCACTGGTCGAGCATGAACGCGATGCCCGAGGCCGGGGTGTGCACGCCGGCCTCGACGATCTCGTTCAGGATCCGGAACAGCTGGAACGGGTCGGCGGCGCCGACCATGAGGTCGTCGTCGGCGTAGAAGCGCGAGTTGAAGTCGAACGCGCCGAGGCGCCCGGCGCGCACGAGGAACGCGACGATGAACTCGATGTTGGTGCCGGGCGCGTGGTGGCCGGTGTCGATGCACACCGTCGCCTTCGGCCCGAGCTCGAGGCAGTGCGCGTACGACGTGCCCCAGTCCGGGACGTCGGTGTGGTAGAAGGCCGGCTCGAAGAGCTTGTACTCGAGCAGGATCCGCTGGTCGTCGCCGAGGCGGTCGTAGACCTCGTGCAGGGCCTCGGCGAGCCGGTCCTGGCGCGCACGCATCGAGTCCTGCCCGGGGTAGTTGGTGCCGTCGGCGAACCAGAGCTTGAGGTCGCGGCTGCCGGTGGCGTCCATGACGTCGACGCAGTGCCGCAGGGCGTCGGTGGCCTTGCGCCGCACCCGGGGGTCCGGGTGCGTCACCGAGCCGAGCCGGTAGTCGTCGTCCTGGAAGACGTTGGCGTTGATCGCGCCGATGCCCAGGCCCTGCTCCGCGGCGGCCTTGGCCAGCTCGCCGTAGTCCTCGACCCGGTCCCACGGGATGTGGAGCGAGACGGTCGGGGCCGCCCCCGTCAGGCGGTGCACCACGGCCGCGTCGGCGATCTTCTCCCAGGGGTCGCGCGGCACCCCGGCCCGGGCGAACACCTTGAAGCGGGTCCCGGAGTTCCCGTACGCCCACGACGGCGTGTCGATGCTCTGCTCGGCCAGGTCGCGACGGACGGCGGCGCTGTCGAGGGCGACGGTCATGGCGGCCTCCCGCACTGATTTGATCGTTTCACCGCGACGGTAGACAGACGCCGTCCGCGAGGTCAACGACGGCGATCCAGGTCGCACGGCCTGGAGCGGTTCAGCGAGATCGTCCGGACCGGAACCCTTGTGACCGTCGCGACGCGTCCTTACGTTGCCGCACTAATACGTTTCAATCAGTGACGGTCACTGACGGACACGCGTCGACGACGACGAGGAGGGTTCCCGATGTCCGAGACACCGGCGACGGAGACCGGTCCCCCGCAGGGCAGCGGCGGGGGCGACGCCACCATCAGCAGGCAGCAGTGGAAGTGGACGGGCCTGGCCGGGATGGCGTCCTACCTCGACGCGGGCTCGATCGTCGCGCTGGGCTCGGGGCTCGCGGTGTTCCAGGAGGAGTTCGGCCTGTCGGACACCGGCGTGGGCATCCTCGCCGCGATCGGCCCGAACGCGATCGGCTGCGCGATCGGCGCGATCTTCGGCGGCCGGCTGGGGGACAAGGTCGGCCGCAAGCGCATCTACAAGTGGGACCTGCTCGTGTACGCGCTGGGCATCGCGCTCATCGCGCTGGCCGTGAACCCCGCGATGCTCTTCGTGGGCACGGTGGTCGTCGGCGTCGCGGTCGGCGCCGACGTGCCGACCTCCCTGGCGCTGGTCGGCGAGTTCGCGCCCGACCGGGGCCGGGCACGGTTGCTCGGGTTCACCCAGGTGTCCTGGTACGTCGGCCCGGTCGTCGTCCTGCTGCTCGCGTTCGCCCTCGACCCGCTGGGCCTGCTCGGGACGCGGATCGTCTTCGGGAGCCTGTTCGTCGCCGCGATCGTGACCTGGGTGATGCGGCGGGGTATCGCCGAGTCGGCCCGCTGGCGCACGGCGAGCGAGCTGCCCGGCAACGCCGCCCAGCGGGTGCGCGCCCTCTTCCGCGGCAACCACCTCAAGGCGCTGCTCTACACGGGGACCTTCTACACGTTCTGGAACCTCGCGGCCGGTACCGCGGGCATCTTCACCCCGTACATGGTCGAGACCATCGGGGCGGGCTCGAACGCCGCCGGCGTGGCCCTGTCGTGCCTCGGCTTCGCCGCGGGCATCGTCGGCACGCTCGCGCTGTTCATGCCGTTCTACGACCGCAGCCACGGCGTCCGGAAGGGCCTGTTCGCCCTCGGCGCCGTCATGCAGATCTGCTCCTACGGGCTCTACCTGGTCGTCGACTTCACCGTGCCGAGCGTCATCGCGAGCGTCCTGCTGTTCTACGTCGGCAGCGCGGTCGCCGGCGAGGCCACCTACAAGCTGACCAGCCAGGAGCTGTTCCCGACGATGCTGCGCGGCACCGCGCAGGGCCTCACCTTCGGCGTCGCCCGGGTGGTCCTGGGGGCCTTCAGCCTGGTCGTGCCGTTGCTGTCCTCGATCGGCATCGTCCCCGTGGCGCTGCTGCTCACCCTGTTCCTGCTGGTCAGCGGCATCGTCGGCTACCTCGCCATGCCCGACACCACCGGCAAGTCCCTCGAGCAGATCGAGGCGGAGCGCGCCGACCACGCCCCGGCGAGCCCGGTCGCTCCCTGACCGCCTCCCGCGCTGCGCCGCGCCGGCCCGGTCCCGCACCCCGCGGGGCCGGGCCGGCGCCGTGCCTCACCCCGTCGCGGGACCGGGCACGGCGGTGGAGGAGCGCACGACGAGCTCCGGGGCGAACACGACCCGGCGGTGCTCGTGCTCCGGGCCGGCGCCGACCTCGGCGAGCAGGAGGTCCACCGCGGTCCGGCCGAGGAGCTCGCGGGGCTGGGCCACCGACGTCAGCGGCACCGCGGCGGCCTCGGCGAACTCGATGTCGTCGTAGCCGACGATCGCGAGGTCGTGGGGTACCCGCAGGCCCCGCCCGACGCTGCGCTGCAGGAGCCCGAGTGCGAGCAGGTCGTTCGCGCAGAACACGGCGGTCGGCCGACGCCGGGACGGCAGGCCCGCGAGCCGGTCGCCGGCGCGGCGGCCCTCCGCGACGGTCAGACCGGTCGTCTCGACGACCACGAGGTCCGCCGGATCGCGCCCGACGCGCTCGAGGGCCGACCGGGCGCCGGTGATGCGGTCGGCGACCTGGCCCAGCGACGTCGGGCCCCCGACGACCGCGATCCGCTCGTGCCCCAGCTCCAGCAGGTGGTCCACGGCCAGGGCGCCGCCGGTGACGTCGTCGACGGTCACCGAGCAGTGCGTCGGGCCGGCGCCGCGGTCGACCAGGACGACCGGCGTTCCCCGCCGTGGCAGCTGCTCGAGCCGCGGGTCGGTCGGGTCCACCGGGGTCACGAGCACGCCCTGGACCCGCTGCTCGGCCAGGAGGTCGAGGTAGCGGGCCTGCCGGTCAGGGTCGCCGCCGCAGTCGCACAGGTAGGTCGCGAGGTCGGCGGCGTCCGCGGAGCGCTGCACGCCCGCGGCCACGTCGGTGAAGAACGGGTTCGCGGCGTCGAGGACGACGAAGGCCAGGGTGCGGCTGCGCCCGGAGCGGAGGTGTCGCGCCGACTCGTTGCGCACGAAGCCCAGCGCCGTGATGGCCGCCTCGACCCGGCTTCGCGTCGCCGCCGCGACCCGCTCGGGCCGGTTGAGCACGTTGGAGACCGTGCCGAGCGAGACCCCGGCGTGCGCCGCGACCTCCTTCATGCTCGGTGCGCCCACGCCGTCATCATGCCGTGCCCGGTGTCGCCGGGGCGGGACGGACGAGCCGTCGCGGTCAGGACTCGAGGGTGAGCGGGGCGCGCCCCAGGACGCGGGCCGCGCCGTCGAGGTACGCCTGGCGGTACGCCGGCGGGATCCACTGGGCGGTCCGGAACACCCTCAGCACGGCGTCGTCGTACGTGTCGTCGAGGTGCACTTCGACTCGGTCGGCGCTCTCGTCGTGCCCGTCCCGAGCCCGCGCGTCGATCGGCGTGTCGGCCATGGCACAAGAGAGTGCACGCCGTCCGCCTCCGGAGCCACCTCACTCCGACCGTGTGTCGTGACGGGAGTGTGGCAGCAAGCGCTTACTGATGATCACGGCTGCGCCGCCGGCGGGCGCGGGTCGCGCCCACCGGCGCCCTCCGCGGCGTTCGCGGGCGTGGGCGGGGGCGCATCCGGGGCGCTGCGCGGCGGGGGGCCGGGGGACCGGCCGGGCCGGGCACCGCGCGGTGGCGTGCCGGCGGCGGGCCGATCCGGGTCGTCGCGTCCGGGGGCCGCCCCTCGGACGGGGTGATGCGCTCGAGGAACCGGAGCAGCTCGACGGGGAAGGGGAGGACGAGCGTCGAGTTCTTCTCGGCCGCCACCTCCACCACCGTCTCCAGGAGCCGGAGCTGCAGCGAGGCCGGGTGGTCGGCCATCGTCTCGGCGGCCTCGGAGAGCATCGCCGCCGCCTGGCGCTCGCCGTCGGCGGTGATGATGCGGGCGCGACGTTCGCGCTCGGCCTCGGCCTGCCGCGACATCGAGCGCTTCATCGACTCGGGCAGCGAGACGTCCTTGATCTCGACGCGGTCGATGTGCAGGCCCCAGTCCATCACCGGGGTGTCGATCATCAGCTCGAGGCCCTGGTTGAGCTTCTCCCGGTTGCTGAGCAGGTCGTCGAGGTCGCTCTTCCCGATGATCGACCGCAGGGACGTCTGGGCGAGCTGTCCGACGGCGGACATGTAGTCCTGCACGTCCACCGCCACGCGGACCGGATCGATCACCCGGAAGTAGATGACCGCGTCGACCCGCACGGTGACGTTGTCGCGGGTGATGCCGTCCTGCGCCGGGACCGGGAGGGTCACGATCTGCATGTTGACCTTCGTCAACCGGTCCGCGATCGGCCAGAGCAGGACGATCCCGGGCGCTCTCGTCGTGCCGGGCTCCACCCTGCCGAACCGGAAGACGACACCGCGCTCGTACTGGCGCACGACCCGCGTGCTCGTCCCGACGATCATCGCGACCACCACGAGAACGGTGGCACAGACTGCAAGGAGAACGGTCATCTCGCCACATCCCTCACCGCGGCTCCCGACCGGGCGGGGGGCCGCCGCAGTGAACGTAGCGCAGGTGACGGGAGGAGTCGCCGTGCTCGTGGGCGGGGTGAGCAGGGCCGGTGGACCCCCGGGGCGCGGACCGAGGGTCCCTGGTGAGGGTCGATCACGGGGGCTGGGATCGACCCCGGTGGAATCGTCGGCCTGGTCGTCGCCCGCTTCGTGCTCTTCGTCGCCGCCCGGGCCGCGACGCTGCGGGAGAACGAGGCGCGGGTCCTCCCGGAGCCGTCGCCGGTGGTGGTCCGGCCGCCGTCAGCGTCGTCCGCGGTCCCTCGCCCCGGGCCGCCGCCGGGCTGTTCGGTCCCGGTGCGGTGGTGGGTGCGGTCGGTGGTGCGCTCGCCCGACGACACTGAGCGGGCCCGGCGTCACCTGCTAGCGTGTCCCGACCACTTGCAAGTCGCAACCGCTCAGGAGGGCCGATGACGGACACCACGTGCCACATGTCGATCTCGCTGGACGGTTTCGTCGCCGGGGCGGACCAGAGCCGCGACGACCCGCTGGGCAAGCGCGGCGTCGAGGTGCACGGCTGGCACATCGGCGATCCCCGGGCGAACGAGGCCGACCGGGTGGCGAACGGGTGGCTCATGCGCCCCCGCGGGGCCTACGTCATGGGCCGGAACATGTTCGGGCCGGTCCGCGGCGCGTGGGACGAGGACTGGCGCGGCTGGTGGGGGCCGGAGCCGCCGTACCACGCCCCGGTCTTCGTGCTCACCCATCACGCCCACGAGCCCATCGAGATGGAGGGCGGGACGACGTTCCACTTCGTCACCGACGGCTTCGACGCCGCCTACGCCCGCGCGGCCGAGACCGCCGGCGACCGGGGCGTGGACATCGCCGGGGGCGCGTCCACCGTGCGGCAGGCGCTGAACGCCGGCGTCGTCGACGAGCTCACCCTGGACATCGCCCCCACCCTGCTCGGCGCCGGCGAGCGCATGTTCGACGGTGTCGGCTCCTTCGACTTCGAGCCCGTCGAGGTGCTGCACTCTCCGCTGGCGACGCACATCCGGTACCGCAGGGTCGGCGCCGGCTGAGGGGCGTCCACGTCGATCGGGCAGGGGGACCATGAGCGCGATCAGGGTGGTGGTGGCGGGCGCGAGCATCGCGGGGCCCGCGGTGGCCCACTGGCTGTCCCGGCGGGGTGCCGAGGTGACCGTGGTGGAGCGCGCCCCCGACCTGCGACCCGGCGGGCAGGCGGTGGACGCCCGCGGGGTGGCCAAGGAGGTCATCCGGCGGATGGGGCTGGACGCGGCCGTGCGTGCGGCCTGCACCGAGACCGTCGGCGCGTGCACCGTGGACGTGGACGGGACCGTGCTGGAGACCCACCGCGCGGACGACGACGGCGGCGACGGCTTCATCGCCGAGATCGAGATCCTGCGCGGGGACCTGTCCCGGGTGCTCCACGACGACACCCGGGACCGTGTCGAGTACGTCTTCGGCGACCGGATCGTCGAGCTCACCCAGGACCCGGGCGGGGTCGACGTCTCCTTCGCGGGCGGTGACCGGCGGCGCGTCGACCTGGTGATCGGGGCGGACGGGCTGCACTCGGGCCTGCGGGCGATGGTCTTCGGGGCGCGGGAGCGGTACGTCCGCCACCTCGGGCACGTGCTGGCCTTCTACAGCGTGCCGAACGTGTTCGGCCTGGACGGCTGGCTGATCGAGTACCAGGAGTCCGGACGCTCCGCGGGCCTGCGGCCCATCCGGGACGCCACGCAGGCGATGGCGATGTTCTCGTTCCCCTCGCCCGAGCTCGACGTCGACCACCGCGACGTCGCGGCCCAGAAGGCGCTGCTGCGCGAGCGGATGGCCGACCACGGCTGGTGGACCCCGCGCATCCTCGCCCACCTCGACGACGCCCCGGACTTCTACCTCGACCAGGTCGCCCAGGTGGTGATGGCCCGCTGGTCGAGCGGACGGGTGGGCCTGCTCGGCGACGCGGCGTTCAGCTCGTCGCCGATGTCCGGGCAGGGGACCGGGCTGGCCCTGGTCGGCGCCTACGTGCTGGCCGGGGAGCTGGCCGCGGCCGACTGGGACCCGGAGGCCGGCTTCGCCGCCTACGAGGCGCGGATGCGCCCGTTCGTCGAGGCCAACCAGCTGATCGGCCGGTGGAACGCGGGGAGCCGCGCCGTCCCGCCGACCACGGACCCCGCCGAGTGGGACATGGCGGTGATCGAGCGCGCGATCAACGGGATCGAGCTCCCCGACTACGCCGGGGTGCCGGACTCCGGCGCGGCCGTCAGGCGCTGACCGGGCCGCGACGGGTGTGGTCGGACACCAGCGCCGCGATCAGCCGGGTCACCCGCTGCGTCATCTCCTCGGCGCCCTGGTCGGGGTGGGCGACCCACCAGTCCATGAACGAGTCGACGATGCCGAGCCACGTCCGGACCATCGCGGAGACGTCGAGGTCGTCGGTGATCCCGGCGGCGCCCAGCAGCTCGAGGACCCCCTCCCGGGCGAGGGCCTCGATGCGCGCGGAGTACTGCGCGACGACCTCGGCCGCGGGCCCGTCCGCCGGCGCCGTCCGGTCGCGCAGGAGGCGCCAGACGTGGCGGCGGTCGTCGAGCACCGCGAACATCGCCGCCAGGGTGCGCACCCCCCGCTCGACGCCGGCGCTCCCGTCGCGGGCCACCCGCTCGATCTCCGTGGCCAGCAGGCCGCCCGCCTCCGCGAGGCACGCGGCGTGCAGGCCCTCCTTCGAGCCGAAGTAGCTGTAGACCAGCGCCTTGGAGATCCCCGCGGCCTGCGCCACGTCGGCGACACCGGTGGCGGCGAAGCCGTCGGTGCCGAAGGCGACCGAGGCGACCCGCACGATCTCCTGCTCCCGGTCGGCGCGCGGCACCCCCTTCGTCCCGGCGTTCGGTCGCGCAGCCACGGTCCGACCCTACCGCGCGATATGACCCTGAGGTAACTTACCCGGAGGTCATATCGCTGGAGGGCCCATGGACGCACTGCTCGACCCCCTGCAGAACCCGGTCACCTACGCGGCCCCGTTCTTCGTGCTGGCGATCCTCGTCGAGCTCGCAGCGCTGCGGTGGCTCGACCACGACGACTCGGTCTCCGGCTACGCCCTCCGCGACGCGCGGACCTCCATCTCCATGGGCGTCGTGTCGCTGGTGTTCCTGACGCTGTTCAAGGTGGTGACGTTCTTCGCGTTCAGCGCGGTGTACGTCCACCTCGCCCCGTTCCACCTGCCCACGGACAACCTGGTGGTACTGGGTGCTGGTCGTGCTCGGGGTCGACCTCGGCTACTACGGGCACCACCGGTTCAGCCACCGCGTCCGGATCGCCTGGGCCGGCCACCAGGCGCACCACTCCAGCGAGTTCATGAACTTCGGCACCGCGCTGCGCCAGAAATGGAACCCCTGGTTCGAGTTCTTCTTCTGGCTGCCCCTGCCGCTGCTCGGCTTCGCGCCCTGGACGCTCTACGCGGCGTTCGGCGTCAACCTCGTCTTCCAGTTCTTCGTCCACACCGAGCTGGTCGACAAGCTCCCGCAGCCCGTCGAGCTCGTCTTCAACACGCCGTCGCACCACCGCGTGCACCACGGCCGCGACCCCGAGTACCTCGACCGCAACTACGGCGGCATCCTCATCGTCTGGGACCGGCTGTTCGGCACGTTCGCGGCCGAGCAGCGGCGACCGTCGTACGGGCTCACCACGCCGGTCGGGACGTACAACGTGCTGACCCTGCAGTACGGGCACTACGTCGACATCGCCCGCGACGTCCGGTCGGCGCGTCGCTGGCGCGACCGGCTCGGGTACGTCCTCGGCCCGCCCGGCTGGCAGCCGTCCGGTGGCCCGGCGCCGGAGCCGGTCCTGCCGCGGCGCTGACCCCGCGACGTCGGTGATGCCGGCGTCGGGCCGACCCGCCGGCGACCGCCGGAGGTCGCTCGGTCGCCGGCCGTGACCGCACTCGCCCACCTGCCTGCGCCGCCTCGTCCTGCTCGTCGGTGACGGGGTCGAGCCGGTACCGCGCCACGACCGACCCGCAACCGTCGAAGGTCACCGTGGGGTCCCCGAACACGGCTCCGGGGAGGGGACCGACCCATGACCGCACTGCTGTCCGACATCGACCAGTTGCGCGCCGGCTTCTCCGGCGACGTGCTCTCGCCCGCCGACGAGCCCTACGAGTCCGCCCGCATGGTGCACAACGGGGCGATCGACCGCCGCCCGGGTCTCATCACGCGGTGCCGCTCCACGGCGGACGTGGTCGACGCGGTCACCTTCGCCCGCGAGCACGGCATGGAGGTGTCCGTCCGCGGCGGCGGCCACAACGTGGCGGGTCGTGCCGTCACCGACGGCGGACTGATGATCGACCTGTCCCCGATGCGGGGCATCCACGTCGACGCCAGGACCCGCACCGTGGGCGCGCAGGGCGGCGTGACGTGGCGGGAGTACAACCGGGCCGCCCACGTGCACGGCCTCGCGACCACGGGCGGCACGGTGTCCACCACCGGCATCGCCGGCCTGACGTTGGGTGGCGGCGTCGGCTGGCTGATGGGCACCCAGGGGCTGGCGATCGACAACCTCCTGTCGGTCGAGGTGGTCACCGCGGACGGGACGGTGCGCACGGTCGGCGAGCACGACGAGCCGGACCTGTTCTGGGCGATGCGGGGCGCCGGCGCCAACTTCGGTGTCGCGACCTGGTTCGAGTACCGGGCGCACCCGCAGGCCACCGTCGTGGGCGGGCTCACCGCGTACCCCCTCGAGGACGCCGAGGACGTCCTCGCGGTCTACCGCGACGCCATGGTGAACGCGTCCGACGAGCTGTCGGCCTTCTACGTCCTCACCCACGCGCCGGACGGTTCCGGGACGAAGCTCGTCGTGGTCGTCACGTGCCACCTGGGCGACCAGGCCACGGCCGACCGCGAGCTGGCGCCCCTGCGCTCGGCCGGCACCGTCCTCATGGACACCGTCGGGCCGATGCCCTACCCGGCGGTCAACATGCTGCTCGACGACGGCTTCCCCCGCGGCGCGCGCAACTACTGGAAGTCCGGGTTCGTCGAGGCGGTGGACGGCGACCTGGCCCCCAGGATGGTGGACGCGTTCCGGCGCTCACCGTCGATCATGAGCGGTGTGCTGCTCGAGCACTACCACGGCGCGGCCACGCGTGTCCCCACCACGGCGACGGCCTACCCGCACCGCGAGCCCGGGTTCAACATGGTCATCGCGGGCGAGTGGCTGGCGCCGGAGGACGACGACGCCAACCGCCGGTGGGTGCGCTCCCTGTTCGGGGCCCTGGCGTCGCACCTGGGCGACGCGTCCTACGTCAACTACCTGGACGCCGACGACCTGCAGCGCACCCGTGCGGCGTACGGGCCCAACTGGGACCGGCTGGTCGAGCTGAAACAACGCTGGGATCCGGACAACGCCTTCCACCACAACCACAACATCGCACCCGGTCGATGAGGTGGGGTGCCCGAGGCGCTCGTCGAAGAACGAGCCTGTCCAGAGCCCGTATTCGTCTTGTGCGGACGGTGTCGGCCTGCTCACGGGTATGGCTCTACCGATCAGCATCGGTGTGCACCGACCATTGTCCGTGGCGGAGGAGGAAAGACGGCGCACCCGGTCGAGGGCGCCTGGAGACCGCCGCGACGGAAATGGTCGTGCGTGGGTCGCGCCCCGCCTGTCGAATTCGACGCACCGGTGGCCACGGGGAGCGGGTGGCAGATCGCTGCGGTCCGGGTCGGTCGAGCCAACCCGGGCTCGTGTGCCACCGCGAGCGGCGCCGGTGAGGAAGGGAGTCATCGTGTTGGGCGATCGATTGGGTGAGGCCACGGGCAAGTTCACCGGTGTTCGGGTGCTGCCCACCGAGGGCGGCCAGGTGAAGATCGAGGTGTCGTTCCAGGGGAGTGGCACCCTCCTGGGCCAGGAGATCACCGACACCGGCACCTACACGCAGACGGTTCGGCCCGGCGGTGTGCTCTACGGCGAGGGTCACGTGCTGTTCATGACCTCGTCCGGGGATGTCGTCGACTGGACCGGAGGCGGGGTGGGCCGGCCCACCGGCCCGGGCTACAAGGCCAGCTACGGAGTGTGGGGCTCGGCGGAGACGAGCTCGGAGAAGCTCGCCCGGCTCGGCCAGGTCGGCGACGTCATCGAGTACGAGGTCGAGGAGGACGGGAGCTACCGCTGGACGATGTGGGAGTGGACCGGGGCGGGCTGAGCGCCCGTGGACGGTCGACCGGTCGTCGACGTCGCGGCACCGCGCCCGCGACCACCAGCGGGTGCGGTGCCGCAGGGCTCATGCTCCGGCCGGCGGGGCGAAGAACTCCAGCGCGATGCCGTCGGGGTCGCGGAACGCGAGACCCGAGCCGTACGGCGCGTCCTTGATCGCCGCGTGCTCGATGCCCAGCTCGTCGAGCGTGCGTGACCACTTCTCGAGCTCGTCGCGGTCGGGGCAGCCGAAGGCCACGTGGTCGAGTCCGATGCGGAATTCGCTGAAGGACCCGGGAGGGACGCCGCGGCGGTGCTGGTGGAGGCCGAGCAGCGTGCCGCTGCCGAGCAGGTAGACGGTGTGGTGCATGTCGGGGTCGGTGTCCTCGTCGATCACCGGCCGGGCAGCGAGGAGGGCTTCGTACCAGGGGACGCTCACGGCGAGGTCGCGCACCGTCAGCGCCACGTGTGTCAGCGGCGGGAATTCGGACATCGTTTCCACTCCTTCGTCGGTGTCCAGCGTGGACACTCCCGATGGTGTGCGGGCGGAGAGGGAAACCCCATGACCGCGAAACCGCGGGTCATAGCCGAGACCCCGGGAAACGTCCCGACGGGTGACGCCCTGTCCTCGGCGCTCGATCACCTGCGCCTCGACGGGGCGCTGTTCTTCCGTTCCGAGCTCACCGATCCGTTCGAATTCGAATCCAGCCCGCTCGCCCTCGCCGACGCGCTGGTGCCCGGGGCCACGCGATTGATCCTTTTCCACATCGTCGCGTCCGGGTCGTGCTGGGTCGCGGTCGACGACGGCGTGCGTCACCGGGCCGACGAGGGTGACGTGATCGTGCTGCCGTACGGCGACCACTACGTGTTGGGGAGCGAGGGCACCAGCGAGTGCGTCCCGATCCTCTCGTTGCTGGATCCCTTGCCGTGGGCGGTGATGCCGGTGCTCCGCCACGGAGGTGGTGGACGACGCACCGAGATCGTGTGCGGTTACCTCCACAGCACCGACCCGCTGTTCGATCCGACGCTGCGGGCACTGCCCCCGCTGTTCGTCGTGCGCCTGACCGGTGGTCCCGCGACCCGCTGGGTCACCGCGAGCATCGAGTACGCGATGACCAACGCCGCCTCGCCGTCGAACCTGTCGCCCGACGTGATCGTGAAGCGCCTCCCCGAGCTCGTCCTGCGCGAGGTGCTGCGCGCACACCTCGCGAGCGCGCCCGCGGTCGACCACGGTTGGCTCGCCGCCCTGCACGACCCGGTGCTCGCACCCGCTCTGGCCCTGCTGCACCGGCACCCCGAGCGGCGGTGGACCGTGGCGCAGCTCGCGCGCTCGGTGTCCACGTCCCGCTCAGCGCTCGACGCGCACTTCCGCGCCGTGCTCGGCCGCTCGCCGATCCGCTATCTGACCGCGTGGCGCATGCACCTCGCCGTGGAGCTGCTGGCGACGACCACGCTCGCCGTGGCGGCGATCGCCCGACGTCTCGGCTACGACTCCGAAGAGGCGTTCAGCCGCGCGTTCAAGCGCGAACAGGGCAGGTCGCCCAGCCACTGGCGGACGAGCACAGGGCGGACATGAGGCGCCGGCGCTCACGGGCGGCCGGTGACCGCGTCGTGGCGGGCCCGGGCGTCACGGAAGGCAGCGAACGCGTGAGGGGCGTAGGAGGTCGCCGGGCCGCCACCCATCATCACCACGACGCCGAGGGCCTCGGCCACCTCTTCCTCCGAGGCGCCCCGGCGTGCGGCGCCGTCCGCGTGGGCCTCGATGCACCCGTCGCACTGCTCGGCGACGGACAGCGCCAGCGCGAGCAGCTCCTTGGTCCGCGCGTCGAGGGCACCGTCGGCGAGTGCGGCGCTGCGCAGTCCGGCGAAACCGCGGTACACGTCGGGGATCGCGCGGCGCAGCGCGCGGCCCTGGGCCTGGAGGTCCTCGTCGCCGTGACGGCGCTGCGGCTCCGTCTCGGGCGGGATGGGCCGATCCGTCGCGACGTCCCTGTCGGTGCGCATGACCGCAGGCTGGCGCCGACGTCCACCGCGGGGCAGGGGCGCTGGTCGTCGACCGAGCGTCGAAGGGCCCGGCCCGCGACGTTCGGACGGCCCTGCCACCACCCCGGCGCACGACCGAGCGTGACGAGCGTGGCCGCCATCGTCTCCTGCCCGCTCCTCGGGTCGATGGATGCCGGGCTCGACGGAGGTCTCGGCCGGGACACCGCCGACCACCACGGAGGCACGACGCACGGCGAACGAGAGGGACGACGATGGAGATGCGGCTCGACCTGCCCTACGCCGAGGCCGTCGCGCGGGTGCGCGAGGCGCTCGCCGCGGAGGGGTTCGGCGTCCTCACCGAGATCGACGTGAAGGCCACGATGGCCGCGAAGCTCGGTGTCGAGTTCGAGGACTACGTGATCCTCGGCGCCTGCAACCCGGCGCTCGCGCACCGGGCGCTCGAGGTCGACCGGTCGGTGGGCATGCTGCTGCCCTGCACCGTCACGGTGCGGGCCGAGCTGGGCGACGGCGGCGGGAGCCTCGTCGACGTGCTCGACCCGCACGTGATGGTCGAGACGACGGGGATCGCCGACCTGGGGCCCGTCGCCGACGAGGCCGGCGTCCGCCTCGCCCGGGTGCGCGAAGCGCTGGCGGGCGCCCCGGCGGGGAGGTCGTGATGGACGCCGCGGCGTGGGATGCCCGCTACGCGGATCCCGACCGGTTGTGGCCCGACACGCCCAGCCGCTGGGTGCACGAGGTGCTCGCCCACCGCCCGCCGGGCCGCGCGCTCGATCTCGCCTGCGGGGAGGGCCGCAACGCCGTGTGGCTCGCCGAGCAGGGCTGGGAGGTCATGGCGGTCGACTACTCCGCGGCCGCCCTCGAGCGTGCCGCCGCCGCCGAGATCCGGCGCGCGGTCCACGTCCAGTGGGTGCACGCCGACGTCACCACGTGGACCCCGCCGCGGCCGGTGGACCTCGTGCTCATCGCCTACCTGCACATCCCTGCCGACGAGCGCCGCCGCGTGCTGCACACCGCCGCATCCGCCCTGGCTCCCGGCGGCACGCTGCTCGTCATCGGGCACGATGCCGCCAACCTCACCCGCGGAGTCGGCGGGCCCCGCGACGCGTCCGTGCTCTACACCGCCCAGGACGTGGTGGACGACCTCGCGGACGCCGGGCTGGAGCTGGTCCGGGGCGTGGAGGTGCTGCGTCCGGTGAACGGCACCGACGCTGTCGACGTCGTCGTCGAGCTGCGCCGCGGAGGCGAGGAGGTGCCGACGTGACGGTGCGGGGTGGGTGGCCCTCGTCGGCGGGGCCGCCGAACGGGTCTCGATCCGGCGACCAGCCCGCCGTGGTGGACCTCACGACCTGACGCCGCCTCGCCGGCCGGAGCTCGGCGCCCGCGGCCGGTCACCTCACGAGCTGGCCGGAGGGAGGACCACCCGCTATCTTTGCAACAAGTCGTTGCAAAGTGGAGGATGGACATGCGCAGGACACCGACGCCGGCCTGGAGCAGTGTCCCGGCGAGCGAGCTGGCGTCGGTGGACATCACGAGCAGGCAGTTCGCGGTCGACCCGTTCGGCTTCTGGGAGCGGCTGCGGGCCGACGCACCGGTGCAGCCGGTGCGGTGGGTTCGAGGAAGCACGGCCTGGGCGGTCACGCGGTACGGCGACGTCGAGGCGGCACTCCGCGATCCGCGGATGCGCAAGAACCGCCACGACGCCCTGACCACGCAGCAGCCGCCGGCCACCCCGAGGGTGCCGAAGGCGCTGGCGTCGCTCGAGCGAGGGCTGCTCAGCGTCGACGGACCGGACCACGATCGCCTGCGTCGCCTCGTGCACCAGGCGTTCACCCCGCGCCGGATCGAGCAGATGCGCGACCAGGCCGCGTGCCTCTCGGACTCGCTGCTCGACATCGCAGCGCGACACGGCTCGATGGACCTGATCAACGACTACGCCGTACCGCTCCCGCTGATCATGATCGCGCGGATCATCGGCGTGCCCGAGAAGGACGTCTCGCGCTTCCGCGGCTGGACCCGGGCTCTGCTCTCCATCGGCGAGCGTCCGCTGCGCAGCATCGGGTCGGTCCTGGTGTTCATGCGCTACCTGCGCCGGCTGATCACGGTGCGCAGCCGGGACCCGCGGGACGACCTGGTCTCCGCGCTGGTCTCGGCCCGTGATGGAGGTGACCGGCTCACGACCGACGAGATCGTGGCGATGCTGGTCCTGTTGCTCACCGCGGGCCACGAGACCACGGTCAACCTCATCGGCGTGGGTACCTTGGCCCTGCTGGAGAACCCCGAGCACGCCGACCTGCTTCGCGCCCGGAGTGATGATCCCGAGGCGATGAGGACCGCGGTCGAGGAGCTGCTGCGTTTCACCAGCCCGGTGGAGACCGCGACCGAGCGCTGGGTCGACCGCGATGTCGTCATCGCCGATCACACCGTTCCCCGGGGGTCCCTGGTGCTGGCCGTGATCGCGTCGGCGAATCGCGACCCCTCGATCTTCCCCGACCCCGACCGCCTGGACCTGACCCGCTGGCCGAATCCGCACCTGGCCTTCGGCAAGGGCCCGCACTACTGCCTGGGCGCATCGCTGGCGCGGCTCGAGGCCCAGATCGCGATCCCGGCCCTGCTGCGCAGGGCGCCGACGCTGCGACGTCCCGACCCCACGGCTCCTGCCGCGTGGCGGGGTGGACCGATCGTGCGCGGGCTCGAGTCGTTGCCGGTGATCCTGTGAGCGGGACCGCCTGTCCCGGGACCGGATTGAAACAGCCTGTCGGGACGACGAGCATGACCGCGTGACGTCGACCTCCACGCCACCCGGCTCACCTCGGCGGCGCGACGCCGGGCGCCCGCGCGGCGCCGCGGTCACCGCCGCTGTGCTCGCGTCGGTACGCGCAGAGCTCGCCGAGACCGGGTTCGAGGGGCTCAGCGTCGAGCGCGTCGCCCGCCGCGCCGAGGTCAACAAGACCAGCGTCTACCGACGATGGCCCACCCGGGAAGCACTGGTCGCGGCAGCCATGGACGGGCTGCGTGACGAGTTCGTCGAGAGCCCCGACACCGGCAGCCTGCACGGCGACCTGTATGCGCTCGCCCTGCCCATCGCCGAGCTCGCGGCCCGGCCCGACGGCATCGCGCTCCTCAGGGCCGCCCTGTCGACCACCGCCGGGAACGACGTGAGCACCGATGCCTCACGGCGGGTCAGTGGTCGCGCCGACACGGTGTTCTCCATCGCCGACCGCGCCCGCGCCCGCGGGGAGTGGCGCGAGGGAGTCGAACCACGACAGGCAATCTTCACCCTGGTCGGCGCCATCATCCACCGAACACTGCTCGAGCGTGCCGAACCCACGGGCGACTGGCTCGACGGACTCGTCGACATCGTCTGCCACGGGATCCGCCGGGCGCCACCATGACGCGTGCGCGTCGTCGACCACACCACGGAGCGTCCGTCCGCCACGCCGAGATCAGGCCGCGTGCTCGCGGACGACCATCAGCCGGTTCTCGCGGCACGCCGCACGCCAGCTCGAACCGTGTGTAGGACTCGGTCTGGATGGCGCCGGCGCCCTCGGTGAACCGGCGGAACGCGTGGAACGCCGCGGGGCGCATCGTGGCCACGAGGCGGAACAGTAGGCTCGCCCGCTCGAACACGCTCGACCGCCTCCGGGGATACCGGGACCCGTTCCGACGTCGGGTCGTGGAGGGTCGAGGGTGCGCGGGACGGGGCACCGCGACGATCGGGTGCGCCCCCGGCCGTGGGGAGACCCCCTCGGCGGAGGTGGGTCTCCACCCGGCGATACCGGGGAAACCGGTGGGCGCCGCGGGCGGCCGTCCCTACGGTCGGGGCGACACGCCCGCACGCACCCGAGGCCGGCCATGACCACCGCGCACCCCCGCACATCCCTGTTCTGCGACACCGCGCTCGCGGCCCGGATCGAGCGGGCGGAGGTCGACCTGATCGGCACCGTCGCACGCGCCTCGGCGGCCCGCTCCGGGGTCCCGGGATTCGTGACGCCGCTGGCCGGCGGGGCCGCGGTGTTCGCCGGCGCCGGGTCGCCCTACACCAAGGTCGTCGGGCTCGGGTTCGGCGGCGTGCCGTCACCGGGCGAGCTGGCCGCGGTCGAGAGGGCCTACACCGCGCACGGCGCGCCCACCTCGATCGAGCTCGCCCACCTCGGCGACCCGGACCTCGCCGCGATGCTCGGCGACCGGGGCTATCGGCTGGAGGGGTTCGAGAACGTCCTCGGACGCGACCTCGCGGCCACCGACGACCCGGTGGCGCCCGAGGGCGTCGAGGTCCGCCGCAGCGGCGACGACGAGTTCGAGGCGTGGCTGCCGGTCGTCGTCGAGGCGTCCACGCACCCCGACGTCGACGGCGTGCCGTCGCACGACGAGTTCCCGGCCGAGGCCATCGAGGCCGCCCAGCGCGACTCCGCCGCGGCCGGCCTCGTCCGCTACGCCGCCCTGCTCGACGGCGTCCTCGCCGGCGGCGCCGAGCTCCGCGCCACCGAGGGCATCGCCCAGTTCGCCGGCGCCGGGACCGCCCCGGCCCACCGGCGTCGCGGCGTGCAGTCCGCCCTTCTCGCCGCTCGGCTGGCCGACGCCCGCGCCGCCGGCTGCGACGTGGCGGTGATCGTCACCCAGCCCGGCTCGCGGTCCCACCGCAACGCCCAGCGTCGCGGCTTCGACCTGCTCTACACCCGCGCGACCCTGGTGCGGCGGCCGTGAGCGGCTCGGCCGACCGTGACGCGTGGGTCGCGACGGTGACCACGACGTCGTCCCCGTGCCAAGGTGGGTCCGTGCTCGACGCAGAGCAGGTCGCGCAGGCCTACGCCGGGTGGATCGCGCACGGCGAGCCCGAGTTCCAGGCGATGATGCGGCGCGATCTGCACGACCACGTCAGCGGGCAACGCGGGCCGGGGACCTGGGACGAGGTCTGGGGCTGGATCGCCTCCAGCTTCGAGGAGCGCCGGGCGGAGCTGCACGGCTGGGGCAGGCTCGACGACGGGCGGATCGCGGTGTGGGTGACCCTGCACGGCCGGCACGTCGGCCGCGGGATGCCCTGGCTGGGGGACCGGGCGCCGAGCGGCGCCCGGATCGCCTGGAAGCAGCTCCACGTCTTCGCGACCGACGGCGAGCACCTCACCGAGCACTGGGCGGTCCGCGACGACCTCCGTGTGATCGAGGCCGTCGACGCGGCGAACGGCTGACGGGATCGGCTCACCCGCCCTCGAAGTCGGCGGCGGTCATGCCGGCGGGGTGTCCGGCCGGCCACTGCACGAGCTCGATCCGGTACCCGTCCGGATCGGTCAGCCAGGCCGTCCGCAGCCCCGGCCCGGGTTCGGTCGGCGGTTCGGCAGGGACGCCCCGGGCGGCGAGCTCGGTGACCGTGGCGTCGAGGTCGTCGGTCTGCACGACGAGGTGATTGACGGCTTCGGTGCTGGTCACGGGTCGGGCGGGGTCGTGGACGAGCTCGAGGCCGACGAACGGGTCGTCGGGCAGCGCGAGCATGGTGAGGCTGCCGAACGGGGTGTCGGGGACGCGGCCGAGCTCGGCGTCACCGAGAGCGGTGTAGAAGGCCAGCGAGCGCTCCAGGTCGGTGACGCGGAGTCCGAGATGGAGCGTGCGCATGCGCGGCAGCCTAGGAACGGACCGATGATCCCGGTTGACGGGCGACGGTGACCCCGTCCAGTGGGGCTGAGCGTGCGCGGTCAGGGACCCGAACCCGCAACCCGGGATCTCGTCCCCGGTGGTCACCGACGGCGGGCCGCCCGGCGCGCGGTGGATCCCTTCTTCGAGGGGGTGGGGGTGCCTGGTGGCGGGCCGTCCCGACGGCGGGGGGTGCGGGAACTGTTGGCCGTGCGTCCGCGGACGATTCCGATGAACTCCTCCATCAGCTCGGTGTTGTCCGGGTCCGGCCAGGTGAGGACGACGCCGGACCGGGGCGCGTCGGTCACCGGTCGGTGAGCGAGGTCCCGTCTGTGGTGCAGGCGCGCCAGCGACTGGGGGAGGACCAGCAGCCCGACTCCTGCGGCGACGAGCTCGATCGCCTCGGCCGTCGTCGTGGGGTCGAATGCCGCCGCTCGGCCCGGCCTGTCGCCGGGCCAGGGGAGGGTGTCGTCCCGCGGACGGAGGACGATGTCGTCCGCCAGATCGTCGAGCTCTACCTCCGCGACGGTGGTGAGTTCGTGCTCCTTCGGCACGACGGCCACCGTGGTCTCGGTGTAGAGCGGGATCGCGTGCAGCCCGGCACGGTCGATCGGCAGCCGGACCACACCGGCGTCCACCGCACCGGCCCGGATGTGGTCCACCACCTCGCCCGTGGTCGCGCTGAGGAGATCGAGGGGAACGTCGGGACGACGCTCGGCCCAGATCCGCGCCCACTTGCCCGGTGTGACACCCGGGACGTAGCCGAGCCGGAAGGGCGCGGGCTCGCCGGGATCGGTCACGGGCTCAGGCTATCGGCCGATCGGGCCAGATAATCTGGGCCGATGACTCGGCAGAGGGCGACGCAGACGATGAAGCCCGCGACGGCGGCGAAGAAACTGGGCGTGCACCTCCACGCGACCCCCGCCGAGTTCCGCGACGGTGTCGTGTCTCGCGACCAGCTCGACGCCCTGCAGGCCGATCCGCCGGCCTGGCTGCGCGAGCTGCGGCGCGACGGCCCGCACCCGCGCCCGGTCGTCGCGGACCGGCTCGGTGTGTCGATCTCCGGTCTGGCCCGGGCCGAGATCACCGAGCCGCTGACCACCGTACAGATCACGGCGCTGAAGGAAGAACAGCCGGAGTGGCTGCGTCGCGAGCGCAGCCTTCGCGCCGAGGTGCAGCGCGAGGAGGCCCGACTGCGCACCGAGAGGTCGGGCGATGGGAGCACCCGTTAGGCACGGGGACGAGGCGCTCGCGCTCGAGTACCTGGACGACCACCTGCCCGCGGCGAGCCCTACCTGGCGACCCGCACGGGATCGGGACGAGAGCCACCGTCGATGCGCGATGCGCGCCCGGGGTCGGTGACCTCGGCCTGCCCGCGTGCTGGGTGCCGGCTCAGGCCGCGTGGTCGCGGACGACCATCAGCCGGTTCTCGCGGCACGCGGCCAGATAGGGAACGCCGGCGGTGTAGCCCGAGCCCGTGGCGTCGCCGAGCATGCGGGCCGCGAGGCCGTGGTGGGTGGTCTTCCACCGCTGGTGGGCCTGCTCGAGGTCCGCGGCGGCGGCGTCGAGGACCTGCGAGCGCGGCCCGTCGGCCAGGGCACGGGCGAGGTTGTCGTGGTGGCCGGCCTCCGCGCGGACGGCGGGGACCCCGGCGAACGCCTCGGAGTCGAGGCGCGCCGGGCCCGGCTCGCCGCACGCCAGCTCGAACCGTTTGTAGGACTCGGACTGGATGGCGCTGGCGCCCTCGGTGAACCGGCGGAACGCGTGGAACGCCGCGGGGCGCATCGTGGCCACGAGGCGGAACAGCAGGCTCGCCCGCTCGAACACGCTCGACGCGCGACGCAGCAGCGCGGTCGCCTCGTCGTGCCGCCCGGCCCGGACCGCGTCGGTGGCGGAGCGGACCAGCCCGGTCAGGGTGGTGAACACGAGCTCGTGGGCCTGCAGGGCGCGGATGAAGAAGTACTCGTCGTGCTCGGTCGACACCGGCAGGACGGTGAGCTCCAACCAGTCGCCGGCGAGGGTCCGCGGCGGAGGTGCGTCGTCGGCCGGGGAGCGCTCGACCGTCCCGACGAACCGCATCGCCTGGCGGATGCGCTTGCGGCGCAGCGCGGGATCGACCGCCCCCGGGTGGCGGTTCTCGTGTCGGACGACGTCGGCGAGCAGCAGCGCGGAGAGGCGCTCGGCGGTGAGCGCCGTGTCCCGGAGGATCTCCTCGAGCAGGGGGAGCGCGAGATACCCGGCGTTCCGGAACCGGTCGCGGTGCCGGGCGAGGACGGCGTCGAGGAACGCGTCGAGGAACGGGTCCCGGCCCCGGTGCTGATCGGCGATCTCGGCGAGAGCGTCCAGCACCGTGTCCGGGAGCGCGTGGCGGCCGATCCGACGGATCTCGCCGGTGACCAGCCGGGCGAGGGCCAGGCCCTCCGCGGGGGTGGCGAGGTCGCGGGGCTCGATCATCTCGACCGCCTCCGGGGATACCGGGACCCGTTCCGACGTCGGGTCGTGAGGGGTCGAGGGTGCGCCGGACGGGGCACCGCGACGATCGGGTGCGCCCCCCGCCGTGGGGAGACAACCCCCGGCGGGGGAGTCGTGGGTGGCTGTCCGGACGCCATCCGTGAGACCTGACCAGCCGCAGCAGGTCCGAGGCGGCCCCGACTGTGCACGGGTGGAGCAGGATCCCGACGTCCCGCGCGGATCGTGGCCGACGGCGTGACTCCTTCCGGGGTGTCGCACTCGTCGACGGGATTCGCCGCACTAGCCTCCGAAACGTGGGGATGGGCACAGTGGGGATCTGCGGTTGCGGTCGACGGAGGACAGCGGCCATCGAGGCAGCCCGCCACGGCGGACGCGGCCGATCATGACGCTCGCAGCGCCCGCACATCGGGGTCACCGGGAGGTGCGAGCGGCTTCGCTGCTCGTCGTCCTGCCTGCTCTCAACGAGGCCGAGTCGATCGCTCGAGTGGTGGCGGAGGTCCGGGCGTCCCAGCCGTTGGCGGATCTTCTCGTCGTCGACGACGGCTCCACCGACCGAACCGCTGAGGTCGCCCGCGCGGCCGGTGCCAGGGTCATGTCCCTCCCGTTCAACCTCGGGGTCGGTGGTGCGATGCGAGCCGCGTACCGATTCGCCTACGAGGAGGGATACGACTGCGTCGTCCAGGTCGACGCGGACGGTCAGCACGACCCGGCGGACATCGCACGCCTGCGCTCCGCCCTCGATGAGGCCGACGTCGTCGTCGGTGCCCGGTTCGCCGGGATGGGCGAGTACGTGGTCCGCGGTCCCCGCCGCTGGGCGATGTGCTTGCTGGCCTCCACCCTCTCCCGGCTGGTCGGAACTCCGCTCACCGATCCGACCTCCGGGTTCCGGATGGTGAATGGTCGTGCGCTGTCGTTGTTCGCGTTCGACTTTCCCGAGGAGTACCTCGGAGACACCGTCGAAGCACTCGTCCTGGCGAGCCGCGCGGACTTGCGGATCGCGCAGATCCCGGTGGCGATGCGCGAGCGGACCGCCGGGACGCCGAGTCAGAACGCCTTCCGGTCGTCGGCCTACCTCCTGCGGGTCGTGACGGCGATCCTGCTCGCGGTTGCCCGGCGGGCACCGACCCTGCGTCCGGGATCGACCGTCGAGGTGGTCTGAGTTGGCCCGCCTCACGATCGTCACGATCGTCGTGGCGATCACCGCCGTCGTGCTGGTCGTCGAGCTCCTGCGCGGGCGCAGACTGCGTCAGAAGTACGCGTTCCTGTGGGTGGTCGTCGCCGGTGCGACCGTGGTGATCTCGGTCTCCCCGACGCTGCTCCAGCGCGCTTCGGCCCTCCTGGGCATCGCGGTCCCGAGCAATCTGCTCTTCCTGGTCTCCCTGTTGATCCTCTTCGGGGTCTCCCTGCAGCTCTCGATCGAGGTCGGAGTGCTGGAGGAGCAGGCCCGGCGGCTGGCCGAGGAGGTCGGTGCCCTCCGGCTGCGTCTCGAGGAGGTCGAGTGGCGCGCCGGGACGGACGTCGGCTCGTCGCGCGGATCGGAGACGGACGTCGACGAGCCCCACGTGCGCCCGGACGGGATCCGTCCCCACTGACTCGTCGTCATCCGACGGCTAGCGAGCGTGTCCGTGACTCGCCGTCGTGCCGTGCCGCTGCGCGACGCCCACCAGGACGTTCTCCATCAGGGCTCCGGCCCGGTCCCAGCTGAGCGAGTCGACCGAGGCGCGCGCGGCACGGGCCGATGCGGGTTCCCAGGTCGCGGAGAGGAGCGCACGGAGCTCGGCCGCGAAGCCTGCTCCGTCGGCCGCGTACCGGATGTTGTCGAGGACGGCCGGAGGCAGTCCTCGTGTTCCCACCACGGTGGTCACCAGCGGACGTCCGGCGGCGAGCGGCTCGAGGACCTTGTTGTTGACCCCGGCGCCTCTGGTGACCGGTGCCACGACCGCCCGGGCTCCCCGGTAGACGTCGGCGAGCCGGTCCACGAAGCCGGCGAACGCCATGCGTGATCGCGAGCGTTCGAGCGCGCCGCCCTCGGCGCTGATGGTCCACGGGTCGCCGGCGCCGAAGAGGGTGATCCGTTCGAGAACGGTGTCGGGGAGGCGCGGTGCCACCTCCTCGACGAACCAGCGGAGCGAGTCCCGGTTGGGCGCGTACGTCCAGTCGGCCAACCAGGCGACATATCCATCGTCCGGTGGGGCACACAGGTCCAGTTCGAAGAGGGGTGCGGCGATCCCGTTGGGCACGACGTGGGTGCGGGGACCACGGCGCACCCGTGCCGTGTCCCAGGACGCATCGTCGTCGGAGATGTAGGTGACGGCGGAGACGAGTGGGTAGAGCAGTTGCATCACGGGCACCAGTTGTGCGGCGCCGGCGAGTGTGGAGCACTTCTGTGCCACGGTGCGACGCGGGCCGGAGCTGACGAGCCGATAGGGGCTGTCGACGAGATCGAGGACGATCGGGATCCCTGAACGTCGAATCAGGGGAATGCTCGGCAAGCAGAACACATCACCGAGAAGGACGATGTCGGAACGCGCGAGAGCGTCACGGAACGCGCGCTGAGCGACCACCCGGACGGCGCCGACCGCCGATCGGGGGCCGGGCCTGCTCGGCACGTCGAAGCGGGCGACGTGGTGCCCGCGCTTCGCGAGGGCACGCAGCAGGTTGTCGCGCCGGAGCCGTCCGCCGGTCAGGGCGGTGTGCTCGCCATAGCTGGTCAACGCGCAGATCCGGAGCTCGGTCACACACCCTCCCCGATGGCGGTCGCCGGACAACGTAGCAACGCCGGAGTCACCATCGACTTCGGCGTGTCGAAGGGCGTGAGGAAGTGCCCGGTGTCGTGCGCCGTAGCCTCCCTTTCGTGGCATCTCTCCGTCTCGGGCAGGTGGGCGATGCCGGACTTCGGGCCGCGGTGTGTGTGCCGATCAGCCAAGTGCTCCTGGCGGGAGCGGGATACGTGCTGCTCGCGCTCGCGGCACGCACGATGCCGGCCGCCGGATTCGCTGTGATCAGTGCCTTCTACCTGTTGCTGAACACCATCGGCCGCGGAGTCTTCGCATCCGTCGAGCTCGAGACCAGTCGAGTTCTCGCCGCCGCCGACGCGGCCGGCGTGAACGGGCGTCCGGTTCTCGCGAGCGCGGTGCGTCGCGCGGCTGTGCTCCTCGCCGTCGCCATCGCCCTGTCGTTCGCGGCGACACCCTTGCTTCCCGGCGTGGACGTCGCGCTCGCGCTCGCGCTCGGCTCGTGCACGATGGCGGCTTCCTACTGCGTCCGGGGTCCGCTCGCGGCGCGGCGCCGGTTCCGTCCGTACAGCCTCACGTTCCTCGTCGAGGCAGCGTCCACCCTGCTCGGCGCTGCGGTGTTGGCTCTTGCGGGCGTGGACTCGGTGGTCGGGTGGGCTGCCGTGCTGGTCCTGTCCCCCGGAGTCGCCGCGGTCCTCGTCGCACTCCGGACGTCAGGTGTCGGGCTGTTCGTACGGATGCGCACCGTGTGGTCGGCGGGAGTGCGGGAGCCCGCGCGCGGGAGCGAGCACCGGGTCGTCATGACCGCTCTGATCTGGACGTCGCTCTTCTACCTCTCCTCACAGGGCGTGTGGAACCTGGCCCCCGTCTCGGTGACCTCGGCGTTGGCGGCGGCCCCCTCCGAGGCCGCCGGCTTCGTCGCGGTCGCGGTGATTCTCCGGGCGCCGGTGTTCGTCTTCCCCGCCATCCAGGCGGTCCTCCTGCCGTCGGTCGCGGCTGCGGCTGAGCACGACGACCGGGACGGCACGAGACGCGCACTGCGGCCCCCACTGCTCCTGCTGGGCGCCGCGTCGATCCCGTGGCTGCTCGCGGCCACGCTCATCGTGCCCGGTCTGGCGCGCACGGTGTTCGCGGTGCAGGAGGTTCCCCCGTGGTCGGCGACGACCACACTCGCGGCCTCGACCCTGATCGGGGCCGCCGCCTTCGTGCTGCAGACGCGGGCGCTGGCCTTCCGCCGTCACCGCGACGTCGGTCTTGCCTGGCTCTCCGGCCTGTGCGTGCTCGGGCTCGTGTCCGCCGTGCCGGGCGATCCCCGGTTGTGGGGTGCCCTCGCGCAGCTCGCCGCGGCCGTGGTCGTCCTGGTGGGGGTGCTCGTCGCCGACAGCCGCATCGGCCGCACCCACGACGAGGGGCGGCTGTCCGCGCCGTCGGTGCACGAGGCGTCGGACGCCGACGGATCCCGTGCGGAACCCACCGCCGTCGATCCTCGACACGCCTGACGGGCGGCGAGCCACGTTCCGGGACCCGGCCGGCACTACGGTGGGCGACCGGAGACCCGGACGGGGCCTGTCGATGTCGCAACTCCGTTCCTCCGGGCTCTTCCCGACTTGAGGTCACCACGTCCACCGACGCGGGCACGACGGCCCCCGCGGCGCCCGGGGGGAAGGAGAGCGCGGTGCTCCTCGACGTCGCCGGTTTCGTCGTCGGGGTCTGTCTGGCCCTGGTCCCGGGCACGTGCGCGATGCTGTTGATCGGCGTCCGAGGGCCGTGGTGGTACCTGGCTCTCTCGGCACCGTGCTCGGTCGCCGTCGCGTCCCTGACCGGACTGATCACGACGGCCGTGGGTGCGTCGTTCGGGTTCGTCGCCCTCGCGGTCGTGAGCGTCGTTCTCGCGGGAGCCGCAGTGGTGCGCCGGGCACTCCTGCGCCGAGGTCGAGCGGCACCCGGCAAGGTATCCCGCGCCACGTCCGTGCGGACCGTGCCGATGCTCGCGGGCACGGCCGCGATCGGCGCCGGGCTCGGCGTCAGTGTCCTCACCTGGCTCGGCGGCATGGGGTGGTCGTTGCGGACCTACCCGCAAGAACACGACATGATCTACCACCTCGCGGTGTCGTCCTACGTCGCGCGGACAGGCGTGGGCGCGCCGTGGGCGCTGGCGCCGACCGACGTGCTCTCAGGTTCCGACACGATCTTCTACCCAGCTGGTTTCCACCTCCTTGCGGGAGCGGTCGCGCAGGTCACCGGGGACGTCGTGGTCTCGGTCAATGCGCTCGCGCTCGTCCTGGTGGGCCTCGGTATGCCGCTCGCCGCCGCGTGTCTGGCGTGGGCGCTCGCTCGGGCGAACGGTTGTGCGCCGGACACCGCAGTGGGAGCGGCCGGCGTCGCCTGCGTCCTCATGGCCACGCTCTACCGACCCGGAGTGCAGCTCGCGCACGACGGCGGCGTGCTGCCGAACTCGGTCGCCCTCGCGTTGTGCGCCGGTGTCCTCGCCGCGCTGGTCTCCTGGCGCCGGGCGCCTCGCGCAGTCCTGGTGTCCGCCGGGCTCGCCACGGCCGGAGCGGTGATCGCCCACCCCAGCGCCGTGGTGACGCTCGGGCTCACGATGGGCATCTATCTCATCGTC
Source organism: Actinomycetospora lutea (assembly GCF_028737205.1). Classification (GTDB taxonomy): domain Bacteria; phylum Actinomycetota; class Actinomycetes; order Mycobacteriales; family Pseudonocardiaceae; genus Actinomycetospora; species Actinomycetospora lutea. Next base: position 13,680 of record NZ_JAQZAL010000009.1, on the reverse strand, counting down.
GACGTGGCGCGGCGTGGTCGGCGGGATCTCCGTCGCGTCGTCCGTGCCTTGGCGGCCCCGGCGGCTCTCGCTCTCCTCGTCGCTCTTCCCACCCTGATCATCGGGGCCCGCGCGGTCGCCGCGACGACGTCGTTCGACTCGGAGACCCCGGACCGGCCCGTCGCTCAGGCGGTCGGTAAGGCCCTGACGTTCGCCTACGGTGGCTACCTCGACCCGGACAGCACGCGCGCACAGGTCGGCGCTGCCGTCCTGATCGTCGGTGGGCTCCTCGTGCTCGTGGCGACCCGGCGCTGTCTCCCTCTCCTGGCAGCCGTCGCCGGATGGTTCGCCATCGTCGTCTCCTACTTCGTCGCGCCGGGACGAGGAGCTCCGGGGGTGATCACGTCCTTCTTCTACAACTCCGAGCCGCGGGTGTGGTCGCAGCTGTCCCTCGTGGCCGTTCCGGCGGGAGCGCTGGGCGTCGCCATCGCGGCTCGGTGGGCGGCACGGCGGCTTCCCCACGTGGGTCGCCCGGTCGTGCCGTGGGTGACGGCGGGACTGCTGCTGCTCGTCGTCGCCGCGTATCTCGTCGGACCCGGCTACGGCTACGCGCGCGTCAACGAGAACGCCGTCGCCTCACGCTTCGCGACGCCGGACTTCACTCGGGTGAACGGGGACGACGAGGCGGCGGCGGCGTGGCTCGCCGGTCACGTGCAGAGCGGCCAGCGCGTGCTGAACTCGGCCAACGACGGTTCGACGATCCTCTACACCGAGCACGGTCTGCCGGTCGTGAACCTGGCGAGCCTCGGGAGCGCCGCGGCGCCGTACACCTACCGGTTGCTGGCCGGTTTCCGCACTTATCCGACGGATCCCGTGATCCGTCGGGACCTTCTGGATCTGCGCGTCGCCTGGCTGTACGTCGACTCCGAGGCCCCTCCCATCGGGGTCGGCGGAGCCCCGTCGGGATGGCCCGGGGTCGACCGGTTGACCGTGCCCCGCGGCTTCGAGGACCTCACGGGCCTTCCCGGTCTCACCCCGGCCTTCCGCGCCGGGACGGTCACTGTCTACCGCCTCGACCCGGTCGTGGTCGCCGGCCTCTGAGTGCGATCCGAACTCCCGGCCCCGCCGCTCGGTCTCGATCAGCTCAGAGCGTCGTGGTGACGAGTAGCGCGTTCGCGGCCTCGTAGGGAGTGCCGTAACGGGCCTCGAGGGCTCCGTCGCGATCGGTCCTCGACCAGTCGTATCGGGAGTCGCGCCGATAGAAGACGTCGCGTCCGAGCGTGAACCGGCCCGCCGCGATGTCCTCGTCGAGGCCCGGATGCCAATCGATGGGAACGGTCACCAGCATCCGACCGCCGGGCGCCAACAACCGTCGGAGATTGGTCAGGGCCTTCATCGACCCTCGTGGGTCCTTCTCGTCCTCGTCGCATCGCACATGTTCCAGGGTGGAGATGGAGACGATGGTGTCGTAGCGTGAGTCCGGGTCGAAGGTCAGGACATCCTCGTTCAGGACTCCGGGAAGTCCCCGCTCATACCGGTCGAGGACGTCGTGGCCGCGCATCCCGTAATGGCTGAGCACATTTCCGACCTCGAGCATCCGACCCGGCGCATCGGCGAGGAAATATCGGGCGATGGCGATCTCGATCGTGCGTTCGTTACGCCAGGTCTGACCGTAGAGCGAATACTCGTACTCCAGCTCGGTGCCGTCGAAGGGGAACCTGTCGCCGGCTCGGCGGCGCCGAAGAATCGGCAGGGTGGCGTGCTCCCAGGCCTGCAGCGCGAAGAAGCGGCCGGTCGCCCGAACGCCATCCTCGCGAAGCATCTTCTTGGTCCGCGCAGCGACGCGCGCCGCCTCGATCTGGACCGTGCCCACGCTCACCATCAGCCCAGTCTGGCACGCCTCGGGCCCGTTCCCGCGAAGCCTCCTGCGGCGGGGCGATGCCGCCGAGCGAGACGGCCGCGGCGTCGTGCTGACCGGCAGCGCCGAAATCATTCCTTCGTTGTGTCAGGTCCCCGAATGCTTCCCCGACGCGGCCTGGAATGACCTTCCGGTGAGGCAGGAGGTGGTCCAGCTCAGCCGACGAGGCCCAGCTGGCGCAGCATGCCGAGGTCGTCGCGGCTGGCCCAGTGCTCGACGATCAGGTCGTCGAGGTAGCGGTACCAGTGGGTCTGGGTGACGGCGACCTCGTTGCCCGTCGCGGGCACGTCCATCACCAGGTCGCCGTCCGGCGAGTACTTCGTCATCGGGCCGGTGTGTCGGCCGCGCATGGTCGTGTAGGCGACGAGGAGGTCGTCCTGGGCGATCGCCTCGTGGACGTCCCAGCGCAGGTCGGAGAACATGCCGCGCAGCCAGAGCGCGGCCGCGTGGAAGCCCTCGGGTCCGGGTGTGGCGCAGGCGGGCGGAGCACCCACGATGCGGTCGCTCGCCGTCGGGTGGAACGTCCGCGTGAAGGCGTCCAGGTCGCCGGTCGACATGTCGGTGAACCGGGCCTCTGCCATTGTGCGGGCGTCGGTGGCGGTGATCGTCATGGTGCGCTCCTCGGGTTGCTCGGCGGGCTCCCGCCTCGTGCGACGAGCATCGCCCGGCCGACCGACGCGCGGATCCGTGCCGGCCACGGAGTCAGCCGGGCACCGTTACGGACCTGGCGCGGGGAGCCATCCCGCGAGCTGGCCGCGGGTCGTCGCGCCGGTCTTGGCGAGCAGATTGCTCACGTGCGTCTCGACGGTGCGCGGGGACAGGTGAAGACGGGTCGCGACCTCGGCGTTGGTCGCGCCGTCGGCCACCAGGCGCAGGACCTCCAGCTCGCGGCCGGTGATGCCGATCGCGCGCAACGCCGGCGGGACCGCGGTGTGGTCGCGGCCCGGCCGGGGCACCGGAAGCCCGAGCATGCGCAGACGCTCGCGGCACCAGCGCACGAGACGGACCTCCCCGGCCGGCTCCCAGCGGGTCAGCGCCTCCCGGAGGAGCACCTCGGCGTCGAACGCGGCGGCGGCGCCGTCGGAGGTGATCATCAGGCTTCGCTGGAACAACCGCTCGTGGTTGCGTCCGGAGAGGATCGCGTCCCCGGCCTCGACGAGCTCGCGCGACCGGTCGGGAGCGCCGGCCCGGGCGGCGAGCACGGCGTCCCCGTAGTGCAACGCGGCATGGTTGGCGGCCTGGACCAGCACGTCGGAGTCCCGCAGCTCCTCCAGTGGTGCCGGGTCGTCCGGGTGCACGACCGTCGAGAGCAGCGCCCAGTGCCCCCAGAACGGAGCCGGGCTGGACACCGTGCTGGCGCGCAGGGCCTCCACCGCCATCGACAGGCGTTCCGCTGCCCGGATGCCGTCGTGGGACAGCCACGCGTCGTAGGCCTGGGTCGGCGCCCGCGCGAAGGTGGAAGGCACCGGGTCGGGACTGGTGCGCAGGTACTCCTCGAGGGCGGCCAGGGCGCCCTCGGTGTCGCCGCTCCAGAATCTCCCGCGACCGACGAACAGCATGGCGTGCGCGGCCGGGCCCGGCAGCCGGAGCCGGGCGGCGGTCTCGGCGCACCGGCGCGCGAACGGGAGGGTCGCGACGTACCCGTCGATGCCGGCGGTCGCGGCCAGGAGCTGCAGGTCCAGCATCATGGCCGTGCCGAGCAGCCCGGACTCTTCCGCGAGCAGGCGTGCTTGCCGGAGCCGCCGGAGGTCCGCCGACGCCAGCATGTCGTGCGTGCCCATTTCGGCCAGCGCGCGAATTCGCCACACCACGAGGCCGTGCTCGGCGGCCAGCCGCTCGCCCTCGGCGAACGCCGCCCGGGAGGCCGGCGGATCGGACCGGCGCAGAGCCCGCCCGGTGATCTCGAGGGCCTCGCAGACCGCTTCGGGCACACCGTCCCGGCGACCGACCGCGACGGCGTCGGCAGCGACGCGGAGTGCACCGTCGACGTCGCGCCGCCCGAGCGCGACGTGCGCGGCGATGGCGAGCCGTTCGGCGCTCCCACGGGACGTGGCGTCCAGGTGGTCGGCGGCCTGGTCCCACCGCTCGGCGACGACGCAGGCGCGCGCGAGCTGGAGTCGGACCCCGGCTGCGCCGTCGACCGGCAGGCCGGGCAGGACCTGCTCCCCGAGCGCGAGCGCGTCGTCGGTCCGGGCGGCGAGCGCGAGCACGCGCAGACGCTCGCCCGCGATCTGCGCGGCCGGCCCCGCGCCGTCATCGACGAGCGCGGCCGCGGAGGCCAGCGCGTCTCCGGCCGCAGTGAGCGCGGCCGCCGCGAGATGCTCGCGACCGAGGTCGAGCAGCAGCTGCGCCGCGCGGGACCGGTCGCCCGCCCTTGCGCACAGGTCCGCCGCGGCCGCGAGCTGTGCCCCGGCCAGCTCGACCCCCCGCAGCCGCGCCGCGGCCCGGCGCGACAGCTCGACGCGCTCCGGTGGGTTCAGCCCGTCCAGCACGGCGTCGCGGGTGAGCGCGTGTCGCCAGTGCAGGGCGTCGGGCTCGCTCGTGTGGAACAACCCCGCGTCGATGGCCGCACGCACTCCGGGCGAGGGGTCGTCCCCGGTGGCCGCCGCGACGAATTGCCAGTCCAGCTCGTCGCCCAGCAACGCGGCCGTGCGGACCAGAGTCCGCTCGCTCGCGCCGAGCGCGGCGACCCGTGTCTCGACGAGCCGCGTGTACGCGTCCGGCACCCGCGTTCGCAGCGGCCCGTCGGCACGCCACCGGCCGTGGTCGCGCTGCAGCTGACCCGAGTCGATCAGATCACCGGTCAGTTCGGTGACCAGGAAGGGCAGCCCGCCGGAGGCTGCGGTCAGGAACGTCACGACGTCGCCGTCGACCGCAGCGCCGGCGCGCTGCGCAGCCAGGACCCCGACGTGCGTCGCGTCGAGCCGGTCCAGCGACATCCGGGTGGAGCGCCTGCCGACGACGTCCAGTCCGGGCGGTCCGCGTTCGTCGTCGCGGGCGGCCAGCACGAGCGGCATCGGCGGGTCGGCGGACAGGTACTCCAGCACGCCGAGCGTGTCCCGGTCGGCCCAGTGCAGGTCGTCGAGCACCAGCACCGCCCGCCGGCCCCCGGCGAGCACGTGCAGCAGTGCGCGGACGGCCTCGCCGAGCACGACGACGGGGTCGACGAGGTGTCCCGCCTCGGGCGTCGCCGACGGCCACCCGGGGAGCAGGCGGGCGAGCACGGCCGCGTAGGGGCGCAGCTCCGGCGCCTCGGCGAGCTCCGGCGGCGACACCCGGACGAGCGCGTGCGCGAGCGGCCGGAACGGTCCGCCGCCGCGGACGCCGTGGCCACGCAGCACCAACGCCCCGCCCGAGCGCATCCGGCCGGCGAGCTCGTCGAGCAGACGCGTCTTCCCGACGCCGGCCTCCCCGGTGACGAGGACCGCCCCCGCCGGCTCCGATACGCACCGGGCGAGCAGCGCGGACAGCTCCCCGGCGCGACCGACGAGGCGGGCGACGGCCACCTGCCGATTATGCGACGGGTCACCGCGGAAGGGGAACGCTCCGGTACCGCGGCGCCGGCTGTCGCCTCGGGCGGTCGGCCGGGTCACGACCCGGGTGGCGCGGTCGCGGCCTCCTGGCGCGATGCGACGGCGGCCCCGCGGACCGGCTGCTCAGCGCGACGGGCGACCCGCGGTGGATCATCGTGAGGCGGGCACGCGGTCGCTCGGCTCACCCGGTGTCGTCGTGCCGAGCCCGTCCGTGATGCTCGTTCCGTTCCGAAGATCACCCGAGGATGCTGAGTTCCACAAGGCATTCCTGGGAGGTGCAGGATGTTCGTTCAGGTGATCGAGGGCCGCGTGGGTGATCGTGAGGGCCTGCGCCGCCAGATGGATCGGTGGATGGCCGAGCTTCGGCCGAGTGCTCCGGGCTATCTCGGAACGACCGCCGGGATCGCGGACGACGGCCGAGGCTTCGCCCTGGCGCGTTTCGAATCCGCCGCCGCGGCGAAGGCGAACAGTGAGCGAGCGGAGCAGGGCCGTTGGTGGGCGGAGGCCGAGAAGTGCTTCGACGGGGAGGTCACGTTCGTCGACTCCGAGGAGGTCGATACGTTCCTGGCCGGCGGCTCCGACGACGCGGGTTTCGTCCAGCTTCTGAAGGGGAGCGCCTCGGACCGCGAGCGGCTTCGCCACCTGGACTCCCGGCTCGCCGAACATGCGGCCGCCTACCGGCCGGACCTCATCGGCGGCATCCGGGTCTGGACGGGCGGGAGCACCTACACCGAGGTCGCCTACTTCACCAGCGAGGCCGAAGCACGGGCCAACGAGGCGAAGGAGCCGCCGGCCGAGCTCGCGGCGGAGATGAGTGAGTTCGCGGAGATGATGGCGAACATCGAGTTCATCGACCTGCGGGAGCCGTGGCTGTACTGAGATCCGTCGAAGACGCCACCATGGCCGACAGTCGTCCTGATCGCCGGATACGGCAATCGCGGTAGCGCGTGGAGCGCGCTGTCCCCACGTGCCGCCGATGGCGGTCCTCGCGGGCGTATCCGGGTTCGCCCGGGTCTGCGCGTACGACCGGCCCGGCACCGTCGGCGAGTCGGTCGATGATCCTGCGGAACGCAGCCGTAGCGACCCCGTCCCTCAGCCGCGCCCCGTCGAGGACACGGTCGCCGACCTCCACGCGCTGCTCCGGGCGGCCCGGATCCCCGGACCCTACGTGCTCGCCGCTCACTCCCTCGGCGGTCAGTACGCCCGCCTCTACGCCGCCTCCCATCCCGACGACGTCGCCGGGTTGGTCCTCGTCGACGCCGCGCACGAGCGGTACGACGCCGAGCTGCGGCGCCTGCTGACTCCCGCACTGCTCGCCAACGTGCAGAACGGTGCTTCCTCGCTGCGGGAGAGTTATCCCGACTTCGAACAGGTCGACGCCGACCGCACCGACGCCTCGGTGGCCCGAGCCCGCGCGGACCTGCCACTGCGGCCGATGCCCTTGGCGGTGCTCACCCGGGGGAAGCCGGTGGATGTGCCCATCCCGGGGTTCCCGGTCGCGGAACTGGAAGAGAGCTGGCACGCCTTGCAGGACGACCTCGTCACGCTCACCCCGGGCGCCCGCCACACCGTCGCAGCCAGCAGCGGACACGACATCTATCAGGATGAGCCGGCACTCGTGGTGGAATCGATCCGCCAGGTCGTGACCGGGGTCTGCGACCCCGAGACGTGGTACAGCCTGGTCTCGTGCTGTGCGGGATAGTCGGCCGGCCGCGACGCCGGCCGAGCCGCGTCAGGCGCGGGCCTTGGCCTTCCGGCGCCACTGCGTCAGGGGGCGCTCGGTGTAGCCGTTGGGCTCGGTCCCGCCGGTGAAAACGAGCTCGAGGGCAGCCTGGAACGACTCGCTGTTCTCCAGGTCCGGCGCCATCGGCGGGTAGCCCGCCTGCCCCTCGTTCTGCTCGTCGACCAGCGCGGCCATGCGCGCGAACGTCTCCCGGACGGTGTCGGCGTCGACGACGCCGTGCTCCAGCCAGTTGGCGATGAGCTGGCTGGAGATCCGGAGGGTGGCGCGGTCCTCCATCAGCCCGACGCCGTCGAGGTCGGGCACCGTCGAGCAGCCGATGCCCATCCCCACCCAGCGCACGACGTAGCCGAGGATCGACTGGGCGTTGGTCTCCAGTTCCCGGCGCACGTCGTCGTCCGACAGCGTGCTCGCGTCGGAGAGCGGGAGCTCCAGCAGGTGGCGGCGGTCGGCCGTCTCGCGCTGCGCGAGCTCGGACTGGACGGCGTGCACGTCGACACGCAGGTAGTGCAGCGCGTGCAACGTCGCCGCGGTCGGCGAGGGCACCCAGGCCGTGTTCGCACCGGCCTTCGGGTGCCCGATCTTCTGCTCGAGCATCTCGGCCATCGCGGCGGGCTTGGCCCACATCCCCTTGCCGATCTGCGCGCGGTGGGAGAACCCGGCCGCCAGGGCGACGTCGACGTTGCGGTCCTCGTAGGTCTGCAGCCAGACCGTCGACTTCATGTCGCCCTTGCGCAGCACCGGACCGGCCGCGAAGCAGGTGTGGATCTCGTCGCCGGTCCGGTCGAGGAACCCGGTGTTGACGAAGATGACGCGGTGCGCGGCCTCACCGATGCAGGCCGACAGGTTGACCGTCGTCCGCTTCTCCTCGTCCATGATGCCGATCTTCAGCGTGTTGGTGGCGAGGCCGAGCGCCTCCTCGACGGCCGCGAACAGCTCGACGGAGAGCGCGACCTCCGCCGGCCCGTGCTGCTTGGGCTTGACGATGTAGACGCTGCCCGCGCGGGAGTTCGTGTGCGGGCCGACGCCGTTGAGGTCGTAGAGGCCCGCGACGGCGGAGACCAGCACGTCGAGCACGCCCTCGGCGACCTCCTCGCCGTCGGCGGTGAGCACCGCGTTCGTGGTCATGTGGTGGCCGCAGTTGCGGACCAGCATCAGCGAGCGCCCCGGCAGCGTCAGCGAGCTGCCGTCGGCGGCGGTGTACTCGCGGTCCGGGTTGACCCGCCGGGTGACGGTCTCGCCGCCCTTGCTGAACTCCGCGACCAGGTCGCCGGTCATCAGCCCGAGCCACGTGCGGTAGGCGAGGGCCTTGTCCTCGCCGTCGACCGTGGCGACCGAGTCCTCGAGGTCGACGATCGTGGTCACCGCCGACTCGAGCACGACGTCGCTGACGTCCGCGTGGTGCTGGCGGCCCACCTGCGTGGACGGGTCGATCACCAGGTCGACGTGCAGGCCGTGGCGGACGAGCAGCACGTTGCCCCGGCCGTCGGCGTCCGGGGCGTTGAACCCGGCGAACGCCGACGGGTCGGCGAGACCCACCGTGCCGTCCGCGGTGTCGGCCGCGAGCCCGTCGGTCGACGGGCGGTAGGCGGTGACGTCGGCGTGGCTGCCGCGCTCGAGCGGGAACAGCTCGTCGAGCAGCTGGTCGGCGGCCTCGATCACCTGGGCGCCGCGCTGCTCGTCGTAGCCGCGGGCGAGCTCGTGGTCCTGGGGCAGCGCGTCGGTGCCGTAGAACGCGTCGAACAGCGAGCCCCAGCGGGCGTTCGCGGCGTTAAGCGAGAAGCGCGCGTTCGTGGACGGCACCACCAGCTGCGGGCCGGGCACCTCGGCGATCTCCGGGTCGACCCGGTCGACGTCGATCGTCTGGACGCTCGACGGCTCCGGTGCCAGGTACCCGAGGTCGGTCAGCAGCTTCTCGTAGTCGTCCCGGGAGCCCGCGCCGTGCTCGGCGTGCCAGGCGTCGATCTTGCCCTGGAGGTCGTCGCGCTCGGCCAGGGCCGTCGCGATCCGGGGTGCGAACCGCTCCTGGAGGCGCGCCAGGGTGGACCAGAACTCCTCGGCTGTGAGCTCGACCTGCGCGAGCAGCTCGTCCTCGACGAACGCTCGCAGGTGCTCGTCGACCTGCAGCCCGGACCGCTCGGACATCTCGGACACTGACGGACCGCCCCTCGCCTACTGGACCCTCGGACTCGCGACGACGAGGACGTCGCCGTCGGCTGCCCTGCTCACGCCAGGATCTGACCGCGACCGTGTGACGGCAAACGTGCTCCCCCGCGGGTCGGTGTCCGCACGGCCGACCGTGACGATCCGGCCGGCCTCCTCGACGCCGTGGACGTCGGCCCGGGCGCCGGGGCGGCCCGGCAGCATGGGGAGGTGGCTGACGAGATGCGGGTGGGGTGCTTCGCGTCGTTCGGCGACGCATCGGTGATGCGGATCGAGCGGCGTGCGGCCCCGGCCGCGCCGTGCGGTGCGGAGCTGCTCGTCGGCGTGGACGCGAGCAGCATCAACGGCACCGACCTCGGGCTCCGTCGCGGCGATCTCCCGCCGTTGACGTGGGGGCGGATGCCGTTCGTGCCGGGGTTCGACGTCGCCGGGCGGGTGCTCGCGACCGGGCCGGCGGTCACGGCGTTCTCCGTCGGCGACCGGGTCGCGGCGCTGCTGCCACACCGCGGCGGCGGCCTCGCCGAGCAGGTCCTCCTCGCGCAGGACCGGGCGGCCCGGATCCCCGACGCCGTCGCGGCGACCGACGCCGCGGCGGTCACGCTGGCGGGCCTCACGGCGCTGCAGGCGCTGCACCGGCACGGGCGGCTCCGGGCCCGGCAGCGCCCCGGCGGGCGGCCCCCGCGGGTGCTCGTCTCGGGCGCGGCCGGGGGTATCGGGTCGTTCGGGGTGCAGCTGGCCGCCCTCGCGGGCGGGGAGGTGACCGGGACGACCAGCGCGGCGAAGACCGGGTGGGTGCGGGACCTGGGGGCGCACCGGGTGCTCGACCGCCGTGCGGACGACCTGGCCGCGCAGCTGCGCGTCGCCGGTCCGTTCGAGCTCGTGCTGGACGCGGCCGGGCGCTCCCGGCACCGCGAGCTCGCGCCGTACCTGGCGCCGGGCGGGATCGTGGTGTCGGTCCGGCCGCTGCACCCGGACGTGCTGCGCGCCCTGCGACCGGGTCGTGCCGACTTCGCGGCCGTCCGGACCGCGGCCCGCAGCGCGGACCTGGCGGCGCTGCTGCACCTCGTCGCCACCGGACGGTTGCGGGTGCCCGTCGAGCACGTCGTCGGCCTCGGCGACGTGGCGCGCGCACACGAGCTCGCCGAGTCCGAGGGCCGCGGCAAGGTCGTCGTGGACCTCACGGCGTAGTCGGGGAAATCTTCCGCCGGGTTGTCCGTCCCGGCCCGTTCTGTTCGTCCATCGGGTGTGGCCGCAGGATGAAGGCGGCCCCGAGCCCGAGGAGCGATCATGACGATGTACGCAGCGCTGATCTACACCGCCGACGTGGACTGGACCGCCCCCGAGCACGCCCAGGAGATGGCGGCGTACGGGGAGTTCGGCCGCGGCGCCGAGGCGGTCATCCGCGGCGGGGCCGCCCTGTACCCGACGTCGACGGCCACCACCGTGCGCGTCGCGGGCGGCAAGGGCGGTGACGTCGTCACCGGGGACGGCCCGTACGCGGAGACCAAGGAGGTCCTCACCGGCTTCTACCTGCTCGAGTGCGGCGACCTCGACGAGGCCGTGGCCACCGCGGCCCGGATCCCCGCCGCCCGGCACGGGGCGGTCGAGGTCCGGCCCGTCATCCCGATGTGACCGAGCCCGACGACGGCCACGCCGCCCTCGTCCGCGTCGTGCGCGACGAGGGCCGGCGTGTGCTGGCCACCCTCATCCGGACCGTCGGCGACTGGCAGGTGGCCGAGGACGCCGTCGCCGACGCGGTGGAGCGGGCCCTGGCGACGTGGCCCCGCACCGGCGTGCCCGAGCAACCGCGGGCCTGGCTGATCGTGACCGCGAGGCGGTGCGCCGTCGACCTGCTCCGCCGGGAGAGCCGGCGGGCCGAGAAGGAGGCGTCCGCGGTGGAGATGCACCTCCCGGGGGACGACCGGGATGTCGACACGATCGACGACGACCTCCTCCGGCTCGTGTTCACCTGCTGCCACCCCGCGCTCGAGCCCCCGGCGCAGGTGGCGCTGGCGCTGCGCACGCTGTGCGGGCTGAACACCGAGGAGGTCGCCCGCGCGCTGCTGGTCAGCGAGGCCACGATGAGCAAGAGGATCACCCGGACCAAGCAGAAGATCGCCCGCGCCGCGATCCCGTACCGGGTGCCGGCGGCCCACGAGCTGCCCGACCGCCTCCTCACCGTGGCGGCGACGGTGTACTTCCTGTTCAACGAGGGCTACTCGGCCACGTCCGGTGACGCGCCGCTGCGCGGCGAGCTCGCCGCGGAGGCGGTGCGGCTGGCCCGGCTCGTCCACGCTCTCCTGCCCGACGAGCCGACCGCCATCGGCCTGCTCGCCCTGCTGCTGCTCCAGCACTCCCGGCGCGACGCCCGGGTCGACGCCGAGGGACGGCCGGTGCTGCTCGCCGACCAGGACCGGGACCGCTGGCACGACGACGAGATCGTCGAGGCCGTCGCCCTCATCGGGCGGGGGTTGCGCCGCTGCCCGGAGCGGCCCGACCCCTATCTCGTCCAGGCCGCCATCGCGGCCTGCCACGCGCTCGCCCCGAGCCCGGACACGACCGACTGGGTCGCGGTCGTGTCCTGGTACGACGTCCTGCTGACGGTGCGCGACGGGCCGGTCGAGCGACTCAACCGGGCGGTCGCGATCGGGGAGCGCGACGGGCCCGCGGCCGGTCTCGCGGCCGTCGACGCCGTCGAGAACCTCGAGGACCACGCCCCCTGGCTCGCCTCGCGCGCCGTCCTGCTCGCCCGACTCGGACGGACCGGCGAGGCCGACGACGCCTTCGGCCTCGCGATCACCGCCGAGACGAACGCGGCCCGCCGGGACGACCTGCGCCGCCGCCGGCGGCGTCTCGGGGAGCCGACGCCGACGTGACCGCCCCGGGGCGTCGGGGCGAGCGCGAACGACGGCCGGGACGGACGATGGGGCGGTCACGCGCTCGTGGCGATCCCGGGACCCGGAGGGACAGATGGAGCTGCGCAAGCTCGGGGTGCAAGTGGTCGAGTCCGTGCTCTCGGTCGGGGGCATCCGGGTCGGCACGGAGGAGCCGCACTTCCTGCGCCGACCACTCACGGAGGGCGTCGAGCTGCGGCGGTACGGACCGCGGATCGCCGCGGAGACCGTGGTCTCGGCCGACGAGGAGCAGGCGCGCAACCTGGGGTTCCGTCGCCTGGCGCGCTACATCTTCGGCGCCAACCACCGGGGTGACGAGATCGCCATGACGGCACCGGTGGCCCAGCAGCCGACCGGCGGCGACGAGATCGCCATGACCGCCCCGGTCGCCCAGTCCCGCGAGGGTGACGGCGGGTGGCGGATCCGGTTCTTCATGCCCTCGCGGTGGACGATGGACACCCTGCCCGCTCCCGACGACGCCGACGTCAGGCTGGTGACGGTGCCCGGGGAGACCGTCGCCGTGCTGCGCTTCCGCGGCGACCGCGGCCCGCGTGCGGTCGCCGCCCGCACCGACGAGCTGCTGACGACGCTGCGCGACCACGGCATCGCCACGGTCGGGGAGGCGATGGCGTGGTTCTACGACCCGCCCTGGACCCTGCCGTTCCGGCGTCGCAACGAGATCGCCGTGCCGGTGCAGGACGTCTCCGGAGGCGACGAGGAGTGGTCCTCGACGTGACGCCGGCGGTCGAGGACGGTCTGCCGGCCGGTGCCACCGGCGACCGCGGGACGTTCCCACCGCGGGCCCGGTCACCCGGATGCCGGACGCTGTCGCCTCCGGCCGTTCATGCCGGACCGTCGATTGCGGTCTCGGCCGCACCACGATCCGACACCCAGATCCCGCCACGTGACCGCCGGGAGGGGTACGGGGACGGCGCAGCGGATGCAGTGCCATCGCCCGCCGCAGGGAACGCGCGGTAGTCGCGGTCTCTCTCGAACCGGGCAACGACGACGCCGGTCTCGGGCGGATCGCCACGCAGCGGAGTCGTGGTGACCACGAAGTCGCACCGTTCGGGGGTCTTCCTGCCCGAGGCCGCCACGCACCATGAACGCGCTCGCGCTCCGGGGCGCGCGGGACCGGTGTAGTCCTTCGAGACAGTTGGGGTGGCATGAGCGCAGACGCCGCGGACACCGAGCAGGCCGGGCGGCACGGTCCGCCGCCCCCACCGGGTCCCACCCCCGGCGTCCTCCCGACACCACGATCGGGGCAGCCCACGGCCGACGTCATCCCGCTCCAGCGCGTCGGTGGTGACGTCGGCCCGTCCCGAGCGGCTCGCCGGCCGGTCCGACGCCCGGGGGTCGATCTCGCGGAGCTCACGTGGGTCGACCCGCGGGCGGCGGAGGAGTTCGTCCGGCTCTTCCACGCCGAGGACCCGGAGGCGGGTCCGGTGGAGC
>NZ_JAQZAL010000099.1 GCF_028737205.1 Actinomycetospora lutea | reverse complement strand
TGAGGTTCCCCCGGTAGCCCGGAGTGGTTCCTACCTGGCCGGGACGGGCTCGGGGTGAGCCCGGCTGGTGTGCCAGGTGTGCTCGTACTCGTCGGAATAGCCAGCCCAGGCGGGCCTGGATGCGTTCGCGGTTGTACCAGCCGTCGATGTAGGCGAACAGGGCGTTCTCGGCCTCTTCCCGGGTCTTCCAGATTCGCCGGTAGACGAGCTCGGTCTTCAGGGTGGAAAAGAGGTTCTCCATCAGCGCGTTGTCGTAGGAATCGCCCACCGAACCCATCGATGCAAGGATCCCGTGGTCCTCGAGTCGGGCGCCGAATCGGAACGACGTGTAGTTCGAGCCGCGGTCGGAATGGTGTCGGAGTTGGCCGTCGCGCACGTCACGGGACCAGACCGCGTACTCGAGGGCACCCAGGACGAGCTCGGTGTCGCAGCGGTCGGAGGTCTTCCATCCGACGATGCGGTTGGAGAACACGTCGCGCACCGCGGCCAGCCAGAACACGCCTTCGCCGCAGGGGATGCGGGTGGCGTCGGTGACCCAGAGCCGGTCCGGCGCCTCGGCGGTGAAGTCCCGTTCGACCAGGTCGGGTGCCGGAGACGCCCGCGGGTCCTGACGGGTGGACGGGGTGCGCCGACGCTTGCGCAGGTAGGCGCCCTGCAGGCCGGCGGCGCCCATGAGCCGCTCGACGCGCCTGCGCGAGACTCGCCGGCCGCGGCGGCGCAGGGTGGCGTGGACGCGCGGGACGCCGTAGGTCTGCCCCGACCGGTCGTGCACCTCGCGGATCTCGGCGAGGACTTCGGCATCGTCACGGCGGCGCGACGACGGGTCGCGGTCCTGCTCGAGCCAGCCATAGAAGGTCGAGGGCGCCACCCCGAGCTGAGACAGGATCGGCTCGACCCCGAATTCATCCTTCCGGGCGGCGACGAACGCTATGACCGTTTCCTTGTCGGGTCGATCTCCTGGGCGAAAAAAGCACTCGCCGCCTTCAGGATTTCGTTCGCTCGGCGCAGCTCGGCGACTTCCTTGCGCAGCCGGCGCAGCTCCTCGTTCTCGGCGCTGGTCGGGCGGTCGTCGCGCTCGCCGGCGTCGGCCTCGGCCTGACGCACCCAGTTGCGCAGCGCCTC
>NZ_JAQZAL010000098.1 GCF_028737205.1 Actinomycetospora lutea | reverse complement strand
CGAGGGCGTCCTCGGGGACGGGGGCCTCGGTGTCGGTCAGGACGTAGCCGCGTTCCCCGCGGGTGGACAACGCCTGGCTGACCACGTTGGCCCCGGCCTCGAGCAGCACCTGGTTGATCCCGGCCAGCACCCCGGGGGTGTTGGTGTGCAGATACCCCATCCGGAACGCCCCGGGTGCTGCGGGCAACGCCACCTCGGGCAGGTTCACCGACAACGCGGTCACCCCGGTGCCCAGGAACCCCACCAGCTTGCCCGACACGAACCCCCCGATCTCCTCCTGCGCCTCCTGGGTCGACCCCCCCACGTGCGGGGTCAGGATCACGTTGTCCAACCCCCGCAACGGCGAGGAGAACTCATCACCCTGGGCCTTGGGCTCGACCGGGAACACATCGATCGCCGCCCCGGCCAGATGCCCGGACAGGATGTTCTCCCGCAACGCGTCGTCATCGATCACCATCCCCCGCGAGGCGTTGATGAAGATCGAGCGCGGCTTCATCGCCGCGAACTGCTGCGCCCCGAACAACCCCGCGTTCCCCGGCCGCCCGTCCACGTGCAGGCTCACCACATCGGCCTGCCCCAACAACGCCTCCAGCGACTCCACCCGCCGCGCGTTGCCGTGCGCCAACCGGTCCGCGGTGTCATAGAAGATCACCCGCAGCCCCACCGCCTCGGCGATGTTGCCCAACTGGGTCCCGATGTTGCCGTACCCCACGATCCCCAACGTCCGACCCCGGAACTCATGACTGCCCCGGGCCGACTTGTCCCAGATCCCCTCGTGCATCCGCGCGGTCTTCTCCGGCAACCGCCGCACCAACGCGATGATCTCCCCCAGCACCAGCTCCACCACACTGCGCGTGTTGGAGAACGGCGCATTGAACACCGCCACCCCCCGCTCGGCCGCCGCCGCGAGATCGACCTGATTGGTGCCGATACAGAAACACCCCACCGCCACCAGATCCTTGCCCGCCTCCAACACCTCGGCCCCCACCGAGGTGTTCGACCGGATCCCCAGCACCGACACCCCCGCCAGCGCCTCCACCAACTCCCCCGCACCCAACGACCCCGCCCGGACCTCGACCTCCACACCACGGGCACGCAACGCCTCCGCAGCGACCGGATGGATGTTCTCCAGGAGCAGCGCCTTCACGC
>NZ_JAQZAL010000097.1 GCF_028737205.1 Actinomycetospora lutea | reverse complement strand
TAGTCGTCTAGCTCGGGTGCGGTAGTGGCAGGTGCGGGCTCGGGCTTGGTGGCGTCGGCGCCAGTGTGACCAGGACAAGATGCTGGTCAGGCGGCTGGTCGGAGTCCAGGCCAGGCCCACGAGGAGGCGTCGGATCTCGGCCAGTGAGAGCGGGATCAGTTCGCTGAGGGCGACGGGTCTTCCCCATGACCCCCTTTTTCCCGGGGGCGCGTGGCGGCCCGGGTGATCGTGAGGAAGGCGTGCGCGAGCATGGCCAGGGTGATGTGGCGATACCAGCCGGGATAGCGCCGGACCTGGTAGTGGTCGAGGCCGACCTCGTTCTTGGCGGTCTGGAAGGTCTCCTCGATCGCCCAGCGGGCCCCGGCAATGCGGGCCAGCTCGCGCAGCGGCGTGCGCGGTGGCGCCGCGGCGAGGTAGTAGGCGATGTCGGTGGGGTTGGACAGGCTGCGGCGGGCCAGGAGCCAGTAGCCGGGCCCGGCCAGCGGGCGGATCGCGGCGCGGGCCCACTGGTAGACCCGGGGGCCCTTGGCGCCGGCCCCGACCGAGATCGTGGTCCACGCCTGCGCGGCGATGGTGTTCACGGCGGCGTCGATCCTGGTCTCACCGCCAGCGATCGACGTCCCGGCGGGGTGAACACGCTGGTTGGACGGGACGGCGAGCACATAGGACATCCCGCGGTCCTCGAGCATGCCCCGCAGAGCCCCGACCTGGCCGTAGGCCTCATCACCGGTCACCCACCCGGCGGGCACGCCGGCATCGAGGGCGCGGGCGAGCATGCGCTGCGCGAGCTCGGGCTTGGTCGCGAACCCGACCTCCTGGCCAATCCCGGCCTCGGCACAGCGCTCGCGGTCGGCGGTCCAGGACTGAGGTAGGTAGAGCTCCCGGTCCAACAACGTGCGCCCGGCCGGGGTGGCGTAGGCAAGGAAGACCCCGATCTGGCAATTCTCGATCCGCCCGGCGGTGCCGGTGTACTGGCGCTGCACGCCCGCGGACTTGGTGCCCTTCTTCAGGAACCCGGTGTCGTCGACCACCAGCACCCCGCCCGGCTCACCAATCCGGTCAACCACCCATCCGCGCAGGTCATCACGCAGCAGGTCGGGATCCCAGTCCGCGCCGGTCAGCAGCCACTGCACCGAGTTCGGCGAGGGCGCGCCGGTCGCTTCGG
>NZ_JAQZAL010000096.1 GCF_028737205.1 Actinomycetospora lutea | reverse complement strand
ACAGGGCACCGTCACAGTCCTGACCGCCCCTGCCGTTCCGGCGACGGTCATCCGGTCCCCGAGCCATGCAGGAGACGAACAACCGTGCCCAGGATGCCGCAGGCACCTACCGTCCGACCCGCCCACCACGAGTCGGCGGAGGCCGGCGATGTCGTCGTCGGGGTGGACACTCACAAGGCCGTCCACGTCGCTGCCGTGGTCAACCAGCTGGGGGTGCTGCTGGGCAGCGCCGAGTTCCCCACGACCAGCTCGGGCTATCAGCAGCTGTTGAGCTGGGCCCGAGGCTTCGGGCAGGTCCGACGAGCGGGGGTGGAGTGCACCGGCTCTTACGGCGCGGCGCTGGCCCGCTATCTGGCCGGACATCAGGTCGAGGTCATCGAGGTCAACCAACCGGACAAGCGGGCACGGCGGCGCGGCAAGACCGACGCCATCGATGCCGAGGCCGCCGCTCGAGCGGTGCTCAGCGGCCGCGCCGCCACCCGCGCCAAGGCGGCCGACGGCCCGGTCGAGATGGTCCGGGTGTTCAAGCTGGCCAAGGCCTCGGCGACCAAGTCGCGCACCCAGGCGATCAACCAGCTCAAGTCCGTGCTCGTCAGCGCCGATCCCGAGCTCCGGGAGGCGATGTCCGGGTTGAGCAACACCCGACTCATCCGGCGCTGCGCTGACCTCTCGACGACCGACTCGCCGGCCACCATCGCCGGCGCGGCCGCCTACACCATCGCCCGGCTCGCACGACGCGTCCTGGCGCTGACCAGCGAGATCAACGACCTCCGGCAGCGGATCCACGAGACGCTGACCGCCCACGCACCGCAGCTACTGGCACGTCACGGTGTCGGACCCGACACCGCCGCCGCCCTGCTCATCGCCGCGGGCGACAACCCACAACGGCTCCACCACGAGGGCTCCTTCGCCGCACTATGCGGCGTCAGCCCGGTCGAAGCATCCTCGGGCAAGACGCAGCGACACCGACTCAACCGCGGCGGAGACCGGCAAGCCAACTGCGCGTTGCACACCATCGTGCTCTCCCGACTGCGCTGGGACTCGCGCAGCCGGGACTACCTCGCCCGCCGCATCGCCCAGGGAAAGACGCGCCGCGAGGCCCTTCGCTGCCTCAAACGCTACGTCGCCCGCGAGATCCACCAGCTCATCGCACCCCGAGAGCAGCTGCAGCCTGCGGCCGCTGCTTGACCTCCATAGGGGCATCAAG
>NZ_JAQZAL010000095.1 GCF_028737205.1 Actinomycetospora lutea | reverse complement strand
CAACCCCGTCAACCCCGACGGCACCCGGTGACGGTGACCATACCGCGGGTGCTCCGAGGAGAACTTCTCCACGAAATGCGGCCGCTCCGGACGCGGCCCCACCAACGTCATGTCACCACGCAAGATGTTCCACAGCTGAGGCAACTCATCGAGCGAGGTCCGCCGCAACACCCGCCCGACCCACCCCACCCGATCATCACCATCGATCGACCACCGGGTCGCGGACTCCCACTCACTGCCCGGCCGCATCGACCGGAACTTCAAACACTCGAAATGCCGGCCGTCACGCCCCACCCGCGCCTGCCGGAAGATCACACCAGGCCCGCCCTCCAGACGCACCGCCAACGCCACGATCCCCATCACCGGCGCCAGCACCACCAGCACCACCACACCGATCACCACATCGAACACCCGCTTGAGCGCCCAACTGATCCCGTCCAACGGCGGCGTCCGGATCCGCATGATCGGCACCGAACCGATGTGGTCCCCCGCACTGGTCTGCACCGCGAACGCCGGCAGACGCGGCACCACCAACAAGTCACACCCCGAACACACCGGGCTACGCACCCGGTCGAGCAACTCCGCCTCGTCGAACTCCCCACCCGCGACCAACACCACATCGATCCCGTTCTCGGCCACGATGCGCTCGAGATCAGCCAAGGCCCCCACATGCGGAGCGAACCCCGACGCCGCCGGACAACACCCATCATCGAGGAACCCGGCCACCGCCAACCCATACCGCGGATGACGCTGCAACAGCTCGATCACATCAGCCGCCAACGAATCCCCACCCACCACCAACGTGCGATGCGCGACCACCCCCCGCACACGCGCCGCAAGAATGAACCGCGACGTGGCCATCCTGCCCAGCACCACCAGCCCGAGCCCCGGCAGCACGATCAACAGGAACGTCTCCACACCCTCACCGTCATGGCGCAACGCGAACACCGAAGCCACCAACGCCGCCGCCACCAACAACCGCCCGACCACCATCGGCAACTCATCGAGCACCGACAGATGCAACCGCGCCCGATACCGCCCACCACCACAGAACAGCGCCAACGCGATCACCATCATCGCCAGCACCGCCTTCGCGTACTGCGGCAACCACAACACCGGCACCAACAACAGCACCGCATCCACCGGCAGCACCAACATCCACGCCTGCCAGCTCCCCGCCGACCGGAACCCCACCAACGACCGCGCCGCCCCCGGAGTCGCCGCCGG
>NZ_JAQZAL010000094.1 GCF_028737205.1 Actinomycetospora lutea | reverse complement strand
GAACGAGGCCTGCGCGAGTCGGCGACGTTCGACCGCGCGAGCATCGCGGCGATCCAGCACGCGGCGCGGACCGGTGTCTACGACATCCGCGGGTGGGGCGCCAAGCGGGCGGTGCCGCACTTCGACGACCTGCTGTTCCTGGGGGCGTCGATGTCGCGCTACCCGTTGGAGGGCTACCGCGAGCGCTGCGACACCGACGTGGTGCTCGGCGACCGGCACGCGACCCGCCCGCTGCACCTCGACATCCCGGTGACGATCGCGGGGATGAGCTTCGGCGCGCTGTCGGCGCAGGCCAAGGAGGCGCTGGGACGCGGCGCCTCGGAGGTCGGGACGTCGACCACGACCGGCGACGGCGGCATGACCGACGAGGAGCGCGGCGAGTCGAAGACGCTGGTCTACCAGCTGCTGCCCAGCCGCTACGGGATGAACCCGGATCACCTGCGGGCCGCGGACGCGATCGAGGTGGTGCTGGGGCAGGGCGCCAAGCCGGGCGGGGGCGGGATGCTGCTCGGGCAGAAGATCTCCGAGCGGGTCGCCGAGATGCGCACCCTGCCCCCGGGCATCGACCAGCGCTCGGCCTGCCGGCACCCGGACTGGACCGGCCCCGACGACCTGGCCATCAAGATCGGCGAACTGCGCGAGATCACCGACTGGGAGAAACCGGTCTATGTCAAGGTCGGCGCCACCCGCACCTACTACGACGTCAAGCTCGCCGTCGCCGCCGACGCCGACGTGGTCGTCGTCGACGGCATGCAGGGCGGCACCGCCGCCACCCAGGAAGTGTTCATCGAGCACGTCGGCATCCCCACCCTGGCCGCCATCCCCCAGGCCGTGCAGGCGCTGCAGGAGCTCGGACTGCACCGCAAGGTCCAGCTCATCGTCTCCGGGGGCATCCGCACCGGCGCCGATGTCGCCAAGGCCATGGCCCTGGGCGCCGACGCCGTCGCCATCGGCACCGCGGCGCTGATCGCGCTCGGCGACAACGACCCCCAGTACGCCGCCGAGTACGAGGCCATCGGCTCGGCCGCGGGCTACTACGACGACTTCCAGGACGGCCGCGACCCCGCCGGGATCACCACCCAGGACCCCGACCTGTCCGCCCGCCTCGACCCCGTCGAGGGCGGGCGGCGGGTGGCCAACTACCTGCGCGTGCTCACCATGGAGGCCCAGACACTGGCCCGCGCCTGCGGCAAGGCCCACGTGCTGCACCTCGAGCCCGAGGACCTCGTCGCCCTCACCATCGAAGCCGCCGCCATGGCCCGCGTCCCGCTCGCGGGCACCACCTGGATCCCGGGG
>NZ_JAQZAL010000093.1 GCF_028737205.1 Actinomycetospora lutea | reverse complement strand
ACCCCGGCGCTCCGGGCGCTCACGCCCTCACCTGCACTCCGTTTCCGGAAGAGCCAGTTTGCGCCGGCTGGTGCCCAGTCGTCGACGCCGGTTCCAGCGGGTCGCAACACGATGAATTGCGAGCCGAACAAGTCGAGAGTCGAACGGCCGTCCGCGAGCACCACATGCGGGGCCCGAGTGCCCGGACGACCAGCGAGAGCGGACGGATGCATGTGCAAGCTTTGGTCGTCGTCCTCGGGAAGGATCGCCGGCGAGCGCATGATCAGCCCGATCTCGATGTCGATGTCGGGGATCGCCGGCTCGACGTCCTCGGTGCCGCGCTCCGGCACGACGCGCGTGGCGTAACGCGTGTAAGCCTGCTGAACGGTCAGCTCGATCAGCGGTAGCCGCTCGGGCTCATAGGTGTCGAGCAGGGCCGGCCCGGCGTCACCCTTGATGACCGCGGCCAGCTTCCACGCGAGATTGTGCGCGTCCTGAATCCCGGTGTTGCCGCCGAAGCCGCCGTTGGGCGGGACGACGTGGGCGGCGTCGCCGGCCAGGAACACGCGGCCCACGCGAAGTCGCTCAGCCCAGTTGGCCTCGGCTTGCCAGTTCGCGACATCCACGACTTCCATCGGCACATCGGCCCCGATCGCAGTGCGCAGGAACTGCCGCACTCGCGCCTCGGACAACCCCGACTGCACGTCGATCGCCGAGCCCTGAGTGACATCATTCCCGACCGTGTTGATCACGAGAAAACCGGTTCCGCCGGTCCGGTCAAGCCGGAAGAACCCGCGAAGCTGGGGGTTGTGCACGTAGATGACGCCCTGGTTGCGGTCGCGCAGAAGCTCCGCGCAGTCGGCGCGGAAGTAGATGGTGATGCTGCGAGAGAGCTGTCCGTACCCGCGCATGCCGATCCCCAGCCGCCCGCGCATCGGACTGCGATTCCCGTCCGCGGCGACGACATAGCCGGCGCGGAGCTCACGCTCGTCGCCGGAATCCAGGTCGCGCAGCATCACCGTCACGCCCTCGTCGTCCTGCTCGAGAGCCACCGCCTCAGTACGGTTGAGCACCCTCGCCCCGAGCTCGAGTGCGCGCTCGCGCAACATCGGCTCGAGCACATCCTGGTTGATGAACACACGCACCGTCGGGCTGAACCCCTCGACGCCCTCGTTCAACTCCCTGACGTAGGTGGCGAGCTCGCGTCCAGCCAGCGATTCGACCGCGATGATGCCGCCGGTCGGGCTGTACATCTCCAGCGACTTCGTGCGCACACTATCCTCGAGCCCTAGGAGAGTGCTGAAGAAAGTGGGGTGTCGGAGCGGGTGCTCGGGGCTGGGGC
>NZ_JAQZAL010000092.1 GCF_028737205.1 Actinomycetospora lutea | reverse complement strand
GGGACTGTCTGATGACCGGTGTAACTGGCGTTGGCGGGTCAGTTGATGGTTGACGGGACGATACGACCGGGGAACGCGATCGCGAAGGCGTTGAGCGCTGGCTTCCAGCGCATCGCCCAGCGGGCCCGTCCCTTGCCGGTGGGGTCGAGCGAGCGGGTGACCAGGTAGAGACACTTCAGCGCGGCCTGCTCGGTCGGGAAGTGCCCGCGGGCCTTGGCCGCTCGCCGGTAGCGGGCGTTGAGGCTCTCGATCGCATTGGTGCTGCAGATGACCTTGCGGATCTCCACGTCGTAATCGAGGAACGGCACGAACTCCGACCATGCCGAGCGCCAGAGCGTGATGATCGCCGGGTAGAGCGCTCCCCAGCGCTCGGTGAACTCGGCGAACCGTTCGGCCGCGGCCGGCTCGGTGGGTGCGGTGTAGACCGGCCGGAGATCTTTGGCCATCTGCTCCCAGTAGCGCCGGCTGGCGTAGCGGAAGGTGTTGCGGATCAGGTGCAGTACACAGGCCTGCACCAGGGTCGGCGGCCACACCGTGGTGATCGCCGCCGGCAGCCCGGCCAGGCCGTCGCAGACCGCGATGCAGACGTCGTCAACGCCGCGATTCTTGATCTCGGTCAGGACCTGCAGCCAGTACTTCGCGCCCTCCCCGCCCTCGCCGGCCCAGATCCCGAGAATGTCGCGTCGACCATCAAGGGTCACCCCGATGACCACGTAGAACGGCCGGTTGGTGACCTGACCATCGCGGACCTTGAGATAGATCGCGTCCACGAACAGCACCGGGTAGATCCTGTCGAGGGGGCGGTGCTGCCAGTCGGTCATCTCCTCGAGAACCTTGTCGGTGATCCTCGAGATGGTGTCCCGGCTGACCTTGGCCCCGTAGACCTCCTCGAAGTGCGCAGCCACCTCCCCGGTGGTCAAGCCCCGGGCTGTGAGCGACAGGACGATCTCGTCGATCCCATCCAGGCGGCGTTGGCGCTTGCGCACGATGACCGGTTCGAAGCTGGCGTCGCGGTCGCGGGGGACCTCGATCTGCACCGGCCCGATCTCGGTGAGCACCGTCTTGGTGCGCGTGCCGTTGCGGGAGTTGCCGCCGTCGCGGCCCACGGCGTCGTGCTTGTCGTAGCCGAGGTGCTCACTCATCTCCGCGTCCAGCGCGGTCTCGAGCACGGTCTTGGTCAACCCGCTCAGCAGCCCTCCCGGACCGACGAGCTCGACCCCTTCGGCCCGGGCCGCTTCCACGAGTTCCCGAGCGAGCTGCTGCTGATCGATCCGAGCCCCCATGGACTCGATCGTGTCGGTCATCGCTGGTCCTTCCCCCGGGACACGCCCGGAGCTTGAGAACCAGTTACACCGTCAGTCGGACAGTCCC
>NZ_JAQZAL010000091.1 GCF_028737205.1 Actinomycetospora lutea | reverse complement strand
AGATCCTGAAAGACGAAAGGTGCTCCTGACCTGCGATGATCTGGCTTGCTGAAGGCTTGATCGTCGCGCGGGAGGAGCACCTTTCTGGTGCGGGAGTCTACGGGGCTGTACCCACGCGTCCGGACCGACACCGGCGGGTCGGGGGTGGTGTCCCAGGCCGGCGCGGTGCTGCTGGTCGACACGATCCGCGCGGCCGGGCTCGACCGGGCGCTGGCGGACGCGCTCGAGCCATGGCGCAAGCCCACCGCGGTCCACGACCCAGCGAAGATCCTTCTTGATCTGGCGGTGTCGCTCGCCGTGGGCGGGGACTGTCTGGCCGATGTCGCCGTCCTGCGCGCTGCCCCGCAGGTATTCGGTCCGGTCGCCTCCGACCCGACGGTGTCGCGGCTGCTCACCACGCTGGCCGGCGACCCGGAACGGGTCCTGGCCGCGGTCGACGCCGCCCGCGCGGCGGCCCGTAAGACCGTGTGGCGGCGCGCCGGTGCCACCGCCCCGGACCACCAGGTCGATCATCGGCGTCCGCTGCTGGTGGACGTCGACGCCACCCTGGTCACGGCGCACTCGGAGAAGGAGCAGGCGGCGCCGACGTTCAAACGCGGCTTCGGCCACCACCCCCTGGCCGCGTTCGTCGACCACGGCCAGGACGGCACCGGGGAGCCGGTGGCGATGCTGCTGCGGCGAGGCAACGCCGGCTCGAACACCGCCGCCGACCACATCAGCGTCATCCGCTGCGCGCTCAAGCAGCTGCCCGCGGACAACGCCGCCGCTCACCGCTCGGGTCGCTCGGTGCTCGTGCGGGTCGACGGGGCCGGATCGACCCACGAGCTGCTGGACTGGCTCACCGCCCGGCGGCTGTCGTATTCGGTCGGGTTCGGGCTGCCCGAGCACACCGCTGAGCTGCTCGCGAGGATCCCGGACTCGGCGTGGTCGTCGGCGCTGGATGCCGAGGGTGAGGTCCGTGACGGGGCGTGGGTCACCGAGCTCACCGGGCTGCTCAATCTCGCCTCCTGGCCGGCGGGGATGCGGGTCATCGCGCGGGTCGAGCGCCCGCACCCCGGCGCGCAGCTGCGCATCACCGACCACGACGGCAACCGGGTCACCGCATTCGTCACCAACACCCGCCCCGGCGGACCCGGCGCCCAGATCGCCGAGCTCGAACTGCGCCACCGTCGCCGGGCCCGCTGCGAGGACCGCATCCGCGCCGCCAAGGACACCGGCCTGCAGAATCTGCCTCTGCACGGGTTCGACCAGAACCGCATCTGGTGCGCGGTCGTCCAGCTGGCCTGCGAACTGCTGGCCTGGACCCAGATGCTCGGCTACCCCGAGCACCCGGCCCGCCGCTGGGAGCCCAAGAAGCTCCGGCTGCGATTGTTC
>NZ_JAQZAL010000090.1 GCF_028737205.1 Actinomycetospora lutea | reverse complement strand
TGAGGCGGGCCCCGAGAAGTTGATGATGACGGTTCCTACGCCAGTCGCCTTCAACGCCTCGGGGACCCGATGCCGCAGCTTACGTCGCCGCCTGCCCAGGTCGTGGCCGACACGATCATTCGCACGGTCGAGCTCGGGGTGCGGATCGTCGACGCCGCGCTCGCTGGCGAGACCACGGTGCTGTGGTGCGACCTGATCACCGAGGGTCCCGGCCGGTGCCCGAACTGCAACCTCACCGGGGCCTACCGCGACAGCGTCGAGCGCCGGGTCACCGACGTTCCGGTGGTCGGTCATCCCCTCGAGCTGCGTGTCCGGCTGCCGCGCTACCGGTGTGTCCACGACGGGTGCGACCGCGAGGTCTTCGCTCACGACACCAGCCGGCTCGCGCGGCCGGGATGGTCGACCACGCGGCGCTGTGCCGGGTTCGTACTGCGGCGCCTGGCGGTCGACAAGGCCACCGTCTCCGCGGTCGCCCGCGAGCTGGGTCGCAGCTGGGACACCGTCAACGGCATCGCTGTGGCCGCGACGCGCGAACTGCTGCTCAACGCTGGCCCGGCCCGCCTCGAGGGTGTCGGGGTGATCGGGGTCGACGAGCACAAGTGGTCGCACGTGCTCGGCCGTGACGCCGACGGGTTCGTCACCGTCATCACCGATCTGACCGCTGTCGTCGCAGGCCAGGGGCCTGCCCGGCTACTCGACATGGTCCCGGGCCGGTCCGCCGCGGCGATGGCCGGCTGGCTGGCCGAGCGCAGCCCCGAGTTCCGCGCGGCGGTCGAGATCGTCGCGATGGACGGGTTCGGCGGCTACAAGAACGCCGCCACCACCGCGCTCCCGGACGCGGTCACGGTCATGGACCCGTTCCACGTCGTCGCGCTCGCGGGCGCGAAGTTGGACCTGTGCCGCCAGCGCGTCCAGCAGGACACCCTCGGGCACCGCGGCCGCAGCGGGGACCCGCTCTACCGTGTGCGACGCACGCTGCGGACCCGCACCGAGCTGCTCACCAGCAGGCAGAAGAACCGCCTCGAGGTGGTGTTCGCCGCCGAGGAGCACGTCGCGGTCGAGGTCACCTGGCGGATCTACCAGCAGATCATCGCCGCCTACGCCGACGACGACCGCCAACGCGGGAAGACCCTGCTCACCCGAGTGATCGACACGTTGCGGGCTGCGGTGCCCGCCGGGCTCGAGGAGCTCGCGACCCTCGGGCGGACCCTGCACCGCCGACGAGACGACGTCCTGGCCTACTTCACCCACCGGGCCTCGAACGGCCCGACCGAGGCCATCAACGGCCGCCTCGAAGCGCTGCGCCGCAACGCCCTCGGCTTCCGCAACCTCATCAACTACCGCATCCGGTCCCTGCTGCACTGCGGATCTCTCGCACTCTGATTCCGGAAGAGCC
>NZ_JAQZAL010000008.1 GCF_028737205.1 Actinomycetospora lutea | reverse complement strand
CAAGCCCGCCGACAAGCCCGCCGACAAGCCCGCCGACAAGCCCGCCGACAAGCCCGCCGACAAGCCCAAGGCGTCCCGCGCCGGGCGCAACCTGCCCGTCGCCATCGGGGTCGGTCTCGCCATGGGCGCGGTCATCCTGGTCGCGCTGCTGACCGTCCGGCAGGCGTGGATCGGCATCGTCGCGATCTCGGCGGTCATCGGCACCTGGGAGCTCTTCGGCGCGCTGCACCGCGGCGCCGGCATCCGCCTGTCGCGGGTGCCGGTGCTGGTCGGCGGTCAGGCGATGATCTGGCTGGCCTGGCCGTTCGGCACCGAGGGCATCCTGGGCGCCCTGCTCGTCACGGTGCTCGGCTGCTTCCTCTGGCGGATGCGCCTCGGCGCGGCGGGCTTCGTCCGCGACGTCGGCGCCTCGATGCTCGTGCTGTGCTGGGTCCCGCTCTGCATGGCGTTCGGGTCGATGCTCGTGGTCCCCGCCGACGGCACCGCGCGCGTGCTGACGTTCCTCATTGTCGTCATCTGCTCCGACACCGGCGGCTACGCCCTGGGCGCGCTGTTCGGCAAGCACCCGATGGCCCCAAAGGTGAGCCCGAAGAAGTCCTGGGAGGGCCTGGCCGGCTCGCTGCTCGCCGGCTCGACCGGCGCCTGCCTGTGCGTGGCGCTGCTGCTCGACGACCACTGGTGGTACGGGCTGATCGTCGGCCCGCTGCTGGTGGCCACGGCCGTCACCGGCGACCTCGTCGAGTCGCTCATCAAGCGCGACCTCGGCATCAAGGACATGGGCAGCACCATTCCCGGCCACGGCGGGCTGATGGAGCGTCTCGACTCCCTGGTCACCTCGGCGCCCATGGCCTGGCTCCTGCTCCTGGTGCTGGTCCCCGTCCACGTGACGTGACGCGCCGCGAGAGGGACGTCATCGAGTCCCCCAACATCTGGCGCTGGCCCGAGGTCTACGAGCGCGAGAACGAGGCGCAGGACGCCACCGGCGCGCTCTGGGCCACCGTGGCCGAGCTCGCGCCGTACGACGACGCGGACGTCGTCGACGTCGGCTGCGGCGACGGCTACCACCTGCCCCGGTTCGCGCAGCGGGCGCGCACGGTGGTGGGCGTCGAGCCGCACGCCCCGCTGGTGGCCCGCGCCCGCGAGCGCCTCGCGGGCCTGCCCGGCTGCCGCGCCGAGCAGGGGAGCGCGGCCGCCCTGCCGCTGCCCGACGACTCCGCCGACGTCGTGCACGCCCGCACCGCCTACTTCTTCGGCCCCGGCTGCGAGCCCGGCCTGGCCGAGGCGTCGCGGGTGCTGCGCCCGGGCGGCGTGCTGGTCGTCGTCGACCTCGACGCCACCCGCCACTCCTACGGCTCCTGGATGCGTGCCTCCGCCCCGCGCTACGACCCCGGCGCCGCCGAGCGATTCTTCGCCGGACAGGGCTTCGCGGTGCGCCGCGTCGACACCCTGTGGCGCTTCGCCGACCGCACGACGCTCGCCGACGTCCTGCGCATCGAGTTCACCCCCGCCGTCGCGCAGAAGGCGATCGACGGCACCCCCGGCCTCGCGCTGCCCGTGGCGTACCGCGTGCACACGCGCCGGGAACCGTCCGGACTCGTCCGGCCCTGACCAGGGCAGACGCACTGGAACGCTCCAGAAACCCACGGCGCCGGATCTCTTGACGTGATCTCGGTCACGGCCGCACAGTGGTTGCGTCCAGCGAAACCGGTTGCGAGAAGCGCAACATCGTCCGAAAGCCGGCTCGGGGGGCCGCCGGACGCACGATGAAGTGAGGTGCTGATGACGGACGTCCTGCCCGGCCGGGCGGCGGTGGAGCTCGTGCCGGAGCCGTCGTCGACGGTGGTGACCGATCCGGGGATCCTGCTGTACCCCCGCCTGCGGAAGTCGCCGTACTTCTGGAAGTCACGGGCGCACGGCGTGGCGCTGTACAGCGTCTACAACCACACGTACCACCCGCGCCACTACGGCGACCCCGTCGCCGAGTACTGGGCGCTGCTCGAGGACGTGACCCTCTGGGACGTCGGCGTCGAGCGCCAGATCGAGATCGTCGGCCCCGACGCGTTCGCGTTCACCAACATGCTGGTGCCGCGCGACCTGACGAAGTGCGCCGTGGGCCAGTGCAAGTACGTGTTCATCACCGCGCCCGACGGCGGGATCATCAACGACCCGGTCCTGCTGCGCGTGGAGGAGAACCGGTTCTGGCTCTCGCTCGCCGACTCCGACGTCGGGCTGTGGGCCAACGGCCTGGCCCACGCGGGCGGCTGGGACGTGCAGGTCCGCGAGATCGACGTCGCCCCGGTGCAGGTCCAGGGGCCGAAGGCCAAGGCCGTCGTCACCGACCTCTTCGGCGCGGGCGTCGCCGAGATGCCCTACTACCACCTGCGCCACGCGGTCCTCGACGACATGGAGGTCGTCGTCAGCCGCACCGGCTACAGCGCGGAGATCGGCTACGAGATCTACCTGCGGAACGCCGTCCGCAACGCCGGCCGCCTGTGGGACCGGGTGTGGGAGGCGGGGCGTCCGCACGGGATGCGCCCGATCGGCCCGTGCCACATGCGACGCATCGAGGGCGGCATGCTCGCCTACGGCTGCGACATCACCCTCGACACCAACCCCCTCGAGGTCGGCTACGACTACACGTGGATGGTCGACCTCGATCAGGAGGCCGACTTCGTCGGCAAGGGCGCGCTGATCCGCGCCAAGGCGCGCGGGCTCTCGCGGTCGATGGTCGGCGTCGAGATCGGCGGCGCGCGGCTGGGCACGTTCAACGACGGGTCGATGATCGAGCCGTTCACCGTGCGCGACGAGGCGGGCGAGGTCGTCGGCACCGTGACCAGCGCGTGCTGGTCGCCCCGGCTCGAGCGCAACATCGGCCTGGCGATGGTGGCGACACCGTGCACGCCGGTGGGGACGTCGCTGCAGGTCGCGACCCTGGACGACGTCCGCGACGCCGTCGTCGTCGAGAAGCCGTTCGTCGACCCGGGCAAGCAGACCCCCAAGGGCTGACGGGACCGGTCATGGACCACGTCACGACCCTCGGGGTCCTGCTCGCCGACCCGCGCTGGGAGGTGGCGCCGACGGCCGGGATCGTGGACGCCGTCGGCGCCGGGCTCCCCGCCGGCGCCACGGTGACGGTCACCGCCGCGCCGGGCCGGGGTCCGGCGGCGACCGTGGACACGGCCGTCGCGCTCGCCGCGCGCGGGTTCGCGGCGGTGCCCCACCTCGCGGCGCGCAGCGTGCGCGACCGCGGCGAGCTGGCCGAGCACCTCGACCGGCTCGCCGCGGCCGGCGTGCGCGACGTCTTCGTCGTCGGCGGCGACGCGCGCGATGGAGGACCTCGGCCGGCGTCCGCCGCGCGTCGGCGTCCCGTCCTACCCCGACGGCCACCACCGGATCGACGACGACGTGCTGTGGGCCGACCTGCGGGTCAAGCAGTTCCACGCCGACTACACCGTCACGCAGCTGTGCTTCGACGCCGACCTCGTGCTCCGGTTCGCCGGGGAGGCGCGGGAGCGGGGGATCGACCTGCCGGTGGTCGCCGGCGTCCCGGGCGTCGTCGACGCGGCGCGGCTGCTGCGCCTGTCGGTGCGGATCGGGGTCGCCGACGCGGCCCGGTTCGCCCGCTCCCACCGCCGGACCGCCGGGGCGCTGCTCCGGCCCGGCCGGCACACCCCCGACGAGTTCGTCCGGGGCCTCGCCGCGGGCCCGGCGGCCGGCACCGCCGACCTCGCCGGCCTGCACCTCTTCACGTTCAACCAGATCGAGCCGACCGTGCGGTGGCTGTCGCAGGCCCGCCGCGCGGCCGCGTGAGCACCCCCGAGGAGGGGCCGTGACACCGTTCCCGGACCGGGCCCAGGTCGTCGTCATCGGGGCCGGCATCGTCGGCAACGCCGTCGTCCACCACCTCGCGCGCCTGGGGTGGCGCGACGTCCTGCTCGTCGACAAGGGCCCGCTGCCCGACCCGGGCGGCTCCACCGGCCACGCGTCGAACTTCGTCTTCCCGGTCGACCACTCCCGCGAGATCACGCTGCTGACCGCCGACTCGATGCGCCAGTACACCGAGCTCGGGACGTTGACGACCTGCGGCGGGATCGAGGTCGCCCGGACCCCGGAGCGCGTCCAGGAGCTCGACCGGCGGATGTCGTCGGCGCGGGCGTGGGGCATCGACGCCGAGCTGATCACGCCGGCCGAGGTCGCCGGCAAGGTGCCGTTCCTCGACCCGTCGCCGCTGCTCGGGGCGTTCTGGACGCCGTCGGTGGCCGTGGTCGACCCGCTGCGGGCCGGCGAGCTCATGCGCGAGCGGGCGAGCGCCGCGGGCGCGCTCACCGTCGCGGCGCTCACCGAGGTGCTCGCGATCGACACGCAGGACGGGCGCGTGCGCCGCGTGCGCACCGACCGCGGCGACGTCGAGTGCGAGTACGTCGTCGTCGCGTGCGGCGTCTGGAGCCCGCGGATCGCGGCGCTGGCCGGGGCGACGATCCCGCTCACGCCTGCCGTCCACCAGATGATCGACGTCGGGCCGATCGCCGAGCTCGCGGCGACCGGGCGCGAGATCGCGTTCCCGATCATCCGCGACATGGACCCGTTCATGTACGAGCGGCAGAGCGGCGCCGACCTCGAGATCGGCTCCTACGCCCACCGGCCGATCCTCTGCGACCCCGACGAGATCCCCTCGAACGCCGCCGCGGCGCTCTCGCCGACCCAGCTGCCGTTCACCGCGGACGACTTCGACCCCCAGATGGAGGCGGCGCTCGAGCTCTTCGCCGGCATCCTCGACCGCCCCGACGCGGGCATCCGGCACGCCATCAACGGCCTGCTCTCGCTGACCCCGGACGGCCACCCGCTGCTCGGCGAGACGCCGGAGGTGGCCGGGCTCTGGTCCGCGGCCGCCGTGTGGATCAAGGAAGGGCCCGGCGTCGGGCGGCTCATCGCCGAGTGGATGACCGCGGGCGTCCCCGAGATCGACCCGCACGCCGCCGACGTCGCCCGCTTCGCCCCGCACGAGCGCACCCGCGCCCACGTGCGCGCCCGCGCCGCGGAGGGCTACAACAAGACCTACGGGATCATCCACCCGCGCGAGCAGTGGAGCTCCGACCGCGGTGCCCGCCGCTCGCCGTTCTTCCCGCGCGAGGAGGCCCTCGGCGCCGAGTTCTTCGAGGTCGCGGGGTGGGAGCGCCCCCAGTGGTACCGCTCGAACGAGCCCCTCGTGGCCGAGCTCGGCGTGGAGGACCGCCCGCACGAGTGGGACGCCCGCTGGTGGTCGCCGATCATCAACGCCGAGCACCTGGCGATGCGCCGGAGTGTCGCGATGATCGACCTCAGCGCGTTCGCCCAGTTCGACGTGCGCGGGCCGGGGGCGCTGGCGTACCTCCAGCACCTCTGCATCGCGCAGGTGGACCGGCCGGTCGGGCGCGTGATCTACACGCCGGTGCTCGGTCCCGACGGCGGCTTCCGCAGCGACCTGACGGTCGTGCGGCTCGGCGACCAGCACTTCCGCGTGGTCACCGGCGGCTCCGACGGGGCCCGCGACCTGCACTGGTTCACGCGCCACCTCCCCGCCGACGGCTCGGTCGCGCTGGCCGACGTGACGTCCGCGGTGTGCACGCTCGGACTCTGGGGACCGCGGGCGCGCGACGTGCTGGCGGCCGTGACCGACGACGACGTCTCCCACGAGGGGTTCCCGTTCGCCACCGGCCGGACGGTGACGGTCGGGTCGATCCCCGTGCTCGCGCTGCGCCTGTCCTACGTCGGCGAGCTCGGGTGGGAGCTGCACGCGCCCACCGAGTGCGGCCTGCGGCTGTGGGACACGATCGCGGAGGCCGGCGTGCCGCACGGGATCGTGCCCGCCGGCATCGGCGTCTACGGCACCACCGCGCGCCTCGAGAAGGGCTACCGGCTCATGGGCCACGAGCTCGACGGCGAGCACGGCCCCGTCGAGGCCGGGCTCGCGCTGCCCGGGCTCAAGTCGGCCGACTTCGTCGGCAAGGCCGCCTACACCAAGGCGCGCGAGGGCGAGCCCGAGGCGACGCTGTGCACGCTCACGCTCGACGCGTCGGCACACCGGCGCCACCCCCAGGGCGGTGAGCCCGTGCTCACCGCCGACGGCGAGCGGATCACCGACCGGCGGGGCCGGCCGTCGTACGTCACCAGCGCGGGCGCCGGCCCGTCGCTGCGGACGCACCTGCTGATGGCGTACCTGCCGCCCTGGCACGCCGCCGAGGGCACCGGGCTGCTCGTCGAGTACCTGGGGGAGCGGTACCCGGTGACGGTCGCGCGGGCCGGGCGGACGCCGCTGTTCGACCCCGACGACGCCCGGATGAGGTGAGACGGGATGGACGTCCTGGTGTGTGTCAAGCGCGTCCCCGCGGTGGGCACGGAGATCCTGCTGACCCCGGACGCGGCGGCGATCGACACCCGCCACCTCGGCTTCACCATCGGCCCGCACGAGGAGTGCGCGGTCGAGAAGGCGGTGCGGATCGCCGAGCGCACCGGCGGGGCCGCGGGCGTGCTCACCGTCGGGCCGCCCGAGGCCGACGAGCAGCTGCGCTACGCGCTGTCGATGGGCGCCGACCACGCCGTGCGGGTCGAGGCGCCGGTCGCCGACCCCGACCCCGAGCTCACCGCCGCGGCGGTCGTCGGCGCGCTGCCCGACCTGCGGCCCTACGACCTCGTGCTGTTCGGGGAGGCCTCGGCCGACGCCGGGCACGCGCAGGTCGGCTTCCGGGTGGCCGCGGCGCTGGGGCGCCCGGTGGTCGGCGGGGTCAAGGGGATCGGGACCGACGGGTCACGGGTGCGCCTCGAGCGCCACGTCGAC
Source organism: Actinomycetospora lutea (assembly GCF_028737205.1). Taxonomy (GTDB): domain Bacteria; phylum Actinomycetota; class Actinomycetes; order Mycobacteriales; family Pseudonocardiaceae; genus Actinomycetospora; species Actinomycetospora lutea. The sequence continues at coordinate 205,633 of NZ_JAQZAL010000008.1, read as the reverse complement.
GACGGCGTCGAGGTGCACGAGGCGCCGCTGCCCGCGATCGCCGCGGTGCTCGAGGGACTGAACCTGCCGCGCTACCCCACGATCAAGGGGCGGCTGCGCGCGAAGAAGGCGCCGATCCGGGTGCTGCCCGGGCCGGTCGTCACCGGGGGCCTGCGGACGCTGCGGCTGCGCCACCGCCCGGAGGCTCGCGCGCAGACCGTCGTGCTGGGGCGCGGGGCCGCGGCGGCGCCCGCCGTCGTCGACGTGCTGGCCGAGCTGGGGAGGGTGCGGTGATGGTGCTCGCGCTGATCGAACGGGACGGCGAGGGCGTCCTGACCGCCGCTTCGGCGGACGTGCTCGCCGCGGCCCGGGACCTGGCGGACGACCTCGGCGCCGGCGTGGGAGCGGTCGCCGTCGGGGACGCGGGCGACCTGCCCGACGACCTGGTCAAACGCGGCGTGTCCACGCTGCACCTGCTGCGCCACGAGCTGCTCGCCGACGGGGGGCCGGCGACCGTGGGCGAGGCGCTGGCCCAGCTGGTGGCGCGCGAGCAGCCGGTCGCGGTCCTCGCGGCGGCCACCGACGCCGCCACCGAGGCGATGGCCTGGGCGGCCGCGCGGGTCGGGGTCCCCCTGGCGACCGCCTGCACCGCGATCCGTCCCGGGCCCGGAGACGGTGACCGGCCCTGGGAGGTCACCCGCGAGCGGGCCGGCGGGATCCTGCTCGAGGACGCCGTGCTGGACGCGCCGATCCGCTTCGCCACCCTGGGCACCGGCACCCGCACGCCCACCGAGACGGCTGCGGCCGCCGAGGTCACGGTGCGCGCGTTCGTCCCGGAGCTCGACGCCGCGGTGCCGCGCGCCCGGCTCGTCGAGCGCCGGGCGCGGGCGAGCGGGATGACGCTCGCCACCGCGCCGGTCGTGGTCTCGGGCGGGCGGGGGGTCGGCAGCGCCGAGGGCTACGCGGTGCTCGAGGAGCTCGCGGGCCTGGTCGGCGGCGCCGTCGGGTGCTCGCGGGTGGCCACCAACAACGGGTGGCGCCCGCACGCCGACCAGGTCGGGCTCACCGGCACCCGGGTCAGCCCGGACCTCTACATCGCGTGCGGCATCAGCGGCGCGACCCAGCACTGGGTGGGGTGCATGAACGCCCGCGCGATCCTCGCGGTCAACACCGATCCCGAGGCGCCGATGGTGAGCCGGGCGACGTGGGCGGTGATCGGCGACGTGCACGAGGTGCTGCCCGCCGTGGTGGAGGAACTGCGGAGACGATCCGGGGGCTGACGATCCGGGGGTTGACCGTCGGGGGCTGGCCTCCGGACCAGGGGCGCGGTCGCGTTACCGTGGATGTCGTGTCCGCGTACCCCCCTCCGCGTCCGCCGTCCGGGTATCCCGGCCCCGGTGGGCAGGGTCGCCCCGGCGGTCACGGCGGCGGCCCCGGCCGTCCCGCCGGCCCCCACGGCCCCGGTCGTCCCGCCGGCTTCAGCGGTGCCGGTGGCGTCGGCGGATCCCGCAGCTCCGGGGGCGCGTCGCCGCGCCCCGGCGGGCGCTCCGTGCGCATCGACCCCGTGCTCGTCGAGCTCGGGGCCGGGCTGGTCTGGCTCGCGGTGGGCACGCTCGGGCTCGCCGCGGACGGCGCGGGCACGCTGGTGCTCGCGGTCGGCATCGCGGTCGCCATCGGCATCGGCGTGGAGAACCGCCGGCGCGGCCCGCGCCCGTTCGACACCTCGCGGTCCACGGAGGTGCTGCGCCTCGGCGGCGGCGTCATCGCCGCGGTGCTCGTCGCGTCGATCGTGCTCGGGCTGCTCAGCGGCTCGGCGTTCCTGCCGGGCCTCGCGCTGCTGCTCACCGGCGGCGCGTTCGTGCTGCTCAGCCGCTCCACCGGGCAGCGCCCGACGCGCTGGCTCGGGATCGCGCTCGTCGCCATGGGCCTGCTGTCCGCCCTCATCACGCTGGGCACCGCGGGCGGTTTCGTCTCCCAGGGCCTGCTCGGCGTGCTCGCGGGCGTGCTGCTCCTGCTGTCCGCCGCCGACCGGGTCGGCCTGGTCGAGATGCTCCGGGACCGCGCGCGATGAGCGAGCCCGCCCCCGTCGCTGCCCCCGTCGACGCCCCCGTCGATGCCCCCGTCGGTGCCCCCGTCGATGCGCCGGTGGACGCCGCCGACGCCGCGGGTCCCGTCCTGTCGCTGTCGCCGCGCGGCAGCCGGCGCAGCCGCCCCGCGCGCCACCTCGCCGACCTCGACCCGGCCGCGCGCCGGGAGGCCGTCACCGAGCTCGGGCTCCCGGCCTTCCGGGCCGACCAGCTCTCGCGGCACTACTTCACCCGCCTCGAGGCCGACGCCGGGACGATGACCGACCTGCCCGCCGCGGCGCGGGACACGCTCGGCCCGGCCCTGCTCCCCGAGCTGCTCACGCCCACCTCGGTGCTCGACTGCGACGGCGGCGCCACCCGCAAGACGCTGTGGCGGGGAGGAGACGGCGCCCTGGTCGAGAGCGTCCTCATGGGCTACCCCGACCGCGCCACCGTCTGCATCTCCAGCCAGGCCGGCTGTGGCATGGCCTGCCCGTTCTGCGCCACCGGCCAGAACGGCCTCGAGCGCAACCTGTCGACCGCGGAGATCGTCGAGCAGGTGCGCTCGGCGGCCGCCGCGGTCAAGGGCGGCGAGCTCGGCGCCGACCTGCGCCGCCTGTCCAACGTCGTGTTCATGGGCATGGGCGAGCCGCTGGCCAACTACCGGCGCGTCGTCGACGCCGTGCACCGGCTCTGCGACGCCCCGCCGGCGGGCCTCGGGCTCTCGCAGCGCTCGGTCACCGTCTCGACGGTGGGCCTGGTGCCCGCGATCCACCGGCTCGCCGACGAGGGCCTGCAGGTGACCCTGGCGGTGTCGTTGCACACCCCCGACGACGAGCTGCGCGACACGCTGGTGCCGGTGAACACCCGCTGGCCCGTCGCCGAGGTGTTCGGCGCCGCGCGCCGCTACGCCGAGGTCACCGGGCGGCGGATCTCGATCGAGTACGCGCTGATCCGCGACGTCAACGACCAGCCGTGGCGCGCGGACCTGCTCGCGAAGCTGGCGTCGAAGCACCTCGGGCGCCTGGTGCACGTCAACCTCATCCCGCTGAACCCGACGCCGGGCAGCAAGTGGGACGCGAGCCCCGCCCCCGTGCAGGCGGAGTTCGTGCGACGGGTGCGGATGAGCGGCGTGGCGTGCACCGTGCGCGACACCCGCGGCCGCGAGATCGCCGCCGCGTGCGGGCAGCTCGCGGCCACCGCCCGCCCGTGAGCCACGAGGTCCGGCGGATCGTCCCGCACGCGGCCGAGGGCGTGGCCGACGCGGACACGGTCACGTGGGCGCGCGCGATGCTCGCGGCGTTCCTGCGGCCCCGCGTCCCGCCCGGGGACCTCGCGCGGGCCGCGGCCGACTACGTGGGCCAGCGGCTGCGCGGGGTGTACGAGACCGGGGACCCGGCGCCGGTCGCGACGCTGCGCTCGTGGGACACGCGGATGAGCGTGCCCGGCGGCGAGGTCCTCGTCGACGCCGTCACCTCGATCGGCGTGCGCTCGACCCACCGGCGCCGCGGGCTGCTGCGCGCCGTGCTCGTCGACGACCTCGCCGACGCCGCCCGCGCCGGCACCCCCGTCGCCGCGCTGACCTCCACCCAGGGCGCGCTGTACGAGCGCTTCGGCTTCGGGCTCGCCAGCTGGAACCGCGCGCTGCGCGTCGACACGCGCGCCGCGGCGTTCCGCACGCCGGAGCCGACCGGGCGGCTGCGCACCCTCGACGTCGCGACGCTGCCGTCGGCGGCCGCGCCCGTGCAGGACCGCGCCCGGCGCCGCCACCCCGGGTCGATGGACCGCGCCGGCGCGTCGTGGACGGCGCTGATGACCGGCGAGAACACCTTCAGCGGCATGACCACCGACCCCGCACGGCACGCCGTGCTGTGGTCGGACGCGACGGGCCGGCCCGGCGGCTACGCCGTCTACCGCGTGGCGCAGGACTGGCTGGGCGGGGCGGCGGAGATCGCCGTGCTCGACCTGCAGGCCACCACGCCCGAGTCCTACCGCGAGCTGTGGCGCCACCTCGCCTCCCTGGACCTCGTCGGTGCGGTGACCTGGTCGGACGCCTCGCTCGACGAGCCGCTGCCGTGGCTGCTCACCGACCCGCGCGCCGCCGCGGCGGGGGCCAGCCGGGAGATGCTCTGGCTGCGGATCCTCGACGTCCCCGCGGCGCTGGGTGCCCGCCGCTATCCGGTCACCGAGCAGATCGTGCTGGCGGTCGCCGACCCGGCCGGGTACGCCGAGGGGACCTGGCTGCTCGACACCACCGACCCCGTCGAGCCGCGCATCGTGACCACCACCGCCGAGCCGGACGTCGCCCTCGATGCGGCGGCGCTCGGCTCGCTCTACCTCGGCGGCGTCGACCCGCGGGTGCTCGCCCGGGCCGGGCGCCTCGAGGAGCGCACCCCGGGCGCCGCCGGGCGGCTCGCGCGGCTGGTCGCCGCGCCGAGCGTGCCCTGGAACGGCATCCGCTTCTGAGGCCCTACACCTCGGGCGGCTCGTCGGGCACCGAGTCGTCGCGGTCGGCCCACTCGAGCAGGGCGCGCAGGTCGAACACGGCCTCGTCGATCCCGGCCGTGAGGTCGCCGACCTCGGCGTAGCGCGCCGGCATCGTCGCGATCGTGAAGTCGCCGGGCTCGGCGTCGTCGATCTCGTCCCACCGCAGGGGCGCGGACACCCGCGCCTCGGGCGTGCCGCGCACCGAGTAGGCCGAGGCGATCGTGTGGTCGCGGGTGTTCTGGTTCCAGTCGAGGAAGACCGTGCCGGGCGCGCGGTCCTTGCGCCACCAGGCGGTCGTGACGAGGTCGGGCGCGCGCCGCTCGACCTCGCGGGCGAAGGCCAGCGCGGCGCGGCGCACCTCGGTGAACGAGTGCTCGGGGCGGATGCGCACGTAGACGTGCAGGCCCTTGCCGCCCGAGGTCTTGGGGAAGCCGACGGCACCGAGCTCGTCGAGCACCTCGTGGGCGACCGCCGCGACGCGCCGGATCGTCGCGAACTCCACGCCGGGCATCGGATCGAAGTCGATGCGCCACTCGTCGGGGGTCTCGACGTCGGCCGCGCGGGTGTTCCAGGGGTGGAACTCGACGGTCGACATCTGCACGGCCCAGACGACGTCGGCGGGGCTGGTCACGCACAGCTCGTCGGCGGTGCGGTTGTAGCGGGGGAAGTGCACGCGCACGGTGCGCACCCAGTCCGGCGCGCCCTTGGGCAGCCGCTTCTGGTGCACCTTCTCGCCGTCGGTGCCGGTGGGGAAGCGGTGCATCATGCACGGCCGCTCGTAGAGCGCGCGGACGATGCCGTCGGCGACCGAGAGGTAGTAGTGCGCGAGGTCGAGTTTGGTTTCTCCCCGCGCGGAGAAGTACACCCTGCCCGGGTTGGTCAGCCGCACGGTCCGGCCGTCCACCTCGATCTCCGCAGCGTCGCTCCCGGCCACGGGCCGAGAACCTACCCCTGCGGACGCCCCTCCCCGACCCGGAACGGAGCTCCATGAGCAAGCGGATGGTCGTCCTCGGGGGCGACGCCACCGGCATGTCCGCCGCGTCGACCGCCCTGCGGCACGCCGGCGAAGGCGAGCTCGAGGTGGTCGTGCTCGAGCGCGGGCACTACACGTCCTACTCGGCGTGCGGCATCCCGTACTGGATCTCCGGGCACGTCGGGGACCGCGACCAGCTGATCGCCCGCTCGCCCGACGAGCACCGCGAGGCCGGGATCGACGTGCGGATGCGGACCGAGGCGACGGCGATCGACCTGGAGAAGCGCACCGTCGCCGTCCGCGGTGTCGACGACGGCGAGACCGACGAGCTGGGGTACGACGAGCTCGTCATCGCCACCGGGGCCGTGCCGACCGTGCCGCCGCTGGAGGGCTCGGACGCGCAGGGCATCTTCGGCGTGCAGTCGCTGGAGCAGGGCGAGGAGATCGTCAAGGACCTCGCCGACGGCGACCGTCGCCGCGCCGTCGTCGTCGGCGCCGGCTACATCGGCGTCGAGATGGCCGAGGCGATGGTCGTGCGGGGGATCGAGACGACGATCCTCGACCAGGCGCCCGAACCGTTCACCCAGGTCGACCAGGACATGGGCGCGATCATCCGCGAGGCCATGGAGGGCATGGGCATCACCGTGCACACCGGCACCTCGGTCGACGGCTTCGACGTCGGCGAGGACGGGCGCGTCACCGCGGTGCGCGCGGGGGACACGGTCTACCCGGCCGACATCGTCATCATGGGGCTCGGCGTGAAGCCGAACGCGCAGCTCGCCGCCGACGCCGGGCTGACGATCGGGACCTCGGGCGGGATCGTCACCGATGTGCGGATGCAGGCCGCGCCGGGCGTGTGGGCCGGCGGCGACTGCGTCGAGGTCCGGCACCGGCTCTCGGGCCGGGGCGTGCACATCGCGCTCGGCACCCACGCCAACAAGCACGGGCGGATCATCGGCACCAACATCGCCGGCGGCTACGGCGCGTTCCCGGGCGTGATCGGCACGGCGATCAGCAAGGTCTGCGACCTCGAGATCGGCCGCACCGGTCTGGGGCAGGCCGAGGCCGACGCGGCCGGGTTCGGCTACGTCACCGCCACCGTCGAGTCGACGACGACCGCGGGGTACTGGCCCGGTGCCGAGCTCATGACGGTGAAGCTGCTCGCCGAGCAGCGCACGGGCCGCCTGCTCGGCGCCCAGATCGTCGGGCGCGCGGGCTCGGCCAAGCGCATGGACGTCTTCGCCACCGCGATCTGGAACGGCATGACCGTCGAGGAGATGACGTTCATGGACCTGTCCTACGCGCCGCCGTTCTCGCCGGTCTGGGACGCGGTCCTCGTCGCCGCCCGCAAGGCCGCCAAGGAGGTCCAGGGCGAGATCCCGGTGTCCCCGGTCTGACCCACGTGAGCGAACTTCGGGGCTATCGCCCCGAAGTTCGCTCACAGGGGCCGTTCAGCCCACGTGGACGGCCGGGCGGCGGGTGCGGTCGGGTTCGGCCTCGCGGAGCACCTCGCGCGTCACCGGCGCGACCTCGCCGACGCCGAAGAGCAGGTAGCGGGCGAGGTTGGTGGCCGGGCTGCCCTCGTCCCACTCGAAGTAGACGTGCGGCACGACGCCGGTGACGTCGCGCAGGTGCAGCAGCAGCGCGGCGATGGCGTTCGGCACGGTCGAGCTGCGAGCGCGCAGGACGCGGTAGCCGTGGCGCTCCTCGCCCATGACGTGCAGCTCGGACTCGAAGTTCGAGGGGTCGTCCACCGTGATCTCCACGAACACCACGACGTCGCCGGACGGGATGTGGTGGTCGTAGCGCTCCTCGAGGTCCTTCTCCTCGTACTCGCGCCTGTCGCGGCGGTCCGGCTCGTTGGCGACCAGGCGGATCGTCGCGTGCGGATCGTGCGCGGTGGCCTCGCGGACGATGCGCCGCGCGGTCTTGTCGAGGTGCACGGCGGTGATCCGCAGCTCGGTGCTGCGCAGCGCCCGCGACGCGAACGAGACCACGAAGATCGCGGCCACGAACATCAGACCGATCTTCAGGCCCTCCGGGCGCTCGATCATGTTCGCGACCGTCGTGTAGACGAAGACGAGGGCGATGATCCCGAAGCCGACGGTCGCGTGCTTCTGCCCCTTGGCCCGGGCCGAGAGCGTCACCGAGATCGACGCCGAGGTGATGAGCACCAGCACGCCGGTGGCGTAGGCGCCGCTCTGGGCGTCGACGCTCGCGTCGAAGACGATCGTGATGAGGATGCCGAGCGCGGTGAACACCAGCACCATCGGGCGCACCGCGCGCGCCCAGTTCGGCGCCATGCCGTAGCGCGGCAGGTAGCGCGGCACCAGGTTGAGCAGGCCCGCCATCGCCGAGGCGCCGGCGAACCACAGGATCGTGATCGTCGAGAGGTCGTAGGCGGTGCCCAGCACGGCGCCGAACTGCTCGTGCGCGAGGTAGGCCAGCGCGCGCCCGTTGGCCTGACCGTCCGGCCCGAACTGGTCGAGCGGGATGAGCAGCGTCGTCACGAAGCTCGAGGTGACGAGGAAGCCGCTCATGATCAGCGCGGCGGTGGTGAGCAGCTTGCGCGCCCCGGCGATGCGCCCGGCCGGCTCCTTCTCGGTGTCGCCCGGCGCGCCGCGCACCAGCGGCATGACCGCGACCCCGGTCTCGAAGCCCGACAGGCCGAGCGCCAGCTTGGGGAACACGATCAGCGCGATGGCCACGACGACCAGCGGGTTGCCGTGCTGGGTCAGCAGCGCGTCGCCCCAGTCGACGATGCGCACCGGCTCGGTGAACACCCGGTAGAGCCCGCCCGCGACCACCACGAGGTTGAGCAGCAGGAACGTCGCGACGACGACCACCGCGATGCCGATGGCCTCGGCGAAGCCCAGGAGGAACACGACGCCGAGGAGAATCACCAGCGCGCAGGTCAGCGGCACCTCCCACCCGTGCAGCGCCCCGCCGACCAGCGGGTTCTCGACGACGTGCGCGGTGGCGTCGGCGGTGGAGAGCGTGATCGTGATGAGGAAGTCGGTGACGGCGAAGCCGAGGAGCACGAGCACCAGCAGCTTCGACCACCAGTACGACAGCAGCTTCTCGAGCATCGCCACGGAGCCCTCGCCGTGGGGGCTCTCGCGCGCGACGCGCCGGTAGATCGGCAGGGCGCCCCCGAGCGTCAGGGCGACGAGGACGAGCGTGGCGATCGGCGAGATCAGCCCGGCGGCGACGACCGCGACCGCGGGCTGGTAGCCCAGCGTCGAGAAGTAGTCGACACCGGTGAGGCACATGACGCGCCACCACGGCTTGCCCTGGTGCTCCGGGGCGGGCCGGGCGTGGGGCCCCGAGTACTGCGACCCGCGGTCGACGAGGCCCTCGAGGAGCCACCGACGCAGGGTCGACCGTTCCCGCCGCTCGGTCGAGCCGGCCGGCGGGGCCGGCGGAGCGCTCACCGCCGCCAGGACGTCCGCGAGCGGATGATCGCGCCGAGCGAGAGCGCGAAGAAGCCGACGGCGATGGCCACGAGCCAGATCTCCTCCTGGCGGCCCTCGTGGTTGCCCCAGAGCATGATCAGCATGATGGCCGCGACGACGAACCCGGACAGGCGCGCGACCTTCGGGTAGTGGCCGTGCCAGCCCCACTCGACCGAGGGCTCGTCGTCGGAGGAGACGCCGTTGACGACCACCGCGGCGTCGTCACGGTGGGCGACACCGCCGCCGCCCTGATGCTGGCGGGCCGGGCTGTTCGAGGCCACGAAGACTCCTGGAGATCGCTCGTGCGGGCGCGCCCAACCTACCCCGCGCCCGTCCGCCGCGCCGTCCTACCGTGCGCGGTGCCGGACCGTGATGATGAGCCGCGATGAGCACACCCTCGACCCCGCGCCGGGTCGTCCTCCTCGGGTCCACCGGCTCGATCGGCACCCAGGCCCTCGACGTCGTCCGCGCCCACCCCGACCGCTTCGTCGTCACGGGCCTCGCGGCCGGCGGCGGGCGCCCCGACCTGCTGGCCGCGCAGGCCGCCGAGTTCGGGGTGCCGACGCTCGCGGTCGCCGACCCCGCCGCCGCGCCGGACCTGCGCGGGCGGACCGGCGCCGAGGTCCTCGCCGGGCCGCAGGCCGCGGCCGAGCTCGCCGCGTCGGGCGCGGACGTGGTGCTCAACGCCATGGACGGCTCGCGGGGCCTCGCCCCGACCCTCGCGGCGCTCGGGGCCGGCACCACCCTCGCGCTGGCCAACAAGGAGTCGCTGGTCGCGGGCGGGCCGCTGGTGACCCGCGCCGCCGGGCCCGGCCAGATCGTCCCGGTCGACTCGGAGCACTCGGCGCTCGCGCAGAGCCTGCGCGGCGGCCTGCCCGAGGAGGTCTCCCGCCTCGTGCTCACGGCCTCCGGGGGCCCCTTCCGCGGGCGCCCCCGCAGCGAGCTCGCGGGCGTCACCGTCGAGCAGGCCCTGGCGCACCCCACGTGGGCGATGGGTCCGGTGGTGACGCTGAACTCGTCGACGCTGGTCAACAAGGGGCTGGAGCTGATCGAGGCGCACCTGCTGTTCGGCGTCCCCTACGAGCGCATCGACGTCGTCGTGCACCCCCAGTCGATGATCCACTCGATGGTGACCTTCGTGGACGGCGCCACGATCGCGCAGGTCAGCCCGCCGGACATGCACATGCCGATCGCCCTGGCGCTGGCGTGGCCGCAGCGCCTGGCCGGCGCGAGCCGCCCCGAGACCTTCGCCGACCCGACGAGCTGGACGTTCGAGCCCGTCGACACGCAGGCCTTCCCCGCGCTCGAGCTCGCGCGGGCGGCGGGGTCGGCCGGCGGCTGCCTGCCCGCGGTCTACAACGCGGCCAACGAGGAGGCCGTCGCCGCGTTCCTCGCCGGGCGCTGCGCCTGGACCGGCATCGACGAGACCCTCGCCGCCGTCCTCGACGACGCGGGGGAGTGGGCCCGCGACCCGCGCGACGTCGCCGACGTCCACGCGGCCGAGCAGTGGGCGCGGCGGCGCGCGGGCGAGAGGCTCGCCGCCCCGGTCTGAGGCGGCGTCCACGATCCGGCCCCCACACCGGGCACACCGTGCCCCGGGCTACCGTGTCACGCCGTGATGCTCGTCGTGGGGATCGTGCTCTTCGCGCTGGGGCTGCTGCTCTCCATCGCCTGGCACGAGCTCGGCCACTACACCGCGGCGCGGCGCTTCGGCATCCGCGTCCCCGAGTTCATGGTGGGCTTCGGGCCGACCGTGCTGTCGGTCAAGAAGGGCGAGACGCGCTTCGGGGTCAAGGCCATCCCGCTCGGCGGCTACATCCGCATGATCGGGATGGTGCCGCCCGCGCGCGGCGAGCTGGTGGGGCGCAGCCGCCGGTCGGGCCCGTTCCAGGGCATGGTCGACGACGTCCGCGCCGACTCGGTCCGCGACTTCGAGCCCGGGGACGAGGACCGCCAGTTCTGGACCCGCACGCCGTGGAAGCGGATCATCGTCATGCTGGCGGGTCCGTTCATGAACCTGATCCTGGCGATCGGGCTCTTCGCGGTCGTGCTGATGGCGATCGGGGTGCCGACGCCGACGCCGGTGGTGAAGACGGTCAGCCAGTGCGTGCTGCCCGCCTCGCAGGCGCAGACCACGCAGTGCCCGCCCGGCGCGCCGCTGACCCCCGCTGCGCAGGCCGGGTTCCGGCCGGGCGACCGGATCGTCAGCTTCGACGGCCGGCCGTACACCGAGTGGTCGCCGCTGATGAACGCCATCCGCACCGCGCGGGGCACGGTGCCGGTGGTCGTCGAGCGCCCGACCCCGACGGGGACCGAGCAGCTCACGCTGACGCCGACCCTCATCGACAACCAGGTCGCCGACCTCCGCCCACCGCCCGAGGGGGCGCCGCCGGACGAGCGCCGCTACGTCACCGCCTCGTTCCTGGGCATCGAGCCGACCAGCCCGCTCGTGCGCCAGGACGCCGGCGCGGTCGTCACGGCCGGCGGGGTGCTGCTCGGGCGCACGGTCGAGGCGGTCGCGCGGCTGCCCGAGAAGGTCCCCGGGCTCATCGGCGCGGTGTTCCTCGGCGAGCAGCGCGACGTCGAGGGCCCGGTCAGCGTCGTCGGCGTGTCGGTGCTGGGCGGCCAGGTCCTCGAGCGCGACCAGGCGATCCTCGAGGAAGTGGCGATCTTCCTCAACCTGCTCGCCGCGGTGAACCTGTCGCTATTCCTGCTCAACCTGCTGCCGATCCTCCCGCTGGACGGCGGCCACGTGCTGCCCGCGGTGTGGGAGGCGATCAAGAAGCGGATCGCGCGGTTGCGGGGGCGGCCCGACCCCGGGCCGGTCGACCTCGCCCGGCTCATGCCCATCGGCGTCGGCTTCGCCGTCCTGATCATGGCCTACGGCGCGCTGGTGATCATGGCGGACATCGTCAACCCGATCCAGCTGCCCCTGTAGCGGCGTGGTCGGCGCCACCGGCGAGGTCGGGGGTGCTGGGGCAGACTGGATGGCGACGCCTCAACGTCGTCTCCCATGTCGAGGAGTGAGATGACCGTCGACCTCGGTCTGCCCGAAGCACCCCCGGTGCTCGCCCCGCGCCGCACGACGCGCCAGCTCGACGTCGGCGGCGTCGGTGTGGGCAGCGACCACCCGGTGTCGGTGCAGTCGATGACCACCACGCTCACCAGCGACGTCAACGCGACGCTGCAGCAGATCGCCGAGCTCACCGCGGCCGGCTGCGACATCGTCCGCGTCGCCGTGCCGTCCGCCGACGACGCCGCGGCGCTGCCCGCGATCGCGAGGAAGTCGAACATCCCCGTGATCGCCGACATCCACTTCCAGCCCAAGTACGTGTTCGCCGCGATCGACGCCGGCTGCGCCGCGGTGCGCGTCAACCCGGGCAACATCAAGCGCTTCGACGACAAGGTCGGCGAGATCGCCGCGGCCGCGAAGGCCGCCGGCACCCCGATCCGCATCGGCGTCAACGCCGGCTCGCTCGAGCCCGGGATCATGGCGAAGTACGGCAAGGCCACGCCCGAGGCGCTGGTCGAGTCGGCGCTGTGGGAGGCCTCGCTCTTCGCCGAGCACGACTTCCACGACATCAAGATCTCGGTGAAGCACCACGACCCGGTGACGATGGTGCGCGCCTACGAGCTGCTCGCCGAGCAGTGCGACTACCCGCTGCACCTCGGCGTCACCGAGGCCGGGCCGACGTTCCAGGGCACGATCAAGAGCGCCACCGCGTTCGGCGCGCTGCTCTCCCGCGGCATCGGCGACACCATCCGCGTGTCCCTCTCGGCGCCGCCGATCGAGGAGGTCCGCGTCGGGCTCTCGATCCTCGAGTCGCTCAACCTCCGGCCCCGCAAGCTCGAGATCGTCTCCTGCCCGTCCTGCGGGCGCGCGCAGGTGGACGTCTACAAGCTCGCCGACGAGGTCACCGCCGGCCTCGAGGGCATGGAGGTGCCGCTGCGCGTCGCGGTGATGGGCTGCGTCGTCAACGGCCCGGGCGAGGCCCGCGACGCCGACCTGGGCGTGGCGTCGGGCAACGGCAAGGGCCAGATCTTCGTCAAGGGCGAGGTCATCAAGACCGTCCCCGAGGCCCAGATCGTCGAGACCCTCATCGAGGAGGCCCTGCGCCTCGCCGAGGAGGCCGGCGAGGAGGAGCTCGCGGGCGGCCAGGCGGGCGGCACGCCGACCGTCACCGTCGGCTGACCCCCGCAGCGCTCACCGGCGCTCACCCACCCGGCCGGCCGCACGCCCCGCCCAGCTCCGCGCGACCTGCGGGGGCAGCACGGCCACCGGGCAGCTGGCCAGACGGATCACCGCCTGGGTCGTGGAACCGAGCAGCGACGCGGTGAGCGCCCGGTGCCCGAGCGCGCTGAGGACGATCAGGCGGGCCCCTCGTCGGGCCGCGCGCAGGATCTCGTCGGTCGGGTTCCCCCAGGCGACGACCTCGGTCAGCGCGACGTCGGGATGGCGGTCCGCGAGGCCCGTGACGGCCGCCGCGATCGCCTCGTGCTGTGTCCTCTGGTCGGCCTCGGAACGGCGCCGCGAGGCCACCGCGATCGGGGTCAGCGGGGCGTGCCAGCGGTCGGCGACGGTGGCCGCGAAGGCCACCGCCCCGACGGTCTCCTCGCTCCCGTCGACCCGCACCAGCACGCCTCCGGAGTGCGCCGCGTCCGGATCCCACATCTGCGGGACCAGGACGACCGGGCAGGAGGCCTGCCCGATCGCGTGGGCGACGATCCGGCCCACGGTGAGGTCGAGGTCGCCCTGGGCCGAGCGTGAGCCCAGCACCAGGAGCTCGGCGTGCTCGGCGACGCGGACCAGCGCGGGACCGGCGACACCGGTGACGACCGAGACCCGGACCGGGACGTCGGGTGCGGTCGCCGCGGCGACCCGGCGCCCGTGGTCGAGGAGCGCGCGGGCGCGGCCCGACGGTTCCTGCAGCACGTGGTCGTGGCCCGAGGGCGGGAGCACCTGGACGAGGTCGAGGGACAGCCCGCGGACGTCGGCCTCGCGGGCGGCCCACCGCACGGCGCGCAGGGTGGCGGGATTGCCGCCCACCCCCGCGAGCACACCGGTGGCCGGGGTCGTGCGGTCGACCATGGTTTCCCGCCCTTCCGCGTCGAGGACGTCGTCCCCACCGTGCTCAGGGACGCGGCGATCGGCAAGGGGCCGGTGGGGCGCACTCCACGAGCGGCGGCGACACACCTCGTGGTCGGATGAGCGCGTGAGCACGTTCGACGATCTCGACGCCTTCGCCGCCACCCGCCGTTGCGCGGGCCTCGCGCTCTCCCCGGACGGATCGCGCCTCGTCACGACGGTCTCCGAGCTCTCGGCCGACGGGAAGAAGTACGGCACCGCGCTGTGGGAGATCGACCCGCGCGGGGAGCGCGCGCCGCGGCGGCTGACCCGCTCGTCGACCGGCGAGTCGTCGGCCGCGTTCACCCCCGACGGTGACCTCCTGTTCACCTCCCGCCGCGCCGACCCCACCGCGGAGAAGCCCGAGGAGGAGCGCACCGCCCTCTGGCTGCTGCCCGCGACCGGCGGGGAGGCGCGGCCGGTGGCCGAGCGCCCCGGCGGGGTCAGCGGCTTCGCCGTCGCCCGCGACGCCGGCACGCTCGCCCTGGTCACCCCGAAGCCGGTCGAGGGGGACGCCGAGGAGCAGCGGGAGGCCCGCGAGAGCGCCGGGGTGTCGGCGCGGCTGCACACCCACTTCCCCGTGCGCTTCTGGGACCACGACCTCGGGCCCGGCCGGGCGCACCTGCAGCGCTGCGCGCCGCCCGACCCGGCGGATCCCGACGCCGCGTACGGCGAGCCCGAGCACGTCGCCCCGGGCGCCGACGAGCGCCTGGGCGGCAGCGCGATCAGCCCGGACGGGCGCACGGTCGCGGTGGTCGTCGAGGTCCCCGACCCGGCCGACCCCGCGTCGTGGCGGCGCCGCCTCGAGCTGCACACCGCGGACGGCACGGTCGTCGTCGGCGACGAGCCCGGCGCCGACCACGAGGCGCCGACGATCACGCCCGACGGCCGCTGGCTGCTGTGGGTGCGCGAGCGCCACCCCCGCCCCGGTCGCGGCATGGCGCACACGCTGCGGGCCCGTTCCCTGGAGGACGGCCGCGAGCTCGACGTCCTGCCGGAGGAGGCCTGGCAGGTCCGCGGCGTCACCGGGGCGCCGGCCGGCGACGTCGTGTACGTCGTCGTCAACGAGGCCGGGCACGCGCCGGTCCTGCGGGTGTCGATCGCCGACGGGTCCGTCACGCGCCTCACCGCATCCGGCGCGTACGGCGACGTCGTGGCGGCCGCCGACGGGTCGGCGCTCTTCGCCCTGCGCTCGGGCATCGATGCGCCGCCGACGCCGGTCCGTCTCGACCCGGACGCCGCCGACCAGGAGCCGGTCGCGCTGCGCGGGCCGACCGCGATCGACCCGCTGCCCGGCACGCTCACCGAGGTCCACGCCACGGCCGCCGACGGCGCGGCGCTGCGCTCGTGGCTCGTGCTGCCCGGGGGCGCGTCGGCCGGCGCGCCGGCACCGCTGGTGCTGTGGATCCACGGGGGGCCGCTGTCGAGCTGGAACGCGTGGTCGTGGCGCTGGAACCCGTGGCTGATGGCCGCCCGGGGGTGGGCGGTGCTCCTGCCCGACCCGCGCCTGTCCACCGGCTACGGCCAGCAGTTCCTCGACCCGGCCACCGGGGCCTGGGGCGACCTGCCCTACACCGACCTGATGACCGTGACCGACGCCGCGCTGGCCCGCGACGACGTCGACGCGACGCGCGTGGCGGCCATGGGCGGTTCCTTCGGCGGCTACATGGCCAACTGGATCGCCGGGCACACCGACCGCTTCGCCGCGATCGTCACCCACGCCAGCATCTGGCACCTCGACGGCTTCGTGGGCACCACCGACGCGTCGTTCCACTGGCGCCGCGAGTGGGGCGACCCGCTCGACGAGCGCGACCGCTACGACGCCCACTCGCCGCACCGGCACATCAAGGCGATCACCACGCCGACCCTGGTGATCCACGGTGACAAGGACTACCGCGTCCCGATCTCCGAGGGCCTGCGGCTCTGGTACGACCTGCAGCGCTCCGGCGTCGAGTCCCAGTTCCTCTACTACCCCGACGAGAACCACTGGGTGCTGCAGCCGGGTGACGCGAAGCTCTGGTACCGGACGGTCTGGGCGTTCCTCGACCACCACGTCCTGCACCGGCCCTACGAACGCCCGGCGCTCGTGTAGAGACACGTGACTCCGCTGGGAGTTCCGCACCGGGACATGGCAGGCTGAGAGGGTGCTCCGTACCGCCGGTGCGCGGCTGCTCGACGACCGGGACCGGTCGAAGGTGCGAAGCGCCCTCGACGCCGACCCCGTCGCGACGTGCATGGTGGCGTCCCGCGTCGAGACCGTCGGGGTCGAGCCGTGGCGCCTGGGTGGTGAGCTCTGGGGCGTGGGGGGCCGCCTCGACGGCCTGTGCTTCTCCGGCGCCAACCTGGTGCCCCTGCGCGGCGACCGCACCGAGGTGCGCCACTTCGCCGAGCGCGCCCGCCGCCAGCGCCGCAACTGCTCCTCGCTCGTGGGGCGCCGCGAGCTGGTGCTGCCGCTGTGGGAGGAGCTCAGCGAGTACTGGGACGCGGCCCGCGAGGTCCGGGCCGACCAGCCGCTGATGGCCACCGCGGTCGCGCCGGCGATCGAGCCCGACCCGGCCGTGCGGCAGGCCCGCCCCGACGAGCTGGAGCGCTACCTGCCCGCCGCGATCGCGATGTTCCTCGAGGAGGTCGGTGTCGACCCGCGCCTGGGCGACGGCGGCGCCGGCTACCGGGCCCGCGTCGCCGAGCTGATCGGCGCCGGGCGGGCGTTCGTGCGCTTCGAGCAGGGCGAGGTCGTGTTCAAGGCCGAGATCGGCGCGCTGTCCTCGCGCGTCGGGCAGATCCAGGGCGTGTGGGTACACCCGGACTGGCGCGGCCGGGGCCTCGGCCAGTCCGGCACCGCCGCCGTCGTGGCCCACCTCGTGCGCGCCGCGCGGGTGGCGAGCCTCTACGTCAACGCGTTCAACACCCCGGCCCGGCGCGCCTACGAGCGCATCGGGTTCGAGCAGGTCGGCTCGTTCGCCACGGTGCTGTTCTGATGCGGGGGTCGTCCTGAGCGCGCCCACCACGACCCGGCGGCGGGCGGTCTGGTCGGCGCTCGACGCCGCCGCCGTCCTGGCGTTCGCGGCCCTGGGGCGCGCGAGCCACGCGGAGTCCGTCCTGGCGGACCTCATCGGCACGCTGCTCACCGCGGCGCCGTTCGTGGTGGGCGCGGCGGTGGGCACGCTCGCCGGCCGGACGTGGCGCGACCCCCTGGCGTGGCGCTCGGGCCTCGCGGTGTGGGCGGGCGCCGTCGTCGTCGGCCTGGTCCTGCGCGCCGCGCTCACCGGGCGCCTGCCGCTCTCGTTCGCGCTCGTGGCGACGGCGTCCCTCGGCGTGCTCGTGCTCGGCTGGCGCGGTGTCGCACGCCTCGTGCGCGCCCGCCGCCGCGCCTGACGGGGCCTGCCCGCGGCGTCCCGGTCGGCCGGACGCCTACGCTGGGGTCATGCCGGTTCGCGCTCCGCTGCGCCCCGGGGAGCAGACGCCGCTGCGCCCGGTGCCACCGCACATCCCCCGCCCCGAGTACGTGGGCAGGCCCGCCCCCACGCGCAGCACCGAGCCCTGGGTGCAGACGCCGGAGACCATCGAGGCGATGCGGTACGCCGGCCGGATCGGCGCGCAGGCGCTGCAGGTCGGCGGCGAGGCCGTCGAGCCGGGCGCGACCACCGACGAGGTCGACCGGGTGATCCACGAGTTCCTCGTCGACCACGACGCGTACCCCTCGACGCTGGGGTACCGCGGCTTCCCGAAGTCGTGCTGCACCTCGATCAACGAGGTGATCTGCCACGGCATCCCCGACTCGACGGTCATCGAGGACGGGGACATCGTCAACATCGACGTCACCGCCTTCGTCGGCGGCGTGCACGGCGACACCAACGCGACGTTCCTCGCCGGCGACGTCGACGAGGAGGACCGCTTGCTCGTCGAGCGCACCCGCGAGGCGACGATGCGCGCGATCCGGGCGGTGAAGCCGGGCCGCGAGCTCAACGTCGTCGGCCGGGTCATCGAGTCCTACGCCAACCGCTTCGGCTACGGCGTCGTGCGCGACTTCACCGGCCACGGCATCGGCCGGGCGTTCCACTCCGGGCTCGTCGTCGTCCACTACGACGACCCGGACCGGCACGAGGTGCTCGAGCCCGGGATGACCTTCACGATCGAACCGATGATCACCCGCGGCACGGTCGACTACGACGTCTGGGACGACGGGTGGACGGTGACGACGAAGGACAAGTCCCACACCGCCCAGTTCGAGCACACGATCCTCGTCACCGACACCGGCAGCGAGATCCTCACGCTGCCGTGAGCGGATGAAGCGCCCGCACGTGCTCGCCTCGGCGGCGGTGTCGATCGACGGTTTCCTCGACGACGCGTCGCCCCGGCGGCTCGTGCTCTCCGGGCCCGCCGACCTCGACCGCGTCGACGCCGAACGCGCCGGCGTGGACGCGATCCTCGTCGGCGCGGGCACCGTGCGCGCCGACGACCCCCGCCTGCTCGTGCGCTCGGACGACCGCCGCGCCGACCGCGTGGCCCGCGGCCTGGGGCCCTCGCCGCTGCGGGTGGTGCTCTCCGCGCACGACCTCGACCCCGCTGCGCGCGTGCTCACCGAGGGGCGTGACGTCGCCGACACCGTGGTGCTCGCCGGCACCCCGCACGAGGTGCTCGACCAGCTCGCGGGCCACGGCGTCGTGCGCCTCATGGTCGAGGGCGGGGCGGGCGTGCACCGGGAGTTCCTCGGCGCCGGGGTGGTCGACGAGCTGCAGCTCGTGGTGGCCCCGCGCCTCGTCGGCGCCGGCCCGCGCTTCACCGGCGCGCCGGACGAGGCGCACCTGGTCGAGACCCGCCCGGTCGGCCCCGACGTGCTGCTGCGCTACCGCTTCGGCGACGCCGACGCCCGGTGGCTCGCGGAGGCCTGCTCGCTCGCCGAGCGCTGCCCGCCCTCGCCGTCGGCGTTCTCGGTGGGCTGCGTGGTGGTGGCCGCCGACGGCACCGTGCTCGCGACCGGGCACAGCCGCCGCGACGACGTCCTCGACCACGCCGAGGAGGTCGCCCTGCGCGACGTCGACCGCGACGACCCGCGGCTCCCCGGCGCGACGGTCTACACCTCGCTGGAGCCCTGCGGCCAGCGGGCGTCGCGGCCGGTCACGTGCGCCCAGCACATCCTCGACGCCGGCATCGGCCGGGTCGTCATGGCGTGGCGCGAGCCGCCGCTGTTCGTCGGGACGCCGTCGGGGGCCGCCCGCCTCGAGGCCGCCGGGGCGGAGGTCGTCGAGTGCCCCGGGTTCGCCGAGCTCGCGCGGCGGCCCAACCGGCACCGCTGAGGCCCGTCGGTCAGGGTGTCACCGTGCGCTCGCTGCCGATCCTGCTGCCCGCCGCGGTGATCCGGGCCCGCGCCTGCCCGCTCGCGTCGATCCGCCAGATCCGCACCTGGCGCCTGCGGTTCGTCGAGCACACCGCCGGCGCCGAGCGCCTCCCGCGCCCCGCCGGCTGGTCCGACGTCGTCGCCGCGCGCGCCGTCCCGCGCGGGCCCGCGGTCGAGCTGGCCGGCGACGGCTTCCGCGCCGTGTGGGACGCCCCGCACGCGGTCGAGGGTCCCGTGCGCCTGCGCGGGGAGCTGGTCGTCGACCCGCTCGACGGCCTCGAGACCACCGGGCGCATCCACCGGCTGCGGCTGCTCACCGAGACCGTGCGCGAGCGCGCACCGGGGGAGCGGGTGGTGGCGCTGACCGCGCGGGACCTCTCGGCGGTCCCGAAGACGGTCGACGAGGGCCGCGACCGCGGCGTGCTGGTGGACCTGGAGATCGGGCCGGAGCTCGGTGTCGCGTGACCAGGGCTGCGAGACTGCGGACGTGGCCACGGTCGACGAGCGCATCGAGCCCCGCCTGGCGCGCTGGATCGGCGCGCAGCCGGTGTTCTTCGTCGGCACGGACATGACCGCGAGCGGTGTGGAGACGATCGCCCACCTGCGCGAGAACGGCCGCATCTGCGTCATGTTCTGCTCGTTCGACGGCACGCCGAACGTCGTGCGCCTGCACGGCCGCGGGCGGGTGGTGACCCGCGGCGAGCCGGGGTTCGACGCGGCGCTCGAGCCGTTCGCGATGGGGCTCGCGTCCCGGCGCACCGAGGCCCGCGGCGTCGTCACCGTCGACGTCACCCGCGTCGCCGACGCCTGCGGGTACGCGGTGCCGCGCATGGAGCTCGAGGGCGACCGCGAGCTGCTCGACTCGTGGGCCGAGCGCCGCAGCCCGGAGTGGCTGCGGACCTACCGCGCCGAGAAGAACCAGCACTCCCTCGACGGTCTGCCGGGGCTCGCGGGGCTCCCCGACTGGTGACGGACGCGGAGCGGAGCGGAGCCGGACCATCGATGACCGGCGCCCTGCTCGTCGCGGGCACGACGTCGGACGCGGGCAAGAGCGTCCTGGTCGCCGGGATCTGCCGCTGGCTGCACCGCCGCGGCGTCGACGTGGCGCCGTTCAAGGCGCAGAACATGTCCAACAACAGCGTGGTCACCGCCGACGGCGGGGAGATCGGGCGCGCGCAGGCGCTGCAGGCCGCGGCGTGCGGGCTCGCCCCGAGCGTGCTGTTCAACCCCGTGCTGCTCAAGCCGGGCAGCGACCGCAGCTCGCAGGTGGTGGTGCGCGGGGTCGTCGACGGGACGGTGTCGGCGGCGAGCTACCGGGAGCGCAAGGCGGCGCTGCTCGAGGTCGTCGTCGACACCCTCGCCGAGCTGCGCGCGGCGCACGACGTCGTGGTCTGCGAGGGCGCCGGGTCGCCCGCGGAGATCAACCTGCGGGCCAGCGACATCGCCAACATGGGCCTCGCGCGCGCGGCCGACCTCCCGGTGGTCGTGGTCGGCGACATCGACCGCGGCGGGGTGCTCGCGCACCTGTTCGGCACGCTCGCCGTCCTCGAGCCGGCCGACCAGGCGCTGGTCGCGGGCTGGATCGTCAACAAGTTCCGCGGCGACCCCGCCCTGCTCGCCCCCGGCCTCGAGCAGCTGCGCGCGCTGACCGGGCGCCCGACACTCGGGGTGCTGCCCTGGAGCCCCGAGCTCTGGCTCGACGCCGAGGACTCGCTGGGCCACGTCGCCGACGGCGTCGTCGGGCGCCCGGCCCCGCCGCGCGGGCGGGACTGGCTGCGCGTCGCCGTCGTGCGCCTGCCGCGGGTCTCCAACGGCACCGACGTCGACGCGCTGAGCAGCGAGCCCGGGGTGGCCGTGCGGTGGGTGACCGAGCCCTCGCGCCTGGCCGACGCCGACCTCGTCGTGCTGCCCGGCTCCAAGACGACCGTCGCCGACCTGGCCTGGCTGCGCGCGAGCGGGCTGGCCGACGCCGTCGTGGCGCACGCCCGCGCGGGCCGGCCCGTGCTCGGGGTCTGCGGCGGCTACCAGATGCTGGGCCGGCGCATCCACGACCCGCACGGGGTCGAGGCCGCGCCCGGCACGGTCGACGGGCTGGGGCTGCTCGACGTCGAGGTGACCTTCGACGTCGCCAAGCACCTCGGCACCCCGCGCGGCACCGCGCTCGGCGAGCCGGTGGCGTTCTACGAGATCCACCACGGGCGCGAGCTGCGGGGGAGCGGTCCGCCGCTGGTCACCCTGGCCGACGGGACGCCCGAGGGCCGACCGGAGGGCATGGACGCCGGGCACGTGCTCGGCACCCACGCCCACGGCCTGCTCGAGAACGACGCCCTGCGCCGGCGCCTGCTCGCCCGCGCCGCCGCGGCCGCCGGGCGGGAGTTCGCCGCCGCGCCCGGTGTGTCCTACGCCGCCGTGCGCGCCGCCCAGCTCGACCTGCTCGGCGACCTGGTCGAGAAGAACCTCGACACCGACGCGCTGGAGCGGCTGATCACCGACGGCGCGCCGGCGGGGCTGCCCGGCGTCCGGACGACGACCGGTCAGGCGCGCGCCACGTCGTAGACGTGCCCGGCGGTGCGCAGGCGCTCGACCAGCGCCGGCCCCATCGCCGTCGCGGGGGTGAGCGAGCCGGCGCGCTCGGGCAGGCGGTCGCCGTCGAGGGCGAGGCAGAGCCCGCTCTCGCCGAGCATCACCGCGGTGGCGGCGTAGCCCGGGTCGCCCGAGCCCGAGACCCGCGCGGTGTAGCGGGCGCCGGTAGTCGTCGTCGCCTCGACGTCGTGGCGGAACCACCCGTTCTCGCGGGTCTTCTCGCTCGGGCCCTCGCCGGGCTTGGGCAGCACGCGGTCGAGGACCTGGCGCACGCCCGGCGTGGACAGCCCCGCCAGCAGCGCGCCCAGCCCGGCGGTGATCGCGCCCGCGGTGACGGCGCCGACGGGGCCGCTGCCGGCGCCCATCACCTCGCCGTAGCGCAGGCCCTTGCCGTAGGCGTAGCCCGCGATGGCGTTGGACCGGCGCACGATGCGGGTGTTGTACGAGGCCATGACGAACGGGGCCACCCAGCGGCCGTCGACCCGGTGCGGGGTGGGGTTGTCGCTGGGCTGGCGGGTGTCGGGCTCGGCGTCGCGCTCGGGGGAGAGGCCGAACGGGTCACGCATGAGCGTGAACAGCGACCGGTCGGCGCGCGCGCCGTCGGCGAGCCCCTTCATCGAGTCGATCGTGCCCCCGGAGACGCCGCCGCGGACCCGGACGATGGCGGTGACGTCGGTGAGCTCGCCCTCCCCGTCGGCCTGCACGCGGCTGTGCAGCAGCAGCACGGCGAGGTCCGAGGGGATCGAGTCGTAGCCGCACGAGTGCACGATCCGCGCGCCGTTCGCGCGCGCCGTCTCGTCGCAGCGGTCGATGGCCTCGCGGGCGAACTGGACCTCGCCGGTGAGGTCGGCGTAGTGGGTGCCGGCCGCGGCGCACGCCTCGACCACGGGCAGGCCGTACTTGGCGTAGGGGCCGACCGTCGTGGCGAGCGCGGTCGTGGACGCGGCCATCCGGGCGAGGGCGTCGGCGTCGCCGGTGTCGGCCACGATGATCGGCCAGTCGCCGCCGGGCGCGGGAAGCCGGTCGCGGACCTTCTCCAGGCGCTCGCGCGAGCGTCCGGCCAGCGCGATCCGCGTGCCGGCGGGGGCGCTGCGGGCGAGGTAGGCGGCCGTCAGCTCCCCGACGAAGCTCGTCGCGCCGAACAGGACCAGCTCGTGCTCACGCTCACCGGACATGCCCGCGACGATATCGGTCCGGGCGGGGGCGCGAGGCGGTGGTTACCGGCTGGTATCACCGGGACGTGATCACGAACACGGGGTGGCGGTCGGCGATCGCCGCGAGCTCCTCGTCGCTCGCGTCCGCGTCGACGCCGTCGAAGAACGCCCCGACCTCCCAGGCCCAGGCGCGCAGGTAGGCGCGCAGGACCCGCACCTTCTCGGCCGCGGCGTCCGGGTCGGCCAGCTCGGTGGCGCGCACGGTCTCGGTGCGCCGGCCGACCGTGAGCTCGGCCTCGCCGGCCACGCGCAGGTTGCGGACCCACTGGGTGTGGCCCCGGGCGGCGACGAGGTAGCGGCGGCCCTCGAGGGTCAGCGGGTTGACCGGGGTGGTGCGCACCTCGCCGCTCGTGCGCCCGCGGACGCCGAGGACCGCGGAACCCGCCAGCGGCAGGCCGAGGCGCGTCAGTCCGGCGACGATCGGGTTCATGACGCGACGGGTGATCGCGCCGGGGGCGCGGTAGTGGGTGGCGGCCATGAGGTCCTCCTCGTCGATGGCGAGAGCAGTGCTCTCGCTCGCTGACGAGTGTTCTCCCGTCGCGGCGCCACGTCAAGAGCGGTGCTCTCACTTTGTGGCACGATGCCGGCCATGCCCTCCGGGACCCGCGCGCGGGCGCGCGCCGAGACCAGTCGCGCGATCCTCGACGAGGCGCACCGCCAGCTCGCCGAGCAGGGCGCGGCCGCGCTCTCGCTGCGCTCGGTGGCGCGCGAGGTCGGCATGGTGTCGTCGGCGGTCTACCGGTACGTCGCCAGCCGCGACGAGCTGCTGACCCTGCTCATCGTCGAGGCCTACGACGCGGTGGGGGAGCGCGCCGAGGCCGCCCGCGACACCGACGCGCCGCCGCGGGATCAGTGGCGCGCGGTGTGGCGGGCCGTGCGGACCTGGGCGCGCGAGCATCCCGCGGAGTACGCGCTGATCTACGGCTCGCCGGTGCCCGGGTACGCCGCGCCGGCCGAGACGATCCCGGCCGCCGGGCGCGTCGGCCTCGTGCTCGCCGCGATCGTCGCCGAGCACGGCGACCCGGGGGCGGGCGCGGGCTGGCCGGAGGTGCTCCGTGCGGACGTGCTGCCCGGCCTGTCGCCCGCGCTCGCGGTGCCCGCCGTCGTGGCCTGGACGCAGCTCTACGGCACCGTCGGGTTCGAGCTGTTCGGGCAGTACGAGAACGTCGTCGTCGACCGCGACGCCTACTTCGACGCGGTCGCCGACGCCGCGGCGACCGCGGTCGGCCTGCCCTGACCCCGCCCGGACGCGCCGCCGACCTCCGCGATCGTCGGCACGGCCGGCTCGGCGTACCGCCGGCTCCGTCCCGACGGCCGGCTCGCGGCCGAGGAGATCGGGCGGGAGCTCGGCGAGCTGATCCTCCCGGGCCGCGGGACGCTGTGTGCTGCGGCCGGGCCTGCAGGGGTGCGGAGATCCGCGGGGTGGACCGTCCGGCCTCTTGACGTGGTGCGTCCGGCGCCGGACGGTAGCGAGGACACCGACGTCGACGGGAGGCCCGATGGCGGAGCACAGGCGGTCCGACACGGAGGGTGAGCCCTCGCTCCCCGAGGCCGTCCAGCGCGAGCGCGCGGCCGAGGAGACCGCGGAGCGCGACGACTCGCTGGCCGCGACGGAGCGGCGCGGCCGGGTGGCCGACGCCGATCGGGACACCTCGCTGCCGGGCACCGAGCGTCGCGAGCGGGACGAGGCCGAGCGCGCCGACGCCGAGGAGGCGCAGGAGGACCCGCGCCCGATCCCCGGCGAGGAGCACCGCAAGCGCGACTGAGGTGGCTAGCCGGCGTGCGTGACGGTGCCCGCCTGCTGCACCCGCAGCCCGGCGATCATGAGGTCGAGGCCGTGGCGGAACAGCGCGTCGTGGTCGGCGCCGTGGTCCGGGCGGTCGGCGAGCAGCGCGGCGAGCGCGGAGTGGTGGGGGAAGCGGTCCGGGTCGTGGGCGGGGCCGTCCCCCGCGGTGCGGTCCGTGGTGGCGTCCCGCTCGCGCTCCGCCTGGTACTCCAGCGCCGAGCCGATGACGAGGTTGCCGACGGCCTGGATCGACGCGAACGCCTGTGCCGGGGTGAACCCGGCGCCCACGAGCGTGCCGAGCACCTCCTCGACGGCCGGCATCGCCGCCTCGGTCGGCCGGTTGCCGGCGAGCACCCGCGCGGCGTCGCGGTGGGCGATCAGCGCGCGGTACTGCACCGTCGCGCGCTCGCGCAGCCACTCCGCCCAGTCCTCGCCCGGCGTCAGCGGCGTCACCCGCCACTGGTCGAGGAGCAGGCGCTCGGCGACGTGGTCGAGCAGCGTGCGCTTGTCGGTGACGTGCCAGTAGAGGGTCGGCGCGCTCACCCCCAGGTCGCGGGCGAGGCGGCGCAGGGACAGGCCCTCGAGGCCGACCTCGGCCAGGAGGTGGACGGCGGCGTCGACGACGTCGTCGCGGGTGAGGGCCTTGCGTGCGGCCACGGAACCTCCTTGCCGTCTCTAACACCGTCAGAGTAGCGTCTCTAACACCGTTAGAGGAGGGCAGGGGATGGACGCACCGGCGGTCGCGGTCCGCGGCCTGGTGAAGCGCTACGGGAACGTCGAGGCCGTCCGTGGCATCGACCTGGAGGTCGCGCGCGGGGAGACGTTCGGCTTCCTCGGGCCGAACGGCGCGGGCAAGTCGACGACGATCAACATCCTGTGCACCCTCGTCGAGCCGACCGAGGGCCACGCCGAGGTCGTGGGGCTCGACGTCGTGCGCGATCGCGCCGCGGTGCGCCGGCGGATCGGCCTGGTCTTCCAGGACCCGACCCTCGACGCCCCGATGTCGGGTGAGCAGAACCTGCGCTTCCACCAGGAGCTCTACGGCGTCGACCGGCGCCGCGCGCCGGCCCGCCGCGAGGAGGTCCTGCGCATGGTCGGGCTCTGGGAGCGCCGCGGCGACGAGGTGCGCACCTACTCCGGCGGCATGCGCCGGCGCCTCGAGATCGCCCGCGGGCTGCTGCACTCGCCGCAGGTGCTCTTCCTCGACGAGCCGACGATCGGGCTCGACCCGCAGACGCGCGGCACGATCTGGGACTACGTCGCCGAGCTCCACCGCAACGACAGGGATCTCGGCCGGGAGGAGATCACGGTCTTCGTCACCACCCACTACATGGACGAGGCCGAGCACTGCGACCGGATCGCGATCATGAACGAGGGCCGGATCGTCGCCCTCGACACCCCGGACGCCCTCAAGGCGCAGGTCGGGGCCGACCGGGTCACGATCACCACCGACGACGACGAGGCGGCGCAGCGGACGCTGCGCACCGAGCTCGGGCTCGATCCGGCGGTGCGCGAGGGCGCGGTGACGATCGCGGTGCCCGACGGCGCCGGCTTCGTCCCGCGGCTGTTCGACCGGCTCGGGGCCCACGGGGTCGCCATCCGCTCGGTCACCGTCACCCGGCCCAGCCTCGACGACGTGTTCCTGGCCCACACCGGCACGACGATCCGCGACGCCGAGGCGGGCCCGTCGATGCACCCCACGGCGATGCGGATGAGGCGCTGATGACCACCACGCTGCGACCCGAGGCCCTGCACGTCCCCGAGAGCGGCCTCGCCACCGAGGCGCGCGCCGCGACCGTGGTGTGGCAGCGCGAGATGATCCGGTTCGTCAAGGACCGCTCGCGCATCCTGTCCTCGCTCGCCCAGCCGCTGCTGTTCCTGTTCGTGCTCGGGACCGGCCTGGGCTCCCTGCTCAACAGCAGCGCCGGCGGCTCCGTGGGGTTCACGACGTTCCTGTTCCCCGGGGTCATGGCGATCTCGGTGCTGTTCACCGCGGCGTTCGCCGGCATCTCGATCGTCTGGGACCGCGAGTTCGGGTTCCTGCGCGAGATGCTCGTCGCGCCGGTGTCCACGGCGTCGATCCTCGTCGGGAAGGCGCTCGGCGGCGCGACCGTCGCGACCCTGCAGTGCCTCGTGCTGCTCGCGCTGGCCGGGCTCGTCGGCGTGCCCTACGACCCGCTCATGCTGCTGGCGATGATCGGGCTGATCTTCCTGATGGGCTTCATGATCACCTCGCTGGGGCTCGTGCTGGCGGCGCGGGTGCGCCAGGTCCAGTCGGCGATGCCGCTGGTCCAGCTCGTGATCACACCGCTGATGTTCCTGTCCGGCGCGCTCTTCCCGCTCTCGGGACTGCCGACGTGGCTCGCGGTGCTGACCCACGTCAACCCGATGACCTACGCCGTCGAGCCCCTGCGCTCGGTGGTGTTCGACCACCTCGACGTCGACGCCGCCACCCGCGCCCGGTTCGACCCGGGCATCGTCTGGGGGACCTGGCCGGTGCCGGTGGGCGTGCAGATCCTCATCACGCTCGCGTGCTGCGTGCTCCTGCTGGCGCTGGCCGTGTGGCGGTTCCGGCGGACCGAGTGACGGTCACTCCTGCTCGGGATCGAGCGGGAGCCCGAGCAGGGCGTTCTCGATCACCTCGGGCAGCGCCGGGTGGATCCAGTACTGCTTCTCGGCCATGGTCCGCGCGTCGAGGCCGAACGTGATCGCCTGGATGAGCGGCTGGACGAGCGACGAGGCCTCCGGGCCCATGAGGTGGGCGCCGAGCAGGGTGCCGTCCGGCGCGGCGACGATCTTGACGATGCCGGTGGTGTCCTCCATCGCCCAGCCGAAGGCGACGTCGCCGTAGCGCTGGACCTTGGTGACGTAGGGGATGCCGCGGTCGCGGCAGTCCTGCTCGCGCAGGCCGATCGAGGCGATCTGCGGCTCGGTGAACACCGCCGCCGGCACGTGCGCGTTGTTGGTCGCACGCGGCTCGTCGGGGTGGAGCAGGTTGTGCCGCACGACCGCGGCCTCGTGGTTGGCGACGTGCTTGAGCTGGAACTCCGAGCTCACGTCGCCGAGCGCCCAGACGCCGGGGGCGGTGGTGCGCTGCTGGTCGTCGACGACGATCCGGCCGTCGCTGTGCAGCGCGAGCCCGCCGGCGGCGGCGTCGAGGCGGTCGCTGTTGGGGATGCGCCCGGTGGCCACGAGCAGCGCGTCGCCCTCGATCGGGCCCTGGTGGGTGTGCACGACGATCGTGCCGTCGCCGCGCTGCTCGGGCGGCGCGGTGGGGGCGGCCTCGAGCAGGACGTTCCAGCGGCCGGCGGCGAGCTCGGTGAACCGCGCCGAGACCTCCTCGTCCTGCTCGCGCAGCAGCGCGGGCCCGCGGGTGGCGAGGGTGACCTCGGAACCGAGGGCGGAGAACACGTGCGCGAACTCGGCCGCGATGTAGCCGCCACCGATGATCGTCAGGCGGCGCGGGACCTCGTCGAGGCGCATGACGGTGTCCGAGGTGTGGAACGGCACGCCGCTCGAGGCGATGACCTCGGGGATCGCCGGCCGGGCGCCGGCGGCGACGACGACGCGCTCGCCGGTGACCTCCACCGGCGCTCTGTTGCCGGTGGGGCCCTCGGTGGGCGTCACCGCCAGCGTGCGCTCCGCGGCGAAGCGGGCGTGGCCCAGGTAGACCGTGGTGCCCTCCTGGCCCTGCCGGTAGCGCTGCCCGCCCGCCGAGATCGGGTCGATCCGCCCGAACACGCGGTCGCGGATGTCCGCCCACCGGATCTTGTCGATCGAGGCGTCGACGCCGAGGGTGCCCGCGCGCCGGATCGTCTCGGCGACGTCCGCGGCGTACACGTACATCTTGGTCGGGATGCAGCCCACGTTGAGGCAGGTCCCGCCGTAGACGCCGTGCTCGATGATCGCCACGTCCATGTCGGCGAACCGTTCGTCCGGGATCGTGTTGCCGGAGCCGGTGCCGATGATGACCAGGTCGTGGTGGGGCACGGACCCCACGGTAGTGCGCCACCGATGTCGGTGCGGTCCGGCCGACGAGGGTCACCCGCGCGGGACGGCCGCGACGAACGGTCGGTCGACGCTCCGTTCGTCGACGAACGATGACCGCTCGACGGCCGATCGCCACCCGTCGGGGTCGTTTACCGACGGAGATCGACCGTTCGTCGTCGCTCGGCGGAGCGAACCTTCCTCTCGGCGCCTTGTCCGGCGTCCGGGCGGCTGCTGTGGTCTGCGGCCAACGGCAGCTCCTACTGGGTCGATCAGCGCAGTAGCGAGCCGCCGGACGGACCTGGGCGAAGGGGCGGACCGGATGTCGAACGGCGTGCGCGGTGGGCGGGTCACGGGCTGGACGGGCCGTGCGCTCGTGCTCGCCGGGGTGACCCTCCTCCTCGCGCTGGCCGGGGCCGCCGGTGCCCGGGCGGCGGACGGGACGCCGCCTCCCCCGGGCGACGGCGGGGACTCCGGCGGCTCGGGGCTCGTCGTCGACGCCGGCGTCCGCGTCGTCGGGGGCGCGCGCACGACCACCGACGAGAACCCGTGGGCGGTGTTCCTCACCGACGCCGCGGGCTTCCAGTTCTGCGGCGGCACGCTGGTCACGCCGACCAAGGTGCTCACCGCGGCCCACTGCATGGCCAGCACGACCGCCGCGCAGACCCGGGTGGTCACCGGCCGCGACGACAAGCAGTCCGCCGTCGGCGAGACCTCGGGCGTGCGCTCGGTCTGGGTCAGCCCGGAGTTCGAGGGTGTCGGGCGGGGCACCGACCTCGCGGTGCTCACGCTCGAGACCCCCAGCACGCGCACGCCCCTGCCGCTGGCCGGGCCGGGCGACGAGACGCTGTACCAGGACGGGCGCGCCGCCCAGATCCTCGGCTGGGGCACCACCGCCGAGAGCGGCGCACCCTCGCGGTACCTGCTGACCGCGACCGTGCCGATGCGCGGCGACGACTACTGCCGCTCGGGCGACCGGTCGTTCGACGCGCGCCGGCTGACGTGCGCGGGGTTCGACCAGGGCGGCGTGGACTCCTGCCAGGGCGACTCCGGCGGGCCGCTGGTGGCCGCCGGCAAGCTCATCGGCGTCACGTCGTTCGGCGACGGCTGCGCCCGCGCCGGCAAGCCGGGCTACTACGTGCGGGTCGCCGCGGTGAGCACCCGGTTGATGCCCCAGCTGTCCTGAGGGACGTCCGGACCGGAGGGCAGACCGGTCCGACGACACGGAGACGGGACCCGGGCCCCTGCCCCCGGTCCGGGTCCCGCTCCGCGGAGGCACATCCCTGTCGCAGTCATCTCAGCGGGCGCTCAGATGTCGTGGGTTAGGGTCGGCCGTCGCTCCCGCCCCACTCCGTCTCCCACCCCCTGCGAGGACACCCCTTGGGCTTCCCGTTCTCGGCCGTCGTCGGCCACGAGGACCTGCGAACCGCCCTCATGCTCACCGCGGTCGACCCGGGCATCGGCGGCGTGCTGGTGCGCGGGGAGAAGGGCACCGCGAAGACGACGATCGTGCGCGCGCTCGCCACGCTGCTGCCGCCGGTCGAGGTCGTCACCGCCGACCGCTTCTCCGTCGACACCGAGGCGGGCGAGGAGAGCCCCGACGGCCCCTTCGCCGCCGACGCGCCCCGCGAGCGCCGGCCGGTGCGCCTGGTGGAGCTGCCCGTCGGGGCGTCCGAGGACCGCGTCATCGGGTCGCTCGACCTCGAGGAGGTCCTCGCCCACGGGCGCACGACCGTGCGGCCCGGGCTGCTCGCCGCCGCCCACCGCGGCGTGCTCTACGTCGACGAGGTCAACCTGCTCCACGACCACCTCGTCGACCTGCTCCTCGACGCCGCCGCCACCGGGCGCGCCACCGTCGAGCGCGACGGCGTCTCGCTGACCCACCCGGCGGCGTTCCTGCTGGTCGGGACCATGAACCCGGAGGAGGGCGAGCTGCGCCCGCAGCTGCTCGACCGCTTCGGGCTCACCGTGCACGTCACCGCCTCGCGCGACGTCGCCGAGCGCACCGAGGTCGTGCGGCGCCGGCTGGCGCACGACGCCGACCCCGACGCCTTCGCCGCCCGCTTCGCCGGCGACGAGGACGCCCTGCGCTCCCGGCTCGTCGACGCCCGCGCGCGCCTCGGCTCGATCGCGCTGCCGGACGCCGAGCTCGTGCGGATCTCGGCGCTGTGCGCGGAGGTCGAGGTCGACGGGATGCGCGCCGACGTCGTGCTGGCCCGCACCGCGGTCGCCCACGCCGCCTGGCGCGGGGCCGACGCGGTCGACGCCGCCGACGTCCGCGCCGCGGCCCGCCTCGCCCTGCCGCACCGGCGCCGCCGCGACCCGTTCGACGAGCCGCACCTCGGCGAGGACGAGCTCGACGAGGCGATGGACCGGGCGGACGAGGCGGCCTCCCAGGAGCCGGAGCCACCGGAGCCACCGGCGCCCCCCGAGCCGCCGGAGGGACCCGAGGGCGGCCCCGACGACGACGGCGGCGGCCCGGACGACGGCGGGAGCGGACCGGGCGGCGGGGGCGCGCCGCGGCCGTCGTCGGGCGAGGCGCCCACGAGCCCGCCCGCGGAGGGGTCGCCGCCGCCGTCGCCGTCGCCGCCGCCCTCGTCCTCGCCCGGATCCGCGGAGCCCGAGCCCGAGCCCGCGGGCGTCCCCGTCGGCGCGCCCACCCGGACGCGGCTCGCGGCGCGCCGGTTCGAGGTCCGCGGCACCGGGGAGGGCGCGCCGGGCCGTCGCTCGCGCGCCCGCGGGCGGCAGGGCCGGACGGTGCGCGCGGTGCCGGACGCCCGCGACGACACCACCCTGCACGTGCCCGCCACCGTGCTCGCGGCCGCCGGGCGGGGCGCGCGCGTGGCGCGCGAGGACCTGCGGCACGCCGTGCGCGAGGGCCGCGAGGGCAACCTCGTGCTGTTCTGCGTCGACGCGTCGGGATCGATGGCGGCGCGGCGGCGGATGTCGGCGGTGACCGGGGCCGTCGCCGCCCTGCTCCGCGACGCCTACCAGCGCCGCGACCGCGTCGGCGTCGTCACGTTCCGGGGCACGGCGGCGAGCGTGGCGCTCCCGCCGACCACCTCCGTGCACACGGCCCACGCCCGCCTGCACGACCTGCGCACCGGCGGGCGCACCCCGCTCGCCGACGGGCTGCGCACCGCCCGCGCCGTGCTGCGCACCGAGCGCACCCGCGACCCGCGCCGACGGGGGCTGCTCGTGGTGCTCACCGACGGGCGTGCGACGAGCTCCGGCGGGCTGGACGCGGCCCTCGACGCGGCGCGGGGGCTGGCGCGGGACGCCGGGGCGGCCGGGCGGGGCGCGAGCATGAGCACGGTCGTCGTCGACTGCGAGTCCGGGCCCGTGCGCCTCGGGCTCGCCGGCCGGGTGGCGCGCGTCGCCGGCGGCATCGTCGTGACCCTCGACGAGCTGACCGGCGAGTCGGTCGCCGGCGTCGTGGAGCAGTTCCGGGCCTCGTGAGCGGAATTCACGGCGATGGCCGTGAATTCCGCTCACACGGAGAAGGAGGGTTGCCGTGCCGCAGGGGGTTCCGAGCACCGTCCCGAACGACGGGCTGACGACGCGCCAGCGCCGCCGTCGGCCGCTGCTCGTCGTGCACACGGGCGTGAACAAGGGCAAGTCCACCGCCGCGTTCGGCCTCGCGCTGCGGCAGTGGACCGCCGGGTCGTCGATCGCGGTGTTCCAGTTCGTCAAGTCGGCGAAGTGGCGCGTGGGCGAGGAGACCGCCCTGCGCGCCCTCGGTGACCTGCACCGCGACACCGGTCAGGGCGGGCCGGTCGAGTGGCACAAGATGGGCGAGGGCTGGTCCTGGTCGCGCAAGCAGGGGTCCGAGGAGGACCACGCCGCGGCCGCGCGGGAGGGCTGGGCGGAGATCCGGCGCCGGCTCGAGGCGGGCGCGCACGACTTCTACGTGCTCGACGAGTTCACCTACCCGCTGAAGTGGGGCTGGATCGACGTCGACGAGGTGGTCGCCACGTTCACCGAGCGTCCCGGCCACCAGCACGTCGTCGTCACCGGCCGCGACGCCCCGCCGGCCCTGATCGACGCCGCCGACCTCGTCACCGAGATGACCAAGATCAAGCACCCGATGGACGCGGGGCAGAAGGGGCAGAAGGGGATCGAGTGGTGAGAGACGAAGCGGAGCGGAGCTCGACCCCGTGAGAGCGCTTCCGCCCCGGGTCGTCGTCGCGGCGCCGTCGTCGGGCAGCGGCAAGACCACCGTCGCGACCGGGCTGCTCGGCGCCCTCGCCGCCCGCGGCAGCGCCGTCGCCCCGTTCAAGGTCGGTCCCGACTACGTCGACCCCGGCTACCACGCCCTCGCCGCCGGGCGCCCCGGCCGCAACCTCGACCCCGTCCTCGTCGACCCCGCGACGCTGCCCGGTCTCGTCGTCCACGGCGCGCGCGGCGCCGAGCTGGCCGTGATCGAGGGCGTGATGGGGCTGTTCGACGGGCGGATCGACGCGTCTCCGGACGGCGACGGCTCGACGGCGCACGTCGCCCGCATGCTCGGCGCCCCCGTCGTGCTCGTGGTGGACGCGCGCGGGCAGTCCCGCTCGGTCGCCGCGCTGCTCGCCGGGTTCCGGGACTTCGACCCGCGCCTGCGCCTGGGCGGGGTGATCCTCAACCGCGTCGGCTCGCACCGCCACGAGGAGATCCTCCGCGCCGCGTGCGCCGAGGTCGCCCTGCCCGTGCTCGGCGTCCTGCCCCGCCACGCCGAGCTGGCGGTGCCGTCGCGGCACCTCGGGCTGGTCACCGCGGCCGAGCACGGCGCCGCGGCGCGGTCGGCCGTCGACGCGATGGCGGGCCTCGTCGCCGACCACGTCGACCTCGACGCCGTCGCCGCCCTCGCCCGGTCGGCCCCGGCCACGTGGACGGCGGCGTGGGACGCGGCCGCGGCGGTCGGTCCGGTCGTCCCCGGGGACCCGGTGGTCGCCGTCGCCGGGGGAGCGGCGTTCACCTTCGGCTACCCCGAGCACGTCGAGCTCCTGGCCGCCGGCGGGGCGGAGGTCGTCACCGTCGACCCCGTCCACGACACCGCCCTGCCCCCGGGCACGGCCGGGCTCGTGCTGCCGGGCGGCTTCCCCGAGGAGCACGCCGAGGCCCTCGGCGCCAACTCCGCCCTGCGCGAGGACGTCCGCGCGTTCGCGGCCGCGGGCGGCGCGGTGCACGCCGAGTGCGGCGGGCTGCTCTACCTCGCCCGCTCCCTGGACGGCGCGCCGATGTGCGGGGTGCTCGACGCCGACGCCGCCATGGGACCGCGCCTGGCGCTGGGCTACCGGACCGCCACCGCGTGCGCCGACTCCCCGCTCGCCGCGGCCGGTGAGACCGTCACCGGCCACGAGTTCCACCGCACCGTGACCACCCCGCGGGCCGGCGCGGCACCCGCCTGGCGCTGGGACGGCGCCGAGCCCGAGGGGTTCGTGGCCGGGGGCGTCCACGCCTCCTACCTGCACACGCACCCGGCGGGCCGACCCGGCGGTGTCGCTCGATGGCTGAGCCACCTGAGTGGTAGGGCTCGTCCCGACGACCCGAACCAGTCACCCGGCCGGAGGCCCTCGTGACCGTCACCGTCCACGGGCGCACCGTCGCCCTCGCGGAGCACGGCGATCCGGCGGGCGCGCCGGTCTTCTTCTTCCACGGCACGCCCGACAGCCGCCTGGGCAAGGAGTTCACCGACGGGCCTGCGCGCGAGCGTGGGCTGCGGGTCCTCTGCCCCGACCGCGGCGGCATCGGGCGCTCCGACCCGGTGCCCGGCCGCACGATCGCGGGCTACGCGGCGGAGATCCTCGCGCTGGCCGACGCCCTCGGCATCGACCGCTTCGCGACCGTCGGCTACTCCGCGGGCGGCCCGTTCGCGCTGTCCTGCGCCGCCGGCTGCGGGCCCCGGCTCACGGGCACGGCGCTCATGGCGGGCGCGGGCCCGATCGACGACCGTCCGGGTGCACGCGAGGGTCTCGCGCCGTCCGACCTCGAGATGCTCGACGGCCTCGACGACCACCCCCGGCGCGAGGCGATGATGCTGCGCCTGCAGAAGTGGGCGTCACGGGTGGCGCCCACGACCGCGATCTCGCAGATCTCCGCGGAGCTCACGGAGCCCGACCGCGAGTTCCTCGCCCGCCGCTCGCCCCACGAGGAGATGTCGTTCTTCGTGGAGTCGCTGCGCCAGGGCCCCGCGGGCGTCATGGAGGAGTACCGGCTCTGGGCGAGCCCGTGGCACCTCGACTGGGCGGCGATCACGGCGCCGGTCGAGATCTTCCAGGGCGAGGACGACGCCATGGTGCCGATGCACCACGCCGAGGACATCGCCTCCCGTCTGCCGGCCGGCGTCGGGCGCCTGCACCGCCTGCCCGGCACCGGACACCTCTCGATCCAGGACCACGTCGCCGACGTGCTCGACGCCCTGGTGACGCCGTAGATGCCGGTCCCGTGATGCTGGTCCTGGGTGTCGGGATCGAGCCGGGCACGCCGCCGGCGCACCTGCAGGAGGCGGTCTCGGCGCTCGCGCTGCCCGGGTTCGACGTGCTCGCGACGATCGACACGCGGGGTGCGGAGCCGGCGGTCGTGGCCCTCGCGTCCGGGCGCCTGCTGCGGACCTACCCCGCGAGCGTGCTCGACACCGTCGACGTCCCCAGCCCCTCGGCCGTCGTCCGCCGCCTCACCGGCACCGGCAGCGTCGCCGAGGCGGCCGCCCTGCTCGCGGCCCGCGACCAGGGCGGCGACGGTGTGCTCGTGACGCCCAAGCGCCGCGGACGCGGGGTGACGGTGGCCGTGGCGCGCTGACCGACCCTGCTGATCGACCCTGCTGATCGACCCTGTCGTTGCGCGAGCCCCGGGTGGATGCTGGTCGCCGCGAGGACGGGGGGAAGCCGTGTCCGAGGTGACGTCGCAGGAGTACCTGGACCTGCTGGGCATCGTGCGCGGCTACGAGCGCTCGCGCGCCGTCACGGTCGCGGCGCAGCTCGGTGTCGCCGACCTGCTGCGTGACGGACCGCGTGACGTCGCGAGCCTCGCGGCGGCGACGGGCAGCCACGGCCCGACGCTCTACCGGCTCCTGCGCGCGCTGGCCGCGATCGGGGTGTTCGCCGAGGACGACGACGGGCGGTTCGCCCTGACGGCGATGGGCGAGTACCTGCGCCGCGACCACCCGCTCTCGGTCGACCCGGCGGCCCGCATGTTCGGCGCCGACGACGAGTGGCGGGCCTGGGGCGACCTCCCGCACACCGTGCGGACCGGCGAGACGGCGGCCGAGCACGCCCTCGGCATGGACGTCTGGGAGTACCGCCGGCAGCACCCGGAGCAGGGCGAGCTCTTCGACGCCGCGATGCGCACCTTCTCCCGCGCCGACTCCGCGCGCCTCGTCGTGGGCCACGACTTCGGGCGGTACGGGTGCCTGGCCGACGTCGGCGGCGGCACGGGCGCGGTCCTCGCCGCCGTGCTCGCCGCGTACCCCGGGGTGCGGGGGGTGCTCGCCGACCAGGAACACGTGGTGGCCGGCGCCCCGGCGGTGCTGCACGACTGGCCGGACGACGACGCCGTCCGGATCCTGCACACGGCCCGGGACGCGCTCGGGCCGGAGGGCCGCGTGCTCGTCGTCGACGCGGTCGTCGGGCCACCCGGCGAGGACCCGCTCACGAAGTTCCTCGACCTCATGATGCTGGTGTCGAACGGGGGGCGTGAGCGGACGGCGCCCGAGTGGCGGGTCGTGTTCGAGCGCGCGGGGTTGCGTCTCGTCGACACGGTCCCGGTGGGCGCGACGCGCCACCTCATGGAGGCCGTGGCGGTGTGAGGCAGCCGGCGGCCGCCAGACGCGGGTGGGCGGGCCGGAGCCATATGTCGACGACATGATGAGTCGTGTTGCGATCATCAACGCTTCTGGTCGAGGACGGCGCTCGCCCGGGCTCACGCCCGGCGCCGGGACGCGCGAAGATGGCGGGTATGAGCGAGCAGTCCCGGTACGGCGCGCCGTCGCCCGCCGACGGGCCCACCACGCCCGGCACCGGCGCGGTGACGCGGGCCGAGCTGGCCGGTGATCGTCCGTCCGGGCCGCCCTCGGAGCCCGTGACGATCCCGGACGGGGCGGCCGCCGCGCGCCCGCGGGTCCGGACGTCGCCGGGCCGCACGCGGATCGGGGGCGCCTGGATCGGGCTGATCCTCGGCGCCGTGGTGCTCGTGTTCCTGCTGGTCTTCATCCTCCAGAACCTCGACCCGGCCCGCGTCGTGTTCCTCGGCCTGGAGGCCACCCTGCCGCTCGGCATCTGGCTGCTGTTCGCCGCGATCGCCGGGGTGCTCCTGCTCGCCATCCCCGGACTCGGGCGGATGGTGCAGTGGCGCCGGGCGGCCCGGCGTACGGGGAGGACCCGGTGACGATCCCGTCGCTGCGCCTGGCCGGCGCACCGCTGCCACTGGTGGGGCGCGCCCGCGCCTACATCTGCGGGATCACGCCCTACGACACCACCCACCTCGGTCACGCCTCCACCTTCGTGTGGGCGGACGTCGCCGCCCGCGTGCTGCGGCGCATCGGCATCGAGGTGATCAGCTGCCGCAACGTCACCGACGTCGACGACGTCCTCGACGCCGCCGCCGAGCGGGCCGGGGCGCGGTTCGACAGCTTCGCCGCGGTGGGGCAGTTCCGCTTCGACCGCGACATGGCCGCCCTCGGGGTGCGCCCGCCGACCCACGAGCCGCGCGCCCACAACCACGTCGACGGCGTCGTGGCGCTCGCCGCGGGCCTGCTGGAGCGGGACGCGGCGTACGAGCGGGACGGGGCGGTGCTGTTCCGGTCGTCCCACCTGCCCGCCGTCGACCTCGCCGGCGACGAGACCTCCAGCGAGGCGCCCTGGCCCGACGCCGACGACCCCGCCGACGCCCTCGTCTGGCGACCCGCCACCCCGGGTGAGGCCGCGTGGCCCAGCCCGTGGGGCGCCGGGCGCCCCGGCTGGCACGCGGAGTGCGCCGCGATGGCGCTCACCGTCCTGGGCTCCTCGGTCGACCTGCACATCGGGGGCGCCGACCTGCGCCACCCGCACCACACCACGCAGGCCGCGATGGTCGAGGCGCTGACCGGGGTCGCGCCGTTCGCCCGCGCCCGCCTGCACGTCGGGACGGTGCGCGTGGACGGCGAGAAGATGGCCAAGTCGGCGGGGAACCTGCTGCTCGTCGGCGAGCTGCTCGAGACCCACCCGGCCGCCGCCGTGCGCCTGCTCCTGCTCGACCGGCCCTGGGCGCAGCCGTGGGACGTCACCGTGGGAGCGCTCGACGAGGCCGCCGCGCGCCTGGAACGGCTCTACGCCGCGGCGGCCCGGCGCGACGGGTCGGAGGTGGCCGGCGGCGCGGTGCTCGAGCGGCTGCTCGACGACCTCGACGTGCCCGGCGCGCTCGACCTCGCCGAGAGCGAGGGCGGCGACGCGGCCCGCACGACGCTCGCGGTGCTGGGACTGGCCTGAGCCGGCGGGGTGTCGCGGGCGCGAGCAGCCTCGGGAGTTCTGAGCGAAGGGCACCTTGGTCCGGATAGAGCGGTGGCGACCGTGGGACCCTTTGGCGGTGACCGCGACGCCCAGTCAGCGCACGTGGTGTGCGAGGAGAGGCGTGTCCTGGTGGCCGGGAGCCCGGGAATGCTGACCGCGCGGCAGCTCGACCCGTACACGCTGGGGTGGTCGTCGGCGAGCGCCGTGGCGGCGACCGATCAGGTAGAGCGCCGCCCCCAAGATCGCGTGCGAGAGGGCTGCAGCGGCTGCAAGAAGCATGGCGTCCCCCGTTCGTCCGGCGTCGTTCGCGCCATTGGTCGGAGTCGCGGCTGCGGCCGGTGCCCGGTGAGTCGAGGCGGCCCGCAGGTACGTCGCGATGGAGGGTAACGCCGCCCGGACAGGGCTCGGAGACCCCCGGCGCGGACGAGTTCGACGCGCACGGCAAGCGGTCACGTCGCCAGCCCGCTGGTCCCGGAGAGTGGAGTGACCGTCACCGGTCGACCGCTCGACGTCGTACCACGACCACTGGGCGCACGTGGACGCCACGAACTGAGGGCCCTCGGCCGCTCTCTCCCCGAGCGCGAGGGTCCCTTCTTGAGTACCTGCCTCTCGACGGGGGACGTGCCTCGTGCGCGGACCCGAGTCGGTCGCGGTCACTCTGGCCGAACGGTCCGTGGTGGTTCCGTGTTCTGTGGAGGGCGGCGGTCGACCGGCGTAGAACCCGCAATCCCAACAGTGCCGGTGTGCGGCTCGGCTCGGCCGCGGTCCTTCCGTGGTTCGGGTAGCGTGCTCGACGTCACACAGCAGGCCGAGCCGGGGGGCTGGTCATCACTGAGTACCGGAGACCTCAGCGGGAGGCCCCGCCCGCCCGCGCGGCGTCTGTCGATGCGGACGCGTTCGGCGATGTGGACGCGGTCGTGGCGAGCTTCGAGCAGCAGCCCGATCCGGTGTTCGTGTTCACCGGTCCCGAGCACGTGGTGGCGGCCGCGAACGCCGCCGCCCGCCGGATGGTCGGCGACCGCTCGATAGTGGGGCGGAAGTACCGCGAGGCCGTGCCCGACGTGGAGAGCCAGCGGATGACCGAGCTGCTCGACCGAGCCTTCCACACCACGCAGCCGGTCATCGTCCGCGAACGGCAGGTGCTGATCGATCAGGACGTGGGCGGGTCACCCGTCGAGTACGTCCGGACCTTCACCGTCACACCCAACTTCGGCACCGACGCCACGGTCGTCGGGGTCACCGCCCACATCACGGACCCGACCCGTGAGGTGGCCGAACGGCGCACCGAGCAGTCCCGCACGCGAGAGGCCGAGCACCACTACGAACAGGCCCGGGACGTCGTGGTGGCCCTGCAGCGCAGCCTGCTGCCTGACGCTCTCCCGGTGCTGCCCGGCACGCAGCTGGCGGCGCGGTACCTGGTCGCCGGCAGCGAGCTCGCCGCCGGCGGGGACTGGTTCGACGCGATCCCCCAGCTCGAGGGACGGGTGGGGCTGATCGTCGGGGACGTGGTGGGCCACGGGGCGCGGGCCTCGGCCACCATGGGCCAGCTCCGGGCGGTCCTGACCGGCTACCTCATCGAAGGGGCCACCGTGGCCGAGGCGCTGGCCCGGCTGGATCGGTTCGTGGCCCGCCGGCCCGCGGCGACGGCGACCACGGTCTGCCTCGCCGTGCTCGAGCCCCGCAGCGGCGAGCTGTCCTACGCCTGCTGCGGCCACCCGCCACCGTTGCTGCTGCCCGCCCGCGGCAAGGCCCACTACCTCCCGGAGAGCTCCGGTGGCCCACTGGGTACCGCCAGCCCACCCCCGCCAGCGCAGACGGTCCGGCTGGCCCCCGGCGACATGCTGTTGTTCTACACCGACGGCCTCATCGAGCGTCGCGACCGCAGCGTGGACGCGGGGCTCGCACAGCTGCGGCAGAGCGCCGACGAGGCGCTCGCCGCCGGCGACACCAGCACGGTCGGCGGGGCGACGGTCGACCGGGTATGCGAATCGGTCATCGAAGCGATGACCCGCGAGGACTACACCGACGACGTCAGCCTGCTCGGCTGTCAGCTGACCACTACCGCCCTCGAGCCCTTCCACAGCACGCTGCCCGCCGAAGCCCGCGCGCTTGCGACCCTGCGCCGCGAGACCGCTGTGTGGCTGGACACCCTCGGCGCCAGCGTCGACGACGTCGAATGCCTGCACCTCGCCCTCGGTGAAGCAGTGGCCAACTGCATCGAGCACGCCTACCCCGCCGGGCGCGGCAAGGTCACCGTCGACGGCTACCTCGACGACGCCGGCCGCGTCTGCCTCACCGTCACCGACACCGGAACCTGGCGACCACCACCGGCCGACCCCGGCGTCCGCGGCCGAGGCCTGGTCATGCTGCGACAGTTCATGGACAGCGTCGAGGTCGACATCAGCG
This sequence comes from Actinomycetospora lutea, assembly GCF_028737205.1. Lineage (GTDB taxonomy): Bacteria > Actinomycetota > Actinomycetes > Mycobacteriales > Pseudonocardiaceae > Actinomycetospora > Actinomycetospora lutea. Next base: position 164,770 of record NZ_JAQZAL010000008.1, on the reverse strand, counting down.
GCCCGGGAACCGTCGTGCTGATGGAACGCACCCTGCGTCGCTTCCCCGTGCTCGCCGTCAGCAGCCCAACATCGTCCGACAGCACCGACCCCGAGCAACCGTGCTCCATCGAGACCACCAGCTCCGACCCTCTACAGATCAGGGTCACCGGCGCCCTCGACGTGGCCACGACACCAACTCTGCGCCGCCACCTCGACCACGCCACCCGCGGCGGAGCCGTTCCCGTCACCCTCGACCTCACCGCCGTCGACCAGCTCGGCAGCGCCGCCGTCCTGCTCCTGCACGAGCTCGCCGAACAGACCACCGTGGACCACCATCCCCTCCGGATCATCGCGCCTCCCGGAGCGACCGCCCGCCAGGTCCTCAACCTCACCGGCCTCGATCACCTCGCCGCAGGCACCGGCCGCCACCGAGCGACGTGACGTCGTTGGGGGAGCCGCCATGACCACGGACGATCCCGGGTCGCCAACGACGGGCACGCGCACCGACCCGTAGCTCCCGCCCGCGAGGTTCAAGCCGCCCTATTCGCCGCAACAGCTGAGCGCTTCGCCGAGGCTCCTCGACCCGGCAACCGAGCGTGCGTTACGGCTCAGCGCATGGTCATCCGCTGTCGCGTCGGTGGTCGCCGCTTGCGCCCCCGCCGGTAGCCCCACGAGTAGCACGCTGGTCCGACGAGCATGGCCGTGATCAGGGCGGCGATAGCCTCCGACATGGGTCGACCTCCCAGGGGTCGATCAAGGCCCCGGCCGGTGGTTGCGTCACCGCGTCCCGGCCGCAAAGGCGGTCGGGGTGTCGGCGCGCTCGTTGGCCCGCTGGGCCCAGGAGGGCACTCTGCAGCCGGACCTGATCACGCCAGGCGGTCACCTGCGGTGGGACGTCGAGCGGCTCCGCGAGCAGCTCCGAGGGCGGCGCAGGTGACTGGCGACGAGACAGAGGGCACAAGCACGGCATCCACCCGACGGTGACCCGGCCGGGTCCCGTCGTGGGCCCGTTGGGGCCACTGCACGGGTCCGACCTCGACGAGGGCCACGGCATCACCGAACCTCGGGCGTCCGAGGCGGACCGTGGAGCGCTGCGGCGTCCTCGGTCGACACCGACCCGGTAGCGGTGGTGTGCAGACCCACCGGGCACGCCCACGGGCATGTCGTACTGCACGGGGGGACGGCGACATCACCTGACGGCACAATCGGCGAAGGTTTCGTTGCGGTTGCAGAACGAGGTCGGGTTCGCCGCGATCGCCAACGTGGTTAACGGGTTCCCGCTGCCAAAGGGTCCTAGCGCTCCTTGCTAGAGGGGCGAGGGGTGCCCGTGGTCGAACGACGGCGGTGAGCGGCAGGTCGCCACGGTCGACGCGGCTCCTCGCGGATCTGCTGGGGTGGGGTCAGCGGACGGGGCCGGGTTGTCAGGGGTGCCTCCTAGAATCGAACACATGAGCGAACGGGTGCTCGGGCCGGTGGAGCGGGACGTGCTGGGCCGCGCCCGCCTCGGCGAGATCACCCGCCGCCGCGAGGCCTATCGGCGCCTGGAGCAGGTCGCCGAGATCGACCAGGGCAAGCTGGCCGAGGCCACCGGGGACCGGTCGACCGAGCGGCTGCTCGAAGAGCTGTGGCTCATCACCGCGGTCGAGGCCAGGCGGCTGGTCGGCGAGGCCCGCGACCTGTGCCTCCGCCGTTCGCTCACCGGGGAAGTGCTGCCCGCGCGGCTGGCCTGCACCGCCACGGTCGCCGCGGGCGGGGAGATCGGCCCGGCCCACCTGGCGATCATCCGGGCCGCGATGCGCCGCCTGGACCGGGTCGAGGGCCTGCCGCTCGAGCAGTGGCTGGAGGCCGAACGCCGCCTGGCCGACGAGGCGACCCGGCTGGGCCCGCGCGGGCTGCAGGCGGTCGCCGACCGGCTGCTGGCCCACCTCGACCCCGACGGTGAGCAACCGCTCGAGGAGAACGCCGGGCGAGACGACGAACTGCTGGTCACCCGCCGTCGCCACGGGGCGCTGCTGTTCCGCGGGCGGATGTCCGACCCCGTCGACGGCGAGGCCTTCCTGGGGGTGATCGACGACCTCGCCGCCCCGTACGGGCCCGACGACACCCGCGACCTCGCCCTGCGCCGCATCGAGGCCCTCAAAGACCTCGTCGGCGACGCCCACTCGATCAGCGCGGCCACCAGCACCCGACCCGAACCCGACGTCGACTCCGAGCCCGAGCCCGAGGAAGCCTTGCTCCCCGAGCCGCGCCGCCCCGAACCGGCCGAGCCGGCCGGGTCGGCTCAGCGCCGGTCGGTGCCCGAGCGCCCGGGGCGGGCGTTGCTCACGATCACCATCGATCACCGGTGGCTGCGCCAGGCGCTGACCGACCAGGGCGGCTACGGGGTGCTGGAGTCCGGGCTGCGGGTCCACCCCGGCACCGTGCGCCGCTGGGCCTGCGACGCCGACATCGTCCCGGTCGTCCTGGGCAGCGCGTCCGAGCCCCTCGACGTCGGGCGCCGCCGACGCACCGCCCCCGACGCCCTGCGCCGCGCGCTCACCCTGCGCGACGGTGGCTGCGCGTTCCCCGGCTGCACCCGCCCACCCCGGCGCTGCCAGGCCCACCACATCCAGGCCTGGCTCGACGGCGGCGACACCTGCCTGCAGAACATGTGCCTGCTCTGCCGCTACCACCACCACCTGATCCACCACGGGCACTGGACCATCCATATGAACCAGGGCCGACCCTGGTTCACCCCACCCTGGATCCTCGACCCCGACCAACGACCCCGACCCGGCGGACGACCACGCATCCCCACCTGAGGTGTATCGCTCCCCGGCGCGTCCGCGTCGCGGGTGGTGTGTCCCCGCGTCGCCGAGGCTGCGTGGTCTCTGCCCGGTCGTGGGCGTGGCGCGTCGAACACCTCTCCGCGTGTCATGGCGCGGCGCGCCGGATCTCGTCGAACGTCCCCCTACCGTGGGCCGGGGCGCCGTGGGAGGCCGAGTGTCTGGCGGCGGCGGAGGGGAGGTGGCCTCGTGGTGGCGGGCACCCGGTGGTGGCGTCGCACCGACGCCGAGATCGACGCCGAGGACGTGTGGGGCGGACCGGACGAGGTGACCCTCGCGCCGGCCCCGCGCGACTCACCCGATGACACCGAGCGCCCGACGCGCGAGCAAGCTGAGCGTCAAGCGCGCGAGCACGCCGACCGCGAATCGCGCGAGCAGGCCGAGCAGGAAGCCCGCGAGCAGGCCGAGCAGGAAGCCCGCGAACAGGCCGAGCGCGAAGCTCGCGAACAGGCCGAGCGCGAAGCCCGCGAACACGCCGAGCGCGAAGCCCGCGAACACGCCGAGCGCGAAGCCCGCGAACACGCCGAGCGCGAAGCCCGCGAACACGCCGAGCGCGAAGCCCGCGAACAGGCCGAGCGCGAAGCCCGCGAACAGGCCGAGCGCGAAGCCCGCGAACGAGCCGAGCGCGAAGCCCGCGAACGAGCCGAGCAGGAAGCCCGCGAAGAGGCCGAGCGCGAGGCGCGGGAAAAGGCCGAGCAGGAACGTGTCGCGACGTTGCCCGGCGAGGCGGTGTCGCCGTCGGTGGCGCGCGCGGCCGCGACGCGCGACGAGGCCGCGCGCAAGGCCGCGAAGGCGGACCGGCGGCGTCGTCGCCGGCGCGTTCTCCTGATCTTCCTGGTCGCGCTGCTGGCGGTGGCCGCGGTGTGGATCGTGCCGCGACTGATCGCGCTCGCGCTCGCCGTCGTGACGGCGTTGGGCGGCGGCTCGGTCGTGGTCCCGGCCGACGACCCCACGACACCGGTGGCCGCGGCGTCGGCCGCGGGGGCGGACCTGGCCGCGGCGCCGGCGCCGCGCCAGGAGCTGCCCCGGGGCGGGACGACGATCGCGCCCGAACACCGGGTGGTCGTGCTGCGGGCGACCCCCGGGGTGTCCGCGGAGGAGACGGCCGACCGGGTCGAGGCCACCGCGACGGCGTTCGGCACCAGCGACCGGGACGCGCTGCCGGCGGTCGAGCTACCGGTCGCGGACGGGGGGCGTGGTGGCGCCGCGTGGCAGCAGCTCGCCCTGACCCGCGCGCACCGTCAGCTGCTCGTGCTCGCCGTCCCGACCGGCCCGACCCGCGTGGTCGAGGCCGTCGCGCCGTGGGAGCGCCTGCTGCGCGAGCCCGACGTGGGTCTCGCCCTCGACACGGCGATGCCCCTGCCGCCCGAGGAGCTGGGCGCCGTGACGGGCTGGCTCGCCGACGTGGTCCGGTCGGCCGACCTGCCCCAGAAGCTCCTGGTGGTCACGGGCCCGATCTCCGCCGTGCCGGCCGAGCTCGCCGTCGTGGCCATCGGCGAGGCGGGGCCGCCGGCCCTGCGCGGGACCGTCCTGCCGCTCGGCGGGCCGGGCGCCCGCGAGGTCCTCGCGACCCCACCGGCGCCGGACGTCGTGCTCTACCGCTGAGGGTCCGCGGCGAGCACGAGCAGCTCCGCCGCGCCGAGCCCCAGCTGGTCCGACGTCCCGCCGAGCGCCTCGACGCGGTGCCAGGTGTCCCGCGGCACGTGGAGGACCTCGTTCGGTCCGAGCGTGACGGCCGGACGGCCCTCGACCTCGACGCGGGTGTGGCCGTCCAGGACGATCACGAGCCGGTCCGCGTCGTCGTAGCGCCGCGGCTCGGTGCGGGCGTGCGGGGCCAGCGAGATCCGCACCAGCGAGACGCCGCCGTAGCCGTCGTCCGGACCCACCACCAGGTGCGCGTCGACCGCATCGAGGGCGAGCCCGCTCCCGGTGGTCGACGTGGGGCCCGGAGCGGTGGTGCTCATGCGTCTCCTCCTCGACGGGCCGCCCAGATGAGCGGCCTCCGGAGACGAGTCTCGGACGCAGGCTCACCTGAGCAGCCACTGGGCTATTCGCACTGCAGTACAGAACGTTAGTATCAACCTCGTCAAGGACCTGGCCGAGACTCTAGGATGCTCATATGAGCGTTGGCGCCGACGGCGTTGCCTGGGGGCCCGGTCGCCGCCTGCTCGCGGCCGGGGCGGCCCACCGCTTCCACGTGCTCGGACGCACCAAGGTCGAGATCGCCCGGGAGCTCGGCATGAGCCGCTTCGCGGTGGCTCGCCTGCTCGACGCGGCGCAGGAGCAGGGCCTCGTGCGCATCGAGGTCACCGCGGGCGACGACCTCGACCACCGGGCCTCCGAGGAGCTCGCGGCGGCCTACGGCCTGCGCCGGGCCCTAGTCGCCCCCGGAGCAGGCCGGCCCCGGGTCGCCAGCCTCACCGCGGAGCTGCTCACCGAGATCGTGGGTCCCGACGACGTCCTCGGGCTCGCGTGGTCGCGGACGATCAACGAGGCGGTCGACGCGCTGACGTCCCTGCCGCCGTGCACGGTCGTGCAGCTCTGCGGCGCCTACTCGCTGCCCTGGCGGTCGGACACGTCGGCGGAGACGGTCGCGCGCGTCGGCGCGCTGTGCGGGGGACCGACCTTCCCGATCTACGCCCCGCTGGTGCTGCCCGACGACCAGACCGCGCGGACGCTGCGGGAGCAACCGGGGGTCGCGGACGCGTTCGGCCGCTTCGCCGACCTGACGGTCGCGGTGATCTCCGTCGGCGCCTGGAGCCCGGAGCACTCCACCGTCCACGACGTCCTGGACGAGGAGGAGCGCACCGCGCTGGGGGAGCGCGGCGTGGTCGGCGAGGTGGTGGCGCTCCCGTTCGACGCCGACGGCCGGGTGCTCGACGTCGACCTCGCGCGCCGCGTGCTCGCCATCGACGAGGCGGCGCTGCGGGCGGTGCCGGAGGTGATCGTGCTGGTCTCCGAGCCCGCGCGGGCCCGGGCCGCCGACGCGCTGCTGCGCTCGGGGCTGGCGAGCACGCTCGTCACCGACGCGGCCACCACCACGGCGCTCCGGGAGACGGCTCGGCCCGGCCAGGTCGTCGAGCGCCGCGCGGGGTCGTAGCGCCGCCCGGGCGAGCGGGACCGGCCCTCCCGGAAGCCCCACCCGGAGGGGGGTTCGTCGGCGCCGAGCCTGCGGGCCCGGTCGGGGTCCACGCGGAGCACGGTAGGCGCAATCCGCTCCACGCCCGTCGTTAGGCTCGGAACATGGCACGAGGGGTCACGCGCATGTCCGGTCTGTTCCTGCGCACGCTGCGCGAGGACCCGGCCGACGCCGAGGTGATCAGCCACAAGCTCCTCGTGCGCGCGGGCTACGTCCGCCGGGTCGCGCCGGGCATCTACTCGTGGCTGCCGCTGGGCATGAAGGTCCTGCGCCGCGTCGAGAAGATCATCCGCGACGAGATGGACGCGATCGGCGGCCAGGAGGTGCACTTCCCGGCCCTGCTGCCCCGCGAGCCCTACGAGGCGACCGGCCGCTGGACCGAGTACGGCGACACGCTGTTCCGCCTCAAGGACCGCAAGAAGGCCGACTACCTGCTCGGGCCCACGCACGAGGAGCTGTTCACCCTCATGGTCAAGGGGGAGACCAGCTCCTACCGCGACTTCCCGGTGACGCTCTACCAGGTCCAGAACAAGTACCGCGACGAGGAGCGCCCGCGCGCGGGCATCCTGCGCGGACGCGAGTTCGTCATGAAGGACTCGTACTCGTTCGACCTCACCGACGAGGGCCTGCGCGAGTCCTACGCGAAGCACCGCGAGGCCTACCAGCGGATCTTCGCGCGCCTCGGGCTCGAGGTGCAGATCGTCTCGGCGATGTCGGGCGCCATGGGCGGCTCGGCCTCCGAGGAGTTCCTCGCCCCCTGCGACGCCGGCGAGGACACCTACGTGCGCTGCCCCGCGACCGGCTTCGCCGCCAACGTCGAGGCCGTGACGACGCCCGCGCCGCCCGAGCAGCCGGTCGAGGACAAGCCCGAGGCCGTCGTGTACGACACCCCGGACACGCCGACGATCGAGACGCTCGTCGACCACGTCAACACCCTGGGCCTGGGTCGCACGTTCACCGCCGCCGACACCCTGAAGAACGTCATGGTCAAGACCCGGCTGCCCGGAGCGAGCGAGTGGACGCTGCTCGGCGTCGGTGTCCCCGGCGACCGCGAGGTCGACATGAAGCGCCTCGAGGCGGCGCTCGCGCCCGCCGAGGTCGCGCTGCTCGAGGACGCCGACTTCGCCGCGAACCGCTTCCTGACCAAGGGCTACATCGGTCCGGTGGGGCTCGCCAAGAACGGCGTGCGCTACCTCGTCGACCCCCGCATCGTCACCGGGACGGCCTGGGTCACCGGTGCCGACGAGGACGGCCGGCACGTCGTCGACCTCGTCGCGGGCCGCGACTTCACCCCCGACGGGACGATCGAGGCCGCCGAGGTCCGCGAGGGCGACCCGTCGCCCGACGGCGGCGGGCCCCTGGTCGCCGCTCGGGGCATCGAGATGGGCCACATCTTCCAGCTCGGGCGCAAGTACGCCGAGGCGCTGGGGCTGACCGCGCTGGGCGCCGACGGCAAGCCCGCCACCGTCACGATGGGCTCCTACGGCGTCGGCGTGACGCGCGCGGTCGCCGCGATCACCGAGCAGCACGCCGACGCCAAGGGCCTGGTGTGGCCGGCCGAGGTGGCGCCGTACGCGGTGCACATCGTCATCGCCGGCAAGGACCCCGCCCAGGCCGAGGCGGCGACGGGCATCGCCGACGGGCTCGCCGCCGCGGGGCTGGACGTCCTGCTCGACGACCGCAAGGCCTCGCCGGGCGTCAAGTTCGCCGACGCCGAGCTGCTCGGCATGCCGACCACGGTCACCGTCGGGCGCGGGCTGGCGAACGGCGTCGTCGAGGTCACCGACCGCGCCTCCGGCGAGCGCCGCGAGGTCCCGCTGGACGACGTCGTCGCCGAGCTCGGCCGCTGATCCACACGCGGGTCCGCGACGAGCAGACGCCGACCGTCGTCAGCAGACCAGGCTCCTCGTCCGGCGGGCCATGATCTCGGTCGTGGACAGGGGAGCGCCCTCCTGCCACGCGGTGCGGTGGGCGTCCGGGGTCAGGCCCGCGCTCGCGCGGTCGATGAGGGCCTGGGTGTGCGGGCGCGCCGGCCAGACCATGCCGGCGCGCCGGGTCTGGGCGTAGGCGCAGGAGAACCAGGTGACGGCCTCGGCGAGCTCGCCGCGCATCACCAGGAGGTTCGCCATCGCCTCGACGTAGACCCCGGTGCCGCCGGTGCCCAGGCGGCTCTGGCTCACGATCAGCCGCTCGGTCCACGGGATGCCCGCCTCCGGATCCTCGAGCAGCTGGGCCACGATGTTGTTGACCGCGCTGACGACCCAGGTCGCGCAGATGTGGTCCCGGCCGACGGCCCGGTCGTGGATCGCGGTGGCCCGCTCGGCGAGGTCGGCGAGCTCGCGGTGATCGGTGCTCCCGAGCCCTTCGGCGCACGCCATCGCGTCGAGCACCAGGTCGAGGTCGGGCTCGCCGAGGGCGGCGGCCACCCGGGAGAGGCTCACGCACCCACGGGCGACGAGGTCGTAGGCGTTGTGCGTCCAGGCGGAGCCGACGGCGCCCACGCCGACCTCGACCAGGGCCCGGAGCCCCTCGCGCCCCTCGACGGCGAGGTCGAGGGTGTCGAGCAGCGGCAGGACGTCGCGGAGCAGCGGGCCGCCGCCCTCGAGGTCGCCGAGCAGGATGCGGGCGCCCGCGCGGACGAGCCGGACGGTGAGCCCGTCCGCGTCGGTCCCCGCCGACCGGACGGCCCGCTCGAGCCACCGGCTGACCTCGTGCACGCGCGTGCGGTAGTAGCCGAACCACAGCAGCTCCGCGCCGAGGCGCAGCGAGCCGGGGTCCGGGTCGTCCACGAGGAGGTCGTCCAGCGTCGCCCGCACGACCGGCCAGTTCTCCTCGAGCAGGTCGTACCAGTCGGCCTCCTCGGCCCGTCCGAGGCGGGGCCGCGCCGCGAGCACGCCGCGGACCCAGGCGTCCCGCCGCGCGAGGGTGCGTGCCTCCTCGCCCGACGCGGCCAGGTGGTGCCGGCCGTGGGCACGCACCGTGTCGAGCTGGCGGAACACGGTGGGCCGCCCCGGACGGTCGGGCGGCGTGGCGGAGAGCAGGGACCGGTGCGCGAGGCGGGCGAGCAGCGTCGGGACGTCGGCGACGTCGAGGGCCGGGCCGACGACCGCGGCGGCCGCGGGCAGCGTGAAGGGCCCCGGGAGCACCGAGAGGGCGCGGTGCACGGTCCGTTCGTCGGTGTCGAGCAGCCGGTGGCTCCACTCGATGGCCTCGCGGACGGTGCGGCGGTGGTCGGCCGGCCCGCGCCCGACGCGGCCGAGCCCTCCCGGATCGCTCGCGACCTGCTCGGCGATCTCGGCCGGCGTGAACGACCGGGTCCGCGCCGCCGCCAGCTCGACGGCCAGCGGCAGCCCGTCGACGCCGGCGCAGATGCGTTCGATCAGCGGGAGGTCGTCCACCCGTCCGCGGGCCCGGGCGAGGAACAGCTCGGCCGCCGGGGACGGGCCGGCGGGCCCGGGGGTCAGGGCGAGCGGGCCGAGCAGACGGACGACCTCCCCCTCGACGTCGAGCGGCTCCCGGCTGGTCGCGAGCAGCGTGGTCCGCGGCTCCTCGGTGAGGAGTTCCTCGACGAGCGCGGCCACCTCGTCGATCACGTGCTCGCAGTTGTCGAGCACCACCAGCGCCCGGCGGTCGCGCACGAAGGCCCGCAGGGCGGCGGTGGGGCCGCTGCCGCCGGGCAGCAGCCCCAGCCGGGTGACCACCATGTCCGCGACGGCGCCGCCCGCGAGGACCTCGGTGAGGTCGACGAACCAGATCCCGTCCGGGAACCGGGACACGCCGTCGCGGGCCGACTGGATCGCCAGCCGCGTCTTGCCGCACCCGCCGGGCCCGGTGATGGTCGTCAGCGGCGACGTGGCGAGCACGTCGGCGATCTCGCCGAGCTCCCGCTCCCGGCCGACGAGGGGCCCGGGCCGGGCGGGCAGGTGGACGGGGGCGCTCGGGGCGATCGGGACGGCCGGTGCGGGATCGCGGGTCATCACCGCGCGCTGCTGCTCCTGCAGCTCGCGCCCGGGCTCGAGGCCGAGCTCGTCGCAGAGCAGGGTCCGGGCCCGGTGGAAGGTCGCGAGGGCCTCCTCGGTGCGGCCGAGGGCGTCCAGCGCGGCCATCCGCCGGGCCCAGAGCGGCTCGCGGAACGGGTGGTCGCGCTGGAGCGGTTCGAGGTCGAGCAGGACGCGGTCGGGATGGCCGAGGGCGAGCAGCGCGTCGAGGCGGCGCTCGGCGACCTGGCCGCGCAGCTCGGCGAGGCGGGCGACGACCGCGGCGGTGGCCGTGGCGTGCGCGACGACCTCGTAGGGCGGGCCGCGCCACAGGTCCAGCGCCTCGTCGCACCGCCGCCAGGTCTCGGCCGGGTCCCCGTCCCCGGCGGCGTCCCGCGCCGCCACCGCGAGACGTTCGAAGCGCGCGGAGTCGACGTCGTCGGGCGGGATCACCAGCCGGTCCCCCCGGCGTCGCTGACGAGGCACGACCCGCGCCGGCCCGCTCGCGTCGGTTCGAGGATCCGGCGCAGCCGCCACAGGTGGTTCTCGACGCTGGACGTGCTCGTGGCCGCGTCGTAGCCCCACCCCGCGACCACCAGGTCCTCGACCGGCACCCGGTGGTTGGCGTGCATGGCCAGGGTCGCGAGGATCGCCGCCTGCTTGACGCCCGGGCACGAGCGCTCGACGCCGTCGGACTCCACGAGCACCGGTCCCAGATCGCGCACCCGCACCGGCCGACCCTAGATCCGGGACCCCCGGTCGTGCACCACCTGATCGGCTGTATCGCTCACCGTGAGTGACTCGTCGCGGAACCGCGTGTGGCCGTCCGGCCACCGGCGTCGATCAGGGGACGGGCGCCGGGGAGGGATCCGTGCCGCCGACCCGGGCGCGGGGCAGGAGCCGAAGGCCCGCTCCGAACGCGAGGACGAAGACCGCGGCGGCGCAGGCGAAGCCGACGGTGATCGCGTCCGCCGCCCCCTGCGGCGACGGCGAGCCGGTCCCGGCGGCCTCGAGCCCCAGGACGACGGCGCCGATCACGGCGACGCCCAGGGTGCCGCCGAGCTGGCGCACGGTCTGGACGAGACCGGAGGCCTGGCTGCGCTCGTCCGCGGCGACGCGTCCGAGCGCGTCGGTGTTGGTCGGGGACATGACCAGGCCGAGGCCGAGGCCGGTGAGCACCATGCCGGGGACCTGCAGCCCGTAGGTCAGGGCCGGCAGGGAGACCGCCCAGGCGGCGAGGCCGACGGCGCTCACGGCGAGCCCGGTGAGCACGGGCGCGCGCACCCCGGCGCGGTCGTACCAGCGGCCGCCGAGCTGCGCGGCGACCGCCAGGGAGAGCACGAGCGGGAGCACCCCGGCGCCGGCGGCGATCGGGCTCAGCCCGAGCAGGTCCTGCTGGTAGAGCGAGGCGTACAGCACCACCGCGAGCAGCCCGAACTGCACCAGCCCCAGCACGGCGACGTCGCCGAGGAACGCCCGGCCCGCGAACAGCCGCACGTCGACCAGCGGGACCTCCTCGCGCAGCTGCCGGCGCACGAACCAGGCGGTCAGGGCCAGGCCCGCCCCGAGCGTCAGCAGCGTGGCGGGGGCGCCCCAGCCCCAGCGCGAGGCCTGCTGCACCGCGAGCACGGACGCGCCCACGCCGCCGACGAGGAGGGCGACCGACGTCGCCCGCACCGATCCGCCCGGTCTCCGGACGTCGGCCGGCCGCGCGAGGTGGACCAGGGCCAGCGCGGCCAGGCCGACCGGAACGTTGAGCCAGAACACGAGACGCCACGAGACCGACTCGGTGAGCACGCCGCCGATCAGCGGTCCCACCGCGAGGAAGACCTGGCCGATGCCGACGTAGATCGCCATCGCCCGGCCCCGGTCCCCGGGGGCGAAGGTGTCGGTGACGATCGCGGCCGACACCGGCATCATCAGCGCCGCACCCGCGCCCTGCACCGCGCGGGCGGCGATGAGCCACGGCTCGCCGAGCTCGCCCGCCGGCGCGAGCCCGCAGGCCAGCGAGGCGAGGAAGAAGACGGTCACCCCGGCGCGGAACGCCGTCACCCCGCCCCACCGGTCGCCCAGTTTGCCGCCGAGGGCGACGAGCGCCGCCATGGCGAGCACGTAGGCGTTGACGACCCACTGCTGGCCCGTGGGGGTGAGGGGCAGCTCGCGGGTCATGGCGGGCAGCGCGACCGACACCACCGTCTGGTCGAGCATCACCATGGACAGCGAGCCGGTCATCGCCACGAGGACGAGCCAGCTGTGCCGGGAGGCCTGCACGGCGCTCAACCCGCGCGGAACGTCGGGCGGCCGTTCGCGCCGACGCCCTCGGTGAAGCCGCTCAGCAGGCAGTGGTTGAGCAGGGTGAGCTTGAGGAAGGTGGAGAACACCGGGAACTGCAGGCCCACCAGCAGGGCGATCGTCGAGCGGGGGTCCGCCGAGGCCACGAGCTCGTCGTAGAGGTCGTCGATCGTGACGCCGTCGGGATGCCGGGCGACGGCGGCATCGACGGTCGTCGCGAACTCCTCGCCCGACGAGATCACGCCCTGCAGGGCCTGGCGGGCCTGGTCGCCCTCGGCCGGCAGCATCGGGCGGTGCCCCGCGCACACGGTCGTGACGTGGCCGCTGTCCATGAGGGAGAGCGCGCGCCGCACGGTGGCGATCGTGTTGGCGGGCACGGTGTCCGACCAGATCGGCACCGAGCTGGTCTCGTCGGCGAGCAGCAGGACCCGGTGGTCGGGGATGTGGAAGACCAGGCCACCGGCCGCGTGGCCGCACGACTGCAGCGCATGGACCTCCGGGCGCCCCTGCTCGTCGGTGAACGTCCACCCGGTCCAGGTGGTGTCGCCGATCCGGATCTCCGAGGCCGGGCCGAGGGACTCGTAGTCGACCATCTGCGCGATGTTCGGGAAGACCGGGGGATAGGTGTTGAGCAGGATGTCCACGACCAGTGAGGGCACGAAGGGGCTGATCGCGGGGGCGAGGCCGAGCTCGTCGAGGCGGGCACCGAGGGCCGCGACGTCGTCGGTGCCCAGCTGCGGGCCGGCGCCGAGAGCGCGCAGCAGCGCGGCGACGCGGTCGGGGTCGAGGTGCAGGCCGCGCAGGTAGTCGAAGTAGGGCAGGCCGCGGGCGTACATCGAGCGGAAGAACTCCGCGAAGTCCAGGGCGGCGCGGGCGTCGCGCGGGACGTAGTGGCGCACGGTGCCCACCCCGAGCTCGGTCACCACGTCGTTGTTGCCCAGGTGGTCCATGTGCCCGTGGCTGTTGAGCAGGACGACCTCCTGCAGCCCGTCGTGGCGCGCCGCGACCTTGCGGATGGCGTCCCGCTGCTCGGGGCCCACCCCGGTGTCGAGCAGGTAGAGCCGGGGGCCGCGGCGGTACACCCCGATCGTGGGCAGGTCGGGGTCCTCCCACAGCGACTGCGGGTGATGGCCCTCGATGAGGCTGAGGTCGTCGGCGAGGTCGTGGACGGTCCCGGTGGTCATGCCGGCAGGCTGCGCCGCGGCGCTCCCGCCGCGCTCCCGCGCCGGCGGGAGCGGACGGGAGCCAGTGGGAGCGGGCGGGAGCGGGCGGCCTACGGGTGCGTGCTGCGCCGCTCCAGGCCCACCGACACCGCGAGGACGCCGAGACCCAGCAGCGGCAGCACCGCGCCGACCGCGGCCGGCGCGTCGTAGCCCAGGCCCGCGGCGAGCACGAGCCCGCCGAGCGCGGCGCCCACCGCGTTGGCCACGTTGAACGCCGAGTGGAAGCTCGCGGCGGCCAGCGACGGGCCCTCGGCGGCGAAGTCGATCAGCCGGCCCATGAGGGCGGGGCCGGCCGACATGCCGACGAAGCCCAGCGCGAACAGGCCCGCGGTCGCCGCGATCGCGTCGTGCGCGGCCACGGTGAACGCCAGGAGCACGGCGGCGTAGACCACCAGCGCGATCGCGATCGTGGCCCGCGGGGCCCTCTCGGCGAAGCGGCCGCCGGCGACGTTGCCGACCGTCATGCCCACGCCGAGCGCGCCGAGCAGCAGCGGGATGGTCGTCGCCGGGACCCCGGCCTGGTTGGTCAGGATCGGGTTGATGTAGCTGTAGACCGCGAAGAGCCCGCCGAACCCGGCGGCGATCACGCCGAGGGTGAGCCAGACCTGGGGACGGGTCAGGGCGGTGAGCTCGCTGCGCAGGCTGCCGCCGCCGGCCTCCTTCGGGCTCGGGACGAGCGTGACGACGGCGAGCACCGTGATCAGGGCGATCACCGTGACGGCGACGTAGGCGCTGCGCCACCCGAAGGTCTCGCCCAGCCACGTGGCGGCAGGGACGCCGACGATGTTCGCGACGGTCAGCCCGAGCATCACCGTCGCGAGGGCGCGGGCGCGGCGCTCCGGGGGCACCAGGGCCGCCCCGAGCACCGCGGCGGTGCCGAAGTAGGCGCCGTGCGGCAGCCCCGCGAGGAAGCGCAGGCCGACGAACGGCACGAACGACGGCGCGATCGCCGACAGCGCGTTGGCGACGACGAGGGAGACGGCCAGGGCCACGACGAGCTTCTTGCGCGGCCAGCGGGCGCCGACCATGGCGATCAGCGGGGCACCGACGACGACGCCGATGGCGTAGGCGCTGATCGCGATACCGGCGGTGGGCACCGAGACCCCGAGGTCGCTCGCGAAGCCGGGCAGCACGCCCATGCTGGCGAACTCGGTGGTGCCGATGGCGAGGCCGCCGAGCGAGAGGGCGGCGAGGCTCACCCCGGCGGGGACGCGCGACCGCGGCGTGGTGCGCTCCGGCGGCCGGACCGGGGTGGGCGTCTCGGTGGCGGTGGGCGGGGTCACGCGGCCACCTCCTGGGCGAGCAGGGTCGGGACGACGTCGGCGAGGGAGTCGACCGGGACGTCGGCGGGCTCGCCGCGCAGGCCGGCGACGGTGGCGCCCGCGGCGCGCCCGGCGGCGACGCCGACGGCGGAGTCCTCGACGACGAGGCAGTCGCCCGGGTCGACCGCGAGGAACTCGGCGGCCATGAGGTAGCCGTCCGGGGCGGGCTTGCCCTCGACGACCATGTCGCGGGGCACGATCACCGGCGCGTCGATGCCGGCGGCGCCGAGCCGGGCCCGCGCGAGGCGGGTGTCGGCGCTGGTCACGACCGCCCAGGGCGTGTGGGTGGCGTCGAGGTGCGCGACGAGGTCGTGGGCGCCGGGCGCGGCGACGACGTCGGCGAGGTCGACGTACTCGTGCTCGAGGTGGTCGCGCGTCGCGGCGGCGACCAGGGCCTCGTCGAGGTCGGGGCGCACGCGGCGCACGGTGCTCTCGGCGGGGTGCCCGGTCATGACGGCGAGCACGGCGGCGGGGTCGGCGCCCCAGCGGTGCGCCCACGTGCGCCAGGACCGCTCGACGGCGGCGTCGGAGTCGACCAGGGTGCCGTCCATGTCCAGGAGCACGGCGGTGAACCCGCAGGCCACCCGGCGGGCGGGTGCCTCGGCGTGCAGTGTCACGGCAGGTCCTTCCGATACGGCGGGGAGTGGCGGAGGTTGAATATTCTCGTTGTCCGAGCATAATCAGTGCCATGACCGCGTCAACGGAGACCGGACGTGAGCCCGGTCGCGCCCGCGTGGACCGCTGGCGCACCAAGGCGGAGGTCCTCGCGGAGGTCCGGCGGCGCCCCGGGCTGACGCGCGTCGAGCTGGCCCGGCGCCTCGCGCTGTCGAGCGCCACCGTGACCGAGACGGTCACGCGCCTGCGCGAGGCGGGCTGGATCTGCGAGCACCGCGCGCCGGTGCAGGGCCGCGGGCGACCGACGACCACCCTGCTGCCCGCCCCCGACGGGCCCCGGGTGGTCGCGGTCGACGTGCGCCACGAGGACTGGCGCGTCGGCCTCGCGGGCCTCGACGGCCACGTCACCGACGTCGTCAGCGAGCGCCACGACCGCGACCCCCAGCACGTCGCCGCCGCCCTGCGCACCGTCGTCGGCGAGGTCGCGGCCGGGCACCGCACGGTCGCCGTCGGCCTGGCCGCCCCCGCGCCCGTCTCCGACGACGGCCTGGTGCGCGCCACCGAGCTGGCCTGGGACGCCGTCGACCTCGCGCCGATCACCGCGGCGCTCGACGCGGGCTGCGGCCCCGACCCCGTGGCGCTGCGCGTGGGCAACGACGCGACGCTCGCCGGCGTCGCCGAGGCCCGCACGGGCGCCGCGGCCGGGGCGGCGACCGCGGTCTTTCTCACCGTCGAGGTCGGCCTGGGCGGCGCGCTGCTGCTCGACGGCCGCCCGCACCTCGGCGCGCACGGGCAGGCGGGCGAGTACGGCCACCTGCCCTTCGGCGACCCGGCACGGCCCTGCTCCTGCGGGGCGCGGGGCTGCTGGGGTCCCGAGGTCGACGGGCGCGCGCTGGCCCGGTACCTGGGCGAGCCGGAGCCGGACGACCCCCGCTCGTACGCCGTCGCCGTGCTCGAGCGCGCCGCCGGCGGGGACGCGGCCGCCGCGGACGCCGTGTGCCGGGTCGCAGCCGTGCTCGCCCGGGGCGTCGCCGGCCTGGTGCACGTCCACGACCCGGACGTCGTCGTGCTCGGCGGCCTCGCCCGCGGCCTGCGGGCGGCGCCGGGGTTCGACGAGGCCTACGTCCGCGGGCTCATGGCCTTCCGCCGCGCGCAGCCGGTGCCCGTGCTCGACGCGGTGCACGGCGACGACGGGGCGCTGCACGGGGCCGCGGCCCTGGCGCTCGACCACGCCACGAGCCCCGAAGGGCTCGCCGACTCGTGCGGACCCGCCTGACCGGCCCCCTGACCGGGCCCTAACCAGCCCCTAACCAGCGAGGAAGCTCAGCCGTACCTTGCGGCTCGGGTTGTCGCCGTTCGTGTCGACGAGGCACACCGACTGCCAGGTGCCCAGCGCCAGCCGCCCGCCGAGCACCGGCACCGACATCGAGGGCGCCACGAGCGCGGGCAGGACGTGGTCGCGGCCGTGGCCGGGCGAGCCGTGGCGGTGCGACCACCGGTCGTCGGCGGGCAGCAGCTCGCGCAGCTGGGTCAGCAGGTCGCCGTCGCTGCCCGCGCCGGTCTCGATGATGGCCACGCCGGCCGTCGCGTGGGGCACGAACACGTGCAGCAGGCCGTCGGGCGTCCCGGCGTCCGCGGCGAACCGCGCGCAGTCCTGCGTGATGTCCCGGACGGTCTCCCGCTCGCCGGTGCGGACCTCGATCTCCTCGCTGTACACGGGAGCCGAGGGTAGGCGGAGCCGTGCTGGGCCGGACGGTCCAGAATGCCGCCGTGCACCCCGATCCAGGACAGGGACGCGTGGCCGTCGCGGTCGTCACCGGCGCGGGCCGCGGCATCGGCGCCGGTCTCGCCGCCGCGCTCTCGGCCCGCGGCCACCACCTCGTCGTCACCGACGTCGACGCCGCCGCCGCGCAGGCCACCGCGGACGCGCTCGACGGCCCCGCGACGGCGATGCCGCTCGACGTGCGCGACCCCTCGGCGCACCGCGCGGTGGCGCTGGCCGCCGCCGGGATCGGCGACGTCACGGTGTGGGTCAACAACGCCGGGGTGCTCACGACGGCCTCGGTGTGGGAGTCCACCGACGAGGAGGTCGCGGCGACCTTCGAGGTCAACACTCTCGGCGTGGTGCACGGCTGCCGCGCGGCGGTGGAGGTCATGCGGCGCGGCGACGTCCTCAACGTCGTCTCGCTCTCCGGTCTCGGCCCGACGCCGGGCTTCGCGACCTACGGGGCCAGCAAGGCCGCGGCGCTGAGCTACTCGCAGGCCCTCGACATCGAGCTGGCCTCGGTGCGCCGGCCGATCCGGGTGCGGGCCCTGTGCCCGGACGTCGTCGACACCTCGCTCGTCAGCAAGGTCGCCCACCGCCCGAGCGCCGCGCTGCTGTTCACCGGCACCCGGCTGCTCTCGGTGGACGAGGTCGTCGACGCGGGCATGGGGATGCTCGGCTCCCGCCGGGCACTGCGTACCGTGCCGGGCTGGCGCGCGGCGCTCCAACGGACCTCGGCGGCGCTGCCGGGGGTCGCGAGGGTCGCGGTCCCGCTGGTCGCCCGCATGGGGGAGCGGCGGCGCCTGTCGCGGTGAGCAGGGCGACCACGACCCGCCGGGCGGGGGCCGTGATCGGTTCGTGACCCGCTCGGTTACCTTGAGCACGGTCCATGTCCCCCGAACGTGGAGGATCGGATGCTGGTGCTGGCCCCCGATCCCCGTCTCGGTATCGCTCCGGAGCGGGTGGCGACGGTGCGCGCCCTGCTCGAGGAGGCGGAGCGCGGTGCCCCGGTGCCCGGTGTCGCCGTCGCGCTGCCGGGCGGTCCCGACGGCCCCCTCGACGCGGTCATGCTGCGCCCCGACGGCGTCATCGGCCTCGCCGCGCTGCCCGCCGGCGAGCGCGAGCGGGCCCGGGAGACGGTCGCGGCCGGCGGGGGACGCGCCCCGGAGGTCCCGTCGGGGAGCAGCCCGGGCGCCCTCCTCGGCTCCGCGGGCGGCGGCCCCACCGTCCAGGCCGTGCTCGACGAGCTCGACCGCCTGCTGCGCCTCCCCGACCCGGCGTGCGCCGCGCCCCGTCGCGTGCTGCCCAGCGTCGGGGAGGACGACGACGCCCGCGCCGCGCTGACCGCGCCGGTGGGCTCGTTCCGCGTCATCGACGTCGCCGACCTGCGGCGCCTCCTGCACGCCTTCCGCCTCGGCGACCACGTGCCCGACGACGACCGCCTCGCCGAGGCCGGCTTCCTCGCGCCGGACACCCCGGCGCTCCGGGCCGGCGCGGCCCCCGAGACCACCCCGGTGCCGGTCCAGGAGCCGGGGTCGCAGCCGGGGTCACAGCCGGCGTCACAGCCGGGGTCCCATCCGGAGTCACAGCCGGGCTCCCAGCCCGGAGCCGCCCCGCTCCCGCGCACCGGGCGTCTCCCGTCCTCCGCGCCCGAGTCCTCCGGGCCCCCGGCCGGCGCCGCCTCCGTCGGGATCGGCGGGCTCGCCCGGGCCGGGCGGGCGGCGCAGGCCGCGCGCGGGCGCTACGGGCGTCGCCTGCCCGAGTGGGTCTGGGGCTGGCGTGGCCTCACCGTCGCCGCGGTGGCGGCCTTCCTCGTCGCCCTCGGTCTGGCGGTCCTCGTCGGCCGCGCGGCCGTGGGGACCGACCCGCCCGTCGATCCCGCCGCGACCCGCGTGGTCGACGGCGTGACGTACACGCGCCAGGTCGCCACCACCGACACCTCCTGCGAGGGCCACGCCTACAACGAGGCGGCCTCCTTCCTGCGCGAGCGCGGGTGCCTGCACCTCGACCGGTCCCTGTGGTCGGGCAACGCCGAGGGCCAGGAGGTGGTCATCGCCGTCGCGACCGTGCAGCTGGCCGACACGACCACCGCGACGGCGTTCCGGTCGCTGGTCGACAGCAACGGCACCGGCAACGTCTCGGACCTCCTGCGCGAGGGGCGGGGCTACCCCGGCGCGCCGCCCGCGCTCAGCGGCCAGGGCTACGCCTCGGCGCAGCTCGGCGACCGCGTCGTCGTGTCCGAGGCCGACGGCATCGACCCCGACTTCACCGACGGCGAGGCCCTCGACCGCATCTCCCGCGCGGGGCTCGCCCTGCGGTGAGGGGGGGCCGTGAGGGGGCGGTGAGGGGGCGCCGAGGGGCGCCGCCCCTCTCGGGTCGTCCGGGCGACCGCACCACTCACGACGCGGAGCCGTCCCCCGGGAAGGCGGGGACCAGCGGCGTGCGCCCGGCGATGCGCCGCCACGTCACCGACGTCGTCGCGGCCGCGGTGACGGCGTCGAGCGCGAGACGGCGCAGCTCGCCGCCGGTGTCGGCCTCGGTGCGTTCGGCGACCGCGCGCCAGGCGGCGGCGACGTCGTCCTCGGCGACCGTCGCGAGCAGCGCGGCCGAGGTCGCGTCCGTCACCGGCGACGGCGGGCGGTAGGCCGCGGCGGCGGTCGGCGGAATGACGCCCTCGCGGGCGAGCAGGGCCACCACGGCGTCGCGGCGCTCGCGGTGGGCGAGCGAGGCGGCCGTGATCGCGGCGGCGTTCGCGGCGGGCAGGAACGCCGACACGAGCCCGTAGCTCCACACCGCGGCGTGCTCGGTGCCGAGGGCGGCGACGACGGCGGCGCGCAGGTCGTCCGACAGCGCGGGCGGCGGTGTCGACGGTGTCGACGGGGTCGTCACGCGAGCACCGTCGCCTGACCCGCGCAGCTCGCCGCGACCGAGGTGAGCAGGCCGCAGCGGTACGGGGCGGTGGTCATCGCCAGCGTGCCGGCCCGGTCGCGGGCGGCGCCCAGCGAGCCCCGCAGCGCGCTCACCGCGGCCGCGGCGCTCGCCGGGGGACCCGCGGGCGGGGCGGCGGTGTCCACCGCGGGCGCGCGGTCCGGGCGGGCGCGGCGGATCTCGGCGGCGAGCGCGTCGGCGTGGGCGCGCCGGGTGTCGGCGAGCGGGGTCAGGCGGTCGCCGAGGTCGGGGAACGCCGCGACCGCCGCCGTCGCCGCGGCGGCGTCGGAGCGGGCCGCCGCGAGCGGGGCCTCGAGCTCGTCGGGACCCTCGTCACGGGCGCACCCGGCGGCGAGGACCCCCGTGCCGGCGACGAGACCCGTGACGGCCAGCCCGGCGGCGCCCCGCAGGACGGCGCGTCGCGGCGTGCCCCCGCACTGGATGTCCTCGTGCTGGGTGTCCTCGTGCTGGGTGTCCTCGCGCTGGGTGTCCTCGTGCTGGGTGTCCTCGTGCTGGGCGAGCTCGGCGACCACGACCGGCCAGTCTGCCAGCCGCCCGACCGGGCGGGCCGCGGGACGCGGCGGCACGGCGGACGCGCGGGGGGCGAGCGCTACGCTGGACCACTGCGCGCCGGCATCCCGGCGCCAGCCCGTCCCGCCCGTCCCGCGCCCCGGTGACCGCCACCCGAGCGCCCCGCGCCGCCCGCGGCGGGCCCGCCCGTGAGGAGCTCCGTTGTCCCGTGGGACGTCCGCGCACGCCGGTCCCGACGGTGGTGCCGCCGACCGCCTGCGCCCGACCGTCGTCGAGATCGTCGAGGCCGCCGGCTTCGTGCTCGACGACCTCGAGGTGCGCCCGGCCGGGCGCCGCCAGGTGGTGCGCGTCGTGGTGGACACCGCCGAGGTGCCCGGACCGCACGACCCGCCGGCACCGGGCCCGGACCTCGACGCCGTCGCCGGGGTGAGCCGCGAGCTCTCGAGGACGTTCGACGCCCGGGACGAGGCGGACGCGACGAGCGGGACCGGTGCCGCCACCCCCGAGGGCGAGTACACCCTCGAGGTCACCACCCCGGGCACCGACCGACCGCTCACCCGCCCGCACCACTGGCGGCGGGCGTGGCTGCGCCGGGTCGCGCTCACGCGCACCGACGGCAGCACGCTCACCGCGCGCGTCGGTCCGGTCGGCGCCGCGGGGGAGCCCGGCGACGGCGGGGACGGCGGCGCGACGGTGACGCTGGCGGAGGGCACCCCGCGCGGGCCGGTGCTGCACCACGTCCCGCTGGCCGAGGTGGCGTCGGCCGTGGTCGAGGTCGAGTTCAAGCCGGCCCCGCCCACCGAGGTCGAGGCCCTCGTGGCCGCCGCCGCGGGCGAGCGGGGCACGAACGGACAGGAGGAACGGTCGTGAAGGTCGACATCGCCGCGCTGCGCGCCATCGAGCGGGACAAGGAGATCCCGTTCGAGACCGTGCTCTCCGCGATCGAGACCGCGCTGCTCACCGCCTACAAGCAGAACGGCGGCGAGAACCCCCGCGCCCGGGTCGAGGTCGACCGCAAGAGCGGCGAGGTGACCGTGCTCGTGCCGGAGACGGACGAGCACGGCGAGGTGATCGGGGAATACGACGACACGCCCGAGGGTTTCGGACGCATCGCCGCGGCGACGGCGCGGCAGATCGTGGTGCAGCGGCTGCGCGACGCGGAGCACGAGCGCACCTACGGCGAGTTCTCGGCCAAGGAGGGCGAGGTCGTCGCCGGCGTCGTCCAGCGCGACGCGCGGGCCAACGCCCGCGGCGTGGTCGTCGTCGAGATCGGCTCCATCGAGGGCGTGCTCCCGGCCGCCGAGCAGGTGCCGGGCGAGCGCTACGAGCACGGCGCCCGCATCCGCTGCTACGTCGTCGGGGTCCACCGCGGGCCGCGCGGCGTGCAGGTCACGCTCTCGCGGACCCACCCGAACCTCGTCCGGCGCCTGTTCGCCTTCGAGGTCCCCGAGATCGCCGCGGGCCACGTCGAGATCGTCTCGGTGGCCCGGGAGGCCGGGCACCGCACCAAGATCGCCGTGCGCTCCAAGGTCGCGGGGCTCGGGGCCAAGGGGGCGTGCATCGGCCCGATGGGCGCGCGGGTGCGGGGCGTGATGAGCGAGCTCAACGGCGAGAAGATCGACATCATCGACTGGGCCGACGACCCCGCCGAGTACGTCGGCAACGCGCTCTCGCCGTCGAAGGTCGTCTCGGTCACGGTCGTCGACCCGAAGGCGCGCACGGCCCGGGTGGTGGTGCCCGACTTCCAGCTCTCGCTGGCCATCGGCAAGGAGGGCCAGAACGCCCGGCTCGCCGCACGACTCACCGGATGGCGGATCGACATCCGCTCGGATGCCGAGCCGCCCCCGCCGGAGGCGCCGGAGCCCGCCGGGATCGAGGTCCCCGGTGGCGGGGTCGAGGACCGCTCGAGCGGCGCGGTAGAGTGACCGGTGGCCCGAACCCGCGAGCCAGGTCGTGGGGTGGCTCCGGATCGTGACGGTCGCGACGACGTCCACGGCCCGGTGCGCACCTGCATCGGCTGTCGTTCGCGGGCCTCGGCGTCGGAACTCCTGCGAGTGGTGGCCGCGGACGGGATCGTCGATCCCGATCCACGGCACCGGAAGCCCGGTCGCGGTGCGTGGGTGCACCCCGATCCGGACTGTCTGGATCGCGCGGAGCGCCGGTCGGCGTTCCCCCGGGCGCTGCGCGTCCCGGGGCCGCTGGACACCGGTGCCCTGCACGCACTGCTCGATCCGGCCGACACCCCACCCACCGGGCACGACAGGCGCGACGACCGTCGCGTGCGTACGAGGAAGCAGGTCGACCCCCATGAGCCAGCCGTGAAGCCCTCACGATGAAGGCGCAGGCGTAGACACGAGGTCGCGGGCCCCCGCTGACCTCGAGAATGAGGAGATCAGTGCCAGGTAAGGCCCGGGTGCACGAGCTCGCCAAGGAGCTCGGCGTCACCAGCAAGCAAGTACTCACGCAGCTGGAGTCCCTCGGCGAGTTCGTCAAGTCGGCGTCCTCGACGGTGGAGGCCCCCGTCGCGCGCAAGCTGCGCGACTCCATGGCCGGCGGCAACGGCGGCGGTTCCGACCGCCGTCCGCGTCCGGGCGCCACGCCCGGTCCGCGCCCCGGTGGTGGACCCAAGCCCGGCCCGTCCGGCTCGTCCGGTGGGGCCCCGCGTCCCGGCGCGACCCCCGGCCCGCGCCCCGGCGCGACGCCGGGCGGCGGCAACGGCTCGTCCGCCCCGTCGGGCGGCGCGCCGCGTCCCGGCCCGCGCCCCGGCGCCCGGCCCGGCGACCGCCAGGACCAGTCCGCGCCCGCGGCGGCCTCCGCCGCGCCGGCGGCCCCGTCGACCGAGCGTCCGGCCCCGCAGGGCCAGCGTCCCGGTGGCGACCGTCCTCGTCCCGGTGGCGACCGGCCCCGCCCGGGCGGCATCCCCCGTCCCGGCGGCGACCGCCCGGCCGAGCGTGGCGGCGACCAGCGCCAGGGCGGTGGCCAGGGTGGCCAGGGCGGCCAGGGCGGTGGCCAGGGCGGCCAGGGCGACCAGCGCCAGGGCGGTGGCCAGGGTGGTCAGGGCGGCGGCCCGCGCCCCGGTCCGCAGCAGCGTCCGGCGGCCGCGTCCGACGGCCAGGCCGCGGCGGCGAGCAGCGATGCGTCGACCGTCGCGCCGCGCCCGCAGGCGCCCAAGCCCGGCCCGAAGGCGCCGCGCGTCGGCAACAACCCGTTCGGTGTCGGTTCGGGCGCCCCGCCGCGTCCGCAGCGGCCCCAGCCCGGTCAGGGCCAGGGCCAGGGCGGCCCGCGTCCGCCGCGTGACGGCGAGGCCCCCGCGCCGCGCCCGCCGCGTGACGGCGAGCGTCCGGCCGCGGCCGGCGACCGGCCGCCGCGTCCCGGCGGCACCGGTGGCGCCTCGCCGGGCAACATGCCCCCGCGTCCGAACCCCGGCATGATGCCGTCCCGCCCGTCCGGTCCGCCCGGACGCGGGGGCCCCGGTGGTCCCGGTGGCGGTCGCGGCGGCCCCGGTGCCGGTCGCGGTGGTCCCGGTGCGGGCCGGGGTGGCCCCGGCGGTCCCGGTGGGGGTCGCGGTGGTCCCGGTGGCGGCGGCGCCCCCGCGGGCGGCGGCGGCTTCCGTGGCGGCGGTGGTCGTCCCGGCGGTCCCGGTGGCCGCGGTCGTGGCGGCGGTGCCGCGGGTGCCTTCGGGCGTCCGGGCGGTCCCGCGCGCCGTGGTCGCAAGTCGAAGCGGCAGAAGCGCCAGGAGTTCGACAACATGCAGGCGCCGTCGGTCGGCGGCGTCCGCCTCCCGAAGGGCAAGGGCGAGACCGTCCGGCTGCCCCGCGGCGCCTCGCTGACCGACTTCGCGGAGAAGATCGACGCGAACCCCGCCTCGCTCGTGCAGGTGCTGTTCCACCTCGGTGAGATGGTCACGGCCACCCAGTCGGTGTCCGACGACGTCCTCGAGCTGCTCGGCGGCGAGATGAACTACGACGTCCAGGTCGTCTCCCCCGAGGAGGAGGACCGCGAGCTGCTCGAGTCGTTCTCGATCAGCTACGGCTCCGACGAGGGCGACGACGACGACCTCGCGGCCCGCCCGCCGGTCGTCACCGTCATGGGTCACGTCGACCACGGCAAGACGCGCCTGCTGGACACCATCCGCAAGACGAAGGTGGCCGAGGCCGAGGCCGGCGGCATCACCCAGCACATCGGCGCCTACCAGGTCGACACCGAGCTCGAGGGCGTCGACCGGAAGATCACCTTCATCGACACCCCGGGTCACGAGGCGTTCACCGCCATGCGTGCCCGTGGGGCGAAGTCCACGGACATCGCGGTGATCGTGGTCGCGGCCGACGACGGCGTGATGCCCCAGACGATCGAGGCGATCAACCACGCGCAGGCGGCCGACGTGCCGATCGTCGTGGCGGTCAACAAGATCGACAAGGAGGGCGCGAACCCTCAGAAGATCCGCCAGCAGCTCACCGAGTACGGGCTGGTCGCGGAGGAGTACGGCGGCGACACGATGTTCGTCGACATCTCCGCACGCCAGAACATCAACATCGAAGGGCTGCTCGAGGCCGTCCTGCTCACCGCGGACGCCTCCCTGGACCTCCGGGCCAACCCGGACATGGAGGCCCAGGGTGTCGCGATCGAGGCACACCTCGACCGCGGCCGCGGCCCGGTGGCCACGGTGCTGGTCCAGCGCGGCACGCTGCGCGTCGGCGACTCGGTCGTCGCGGGCGACGCGTCGGGCCGCGTCCGGCGGATGCTCGACGAGTTCGGCGAGGACGTGAAGGAGGCGCTGCCCTCCCGTCCGGTGCAGGTCATCGGGTTCACCTCGGTGCCCGGCGCGGGCGACACGTTCCTGGTCGTCGACGAGGACCGCGTGGCCCGGCAGATCGCCGACCGGCGGCGGGCGCGCGAGCGCAACGCCCAGCTGGCGAGCCGTCGCAAGCGCGTCAGCCTCGAGGACCTCGACGCCGCGCTGAAGGAGACCAACGAGCTCAACCTGATCATCAAGGGTGACAACTCGGGAACCGTCGAGGCTCTCGAGGACGCGCTCATGAAGATCGACGTGGGCGAGGAGGTCCAGCTGCGGGTGCTGCACCGCGGCGTCGGTGCGATCACCGAGGGCGACATCAACCTCGCGATCGCCTCCGACGTCATCGTCCTGGGCTTCAACGTCCGGGCCGAGGGCAAGGCCACGGAGCTGGCCACCCGCGAGGGCATCGACATCCGCTACTACTCGGTCATCTACCAGGCGATCGACGAGATCGAGCAGGCCCTCAAGGGCATGCTCAAGCCGATCTACGAGGAGGTGGAGCTCGGCACCGCGGAGGTGCGCGAGGTCTTCCGCTCCTCGCGGGTCGGCACGATCGCCGGTTGCCTGGTCACCGACGGGATCATCCGGCGCAACGCCAAGGCGCGCCTGGTCCGCGACGGTGCGGTCGTCGCCGAGAGCCTCACGGTGAACTCGCTGAAGAGGTTCAAGGACGACGCGACCGAGGTCCGCGACGGCTACGAGTGCGGTCTGACGCTCGGGTCGTTCAACGACATCAAGGTCGACGACAAGATCATGACCTACGAGATGCGGGAGAAGCCCCGCGAGTGAGTCGTGGTTGCCCCGGGGGCGGCGGGCCGCCGCCCCCGGGGCCCGTCGATCCGGCCCCGTGAAGCCCATGTACGTCGGTGCGCTCGAGCTCGACCTGCTCCTCGGGGAGGTCGGCTCGATCAAGCAGAAGCGCTCGGTGGTCCGTCACGTCGTGGCGGAGCTGAAGCGCAAGTACGCGGTGTCGGTCGCCGAGGCCGGCCACCTCGACCTGCACCGGCGCGCCCTCATCGGGGTCGCTGCGGTCGCGGCCGACCCGGAGCACGTCACCGACGTGCTCGACCACTGCGAGCGGCTGGTGGCCTCCCACCCGGAGTTCCAGCTGCTGTCGGCGCGGACCCGCTGGCTGGGCCCGCACGACGACTAGTCCCCACCCCTTCCCGACCAGGAGGAACCGCGCCATGGCCGACGCGCCACGGGCCCGCAGGCTCGCCAAGCGGATCTCCCAGATCGTCGCCTCGACGCTGGAGCACGAGGTCAAGGACCCGCGCCTGGCGATGGTGACGATCACCGACACCCGCGTGACCGCCGATCTCCGCGAGGCGACGGTCTTCTACACCGTCTACGGCGACGACGCCGAGCGCGCCGGCTCGGCCGCGGCGCTGGCCAGTGCCCGCGGCGTGCTGCGCACGGCCGTCGGACGCCAGACCGGGGTGCGGTTCACCCCGAGCCTCGCGTTCGTCCCGGACGCGGTGCCCGAGGGCGCCGCCCGTCTCGACGAGCTGCTCGAGGGCGTGCGGCGCGCCGACGCGGAGGTCGCGACGCTGGCCGTCGGCGCCGCCTACGCCGGCGAGGCCGACCCGTACCGCAAGCCGCGCGAGGACGACGAGGACCTCGACGACGTGCCGGTCGGGGACGAGGGAGACGACGCATCCCGGGGAGCACGCCGGGAGGGGAGCTCGACCCTGGACGCCGAGCCCGGTCACGGCGCGCGGTCGACGGGCTGACCCCGACTCCGTACCGTGACGCCGTCACGTCGGCCGCCACGGTCGGTGGACGGCACGAGGGGAGCGCACCCGCGATGGTGGCGGCCGAGGAGAGCCCGGCCCCGGGGGATCACGGCCTGGCGAGCCGCCCGGTCACCCTCGACGAGGCGGTCGGGGTGCTCACCGGCGCGCGTCAGGTCGTGCTGCTCGCCCACGTGAACCCGGACGCCGACGCGCTGGGCAGCGCGCTGGCGCTCGGGCTCGCCCTGCACCGCCGCGGCGCCCAGGTGCAGGTGTCGTTCGGGGCGCCGGAGCACCCCGCCGAGTCGCTGCGCGACCTCGACGTCGCCGGCCTCGTCGTGCCCCACCACCGAGTGGTGCACGTCCCCGAGCTGCTCGTCGTGCTCGACACCGGCAGCGTGGACCGTCTCGGATCGCTCGCCGACCGCGCGGAGACCGCGGACACGACGCTGGTCATCGACCACCACGTCTCGAACTCCGGCTTCGGCACGTACTACTACGTCGACCCGCGGGCCGAGGCCACCGCGGTCATGGTGCTGCACCTGCTCGACGCGATGGGCGCGTCGGTCGACCTCCCGACGGCCCGCTGCCTCTACGCCGGGCTCGTCACCGACACCCGCAACTTCCGCGCCGCGTCGCCGGACACCCACGCGATGGCCGCGCGCCTGCTCGTGGCCGGCGTCGACGCCGAGGCCGTGACCCGCCCGCTGCTCGACACCCACCCGTTCTCCTGGCTGGCGATGCTCTCGGCGGTGCTCGCGACGGCGCGCCTCGAGGTCGACGAGGCCCGCGGGCTGGGGCTCGTGCACGCCCTGGTCACCCGCGACCACACCGACGTCGGGCGCCAGGAGGAGATCGAGAGCGTCATCGACGTCCTGCGCACCACCGCGGAGGCCGAGGTGGCCGTCGTGCTCAAGCAGGTCGGCGACCGGCGGTGGACTGCGAACATGCGCTCCAAGGGCCGCCTCGACGTCGCCGCCGCGGCCTCGGCGCTCGGCGGCGGGGGACACCGGCACGCCTCGGGCTTCACCGTCGACGGCGACGCCCCGGACATCCTCGACCGCGTCCGCCACGCGCTGGCCGACGCGCCCCTTCTCGGATGACACCGCTCGGATGACGGCGGGCGCCACCGCCGACACCGACCCCGGGGCCCGCCGCGTCCTCGCCCTGGCCTCGTCGGCGCTCGTCGTCCTCGTCGCCGAGCCGCTCTACCTGCTCGTCGACACCGCCGTCGTCGGGCACCTCGGCGCCGTGCCGCTGGCCGGTCTCGCGGTGGGCGGGGTGGTACTCGCGCAGGTCGCGGGGCTCGGCACCTTCCTCGCCTACGGCACCACCGCCCGCGCCGCCCGCCACCACGGCGCCGGCGACCGCGCGGCCGCCGTCCGCGAGGGCGTCGCCGCCACGTGGATCGCGCTGGGCGTCGGGGCGATCGTCATCGCGACCCTGTGGCTGCTCGCGCCCTGGCTCGCCGACCTGCTCGGCGGCGGGGGAGCGGTCGCCGACGCCGCCACCGGCTGGCTGCGCATCGCCGTGTGGGGCGCGCCGGGCATCCTCGTCGCGCTCGCCGGCCACGGGTGGATGCGCGGGGTGCAGGACACGCGGCGCCCGATCGTCGTCGTGCTCGCCGGCAACGGGCTCTCGGCGATCGTGTGCCCGTTGCTGGTGTACGGCGTCGGGCCCTTCCCCCTTCCATGGTCGGGTTCCCCTATCGGCGTGCTCCCCTCATCGCTGCATCTCCCGGCGCTGGGCCTTGAGGGCTCGGCGTGGGCCAATGTCGGCGCGCAGGCGGTGGTCGGCCTGCTGTTCGTCGGCGCGCTGGTGCGCGAGCTGCGGCACGAAGCGGAGCGGAGCTGCCGCGCCGAAGGCGTAATCCGGTCGCTGCGCCCGGTGGCCGCCGACATGCGCGCGCAGTTCGGGCTCGGCCGCGACCTGCTGCTGCGCAGCGCCGCGTTCCAGGCCTGCTTCCTGTCGGCGACGGCGGTGGCGGCCCGCTTCGGAGCCGAGTCGGTGGCCGCGCACCAGATCGTCCTGCAGCTCTGGACGTTCATGGTCACCGTGCTGGATGCGCTGGCGATCGCCGCGCAGTCGCTGGTCGGCGCGGCGCTCGGGGCGGCGTCGGTCGGGACCGCGCGGCGGGTCAGCGGCCGGGTGACCCGCTACGGCCTCGTCCTGGGCTGCCTCGCGGGGGTCGTGTTCGCGGTGACCGCCGGCGTGCTCCCCGGCGTCTTCACGCCCGACCCGGGCGTGCGCGAGGTCGTGCCGCAGGCGTGGTGGTTCTTCGTCGCGCTCCAGCCCCTCGCGGCCTACGTCTTCGCGCTCGACGGGGTGCTGCTCGGGGCCGGCGACGCCGCCTACCTGCGGCGGATCACCGTCGGCTCGGCGGTGGGCGTGTTCCTGCCGACCATCTGGCTCTCCCTGGTGTTCCGGTGGGGTCTGGTCGGCATCTGGGCCGGGCTGGCGCTGTTCGTCGCGGCGCGCGCGGTCGCGGTGGGCCTGCGCGTGCGGGGCGACGCCTGGGCGGTCACGGGCACGTGAGGGCCGCCCGCCGTGCTCCCGGGCGAACCCGTGTCCCGGGGACACGGGTCGAACCGCACGCGAGCGCCTCAGCCCGCGGCGACGGGCCGGCGCAGGTCGGCGGCGGGGAAGGGCGGCCGGTCGTCGGCGCGCAGCGAGGCGCGCCCGGCCACGCGCCAGGCGCGGGCCACGAGGTCGGCGTCCTCCTCGGTGACGAGGTTGCCCATGACCCGCAGGGCCACGGTCATCAGGGCCCGCGAGCGCATGCCGATCGGTCCGGCGATCGGGAGCAGGCGCGGCATCGTCAGCAGCGTGGCCAGGCGCCGCGCGATCGAGAACGCCGAGCCGTAGTGCCGGCGCAGGGTGGCGGGCCAGGCCAGCGAGAGGTCCCCGTCGGCACCGTCGGCGTCGAGCAGGCCCGCGATCGTCCGCCCGCTCTCCAGGCCGTAGTCGATGCCCTCGCCGTTGAGCGGGTTCACGAGCCCGGCGGCGTCGCCCACCAGCGCCCAGTTGCGTCCCGCCACACCCGACACCGCGCCGCCCATCGGCAGCAGGGCGGAGGCGACGTCGCGCACCTCGCCGTCGAGCTGCCAGTCGTCGCGGCGCCGGGCGGCGTAGTGCGCGATCAGCGAGCGCAGCCGCACGTTCGCGGGCCGGGCCTCGGTGGCCAGGGTCCCGACGCCGATGTTCACGTGCCCGTCGTGCAGCGGGAACACCCAGCCGTAGCCCGAGAGCACCTCATCCTCGGTGCCCCGCAGCTCCAGGTGCGACGAGATCCACCCGTCGTCGTGGCGCCCCGAGCGCACGTACCCGCGGGCGGCGACGCCGTAGGCGGTCTCGCGATGCCACTCGCGCCCGAGCACGCGCCCCAGCGTCGACCGGGCCCCGTCGGCGACGACGAGGCGGCGGCACCCGATGGTCGTCGTCCCGCCGTCGGCGGTGCTGAACACGACGCCGGAGACCCCGTTCCCGGAGCGCTCGACGTCCACGGCGCGGGCGCCCTCCACCGGCTGCGCGCCCCGGGACAGCGCGACCGCGCGGATGCGGGCGTCGAGCTCGGTGCGCGCCACCGCCCCGCCGTGCGCGGGCAGCGACCCGCCGGGCCAGGGCAGCTCCAGCAGCTGGCCGAAGCCGGCGGCGCGCAGGCCGCGGTTGGTGCCGCGCCCGCGCACCCACTCGCCGAGCCCGAGGTGCTCGAGCTCCGCGATCGCCCGCGGTGTCAGCCCGTCGCCGCAGGCCTTGTCGCGGGGGAAGACGGCGGCGTCGGCGAGGACGACGTCGTGGCCGGCGTCGGCGGCCCAGGCCGCGGCGGCCGACCCGGCGGGGCCGGCGCCCACGACGAGGACGTCGGTGCGCGTCGGGATGGTCACCTCCCCAGCATGCCTGCCGGGACGGTGCCGGGCGGGGTGGGAGAGGCAGGCATCATGGTCGCCCATGGCCGGACGTGGTGAGCGGCGGGAGCCCCCGCCGCCGGGGCTGCTCGTGGTCGACAAGCCGGCGGGGTGGACGTCGCACGACGTCGTCGGGCGCGCCCGGCGGCTGATGGGCACCCGCAAGGTGGGGCACGCGGGCACGCTCGACCCGATGGCGACCGGCGTGCTCGTGCTGGGTGTCGAGCGGGCGACGAAGCTCCTCGGCCACCTCGCCCTGGACACCAAGAGCTACCTCGCCACCGTCCGTCTCGGGCTCGCGACCAGCACCGACGACGCCGAGGGGGAGCCGCTCGGCGACCCGGTCGACACGGGCCGGGTCACGGAGTCCGCGATCGCCGCGGGGATCCGGGACCTCACCGGCGACATCGCCCAGGTCCCGAGCAGCGTGTCGGCGATCAAGGTGGACGGCCGGCGTGCCTACGAGCGCGCCCGCGCCGGCGAGGACGTCCGGCTCGAGGCCCGCCCCGTCACCGTGCGCCGTCTCGACGTGCTCGCGACCCGGCAGGACGGGCCATTCCGCGACCTCGACGTCCTCGTCGACTGCTCCTCGGGCACCTACGTGCGGGCGCTGGCCCGCGACCTCGGCGCCGGGCTCGGCGTCGGCGGCCACCTCACCGCGCTGCGCCGCACGCGGGTCGGGCCGTTCACGCTCGCGCAGGCCCGCACGATCGAGGTCCTCGCCGAGGAGGAGGAGACGGCGGGGCGCGCGTCGCTGTCGCTCGACCTCGACGCGGCGGTCGCCACGGCCTTCCCCCGCCGCGACGCCGACGCCGACGAGGCCGCCGGGCTCGCCCACGGCCGCCCGCTGCCTGCCGGGGGCCGTGCCGGGACGGTCGGCGTGTTCGGCCCGGACGGCCACGTCGTCGGGCTCGTCGCCGACGACCGCGGCGCCGCCCGCCCGGTGCTCGTCCTCGCACCGGCGTGAGCTCCGGGGTGACGCCCGACCTGATCACCCCCACCGACACGGCGTGACCCCGGCGACCGGCCGTACGCTCCCGGCCGTGCAAACCTGGCGGGGACCCGACGGCGTGCCGTCGGGCTGGGGTCGGTGCGTCGTGACGATCGGCGTGTTCGACGGCGTGCACCGCGGCCACCAGCAGCTCATCGCCCGGGCCGTCGCCCACGGGCGCGAGCTCGGCCTGCCCACCGTGCTCATCACCTTCGACCCGCACCCGGCCTCGGTCCTGCGTCCCGGCACGCACCCGGTGCGGCTGACGACGCTGACCCGCCGCGCCGAGCTCGTCGCCGAGCTCGGCGTCGACGCGTTCTGGGTGCTGCCGTTCACCACCGACCTCGCCCGGGTGGCGCCCGACGAGTTCGTCCACGAGCTGCTCGTCGACCGGCTGCACGCGGCGATGGTGGTCGTCGGGCGGAACTTCACGTTCGGCCACAAGGCCGCCGGCGACGTCGCCGAGCTCGAACGGCTCGGCCAGCGCTTCGGCTTCGCCGCCGAGGGCGTGGACCTGGTCACCGAGCCGCTGGGCGGTGCCGCGGCGGGCTCGACCGTGACGTTCTCGTCGACCTACATCCGCGCGAGCATCGCCGCCGGCGACGTCCGCGCGGCCGCCGAGGCCCTGGGCCGGCCGCACCGCCTCGAGGGGGTCGTCGTCCGCGGCGACCAGCGCGGCCGCGAGCTGGGCTACCCCACGGCCAACGTCGACTGCGGCGAGCACGCCGCGATCCCCGCCGACGGGGTGTACGCGTGCTGGTTCCACCACCGCGGCGAGGTCCGGCCCGCCGCGACCTCGGTGGGCACCAACCCGACGTTCTCGGGCCGCCAGCGCACCGTCGAGGCGTACGTGCTCGACACCGACGAGGACCTCTACGGCGCCCGCGTGGGAGTCGACTTCGTCGAGCGGCTGCGCGGGATGGACCGCTTCGACGGCGTCGAGGAACTCATCGCCGCGATGGACAAGGACGTCCTGCGCACCCGCGAGGTCCTCGGCCTCTGACTTCCCCCGAACGGCCACCACGGCTCCCGCCCGGCTGCCACGCTCGCCACGAGGGCAGGACGGGCGGCGGGAGGTGGCGTGGGCCGATCGGACGCCGCGGGGTCGGATGCGGCAGGGACGGTGCGGCGCAACCGCGAGCTGCAGCGCCGGTTCTACGGCGAGCCCCTGGGCGACCGGCTGCGGCGCCTCCTGGCCGCCCTCGACGTGTCGCAGGCAGCGCTGGCGGCGGCGCTGGGCGTCAGCTCGCCGATGCTCTCCCAGCTCATGAGCGGGCGGCGGGTGAAGATCGGGACGCCGGCGGTGCTCGGCCGCCTCGTGCTGCTCGAGCAGGCCGTGACGCAGCACGCCGACCCCGCCGCGGACCCCGCGGCGGTGAAGCGCCTCCTCGCCGGCGTCCGGGCCACCGAGCCGCGCGCGCCGACGAGCGCGACGGGCTCCTACGACCTGCTCCGCACGGTCGCCGGGCCCGACGAGCTGGCCCGGGCGGCCGACACCCTCGACCGCGGCTTCCCCTCGCTCGCGGGCCTGCTGAGGCGTGCGGCGGGTGTCGAGGCGCCCGGGCCGGGGCGCTGACGGGGTGTGCGGACCCGTCGGTACACTGGGAGTTGTTTCGCCTGGCTGCGGTCCGTGGTGGCCGGGCGGCGGGTGGTTCGCCCCCGCGAGTACGACGTCCACCGACGGCGACAGCCGGTCGCGACGGGCGTCGTCCATGCTCACGGCACCGACGACAGCAGACTGGAGCACCACCCCGTGGCACTGACCACCGAGCAGAAGAAGGCGACCCTCACCGAGTACGGGGTCCATGAGACGGACACCGGGTCGCCCGAGGCGCAGGTCGCGCTGCTCACGCAGCGCATCGTGCGGCTCACCGAGCACCTCAAGATGCACAAGCACGACCACCACTCCCGCCGCGGACTGCTGCTGCTGGTCGGGCGTCGTCGTCGCCTGCTGAAGTACGTCGCCTCCGTCGACGTGGCCCGCTACCGCTCGCTCATCGAGCGGCTGGGGCTGCGCCGCTGACGAGGCTCCGCTGAACCCCGCGCACGCACCGCGCCGACCGGCCGCGACGCCGGCCGGCGCGGTGGCGTGCGCAGACCCCCATCCGGCCCCGCCGCCATCGTCCACGCACCCGGGACGCCCGCGCGTCGGCCGGTCCTCGGTAGTGGCCCACGGACACACGCTCCGTGGGCTTCGATCGAAGACCGCCTCGTCGCCGGGGGAGCCCTGGGAGACCTGGTCGGGACGCGGTAGGGGCCTCGCAGAGGAGAACCCCCCATGACCGAGACACACGCCGCCGTCAACGACGGGGCCGTCCACGAGACCACCGCGGTCCTGGACAACGGTGCCTACGGCACCCGCACCGTCCGCTTTGAGACGGGCCGCCTGGCCCGTCAGGCGGCCGGCGCCGTCGTCGCCTACCTGGACGACGACACGATGCTGCTCTCCGCGACGACCGCCTCGAAGCGGCCGAAGGACAACTTCGACTTCTTCCCGCTGACGGTCGACGTCGAGGAGCGCATGTACGCCGCGGGCCGGATCCCCGGCTCGTTCTTCCGCCGCGAGGGCCGCCCGTCGACCGACGCGATCCTCACCTGCCGGCTCATCGACCGCCCGCTGCGCCCGACCTTCACCAGCGGCCTGCGCAACGAGGTCCAGGTCGTCATCACGGTCCAGAGCCTGGACCCGAAGGACCCCTACGACGTCCTCGCGATCAACGCGGCCTCGGCGTCGACGCAGATCTCCGGGCTGCCCTTCGACGGCCCGATCGGCGCCACCCGCGTGGCGTTGATCAACGGCCAGTGGGTCGCCTTCCCGACGTGGGAGCAGCTCCAGAGCGCCGTCTTCGACATGGTGATCGCCGGCTCGGTGACCGCCGACGGCTCCGACGTCGCCATCGCGATGGTCGAGGCCGAGGCCACCGACCACGCGTGGACGCTCATCGGCGAGGGCGCCCAGGCGCCCACCGAGGAGATCGTCGCCGCGGGCATGGAGGCGGCCAAGCCGTTCATCCGCACCCTCTGCGAGGCGCAGAAGGAGCTCTACACCGCCACCGGCACGACGACGAAGGACTACCCGACCTTCCCGCCGTACCAGGACGACGTCTACTCGGCGGTCGAGAGCGCGGTCGGCTCCGACCTCGACGAGACGTTCACGATCACCGGCAAGCAGGACCGCGACGAGGCCCAGGACGCGATCAAGGACCGCCTGGTCGCCGAGCTGTCCGGCAAGTTCGAGGGCCGCGAGAAGGAGATCGGCGAGGCCTTCCGCTCGCTGACCAAGAAGACCGTCCGCCAGCGGATCCTCTCCGACGGCTTCCGCATCGACGGCCGCGGCACCACGGACATCCGTCCGCTGGCCGCCGAGGTCGAGGTCATCCCGCGGGCGCACGGCTCGGCGCTGTTCGAGCGCGGCGAGACCCAGATCCTGGGCGTCACCACGCTGAACATGCTCCGGCTCGAGCAGACGATCGACTCGCTCGGCCCGGAGACGACCAAGCGGTACATGCACCACTACAACTTCCCGCCGTTCTCCACCGGTGAGACCGGCCGCGTGGGCTCGCCGAAGCGCCGCGAGATCGGCCACGGCGCGCTGGCCGAGCGGGCGCTCGTGCCGGTGCTGCCGACGCGCGAGGAGTTCCCCTACGCCATCCGCCAGGTCTCCGAGGCGCTCGGCTCCAACGGCTCGACGTCGATGGGCTCGGTCTGCGCCTCGACGATGTCGCTGCTCAACGCCGGTGTGCCGCTCAAGGCACCGGTGGCCGGGATCGCCATGGGCCTCGTCTCGGGCGAGGTCGACGGCAAGGAGACCTTCGTCGCGCTGACCGACATCCTCGGCGCCGAGGACGCGTTCGGTGACATGGACTTCAAGGTCGCCGGCACCAAGGACTTCGTGACGGCCCTGCAGCTCGACACCAAGCTCGACGGCATCCCGTCCGAGGTGCTCGGGCGGGCGCTGACCCAGGCCCGCGGGGCCCGCCTCGCGATCCTCGACGTCATGGCCGAGGCCATCGACGCGCCCGACGAGATGAGCGAGTTCGCGCCGCGCATCACCACGGTGAAGGTGCCGGTCGACAAGATCGGCGAGGTCATCGGCCCGAAGGGCAAGATGATCAACTCGATCACCGAGGAGACCGGCGCCGACATCTCCATCGAGGACGACGGCACGATCTACGTCGGTGCCGCCGACGGGCCGAGCGCCCAGGCCGCGATCGACCGGATCAACGCCATCGCCAACCCGCAGCTGCCGAAGATCGGCGAGCGGTTCCTGGGCACGGTCGTCAAGACCGCCGCCTTCGGCGCCTTCGTCTCGCTGCTGCCGGGCCGCGACGGCCTCGTCCACATCTCGAAGCTGGGCGGCGGCAAGCGCATCGGCAAGGTCGAGGACGTCGTCAACGTCGGCGACAAGCTGCGCGTCGAGATCACCGACATCGACAACCGGGGCAAGATCAGCCTCATTCCGGTCAAGGAGGAGGACGCCGCCGACGCCGCCCCGTCCGACGGCGAGGCGCCCGCCGAGGCGGCCCCGGCGGCGGCCACCTCGGGCGCGGTGACCGGCGCCATCGGGGGCTCGTCGCCGGAGTGACGGCACTCTCCAGCACGGGTCACGCGGAGACGCAGCACCCGGCCCCCGGCGTGGCACGCACCGTGCTGCCCGGGGGCCTGCGGGTGGTCACCGAGCACGTCGCCGGCGCGCGGTCGGCGTCGGTCGGGCTGTGGGTCGAGGTCGGTTCGCGCGACGAGCCGGCCCTCGGCGCCGGCACGCACGGCGCCGCGCACTACCTCGAGCACCTGCTGTTCAAGGGCACGCGGCGGCGCTCGGCGCGGGCGATCGCCGAGGAGATCGACGCCGTCGGCGGCGACCTCAACGCGTTCACCGGCAAGGAGCACACCTGCTTCTACGCGCACGTGCTCGACCGCGACATGCCGCTCGCGGTCGACGTGCTCGGCGACGTGGTGCTCGACGCCGTGATGGCGGCCGCCGACGTCGAGCTCGAGCGCGACGTGGTGCTCTCCGAGATCGCCGGGCGCGACGAGGACCCCGAGGACCTGCTCGCCGACGACTTCGACGCCCTGCTCTTCGGCGCGCACCCGCTCGGCCTGCCGGTGATCGGCACCGAGGAGTCGGTGACGGGCATGACCCGCGACCGGCTCGCCGACTTCCACGCGCGCCACTACGTCCCGGCCCGCTCGGTGCTCGCCGTGGCGGGCAACGTCGCGCACGCCGAGGTGCTGGCCGCGGTGGAGGCGGCCTACGGGTCGCGCCTGGACGGGTCGTCCGAGCCTTGGCACCGCCGGGCCGGCGACGACGCGCCCGGCACGCCGGAGGACCGCCTCTCGGTGCGCGACGAGGACACCGAGCAGGCCCACCTCATGCTCGGCGTGCCGTCGCTGCGCCGGGCCGACGAGCGCTGGCCCGCGCTGCAGGTGCTGTCCACGGTGCTCGGCGGCGGCATGAGCTCGCGGCTGTTCCAGCAGGTCCGCGAGCAGCGCGGGCTCGCGTACTCCGTCTACTCGTCGACGACGGGCTACACCGACGCGGGCGCGCTCGCGGTCTACGTCGGCTGCGCGCCCGAGCGTCTCGGGGCCGCCGCGGCGGTGGTGCGCGACGAGCTCGGCGACCTCGCCGCCCACGGCATCACCGAGGCCGAGCTGGTGCGCGCACGCGGCCAGCTGCGCGGCGAGCTCGTGCTGGGCCTGGAGGACACCTCCTCGCGGATGACCCGGCTCGGGCGCCGCGAGCTCGACCACGGCGGCCTCGACCGGGCCACCGACCTCGCCA
The DNA here is from genome assembly GCF_028737205.1 of Actinomycetospora lutea. Classification (GTDB taxonomy): domain Bacteria; phylum Actinomycetota; class Actinomycetes; order Mycobacteriales; family Pseudonocardiaceae; genus Actinomycetospora; species Actinomycetospora lutea. The sequence continues at coordinate 126,966 of NZ_JAQZAL010000008.1, read as the reverse complement.
CCACGCTCGACCGGATCGACGCGGTGGGTGCGAGCGATGTGGCATCGCTGGCGTCGGCGCTGCTGACCGGGCCCCGCTCGGCCGCGGTCGTCGGTCCCTATGGTGACATCGACGAGCTGCCGGGCGAGGTGCGGGAGATGGTGCAGTGACGCCCCCGGAGACGGAGCGGAGCGTGAGCTCGACCATGGTCAAGGTCGGCGTGCTGGGCGCGAACGGGCGCATGGGCTCCGAGGCGTGCGCCGCGGTCGAGGGCGCCGAGGACCTCGAGCTGGTCGCGCGCGTGGATGTCGGCGACGACCGCGACGCGCTGAAGAAGGCCGACGTCGTCGTCGACTTCACCCACCCGTCGGCCGTCGCCGACAACCTGCGCTGGTGCGTCGACGCCGGCCTGCACGTCGTCGTGGGCACGAGCGGGGTCGGCCAGGACCTGCTCGACGACGTCCGCGGGCGCCTGTCGCCGGGGCAGGCGGTGCTCGTCGTCCCCAACTTCGGGATCGGCGCCGTGCTGATGATGCGCTTCGCGGCGCAGGCGGCGCGGTTCTTCGAGTCGGTCGAGGTGGTCGAGCTGCACCACCCGCGCAAGGCCGACGCCCCGTCGGGCACGGCGACGCGCACGGCGCAGATGATCGCCGCCGCCCGCGCCGAGGCGGGTCTCGGGCCCGGCCCGGACGCGACGACCCACGACCCCGACGGCGCGCGCGGCGCCCGGGTCGACGGGATCCCGGTGCACGCGGTGCGCATGGCGGGCCTGGTCGCGCACCAGGAGGTCCTGCTGGGCACCGAGGGCGAGACCTTCACGATCCGCCACGACTCCCTGCACCGCAGCTCGTTCATGCCCGGCGTGCTGCTCGCCTGCCGCGGGGTCGCCGACCACCCCGGCGTGACCGTCGGTCTCGAGGTCCTGCTCGACATGGACTGATCGGGCCTAGACCTGCTCGATCCACGGCCGCAGGTACTCGCGGTCGACCTCGACGCCGTCGGGGATCAGGGCGATCATCCGGCGCACCCGTTCCGCGGCGTCCTTCGTCAGGCGGAAGTCCTCGTCGCGCGACATCGGGTCCTCCGGGCCGAACGTGCGGGCCGTGGCCACGATCGCCGGGACGGCCGCCCGGATCTCCTCGGCGTCGTCCGCGGCGAGCGCCGGATCCAGGCCGGCGCCCTCGAGCCGGGCGCCGACGTCGTCGAGCTGCGCGGCGAGCCAGCCCCACGGGTCGGCCGTGAGCGACGGCGACCAGACGCGCTCGGAGGGCTCGTCGCCGTCGAAGAACGGGTGGAAGTGGGCGGCCGAGAACGCGTCGGCGGGCCGGTCGAGGCGGTTGAACAGGTCGGCGCGCCAGAAGGCCTCGTCGATGACCGTGCGCTGGGCGGCCGACTCGCTGCCCCGGTGCTCCTGCGGGGTGAGCAGGCGCAGCTCGACGCGGGCGCCGTGCTCCATCACCGCCTGGGGCGAGATCTCGAACCACCGGCGCACCACCACGGCGACGCGGGTGAAGCCGTACACGACCAGCACGGGCGCTCCTCAGGACAGCAGGGGAAGGTCCAGGTCGTCGAGCGACGGCTCGGGGCGGAACTCCAGGTCCAGCGGGCCGCCCACCCGGATCTCGCGCAGCGGCCGCCCGCCGGCGTCGAGGGTGCGCACGGTGCCGTCGGGGTCCCAGCCGGCGCGCTCGTAGAAGCGCCGCGAGGCGGTGTCGCGCTCGGGCACCCAGGCGATCGCGCGTGTCGCGCCGGCCGCCCGCAGCCCGGTCGCCGCCTCGACCAGCAGACGGCCCCCGTGCCCGCGTCGTCCCCACCGGGGCTCGACGAGCAGCGCGGCCACCGCGGCCACCGAGGACGCGTCGTCCGGGACGGCGCCGGCGGCGTCGGCGAGGTCGTCGGGGGCCGCCGGCCCGGCCGCGCAGAAGCCGACCAGCGCGTCGCCCTCGGTCGCGACCCACACCGCGCCCGCGGCGATCGGGTCCGCCCATCCCGCGGCGACCGCGTCCGTGTCGAAGCCCGCCACCGCGCCGGGCGGGAGCATCTCGGCGTAGGCCGAGGTCCACACCGTGCGCTGGACGTGCGCGACGGCGGCGGCGTCCTCGGCGGTGGCGAGGCGGACGGAGGCGAGCGCCATGCCCCCGAGCCTAGGGATCCGGATCACCCCGCGGTGCGCGCCGGGGTCGGCCTCGCCAGGATCAGGGGCATGACGGCGACCGACGAGATGCTGGCGGCCAACGAGAGCTTCGCGGCGGGCTTCGACAAGCCCGGCCTGCCCGGGCCGCCCTCACGTGGCGTGGCGGTCGTGGCCTGCATGGACGCGCGCCTGGACGTCTACCGCGTCCTGGGGCTGGGCGACGGCGAGGCGCACGTCATCCGCAACGCCGGCGGCGTGGTGACCGACGACGTGCTGCGCTCGCTCGCGGTCAGCCAGCGCAAGCTGGCGACCCGCGAGGTGGTCCTGCTGCACCACACCCGGTGCGGCATGGCGACCTTCACCGACGACGACTTCGTCGCCGAGCTCGAGTCGGAGACCGGCCGGCGGCCCAGCTGGGCGCCGGGCACGTTCCGCGACACCGAGCAGGACGTCCGCGACTCGCTCGCCGCGGTGCGCTCCAGCCCGTTCCTCGTCCACACCGACGACGTGCGCGGCTTCGTCTACGACGTCGACACCGGAGCCCTGACCGAGGTCGCATGAGCCTCGACGTCACCGCTGAACTGGACGTCCCGCACCGCCCGGACCTCGCCCCGGTCCGCCGCCAGCTCGACGCGCTCGCGCCGGTCGCGGCCCGCTTCCTCGTGCCCGACAACGCGACGGCCCGCGCGGCGGTGGCCGGGCTCGTGGTCGCCGGGGAGGTGCGCGGTCGGGGCCACGAGACGGTCGCGGTGCTCAACGCCCGGGACCGCAACACCCTCGGCCTGCGCCGCGACCTGCTCGGCCTGCTCGCGCTCGGCGTGCACGAGGTCCTGCTGCTGCGCGGCGACCGCCCCGACCACGACCCTGTTCACGATCAATCTGGGGACCGGCCGCTGACCGTCGGCGCCATGCTCCGCGAGGCCCGCGCGCTGGCCGAGGAGCACGAGACCGACCTGCGGGTCGGGGTCGTCGCCGCCCCGGGCCGGGACCTGCCGGCCTGGAAGCGCGACGCGGACGTCGTGTGGCTCGCGCCGACGTTCTCGCTCCCCGCCGTCATCGACTGGCGGGAGCGTCACGCCGACCTGGGACGCCCGGTCCGCGCCGGGGTCCTGGTGCCGACCGGGCCGCGGATGGCCCGCGGGGTCGCCGAGGGCCTGGACCTCGCGCTGCCCGACCACCTCGTCGAGGCCCTGGAGCACGACGGGACCGCGGGCGTCGACCCGGCGATCGAGCACGCGCTGGCCCTGCGCGACGCCGGGGTGGACGGCATCCACCTGGTGGCGGTGAGCCGCTACCGGGAGGTCGCCTCCCGCCTGTCCGGACTCGTCTGACGGTCCGGATCCGTCCCACAGGCCGCGACGAGCAGGCCGGCCTCGGCGCGCAGGCCGTCGGCGAGGACGTCGACGTCGGGCACGAGACCCGGGTCGACGGTCACCCCGAACGACAGCACGTCGACCATCGACGCCGCGGTGACCCGCAGCGCGTGGTGGAACCCGATCTCGGCGAGCGGCCAGGTCGCGCGCACCCGACGGCCGAGCACCGCGACCGGCGCCCGCGGCCCGGGCACGTTCGAGACGCTGACCGTGAACGCCCGGGCGGTGGCCCGCAGCCGGTCGCAGACGCGGCGCAGCGGCGGCGAGACCTCGGCCAGGCGGTGCAGCAGGTCGTCGAGCAGGGCCGCGTCGCGGGCGTCCTTGCGCGCGGTCGTCAGCGCGTGCACGGCGCGCAGGCGCTCGAGGGGGTCGGTGACGTGCACCGGCAGCGGCAGGTCGAACGCCGAGTCGCGGTTGCCGGCGGACGGGTCCTCGCGGGGCAGGCTCACCGGGACGCGCACGCGCAGGTCGGTCACCTCGCCCGCGTGGTGGTCGACCCAGCGCCGCAGCCCGCCCGCCAGCACCGCGAGGAACGCGTCGTTGACGGTCGCCCCGGCCGAGCGGGCGGCGGCGTGCAGGGCCGCGAGGTCGGTGTCGACGAACGCCACGTCGCGGTGGGTCGAGAGCTCGCCGTCGAACGGCGACCGCGACGGGCCGACCGTGAACTCGCGGGAGATCAGGCCCATGAGGTGGGCCCGGCGGCGCTCGTGGTCGGCGTGCACGGTGGCGGGCGGGGACGCCGCCGCGCCGGTCGCGGGCCCCGCGGGCTCCTCGTCGTAGAGCACCGTGTGCGACAGGCGCGTCATCGTCGCGCCGTCGGCGAGGGCGTGGTGGACCCGCCAGACCAGCGCGGTGCCGCCCCCGGCCAGCGGCGCCACGTCGAGCGACCACAGGGGCCGGTCGCGGTCGAGGTGCTGGGCGAACCGGTGCGCCACCAGGGCGCGCAGTGCCCCCTCGTCGTAGGGGCTGTCGGGGGCGTCGACGACGTGGCGGGCCAGGTCGAGGTCGGCGTCGGGCACCCACACCGGCACGCCGTCGCGCTCGTCGAGGCGGTAGCGCAGCTCGGGCGCGGCGGGCAGGCGGGCGGCGATCTGCTCGCGGAGCCCGGCGGCCGTCAGGGGCGGGCCCTCGAGCATCGCCATGTGCAGGACGTGGCCGACGACGGTCGCGCACTCGAGGTCGAGGATGGCGCGGTCCTCGTCGGAGAGCGGCACGCAGCCCGGTCCCGACGTCCCGGCGGTGCTCACAGGTACCCCAGCGTCCGGGCCTGCGCGGTGAGCTCGTCGCGGAAGTGCGGGTGCGCGATCGCGATGAGGCGCGCGGTGCGCTCCGCGATCGACGCGCCGCGCAGCTCGGCGACGCCGTACTCGGTGACGACGTGGTCGACGATGTTCTTGAAGGTCGTGACCGCGGCGCCCGGCGCCAGCTGCGGGACGATCCGCGACACGGTGTCGTCGTGGGTGGCCGAGTGCAGGACGATGAACCCGGCGCCCTGCTCGGACATGATCGCTCCGCGGGCGAAGTCGGGCTGGCCGCCCGAGGACGAGAAGTACTGGCTGCCCAGCGACTCCGAGGCGCACTGCCCGAGGAAGTCGACCTCGAGGGTGGCGTTGACCGAGCGGAACAGCGGCTCGCGCGCGATGTTCCACGGGTCGTTGGTGTAGTCGACGGGGTGGAACTCGATGCCGGGGTTGTCGGCGACGAAGTCGTAGAGCCGCTGGGTGCCCAGCGCCCCGGTCGTGATGATCTTGCCGCGGTGCGTCGCCTTGCGGGTGCCGGTGACGACGCCCGCCTCGACGAGGTCGACGAACCCGGTGCCGAAGACCTCGGAGTGCACGCCCAGCTCGCGGTGGTCCCCGAGGCTCGCGAGCACCATGTCCGGGACCGCGCCGATGCCGATCTGCAGCGTCGACCCGTCCGGGATGCGCTCGGCGACGTACGCGGCGATCGCCCGGTCGCGGTCCGTCGCCTCCGGGGGCGGGAGCTCCACGAGGGGCCGGTCCGCCTCGCACCAGCCGACGACGTCGCCGATGTGGAGCTGGTTGCCGCCGAAGGTGCGGGGTGTCTGCGCGTTGACCTCGACGAAGAACGGCACCTCGCCGATGAACGCCGCGGTGTAGACCGCGTCGGTGCCCAGCGAGAAGTAGCCGTGACGGTCGGGCGGCGACACCGCGGCGACGACGAGGTCCGGCCGGACCGCCCGCCGCAGGAGGCGCGGCACGTCGCTGAAGTTGTTGGGCACGAGGTCGCAGTGCCCGGCGCGGAACGCCTCGCGCGTCGACGGGTTGAGGAACCACGACACGTGCCGCAGCCCCGGAATCTTGCCGTCGATGGAGGCCCGCGGGCGCGGTGCGAGCATCTGGTGCAGCCGGACGCCGTCCAGCCGGTCGCCGCCGGCCTCGAGCGCGTCGATGACGGTGGCCGGTTCGCCGTTGAACGAGTTCACGACGATCTGGCTGCCGGGCCCGACGTGGTCGAGGACGGCGTCGGCGGGTCGTCGCGCGGCGGCGATCATCTCCGGGATCGAGGGGGCCACGGCCACCGATCCTGGGGCAGAGATCTCGTCCTGACCAGCACGATCGCCCTCCGCGCCCACCCGGCTACCGGGCGTTCTCCCAGGCCGGACGCGGCAGCGGCAGCGGGGGCGGCTCGTCGTCCGTCAGCCGGGCCGTCCCGGCCGGGTGCTCGACGAGCGCGAGCACCCGCGAGGCCATGAACCGCGCGGTGCGCACCGGCGTCCCGCCGCGCGTCACCTCGCTGACCTCCACCACGCCGCGGCCGTGCGCGATGTCCACGCGCCGCCCGGCCTTCGTGGCCTCGACCTCCCACGTCCGCGTCGCGCCACCGGCGTCGACGACGATCTCCACACGGTCCCCGACCATGGGTCCTCCTCACAACGTTCACCCAGGTCAACGCCCGTGCGCGCCGCTTTCTTCCGGGACTGTCGGACCCCTCGGGCAGGATCGCGGGGGTGGAGACGATGTCGGCGGCGCAGGCCCGGCGCGCGGCGGTGGCCGCGCAGGGGTTCGGGGGAGCGGTCCGGCGCGGGCGCCCGTCGCGACGCACGATGGCGGCGGAGGTGCGGCGGCTGGGGCTGCTCCAGCTCGACTCGGTCAACGTCGCCGTCCGGGCGCACTACGCACCGCTCTTCTCCCGCCTGGGCCCGTACGACCGCGACGCCCTCGACGCGCTCGCGTGGCCGCGGACGCCCGCCGAGGCCCGGCGCCGCACGATGGTCGAGTTCTGGGTCCACGAGGCGAGCCTGCTGCCGGTGGACGACTGGCCGCTGTTCCGCTGGCGGATGCGCGACAACGCGACCCGGCACGGCCGCTGGCTGGGCACGGCGCTCGACCGCCGGGCCGACCTGCTCGACGCGATCCTCGCCGCCGTCGGCGAGCACGGCCCGCTCGAGGCCGGCGAGGTCGAGAAGGTGCTGGGCGACGGGGGAGACCGGCGGGCGCGGGCCTACGGGGGCTGGTGGCAGCGCTCGGACGTCAAGGTGGCCTGCGAGCACCTCTTCGCCGTCGGCGAGCTGACCACGGGCACGCGGCGGGGCTTCCGGCGCGCCTACGAGCTCCCCGAGCGCGTGCTCCCGCCCGAGGTCCACGCCCGCGAGCCCGCGCGCGACGAGTCGATGCGCGAGCTGATCCGCCGCGCCGCGCGGGTGCAGGGCGTCGCCACCGAGCCCGACCTGCGCGACCACCACCGCCTGCCCCCGGGGGAGAGCCAGGCGGCGGTCGCCGAGCTCGTCGACGCCGGCGAGCTGGTGCCGGTCCAGGTCGAGGGCTGGTCCGCGCCGGCCTACCGCACGCCCGACCTGCGGCTCCCGCGTCGGGTCACCGGTCGCGCGCTGCTGGCCCCGTTCGACCCGCTCATCTGGTTCCGGGCGCGCACGCTACGGCTGTTCGACTTCCACTACCGCATCGGCATCTACACGCCGGCCGAGAAGCGCACGCACGGCTACTACGTCTTCCCGTTCCTGCTCGACGGGCGCCTGGTCGCCCGGGTCGATCTCAAGGCCGACCGCGCGATCGGGCTCCTGCGGGTGCCGGGCGCGTTCCTCGAGGAGGGGCGCGACCTCCCCGGCGAGTCCCGGGTCGCGGCCGAGCTCGCCGCCGAGCTGGCGACCATGGCCACCTGGCTCGACCTGGAGGGTGTGCTCGTCGAGGGCGGCGGCGACCTCGCGCCGGCCCTGGGTCAGGCGGTCAAGGCTCAGACCGACACCGACGGCGGGTGGACGTAGCGCACGCCCGGGGGCAGGTGCCCGGTGCGCGACGTGCGGGCGAGCACGGCGAGGAGGTCCTCGCGGAACGCCTGCGCGGCACGCGTGGGGGCGACGTCCGTGCGGTGGGCCAGCGAGATGGTGCGGTGGCTCCAGGCCCTGTCGGCGTGCGCCCCCGACGCGTCGAGACGGGTGGCGCGCAGCGACGGGTGCCCGGCCAGCACGAGGCTCGGCACGATCGCGACGCCCAGCCCGCGCTCCACCATGCGCAGCACCGCGTCCATCTCGCCGCCCTCGACGGCGATGCGCGGGGTGACGCCGGCGGCCGCGCACGCCGCGAGCGTCACCTCCCGGAGCTCGTAGCCGGGCCGGGGGACGACGAGCGGGTGCGCGGCGAGGTCGGCGATGCCGATGTGGTCGCCGAGATCCGGCCGGCTACGGGCCGACACGACCACGAGCTCCTCGCGCAGCACCGGGGTCAGGGCCAGGTCGCCGCCGGGGTCGGTGCGGTCGATGACGAGCGCGACGTCGAGCTGGCCGCGCTGGAGGTCGGCGACGAGGTCCCGCGAGCCGCCCTCGGAGATCTGGATGGCGATCCCGGGGTAGCGGCCGTGGAAGACCTCGAGCACGTCGGCGACCACGCTGACGCACAGGCTCGGCGTGGCCCCGAGGCGCAGCCGCCCCCTGCGCAGCCCGGCGAGCTCGGCGATCTCCATCCGGGCCGTCTCGGAGTCCGCGACGATGCGCCGGGCGAGCGGCAGCAGCGCCTCGCCCGCCGCCGTCGGTGTGACGTTGTCGTGACCGCGCGTGAGCAACGTCTCGCCCAGGTCCTCCTCGAGGCTGCGGATCTGTTTGCTCAGCGTGGGCTGCGCGACGCGGCACAGCGCCGCTGCCTGCGTGAATCGGCCGGTGTCCACCACAGCGAGGAAGTAGCTGAGCTGTTTGATGGTCATGGCCATAGCTCCACGCTATGGCACGGCCCTGCTGCATGCATTAGCGCTCCGCAGGTCGCGGACCTACCGTTTTCACGTGGTCATCACCCCGCAGCGCAACATCGTCTCGAGGACGTGGGGCACCTCGGTCGGGAAGAAGTCGGTCATGGCCGTGACCGGCGGGATCTTCCTGCTCTACGTCGTCGCCCACATGATCGGGAACCTGAAGATCTTCTTCGGGATCCAGACCTTCGACGCGTACTCGCAGCACCTGCGCGAGATCGGCGAGGCCATCGTCGGCTACGAGGGCGTCCTCTGGATCATCCGCGTGGTCCTCCTGGCGAGCCTCGTGCTGCACATGTGGGCGGCGTTCTCGCTCTGGGCGCGGGCGCGCAAGGCGCGCCCGATCGGGTACCAGCACCGGCAGAGCTGGCAGGGCAGCTACGCGGCCCGCACGATGCGCTGGGGCGGGGTGATCATCGCGTTGTTCGTGGTCTGGCACATCCTCGACCTGACCACGGGGACGGTGAACCCCCGCGGTGGTGACGAGAGCGCCTACCTGAAGCTCGTGGCGAGCTTCGACCGCTGGTACGTCGCGCTCTTCTACGTCCTCGCGGTGGTGGCGCTGGGCTTCCACATCCGGCACGGCCTCTGGTCGGCCATCCAGACGTTCGGCCAGAACAGCGCGCTCAAGCAGAACGCGCTCAAGACCTTCGCATTCGTCGTGGCGGCGGTGATCACGGTCGGTTTCGCGATCGTGCCGCTGTCGGTCATGACCGGGTTGGTGAGGTGACGATGTCAGAGCTGCAGCAGGAGCCCACGGCCGTCCAGGGCGAGGGCCGCTACGTCGTCGGCGACCCGATCGGGGACACCCGGGCGCCGGACAGCCCGATCGGCGACCGGTGGGGCGACCGCAAGTTCTCCGCGCGCCTGGTCAACCCCACCAACCGCCGCAAGATGAGCGTCATCGTCGTCGGCACCGGGCTCGCGGGCGGTGCCGCCGCGGCGACGCTGGGCGAGGCCGGCTACCACGTGAAGTCGTTCTGCTTCCAGGACAGCCCGCGGCGTGCCCACTCGATCGCCGCCCAGGGCGGGATCAACGCCGCGAAGAACTACCGTTACGACGGCGACTCGGTGCACCGCCTGTTCTACGACACGATCAAGGGCGGCGACTTCCGCTCGCGCGAGTCGAACGTGCACCGCCTCGCCGAGGTCAGCCTCAACATCATCGACCAGTGCGTCGCGCAGGGCGTGCCGTTCGCCCGCGAGTACTCGGGGCTGCTCGACACCCGCTCGTTCGGCGGGACCCAGGTGTCGCGCACCTTCTACGCCCGCGGGCAGACGGGTCAGCAACTGCTGCTGGGCGCCTACCAGGCCCTCGAGCGCCAGGTCGCCGCCGGCTCCGTCGAGATGCACCCGCGCACCGAGATGCTCGACCTCATCGTGGTCGACGGGCGGGCCCGCGGGATCGTCACGCGCAACCTGTTCACCGGCGAGATCGACACCCACCTCGCGGACGTCGTCATCCTCTGCTCGGGCGGCTACGGCAACGTCTTCTACCTGTCGACGAACGCCAAGGGCTCGAACGTCACCGCCGCCTGGCGGGCGCACAAGCGGGGCGCGCTGTTCGCCAACCCCTGCTACACGCAGATCCACCCGACGTGCATCCCGGTGTCCGGCGAGTACCAGTCGAAGCTGACGCTGATGTCGGAGTCGCTGCGCAACGACGGCCGCGTCTGGGTGCCCAAGGAGCGCGGCGACGACCGGCCGCCGAACGAGATCCCCGAGGAGGAGCGGGACTACTACCTGGAGCGGCAGTACCCGAGCTTCGGGAACCTGGTGCCCCGCGACATCGCCTCGCGCGCCGCGAAGAACATGTGCGACGCCGAGCACGGGGTCGGTCCGGGCGGGCTCGGCGTGTACCTCGACTTCTCCGACGCCATCGAGCGTCTCGGCCGCACCGCCGTCGAGAACAAGTACGGCAACCTCTTCGAGATGTACCAGCGCATCACCGGGGACGACCCGTACGAGGTCCCGATGCGCATCTACCCGGCGATCCACTACACGATGGGCGGGCTGTGGGTCGACTACGACCTGCGCTCGACCATCCCGGGCCTGTTCGTCGGCGGCGAGGCCAACTTCTCCGACCACGGAGCCAACCGCCTCGGCGCCTCGGCGCTGATGCAGGGCCTGTCCGACGGCTACTTCGTCCTGCCGACGACGGTCGCCGACTACCTCGCCGACGCGCCCTTCGACGACGTGCCGGCGGACCACCCGGCCGTGCGGGAGGCCGTCGAGTCCACCCGCGAGCGCATCGACAAGCTGCTCTCGGCCAACGGGCACCGCACCGTCGACTCGTTCCACCGCGAGCTCGGCCAGCTCGTGTGGGACCAGTGCGGCATGGCCCGCAGCAAGGAGGGCCTGGAGAAGGCCCTCGACCGCATCCCCTCGCTGCGCGAGGAGTTCTGGCGCGACGTCAAGATCGTCGGCACCGGCGACGGGTTCAACCAGTCGCTGGAGAAGGCCAACCGGGTCGCCGACTTCATGGAGCTCGCCGAGCTCATGTGCATGGACGCCCTCCACCGCGAGGAGTCCTGCGGCGGGCACTTCCGCGTCGAGCACCAGACCGAGGACGGCGAGGCCGAGCGCGACGACGAGAACTTCTCCTACGTCGCGGCCTGGGAGTACGCCGGCGAGAACCAGCGCCCGGTGCTCCACAAGGAGGACCTCGAGTTCTCCTACGTCCACCCGAGCCAGCGCAGCTACAAGTAGTGGAGTCACCCCAGTGAAGCTCACCCTGCGCATCTGGCGTCAGCCCGGGCCCGACGCCAAGGGCAAGATGCAGAAGTACGTCATGGACGACGTCGAGCCCGACATGTCGTTCCTCGAGATGCTCGACGTGCTCAACGAGAAGCTGGTCCTCGACGACGAGGACCCGGTGTCGTTCGACCACGACTGCCGCGAGGGCATCTGCGGCTCGTGCGCGATGGTCATCAACGGCACCGCGCACGGCCCGCAGAAGAACACCACCACGTGCCAGCTGCACATGCGGCACTTCGACGACGGCGACACGATCGACATCGAGCCGTGGCGGGCGCGGGCGTTCCCGGTGGTCAAGGACCTGGTCACCGACCGCAGCGCCTTCGACGAGATCATCAAGGCCGGCGGCTACATCTCGGTCAACACCGGCTCGGCGCCCGAGGCGCACGCGATCCCGGTGGACAAGGTCTCGGCCGACGACGCGTTCGACGCCGCCACCTGCATCGGGTGCGGCGCCTGCGTCGCGGCGTGCCCGAACGGCAGCTCGATGCTGTTCACCGCGGCGAAGGTCACCCACCTCGGCCTGCTCCCGCAGGGTCAGCCCGAGCGGGCGACGCGAGCGATCAACATGCTCGCCAAGCAGGACGAGCTGGACTTCGGCGGCTGCACCAACGTCGGCGCCTGCCACGAGGTGTGCCCGAAGGGCATCCCGCTGGCCTCGATCGCCCAGCTCAACCACGACGTCCTCGGCGCGACCCTGACCGGGGCGCGCTCGGACTAGGCACGGTCCGGGGATCTGAGCGAAGGGCACCGTCGATCGGAGAGATGGGCGAGGAGCCCTTCGCTCATCCCGGCACTCGTGACCCGACGCAGCGAGGGCGTCCTCGAGTGGGTGTGACGCAGCGAGCGCGTCCCCCGCTCCAGGCGGGAGTGTGCCCAGGCGGGAGTGCGCCCAGGGGGGGCTCCCGGGCGCGGCTCCGCTCAGGCGGCGAGTGCCGGGCGGGGTTTCGCGGTGGCGACGGTGACGTCGCCGGCTCCGGTGCGGGCGCGGACGGTCAGGCTCGCGCCGGACGGGGACTCGGGGCGCTCGGGGCGCTCGGGGCGCACCGGCAGCTCGCTGCGCACGCGGCCCACAGTGGCGTGCAGGGCCACCTGCGCGTCGACGCCCGCGTGCACGCCCACCCACAGCGAGCCCACCCCGGTGCCGATCTCGAGGTCGCCGGCCACGGCGTCGGCGACCCGGACGTCGCCGGCCGCGGCGCGCACCGCGACGTCGGCGTGCACCTCGCCGAGGCGGATGCGCCCGGCGCCGGTGCTGATCTCGGCGGGGGCCAGGACGTGGTCGACGCGCACGCCGCCGGCCCCGCCGGTCATGCGCAGCGGGCCCTCGAGCCGCCCGATGCGCACCTCGCCGGCGCCGCAGCGCAGCTCGGTGCGCCCGGCCACCTCGTCGAGACGGATCTCGCCGGTGCCCTGCACGGACACCTCGCCGGCGCGTCCCTCGACGCGCAGCCGGGCGGCGCCGGCCCGCAGGCGCAGCGCGGAGTCACGCGGTGCCCGCACGGTGACGGCGAGCGGGATGCCGCGCAGCGAGAGGTCGCTCGGTCCGCGCACCACGAGGCGGCGGGCGTCGGCGTCCCAGTCCAGCGTGGTGGCGGCCACCGCCGCGGCGGCGCGCTCCTCCGGGGAGGTCGGCGTGCGGTCGGCCCCGAGGAACCCCAGCAGCCCCGAGAGTCCGCGCAGCCACCCGGGCGGCGCGTCGGGGTCGGCCTCGACGCGGGCGCCGACAGCGGCGTCCGGCGAGGGATCCAGGTGCACGCGCACGGTGCCGGCGTCGATCGCGAGGTCGAGGGTCACCGGCTCGGACCCGCTCCCGGCGACCTCGCGGGCCGGGGCGCTCATCCGCGCACCCAGCCCGACACGTCGTCCCCGCCGCCGTCCTTGCCATCCCCGCGGCCGTCCCCGCGGCCGTCCCCGCGGTCGCCCCCGCGGTCGCCCGCGTCCGTCGGCGCATCCGTCGGCGCGTCCGTCGGCGCATCGGTCGGGGCGTCCTTCGGTGCATCCGTCGGCGCGCTCGTCGGCGCGTCCTTCGGCGCGTCGCCCGTGGACGGGCGGCCCTGGTCCCACCCCTTGCGCCAGTTCTCGTCCCACTCCCGGTCGCCGCTCGGGCCCCACGGCCCGCCGCGGTGGCCGCCGTACTGGCCCTTGAGGGCGCCCTGCACGGCCTGGCCGATCCAGGAGTTCAGCGACATCCCCTGGGAGGCGGCGGCCTTCTCGGCCTGGCCCTTGATCTGGTCGACGAGGCGCAGCGTCATCCGCGAGATGTCGCCGACGTCGGGGCCGCCCTGCCCCCCGAAGCCGGGGCCGCCGCCGAAACCGGGGAAGCCGGGCGGGGGCGGCGGGGTCTGGCGCGACCCGGGGCCGCCGCCGGGCGTGCCCGCGAACGGCGACGACGAGGGGCCGGCGAAGAAGCCGTCCTCGGCCGAGGGGTCGCGGTCGACGACGACCTTGACCTCGCGGCCGGACAGCCGCAGCGAGACGGTGCGGTCGCCGAGCTGCTCGGAGACCTCGCCGGCGAGGTCGGACAGCGCGTTCATGAGCGCCAGCCGGACGGCGGGCTCGAGGGCGGCGGCGAGCGAGGAGCCCGCCCGGGTCGTGGCCTCGTCGCCGACCGCGGCGGCCGCGGCGAGGTCGTCGCGGAGGGAGGCGACGTACGGTGTCAGGTCCATGACACCACTGTGACACCACGAGTCGCTGATCGCCACCATCGTGGTGTCATCACGCTGTCGGCGAACGGGCGCGGGAGGGCGACTTGTACCGTGGCGGACGTGCCCGAGACCGTGCAGCCCGAGGTCACGCTGATCGCGAAGACCGAGTTCTTCGCGCCGCCCGGGGTCCCGTGGGAGACCGACGTCGACGGCGGCCAGGCGCTCGCCGAGTTCGCCGGGCGCGCCTGCTACCAGTCCTGGAGCAAGCCGAACCCGGCGACGGCGACCAACGCCGGCTACCTGCGGCACATCCTCGAGGTCGGGCACCTGTCGGTGCTCGAGCACGGCACGGTCAGCTTCTACCTGACCGGGATCTCGCGCAGCCTGACCCACGAGCTGATCCGCCACCGGCACTTCTCGTACTCGCAGCTCTCGCAGCGCTACGTCCCCGAGAAGGACGCGGCCATGGTCGAGCCGGACGTCATCGCCGACGACCCCGAGCTGCACCAGATGTTCGCCGAGGCGAGCGCCGCGGCGCTGGCGTCCTACGAGAAGCTCCTCGCGGGCCTCGAGGAGCGCTTCGCCGACGAGCCCAACCGCACGCTGCGCCGCAAGCAGGCCCGCCAGGCCGCCCGCGCGGTGCTGCCCAACGCCACCGAGACCCGCATCGTCGTCACCGGCAACTACCGGGCCTGGCGCCACTTCATCGCCATGCGCGCGAGCGAGCACGCGGACGTCGAGATCCGCGACCTCGCGATCGCCTGCTTGAAGGTGCTCCAGGCCGAGGTGCCGAACGTGTTCGCCGACTTCGAGATCCGCCGCCTGCCGAGCGGGTCCGAGGTCGCCGCCAGCCCGTTCGTCGCCGAAGGCTGAGCCGGGTGGCGTCCGGGTAGGAGAACCCCATGAGTGCCGCCCAGATCGCCGACGCCGAGCGCCGCGATCTCGCCGACCTGCTGCTGCGGCTCGGCCCCGACGAGCCCACGCTGTGCGGGGGCTGGACCACGCGCGACCTGCTCGCGCACCTGATCACCCGCGAACGCCGCCCCGACGCCGCGCCCGGCATCCTGCTCCCGCCGCTCGCGGGCTGGACCGGGCACGTGCAGGCCTCCGTCGCGCGCGGCGACTTCGGCGAGCTCGTGGCCACCCTGCGCTCGGGCCCGCCGTTCTGGAGCCCGATGGCCCTGCCGCCGCTGCGCGCGGTGGACGTCCAGGAATTCTTCATCCACCACGAGGACGTGCGCCGGGCGCAGGCCGGGTGGTCGCCGCGCCCGCCGGACGAGGCGCGCGACCGCACGATCTGGCGGATGGTCGGCCTGCTCGGCCGCCTGTCCTACCGCTCGAGCCCGGTGGCCGTGACCCTGCGTCGCCCCGACGGCGAGGAGCACGCCGTGCGCTCCGGGCCGCGCACCGTCATCCTCACCGGGGAGCCCGGCGAGCTGCTGCTGCACGCGGCCGGGCGCGACGAGTGCGTCGTGCACCCCGAGGGCGAGCCGGCCGACGTCGCGACGGTCATGGCCCTCGACCGCGGTCTCTGACCGCCCGTTCCCGAACCCGCCCCTCGTCCCAGGAGGTCCCCCGATCAGCCGTTCGACCGCCCGTCGCCCCGACGCGGGTCAGCAGCAGTCCGGCCGCCCGCAGCAGTCCGGCCGCCCGCAGCAGTCCGGCCGTCCGCAGAGCCAGCAGGACCACGCGGGCCACGACTGCGCGCAGGGCTCCGGGGTGCCCACGCAGTCGGTCCCCGGCTCCGAGGGCACCCCGCCGCCGACGCCGGACGGCGCCCTGCGCATCGTGGCGCTCGGGGGCATCGGCGAGATCGGGCGCAACATGACCGTGCTCGAGTACGACGGGCGCCTGCTGATCGTCGACTGCGGCGTGCTCTTCCCCTCCGAGGACTCGCCCGGCGTCGACCTGATCCTGCCGGACTTCCGCGCCGTCGAGGACCGCCTCGACGACGTCGATGCGCTGATCCTCACCCACGGGCACGAGGACCACATCGGTGCCGTGCCGTTCCTGCTGCGCCAGCGCCCCGACCTGCTCGTGGTCGGGTCGCTCTTCACGCTCGCGCTGGTCGAGGCGAAGTGCCGGGAGCACCGGCTCACCCCGCACCTGCTCGAGGTCCGCGAGGGGGAGCGCGACCACCACGGCTCGTTCGACTGCGAGTTCTTCGCGGTCAACCACTCGATCCCCGACGCGCTGGCCGTCGCCGTCCGCACGCCCGGCGGCACCGTGCTGCACACCGGCGACATCAAGCTCGACCAGCTGCCCCTCGACGGGCGCCTCACCGACCTCGCGGGCTTCTCCCGGCTCGGCGACGAAGGCGTCGACCTGCTGCTCGTCGACTCGACGAACGCCGAGGTCCCGGGCTTCGTCACCCCCGAGCGCGACATCGCCCCGGTGATCGACGACGTCTTCCGCCGGGCGCCCAGCCGACTGATCGTCGCCTGCTTCGCGAGCCACGTGCACCGCGTCCAGCAGGTGCTCGACGCCGCGGCGGAGCACGGCCGCAAGGTCTGCTTCACGGGCCGCTCGATGGTGCGCAACATGGGCATAGCGACCGACCTCGGCCTGCTGAACGTGCCCGAGGGGCTGCTCGTCGACCTCGACGACGCGCTGGCGATGCCCGAGAAGGACGTCGTGCTGGTCTCGACGGGCTCGCAGGGCGAGCCGCTGTCGGCGCTCGGGCGCATGGCCCGCGGCGACCACCGCCAGATCACGATCACCCCGGGCGACACCGTCGTGCTGCTCTCCAGCCTCATCCCGGGCAACGAGACGGCCGTGTTCGCCGTCATCAACGGCCTCACGCGCCTCGGCGCCGACGTCGTGCACTCCGGCGTCGCCCGCGTGCACGTCTCCGGCCACGCGTCGGCCGGCGAGCTGCTGTTCCTCTACAACGCGCTGCGCCCGCGCAACGTCATGCCGGTGCACGGCGAGTGGCGCCACCTGCGCGCGAACGCCGAGATCGCCCGCCGCACCGGGGTGGAGAACATCGTCATCGCCGAGGACGGGGTCGTCGTCGACCTCGTCGACGGCCGCGCCGCCATCAGCGGGCGGGTCGAGGTCGGGCACGTCTACGTCGACGGCAACCAGGTCGGCGACGTCGGCGAGTCGACGCTCTCGGACCGCATGGTGCTCGGCGAGGGCGGGTTCATCGCCATCACGGTCGCGGTCGAGGCCGCCACCGGGCGCGCGGTGGCCCCGCCGCGCATCTCGGGGCGCGGGTTCTCCGACGACCCGAAGGCGCTCGAGAACGTCGTCTCGCTCGTCGAGATGGAGCTCTCGCGCACCGAGGCGGAGGGGATCACCGACACCCACCGCATCGCCCAGGCGGTCCGGCGGGTGGTCGGCAAGTGGGTGGGGGAGACCTACCGTCGCCGGCCCATGATCGTGCCGACGGTGCTCCCGGTCTGAGGTGGGTGTTCACATCATCATCGGCATGTCGAACACGCCGGGAACGGTCAGCCCGGGAACGGCGGTCGGAGCGACGAGGACGACGACGCCGAGGATCACGAGGAGCGCTGCCGTTCCCCAGGTGATCCAGGTCCGCCACGGAGCGATCTTCTCGACGGCGATGAGGACGGCGACGAACGCCATCCACACGATGCTCATCACGCCGAGGGCGAACAGCGCGAGCATGAGCGCCCAACAGCACCCGAGACACCACAGGCCCAGTTCGACGCCCATCCGCAGGCCGCCGGTCGCACCGTCGCGCCAGGAGCCGAGCAGGAAACCGAACGGACTGCGGCACCGGGTCAGGCAGGCGTTCTTCACGGGGGTCAGCTCGTAGACGCCGGCGACGACGAGCGCGGCGCCCGCGAGGACGCGCCCACCGGAGTCCCAGGCGAGAGCTTCGCCGGCCAGGTGGCTCACCGACGCCCCGATGCCCCAGGCGACGACCCCGGCCACGGTCCAGGTCAGGAGGTAGCCCGCGGTGAAGGCGGAGGGCGCGAGCGGTGCCCGCGTCCTCGCCATCCGCGCGTACAGCGCGACCGTCGGCGCGATCGACGGGAACATCATCGCCGCCATCATGACGACCCAGAGCAGGACGAAGGCGCCGAGACCGCCGAGAGCGGTCCACGGCCCGGCGTCCATTCCCCGCATCTGCTCGGCGGACCACCACCAGGCGACCGCGGCGATCAGCAGGAGCGCGACGAGGAGACCGAGCCGCGCTCCGGCAGCCGCGAGGGCCGGACGAGGGCCCTCGTCGGCAACGCCGTCGCGGCGTTGCCCGAGGGGCATGTCGTCACGCCGCCCAGGAGAAGTCCGAGTGCGAGACCCCGGTCCTGCCCTCGTAACGGATGCCGAAGGCGTCGATGTGCGAGCGGGTCGCCTCGGCCATCGTGAGGTCGGGAGCCACCGGGTGGAACATGCCCGAGAACGTCACCGGTTCGGGGGGCTCCTTGCCGAACGGCACGATGTCCTGGATCTCGAAGTCGATCGCCTCCGCCACGCGCACCGAGTGCCGCAGGCCGTCGTGATCGATCTCGATCGCGGCCCGCTCCGGGCCCAGGACCTCCCCGACCAGCGGTCCGAGACCGGCCATCGGCCCTCCGAGCTGACCGCTGAACACCTCCGCCAGCTTCTCGAACTGGCCGTCGGTCGCCCGGTCGTCGACGAACACGCCGACCCGCCAGTTCCCCTCGGTCATGACCTTCGGTGTATCGATGATCATGACGATCTTTCGGTCCGCCACGTCGACGCCCGAGATCGATCCCTCACGGATGTCGAACGCCAGAGTCGCCCGGCAGAAATCGTAGGTGGCCCCGTGATCCATCGACAGGTTGCAGGGACACATCAACTCGCAGGAGCAGGTCTCCACATAGCGGCCCCGCAGATTCCACGACATCGTCGCTCCCCCGTTCCCGAGGATCGAAGAGGGTCGACTGTCCTGCGCGTCATGCGGGGTGTCAAGGCGCGGGACGGCAGCCGCGGACGCACTCGGTGTGCACCGGATCCGGTGGGCGCGAATCGGTGCAGAACGGGCAGGTTCCGTTGCTCAGCGCCACGAACCGGGAGCGGCCGGGGTGAGGGACGGAACGCGCGCGCAGTTCGCGCCGGACCGCCACGGACGCCATTCGACGGTCCGTGATCCGTCGGGTCGCCGCCGGGCGGCCACGCGTCCGCGGCCCGCGGGCTCGTGGCCGTGGTCACGGCCCCGGTACCGTCGGGACCCGTGAGCAAGGCCCGCGCGCTCGGCGGTGCCGTCCTGCTCGACCTCGCGGTCAGCCCGCTGTTCGTCTGGGACGTGTTCACCGGCGCCCTGGGGCGCGAGCTGGGCGTCGGTCACGCGGTGCTGGCCGGCGTGTTCTCCGTCGGCCTGCTCGCCTTCATGCTCGGCGTGCTGGTCGGGGGACGGGCCGCCGACCGGGTCGCGCCCCGCCGCCTCGCCCTGGTCGCGCTCGCCGGGACCGTGCTCGGCCTGCTGGGCAGCGCCGCGGCGTCGTCGGTGCTCGTGCTGTTCGTGGCCTTCGGGGTGCTCGTCGGCGGCTCCACGGGGCTCGGGTACGCCACCGCCGTGCGGGTCGCCGGCACCGTCGCCACCGGCCGCGGCCTCGCGCTCGGCCTGGTCGTCAGCGCCTACGCCGCCGGTTCCGCGGTCCTCGCCCCGGTGGCCTCGACGCTGATCGACGCGATCGGGCGCCGCGCCACCCTCGTCGTCCTCGCCGGGGCGCTCGGGGTGCTGCTGGCGGTCGCCGCCGCCCTCGTCCCCGGCGCGCGACCGGGCGCCCGGGCCGAGCGCGCCGGCGGGCGGACGCGCCCGAGCCGCTCGGTGGTGGCGCTGTGGCTCGCCTTCGGGCTCGGCAGCGCGCCCGCCCTCGCCGCCTTCGCGCAGGCCGGCGGCCTCGCCGGCGACGCGGCCGCCGTGGCGCTCGCGGTGGCCCTGCTCAACGTCGGCAACCTCGCCGGGCGGCTGGTCGCCGGCCCGCTGTCCGACCGGATCGGTCGCCGGGCCGCCCTGCACGCGAACGCGGCGCTGCTGGTCGTCGCCTGCGCCCCGCTCGCCGCCGGCGCGACCGGGAGCGTCGCGCTCGTCGCCCTGCTCCTGCTCGGCACCCAGTACGGGGCGCTGTCGACGCTCACCCCGGCCGCGACGTCCGACGTCGTCCCGCCCGAGCGCTTCGGCACCACCTACGGCCTGGTGTTCACCGGCTGGGGCGTCGCCGGCCTGGTCACCCCGGTCACCGCCGCGGCCCTCGCCGGGGTCGTGGGGTACGCCGGCGTCGCCGTCGGCTTCCTCGTCCTCGCCGCGCTGTCCTGGGCCTGCGTGGCGGCGTACGCGCACTGATCTCAGCGACGCCGGATCGTCTTCTCCAGGTGGTGGCGCACCGGCGCCCAGAGGTTCGGCAGCACCATGTCCACCTGGTCGTGGAGGTACCAGCCGGCGCGCACGCTGTCGGGGATCTCCTCGGGGTCCACGTCGTGGACGGGGCGCGCGGCGACGTAGATCGTGGCGATGCCGTCGTGGTTGAAGCGCCCGAGCTGGCGGCCGGCGCGGATCTCGACGCCGGTCTCCTCGAGGCACCCGCGCTCGGCGGTCGCTCCGGGCGACTCGCGGGCCTGCGGCCGGCCACCGGGCAGCACCGCGGGCGGCATCTCCCCGGGGCGGTGGACGAGCAGGAGCCGGCCCGGCGGTGCCGTCACCACGGCGAGGACGAGCTGCGCGTCCCGACTCATGCGACCCTCCCTCGGTAGGCCGCCTAGGCTACGGCGGGTGACCACCTCCGACGCCGCCGAGGTGGCCACTCCCGCGCAGCGCATCGCCGCCCGCGTCACGACCGCGACGTCGCCGACGCTGCTGCTCGCCGTCCTGTACCCGATCGTCGGGGCGCTCGCGGCGGGCCCCGTCGGGGTGGCGTGGTCGCTGGTGGGGATGGTGTTCACCGTGGCGATCCCGGCGTTCATCGTCGACCGCGGCGTGCGGTCCGGCCGCTACACCGACCACCACCTGCGCGAGCGCGAGCAGCGTGCGGTGCCCCTGGGGCTGGCCGCGGCGTCGGTCGCGCTCGGCGTCGTCGTCCTGGTGGTCGCCGGCGCTCCCCGGCCGATCACGGCGCTGCAGATCGCGGTGCTCGTGACCGTCGCTGTCGCCACCGCGATCACCCTGGTCTGGAAGGTCAGCTTCCACGTCGCCGTCGTGGCGGCCGCGGCGGCGGTGCTGACCCTGCTCGGCGGGGGCTGGTGGGCCCTGGCATGGCTCGCCGTCCCGCTCGTCGGCTTGGCCCGCCTGGTGCTGCGCGCGCACACCGCGGCGCAGGTCCTCGCCGGCCTCGTCGTGGGCGCCGGGGTGACGACGGCGGTGCTCGTGCTGGCCGGGGTGCCGTGAGGCCGGCGCTGCCCGCGGAACGAAGCCTTCCTGCGCTTCGTGTCCCGGGCGGGGCGTCCGACCCACCGACGACGGGTCCGGCGAGGGGGATCGCCTCCTGCGACCGCGTGAGTGACGTGGCTCACCACGGGTTACAGAATCGGAGTGCATGAAGGCCGTCGCGTACATCGAACCCATGAAGGTCGAGATCCAGGACATCGAGGAGCCGGGCCTGGAGCTCAAGGACGGGCCGGGCGTCAACCCGGCCAACGTGGGACGCCAGTGTCCCCACGGCGTGGTCCTGAAACTGGTCGCCACCAACATCTGCGGCTCCGATCAGCACATGGTCCGCGGACGCACCACCGCCCCGCCCGGACTGATCCTCGGCCACGAGATCACCGGCGAGGTCGTGGAGGTCGGCCGCGACGTCGAGTTCATCGCGCAGGGCGACCTCGTCTCCGCGCCGTTCAACATCGCCTGCGGGCGCTGCCGGATGTGCAAGGAGGGGCACACCGGGGTCTGCCTCAACGTCAACCCCGACCGCCCGGGCTCGGCCTACGGCTACGTCGACATGGGCGGGTGGCAGGGCGGCCAGGCCGAGTACGTCATGGTCCCCTACGCCGACTGGAACCTGCTGAAGTTCCCCGACCGCGAGCAGGCGATGGAGAAGATCCTCGACCTGACGATGCTGTCGGACATCTTCCCCACCGGCTACCACGGCTGCGTGAGCGCCGGCGTGACCACCGGGTCCACGGTCTACATCGCGGGCGCCGGCCCCGTCGGCCTGGCCGCCGCGGCGTCGGCGAAGCTGCTGGGCGCCGCCGCGGTGATCGTCGGGGACATGAACGGCGAGCGGCTCCGCCACGCGCGCGAGGTCATCGGCACCGAGACCGTCGACCTCTCCGAGGAGGGCTCGCTCCCGGAGAAGCTCGAGCAGATCGTCGGGGAGCCCGTCGTGGACGCCGCGGTCGACGCGGTCGGCTTCGAGGCACGCGGCCACGGCAAGGACTCCGACCACGAGCAGCCGGCGACCGTTCTGAACTCGATCATGGAGGTCACCCGGGCGGCCGGCAAGCTCGGCATCCCCGGCCTCTACGTGACGGGGGACCCGGGCGCCGCGGACGACGCCGCCAAGGAGGGCAGCCTCTCGATCCGCATCGGCCTGGGCTGGGCGAAGTCGCACTCGTTCACGACCGGCCAGTGCCCGGTCATGCGCTACCACCGGCAGCTGATGAACGCGATCCTGCGGGACCGGGTGGAGATCGGGAAGGCGGTCAACGCGACCGTCATCTCCCTCGACGACGCGCCCCAGGGCTACGCCCAGTTCGACTCGGGCGTCGCGAAGAAGTTCGTCATCGACCCGCACGGGATGATCGCGGCCTGACGACGACGGCGGCCCGGTCGGGGACCAGAGCGCCTCAGTCCCCGACCGGGACCCCGCCGAAGAACACTAGGCTGACGACGAAGTAGGCGACGTAGGCCGCGAGCAGGACGACGCCGTGGCGCCGGCGCAGCCGCCCGGTGGCGAGGAAGACCGCCGACGTCGCCGTGATCAGCACGAGCGCGGGCAGGTGCCAGCGCACGACCTCGGGCGTCACCACCATCGCGCCGCCGGCGAGCAGGAGGATCCCGAGCTTGCCGGTCACCGAGAACACCACGCTGCCGACGACGTTCGCCACGCCGATCTCGGGTGCGCCCCGGCGGGCGGGCTCGACGGTGAGCAGGAGGTCCTCGAGCGAGAGGGCGAGCGTCGCGATCGTGACGCCGAAGACCGTCCCCTCGACGGCGAACTCCTCGAGGACGCCCTCGGTCCCCGCCCCGGCGACCGCGGCGCCGACGACGAGCCCGGCCAGCGCGAGGAGGGCGAGCACGACGGTCCCGGCGGGGGAGCGCCGGCGCGCCCGCAGGAAGCCCGCGTCGATCCGGTGGCCCGCCGGCGGCTCCCCGCGCGGACCGACCGGGTCGGCGCGCCCCCGCCGCGACGCGACGCCGCCGCCGAGGGTCACCCGGTCGATCTGCTCGTAGAGTGCGGCGTCGCGCCAGACCGGGCGCCGCGCCGCGTACTCGCGCAGCGCGATCCACCCGACGAACGCGGCGAAGAGCACCAGGAGCACGACGCCGGCGACCGGTGTCAGCGTCCCGGTGAGCGCCAGCGCGTACATCACCAGCGGCGCGCCCGCGTAGAGACCGAGGTAGTCCCGGGGCACCTCGACGGCGGTGGGCGCGACGAGCGCGGCCACGGCGAGCACGAGCCCCGGCATGGCGATCGTCGTGCCGATGACCGTGCCGAGGGCGACCTCGTGGAGGTCCTCGAGCCCGAGCGCCAGGCCGAACGCCAGGTCGTCGACCTCGATCCCGGTGAACACCACCGCGACGAGGAACAGCGAGACCGCCCACCGGCTCGCCACCCCGACGAGGTGGCCGATGAGCTTCTCGGCGCAGTAGACGAGCACCGCGACGCCGAGGACGAACTCGACGATCGGGATCACGGCGGTGTCAGCCCCGGATCGCCTCGACCGCGCTGATCACGGCGAGCACCACCATGATCGACGCCGCCACGATGGCCACCCACTTCACCGGCACGACCCGGCGCAGCCGGTTGCCGCCGTAGATCGCGAGGGCGGACACGGCCCAGAGGCCCAGGAGCGCCCCGATGCCGACGAGCAGCGGGTCGCCGTACTGCGCGGTGAGGGTCGCGGTGAGGATCTGCGAGGGGTCCGCGAGCTCGGAGAGCGCGGTGATCCCGAACGCCGTCGCCGCCACCGCCCACCGGGTCCGCGGGACCTCCCGCTCCACGTCGTCGTCATCGTCATCGTCGTCGTCCTCCAGGCCCTCGCGGAGCGTGAGGGCCGCGCCGACGAGGAACATGACGGCGAGGATCGCCTCGAGGGGACGCTCCGGGAGCAGACCGACGAGGCTCCCCGCCGCCACGGCGATGCCGACGTGCACGAGCATCCCGGCGAAGACGCCGATGAGCACCCAGCGGGCCGGGAAGCGCGTCGCGAGGACGAGCGTCACGAGACCGCTGGTGTCCGCCACCTCCGCCAGGGCGATGACGACGAAGGTGATCGCGATCACGGACACGGGGACCTGAGTACTGCACGCGGGCGCCGTCCGCAAGGAAGGGCGATGGTCACCGCAGGGGCTGCGGGGCCCCGACCGAGGTCCGCGGCCGGTCCGACGACGGCTCGTTGCCCTCGTTCGGCCACACGAGCTCGAACTCGAGCTCGATCTTCTCGCCGTAGGGCTCGAGCTCCAGCTCGACCTCGAACTCCTCGGGCAGGTTCAGCGCGACGGTCGGTCCCACGAGCGCCACGTCGGCCGTGCCGCCGGTCTCCAGCGCCGTCGCCAGCTGGTGGAGCCACTTGGCGGCCTCCTGACGCGTCAGGACGACCCGCTGCTCGATCTTTCCTCCGCCACCGGACATATGTGGCTCCTCCTCGTGGATCCCCCGCTGCGACAGGACCCGAGGAGGGTAACCGCCGTGATCGCTTCCCGGAGGGCGTCAGTCCGCGCGGTGCGGGCGGACCGCGACCTCGGGCATCGGGACCAGCACGGGCTCGCGCGTGGACCCCGCGGCCGGCGCGGCGGCGGGGTCGTTGGCCGCGGCCACGGCCTCGTCGACGAGGTAGCGGTCGGGGGAGAGCACGCAGACCGGGTCGGTCCGGTTCATGTCCCCGGTGAGCTGGAAGGCCTGGCAGCGGCACCCGCCGAGGTCGACCTCGCGGCGATCGCAGCTGCGGCACGGGTCGGGCATCCAGTCGGTGCCGCGGAACGCGGAGAACAGCGGCGACGAGCGCCAGATCCAGGGCAGGTCGTGCTCGCGGACGTTGGCCCGGGGCAGCGGCAGCTCGTGGGCCGAGAGGCAGGGCCAGGCGTTGCCCTCGGGGCCGACGACGAGCTGGCGCGAGCCCCACCCGCCCATGCAGGGCTTGGGGTAGCGGCTGTAGTAGTCCGGGATGACGTAGATGACGTCGGTGCGCCCCCGCAGGCGCTCGCGGGCCGCGCGGCTGACCGTCTCCGCGTGCTCGAGCTGCTCGCGGCTCGGCAGCAGGGCCTCGCGGTTGCGCAGCGCCCAGCCGTAGTACTGGGTGTTGGCGAGCTCGACCCGGTCGGCCTCCAGCTCCTCGACCCAGTCGAGGATCGCCGCGATCCGGTCGATGTTCTGCCGGTGCAGCACCACGTTGAGGGTCAGCGGCCAGCCCAGCTCCTTGACCAGCCGGGCCGCCTCGATCTTCTTCTCGAACGAGGAGATGCCGGCGAGGCGGTCGGAGAGCACCGGCTCGTCGGCCTGGATGCTCACCTGCACGTGATCGAGCCCGGCGTCGCGCAGCGCCTCCGCGCGGGGCCGGGACAGGCCGATCGCGCTGGTCACGAGGTTGGTGTACATCCCGAGCCCGCTCGCGTGGCCCACCAGGTCGACGAGGTCGCGGCGCAGCAGCGGCTCGCCGCCGGAGAAGTGGCTCTGCAGCACGCCGAGGACGGCGGCCTCGTCGAGCACGCGGCGCCACTCGTCGGTCGAGAGCTCGGCGGAGCGCTTGGTGAGCTCCAGCGGGTTGGAGCAGTACGAGCACGACAACGGGCAGGCGTGGGTCAGCTCGGCGAGCACGCCGAGGGGGCCGTCGAGGACCTGCTCACTCATCGGTGATCACCACCCAGCGCCGGGACGCGAGGCGCTCCAGGAACGCGATCACCTCGTCGTCGACGACGCGGTCGTAGCGGCGGCCGAGCTCGTCCACGATGTCGCCGACGGTCCGCTGCCCGTCGCAGAGGGCCAGGATGTCGGCGCCGGTCGGGTTGAGCGTGACGACCGTCTCGGGCCCGAGCAGCACCTGCCGCTCGCGCGCCTTGTCGTAGCGGGTCTTGACGAACCGGGCGAGCGCGGGCCGCCCGGTGCGCGGGACGGTGTCGGTCACGAGGGATACGCCTTGTCGATGGCGTCCATCATGCTCCAGAGCACGTCGTTCTTGAAGGCGAGCGCGGCGACCGCGGCGTCCTGTGCCTCCGCGGTGCGGCAGTGCTCCTGGACGATCTCCAGCGCGTGCTCGGAGTCGCGCGGCGCCTGGTGCAGCCGGTTGCGGAAGTAGTCGAGCCCGTCCTTGGCGATCCACGTGTAGTGCTTCTCGAACGCGGCGAGGCGCTCGGCCATGAGCCCCGGCGCGAACAGCTCGGTGAGCGACGACGCGACCGCCTCGACCCACGGCCGGGTGCGCGCGAAGGTCACGTAGGCGTCGACCGCGAAGCGCACGCCCGGGACGATGTGGCGCCCGTCGTCCATCTCCTCGCGGGGGACGCCGCAGGCCTCGCCGAGCCGCAGCCAGGCCTCGATGCCGCCCTCGGTGGTGTCGGTGCCGTCGTGGTCGGTGATCCGCCGGATCCAGCGCTTGCGGATCTCGCGGTCCGGGCAGTTGCCGAGGATCGCGGCGTCCTTGCGCGGGATCGCCTCCTGGTAGCAGAAGCGGTTGGCCACCCAGCCCCGGATCTGCTCCGGCGAGAGCTCGCCGGCGTTCATGCGCACGTGGAAGTCGTGCTCGCTGTGGTAGCGCGTGGCCTGGGAGCGCAGCCGCTCCACCAGGGCCTCCGGGCCGACCGCCGTCCCGGGGCCCGCGTCGGTGCCCGTGCCGTTGGTCGCGTGGGTGACCGTCATGCCGCTCCTCAGACCTCCACCTCGAGCCCGTCGAGAGCGATCTCCACCCCGCGGGCGGCGACCGTCGCGTACTCGGGGGAGTCCTCGAGCAGCATCGGGTTCGTGTTGTTGATGTGGACGTAGATCTTGCGCTCGGCCGGGAGGCCGGCGAGGACCGCGAGGCTCCCGTCCGGCCCGTCGACGGCCAGGTGGCCCATGTCGCGGGCGGTCTTCGACGCGAGGCCGAGACGGATCATCTCGTCGTCGGTCCACGTCGTGCCGTCGACCAGCACGGTGTCGGCGGCGGCCAGCTCGTCGTGCACGGCGGGCGTCACCTCCTGGACACCGGGCAGGTACACCGCGCTCCGGCCGGTCGCGGTGTCGGTGAAGCGGTAGCCCACCACGCGACCGACGTCCTCCGTGACCCCGAACCGGGCCTTCTTCACCGTCGGGACGTCGAACGCGGTGTAGGTGAGGCCCTCGCCGAGCGCGACGGTCTCGCCGGGGACGACCGTGTGCGGTGTGACCGTCGTGTAGCGCTCCAGGGTGGACAGGAAGCCCGTGCCGTCCCGCAGGGTCTGCAGGGACGCCTCGGTGGCGTGCAGCTCCACGCCCGGACCTTCGCGCAGCAGCAGCAGGCCCATCGTGTGGTCGAGCTCGGCGTCGGTGAGCAGGACGGCGGCGATCGGGCTGTCGCGCTTCGCGCTGTATCCGGCCTTCGGCGCGGCAGCTCCGCTGCGCTTCGTGCCGCCCGGCCGCAGGACCGGTGACGCCTCGATCTGGGCCCGCAGGTCGGGGGAGGCGTTGACCAGGAACCACGTGGTCCGGTCGGCGCTCACGGCGATCGACGACTGCGTGCGGGGCGTGGCCGGCCGGGAGCCGTCACGGACCGCGCGGCACCCCGGGCAGCCGCAGTTCCACTGGGGGAAACCGCCGCCCGCGCCGGCGCCGAGCACCCGCAGCCACATCGCCCCGTCCTCCCTCGCGATCCGTGCGCCTGGTGCGACGACGGCGACAGGGGCGCCGGAAAGACATTTCCGACGCCCCTGCCGCGTTCGCCGTCAGTCGTCGAGCTGAGCGACGTACATCGTCACCTCGGGGGCGACACCGAACTCCTCGAACTCCGGGGTCTCCCAGATGGAGAGCGACTCCATGATTGCTGCCACCTCCTCTCGATCACTTCTCGATCAACGGTACCTGCCACACGCCGCGCGGGCAGCGTGCGAGATCACCAGAATTTGATGCCGACCGACTTGAGACGCCGCTGGTGGAGGTGCTCGACCTTCGCGATGTCGTCCTGGGAGATCAGGTCGCCCCACGCGGACGCGGCCTTGACGCCCTGGGTGAGCAGTTCTTCCATCTCGTCGTCGACGATGTCCGCGCTCTGGATGACGCGGGAGCCGAACCCGATGTGCCAGCGCTCGTCGCGCAGCACCAGTTCCATTCCCTTGTGTACCCCGGGAAGCTTCACCGAGCACTGTTCGATCGTCTGGAGCAGCGCGTGCTGACCCGCGGTGAGCACCACGCCCTCGAGGATCATGTGGTAGAGCCCGACCGCGGCGGTGAGGTTCTCGTGGTCCTCGGCGACGCTCTCGGCGATCGCGGGCAGACGCTCCTCGAACAGCTCGACCAGGGCGGGGCTGACGCGGTCGCGCAGGGCCTCGACGCGCTCGGTCATGTTCGACCCGGGCACGCCGGCGACCTCGCGCACCACCCGGTCGAAGAAGCGGGCGTGGCGGGCCTCGTCGCGGGCCTGGGCCGCGAAGACCTCGGCCATCTTGTCGTCGGTGGACGCGGCCGCGTGGAACGACGTGAGGTGCGTGGCCACCGATGTCTCGCCGATGCAGAAGCCGGCGAGCAGGCCGAGCACCTGGTCGTACTCGTCCTGCTCGAGCTGCGGCCAGGCCTCGATGTCGGCGCTCAGGTCGATGGTGGTCTCGTCCCACTGCAGCGATTCCGCGAGCTGGGCGAAGTGGCCGTACCCGGTGATCATGTACGCAGCATCCTCACATCTCCGGGAACTCGCCCGGTTCCACCTCGCGGAAATCCGCCTTCTCGGCGCCGCAGATCGGGCACATCCAGTCGTCGGGGATGTCCTCGAAGGGCGTCCCGGGCGGGATGCCGCTGTCGGGGTCACCCTCCTCCGGATCATAGATGAAGCCACACATTTCGCAGAGCCAGCGCTTGGCCGCCGGCCGCGCCTCTGTCTGCTCGACGGTCATCGGATCTCCAGTCGGTTTGCCGAGGAGAGGGGCACCGAAACGCCGGAAAGGGGCGCCGGAACTCCTCCGGCGCCCCTTCGCGGTCAGCAGTCGATCAGTCGTCCATCTGGGCGACGTACATCGTCACCTCGGGAGCGACCCCGATCTCCTCGAACTCCGGGGCCTCCCACACGTGGAGCTCCATGTCGTGTCTCCCTCCTGTCGGCTGACGCCGACGTGACGCTTCTTCTCTGGGGTGGTCTAGCTCTCGGGCAGCGCGAAGCAGAACAGCGCGTCACCTGCGGCGGCGCCCAGCAGGCCGGGCAGGAAGCCCTCGACCCAGCCGCCCCACCCGCTGGGGACGGCGATGTACTGGCGGCCGTCGACCTCGAACGTCGACGGGCTCGAGTGGTGCCCGCTGCCGCACTGGAACGACCACAGCTTCTCGCCGGTGTCCGCGTCGAGCGCGACGAACTCACCGGTCGGCGTGCCCTGGAACACCAGGCCACCCGCGGTGGTCAGCGTCGAGGCGCACATCGGGTACTCGTTGTTCCAGCGCCACTTCTCCTCGCCCGTGACAGGGTCGATGGCGGCGACGTAGCCGTAGAAGTCGTCGAGGTCGACGGCCACTCCGGCGCCCCAGTAGGGGATGCTCTCCCGGAACTCGCGGCGGCGGCGGGTGGCCGTCGCCCCGACCTCCTGGACGGGCACGTAGATCAACCCCGTGCTGGGGTTGTAGGACATGTGCGTCCACTCCTTGCCGCCGGCCGGGCCGGGCCAGAAGTGGACGGGGACGCCCTCCTCGTCCGGGTACACCTTCGGCGTGACCTTGCCGTCCGGCGTGATCTCGCCCCAGGTGATGCGGTCGACGAAGGGGAAGACGCGCACCAGTTCGCCGTTGGTGCGGTCGAGGACGAAGAAGTAGCCGTTCTTGTCCGCGTGGGCGAGCAGCTTGCGCCCGTCCGGAGCGTCGAAGAGCAGGTTCTCCATCGTCGAGTCGTAGTCCCACAGGTCGTGCGGGGTGAACTGGTAGTGCCACTGGATGGTCCCGGTGTTCACGTCCACCGCGACGACGCTGTCGGTGTAGAGGTTGTCGCCCGGGCGGACGCCGCCGTCGAAGTCGGGCGCCGGGTTGCCGGTGCCGTGGTACAGCAGCTCGAGTTCGGGGTCGTAGGTCGGGGTGACCCAGCAGTTGGCCCCACCGCGCTGCCACGCCTCGGCGTTCTCGTCGCCCCACGTCTCCGACCCGGGTTCGCCGGGCTTCGGCACCGTGTAGCAGCGCCACTGGCGCTCGCCGGTCTGGGCGTCGAAGGCGTCGATGTGGCCGCGGAGGCCGAACTCGCCGCCCGCGCTGCCGACGATGACCTTGTCCTTGACGATCAGCGGCGCGACCGAACCGCTCTCGCCGGCCCGAACGTCACCGTTGACGGTGTCCCACACGAGGTCACCGGTCTGGGCGTCGAGGGCGATGAGGTGGGCGTTGAGGGTGTACATGTACACCTTGCCGTGGCCCACCGCGACGCCGCGGTTGACGTTGCCGCAGCACAGCGAGACGTCGTACGGCGACGCCCACTTGTAGCGCCACAGCTCCTCGCCGGTAGCGGCGTCGATCGCCCAGACCTTGCCGTCGGGGCCGGAGACGTACATGACGCCCTCGACCACGAGCGGGGAGGCCTCGAACGAGTAGGTCGAGGCGCCGGAGTGCAGGCCGTTCATGCCGGCCTGGAACACCCACGCCGGGCTGAGCCTCTTGACCGTCTCCTTGTTGATCTGGTCCAGCGGGCTGTGCCGCTGGCCGTCGTAGCTGCCGTAGTAGGTCAGCCAGTTCTGCGGCTCCGACTTCGCGGCCTTGATCCGCTCGAAGTCGACGTTGCCGGTCGCCGGGGCGCTGCCCTTGGTGGCGCTGAGGGTCTTGTGCGGGACGGCCTCGCCGGCGTCCACGTAGTCGGTCATGTGACGTTCTTCCTCTCTACGGGCTCGACGGGGCTCTTACGGGCGCGGCTGCGGCGGACGGTCCTGCTTCGCGGAGTCCGGGACCTCGCCGCCGAAGACGAGGGCGCCGGTCAGGCCGCGGCCCTCGTCGTTGCCGGTCGTGGAGCCGTAGTAGTAGGTGCCGGGGCCCGACAGCGAGAGCCGGGCCGTGCCCTTGGAGTGGTTGACCATCCAGATGATCTTGGGGTCACCGTTGTGCGGCAGCACCGCACAGTGGGTGTTCTTGTCGTCGTTGATGAGCGTGAGCTCGACCTCGCCGCCCTCGGGGAACACGAGGATCGACGGCTCCCAGATCAGCTCGTCCTCCGGGATGCGGACCGTGGCCCGCATGATGCCGTCGGACCCCTTCTCGGCGTGCCCGATGCTGCCCGTGCCGAGCAGCCGGCCGAGGGCCGTCCTGTTCTGGCCGTCCAGGCCCGCGGCGGCCAGTTCGTCCGATCGATCAGTGGACGTCATCCGACGTACCTCCTCGTGGATGCCCTGTTGCTTCTCCGTCGACGGACCCGGGCGGGGCGCGGCCGGGTGTCGCGGGGCGTGGTGCGTCGACGGGGACGTCGAGAGGGGAGGCTCGGCAGACTCTGCTGCTGCCACCGGTCGCTCGACCGTCGGGCCGACGACGTCGACCACTGGGCGGCAGGACACGTCCGTCTGACGGCGGCCGGTTGATCTCGGGCGCCGAGCGGTGTGTGCTGAGCCACAGGCGACAGTAGGGAGCCGATCCGACGTCGGCAAGAGGCACGAGGGGGGAATCGGTTCCCGATCATGCCCTCGGAGCCATGATCACGCTTTCAGCCTGCGTCGATCACCGTGAGTAGTTTTCGGGCGTGTTCCGGTCTCCGGAAAAGCGCTCCGTCCCGGTCCGGGCGCGGACGGGGAACGGAGGGGACCTGTCCGACCGGTCGGGATCGCCGCGACGAGGTGTCGTGGATCACCGGGGGGCGGCTATGGTCGGTCGGGGCGGCGCCGCCGGCGGGGGCGGCCGGCGCCGGACGGGAGGACCATCTGGTGGGCAGGTTCGGGTCGGCCGAGGCGCTCCGGTGGCTGAGCACACACGGGGCGCACGCCGACAGCGTGGAGATGAAGACCCTGCTGGTGCCGCCGGCGGGAGCGGCGGCCGAAGCCCTGACCGGGCGCCACGGGCCCACCTGGAGCGTGCGCCAGAGC
The DNA here is from genome assembly GCF_028737205.1 of Actinomycetospora lutea. Lineage (GTDB taxonomy): Bacteria > Actinomycetota > Actinomycetes > Mycobacteriales > Pseudonocardiaceae > Actinomycetospora > Actinomycetospora lutea. The sequence goes on along the minus strand of NZ_JAQZAL010000008.1, from coordinate 94,575 downwards.
TACCTCCTCGACACCGCGGAGCTGGACCTCCTGCGCGCCGGCGTCGAGGTCCGGCTGCGCCGCCGGGCGCGCGGGAAGTTCGACCTCGCCGTGTCCGCGCGCCGTCGCGGCACCGAGCTCGGGTGCTACCGCCCCCGCGGCGCGCGCGTCGAGTACGACGTCGTCCCGGAGGGGGTCTGGAAGGACATCGAGGTCCGCCGGGACATCGACTCGGCGATCGCCGCGTCGGTGATCGCGGGCTCGGCCAAGGCGCGGGAGCTGCTCTCGGCGACCCAGAGCCAGTGGGCCCTGACCGGCGGGAACGAGGCCGTCGACGACGCACGGCTGTCCGAGCTGCGCGTCCACGGGCCGATGGTCGTGCGCCGGGTCAAGGTGACGGCGACGGCGCTGGGCCTGCGCCGTGTCGATCTCGAGCACTTCCGCTTCCCGAGCGGCCGCGAGCTGGTCGAGCTGTCGACGCGCTGCTGCCCGCAGGAGGTGCCGGAGGCCGCCGCGGGGTTCGAGCAGCTGCTCGCGGAGCGGGACGTCATGGTCGCGCCGGAGTACTGCACGAAGACCTCGGTGTGGCACGACGAGATCGTCGGGCGCGGTCGCGGCGAGTGACGCGCGCCTGAGCGCGGCCTCACCCACCGGGACGCGTGTGGCTACCGGGGCTCGTGGTGTGCCCGGGCTACCGTGTCGCCATGGCCGGGCGGACCGAGACACCTGACAAGCGCGGGTCCCGCAGCCGCCCGATCACGGGTGGACGGACCCCGCGCCCGAAGGGCGGCGGGTCCGACACCGCGACCCGGTCGCCGCAGCAGCGCCGCCCCGCGAAGGGACGCCGGCCCGCGGGGCGGTCGTCGGGCAGGGGGCGCGCGCCCGCGCGGCGCACCGGGCCCGGGCCCGTGGTGCGGACGCTGCGGGGCGGCTGGGTGCTCACCGCGCGTGGTCTCGGCTCCCTCGTGCGCACGCTCGGGCGGGCCCGTGACGTCGACGCCGCCCACCGGCGCGACGGCATCGCCCTCGGGCTGGTCGTGCTCGCGGTCGTCACCGCCGCGGGCGTGTGGTGGCGCGCGGGCGGTCCCGTCGGCGCCGGGCTCGACCTGGGGCTGCGCACGGTCGTCGGCGCCGCGGCCCTCGTGCTGCCCGTCGTGCTCCTCGGCGTCGCGGTGGTGCTCCTGCGCACCGACCCGTTGCCCGAGACCCGCCCGCGCACGGTGGTCGGCGCGCTCCTGCTCGGCGTCGGCGTCCTGGCGGTGTGGCACCTCGTCGTCGGAGCGCCCCGCGACCTCGCCGGGCGCCGCGACGCGGGCGGCGTCCTGGGCGCCGTGATCGCCGACCCGCTCGCGCGCGGCGTCACCGTCTGGATCGCCGGCATCGTCCTCGTGCTCGTCGGGCTCTACGGGCTGCTCGTGCTGACCGGTACGCCGGTGCGCGAGGTCGGGGTGCGCCTGCGCGCCCTGGTCACCGGTGAGCACCCCGAGGACGAGTGGGGCGGTCCCGAGGACGTCGACGTCGACGGCCTCGAGGACGACGGCACCGCGCCGACCACGGCGATCCCGCGGCGCGGTCGCCGCCGGGGTGGCGACCAGGCCTCCGACCAGGCCTCCGACGAGCCCTCCGACGAGGACGACCCCGACGCCGCCGCCCACCCGGCGCGCCACCGCGACCGGAACGCCGCGGCGGTGCCCGACCTGACGACGCCGCCGGAGGGCCTGCCGGCCGAGGCGCCCGCGGAGCCGCCGAAGGGCCGGTCGTCGAAGGCCGCTCCGGCGCGCGCGTCCGCGCCCGCTCCCGTGGTGGCGCCCGTGCCGCCAGAGGAGACCGAGACCGACCCCCAGGCCGCGGCGTCGTTCAGCTCCCACCGCGAGGACGCCGACGGCGACTACCGCCTCCCGCCGCCCGACCTGCTCACGCCCGGCGAGCCGCCGAAGGCCCGCAGCGCCGCGAACGACGCGATGATCGAGGCGATCACCGGGGTCCTGGAGCAGTTCAAGGTCGACGCCGAGGTCACCGGCTTCACCCGCGGGCCGACGGTCACCCGCTACGAGGTCGAGCTCGGGCACGGCGTGAAGGTCGAGAAGATCACCGCGCTGCACCGCAACCTGGCCTACGCCGCGGCCACCGACCGCGTGCTGCTGCTCGCGCCCATTCCGGGCAAGTCGGCGGTGGGCATCGAGGTGCCCAACTCCGACCGCGAGATGGTGCGCCTCGCCGACGTCCTGAACTCGCCGACGGCGCGGGCCGAGACCCACCCGATGGTCATCGGCCTGGGCAAGGACATCGAGGGCCGGATGGTCACGGCCAACCTGGCGAAGATGCCCCACCTGCTGGTCGCGGGCTCCACCGGCTCCGGCAAGTCGAGCTTCGTCAACTCGATGCTGGTGTCGCTGCTGACGCGGTCGACGCCGGACGAGGTCCGGATGATCCTCATCGACCCGAAGATGGTCGAGCTGACGCCCTACGAGGGCATCCCGCACCTCATCACGCCCATCATCACCTCGCCGAAGAAGGCGGCCACGGCGCTGCAGTGGCTGGTCGAGGAGATGGAGCAGCGCTACACGGACATGCAGGCCAACCGCGTGCGGCACATCGACACCTTCAACGAGAAGGTGCGCAGCGGGGCCATCCAGGCGCCGCCCGGCTCGGAGCGGGTGTACCGGCCGTACCCGTACATCATGTGCATCGTCGACGAGCTCGCCGACCTCATGATGACCGCGCCCCGCGACGTCGAGGACGCGATCGTCCGCATCACGCAGAAGGCCCGGGCCGCGGGGATCCACCTCGTGCTCGCCACCCAGCGCCCGAGCGTCGACGTCGTCACCGGCCTGATCAAGACCAACGTGCCGTCGCGGCTGGCGTTCGCGACGTCGTCGCTGACCGACTCGCGGGTCATCCTCGACCAGCCCGGTGCCGAGAAGCTCATCGGCATGGGCGACGCGCTCTTCCTGCCCATGGGCGCGGGCAAGACCAACCGCCTGCAGGGCGCGTTCATCGCCGACGACGAGATCGCCGCGGTGGTCGACCACTGCAAGGAGCAGGCCGATCCCGACTACGACGAGTCGGTCACCACCGAGGCCGCGGGCGAGAAGAAGGAGATCGACCCGGACATCGGCGACGACCTCGAGCTGGTGGTCGCGGCGGCGGAGCTGATCGTCACCAGCCAGTTCGGGTCGACGTCGATGCTGCAGCGCAAGCTGCGGGTCGGGTTCGCGAAGGCCGGGCGGCTGATGGACCTGCTGGAGACCCGGGGCGTCGTCGGTCCGTCGGAGGGCTCCAAGGCCCGCGACGTGCTGTTCAAGCCCGACGAGCTGCCCGACCTCCTCGCGTCCCTGCGCGGCGAGCCGGCCCCGGCGCCGGCCGCCGACCCCGACTCCGACATCCCGCCGCCGATGGAGGACGCGGACCGCTAGCGTTCGTGCCCGCGACCCCCGCCGTGGCGGGCGTGTGGCGTCACGGACGCTCAGTGCCTGCGGTGGCCCACCGCCGGCACGACACGCCGAGCCCCGACACGCCAGGCGCGGTGGGCCTCGGGCTGGCACACCGCGCAGGGCCGGTAGCCCGCGGCGCGGGCGGTGGCCTCGTCGGCGAAGAACACGCGGTGCTGCGCGTAGTGGCCACGCGCGAGCCACCGCCGGGCGCCGGGGCAGTCGAGCCGCCCGTAGATCCGCAGGCGCCGGTGCCCGCCGAGCGTGCCCGGCGTCGCCGACGCGTACGGGCGGCCGTCGGCGCCGAGCAGGCGGTACGTCACGCGAGCCCCGAGACGCGCAGGGTGATGTTGATCCGCTCGCCGGGCGCGGTCCCGACCGCGGGCACCTCGCGGTCGGGCAGCAGCTTCGGCACGCCGTGGTACGCCAGCCGGTGCTCGCCCCCGAAGACGACGAGGTCACCGGAGTGCAGCTCGACGTCCTGCCAGGGGCCGCGGCGGTCGTGAGGGCTGCCGATGCGGAACACGCAGGCCGCGCCGAGGCTCAGCGACACCACGGGGTCGGGGGCGAGCTCCTCGCGGTCCTGGTGCATCCCGAGGCGGGCGTCGCCGCGGTAGGAGTTCACCAGGGCGACGTCGGGCCGGTAGTCGACGCCCGGCTGGTCGAAGGCGTCGGCGACCGCTCGCGCGCCGAGGTCGGCGAGCCAGCCCGGGAACGGCTGCACCGGCGATCGGTCCTGGTCGTCGCGGGTGCGGCTGTAGCGGTAGGGGATCCAGTGCCAGCCGAGGCACACCGTCTCGACGCTCATCCGCGCCCCGCCGGGCAACGTCGCGTGGCGCGCGCCGGGCCCCTCGCGCGCCCACTCCCGGGCGGCGAGGACGAGGACGCGCTGCTCGTCCTCGGACAACCAGTCCGGGACGTGGACGACACCGGGGGCGAGCCTCCGCCGCTCGCGCGGGATCAGTTCGAGCACGTCGGAGTGAACACCGGACGGCCCCTCAGCGTGGCACGGCGGCCTCCCGGGCCGGGGCGAGCAGGGCCGCGGCGCTGCGGGCGCGGACCTGCTCGGCGTCGGCGGGGGACAGCCCCGCCGCGGCGAGGCGGTCGAGCGGGTCGGTGACGCCCATGTCGAACGGGAAGTCGGTGCCGAGCGCGACGCGGTCGGCGCCCGCGACGGCGACGAGGTGGCGCAGCGCCTCGGGGGTGTGGACGAGCGCGTCGAACCACAGCCGGCGCAGGGCCCCGCTCGGCGGGGCGGCGGCCGCGCGGTCGCCGGGGCGGGCGTGCCAGGCGTGGTCCTGGCGCGCGGTGCCCTGCGGGAAGAAGCCCCCGCCGTGGGCCGCGAGGACCCGGACCCCGTCGGGCAGCGCGTTCGACGCCACGAGCCGGGAGAGCGCGACGGTCGTCTCGACCGGGTTGCCGACACTGTTGGACAGGTAGCCGACGTCGAGGCGCTCGCCGAGCGTGCAGCCCCAGGGATGGACGAAGACGACCGCCTCGAGCTCGGCCGCCGCCGCCCAGAACCCGCCCAGCGCGGGGTCGTCGAGCTCCCGGCGCACCCCGTCGGGCCCGGTCACGAACGTCCCGATCTCCACCCCGCGCAGTCCCGCGGCCAGGGCCGCCCGGAGCACGTCCACCGCGAGGTCCGGGTGCTGCAGCGGCGCCGTCCCGAGCCCGACCAGGCGCTCGGGAGCGCCCGCGCAGTGCGCGAGCACGCCGTCGTTGACGGTCGCGGCGTACCGGGCGGCGAGGTCGCGCCCGGCCCAGGTGTGGTGGATCGGCAGGGGGCTGACGAGCTGCACCTCGATCCCCGCGGCGTCCATGGCCGCGAGCCGGGTGCCGCGGTCGGTCAGCGCCGGTCCGAGGGCGCCGATCTGCTCGCGGTTGACGCGTGCCGACGCCGCGCCGGCGGCCCGGGCCTCGGCGGCGCGGGCGTCGGCGAGGGCGGGCTCGTCGGCGACCAGGGCCTCGGCGGCTGGCACGAGGACGTGGGAGTGGACGTCGACGGTGGGCAGGGTGCTCATGCGGGCTCCCGGTCGGCGGGACGGGTCCGGGGTCGCGGGCGGGCGCCGGGGATCGGGGTCGGGTCGACGCCGGGGACGATCCGCGACGACAGCGTGCCGATGCCCTCCACCTCCAGCGTCACCACGTCGCCCGGCACCAGCGGCGGGCGGTCCTCGCGGGACACGCCCCGGCCCCACAGCTCACCGAGGCAGCCGCCGTGCCCGCAGGTCCCGGAACCCAGCACGTCGCCGGGCCGGACCTCGGTGCCGCGCGAGGCGTACGCGACGAGGTCGCCGAACGGCCAGCCCATGTCGGCGAGCAGGTCCTCGCCGACGACGGTGCCGTTGACCGCGGCGGTGAGGGCGAGGTCGAGGAACCCCTCGCCGTCCGGCGCGAACTCGTCGGCGGTCACGAGCCACGGGCCCAGCGTCGTCGCCGTGTCCTTGCCCTTGGCCGGCCCGAGGCCGACCTGCATCTCGCGGAACTGGACGTCGCGGGCGGACCAGTCGTTGAGGATCGTCAGCCCCGCGACGTGGCCCCACCCGTCGCCGGGGGCGACGTCACGGCCGACGCGGCCGATCACGGCGGCGACCTCGAGCTCGAAGTCCAGTACCGCGCAGCCCGGCGGCACCGGGACGTCGTCGGCGGGCCCGAGCGTGGCGTAGGGGTTGGAGAAGTAGAACGTCGGCGCGTCGTACCAGGCATCCGGGACGCCCGCGCCCGCCCGCATCCCCTCCACGTGCTCCTCGAACGCCACGAAGTCGCGGACCGTGGGCGGCTCGAGCGGGGCGAGCAGGCGCACCTCCGACAGCGCGACGGGCCGGGAGCGCAGCGCGTCGCGCCCGGCGTCGAGCAGCGTGCCCGAGCGCAGCAGGTCGAGCACGGTGACGGGCCCGTCGAGCAGGTGGATGTGGTCGCCGACCACCACCCCGACGCGGGCGGAGCCGTCCGCCAGCGCCGTCGCGATCTTCATCAGACCGGGGGAGCGACGAAGACGCCGCGGTCGGGGTCGTTGAACGACTTCTTGGCGACGAACTCGCTCATCGGGTTCGCCGTGCCCCACTGGTCGGAGACCATCGGGTCGGTGAAGTCGTGCAGCGACGGGTGCCAGGTGTCCTCGTCGAGGCACTCCAGCTCGGTCGTGTACTCGACGGTGTTGCCCTGGGGGTCGAGGAAGTACGAGAACGTGTTGTTCCCGGCCAGGTGCCGGCCCGGGCCCCACACCTTCTCGACCCCGGCGCGCAGCAGCCGCCCGGTGCCGCGCATGTACTCGTCGATGCCGCGCAGCTCGAACGACGCGTGGTGCAGCGACACGTGCGGGCACCGCGCGATCGCCAGCGAGTGGTGCTGGGGGTTGCAGCGCAGGAACCACATCATCTCGCCCATGTGCGGCGAGAAGAGGGTGTCGGAGAGCGTGAAGTCGAGGTGGCGGTCGTACCAGGCGACCAGCGCCTCGGGCTGCGGCGAGTTGATGACGACGTGGGAGAGCTTGACCGGGACCGACTCGCCCTCCTCCACCTTCCGGTGCGCGCGGGTCGCGACGTCGGCGGAGACCTCGATCGTGCGGCCCTCGAGGTCGAAGAAGCGGAAGCCGTAGCCGCCACCGGGGGTCGCCAGCTTGTCGGGCGTGCTGACCAGCGTCACGCCCTCGCGGCCCAGCTTCTCGGCGAGCGCGTCCACGTCGGCGGGGGACGCGGCGCCGAACGCGATGAGGTCGACGCGCTTCTCGGCGTCGGCCCGCAGCCGCACCTGGTACTGCTCGGGCGAGCCCTCCGCCGCGAGGAAGGCGATCCCCGTGTCGAGGGTCTCGGGGGAGAGCTTCCAGAGGTCGCGGTAGAAGGCGAGCTGGGCGTCGAAGTCGGGCACGCCGAGGTCGACGTGGCGGAGGTGGGTGATCAGGCGATCCATGTCGTCCTCCTGTCAGGGTCGCTGCGCGAGCAGCGCGGCGGTGCGGGCCATCAGCCCGGGGACGTCGGCGGCGCCGCCGGCCTGCGGCGGGGGCTCGTGGTCGAGCAGCCAGCGCGCGAGCTGCACCGAGCCGGCGACGACGGCGCCGGCCCGCTCCCGGCGGCGGGTCTCGTAGGCGGTGAGCGCGGCGTCGAGGTCGTCGGTGCCCCGCAGCTCCTCCACCAGGACGGACGCGTCCTCGAGGGCCATCGCGGCGCCCTGGGCGAGGGTGGGCGGGCAGGAGTGGGCGGCGTCGCCGGCGAGGACGACGCGCCCGCGGTGCCACGGCCCGTCGACGAGGTGGTGGGTGAACCACGTGTAGTTCACCCGCGACGGGTCGGTCATCCGCTCGCGGATCTCGGTCCAGGGGCCGCCGTAGTGCCCGGCCAGCTCGCGCATGGTGGCGAGCTGCTCGTCACCGGACAGGCCCGTGCGGTCGGCGGCGTCCTCGACGAGGTACGCGTAGATCGAGTCGTCGCCGGTCGGGCAGTAGCCCGCGATGTAGGCGGCGCCGCCGTAGGTGAGGTCGGTGCGGGTGATGCTCGCCGGTCGCGTCGTGAAGACCCGCCAGATGCCCATGCCGAGCGGCTCGGGGCGGGTGTCGATGCCGAGCTGCGCGCGCACGACGGAGTTCAGGCCGTCGGCGCCGACCACCAGGTCGTACGTCTCGCGGGTGCCGTCGGAGCAGACGGCGTCGCCGTCGGGGCCGACGCTCTCCAGCCGCGTGCCCGTTCGGACCTTCACCCCGACCTCGGCGGCGCGCTCGGCGAGCAGGCGGGCCATCTGCCCGCGGGGGATCCCGACGGTGGCCGGCAGGTCGTCCCCGCCGGTGCGGGCGTCGGGGATGACGGCGAGGACGCCGCCGTCGGGGGTGCGCAGACCGACCTCGTCGAAGGCGTACCCGCGGGCGAGGACGTCGTCGAGCACGCCCAGGTCGCGGAAGACCCGCAGGGCGTTGCCCTGCAGCGTGATGCCGGAGCCGGAGCGCCCGATCTCGGGGCTCGCCTCGACGAGCTCGACGGTCACGCCGGCGCGGGCCAGCAGGATCGCGGTGGCGGTGCCCGCGGCGCCGCCGCCGACCACCAGGGCAGAGGACACGGAGCGCAGCGGAGCCGGCCCGGGGGCACTGTCGATCATCACTTCACCGCGATCGGGTTGACGGGAGAGCCGACGGCACCGGTGATGCGCAGCGGCGCGGCGGTCAGGAAGAAGTCGTGGCGGCCGTCGGCCGCGCAGTCGGCGGCGAGACCGTCGAGGTCCCACATCTCGCCGAGGAACAGGCCCAGGTGCGGGATGGCGACCTGGTGCAGCGGCTGGAAGGCGACCTCGAACTCGTTGGGCCGCACCTCGACGCCCCAGGTGTCGGTGGCGATCGCGGCGATGTCGCTGTCGTGCAGCCAGTCCAGCGTGGTGAACGACAGGCCCGGCGCGGGCCCGCCGGCGTAGCCGCCCCAGCCCTCGCGGCGGGTGCGGGCGTACTGGCCGGTGCGCACGCACACGATGTCGCCGGGCCGCACCTCGACGCCGTGGGCGCGGGCGACCTCGTCGAGCTCGTGGGCGGTGATCGGGTACGAGTCCGGCAGCTCGCCCTTCTCGTCACCGAGCACGCGCCCCGCGTCGAGCAGCACGCCACGCCCGGCGATGTGGGCGGCGGCGGTCTCGATCCCGGTGAGCCGGTCGCCCTCGACGCGCACCACCGCGGCGGCCTCCCGGCCGTTCCAGGCCTTGCCGTGGTCGAAGATGTGGCCGAGGCCGTCCCACTGGGTGGAGCACTGCAGCGGCATGGCGATGATGTCGTCGGCGCCGCCGATCCCGTGCGGGAACTCGCCGTCGAGGGCCTCGTGGCCGGTGCCGAGCATGGTGTGCACCGGGTTGGTGCGCTTCTTCCAGCCGTGCTGCGGGCCGGCCTCGTCGAAGGGCTGCGAGAGCGAGAACGCGACGCCGGTGCGCACGCAGGCCGCGCCCTCGATCCGCTTGGCCGGGGTGAGCAGGTTCAGCGAGCCCAGGACGTCGTCGGCACCCCAGCGACCCCAGCGCGAGACGCGGGCGACGGCGGCCGCGACGGCCTCCTCGGGCTTCGCCGGGTCGTACCCGGCGGCGACGACGGCGGCCCGGTCGGTGGTCGTCGGGGTGTCGGTCATCGCTCGGCCACCACGCGGGTGGTCTGCGTGCCCAGCCCCGTCACGGACCCGACCATCACGTCGCCGTCGCGCAGCAGCCGGCCGCGGGCCATGCCGTTGCCGGCGGGGCTGCCGGTGAGCACGAGGTCGCCGGGGTGCAGCGGGGTGATCTCCGAGGCGGCGGCGACGAGGGCGGCGACGTCGAAGAGCATGTCCTTCGTCGTCTCGTCCTGCATCACCTCGCCGTTGAGCGCGAGGTGGATGCGCAGGTCGGACGCGTCGACGTCGCGGGCGGGGACCAGCCACGGGCCGAGCGGGGTGAACCCGGGACCGTTCTTGGCGCGGAACCAGTCGGTGCCGATCTCGGGCATGTCGCGGCGGAAGACGTGGTCGCGGGCGGTGAGGTCGTTCGCGATCGTGTAGGCGGCGACGTGCTCGAGAGCACGGGCCCGGTCGACCCGGAACGCCTCGCGGCCGATCACCGCGGCCAGCTCGAGCTCCCAGTCGAACTGCTGCGTCCACGCCGGGATGACGACGTCGTCCTCGGGGCCCGTGACCGCCGAGGGCAGCCCGACGAACAGGTACGGCGTGCCCTCCGCGGCCCGCCGGTCCATCAGCGCCGCGACCTCGGCGCGGATCTCGACATCCGGGCGCGTGCCGCGCTCGGCGTGGTGGGCGGCCGCCAGGTCGATCACGTGGGTGCGGTAGTTCGCCCCGGACTGCAGGACCTGGCCGGGCTCGACGGGGGCGTGGACCCGCAGCCCCGCCAGCGGCTCGCCGCCCGTGCGGTCGTCGAGCCGGGGGAGCACGCGGTCCCAGTCGGCGAGCAGGCCGCGGGTGCTCGCGGCGAGGTCGGACAGGTCGACGACGCTCCCGTCCCCGGTGACGAGCCCCGGGAACGGTCGGTCCTCCCCGGGCCTCGAGAAGGTCCCCAGCCTGATCATGCATCCTCCGTGACGCCTCGGTGCGGTCCCGACCACGATGCGGGGCGCCCGCTCGCCCCCGGAACCGCGAACCGCTGATGGCGGCCATCGCCGGCGTCGATGCCGGGACAATGGGCCCGTGCCGGCACCCGACCGCATCGACCTCTCCCTCGACGAGATCCGCGCGGTCGCCGGGTTCGCCGCGGCCTGCGCCCGCCCGGCGCTGAGCCTGGTCGGCGACGACCCCCGCCCGCGGGTCGCGGTCGACACCGCGCAGGCCTTCGCCGACGGGGCGCCGCGCACCAAGGCGCTGCGCGACGCCGCGTGGGACGCGCACCGGGCGGCGCAGGAGGACCGGGACGCCGGGCACCCGGCGGGGAGCGAGGCCGCGAGGGCCGCCGGGCACGCCGCCGGGGCCGCGTTCCTCCACCCGCTCGCGACCGCCACCCAGGTCGGGCACGTCCTCGCCGCGGCCGCCCACGCCGCGCGGGCGCTCGAGCTGACCGGCGACGACGACCACCTGGCCCGGTGCGCCGCGCTCGCGACGCCCGCGGTGGTGGCCGTGCTGCGCCGCTACCCGCCGGCACCCGGGGGTCGCGGACGGGTCGGGGCGCTGATGCGGGCGCTGGACGGCGCGCTGCGGTGGGGATCGGGGGAGGGAGTGCGGTAGGGATACGGGATGGACGAGGGAGCCCCGCCGCCGCTGCGGCTGGCCAACCTCGACCTCAACCTGCTGCTCTCGCTGCGCGCCCTGCTCACCGAGCGCAACGTGACGCGGGCGGCGGCGGCCCTGGGCCTCTCCCAGCCCGCGGTCAGCGCCGCGCTCGCCCGGCTGCGTCGCCACTACCGCGACGACCTGCTCGTGCGCGTCGGCAACCGCTACGAGCTCACGCCGCTCGCGCTGCGCCTCGTGGAGCGCACCGAGCGGGCGGTGGCCGGGATCGAGGGCGTGTTCTCGGCGGCGCCGGACTTCGACCCGGCCTCGACGACCCGCGAGTTCACGCTGCTGGTCTCCGACTACGCGACCACCGTGCTCGGCGTCCCGCTCGCGGCGGCGCTGGCGGAGCAGGCGCCCTGCGCCCGGCTCTCGCTGCGCCCGCACAGCCCCGACGACGTCGTCGGCGGCGCGGCCCGCCTGCGTGGGGTCGACGGGCTGGTCATGCCGCACGGGTTCGTCGACGACCTGCCCTACCTGGACCTCTACGCCGACCGCTGGGTCCTGCTCGCGTCGGTCGACAACCCGCGGGTCGGGGAGCGGGCCACGCTCGACGACCTCGCCGCCCTGCCGTGGGTGATGATCTACCACCGGCCGACGGCCTTCACCCCGGCCGCGCTCCAGCTGCGCACGCTGGGCATCGAGCCGCGCGCGCAGGTCGTCGTCGAGTCGTTCCTGCCGGTGCCCGGGCTCGTGGCGGGCACCGAGCGCGTGGCCCTCGTGCAGGCCCGCCTGGCCGACCGTCTCGGGCCGGGCGACGGGGTGCGCGTGCTCGCCCCGCCGTTCGAGGTGGGGCCGCTGCTCGAGGCCCTGTGGTGGCACCCGATGTACGACACCGACCCGGCACACCGGTGGCTCCGGCGTCTGATCGCCGAGGTCACGGATGCGCTGCCGGCCATCAGCGCGACGGATGGCGGCCCCCAACCGGAGTGATTTCCGATCACCGTCCGCCCGCCCCGAGACTTCGCCGCACCTGTGGTGCCGCTCACGGCGCCCGAGGACGAGGGCGGAGGACGGACGTGACGGTGATCGGCCAGGACGACCAGGGCACCGAGGCCCGACCACGGCGGGCCACCGGGCAGGGCGTGATCCTGCTGGCCGGGAGCTGCCTGCCGATCCTCGGGTCGGTGCTCCTCGCCCCGGTGCTGCCGCGGTTGATGGACGCCTTCGCAGGCACGGCGGGGGTCGACGTCCTGGTCCCGATCGTGCTCACCGCGCCCGCCCTGGTGATCGGGCTGCTCGCCCCGGTGGCCGGTCGGCTGGTCGACGCGGCCGGGCGCAAGCGGGTGCTCGTCGTCGCCCTGCTCGTCTACGCGCTGTTCGGCACGGCCCCGCTCTACCTCGACACGCTCGGGGCGATCGTCGCCAGCCGCGTCGGGGTCGGCGTCTGCGAGGCCGCGATCATGACCGCCTGCACCACCCTGCTCGCCGACCTCTTCGACGGCACGGCCCGCGACCGCTGGTTCGGCCGCCAGACGATCGCGACGACGCTCGCGGCCACCGTGTTCTTCGGTCTCGGCGGGGCGCTCGGGGCCGTGAGCTGGCGGGCGCCGTTCTGGCTGTACCTGTCGAGCCTCGTGATCGCCCTGCTGGTCGCGGTGTTCGTCCGCTCGACCGGGCGCACCCCTGCGGCGTCGCTGCCGCCGGTGCCGTGGCGCCTGATCGCCGTGCCCTGCCTGGTCACCCTCTTCGGCGGCGTCGTCTTCTACACCCCGATCGCCGAGCTCTCGCTGGTGCTCGCCTCGGTCGGGGTCACGTCCACCGCGACGATCGGCCTGGTCAGCGCGGTGGCGTCGCTCGCCACGGCGGCCGGCGGGTTCACCTTCTCCCGGGTCGCCGGCCGCGGCCCCCGCGTGCTGCTCCCGGTGGCCCTCGCGCTCGCCGCGGCGGGCCTGGTCGTCGTCGGGGTGTCGTCGGCGGTGCCCGTGATCGCGGTCGGCGCGGTGATCGCCAGCGCCGGCACCGGCCTGCTCCTGCCCACGCTGCTGACCTGGGCGCTCTCCGGGCTCGGCTTCGCCGAGCGCGGCCGCGGGACCGGCTTCTGGACCGCCGCGATGTTCATCGGCCAGTTCTTCTGCCCGCTCGTGCTCCTCGCCGCCGCGGGCCCGCTCGGCGGCCTGTCCGCGGCGATCCTCGCGCTCGGGGTCCTGACCGCCGGTGTCGCCGCGTTCGCCCCGGCGATCGTGAGGGCTCAGCGGTCGAGCCGCGCGGTGACCACGCCCGTCTCGTAGGCCAGCACGACGGCCTGCACGCGGTCGCGCAGGTCGAGCTCGGTGAGGATCCGCCCGACGTGGACCGGACGGCCGTGCCGCTCCCGGCGACGTTCCGCCCCGACCATCGCCCGCTCGCGACGACGCTGACGCTCGGCCTGCCCGACGCGCTCGCCCCCAGCCGCGCGGCCGTGACGCTGTCGTACGTGATCGTCCCGGCGATCTGGGGCCTCGGGGTGCTGCAGCGCCGGTCGGCGCAGGCGGCCGCGCAGCGCGCCGACACCCGGGCGGGCGCCGCCGCGGCGCGCGCGGTGACCGCCCAGCGGCTCGGCCTGGCCCGCGAGCTGCACGACGTCCTGGCCCACGAGCTGTCCGCGCTGGTGGTCACGGTGCACGCCGCCCGCGTCGCCCCGGAGCCCGCGACCCTCGCGACGATCGGCGAGGCCGGCGAGCGGATCGCCGCCGCGCTGCCGACCCTGCTCGAGGGCCTCGCCCCCGGGGTGCCGTCCGGGGACGCGGCCGAGCACCTCGAGCTCGACGCTGCGGCGGTCGAGGCGCTCGCGGCGCCGGTGCGCGACGCCGGGCTGCCGGTCGTCGTCGAGGTCGTCGGGGCCGCCCCCGCCGACCGCCCCGAGACCGACGTGATCGCCGCGCGGATCGTCACCGAGGCCCTCACCAACGCCCTGCGCCACGCCGGGCCCGCCCCCACCCGGGTCACCGTGCGCCACGAGCCCGACGCGGTCGCGGTCGAGGTCGTCGACGAGGGCGTGCGCCCGGGTCACCCCGCCGAGCGGGAGGGCTCCGGGCTGGGCGTCGTCGGCATGCACGAGCGCGCCGCCCTCGTGGGCGGGACCGTCGAGGCCGGCCCGAGCGGCGAGGGCTGGCGGGTCGCGGCCCACCTCCCGCGCCGGGAGGTGGGTCTGCTCGTCGAGGCCCGGAGCGCTTAGAGCTCGAGGAGCATCCGGCTGTTGCCCAGCGTGTTCGGCTTCACGTACGCGAGGTCGAGGAACTCGGCGACGCCCTCGTCGGCCGACTGCATCATCTCGGCGTAGACGTCGGGGCTCACCGGCGAGCCCTCGATCTCCCGGAAGCCGTGCTGCTCGAAGAACGCCACCTCGAAGGTGAGCACGAACACGCTGCGCAGGCCCAGCGCCCGCGCCTGCGCCAGCAGCTCGTGCACGAGGCCGTGGCCGATGCCCGCGCCCTGCATGCTCGGGTCGACGGCGATGGTGCGGATCTCGGCGAGGTCCTCCCACAGCACGTGCAGCGCCCCGCAGCCCACGACGTGGCGGCCGCGGACCGCCACGCGGAACTCCTGGACCGTCTCGTAGAGGGTCACCAGCGGCTTGCGCAGCAGGATGTTGTCGTCGGCGAACGAGTCGACCAGCGTCTTGATGCCGCGCACGTCGGCCGTGCGGGCGCGCCGCAGGAGGACGGGGGCGGCCCGGTCGGCGGTGCCGTCGACGATCTCGGTCACCCGCTGCTCACCACCAGCGGAGGGTAGGCCAGCCCCCGGGCCGATAGGCTGAGGAGGTGGTCGAGCGCTCCCCCCGTAGCCCAGAGCGCCCCCGTGTGGCGCTGGTGACCCTCGGGTGCGCCCGCAACGACGTCGATTCCGAGGAACTCGCGGGCCGGCTCACCGCCGAGGGCTGGGACGTCGGGACCTCGGAGGACGAGGGCGCCGACGGTGCCGGCCCGGACGTCGTCGTCGTCAACACCTGCACCTTCGTCGAGCAGGCCAAGAAGGACTCGGTCGACGCCGTGCTGGCCGCCGGCGGCGGTGACGCGAAGGTCGTCGCGGTCGGCTGCATGGCCGAGCGGTACGGCGCCGAGCTCGCCGAGGCGATGCCCGAGGCGGCCGCGGTGCTCGGCTTCGACCACTACGGCGACCTGCCCGCCCGCCTCGACGACGTCCTCGCCGGGCGCCCGCTCGCCTCCCACACGCCCACCGACCGGCGCGCGCTGCTGCCGATCAGCCCGGTGAAGCGGCCCGAGGCGGTGCGCGACACGAGCATCCCCGGCCACGCGTGGGTGCCGACGGTGCCGCGCCGGCGCCTGGACGACGCCCCGGTGGCGCCCCTGAAGCTGGCCTCGGGGTGCGACCGGCGCTGCACCTTCTGCGCCATCCCGTCGTTCCGCGGCGCCTTCGTCTCGCGCGACCCGGGCGACGTCGTCGCCGAGGCCGCGTGGCTCGCCGACCACGGCGTGGCCGAGGTGCTGCTGGTCAGCGAGAACTCCACCTCCTACGGCAAGGACATCGACGCGCGCGGCGCGGCGGGCGGGGCCCTCGAGCGCCTCCTCGGCGAGCTGGCCGCCGTGCCGGGGATGCGCCGGGTGCGCGTCTCGTACCTCCAGCCCGCCGAGGTGCGGCCGCCGCTGCTGCGCGCGATCGCCGAGACGCCCCGCGTCGCCTCGTACTACGACCTCTCGTTCCAGCACGCGAGCGCGACGGTCCTGCGCCGGATGCGGCGCTTCGGCTCCCGCGAGACGTTCCTCGCGCTCTGCCGCGAGATCCGCGCGCTCGACCCCGAGGCGGGCATCCGCTCCAACGTCATCGTCGGCTTCCCCGGCGAGACCGAGGAGGAGCTCGCCGAGCTCGAGGCGTTCCTCGCCGAGGCCGAGCTGGACGCGGTCGGGGTGTTCGGCTACTCCGACGAGGACGGCACCGAGGCCCTCGGCCTGCCGGGCAAGGTCGACGCGGGAGAGATCGCGGCCCGCGTCGAGCGGATCACGAGCCTCGCCGAGCACGTCGCCGAGGACCGGGCCGCCCGCCGCGTGGGCACGTCGGTCGAGGTGCTCGTCGAGCGGTGGGAGGACGACGAGGACGCCTGGATCGGCCGCGCCGCCCACCAGGGACCCGACGTCGACGGCGAGTGCCGGCTCGCCGGTGACGAGGACGTGCTGGACGCGCTCGCGCCCGGCGTCGTGGTGACGGGCCGGGTGATCGACGCCGAGGGCATCGACCTGGTCGTCGAGGCGCTGGGTGTCGTGGGCGCCGACGGCTCGGTCGGGGCCGCTCCCGTCGGGGCGGGGGCCCGGTGACGACCCGCGGGTCCGGCGAGCGGTCGACCCCCTCCACCGCGTCCACCGCCTCCACCGCCGGGGTCGTCACGCCGGCCCCGGTGCCGCTGGTCAACATCGCGAACGCGCTGACCGTGGTGCGGCTCGTGCTGGTGCCGGTCTTCCTCGTCGTGCTGTTCGTCGACGACGGGCAGAGCACGCCCTGGCGGTGGGCCGCCTTCGCCGTGTTCGCCGTCGCCTCGCTCACCGACACCTTCGACGGCGACCTCGCGCGTCGCTGGGGGCTCGTCACCGACTTCGGCAAGATCGCCGACCCCATCGCCGACAAGGCGCTCACCGGCGCCGCGCTCGTCGGGCTCTCGATGCTGGGCGAGCTGGCGTGGTGGGTGACCATCACGATCGCGGCCCGCGAGCTGGGGGTGACGCTGCTGCGGTTCTGGGTGCTGCGCCACGGCGTGATCCCGGCCAGCCGCGGCGGCAAGATCAAAACGGTGCTGCAGACCCTCGCCCTCGGGCTGGCGATCATGCCGCTGCCACCGGTGGTGACGCCCGCGGTCGCCGTGCTCATGGTGGCCGCGGTCGTGGTCACGGTCGTCACCGGTGTCGACTACCTGATCCGCGCCCTGCGCCTGCGGGCCCGCGCGCGCACCGCCTGAGCCTGTTCGCTCAGGACGAACAGCCCCGGGCCCGCGTCACCGTTCCCGTCCCGGCGATCTCGGTACGGTGGACGGACACGGTCGTCGACGCCCGGTCAGGACTCCTGGAGGGCGCTGCCACGGGGACACCCACGACCGGTGCTGGGAGGTGTGGCATGTCGCTGCTGTTGCGCGAGGCCATCGGCGGGACCATCCGGCGGGCCCGGACCGAGCGGCGCCGCACGCTGCGGGACGTCTCGCGGGAGGCGCGGGTCAGCCTCGGATACCTCTCGGAGATCGAACGGGGTCGCAAGGAGCCGTCGAGCGAGCTGCTCGCGGCCATCTGCGAGGCCCTGGACCTGCCGCTGTCCGAGCTGCTCGACGAGGTCGCCGACGTGGTGCGCCCGACGCCGCGCCGGGTGCCGGTCGCTGCCGGGGCCGGCGGTCGCGGCGGGTTCGGCGACGTCGACGGCGGCGTCGACGACGAGCTGCGCTCCGCGGTCGAGGAGGCGTTCGAGCCGGACGCCGGCGACGGGGCCGCGGCCAGCATGTCCGCGCGCATCCCGGCGCCGCCCGAGCCCGAGGAGCCGGCCGCGCCGCGCACCGTGGCGCCGCCCGAGCCCGAGGAGCCGGCCGCGCCGCGCACCGTGGCGCTGCCCGAGCCCGAGGGCGCCCCGGTCCGCGACGACGGCGAGGAGGTCGTGGCGCCGGTCGAGGGGGCGACGACGGTGCGTCTCGTGGGGCTGGTCGGCGGCGTCGGCGGGCCCCGCGCGGCGACGGTGGTGTGCGTCGCCGCGTGATCGGTGTGAGCGCCGGGTGAAGGTCGCCTCCGGCGTGATCGTCGGGACCGGCGGGTCGGTGGAAGCCTCCGCAGGGAGGTGAGACGATGGTCGTGAGACCAGGCGCGGATGTCGCCCGCCTGAGCCGGATCGACGTCACGAGTTGGGCGGGAGCAGATGGCCAACCCCTTCGTCAAGGCCTGGCGGTACTTCCTGGCCGCGTTCTCTTCGAAGATCGATGAGCACGCGGACCCGAAGGTCCAGATCCAGCAGGCCATCGAGGACGCGCAGCGTCAGCACCAGGCGCTGTCGCAGCAGGCCGCGTCGGTGATCGGCAACCAGCGCCAGCTGGAGATGAAGCTGAACCGCCAGCTCGCCGACATCGAGAAGCTGCAGGCCTCCGCGCGCCAGGCGCTGGTCATGGCCGACGACGCCCGCGCCAAGGGCGACGAGGAGGGCGCGCAGCGCTACGAGCAGAGCGCCGAGCAGTTCGCCTCGCAGCTCGTCACGGCCGAGCAGAACGTCGAGGACCTCAAGACGCTGCACGACCAGTCGATCGGCGCCGCCCAGCAGGCCAAGCAGGCCGTGGAGCGCAACGCCCAGACGCTGCAGACCAAGATCGCCGAGCGCACCAAGCTCCTCAGCCAGCTCGAGCAGGCCAAGATGCAGGAGCAGGTCTCCGCGTCGCTGCGCTCCATGAGCGAGGTCGCGGCGCCGGGCAACACGCCCTCGCTCGACGAGGTGCGCGACAAGATCGAGCGCCGGTACTCCACGGCCCTCGGGCAGGCCGAACTCGCGCAGAACAGCGTGCAGGGCCGCATGCTCGAGGTCGAGGCCGCCTCGCGCGACTACGCGGGCAAGAGCCGGCTCGACCAGATCCGCGCCTCGATGGGCCAGGGTCAGGGCCAGGTCCCGGCCGGTCAGCAGGCCCAGCCGCAGGTGCAGCCGGCCCAGCCCGCCGCGCCCCAGCAGCAGCCGACGCAGCAGCAGGCGCCGCGCCAGAACTGACGGTCGACCTCAGCCGGGGCGGGCCACGAACCGCCCCGGCGTCGTCCCGGTCACGCGGCGGAAGTGCCGCGTGAGGTGCGCCTGGTCGTGGAACCCCGCCGCCGTCGCCACGGCCGCGGGCGCCATCCCCTCGAGGACGAGGTGCCGGGCGAGGTCCACGCGCCGCCCGGTGAGGTAGCGGTGCGGCGGGAGCCCGAACTCGGCGCGGAACGCGCGCACGAGGTGCGTGGGGTGGGCGTGCAGCAGCCGCCCGGCCTCGTCGAGCCCCAGGCCCCGGTGACCCGCGCGTCGAGCAGGTCGCGCAGGCGGTGCGCCAACCCCGGGTCGCGGGTCCGCCGGTCGCACCGGGCGCCGAGGTGCCCGGCGAGCCGCTCGGTGATGAACGCGAGCCTGCTCTGCGCCGCCAGCTCCTCGCCGGGGTG
The DNA here is from genome assembly GCF_028737205.1 of Actinomycetospora lutea. GTDB lineage: Bacteria > Actinomycetota > Actinomycetes > Mycobacteriales > Pseudonocardiaceae > Actinomycetospora > Actinomycetospora lutea. The sequence continues at coordinate 75,381 of NZ_JAQZAL010000008.1, read as the reverse complement.
GCCCAGGACGCGGTGCAGCTGGTCGACGCGCCGGCGCAGGACGGGGTCGTCGAACGCCGGCCGGTCGACCGCGCGCCCGACCAGCGACGGGGCCAGCGCGCTGTCGTCGAGGTACACGACGCCCTATCGGCGTGCTCGTCTGTCGGAACCCGCCCGGCCGCGCGGAACGCCCGTCATGGGCGACGTGGGGCGGCAGCAGCGTCACCGACGCCGGGAGCGCGCCGTGCTCGTGGCGGTCGAGGTCGTAGCGCACGGCGCCGTCGTCGACGATCAGCAGCGTCCAGGCGTCGTGGGTGTGCAACCGCGCCGGGTGATCGTGGGCGCCATGAGCAGCGGATTCGACACCAAGATCGCCGTCGTGCTGCGTGACGACCTCGAGGGCTGGCGGGCCCTCAACGTCACCGCGTTCCTCACCAGCGGCATCACCGCGGCCACCCCCGAGCTGGTCGGCGAGCCCTACGCCGACGCCGACGGCACCGCCTACCTCGCGATGCTCGGGCAGCCGGTGATGGTCTTTCGCCGGCGCCGACGTGCTGCGCGCGGCGCACACCCGCGCGCTGGGCCGGGGCCTGCGCCCGGCGATCTTCACCGCGGACCTCTTCGCGACCGGCAACGACGCCGACAACCGCGCCGCGGTCGCGAAGGTGGCCCGCGAGGACCTCGACCTCGTCGGGATCGCCGTGCACGGGCCCGGAACGCCGTCGACAAGATCGTCAAGGGCGCGCGGATGCATCCGTGAGCGCCTGCGGCACATCGGCCCCGTCGATGTCCCAGCGATCCACGCGGTCGGGCGGGGAGACCAGGGCGGGGTCCTCGCCCGCGGCCGGGTCGGTCGCCTCGACGGCCTCGCGCGCCGCGTCGAACGGGGTCGTGTCGGTCGCCAGGTGCAGCCCGCGGATCGACCGCGAGAGGCGGTCCCACAGGAAGAGCAGCCGGACGGTGCCGGGCAGCGTCCGGAGCACGGGGATGACGTGCCCGCGGTGGATGCGGTCCATGGCGGCGCGCCCGGCGTCGCTGAAGGGCCCGTCGAACGCCGCGACAGCGGCCACCGTCGCGTCGGCGGCGGCGTCGGGTCCGGGCTCGTCCTCGACGACCTCGTAGACGGTGTCCTCGTCGATGGTGACCGGCGGCGGCGTGCCGTCGTAGGCGGCGCGGGTGCGGTCCGAGGCGGCGCGGGCGTCCTCCTCGGTGGCCCACAGGGTCACCAGGGCCCGCATCGCGGTCGGCCCGGAGACCATGAAGTAGGCCCCGCTGTAGCCGGCGTGGCGGCGCAGGATGTCGGTGAGCTCGCGGCGGAGGGTGTCGGGGTCGTCGGCGGGCGGCAGGGACTTGACGGTCTGGAGTCGGGCGAACACGGCGTCCACGTCCTCTCGGGTGGGTCGGTGGGTGTCCACCGAGGGTCGTGGTGGGCGCCGGGGCGCGGCCTCCGTGCTGGTACGGAGATGCGGTACGCAGACCCCTCAGCCGAGGCCGTCGGCCGCCCACGCCGCGAGCTGCGTGCGGTTGTGCAGCCCGAGCTTGGCCAGCGCGTTGCGGACGTGGCTCTCGACGGTGCGCTCGCTGACGACGAGCCGGGCGGCGACCTCGCGGTTGGCCAGTCCGGTGACGACGAGGGCGACGGTCTCGCGCTCGCGGGCCGTCAGGGACGCCGCCCCCGGCCCGAGCCCGGTGAGCTCGGCGAGCAGCGACGCCGCGCCGTCGTGCGCCGGGCGCATCCCGAGGCGCCGGGCCACCGTGCGGGCCTCCTCGAGGACCCGCCGGGCGCGGTCCCGGTCGGCCGCGGCGCCCCGCGCGGCGAGCGCCCGGCCCAGCTCCAGGCCCGAGTGCGCGAGCCCGGGCATCGCCCCGAGGCGCCGGTCCGACGTCACGGCCTGGTCGGCGAGCCGGACGGCCTCGTCGTGCTCGTCGAGCCGGCGGGCGGCGGACGCGGCGAAGCGGGCGACCGGCCCGGGGCAGCCCGTGCTGCTGTCGGTGCGCAGCGCGGTGTGGGGCAGGAGCTGGGTGAGGGTCGCCCGCACCACCTCGGTGTCGCCGAACGCGACGGCCAGCTCGCTGCCGCAGCAGAGGACGGGCCGCCACCGGTTCGTGTGCGGCACGGCGAACAGGTGCGGGCGCAGCTCGTCGTAGAGCGTGCGCGCCAGGTCCTCGTCGCCGCGGTCGAGGAACGCGACGCCTGCGGTGGCCCAGAAGACCGGGAGGCGCCGGGTCCGCACCATGGCTCCCTCGTCGGGGGTCCACGCCGCGAGGGTGCCGAGGTCGCGGTGGAGCAGGGTCACGAACGCCTGGTACATCGCCTCGGCCGTCGGGTCCTGGCTGCGGCGCCCGAGCTCGCGGAAGCGGCCGGCCAGGGCGAACGCGTCGTCGTACCGGCCGACGAGGTGGGCGCGGGCGGCGCGCGCCCGCAGCTCGTGCCAGCGGGCGAGGGTGCCCCCGAGCTGGTCGGCCACGCCGGCGAGGGCCTCGATGCCCGCGTCGACCACGTCGGGCGACCCGAGCTCGAAGGCGTCCTCGATGCGCCAGACGTGGCCCCACACCAGGGCCTCGGGATGCCGCGTGGTGCTGCCCAGGGCGATGGTGCGGCGTCCGACGGCGAGCCGTTCCGCGACGTGCTCCGGGCCCCCGCTCAGCTCGTAGCGGGCGTGCAGCGCGTGCAGCACCGCGTCGACGCCCTCGGCCTCGTCGGCGTGCCGGTCGGCCATCGCCAGCGCCCCGGCCGACAGCTCGATCGCCTCGTCCCGCCGCCCGCGCACGCCGGCGATCATCGCCTCCTGGGCCAGGACCCGGGCCCGCCGCGCCGAGTCCTCCCCGGCGAGCAGCGCGGCGGCCCGCTCGACGAGACCCTCGACCGTCCCGGCGACCAGGTCCGGCCCGACCCCGCGCACCACGACGGCGGCCGCCGCGGCGAGGTCGGCGCGCCCCTCCCGCTCGGCGGCGTCGAGCACCGCGCCGGCCTCGTCGAGGGCGTCGGCGGTGCGGTCGGCCCGGACAAGGGCCCGGGCCAGCGCCAGCCGCACCTCGGCCCGCGCGACCCGGTCGTCGGTGAGATCCAGGGCCCGCCGGTACCAGGCGGCGGCGTCGTCGGGCGCCCGCCGGGCGGTCGCGTCCTGCGCCGCCGCGCGGCACGCCGTCGCCGCCCCGGCCCGCCCCGCGGGGGAGTCGGCGGCCGCGAGCCGGTGCCCCGCCACCTCGCCCGCCCGGGCGGACGGCAGGGCGTCGGCGAGCCGGCGGTGCTCGGCGCGGCGCCGCGCGGTCGGGAGCCCGTCGCGGCAGGCGGCGCGCACCAGCGCGTGGGACCACCGCACCCGGCCCGCGTCCCGGGGGTCCTCGCCGAGCAGTCCCGCCGCGAGCACCTCCGCGAGGGCGGCGGGGTCGTGCCCGTCCAGGAGGTCGAGCTCCACGTCGTCGCCGGCGACGGCGGCGGTGGCGACCAGGTCGCGGGCGGCGGGGGAGAGCGCGGCGACGCGGCGACGCACCAGGGGCGCGACCGCCTCCGCGTGCACCTCGGGGGCGCGCAGGAGCTCGCGCAGGTGCAGCGGGTGCCCGGCGCTGACCCGCAGCAGGGTGTCGACGGCGGTCTCGTCGGGCTCGCGCCCGTCGCGGCGGCGCAGCAGCTCGCGCAGCGCATCACGCCCGAGCCGCCCGGGGCGCAGCACCGCCGGGCCCGCCGCCTCGAGGCCGTCGGGCACCGGCTCGCGGCTGGTGGCCACCAGCAGCAGGCCGGGTCCGCGCGGGGCCACGACCTCGCGGGTCAGGTGGTGCAGGAGGCCCAGCGAGGCCTCGTCGGCGGCGTGCACGTCCTCCACGGCCACCACGAGCCCGCCGTCCGCGGCGCCCGCGAGGGCGTCGGCGGTGTCCGCCACGGCGCGGAAGCGCGCCCGGGCGTCGCTGGTGTCCGCGGCGGCGGCACCCAGGTCGAGCACGCCGGGATCGAGGCCCCGGTCGCGGGCCGGCGGGCTGCCCAGCAGGCGCAGCCAGGGCCAGAACGCCGGCGTCCCGAGGTCGGCGCTCGCCCGGCCCAGCAGGGCGGGCACGCCCCGGCGCTCGGCCGCGTCGAGCAGCGTCCCGAGCAGCGTCGACTTGCCGATGCCCGCCTCGCCGACCACCAGCACCGCGCTGCCGCGCCCCGCGCACGCCTCGCCCAGCGCCGAGACGAGCACCGCCGTCTCGTGCTCGCGTCCGGGCGGCGGCACGGGGTCCACCGGGGCAGTGTGGCCCCGACCGGCGCGTCCCCCTAATAGCGCGCCTGGCGCCCCGACTGCTGCTGGGGCCGGCGCCCCGCGCGCCGGGGCGGGAGCTGCGGGTGGGGGCCCGGCTGGCACGTCGGGCAGAAGTAGGCGATGCGGTCCTCGCGGTCGGGCGACCCGTCGTCCTGCCCGGCCGTGCGCACGACGTCGCGGCAGCGCCGGCACCCCCGCCCGCCCCGCTCGAACACCCAGTGCTGGGCGTTGCCGCCGAGGTCGCCGGTGGTCGACTGCTCGGGGCGCCAGGCGTTGCGCACGAGCAGCTTGTGGGCCCAGGCGACGACGTCGTGCACCTGGCGGTCGGACAGGTCGCCGACCGGCGTCCACGGCGAGACGCCGACCAGGAAGCAGATCTCGGCCTTGTAGAGGTTGCCGACCCCGCAGGCCACGCGCTGGTCGAGCAGGGCGGCGCCGAGCTCCCGGTCGGGATCGGCGCGCAGGAGGCGCTCGACCTCCGCGGCCGCCTCCGGGCCCCAGTCGTCGCCGAGCAGGTCCGGCCCGAGGTGCCCGACCCAGGTGTCCTCGCGCTCGGTGGGCAGCAGGTCGAGGTCGTGCAACCGGAACCCCACCGCGACGCGGTCGGGCACCTCGAGGATCGCGCGCACCTGGTGCTCGGGGCCGCGCCACGGCCGCCCGGGCCGGTAGAGGTGCCACGACCCGTCCATGCGGAAGTGGCTGTGCAGGCTCGTGCCGTCGTCGAACCGGGTGAACAGGTGCTTGCCGACACTGACGACCTCGAGCACCGTGCGGCCGGCGAGGTCGTGCTCCACCAGCCGCGGGTGCCGCAGCTCCCCGCGCGTCAGCTCCCGGCAGGCCAGCGCGTCGTGCATCCGCCGGCCGGCGAGGAAGACGGTGTCACCCTCCGGCACCCCGCCATGGTCCCACCGGGAGCCTCAGTCGTCCGGACGGCCGGGGCGCGCGGGCACCGGCTCCTCGTCGATGCCGTCGCGCGGGTCGCCGGAGGCGACGTCCACGGGCGCCAGGGCGGACGCGAGGCGCCGGCGCAGCGTGCCGAGGTCGCGGGTGTGCGGGTCGCGCGGATCGGTCGTGGCGCGGTCGACGCTCTGCAGGACGTCGAGGAGCTGCTCGACCAGGGCCCGGGCCTCGACGCCGAGCATCCCGAGGTCTTCGGCGTCGAGCTCGCGCGTCACCGTGCCCGCGCGCAGGGCCGACGTGGCCTGCCGGAGGGCCACCACCGGGGTGTCGTCGCTGGACATCGTTCCTCCCGCCGCGTCGTCGCTGACGGGGACGGAGTGCCACGTGTCGCCCGCGCCACAAACCCCGGCCGGGATCAGGAGCGCGCGCTGCACCGCGCCGCGGCCGCGGCGGTCGGCGGCGTGCCGGCGACCTCGGTGACGGCCGCGAACGGGTCGGCGCCGCGGGCCAGCACGAGGGGCCGGTCGAGCGTGTCCTGGCCCGGGGCGAGGTGCACGGCCACGGGCTGGGCGCCCGTGCGGCCGGCGATGAGCAGCACCGGGCGATCGGCGCCCGGGTCGGCGGCGAACGCGCCGTCGGCCTCGACCGGCGCGACGGCGACCTGGCGGCCGTCGTGCCCGACCAGCGTCACCCGCGCGCCCGCCGCGGGCCCGCCGTCGTCGTGCAGCACCCGGCCGCGGACCACCGTCACGGCGACCGGCGCGGGGGACGCGACGTCACCGGCGTGCTCGGTGTGCTCGGTCGGCTCCGGCAGGTTCGGGACCGCCAGGCTGACCACCAGCGCGAGCACCGCGCACCCGGCGGCGATCAGCAGGGTGGTCTGCAGCGCGCCCATCGACGGCACCAGCGTGCCCTCGACCCGCACCGTCGACGCCCCGAGCACGACGGCGGCCACCGCCGACGCGGCCGACGTGCCGATCGAGCGCATGAGCGTGTTGAGGCCGTTGGCGGCGGCGGTCCGCGTCGTCGGCACCGCGCGCATGATCAGCGCGGGCAGGGAGCCGTAGGCCAGGGCGACACCGGCCCCGATCACCGCGATGACCAGCGAGACCTGCCACGCCGCCGAGAGCAGGAAGGTGCCCGCGGTGTAGGCGACGGCGATGATGACCAGGCCGATCCGCAGCGAGGCCCGCGGCCCCCACGCCGCCGAGATCCGGGCGGTGACCGGCGACATCAGCATCATCACCAGCCCGTTGGGGGCCAGCGTGAGGCCGGCGACGAGCAGGCTCAGGCCCAGCCCGTGGCCCGACGCGAGCGGCGCCGAGAGCAGCTGGGGGAACACCACCATGCCGGTGAACATGGCCACGCCGACGGGGATGGAGATCAGGTTGGGCAGCAGCACCGCCCGCTGGGCGTTGAGGCGCAGGTCGACCAGCGGGTCGCGCACCCGCAGCTCGTAGGCGCCCCAGGCGAGCAGCGCGACGACCGCCACCCCGGCCGAGGTGAGCGTGGCCGCGCTGGTCCAGCCCCACTCGCCGCCCTTGGACACGGCGAGCAGCAGCCCGATCAGGCCGATCGAGAGCCCGACCGCGCCGCCGGCGTCGAAGCGCCCGCCCGAGCGGGTCGACGACTCCGGGATCACGACGGCGACCAGGACGAGCCCGGCGAGCCCGAGGCCGCCGGCCACCCAGAACAGGGCGTGCCAGTCGGCGATCTCCACGATGACGGCCGCCAGCGGCAGGCCGAGACCGCCCCCGATGCCCAGCGTGGCGCTCATCAGCGCGATGCCCGAGCCCAGCCGCGCCGGCGGGAGCGTGTCGCGCATGAGGCTGATGCCGAGCGGGACCGCGCTGACCGCGACGCCCTGCAGCGCCCGCCCGACGAGCACCGGCACGAGGTCGTCGGTCACGGCACAGAGCACCGAGCCGAGGACGAGCAGCCCGAGCGTGGCGACGAGGACCCGCCGCTTGCCGATCATGTCGCCGAGCCGCCCGGCGATCGGCGTCGCGACCGCGCCGGCGAGCAGCGTCGCCGTGATCACCCACGACGCGGTGGCCGTCGACGTCGAGAGCAGCTGGGGGAGCTGGGGCACGAGCGGCACGACCAGCGTCATGCACAGCGCGGCGACCAGACCCACCGAGGAGAGGACCGTGACGACGAGGGCGGGGCTGGGCCGGGTGCCGGGGCTCTCCGGCTCGTCGGCGTGCGGCACGCACTCTCCTCGGGGGGGACGGACGATCGTTGGCTGTGCCAACCAACTGTAGACCGCGAGGCCCGCTCCGGGAGCGGTCCCGGGACGTGAATCCGCTCGCTCCCTGCCTCCCGGCGGCCCCCGGCATGGTTCGTGTCACACCGTCCGGGACGATCCGCTACGGTCCGTGAGCATGATCGCGACGCGGGCCACCGCCCTCGCCCTCGGCGGCCTGCTCGCGCTCGCGCTCGCGGCCTGCGGCAGCGGCAGCGGCGCGGGTGGCGCGGGCGAGGCGACCGCCCCCGCGCCCTCGTCGGCGGCGGCTCCCGGCCCGACCATTGACCCCGGGCTCTCGCGGCGGCTCGCCGAGCAGGTCACCGGCGACGGGGCGTACGCGCGGCTGGAGGAGCTGCAGCGGATCGCCGACGCGAACGGCGGCAACCGGGCCTCCGGGCAGCCGGGCTACGACGCGAGCGTCGAGTACGTCGCCGGGCAGCTGCGCCAGGCGGGTTACCGGGTGGAGACGCCGAGCTTCCCGTTCGACACGTTCTCCGCCCAGGCCCAGACGCTCGCCGTGGCCGGCGCGCCCGGGCCGGCCGTCACGGCGCTGACCTACTCGCCGACGACCCCGCCCGAGGGCGTCACCGGCCCGCTGGTCGTGGCCCCGGACGCGCCGGGCGACCCGACCCCGGGCTGCGAGGCGACCGACTACGCGAACCTGCCCGCGCGCGGTGCGGTGCTGCTGGTCCGCCGAGGTGCGTGCACGTTCACGCAGAAGCAGCAGATCGCCGCCGAGGTCGGCGCCGCCGCCGTGCTCGTCGGCAACAACGTCCCGGGCCCGCTCGGCGGGACCCTCGGCTCGGTCGCCGAGGGCCGCCTGCCCACCGGCGGGCTCCTGCAGCCCGACTTCGACGGGCTGCTCGCCCGCGCGGGCCAGCCGGCGACGGTCACGCTGGTGACGCAGTCGCGGACGATCACCACCCGCAACGTCGTCGCCCAGACCACGACGGGGCGCACCGACGAGGTCGTCATGGCCGGCGCCCACCTCGACTCGGTGCCCGAGGGGCCGGGGATCAACGACAACGGGTCCGGCTCGGCCGCGCAGCTCGAGCTCGCCGTGCGTCTCGGCGGCGCCCCGCCGGTGACCAACGCGGTGCGGTTCGCGTGGTGGGGCGCCGAGGAGGTCGGGCTGCTCGGGTCGACGGCCTACGTCCAGGGGCTGACGCCCGAGGCGCGCCGCGACATCGCGGTGCTGTTCAACGCCGACATGCTCGGCTCGCCGAACCCGGCCTACTTCGTCTACGACGGCGACGACTCCGACCGCCAGGGCGCGCCGCCCGGGCCCCGCGGCTCCGAGGGCATCGAGCGCACGCTGGCCGGCGCGCTGAGCGCGACCGGGGCCCAGCCGCAGGGCACCGACTTCGACGGGCGCTCCGACTACGGGCCCTTCGTCGAGGCCGGCATCCCGTCGGGCGGGCTGTTCAGCGGCGCCGAGGAGATCAAGACCCCCGAGCAGGCGGCGCGCTGGGGCGGGCAGGCGGGGGCGCCCTACGACGCCTGCTACCACCAGGCGTGCGACACGCTGGCCAACATCGACCGGGTCGCCCTCGACCGGATGCTCGACGCCCTGGCCGTCGGCGTCGGCACCTATGCGGTCGATCTCGGTGGGCCGAACGGCGTCCCCCCGCGCGACCAGCGCCAGACGCGCTGACATCGGTTAGGGTTGCGGACCTCGCAACCCGAGCGGCGCCGGTTCGACCCCACGGACCCCCCGCTCCCCGACGGGGTCTCCCCGATCGGACAGGATGGGGACCGATGACGGCCACCGACGGCGATCCCGACGAGACCGGAAAGGGGCGGAGCGAGCCCTCGCTCGTCCGCTCGGTCGACCGGGCGGTGACGGCTCTCGAGGTGGTCGCCGAGCGCGGCGAGGTCGGCATCACCGAGCTCGCCGAGGAGCTCGGCGTGCACAAGTCGACCGCCTCGCGCCTGGTCGCGGCGCTGGCCCGCCGCGGGATGCTCGAGCAGCTCGGCGACCGGGGACGGGTCGCGCTCGGCTTCGGGGTCGTGCGCCTCGCCGCGTCGGCCACCGGCCGGATGGACATCGCCCGCCTCGGCCAGCCGACGTGCCAGCAGCTCGCCGAGCAGGTGGGGGAGACCGTCAACCTCGCCATCCACGACGGCGAGGCGGCCATCAACGTCACCCAGGAGTTCGGCACCGCCTCGGTGACCACCCAGAACTGGGTGGGCCGGCGCACCCCGCTGCACGCGACCTCGGCCGGCAAGGTGCTGCTGGCCTACATGAGCGACCCCGAGCGACGGGCCTTCCTGCGCCGGCGCCTGCCCCGCTACACCGAGTCGACGATCACCGAGCCGGCCGCGCTGCGCACCGAGCTCGCCCGCGTCGTCGACGAGGGCCACGCGCGCTCGTTCGAGGAGCTCGAGGTGGGCCTGCACGCGGTCGCCGTCCCGGTCTGGGGCGCGGCGGGCGACGTCGTCGCCGCCCTCAGCGCGGCCGGGCCCTCCTACCGGCTGCCGCGGCGGCGGGCGCGCGCGATCGTGCCCGACCTGCGCGCCGCCGCCGAGGACCTCTCGACCCGCCTGGGCTGGGTCGGCTCGTCGAGCTGACGCGTACGTCACGTTCCGCGACCGCGGCGCGGGGCCGTTGCGCCGGGGACACCGCGTGATGCCGCACGTCAACCCGTCTGTGTGATCGTTCTCTGGATCGTCGTCCCTCGTTCGGGTAAAGGTCACTTGACCTGTCGTTCTCCGGCGGTTCGCGAGGCACACCTTGCGTGGCCGCGGGCCCGGCTGAAGGGGAGAAGCGGGTGGACCTGTCCTTGATCGTCATCGTCGTGGTCGTCACGGCGCTGGTGTTCGACTTCACGAACGGCTTCCACGACACCGCCAACGCGATGGCCACCTCCATCGCCACCCGCGCCCTGTCGCCCCGGACCGCCGTCCTCATCGCCGCCGTCCTCAACGTGGTCGGCGCGTTCCTGTCCGTCGAGGTCGCCAGGACGATCTCCAGCGGGCTGGTCGACGAGACCCGGATCTCGCCCGTCGTGATCTTCGCCGGGCTCATCGGCGCGATCATCTGGAACCTCGTGACCTGGCTGCTCGGCCTGCCGTCGAGCTCCTCGCACGCCCTGTTCGGGGGGCTGATCGGGGCCACGCTGGTGGCCGCGGGCCTCGGGGCGGTGGACTTCGGCGCGGTGTTCTCGAAGGTCATCCTGCCCGCGGTCGTCTCGCCGGTCCTGGCCGGGATCACCGCGCTGATCGCGACCTACCTGGCCTACCGCACGACCGCGCGCGCCGACGCGGGCACGGTGCGGCGGGGCTTCCGGGTCGGCCAGATCGGGACGGCCTCGATGGTCGCGCTCGCGCACGGCACGAGCGACGCGCAGAAGACGATGGGGGTCATCACGCTCACCCTCATCACCGCCGGCGTCCTCGCGCCGGACTCGGGCCCGCCGTTCTGGGTGATCCTCGCCGCCGGTCTCGCGATCGGGCTCGGGACCTACTTCGGCGGCTGGCGCATCATCCGCACGCTCGGCAAGCGGGTCAGCGAGATCGAGACCCCGCAGGGCTTCGCCGCCGAGGCCAGCACCACCGCGGTCATCCTCACGTCCTCGCACCTCGGCTTCGCGCTCTCGACCACCCAGGTGGCCACCGGCTCGATCGTCGGGGCCGGCGCCGGCCGCCGCCTCGCCGCGGTGCGCTGGAGCGTGGCGGGCCAGATGGCGATCGCGTGGGTGCTCACCCTGCCGGCCGCGGCGGTGGTCGGCGCGGTCGCGGCCTGGGTGTCGTCCACCGGCACGGTCGGGACCGTGCTGGTCGCGGTCGTCGCGATCGCCCTGGCCGCCGGGATCTACGCGGCGTCGCGCCTCCGCCCGGTCACCGCCGACAACGTCAACGACGTCGACGACGACGCCGCGGTCCGCCACGAGCCCGCCGTCGCGGCGCGGTAGGAGGGGCCATGAGCATCGACTGGGGCTCGCTCGGACTCGTCGTCGCGGTCTCCCTGGCCGCGGGCGTCGCCGTCGTCGTGCTGGTGTCGTTCGCGCTGGTCGGCCTCTCGGCCCGAGAACACCCCCGGCCCGGCGGACCGGACGACGGCGCACCGAGCCTCGGCCCGCGCGCCGGCACCGCCGTCGCGGTCGTCTGCCTCGCGGCCGTCGTCGCGATCGTCGCCCACGGTCTGGTCGTCATCGCCTCCTGAGCGCCGCTGGGGTCGCCGCGAACGCGGTGTCCGGCACCCGGACCCCTGTCGATCACCGGCCCCGTGTGAATTCTGTGTGTGGTCCGTGACGCTGCGACACCGCAGGATGGGGCGATGACGTCCACGCCGTCGCGCCCGGGGTTCGCGGCCGCCCTGCTCCGGCGCAAGCCCGTCGAGGACATCGAGCAGGGGCCCGACGGCGGCACCGGGCTCGCGAAGACGCTGAGCCTGCGCCAGCTCACCGCGATCGGGGTCGGCGGCATCATCGGTGCCGGCATCTTCTCGCTCGCCGGGCAGGTGGCGCACGAGACCGCCGGGCCCGCGGTGCTGATCTCGTTCCTCGTCGCCGGGGTCGCCAGCGCGGCCGCCGCGTTCTCCTACGCCGAGTTCGCCGGGCTCATCCCGCGCGCCGGGTCGGCCTACACCTACGGCTACGTGGTGCTCGGCGAGCTCGTGGGCTGGTTGATCGGCTGGGACCTGCTGCTCGAGTACACGGCGATCGTCGCCGTCGTCGCGATCGGCATCTCCGGCTACTTCAACGACCTGCTCGGCTTCCTGGGCCTCGAGCTGCCGGGGTGGATGCTCGGCGCGCCGGGGACCGAGTCGGACGGCGTCCCGGCGGGCACGCACAAGGTCGACCTGTTCGCGATGCTGCTGTGCCTGCTCATCGCCTGGGTGCTCAACCGCGGGATGCGCAACGCGGCGCGCACCGAGACCGCGCTGGTATACCTCAAGGTCGCCGTGGTGCTGCTGGTGATCGTGGTCGGCGCCTTCCACATCGACGCCGGCAACTACAGCCCGTTCGCGCCGTTCGGCCTCGCCGGGATCTTCACCGGCGCCGCGACGGTGTTCTTCGCGGTGTTCGGCTACGACGCGATGAGCACCGCGGCCGAGGAGTCGCAGGACTCCCAGAAGCACATGCCCCGGGCGATCCTGTACTCGCTGGCGATCTCGATGGTGCTCTACGTGCTGGCCTGCCTCGTGCTGACCGGGATGGTCGACTACACGCGCATCGACAGCGAGGCCGCGTTCTCCAGCGCCTTCGCCGACGTCGGGCTCCCGCTGGTCGGGCTGGTGATCGCCATCGGGGCGATCCTCGGCATCCTGACCGTGCTGTTCACCTTCCTCATGGGCGCCACGCGGGTCGGCTACGCGATGAGCCGCGACGGGCTGCTGCCGGCGTGGTTCGGGCGCACCAGCGAGAAGCACCAGGTGCCCAACCGCATCACGTGGGTGCTCGGCGTCGCCGCCGCCCTCATCGCGGGCTTCCTGCCGATCGGCGAGGCCGCGGAGCTGACGAACATCGGCATCCTGCTGGCCTTCGTCGTCGTGTGCATCGCCGTGGTCGTCCTGCGCTACCGCCGCCCCGACCTGCCGCGCTCGTTCCGCTGCCCGGGCATGCCCGTGGTGCCGATCATCGGGGTGGTCTTCTCGCTCTGGCTGATCACGTTCCTCGACCCCGTGACGTGGCTGCGCTTCGCGCTCTGGTTCCTGCTCGGCCTGGTGATCTACCTGGTCTACGGCCGGCGGCGGTCGAAGCTCGCGCGGGTCACGTCAGGTCGGGATGGTCCTTGACCCACCACAGGAACTGGCGGGCGTGGTCGAGGTCGACGAAGCGGCGCCCGATCAGCTCGACCAGCAGGTCGTTGCTCCAGTAGGCGAGCCGCCCGATCGTCTGTGAGGTCGTCTCCGGGGCCGGCAGCTCGAGGCCGAACACCTGGCGGGCGATCTCGCGCTTGCCGCCCGCCGGGCTCGTGTAGATCAGGATCGGCAGGAAGCGCTCCGGCTCGGCGATGCACAGCACGCGGGTCAGCATCGCCTCGCGGAACCCGGGCATCGCCGGCGCCTCGTCGGAGGTGATCAGCTCGGTGAGCCGGTCCTCGGGCGCGGGCGGGTCCTCGCCGCGCAGCAGGTGGTCGACGACGCCGCGGAACGCCTCGGCGGCGCGCACGTTGCCGAGCGCCCGCCACTCGTCGTTGAACCGGCTCATGTTCCCGGGCCGGGCGACGACCTTGCTGTTCGCGAAGTCCTTCAGCGCGACGGGTGTGGTGTAGGGGAGCGCGTCGGCCTCGAACGCCTGCCGGTACACGTCGCGGTAGCGGCCGGCCTCCTCGTCGGGGTGCGGGAAGTCGGCGAGGAACTCGCGGCGCAGCGCCTCGATGATCCGCCAGCGCTCGGGCGGCACCATGTCCGCCGTCGCCGTGAAGCGCGCCCGCGCGGTCTCGACGTCCTCGAGCGGTCGGCGCTCCCGCTGCTGCACCGGACCGCGGGTGCCGGAGGTCCGGCCCGCCGAGCGGGTCACCGAGGCGGACGAGCGTGTCGGGGGTCGGCTCGTCGTGGTCGGCTTCTTGGCGGCGGAGCTCGTGCTGCGCGAGCGCGTGGTCTGGCTGATCGCCCGCGGGGACACCGGCTTGGCCCCGAGGACCCATTCGTGCCCGCAGCTCGTGCAGCGCATCATGTTGCGGCCGTCGTCGGCCATGCCGAGGTACTCGGCGGCGGACTCCTGACACGTCGGGCACGCCAGCGCCATCGCTCTCCCCAGGTCGTCGATCGACTGCCGGTCGGGCCGGGACGGTGTAGTGCGGTGTCCAGCCTGCCGTGGGTGGCGCGGGGCCGCGCGGGGAGGGTCAGGCGCGCAGCCGCAGGCCCTTCGGGCTGTGACGGAACCCGGCCTCGGTGAGCACGTCGGCCAGCACGCCGTCGAGCGCGCCCGAGCCGTCGGCCTTCTCGACCGCGATGCTGCCCAGCCAGCCCTCGCGCACGGCGGTGGCCAGCGCGGCCGCGGCGGCGGCGAGCGACTCGCGCGACGTCGTGAAGCTCAGCAGCGACTTCCCGCCCCGCTCGACGTAGATCGCCGGCTCGCCGTCGACGAGCACCACCAGCGCGCCCGCCTTGCGCCCCGGGCGGTGGGAGCTCGTCCCTCCGTCCTGGCTGCCCACGGTGGCGGGCCACTCCAGCGCCGCACCCCAGGGCTGGGCGGGGTCGGTGGCCGCGAGCACCAGGGCCGTCGGCTCGCCGGCACCGTCGTCGTCGCGCGACTCGGCGCGCAGCCGGTCGATCGCGCCGGGCACCGCGAACTGCGCCGCGCCCAGCCCCTCGATGACGTAGCCGCGCCGGGCGCGTCCCGACTCCTCCATGGCCCGCAGCACCGGGTAGATGCCGGTGAACCCGCCGGTGGCGCGCTCGGTGTCGAGGGCCCCGCGGGTGAGCACCCCGTGGCGCTCGAGGAACGCCTCGGTGCGCGCCTGCGCGCGGCGGGTCGGCTCCTCCTCGCGCGCCGGCACCCCCGACCAGCGCCCGGCGGCGGTCGGCGGACCCGTCCGCGAGGGCATCGGGGCGCGCCCGAGCCGGGCGTAGCGGCCCCGCGAGGGCGTGCGGCGCTGGCGGTGGGCGCCGCCGCGCGAGCCGCCGGAGCCGCGCGAGCCGCCTCCGGACACGAGCGCCCGGACCGGGGCGAGCGTGTCGTTGGTGGCGAGCCCCGCCCACACGAGGTCCCAGAGCGCGGCGACGAGCGCGGCGTCGTCGGGCATCCCGGTGTCCGACTCGCCCGCCTCTCGCAGCGCCGCGTGGGTGCGCTCGCCGAGCTGGCGGAAGAACAGGGCGCCGCCCGCGTCGAGCGTCTCGAGCAGCGCGCGGTGCAGCGGGGTGTCGACCATGTCGGGCTCGGCGTCGGGCAGCAGGAGGTCGGCGAGGTCGGTGGGCGCGACCGCCAGCCAGCCGTCGCCGCCGGCGAGCGTGCCGCAGCCGGTCCACGTGACCTCGCCGGCGCTGGTGAGCTCGTCGAGCAGCGCGGGGGAGTAGCCGGGCAGACGCGCCGGGAGCACGAGGCTCTCCAGCGCGCTCGCGGGGACCGGCGCGCCGGCGAGCTGCTCGACGACGCCCAGCACGTCGTCGGGACCGGGCGCGCGCCGGATCCTCCGGCCCACCCCCTGCCAGGCCGGCAGGAACCGCCCGAGCGCCGCCGGCTCCACCGGCTCGACCTCGGCGCGCAGCCGCGCCAGCGAGCCCCGGCGCAGGCGGCGCAGGACCTCGGCGTCGCAGACGTCGGGACCGGACGCGGAGCGCAGCCGAGCCGGACCATCGACACCGGTGCCCGTGAGGCCGGAGGGCACGCCCGGCAGCGGCGGCGCGCCGTCGGGGCGCAGCTCGCCGCGCACCAGCCGCCCGGAGGAGACCAGGCGGTCGACCACGCCGCCGACCACGGCCACGCCCAGCCCGAACCGGTGGGCCGGCGCGGCCACCGGGAAGGGGCCGCGGGTGCGGGCGAAGCGGGCGAGCAGGTCGCCCAGGGGGTCGGTGACCGGCTCGGTGAACGCCTCGGGCACCCCGACCGGCAGGCCCGCGCCCAGCGCGTCGCGGAACCGGCCCGCGTCCTCGATGGCGATCCAGCGCTCCTCGCCGGCGACCCGGACGCGGATCGCCCGGCGGGAGGACTCCAGCTCGCTCAGCCACTCCGGCGCCACCCCGCGCGCCGCGGCCTCGGCGGTGGTGAGGTCGCCGACGAAACGCAGCAGGTCGGCCGTGCCCTCCATGTCGCGGACGTGGCGCTCGGGGTCGGTGCGCTGCAGCTGGCCCTCGATCTCGGCGAGCACCTCGCCGTCGAGCAGCTCGCGGATCGCCTCGGAGCCGAGGAGCTCGGCCAGCAGCGCCGAGTCGAGCGAGAGCGCCGCGGCCCGCCGCTCGGCCAGCGGGGCGTCGAGCTCGTAGAGGAACATCCCGACGTAGCCGAACATCAGCGTGCGCGCGAACGGCGACGCGCTCGTGGTCGCGACGTCGACGACCTGCACCCCGCGGGAGCGGACGTCGCGCATCAGCTCGGTGAGTCCTGGGACGTCGTAGACGTCCTGGAGGCACTCGCGCATCGTCTCGAGCACCACCGGGAACTGCTCGAACCGGCTCGCGACCGAGAGCAGCTGCGCCGCGCGCTGGCGCTGCTGCCACAGCGGGGTGCGACGGGTGGGGTCGCGGCGCGGCAGCAGCAGGGAACGGGCCGCGCACTCGCGGAACCGTGAGGCGAACAGCGCCGAGTTGCTGACCTCCGCGGTGACCATCTGCTCGACCTCGTCCGGGTCGAGCAGCACGTCCTCGGCGGTCGGGAGGATCTCCTCACCGGCCTCGTCGAGGGCGTCGGGCAGGCGCAGCACGATGCCGTCGTCGGCACTCGCCGCCGACACCTCGAGGCCGCGGGTCTCGCGGAACCGCGCCGCGATCGCCAGCGCCCACGGCCCGTTGACCTGGGCGCCGAAGGGGGAGTGCACCACGAGCCGCCAGTCGCCCAGCTCGTCGCGGAAGCGCTCGACGACGATGGTGCGGTCGCTCGGGACGTGGCGGGTCGACTCCTTCTGCTCGCGCAGGTAGGTCAGCAGATTGGTGGTCGCGTTCTCGTCCAGCCCGGCGGCCGCCGCGCGCTCCCGGGCCGCGTCGTCGTCGGTGGCGGAGAGCTCGCGGACGAACGCGCCGAGGGCCCGGCCCAGCTCGAGCGGGCGGCCGAGGGCGTCGCCCTTCCAGAACGGCATCCGCGCCGGCACGCCGGGTGCGGGCTCGGCGACCACCCGGTCGCGGGTGATGTCGAGGACCCGCCAGCTGGTGGACCCGAGCAGGAAGGTGTCGCCGACCCGGGACTCGTAGACCATCTCCTCGTCGAGCTCGCCGACCCGCGAGCCGCCCGTCCCGCCCTCGCCGGCGCCGGGCGTGACCACGGTGTAGAGCCCGCGGTCGGGGATCGTGCCGCCGCTGGTGACCGCGAGCCGCTGGGCACCCGGCCGGCCGGAGAGCTGGTCGGTGACCCGGTCCCAGGTGATGCGCGGGCGCAGCTCGCCGAAGTCGTCGCTGGGGTAGCGCCCGGCGAGCATGTCGAGCACCGCGCCCAGCGCCGAGTCGGGCAGCCCCGCGAACGGCGCCGCCCGGCGCACGAGCCCGGTGAGGTCCTCGACCGACCAGGGCTCCATCGCCGTCATCGAGACCACGTGCTGGGCGAGCACGTCGAGCGGGTTGCGCGGGAAGTGCATCGCCTCGATCGCACCGCTCGCCATGCGCTCGGCGACGACGGCGCACGAGACGAGGTCGCCCCGGTACTTCGGCATGACGACGCCGGTGGACACCGCGCCGACCTGGTGGCCCGCGCGGCCCACCCGCTGGAGCCCGCTGGCCACCGACGGCGGCGCCTCGACCTGCACGACCAGGTCGACCGCGCCCATGTCGATGCCCAGCTCGAGGCTCGAGGTGGCGACGACGCACGGCAGGTGGCCGGACTTCAGGGCCTCCTCCACCTGGGTGCGCTGGGTGCGGCTCATCGAGCCGTGGTGGGCGCGGGCGACGATCACCTCGGCGGGCTCGGCCGTCCCCGACTGCCCGACCGCCTCGGCGGGGAACGAGCCGTGATCCCGGGTCGGGCTCCGCTCCGCTCCGTCTCCTGCCACCGGCGCGAGCTCGTCGGCCTCGTCGGCCTCGTCGTCCTCGTCGTCCGTGGGGGCGTCGGGGTCCAGGTCGACCGGCGGCCGCTCGGCCTCGGCGGCGTGCGCGCGCTCGGTGGCCAGCTCGTTGATCCGCGCCGTGAGCCGTTCGGCCAGCCGCCGGGAGTTGGCGAACACGATGGTCGAGCGGTGCTCGCCGACCAGGTCGAGGATGCGCTCCTGGACCGCGGGCCAGATGGAGGCCCGCTGCGCCGCGCCCGCGGCCGAGCCCTCGACCTCCTCCTCGACACCGGGCCCGGAGCTGTTGTCGCCCCCGCTGTCCAGCGCCGCCATGTCCTCGACCGGCACCTCGACGCGGACCTGCACCGTCTTCGTCGTCTCCGGGTTGACGACCCGCACCGGCCGCCCGCCGCCGAGGAACGCGGCGACCTCGTCGATCGGGCGCACGGTGGCCGACAGGCCGATGCGCTGGGCCGGCGCGTCGAGCAGGGCGTCGAGCCGCTCCAGGCTCAGCGCCAGGTGTGCCCCGCGCTTGGAGGCGAGCACGGCGTGCACCTCGTCGACGATCACCGTGTCGATACCGCGCAGCGACTCGCGCGCCGCGGACGTGAGCAGCAGGAACAACGACTCGGGCGTCGTGACCAGGATGTCGGGCGGCGCGCGGTTGAACGAGCGGCGCTCGTCGGCGGGGGTGTCGCCGGTGCGCGAGCCGACGGTGACGTCGGGGCGGGGGAGCCCGAGGCGCTGCGCGGCCTGGCCCAGCCCGGCGAGCGGGGAGCGCAGGTTGCGCTGCACGTCGATGGTCAGGGCCTTCATCGGCGAGACGTAGAGGACCCGGCAGCGGCGCGTGGGCTCCTCGGGCGGCGGCGTGGTGGCCAGCCGGTCGAGCGCCCAGAGGAACGCGGCCAGCGTCTTGCCCGAGCCGGTGGGCGCCACGACCAGCGCGTGCTGCCCCTCGGCGACCGCGTCCCACGCCCCCTCCTGCGCGGGCGTGGCCCCGGCGAACGCGCCGGTGAACCAGTCGCGCGTGGCGGGGGAGAAACGGTCGAGGACAGACGCGGAGCGCAGCGGAGCCGGACCATCGGCGGGGGTCACGGCACCATGGTGCCCCCGACCCCCGACAACGACGCGTCGAGCGCGACCGGGGCGATCACGGCGCGGCGCCCTTCCTCGGCGTCCGGGCGCTCACTAGCGTGGCCGGGTGCGGATCGCGCTGGCCTTCCAGGGTGGGGGCAGCCACACGGCGTTCACCGCCGGCGTCGTGGCCCGCTGGGTCGAGGCCGGCGCCCTCGACGGGCACGAGGTCGTCGCGGTCAGCGGCACCTCGGGCGGGGCGATCAACGCGCTGCTCACGTGGTCGGCGCTGCGCGCGGGCCGGCTCGCCGACGTCCCGGCGGCGCTCGAGGCCTTCTGGGAGGACAACGCGGCGCGCCGACCGGTCGAGCGCCTCGGCAACGCCGTGCTCGTCGGTGCGGGCCTCGCCCAGAGCGTCGGCCTCGCGCCACCGCTGAACCCGTACCTCGTGCCGCCCCCGTTCGACGGCCGCGAGGAGTTCCGCCGGCTCCTGCGCCGCCACGTCGACTTCGACGCGCTCGCCGCCGAGCTCCCCGACACCGCCGCCCGCCGGCCGCGCCTCGTGCTCGGCGCCGTCGACGTGCGCAGCGGCGCGTTCCGGGCGTTCGACAGCCGCCGCGACGTGATCACCGCCGACACCGTGCTCGCCTCGGCCGCGATCCCCACCCTGTTCCGCGCCGTCCACGTCGACGGCGGCGCCTACTGGGACGGGCTGTTCTCGCAGAACCCGCCGGTGGCCCCGCTGCTCGACGACGACCCCGACGAGCTGTGGGTCGTGCAGATCAACCCGACGCGGCGCGACGACGAGCCCCGCACCACCCTCGACATCGCCGACCGGCGCAACGAGCTCGCCGGCAACCTGTCCCTCTACCAGGAGCTCGCCTCGATCGAGAAGATCGACCAGCTCCTCGCGGCCGGCACGCTGACCGCGGCCAGCGGGTACCGGCAGGTCGCGGTCCGGGTGCTCGAGCTCTCGCGCTCGGTCGTCACCGGCCTGCTCGGCGCCGCGTCCAAGGTCAACCGCGACGTCGCGTTCCTGCGCGACCTGCGCCGCCGCGGCGGGGAGCAGGCCGACGTCTTCCTGGCGGGGCTGCGGTTCGAGCGCGCGTGGTCGTCGGACGTCGAGGAGCTGCGCGCGCTGCTCGCGGGCGCCCGGCTCGAGGTCGAGGCGCCGTTCGGCCGCGTGACCGACGACGTCGCGGTCCTGCTCGCGACCGCCGTGACCCGCGACGTGACGCGCAAGGAGCTGGTCGGCGAGGACGTCACCTGGCGGGTGGACGTGCGCGACGCCGGGCCGGCCCTCCTGTCCGCGTCGTTCGCCGGCGCACGCCTGGTCGCGCTGCACCTGGGCGCGGTGCCCGAGGACGAGCGGTGAGCGATCGCGCGGGGTCCGCGTGAGCCCCGAGGCCCTGATCCTCGGGCTGCTCAGCGCCGTGCGCGGGGTGACGCTCGCGATCGTCTACGCGCTCCTGCTCTCCGATCGCGCGCGGCGCCTGCTCGTCGCCTACGTCCTGGCCGGTGCCGTGGTCACCCTCGCCGTCGGGATCGTCGTGGTGACCTGGCTGCACACGAGCACCCGGGCGTCGGAGACCACCGCCGGGCGCCTGTGGGTCGACCTCGTGCTCGGTGTCGTCGCGGTGGTGTGGGCGATCCTGCGCCTCGCCGGGCGCCGGCTGCGGCTGCGCCGCCCCGGGCGGGGGCGGCGGGGGCGCCGCGAGCGCAGCACCGTCCTGCCCGAGGCCCTCGACCGCCGGCTGCGGGCGCCCACGGTGCCGATGGCGATCGCGGCCGGGTTCGTGACGAACCTGCCCGGGCTCTACTACCTGGCCGCGCTCGTCGCGATCCTGCAGACCCACCCGAGCGCGGTGGACGGGATCGCGCAGGTCACGGTGTACACGCTGCTGCGCTTCGCCGCGCCGGTCGCCGCCCTCGTCCTGCTGGTGCTGCGGCCCGACCGCACGCTCGAGCTCGTGCGGTCGGCGCACGCGTGGGGCCGGGCCAACTCCCGGGTGCTGCTCGGACTGCTCGTCGGCGCGGTGGGCCTCTACCTCGTGGGCAAGGCGCTCAACGGCCTCCTGGGGTGAGGCTGTCGCCGTCGGGCGGTGGGCCCGGTGGCTCGCGACCGACCAGGCGCTCGCGCCCGGGGAGGACTCCTGGCCGACCCTGCGGCACCTTGCCGTAGGGCCTAGCGCCGGTTCTGGAACCACCAGCGCAGGAGCACCACGAGCGCCGCGACCAGGCCGAGCAGCGCCACGATCGTGCCGAGCGTCCCGCCGGTGGGGTCGAGCGACGCGGCGGCCAGGGGGTCCACGGGTCCGAGGTTACGCCCGGTTCGTCCGGGTCGGCCCGCAGCGATCCGGCGGGGGAGCGGCGACCTATCGTGGGCGGCGTGCGGCTGACCCACTTCCGCCGGCTGATGGACGACGAGTTCGGTGCCGTGCGCGCCGGCTCCCTCTCCCGCGACCACGTGTTCGGTGGCCTCGGGGGACGCACCGTCGAGCAGGCCCTCGAGGACGGCGACGAGCCGCGCGACGTCTGGCGCGCGGTCTGCGTGGAGTTCGAGGTGCCGGTCGAGCGCCGGTGACGACGACCCGGTGACGACGACCCGGTGACGACGACCCGGTGACGACGACCCGACACGCCCGGGCCCGCCCGGGCTCCCCGATCGAACACGTGTTCGTCTACCCTGCTCCGTACGGTCGTCCTGCGACGTCAGCGTCGCCGCCGTCCGTCCACAACCGTTCCGTCCGTCCCCAGGGCGGCCGGCTCCGGCACCGCGATGTCGGACCCTCCGCCTACCGTCGGCGCCCGAGAGTCAGACCCCTGGCACCCCACGATCGAGCAAGGTGGCAATCCCATGGCACAGGCACCGGATCGCGACAAGGCGCTCGAGCTCGCCCTCGCCCAGATCGACAAGCAGTTCGGCAAGGGCTCGGTCATGCGCCTGGGCGACGAGGGCCGGGCGCCGGTCAACGTCATCCCCACCGGTTCGATCGCGCTCGACGTGGCGCTCGGGGTGGGCGGCCTGCCCCGCGGGCGCGTGGTGGAGATCTACGGCCCGGAGTCCTCGGGCAAGACGACGGTGACGCTGCACGCGGTCGCCAACGCCCAGGCCCAGGGCGGCATCGCGGCGTTCATCGACGCCGAGCACGCGCTCGACCCCGAGTACGCCAAAGCCCTCGGCGTCGACACCGACGCGCTGCTGGTCTCGCAGCCCGACACCGGCGAGCAGGCGCTCGAGATCATGGACATGCTGATCCGCTCGAACGCGCTGGACGTCATCGTGGTCGACTCGGTGGCCGCGCTCGTGCCGCGCGCCGAGATCGAGGGCGACATGGGCGACAGCCACGTCGGCCTGCAGGCCCGCCTGATGAGCCAGGCGCTGCGCAAGATCACCGGCGCGCTGCACGCCTCGGGCACCACGGCGATCTTCATCAACCAGCTGCGCGAGAAGGTCGGGGTCATGTTCGGCTCGCCGGAGACCACCACCGGTGGCAAGGCGCTGAAGTTCTACTCCTCGGTCCGGCTCGACATCCGCCGCATCGAGACGCTCAAGGACGGCGCCGACGCGGTCGGCAACCGCACGCGGGTCAAGGTCGTGAAGAACAAGGTGGCCCCGCCGTTCAAGCAGGCCGAGTTCGACATGATCTACGGACAGGGCATCTCCAAGGAGGGCTCGCTGATCGACATGGGCGTCGAGCAGGCGCTCGTGCGCAAGTCGGGCGCCTGGTACACCTACGAGGGCGACCAGCTGGGGCAGGGCAAGGAGAACGCCCGCAAGTTCCTCCGGGACAACCCCGACGTCGCGCTCGAGATCGAGAAGCGCATCAAGGAGAAGCTCGGCATCGGCCCCAAGCTCGACGCCGACGAGAGCGCCCCCGCCCCGGTCGACTTCTGAGCCGATGGCCGGTCACCAGGGGGGCGACCGCGAGGCCGATCCCCCCGCCGACCCCGAGTCGGTCGCGCGCACGATCTGCCTGAACCTGCTCACCACGCGCGCCCGCTCCCGCGCGGAGCTCGCCGTCTCCCTCGCCCGCAAGGGTGTCGAGGACGACGTCGCCCGCCGGGTGCTCGACCGGCTCGCCGCGGCCAAGCTCGTCGACGACGCCGCGTTCGCCGAGCAGTGGGTGTCGTCGCGGCACCGCCACCAGGGCCTGGGCAAGCGCGCGCTGGCCGGCGAGCTGCACCGCAAGGGCGTCGAGCGCGAGACGGCCACCACGGCGGTCGACGAGATCAGCCGCGACGACGAGCATGCGCGCGCCCGGGCCCTGGTCGACCGGCGCCTGCCCTCGCTCGCCCGCCACGACGACGCGGTGGCGGCGCGGCGGCTGGTCGGGATGCTCGCCCGCAAGGGCTACGACGCCGGCGTCGCGTACACGGTCGTCCGGGAGGCGCTGGCCGAGCGCCCGGTCCTGGAGGGGTCGGTTCCGGAGGGGTCGGTTCCGGAGGGTGAGGACGCCGCCGTGTCGGTCGACGACCTGCTGGCCGGCGCGGAGGCCGCCGCGGACGACCGCTGACGGTCGACGCCGGGCGGGCCCGCTGCGGCCCTCCGCGCCGCCGTGCGCTGCGCGGACGCCGGTGGTGGATCGGTCAGGAGGGGCGACGTGGCCATCGTCACGCCGCGGCACCGGGGTGACCCGGGCGACACGGGTGTTTGACGCGTCGTAGTGTGCGGCGCACCACAGAGCGTCGCGTCCGCGGGGATCCGCACCGTCGCCGGCCGGAGAGGCCGGCGCCGCGACCCCCGGCGCGAGCGCGTCACCGCAGGACGAGGACCACCCAGACGAGGACCGGTGCCGTGACCACCACACACGACTCCGGGACGTACCGGCCACCGGCGCCGGGACGACCCGACATCCGACAGCGCACCCTGCGCACCGACCGCTGGTGGCTGCCGCCGCTGGCGAACGCGCTGGGGCTCGCGACCTTCGTGGTCTACGCGACGATCCGGTCGCTGTGGGGCTCGGCGTACTACGTCGCCGAGTACCACTACCTGTCGCCGTTCTACTCGCCGTGCGTCAGCGCCTCGTGCATCCCTGAGGCCAGCCACCTGGGCCAGTGGTTCGGCGAGATGCCGTGGTTCCTGCCCTACGCGCTGGTGTCGCTGCCGTTCCTGCTCGGCTTCCGGCTCACGTGCTACTACTACCGCAAGTCGTACTACCGGGCGTTCTGGTCGTCCCCGCCGGCGTGCGCCGTGGCCGAGCCGCACAAGAAGTACACCGGCGAGACGCGGTTCCCGCTGATCCTGCAGAACGCGCACCGGTACTTCTTCTACGTCGCGTTCGCGATCTCGATCCTCAACACCTACGACATGCTCCTGGCCTTCCAGAGCACCGACCCGGCCACGGGACGGACGTCGTTCGGGCTGGGGCTCGGCACGCTCATCCTGCTGATCAACGTGATCGGCCTCTGGCTCTACACGCTGTCCTGCCACTCCTGTCGGCACATCACCGGCGGGCGCCTCAAGCACTTCTCGAAGCACCCGGTGCGCTACAAGGTCTGGACGGGCATCTCGAAGCTCAACACGCGCCACATGCTGTTCGCCTGGCTGACGATCGGGACGCTGATCCTCACGGACTTCTACGTCATGCTCGTGGCGAGCGGGACCATCTCCGACCTGCGGATCGTGAACTGATGACCGACCCCGGAACCACCACAGCATTCGAGGCGGCAGGCGAGGGCGCGACCGATGTCGCCGCCGTCACCCACCACACCTACGACGTCCTCGTCATCGGCGCCGGCGGCGCCGGGCTGCGGGCCGCCATCGAGGCCCGCCTGCGCGGCAAGCGGGTCGCGATCATCTGCAAGTCGCTGTTCGGCAAGGCCCACACGGTCATGGCCGAGGGCGGGATCGCCGCGTCCATGGGCAACGCGAACCCCCGCGACAACTGGGAGGTCCACTTCCGCGACACCATGCGCGGGGGGAAGTTCCTCAACAACTGGCGCATGGCCGAGCTGCACGCCAAGGAGGCGCCGCAGCGGGTCTGGGAGCTCGAGACCTACGGCGCGCTGTTCGACCGCACGCCCGACGGCAAGATCAGCCAGCGGAACTTCGGCGGGCACAACTTCCCGCGCCTGGCCCACGTGGGCGACCGCACGGGCCTGGAGCTGATCCGCACCCTGCAGCAGAAGATCGTCTCGCTGCAGCAGGAGGACTTCGCCCGCACCGGCGACTACGAGTCCGACCTGGCGGTCTTCCACGAGTACACGATCACCGAGCTGCTCAAGGACGGCGACCGGATCGCGGGCGCCTTCGGCTACCGGCGCCCCACCGGCGAGCTGGTCTGCTTCCACTCGGCGGCGGTGGTGCTCGCGACCGGGGGCGTCGGCAAGTCGTTCAAGGTCACGAGCAACTCGTGGGAGTACACCGGCGACGGTCACGCGCTGGCCATGCGCGCCGGCGCGAAGCTGCTGAACATGGAGTTCGTCCAGTTCCACCCCACGGGGATGGTCTGGCCGCCCAGCGTCAAGGGCATCCTCGTCACCGAGTCCGTGCGTGGCGACGGCGGCGTCCTCAAGAACTCCGAGGGCGAGCGCTTCATGTTCAACTACATCCCCGAGGTGTTCCGCGAGCAGTACGCCACGAGCGAGGACGAGGGCGACCGCTGGTACACCGACGCGGACAACAACCGGCGCCCGCCGGAGCTCCTGCCCCGTGACGAGGTCGCCCGCGCGATCAACAACGAGGTCAAGGAGGGCCGCGGCTCGCCGGCCGGCGGCGTCTACCTCGACGTCTCCAGCCGCATGCCCGCCGCCGAGATCACCCGGCGCCTGCCGTCGATGTACCACCAGTTCAAGGAGCTGGCCGACGTCGACATCACCGCCGGTCCGATGGAGGTCGGCCCGACCTGCCACTACGTCATGGGCGGGGTCGAGGTCGACCCCGACACGGCGGCCTCGGCGGTGCCCGGGCTCTTCGCCGCGGGCGAGGTCGCGGGTGGCATGCACGGCTCCAACCGGCTCGGCGGGAACTCGCTGTCCGACCTGCTGGTGTTCGGCTGTCGCGCCGGCGCCGGGGCGGCGGCCTACCTCGACGGCCTGGCCGAGGTGCCGACCGTGTCCGACGCGTCGGTCACGTCGGCCCGCGAGGACGTCGAGCGCCCGATCCACAACTCGGGCGGCGAGAACGCCTACACGGTGCACCAGGAACTGCAGCAGACGATGAACGACCTCGTCGGCATCATCCGCAAGGCCGACGAGATGGAGCTGGCGCTCAAGAAGCTCCACGAGCTCCGCGACCGGATCCCGCGCGTCGCGGTCGACGGGCGGCGGGCCTACAACCCGGGCTGGCACCTCGCGCTCGACCTGCGCAACATGCTCATGGTCAGCGAGTGCATCGCGATGGCCGCGCTCGAGCGGCAGGAGAGCCGCGGCGGCCACACCCGCGACGACTACCCGACGATGGACGAGAACTGGCGCCAGGAGCTGCTGGTCTGCTCCCTGCAGGACGGCCCCGATGGTCCGACCGTGCAGCTCGAGCACCAGGGCCAGCCCGCGATGCGCGAGGACCTGTTCGACCTCTTCGAGCTCGACGAGCTCAAGAAGTACTACACCGGCGACGAGCTGGGCGGACACCGCTCGGACGCGCCGCCCCGGCAGACGCGGGGCACCGAGGGCGCCGGAGACGAAGCGGAGCGGAGCTCCTCGACCACCGAGACCGGCGGCGACCCGGGCGGCGAGCTGACCGGAGGGGGAGCGTAGGCATGGGTTACCAGGCGAAGTTCAAGGTCTGGCGGGGAGACGCGGAGGGCGGCGACTTCGTCGACTACCGCGTCGACGTCGAGGAGGGCGAGGTCGTCCTCGACATCATGCACCGGCTCCAGGCCACGCAGGCCGGGGACATGGCCGTGCGCTGGAACTGCAAGGCCGGCAAGTGCGGGTCGTGCAGCGCCGAGGTCAACGGGCGTCCGCGCCTGATGTGCATGACCCGGATGTCGACGTTCGGCGAGGACGAGGAGATCTCGGTCGCGCCGATCCGGACGTTCCCGGTGATCCGCGACCTCGTCACCGACGTCGACTTCAACTACGCCAAGGCGCGCGAGGTCCCCGCCTTCGCGCCGCCCGAGGGCGTGGCGCCGGGCGAGTACCGGATGGCGCAGGCGGACGTCGAGCGCTCGCAGGAGTTCCGCAAGTGCATCGAGTGCTTCCTGTGCCAGAACGTCTGCCACGTGGTACGTGACCACGAGGAGAACAAGGAGCCGTTCTCCGGCCCGCGCTTCCTCATGCGCTACGCCGAGCTGGACATGCACCCGCTCGACGTGCGCAACCGCAAGGAGGACGCGCAGGAGGACGGGGGCCTCGGCTACTGCAACATCACCAAGTGCTGCACCGAGGTCTGCCCCGAGCACATCAAGATCACTGACAACGCGCTCATCCCGATGAAGGAGCGCGTCGTCGACCGGAAGTACGACCCGCTGGTCTGGCTCGGCAAGAAGATCTTCAAGCGGCAGGAGCTCGAGCAGCGCGGCGCCACCGGTGCCCAGTCGCTCGAGAACCCGGGCCCGGACAACGGCTCGGCGCTCGACGCCGACCGGATCGGCCCGGTCGGCACCAGCTGAGTGCCCCACGACGGACCCGTGTCCCGGGGACACGGGTCTGTCGTGTTCCGGGGGCCGGAGGGCGGGTCAGGAGCTCTCGGCGTCCTGGTCCGGCGCCGCGTCGTCCTCGCCGGGCTCGTCGGTCCCGTCGGTCTCGTCGGGTGGTGGCAGGCCCAGCGCCGCGCTCAGGGTGAGGAGCGCCGAGACCCCGCAGACGAACGCGAGGAACAGCGGCATGACCGTGGCCAGCCAGGGCCAGCCGTCGCTGGCGAGGTCGGCGCGCGTCGGGTCGTCGGGGTCGACGACGACGTCGACCACCGCGCCGACCCCGAGGTCCTCGCGGTGCGTGCTCACCGTGGCGGCGACGTCGCTGCCGGCGGGCACGACGACGAGGTCGTCGGCCATGCCCAGCTTCGTGTGCAGCTGGGCGTCGATCACGCGGGCCGAGACGACCTCGCCGCGCAGGGCCAGCACCGCGGCGTCCCACGTGGCGGTGCCCGCCTGCCAGAGCAGCCACAGGGTGAGGCCGACGAGCCCCAGCGTGGCCACGGACCACCACGCGCGCGATCGCGCCCGGGGCCGTTCCTCGACGTCGGCCACGGCGCCACCTCCCCCCGGTGATGCGTACGGAGAGTAGCAGAAACGTGGCGACGGTCACCCGGTGAGTCGCTGCTAGGAGTCACCCGCCGTGAGATCGCGGCGCATGGCGGCCCGCGGCCACCGGTCGAGCCCCCGCGCGGTCTCGGCGCGGCGGACCGCCCGCAGGCCCGGCCCCAGCTCGTCGTCGGCGAGCGTGCGGAAGCCCAGCCGGGCGTAGTACGGCCCGTTCCACGGCACGTCGACGTAGGTGGTCAGCGTGACCGCGGGGCGCCCGGCCGCCCGGGTGCGATCGACGAGGTGCTCCACGAGCCGCGCCCCGATCCCGCGGCGGGCGTGGGTGGGGTGCACCGAGACCTGGTCGAGGTGCGCCTCGCCGTCGACGACGTCGTCCATGAGGTAGGCGACGGGTCGGTCGTCCCCGTCGGCGGCGACCCACAGCCCGCCGCGCTCGGCGGCGCCGGCGAGCACCACCGACGAGGGCGGCGCGTCGTCGGCGACCGCGTCCATCCCGATGTCGCGGAACGGCTCGCCCGCGGCGTCCTCGATCGCGCGGAGCGCGGCGAACTCGTCGGCGCGGGCCGCCCGGATCGTGATCGGGTCAGGCATCGTCCGGGCGCTCGGTCGGCGCGACGGTCAGCACGGCCGGGTTGCGTCGTGTCCGGCGCTCCAGCCACGTCGCGAGCGCCGAGAGCAGCAGGCAGAGCGTGATGTAGATGACCGCGACGACCATCGCCACCGGGATCAGCGGCGAGCCCAGCGTGGCGTTCGAGCCCAGGAACTGGGCCTGGAACAGCAGCTCGGGGTAGGTGATGAGGAACCCGAGTGCGGAGTCCTTGAGCAGCACCACGAGCTGGCTGACGATCGCCGGGAGCATCGAGCGCACCGCCTGCGGCAGCAGCACGAAGCGCATGACGCCCGACTTGCGCAGCCCGAGGGCGTACGCGGCCTCCGACTGCCCGCGCGGCACCGCCAGCACGCCGGCCCGGAAGACCTCGGCGAGCACGGCCCCGTTGTAGAGCATCAGGCCGAGCACCACGGCGGCGTAGGTCGAGACCGTGATCCCGATCGACGGCATGCCGTAGTAGAAGAGGAACATCAGCACGACGAGCGGGACGGCCCGGAAGAGCTCGACGACCCAGGTCGAGACGGAGCGCAGCCACTTCTGGTCGGAGAGCCTGCCGAGGGCCAGCAGCGCGCCGAGCAGCAGGGCGAGCACGGCGCCGGACGCGAACGCCCGCAGCGTGTTGACCAGCCCGTCGAGCAGGGCGAGCTGGACGTTCTCGTAGAGGATCCACTCCCACGCGCGGGCGTCGAGCTGCCCGGTGGCCGCGAGCCGCCAGATGATCACGGCGACGAGGGCGGCGACGACGAGCAGCGTGACGACGCCGGCGGCGGTGTTGCGGGCCTTCGCGCGGGGCCCCGGGACGTCGAAGAGGACCGCGGTCGGGGCGCTCATCGGGCGACGCTCCAGCGCTTCTCGAGCCGGCGCTGCAGCACCGTCAGGGGGATGACGAGGATGATGAAGCCGAGCGCGACCCACAGGAGGGCCACGAGGGTCGACCCGCCCTGCTCGTTGACCGCGCGGTAGAACCCGCCGGCCTCGAACACCGAGAAGCCCGCGGCCACCGTGGTGTTCTTCAGCAGGGCGATCTGCACGCTCGTCAGCGGCGGCATCACCGAGCGCACCGCCTGCGGGAGCACGATGAGCGAGAGGGTCTGGGTGAAGCCGAGCCCGAGCGCCCGGGCGGCCTCGGCCTGGCCCGCGGAGACGGTGCTGATTCCGCCGCGCACCACCTCGCAGACGAACGCCGCCGTGTAGAGCGAGAGCCCGATGACGGCCAGCAGGAAGAACGGCAGGTAGAAGAAGAGCTTGGTGAACCCTAGGGCGAAGAAGAACAGCACCAGGGTCAGCGGGGTGTTGCGCAGCAGCGTCACGTAGCCCGTGCCGACCGCGCGCATGGCGGGGACCGGGCTGACCCGCATCGCCGCCAGCACCACGCCCAGGATCAGCGACGCGATCGCCGAGAGCACGAACAGCCCGATCGTGCCGCCGAAGCGCGTGAGGAACTCGGAGAGGTTGCCGAACAGGACGTCCATGGGGTCTCCCCTCGTGCGTGGTCCGGGCCGTCGGGACGACCCGGACCACGCACGTGCGCGGAGCACCTAGTAGCGCTCGATGGGCGGGGGCTGGGGCGCCGGGGTGCCGGAGCGACCCAGCGTCTCGTTGTAGAGCCGCGTCCAGGTGCCGTCGTTCTCGGCCTGCTGGAGGAGGTCGTTGACCTTGTTCCGTAGCGCGACGTCGTCGCGGTTCATGCCGATGCCGTACGGCTCCTCGGAGAAGGTCACGCCCACGACGCGCAGCTGGTCGGGGGTCTGCGCGGCGTAGCCCTGCAGGATCGCGTTGTCCGTGGTGACGGCGTCGACCTGGCCGCCGCGCAGGGCGTCGACGCACTGCGAGTAGTTCTGGAACTCGACCACGTTCTGGGTCAGGTTCTGCTCGCGGACGCGCTGGATCGGCGTCGAGCCGGTCGCCGAGCACACCCGCTTGCCCTGCAGGGTCTGCGGGCCGGTGATCGACTGGTCGTCGGCGCGGACGAGGAGGTCCTGGCCGGCGACGAAGTACGGGCCGGCGAAGCCCACGCGCTGCTTGCGGCTGTCGTTGATCGTGTACGTGCCGACGTAGAGGTCGACGTCGCCGCGGGAGATCGCGTCCTCACGGGCGGCCGACGGGATGACCCGGTACTCGATCTGCTCGGGGGCGAAGCCGAGGCCGGCGGCGACCATGCGCCCGATCTCGATGTCGAAGCCGGTGTACTGCCCGGTGGTCGGGTCCTGGATGCCCAGGCCCGGCTGGTCGTTCTTGACGCCGAGCACGAGGCGCCCGCGCTGCTGCATCGCGGCGAAGGTGGGCGAGCCGGGCACCTGCACGTTCTGGGCGACCGGTGACCCGGCGACCGGCTGGCCGCCGGGGCTGCCCTCGCGGCCGCACGCGGCGCCGAACGCCATCGCGAGCACCGCGAGGAGCACGCCGAGGGACCGGAGCGAGACGAGGCGTCTCATGGGACGGGCTCCTTCGGTAGTGGGCCGAACTAGTGGGTGAGGATCTTCCCGAGGAAGTCGCGGGCCCGTTCGGTGGCGGGCCGGGAGAAGAAGCTGTCGGGCGTGGTGTCCTCGACGATCTCGCCGTCGGCCATGAACACGACGCGGTGCGCGGCCCGGCGGGCGAACCCCATCTCGTGGGTCACCACGACCATCGTCATGCCGTCCTTCGCGAGCCCGCCCATGACGTCGATGACCTCGCCGACCATCTCCGGGTCGAGCGCCGAGGTCGGCTCGTCGAAGAGCATCACCTTCGGCTCCATCGCGAGCGCCCGGGCGATCGCCACGCGCTGCTGCTGGCCGCCGGAGAGCTGCGCGGGGTACTTCTCGGACTGGTTGCCGATGCCCACCCGGTCGAGCAGGCCGCGGGCCCGCTCCTGCGCCTCGGACTTCGACACCCCGCGCACGCGCATCGGCGCCAGCGTGACGTTGTCGAGGATCGTCATGTGGGCGAAGAGGTTGAACTGCTGGAACACCATACCGACGTCCGCGCGCAGCTTCGCGAGCTCGCTGCCCTCGGCGGGCAGCGGGACGCCGTCGATCTCGACGGTGCCGGTCTCGACCGGCTCCAGGCGGTTGATCGCCCGGCACAGGGTCGACTTGCCCGAGCCCGACGGGCCGAGGACGACGACCACCTCGCCGCGCGCGACCTCGAGGTCGATGTCCCGCAGGACGTGCAGGTCGCCGAAGTGCTTGTTGACACCGGTCATGCGCACCATCGGGGTGCCGGCCGACGGTCCTGACGGCTCGGCGGTCTCGTCGGCCATGCCACGCTCCTCCTCGTCGCTCCACCGGAAGGTGAACGGACCGTGCCAGCGCCCCGAACGGGGCGTCCACGCTCTTGAGGAAGACTTAGGGTTACCCCGCCACTCCGTCACGCGAGGGACATCGGCCGGGAGGAGGCACGGGTGCGGGTGCTCGTCGTGGAGGACGACGACCGCGTCGCCGCGGCCCTGCGCGCCGCCCTGTCCCGCCACGAGATGGAGGTCGAGCGGGTCAGCCACGGTC
The DNA here is from genome assembly GCF_028737205.1 of Actinomycetospora lutea. GTDB lineage: Bacteria > Actinomycetota > Actinomycetes > Mycobacteriales > Pseudonocardiaceae > Actinomycetospora > Actinomycetospora lutea. The sequence continues at coordinate 43,120 of NZ_JAQZAL010000008.1, read as the reverse complement.
TCGCGGTGCTGCCGCACCTGCCCGGCACCGACGTCGTGCTGCTCGACCTCGGCCTGCCCGACGTCGACGGGCTCGAGGTGTGCCGGCGCATCCGGGAGGCCGGCGACGTCCCGGTGATCGTGGTCAGCGCCCGCGGCAGCGTCGACGAGCGCATCCTCGGCCTGCACCACGGCGCCGACGACTACCTGGTCAAGCCCTACGACGTCGGCGAGCTCGTCGCCCGCATCCACGCGGTGCGCCGGCGGCGGGGCAACGGCACCCCCGCCGCGTCCGACCCCGTGACGGAGCTCGGCGCGGGCGTCGTGCTCGACCGCGCGCGCCACACCCTCACCGTCGACGGCGGGGACGTGGCGCTCTCGCGCAAGGAGTTCGCCGTCCTCGCCCTGCTCGCCGACGCCGGCGGCGCGGTCTGCACGCGCGACCGCCTCGTCGCCGAGGTGTGGGGGCGCCGGTGGCCGGGCGCCGACCGCACCCTCGACGTCCACGTGGCCACGCTGCGGACGAAGCTCGGGCGCCCCGGGATGGTCGCGACGGTGCGCGGCGTGGGGTACCGGCTGGCCGCGGGCTCGGGGGCCTGACCATGCGCACGCGGCTGCTCGTCGTCTTCTCGGTGCTGGTCGGGATGCTGGTGCTGGGCCTCGGGCTGCCGCTCGCGGGCGCGTCGGCGTCGACCGCGACGTCGCGGCTGTTCGCCGACCGGCTGGGGGACACGACGCGGTTCGCGGCCATCGCGCAGCGGGCGGTCGGCGACGGGGACACGAGCGCGCTCGCCGCCGAGCTCGCCCGCTACGACGACGTCTACGGCATCACGGCGTTCGTCGTCGACCGCGAGGGCCGGGTCCTCGCGTCCTCGCGCGCCGAGGTGCCCGAGCCCGCCGCGCGCCGGGTGCAGCTCGCGCTCGCCGGTCAGCGCTCCGAGCCGCCGGACCCGGTGTGGCCGTGGGACACCGCGCCGCTGCTGCTCGCCGAGCCGGTGCTGGTCGGCGGCGAGGTCCGCGGCGCGGCGGTGACCATCTCGCCGATCGCGCCCGCGCGCGCCGAGACGCTGCGGGTGTGGGCGGCGCTGGCCGGGGCGGGCCTGGTGGCGCTGGCGATCGCGGCGGGGCTCGCGCTGCCGCTGGTGCGCTGGATCCTCGCCCCCGTGGAGGGCCTCGACGAGGGGACGGCGCAGGTGGCCGCGGCGGTGCGGGCCGGGCGCGCGCCGCGGCCGGTCGGCGACGGGCGCGGCCCGCCGGAGCTGCGCCGCCTGAGCCGGCACTTCGACCAGATGGCGGCCGGGGTGACCCACGCGCTCGAGTCGCAGCGCGCGTTCCTCGCGGACGCCGGCCACCAGCTGCGCAACCCGCTGACCGCGCTGCGCCTGCGCATGCAGAACGTCGGCGCCGCCCTCGCCGCGCCGGACGCGCGGATCGACCCCGACATGATGGCCGCGCTGCGCGAGGAGCACGGCGCGGCGCTCGAGGAGACCGACCGCCTCGCGGGCGTGCTCGACGCGCTGCTCGCGCTGGCGAAGGCGGAGGGCCGCCCAGCGCAGCCGGTGCCGATGCCCCTGGACCCGGTGCTCGACGACCGCGCGGACGCCTGGGGGGTGCTCGCCGAGCACGAGGGGCTCTCCCTGCGCCGCCGCGGCCCGGGCGGGCTCGTGGCCCGCTCCGACGTCGACTCGGTGGTCGCGGTCCTCGACGCGGTGCTGGACAACGCGCTCAAGTACGCCCCGCCGGGCACCGAGGTCGAGCTGTCGACCGCCCGCGTCGAGGGACACGTCGAGATCGGCGTGCGCGACCACGGCTGCGGCCTCGACCCCTCCGAGCTCGAGCGGGCGACCGACCGCTTCTGGCGCGCGCCGACCCAGCACGGGCGGGACGGCACCGGTATCGACGGCACCGGGCTCGGCCTGGCGATCGCCGCGCGGTCGGCCGAGCGGGCGGGCGGCGAGCTCGTGCTGCAGCTGCCCGAGGACGGCGGCCTGCGCGTCGTCCTGCGCCTGCCGCCGGCCGCGGCCCGCGACGCCGCGGGGGAGCGGGCGGACGCGGCGGCGGGGGAGGCCGGCGGCGAGGCGCGCGGCGAGGCAGGCGGCGAGACGGGCGGCGAGACGGGGAGCGAGACCGGCGGGGTGCCGGCTCAGACGCCCTTGAACGCCCGGTAGGCCGCCAGCGCGCCGGGGTGCAGGGCGACCGGCTGGGTGCCGATCGCCGTGCGCGGGTCGATGCTGCGCCCGGCGGGGTCGGCGAGCGCGAGGGCGTCGCGGCGCGCGAGCATCGAGGCCACGAGCGGCTCGCTGAGCGTCGCGGGCATGTCCGCGGTGACGAGCAGGACGTTGCGCACCGAGGTCGTGCTCACGGGGTCGGCGAGCCGGTAGGTGCCGGCCGGGACCGTGGTGACGTCGTAGACCGGGTAGCCGGTGCGCAGCCGGGCGGTCTCCTCGCCGAGGTCGAGCAGCCGGACCGGGCGTCGCCGCGCGAGCTGGTCCACGCCGGCGGTGGGCACGCCGCCGGACCAGAAGAACGCGTCGATCGCGCCGCGCTCGAGGGCCGCCAGGGAGTCGTCGAGGCCGAGCATCACCGCGTCCATGTCCCGCTCGGCGGTCAGCCCCACGGTGGCCAGCAGGCGGGGGGCGATGACGAGCACCCCGGAGTTGCGGGCGCCGACCGACACGCGACGTCCGCGCAGGTCGGCGAGGCGGCGGATCGGCGACTCGGCGGGCACGACCACGTGGATCGCGTCGTCGTGCACCCGGGCCAGCGCCTGCAGCGGGTGGCGCGGGCGGGCCCCGTCGACGGCACCGTCGACCGCCACGTCGGCGGCGCAGAACGCGACGCGCGCCCGCCCGGACACGAGCGTGCCGACGTTGTCGACGGAGCCCTCGCTGCCCAGCACGCCGGTGGGGACGCCGGGGTCGACGCCCCAGATGCCCGCCAGCGCGTCGCCGAGGCGCCGGTAGACGCCCTGCGGGCCGCCGGTGGCGACGACGACCGGCGTCGTGTCGGGCCGGGCGCACCCGGCCCCGAGCACGGCGACCGCGCCCAGCCCGGCGGCCAGCACCGTGCGGCGACGCAGGGCCGGGCTCATCCGCGCATCGTGCCAGGGCCCGGAGTGTCGAGGGGTGCGCGACGGGGACGACCCGGGCAGCATGCCCGCGTGCCCGACGACACGGCGAGCGCCGCGACGACCGACACCACGAGCGGTGAGCCGAGCCTCGTCCGGGCCATCGGCCCGAAGCTGCTCGTCTTCTTCATCATCGGCGACATCCTCGGCACGACGATCTACGCGCTGACCGGGACGGTGTCGGAGCGGGTCGGCGGCGCGCTGTGGCTGCCGTTCCTGCTGGCGTTCGTCGTCGCCTTCATGACCGCGTTCAGCTACCTGGAGCTGGTCGGCAAGTACCCGCGGGCCGCGGGGGCGGCCCTCTACACCCAGCAGGCGTTCCGGAAGCCGTTCCTGACCTTCCTCGTCGCCTTCACGGTCATGTGCTCGGGCATCACCTCGGCGGCCTCGGCCGCGCAGGCGTTCGGCGGCACCAACCTCGAGGCGATCGTCGGCGAGGTGCCCGGCTGGGTCACGCCGCTCGTGGTCGTGGCGTTCCTGCTGATGCTCGCCGTGATCAACTTCCGGGGCGTCGGCGAGTCGGTGCGCGTCAACCTGGTGCTCACGTCCATCGAGATCCTCGGTCTGCTGATCGTCATCGTGCTGGGCGCCTGGGCGGTGGTGAACGGGGCGGGCGACGCGTCGCGGCTGGGGGAGTTCGCCACCTCCGCGCCCGAGAGCTCGATCTTCTCCGAGCCCGCGGTGCTGCTCGCGATCTCGTCGGCCACCGCCCTCGCCTTCTTCGCGATGGTCGGCTTCGAGGACTCGGTGAACATGGCCGAGGAGACCGTCGACCCGCCGCGCACCTTCCCGCGCGCGATGCTGCTGGCCATGGGCATCACCGCGACGATCTACCTGGTCGTCGCGCTGCTGGCCTCGACGCTCGTGCCCACCGAGGAGCTGGCCGCCGCCGAGAGCGGGGCGCTGCTGCGGGTCGTCCAGACCGCGTCGCCGTCGTTCCCGGCCGTCGTGTTCGCGGCGATCACGCTGTTCGCGGTCACCAACACCGCGCTGATCAACATGATGATGGCCAGCCGGCTGCTCTACGGGATGGCGCGGGAGCGGATCATCCCGGACGCCTTCGCCAAGGTGCACCCGGGCCGGCGCACCCCGTGGCTCGCCATCATCGTCACCAGCGCGCTAGCGATCGTCCTGGTGCTGCTCCTCGAGATCTCCGAGCTGGGCAGCATGACCTCGCTGCTGCTGCTCGCGGTGTTCACCCTGGTCAACATCGCGGTGCTCGTGCTGCGGCGCGACGAGGTCGCCCACCGGCACTTCCGGGCCCCGACGGCGATCCCGGTGGTCGCCGCGGTGCTGTGCGCCTTCCTGGCGAGCCCCTTCTCCGGGCGCCCGCCCAAGGAGTACCTGTTCGCCGGGATCCTGCTGCTGCTCGGCGTCCTGCTGTGGGCGGTCAACCGCGCGACCACGGGACGGCGGGCGGACTTCGACGCGAGCACGCTCGGGAAGTGACGGGCGCCTACCCTGGGCGGTGATGACCGCAGGAGACGCAGCGGAGCGGAGCTCGACCATCGACACCGCCCCGACCTTCCACATCCGCACCCACGGGTGCCAGATGAACGTGCACGACTCCGAGCGCCTCGCGGGCGTGCTGGAGGAGGCCGGCTACGAGCACACCGACGACGCCGACGGCGCCGACCTGGTCGTGTTCAACACCTGCGCGGTGCGCGAGAACGCCGACAACAAGCTCTACGGCCAGCTCGGCAACCTCGCGCCGGAGAAGGCGCGGCGGCCCGGGATGCAGATCGCGGTCGGCGGTTGCCTCGCGCAGAAGGACCGCGACACGGTGGTGGCGAAGGCGCCGTGGGTCGACGTCGTGTTCGGCACCCACAACACGGGGTCGTTGCCGGCACTGCTCGAGCGCGCCCGGCACAACGGCGAGGCCCAGGTCGAGATCCTCGAGGCGCTCGAGACGTTCCCGTCGCACCTGCCTGCGCGCCGCGACTCGGCCCACTCCGGCTGGGTCTCGATCTCCGTGGGCTGCAACAACACGTGCACCTTCTGCATCGTGCCCTCGCTGCGCGGCAAGGAGGTCGACCGGCGGCCCGGCGAGATCCTCGCCGAGGTCGAGGCGCTCGTCGCCGAGGGCGTGCTCGAGGTGACGCTGCTCGGCCAGAACGTCAACGCCTATGGCGTCTCGTTCGACGACCGCGCCAGCGGGCGCACCGCATTCGCCGACCTCCTGCGCGCCTGCGGGCGCGTCGAGGGGCTCGAGCGCGTGCGGTTCACCAGCCCGCACCCCCGCGACTTCACCGCCGACGTCATCGCCGCGATGGCCGAGACGCCGAACGTCTGCCCCCAGCTGCACATGCCGCTGCAGTCCGGCTCCGACCGGGTGCTGCGGGCGATGCGCCGCTCGTACCGGGCCAAGCGCTACCTCGACATCGTGTCCGACGTGCGCGCCGCGATGCCGGACGCGGCGCTGACCACCGACATCATCGTCGGCTTCCCGGGGGAGACCGAGGAGGACTTCGCCGAGACGCTGCGGGTGGTCGAGGCGTCCCGGTTCAGCCAGGCCTTCACCTTCCAGTACTCGCCGCGCCCCGGCACGCCCGCCGCCTCGCTGCCCGACCAGGTGCCCAAAGCCGTCGTGCAGGAGCGCTACGACCGGCTGGTCGCGCTCCAGGAGGGGATCTCCCTGGAACAGAACCGGGCGCAGGTCGGGCGCGAGCTCGAACTGATCGTCTCCACCGGCGAGGGCCGCAAGGACACCGCGACCCGGCGGATGAGCGGGCGCGCCCGCGACGGGCGGCTCGTGCACTTCACGCCGACGGGCACCGCCGACGAGGTCCGGCCCGGTGACGTCGTCACCGTCCGCGCCACCTACGGCGCCCCGCACCACGTCGTCGCCGACGGCGACGTCCTGACCCACCGCCGCACGCGCGCCGGCGACGCCCACGCCGCGGGGGAGCGGCCCACGACGCCGCGCACCACCGGGCTCGGCCTGCCGACGCTCGGCCCGCCGGCCCCGGCGCCCGCGCCGGCGTCCGCGTGCGCCTCCTCCGATGGGTCGAGCCCCGCCGCGCTCCGTCTCCCGCCGACGCTGACGGAGGTCTGAGCCGTGACCGAATCCTCCACCGCCCCCGCGCCCTCGGGCCGCGTCGACTTCGGGCCCGGCGCGCTCGTCGCCGCCGTCGCGGTCCTCGTGCTCCTGCTCGCCGCGGTCCTGCCGTGGACCGGTCTCGGCGCCTCGGGGTGGGAGGTCGTCCTCGGTCGCCCCGGCGTCACGGGGCTCCCGCGGCTGTTCGGCACGCTCGCGGTGGTGTTCGGCGTGGTCGGCACCGCGGTCACGCTGCTCACCGGGCGCTGGCCCGCCGTGTTCGTCACGGCGGCCGGGTGCACGATCACGTCGGTGACCGGCCTCTGGGCGATCTGGTCGCAGAACACCAGCGCCGGCACCGGCCCGGGCGTCGGGCTCTGGCTCGCGCTGCTCGCGATGATCGTGCTCGCCGCCCGCTGGGCGAGCTACGCGTTCTCGCGCCGGTAGCGCGCGCTACCGGGTCGCCTCCTCGGCGGCCGCGAGCCACTCCCGCCACTGCGCCGCCTGGCGCTCGGCCTCCTGGGCGCGGCGGCGGTCGCCCGCGGCGTGCGCCTTGGCCGCCTGGGCCTCGAACTGCTCGACGCGGGCGCGGAACTGCCCGACGCGCGCCTCGGTCTCGGGGTCGGCGGCCTGCCAGCGGCGGTCGACCGCGCCGCGGACGCGGTCCTCGACCTCCTTGAGCCGTGCCGAGAACTCCCGCACCCGCTCGCGGGGCACCTTCCCGATCGCGTCCCAGCGCTCCTGCACGTCGCGCAGCGCGGCGCGGGCGGCGTCGACGTCGGCGAGGTCGATGCGCCCGGCCTCGGCGAGCAGCGCCTCCTTGGCGCGGGCGTTGTCGGAGAACTCGGCGTCGCGGGCCGAGAACGCCTCCGACCGGCGCGAGAAGAACGTGTCCTGGGCGCCCCGGAACCGCGCCCACAGGGCGTCGTCGGCGTCCTTGCTCGTGCGCCCGGCCGCCTTCCACTCGGCCATGAGCTCCTTGTAGCGCCCGGCCGTCGGCCCCCAGTCGCTGGACCCGGTGAGCGACTCGGCCTCGACGACGAGCTCCTCCTTGCGCGCCTTCGCCGCGGTGCGCGCCCGGTCGAGCTCGGCGAAGTGCGCGCCGCGGCGGCGGGCGAAGGTCTCGCGGGCGCGGGAGAAGCGCTTCCACAGCGCGTCGTCGGTCTTGCGGTCGATCCCCTTGATCGACTTCCACTCCTCGATCATCGCCTGGAAGCGGTCGCCGGCGTGCTTCCAGCGGGTGGTCTCCTCGGCGAGGGTCTCGGCCTCGGCGATGAGCGCCTCCTTGCGGGCGACCGCGTCGTCGCGGGCGCCCGCGCGGGCGGCGCGCTCGGACTCCTCGGCGCCCTCGGCGGCGGCGACCACCGCGTCGAGGCGGTGCCCGAGCCCCACGACGTCGCCGACGACGGCGGCGTCGACGAGGCGCTCGCGCAGGGTGGTGGCGCTGCGCAGGATCGCGCGCGCCTCGCCCCGGCCGCCGGTGAGGCGCCGGACGAGCAGGTCGACCTCGGTGCGCAGGTCGTCGAAGCGCACCGCGAAGTGGGCGAGACCCTCGACGGCGTCGCCCGCCTGCCAGGACCCGACCGCGCGCTCGCCGTCGGCCGTCGTGACCCACACGGTGCCGTCCTCGTCGACCCGACCCCAGCGGCCGGGGTCGGCCGCGGCCGACGCGACGGACGGGAACGTCGGCGCGCCCCCGGAGGGACCGGGGGTCGGCGCGGTCACGGGCGGGGCCGCCGGTGGGGCCGGGTGCGCCGGGACATCCGTGCCGTTGTCGGTGACGGCCCCGGGTGCGGCGTCGGTGGCGCCGTCGGGGCCCGCCCCGTCGACGGCCTCCGCAGCCTGCTCGTCGGTCATCGGCCCCGACACCTCCAGCTCCTACGGTTCGGGCATTCAAGCAGGTCCGCCGAGCGCGCAGGAACTCCCTGTCCGCTCCGACGGGCTCGCGCGCCACCCGGTCGCAGGTCTGGGATCCTGGGCGTGATGACCCGCCCGATCGGTCGAGCCCCCCTCTCGGCGTGCTCGCCTGTCCCCGGCCTCCCGCGCCCGATCGCCCTGGTCGGCCCCACGGCGACCGGCAAGTCCGACCTCGCGCTCGACCTCGCCGAGGAGCTGGCCCGGCGCGGGGCGGGCGCGGAGGTCGTCAACGCCGACGCGATGCAGCTCTACCGCGGCATGGACGTCGGCACCGCCAAGCTCCCGCCCGCCGCGCGCCGCGGGGTGCCGCACCACCTGCTCGACGTCCTCGAGGTCACCGACACGGCCACGGTGGCCGCCTACCAGCGCGACGCGCGCGCCGCGGTCGACGCGATCCGGGCGCGGGGCCGCGTGCCGCTGGTCGTGGGCGGATCGGGGCTCTACGTGCAGGCGGTCCTCGACGACCTCGCGTTCCCGGGCACCGACCCCGCCCTGCGCGCCCGCCTGGACGCCGAGCTCGCCGCGCTCGGGGCCCCGGCCATGCACGCCCGGCTCGCCGACCGCGACCCCGACGCCGCGCGGGGCATCCTCGCGAGCAACGGGCGGCGCATCGTGCGGGCGCTCGAGGTCGTCGAGCTGACCGGGCGCCCGTTCGCGGCGAGCCTGCCGGTACCGGGCACGCCGCGGCACGACGCGGTGCTGGTCGGGCTCGACCGCGACACCGAGGTCCTCGACGAGCGGATCGCCGCGCGCGTCGACGCGATGCTCGCGGGCGGGCTGGTCGACGAGGTGGCGGCGCTCGCGGCGCGCGGTCTGCGCGAGGGGGCGACCGCCGCGCGGGCCGTCGGCTACCGCGAGGTGCTCGAGCACCTCGACGGCACGATCGACCTCGACGAAGCGCGCCGGCGCACGGTCGTCGCCACCCGGCGGCTGGTGCGCCGCCAGCGCTCGTGGTTCCGCCGCGACGGACGCGTGCACTGGCTCGACGCGGCCGCGCCGGATCTGGTGGCGACGGTGCTGGGGCTCGCCGTTCCGAGCGACGGGCCCCTTCGGTCGATCTAGCGGGCGAGGGGGCGCCCTCCGCCAGGCGCGCGATGCGGCGCGGCGGGACGCACGAGCGCCCGTTCACCTCGCCCGGGCGCGGCCGGGCGTGGCGGGAAGATCACGGGCGACGCTGCCCACCTCGCCCGGCGCCGGGAGGTGGATGACGTGCTCCTGATCTCGCCTGCCGCCGCCCCGCCCTCCCGAGCGAAGGGGCCCTTCGGTCAACGCCGCCGGCGCGCTACCGCCGCGCGCCCAGCGACACCGTCGCGGCGTCGAGCGCGTCGGGACGGGCGTGGCGCCCGCCGTCCGTCGTCCCGGTCAGGGCGATGTCGCGGTGCTGCGGCCCCGTCGCCCCGCCCAGCGCCTCGACGTGCGGGTGGCCCTGCCACTGCACGACGAGCAGGTGCGGGCGCCCGGGGGTGGCGGCGTCGACGGTGTAGGCGCCGTCGTGCCCGGCGACGGCCCGCCCGAGCTGGCGCCCGTCGGCGTCGACGACGGTCAGCACCGCCTCCGCGGCGGGCTCGCCGTCGTGGCGCACCGTGCCCCGCAGGGTCGGGCGGCGCAGGCGGACGGTGTCGGCGCCGGTCGCCCCCGTCTCGGTCTCGATGACCGCGGGCAGGGCCGGCGAGCCCGTCTCCTCGATGTCGATCGTGTGCCGCAGCGGCACCTCGCGCAGGAACAGGATCGCGACCAGGGCGATCAGCGCCAGCGGCGCGGCGATGAGGAAGAGCAGGCCGATGGCGTCGCCGTAGGCGTTCTCGATGACCGTGCGGACCGGCGCCGGCAGGGTCGCCAGGTTCGGGATCTGCCCGCCCGAGACGCCGGTGGCCGGGATCCCCAGCGAGGCGAGCCCCGAGGTGATCGAGCTCGAGACCTGCGTGGTGAGCACCGCGCCGAGCGCGGCCACGCCGGCCGCACCGCCGAGCGAGCGGAAGAACGCGACCGTGGAGCTGGCGGCGCCCATCTCGCTCATCGCGACCTGGTTCTGCACCGCGAGCACGAGGTTCTGCTGGGTGGCGCCGACGCCGATGCCGACCATCGCCATGAACACCGCGAGCAGGGGGTAGGGGACGGTGGCGCTGACGAACAGGCCCTCGAGCAGCAGGCCGGCGGTGAGCAGCACCCCGCCGCCGACGAGGTAGGGCTTCCAGCGGCCGTAGCGGGTGATCAGCTGCCCGACGATCGTCGAGGCGAGGAAGAGCCCCGCGATCATCGGGAGCGTGAGCAGGCCGGCCTCGGTGGCCGTCGCGCCGCGGGCGAGCTGGAAGAACTGGGACAGGTAGACCGTCGAGCCGAACATCGCGACGCCGACGAACAGGCCGGCGACCGTGGCCAGGGCGACCGTGGGGTTGCGGAACAGGTGCAGCGGCACGATCGGCTCGCGGACCCGCGACTCCACGACGACGGCCAGGACCAGGGCGAGGACGCCGCCGCCGACCCAGGCGACCGAGGCCCACGAGCCCCAGGCGAACTGGTGCCCGGCCAGCGAGGTCCAGATCAGCAGCGCCGACACGCCGGCGGCGACGAGGACGGCGCCCAGGTAGTCGATGTGCACCTCGCGCTTGACCGTCGGCACGGTCAGCGTGCGCTGGAGGACGGCGAGCGCGACGACCGCGATCGGCACGGTGACGTAGAAGCACCAGCGCCAGCCGATGGTGTCGACGATGACGCCGCCGATGAGCGGGCCGCCGACCGTCGCCACGGCCATGATCGCGCCGAGGTAGCCGGAGTACCGCCCGCGCTCGCGCGGCGGGATGATCGCGGCGATCACGACCTGGGCCAGCGCCATCAGCCCGCCCATGCCCAGGCCCTGGACGACGCGGAAGCCGATCAGCGTCCCGGTGCTCGTGGTCAGGCCGCAGAGCATCGAGCCGACGATGAACATCGAGATCGCGATCTGGACGAGCAGCTTCTTCGAGAAGAGGTCGGCGAGCTTGCCCCAGATCGGGGTGGACGCCGTCATCGCCAGCAGCGACGCCGTGACCACCCACGTGTACTGCGCCTGGGTCCCGCCGAGGTCGGCGAGGATCCGGGGCAGCGCGTTGGACACGATCGTCGAGGAGAGGATCGCGACGAACAGGGCCATGAGCAGGCCCGAGAGGGCCACCAGCACGTGGCGGGTGGCGGGGGGTCCGTCGCCGTCGGTCAGGGCCGACGGCGTCGCCGGTGCGGACATCAGGGGTTCTCCGGGAGGGGAGCGCAGGGGTGGTGGGCGTGGGGTGGCGCGGCTCAGGGCGCCCGGGACAGACCGCCGGCGAGGAGGTCGATCACCTGGTCGACGACGGCGGCGAGGTCGCCGTGCTCGTCGGACTCGAGCCAGCGCGTGGTGGCCACGCGCATCGCCGCCATGACCGCGGCGGCGGTGACCGCGGGGTAGAGGTCCTGCGGGCTGCGGCCGGTGCGCTCGGCGATGATCGCGGTGAGGTGCGCCTCGGCGGCGACGTAGGCCGCGAGCTGCTGGGGCACCAGCGTCGGCTCCGACCGCACGAGACGGGCCTGGGCGATCCACTCCCGCGAGCGCGGGGCGTCGCCGACCATCTCGCGCATCACCGCGCGCACCGACTCGAGCACCGGCTCGCCGGCCGGACGCTCGGCGAGGCGCTCGCCCATGTCGCGGGCGCGCTCCACGTCGGCGGCGACGACCGCTTCCTCCTTCGACGAGAAGTAGTTGAAGAAGGTGCGCGGCGAGACGTCGGCGGCCTCGGCGATCTGCTCGACGGTCACGTCGGCGAGCCCGTGGGCCACCGCGAGCTCGAGAGCGGCGGCGCCGAGGGCGCGCCGCGTCCGGAGCTTCTTGCGCTCGCGCAGTCCCGTGGTCACGCAGTCCACGGTAGGCCGAACTTGCAGTCTCTGCAGATTTGCAGACCAGGAAGTTGTGCACATCACGCAGCAGGGCGGGCGTGGCTACCCTGGAGGGCGTGGAGTTCGTCAAGGGGCACGGGACCGAGAACGACTTCGTCGTGCTGCCCGACCCCGACGGCTCGATCGACCTGGACGCCGACGAGGCCCATCTGGTCCGCGCGCTGTGCCACCGGCGGCGCGGCCTCGGGGCCGACGGGGTCCTGCGCGTGGTGCGCACCGACGCGCCGGTCGCGGTCGCGGCGGGCGTCGACGCGTCCGAGGCCACCTGGTTCATGGACTACCGCAACGGCGACGGCTCGCTCGCGGAGATGTGCGGCAACGGGGTGCGGGTCTTCGCGCGCTACCTGCTCGACGCGGGTCTCGTCGCCCCCGGCACCCACCCCGTCGCCACCCGCGCGGGCACGCGCTGGGTCACGGTCGACCGCACGGGCCCGGTCACCGTCGACATGGGGCCCGCCGTCCTCGGACCCGACTCGGTCGCCGTCGTCGACGGGACCGAGCTCACCGGCGTGGCCGTCGACGTCGGGAACCCGCACCTGGCCTGCGTGACCACGGCCGACCTCGATCGCCTCGACCTCGCGCCGGCGCCCGCCTACGACCGGTCGCTGTTCCCCCACGGGGTGAACGTCGAGGTCCTCACGCCGCTGGCGAACGGGGCGGTGCGCCTGCGGGTGCACGAGCGCGGGTCGGGCGAGACCCGCTCGTGCGGCACAGGCACGGTGGCCGGTGCCGTCGCCGCGCTGCACGCCGCGGGCCGGCACACCGGCAGCGTCACCGTCCACACCCCGGGCGGCACGCTGCTCGTCGGCGCCGACGGCGCGACGACCACCCTCACCGGCCCGGCCGAGCTGGTCGCCCACGGCACCTGGGGGGCCGTGGTCCCGGCGCGTGTCTGACGCGCGCGGAGTGGTTTTCGCGTTGCCCCTCGTGGAACCATGGACGGCAACATGACAGAACCCGCACCGCAGGACCCCCGACCGTCGAGCCCCGCCCGCACCACGCGGCGCTCGAGCGACATCCGCCTCGACCCGCCGGCCGACCTCGCCGAGCCGCTGTCCGAGCCGCTGTCCGAGTCGCTGCCCGAGCCGACCGACGAGCCGACGGGTGGCGCCCTCGACCTCGAGGAGCGCACGTCGCTGCGGCGGGTCCCCGGGCTCACCGGATCGTCCACCGAGCTCACCGACGTCACCGAGGTCGAGTACCGGCAGCTGCGCCTCGAGCGCGTCGTGCTCATCGGCGTGTGGACCGAGGGCACGTCCCGGGAGGCCGAGGCGTCGCTGGTCGAGCTGGCCCGCCTCGCCGAGACCGCGGGCTCGGAGGTGCTCGACGGCCTCATCCAGCGCCGGCAGACGCCCGACCCCGGCACGTTCGTCGGGTCCGGCAAGGTCGTCGAGCTGCGCGAGACCGTGCAGGCCACGGGCGCCGACACGGTCATCTGCGACGGCGAGCTCTCGCCCGGCCAGCTGCGCAACCTCGAGGAGAAGCTCAAGGTCAAGGTCGTCGACCGCACCGCGCTGATCCTCGACATCTTCGCCCAGCACGCGCGCTCCAAGGAGGGCAAGGCGCAGGTCGAGCTGGCCCAGCTGCGCTACTTCCTCCCGCGCCTGCGCGGCTGGGGCGAGTCGCTGTCCCGGCAGGGCGGAGGCGCCGGCGGTGGTGGCGGTGCCGGCGGCGGCGGCGTCGGGACGCGCGGTCCGGGTGAGACCAAGCTCGAGACCGACCGCCGCCGCATCCACCGGCGCATCTCCAAGCTGCGCGGCGAGATCGAGGCCATGTCGACGGTCCGCGAGACCAAGCGCGGCGGGCGACGGCGCAACGCGGTGCCGTCGGTGGCGATCGCCGGCTACACCAACGCCGGCAAGTCCAGCCTGCTCAACGCCATCACCGACGCCGGCGTGCTCGTGCAGGACGCGCTGTTCGCGACCCTCGACCCCACCACGCGACGGTGGGAGACCGAGGACGGCCGCGACGTGACGCTCACCGACACCGTCGGGTTCGTGCGCCACCTGCCCCACCAGCTGGTCGACGCGTTCCGCTCGACGCTGGAGGAGGTCGCCGAGGCCGACCTGCTGCTCCACGTCGTCGACGGCTCCGACCCGTCGGCGCAGGACCAGATCGCCGCGGTGCGCGAGGTGATCGCGGATCTGGACGCGCCGGCGCCGCCCGAGCTGCTGGTGGTCAACAAGGTCGACGCCGCCGAGCCGATGGCGCTGGCGGAGCTGCGCGGGGCCCTGCCCGGCGCGGTGTTCGTGTCGGCGCGGACCGGCGAGGGGCTCGCGCGGCTGAAGGCCCGCCTCGCCGAGGGGCTGCCGCACCCCGACGTCGAGCTCGAGGTGCTGCTGCCCTACACGCAGGGGGCGCTCGTGGCCCGCGCCCACGGCGAGGGCGAGGTCCTCGCGGAGCGCCACTCGCCGGAGGGCACCGTGCTGCACGCCCGCGTCTCCGAGGAGCTCGCGGCGTCCCTGCGCGCCGCCGCCGTCGACCCGGCTCGCGTGCCCTGAGGTCCTCCGCGCTGGTCCTGGCGCTCGTGCTCGGCGTCGTCGTGCCCGGCCTCGTCGTGCCCGGCCTCGTCGTGCCCAGCCTCGTCGTGCCCGGCCTCGTCGTTCCCGGTGTGGCGTGGGCCGACCCGTCGGGGCGGTGCACCCTCGACGACCCCCGGCTCGCCGAGACCTCGGGGCTCGTCGTGGCACCCGACGGCGGCTACGAGGTGGTGAACGACGGCGGCAACCCGAGCACCGTGTACCGGCTCGACACCTCCTGCGCGGTCATCGGCCAGATCGAGGTGCCCGACCGGGGCCGCGACGTCGAGGACCTCACCCGCGACGCCGACGGGACGCTGTGGCTCGCCGACATCGGCGACAACGACCGGGAGCGCAGGACCGTGGCGATCCTGCGGGTCTCCTCCGGGGGCGACGAGACGATCACCCGGCTCACCTACCCCGACGGACCGCACGACGCCGAGTCGCTGCTGATGCCCGGCGACCGCCGCCCGGTGATCGTCACCAAGGAGCTCGGCGGGCGCAGCGGGGTCTACGTCGCCGACGAGCCGGTGGGCGAGGGCGGGACGGGCACGCTGCGGCGGGCCGGCGAGGTCGTGGTGCCCGGCGAGGCGATGACCACGCTGGGCTCCGGGGCCCACACGGGCGGCGCGATCTCCGCCGACGGCCGGGTCGTGGCCCTGCGGACCTACGCCGACGCCTGGCTCCACCCGGCGCCCGACGGCACCGCGACCGCCGACGACGTGGTGGCGGCCCTGCGCGCGACGCCGCTGCGCGTGCCGCTGCCGGGCGAGGTGCAGGGGGAGGCACTGGCGTTCGCGCCGGACGGGACGCTGCTCTCGACCGGCGAGACGCCGGAGGACGGCCCGCCGGCGCCGCTGCACGCCGTGCCGGGCGCGACGGCTCTGGTGGAGGGGTCGGCGTCGGCCTCGTCGACACCGGCCCCGGCCGTCGCCCCGACCTCCGAGCGCGCCGGGCTGCCGGAACCGCTGGCGAGCATCGGCGTGGTCCTCGCCGTCGCGGTGGGCGTCTTCGCGCTCGTCGCCGTCGTCGCGGTGGTGCGCCGGGCGGGTCTGACCCCGCAGCGAACGACGTGTCGGCGTGCCCACGGGGACGTCCTGCCGGGGGTCAGAGCCGGCGCAGCACCGCGACCACCTTGCCGAGCACGGTGGCGTCCTCGCCGGGGATCGGCTCGTAGTCGACGTTGTGCGGCATCAGCCAGACGCGGCCGTCCTTGCGCTTGAACGTCTTGACGGTGGCCTCGCCTTCGATCATCGCGGCCACGATCTCGCCGTTGTCGGCGACGGGCTGCTGGCGCACGACCACCCAGTCGCCGTCGGTGATGGCGGCGTCGACCATCGAGTCGCCGGCCACCCGCAGCAGGAACAGCGAGCCCTCGCCGACGAGCTCGCGGGGCAGGGGGAAGACGTCCTCGACGGCCTGCTCGGCGAGGATCGGCCCACCGGCGGCGATGCGTCCGACGACCGGCACGAAGGTCGGCGCGGGACGGTCGGCGCGGATCTCCTCGGTGTGGTCCGGGGCCTCGGCGCCGGCGGCCTCGAGCTCCTCGGGGAGGCGGACGTCGAGCGCGCGGGGCCGGTTGGGGTCGCGGCGCAGGTAGCCCTTCTTCTCCAGGGTGCGCATCTGGTGGGCCACCGAGGAGGTCGAGGTCAGCCCGACCGCGTCGCCGATCTCGCGGACGCTCGGCGGGTAGCCGTTGCGCTCCACGTGGTCGCGGATGACCTCGAGGACCTTGCGCTGGCGCGGCGTGAGGCCCGGTGACGCGTCGGCGTCCGCGGGCTCGGGGAAGGGGTGCACCCGGGCCGGCACGACGGCGTCGGCCACCTCGGCCACCCCGGGCCGTGCCCCCGACTCCTCGGGGCCGTCCGGGCCCTGGGGCGTGCGTGCCATGGCCGTGTCCTTTCCGACGTCGTCCGCGGCACCCGGGGAGGGCGCCGCGCCCCGCGCGGGTGACGGGGGGTTCGACGGCGAAGTTAGCGCCGAGCACCAGCGGGATCAAACACGTGTTCGAACGACACGCCGGGCGATCCGTCGACGTTGTCGGGGGTCGATGCTAGACATCGCACACGCGTTCGATCGAACGCGTGTGCGAGGCGAGGAGGTCGACATGTCCGTGGGGACGACCGGTCCGCGGGGCGGCTGCGACGTCGAGCCCGGCGAGGTGTCCGGCGGGGTGCCGGGTCCGCGTGCCGGGGAGGCGGCCCGGTCCGCGTCGCCCGATGGTGTGGTCGCCGGGCCGCCCGTCCGGCCGGCTCCTCGTCCCGCTGCACGGCCCCAGCCCGCCGGCACCCGCCCGGCGCGCCCCGAGGACGCGCGCGGGCCCGTCCGTCCGGCCGGCCGCCGCGGTCCGACGGCCCTGCCCCCGGTGCGGCCGCGGGTCGCCGGGGGCGGGGCGACGCCGGGGGAGCGCGATCAGCCCGCCGTCGTCGGGGTCGCGCCCGTCGTCCTGCGGCGCCGCCGCGTCGCCGCGGTCGCGGTCCTCGGTGTCCTGCTCGGCGCGCTGGTCGGCGTGCTGCTGGGCCTGGTCGTGCCGTCGGGCGAGCCGGCCGGTCCGGCCGCGCCGACGGGCACCACGGTGGCCGTGGTCGGGGCGGGCGAGTCGCTCACCGACGTCGCCGGCCGCGTCGCCCCGGGTGCCGACACCGGGGTCGTCGTCGCCCGGATCCGCGAGCTCAACGGCCTGGAGGGGTCCGCGGTCTCCGCCGGGCGCCCGCTCGTGGTGCCGGCCGGGTCGTGAGCCGGCCGGGCTGAGCGGGCTGTGAGCCGGCCGGGCGCGTCGCCCGGACACCCACTCGGGCACCGCGTGCCCCGCTGATCGTCCCGGCGGCCCGCTGATCCTGAGGCGACGTCCGCTCGGCGCCCCGGCGACGGGTGGGCGGCCGGGGAGTTGCATCGCGAGTCCGCGCGTCGCTACCGTCCCACCCCAACATCTAGTGGTTACACTGGTGTAGTTAGTCCACAGCTTGTGCACACTGGTGAAGGTCCTTCCACAAGGTCTTCCACCGGGACAACGGTGGTGCTCCACCGGCGGGGGCGCTCGATCCACGGGTCGGGCCCGGTCATCCCCAGTTCCGTCCCCAGGACGGCGGGAGATCGGGGCCGCGGCCACGGGGGTTGGGGACAACTCCGCCCGGGGTGCCGCGACGCGGGAGGGGGAGGTCGACATGCGGTGTCCGTTCTGCCGGCACGCCGATTCCCGCGTCGTCGACTCGCGCGAGGCCGACGAGGGGCAGGCGATCCGGCGGCGTCGGTCGTGCCCGTCGTGCGGCAAGCGCTTCACCACCGTCGAGGAACCGGTGCTCGCCGTGGTCAAGCGCAGCGGGGTCACCGAGCCGTTCAGCCGCGACAAGGTGGTGCGCGGCGTGGCCCGCGCCTGCCAGGGACGTCCGGTCGACACCGATGCGCTGGCCCAGCTGGCGCACCGGGTCGAGGAGACGATCCGGGGCGCGGGGAGCGCGGAGGTGCCCAGCCAGGAGGTCGGGATGGCCATCCTGGGGCCGCTGCGCGAGCTCGACAAGGTCGCGTACCTGCGGTTCGCCAGCGTGTACAGGAACTTCTCGTGCGTGGCCGACTTCGAGGCCGAGATCGCCGACCTGCGTGCCGCGGCACCGGCACGGGACGGGGATGTCGGGGGTCGGGGCGACACTGCGGGGGAGACCGGGGCCGGGGCGCGGGACGTGCCGGCAGCACGGGCCGGGGACTGACGTTCGGGGAAACAGGGGCGGGTCGGAGCGTGGGGAAGCGTCGCCGGACCGTCGTACGACGAACAGAGGGATGGCACCGATGACGGAGACCGTCGGCACCACGTCCGAGGAGTCCGGATCCGCCGCACCGCGGCGGGGCCTGACCATCGAGCGTGTCCACACGACCGCGGGGGTCCACCCCTACGACGACGTCGTGTGGGAACGCCGTGACGTGGTGATGACGAACTGGCGCGACGGCTCGATCAACTTCGAGCAGCGCGGCGTCGAGTTCCCGCAGTCCTGGTCGGTCAACGCCGTCAACATCGTCACCAGCAAGTACTTCCGCGGCGCGCAGGGCACCGACGCGCGCGAGTCGAGCCTGCGCCAGCTCATCGACCGCGTGGTGAGCACCTACACCGCAGCGGGCACGCGCCACGGCTACTTCGCGACGCCCGAGGACGCCGAGGTCTTCTCCCACGAGCTGACGTGGATGCTGCTGCACCAGTACTTCAGCTTCAACTCGCCGGTTTGGTTCAACGTCGGCACCACCTCGCCGCAGCAGGTCAGCGCCTGCTTCATCCTGTCGGTCGACGACACGATGGAGTCGATCCTCAACTGGTACCGCGAGGAAGGGCTGATCTTCAAGGGCGGCTCCGGCGCCGGCCTCAACCTCTCGCGCATCCGCTCGTCGAAGGAGCTGCTGTCCTCGGGCGGCACCGCCTCCGGGCCGGTCTCGTTCATGCGCGGCGCCGACGCCTCGGCCGGCACCATCAAGTCCGGCGGCGCCACGCGCCGCGCGGCCAAGATGGTCGTCCTCGACGTCGACCACCCCGACGTCGCCGAGTTCGTCGCCACCAAGCGCGACGAGGAGCGCAAGATCCGCGTGCTGCGCGACGCCGGGTTCGACATGGACCTCGGCGGCTCCGACATCACCTCGGTGCAGTACCAGAACGCCAACAACTCGGTGCGGGTCTCCGACGAGTTCATGCGCGCGGTGCAGTCGGGCACCGAGTTCGGCCTGCGGGCGCGCATGACCGGCGAGGTCATCGACACCGTCGACGCCAGGTCGCTGTTCCGCAGCATGGCCGAGGCCGCCTGGGAGTGCGCCGACCCGGGCCTGCAGTACGACGACACGATCAACGACTGGCACACCTCGCCGGAGTCGGGGCGCATCACCGCGTCCAACCCGTGCTCGGAGTACCTGCACCTGGACAACTCCAGCTGCAACCTCGCGTCGCTGAACCTCATGAAGTTCCTCGACGACGACAACACGTTCCGCGTCGACGACTTCGTGCGCTCGGTCGAGCTGGTCATCACCGCGATGGACATCTCGATCTGCTTCGCCGACTTCCCCACCGACGCGATCGGGGAGACCACGCGCGCCTTCCGCCAGCTGGGCATCGGCTACGCCAACCTCGGCGCGCTGCTCATGGCCACGGGCCGGGCCTACGACTCCGAGGGCGGCCGCGCGCTGGCGGCCTCGATCACCTCGCTGATGACCGGCACCGCGTACCGCCGCTCGGCGGAGCTCGCCGGCGCCGTCGCCCCCTACGACGGCTACGCCCGCAACGCCGACGCCCACCGCCGGGTCATGCGCAAGCACGCCGCGGCCAACGACGCGATCCGCACGGTGCACCGCGAGGACGCCCGCGTCCGCGACGCCGCCACGCTGCAGTGGCAGACGGGCCTCGAGGTCGGCGCCAGGAACGGCTGGCGCAACGCCCAGGCCAGCGTGCTCGCCCCCACCGGGACCATCGGCTTCATGATGGACTGCGACACCACCGGGGTGGAGCCGGACTTCTCGCTGGTCAAGTTCAAGAAGCTGGTCGGCGGCGGCTCGATGCAGATCGTCAACCAGACCATCCCGCGGGCGCTCGACCTCCTTGGCTACCCGGCCGAGCAGAGCGAGGCGATCGTCGAGTACATCGCCGAGCACGGCCACGTCATCGACGCCCCGGGCCTGCGTCCCGAGCACTACGAGGTGTTCGACTGCGCGATGGGCCAGCGCTCGATCGCGCCGATGGGTCACGTGCGGATGATGGCCGCGGTGCAGCCGTTCATCTCCGGCGCCATCTCCAAGACGGTCAACATGCCCGAGCAGGCCAGCGTCGAGGACGTCGAGGAGATCTACTTCGAGTCCTGGAAGCTGGGGCTCAAGGCGCTCGCGATCTACCGGGACAACTGCAAGGTCGGCCAGCCGCTGTCCACCGGCAAGAAGAGCACGGCCGAGAAGACCGCCGAGGCGGCGCCCGCGGTCACCGAGCAGCGCCCGGTCCGCAAGCGCCTGCCGAAGAAGCGTCCGAGCGAGACCGTGTCGTTCGCGGTGGCCGGCGCCGAGGGCTACATGACCGCGGGGTCGTACCCCGACGACGGCCTCGGCGAGATCTTCGTCAAGATGTCGAAGCAGGGCTCGACCCTCGCCGGTGTCATGGACGCCTTCTCGATGGCCATCTCGATCGCGCTGCAGTACGGCGTGCCGCTGGAGACCTACGTCTCCAAGTTCGTCAACATGCGCTTCGAGCCGGCCGGCATGACCGACGATCCGGACGTCCGCATGGCCACCAGCGTCGTCGACTACCTGTTCCGCCGGATCGCGCTCGACCACCTGCCTTACGAGAAGCGCGCCCAGCTGGGCATCTTCTCCGCGGACGAGCGCTCGGCCCAGGTCGCGGCCACCGACTACGGCACCACGGCTCCTGTGGCGCCGGTGGACGTCGAGGCGCTGCGCACGTCGGTCGACGTCGCGGCGCCCGAGGTCGACGCGAGCCCGGCGGCGAGGAAGGCCGACGTGTCGGTCGGCAGCTCCACCGAGCTGCTCGAGCTGCAGCAGGGCAAGGCGGCCGACGCGCCGCTCTGCCTGACCTGCGGCACGAAGATGCGGCCCGCCGGCTCCTGCTACGTCTGCGAGGGCTGCGGCTCCACCAGCGGCTGCAGCTGACGCAGCCGCCCCCCGGACCAGGTCCGCTCCCCACCCCGCGAGGGGCGTCCGGCGTCACCCGACGCCGGACGCCCCTCGCGGCGGGAACGGGGTGGCACGACCACGCCGTCGAGCAGCGAGGGACGCCCTCGCTGCCTGCCACGCAGCCAGGGACTCCCTCGCTGCGACCCGGGCGCGCGCTCAGTCCGCCGGCACCACCGTCGCCGAGAGCGCGCAGTGGTCCGAGAGCGGCGAGTGGTGCACGCGCGGTGCGGAGGCGGCGACGCCGCGCCCGAGCAGGTGGTCGATCTGGCGGCGCGGGCCGTCGGCGGGGAACGTGCGCCCGCGGACGAGCCCGCGCAGCCCGCTGCCGAGCCGGGCCCGGCGGACGCCGAGGTTGAGGTCGCCGGTGACGACGAGGGTGGTCTCGTCGCGCAGGCAGCGCACGAGGTGGCGCAGCTGGACGAGGTTCCAGCCCGGGATGAACGACAGGTGCGTGGTCACGACGCTGACCGGTCCGTGCGGGCCGGCGACGCGGGCCAGCAGCGCGGTCCGGGGCTCGTCGCGCACGACGACGAGGCGGCGGGGACGCCCGACCACGAGTGGCACGTCGCGGGGCAGCCGCGGCAGCGGCACCACGCGCCACTCTGTCACCGGGTGGCGCGACAGCAGGGCGACGCCGTAGGCCGGGGCGTCCGGGACGTCGATCTCGGTCCACGACCCGGGTACGCCGTGCAGGGTCGGCGCGAAGCGGTACTCGGCGGCGCCGAGCGCCTCGGCGGCGACCGCGGTCAGGTCCGCCCCGCCCGAGCGCGGCTGGGCCCGGTCGACCTCCTGCAGCCCGAGCACGTCGACGTCGAGGCCGCCGACGGCGTCGGCGAAGCGTCGCAGGTCGACGGGCCCGTCGGCGGTCGCGGCCCCGTGCAGCACGTTCCATGTCCCGAGTCGCACGAGCACCCGGGTTCCCCGGGTTCGTCGTCCGTCCACCCGGGGTAACGGACGTCCCATGAGCGAACCCGACGGTGCCGGTCGTCGCGAGGCGCTCAAGCGGGTCGCGGTCGCCCTGCGCGGCGGCGGGATCGGGTTCGCCTTGGCCGGGGGCTACGCCGGCTGGGCCCTCGGGGGCCCGGAGCCCGAGAACGACGTCGACTTCGTCGTCGCCGAGTCCGACGCCGACCGGGCCGCCGAGGTGCTCACCGAGGCCGGCCTGGACGTGCGGCAGCCGCCCGAGGACTGGCTGTTCAAGGTCTACAGCGACGGGGCGGTGGTCGACGTCCTGTTCCGGCTCGCGAGCGAGCCCGTCGACGCCGTCCTGCTCGCCCGGTCCGTCGAGCAGGAGGTGCTCTCGGTCCGGATGCCCGTCGTCGACGCCACCGACCTCATCATCGGCAAGCTCGCCGCCCTCAACGAGCACGCCTGCGACCTGTCCAAGGTGCTCCCGACCGCGCGCGCCCTCCGCGAGAAGATCGACTGGTCGCGCGCCGAGACGGCGACCGCGTGGAACGACATCGCGGTGGCGTGCCTGTTCCTGCTGCGCCGCCTGCGCGTGGTTCCCCTGGCCCCCGAGCCGTGACCGTGTTGGATGGCCCCGTGTCCGTGCTGCGCCGGGTCGTCGCCACCCGGTACGTCACCCCGCTGCGCGAGGGCGGGTCGCTGCCGGGCCTCGTCGAGGCCGACGACCTCGGCACCTACGTCGCCAAGTTCGTCGGTGCGGGGCAGGGCCCGAAGGCGCTGGTGGCCGAGGTGATCGCCGGCGAGCTGGCCCGGCGCCTCGGCCTGCGGGTGCCCGAGCTGGTGGTGCTCGAGCTCGACCCCGTGATCGCCCGAGCGGAGCCCGACTGGGAGGTCCAGGAGCTGCTCGCGCGCAGCGGCGGCGACAACCTCGGGATGGACTTCCTGCCCGGCGCCATCGGGTTCGACCCCGTCGCGCACCGGATCGAGGGGGTCGAGGCGTCGCGGGTGCTGTGGTTCGACGCGTTCGTCGAGAACGTCGACCGGTCGTGGCGCAACCCGAACCTGCTGCGGTGGCACCGGGACCTGTGGCTGATCGACCACGGCGCCTGCCTGTACTTCCACCACTCCTGGGCCCGCGCGGCGGCCGCCGTGGCCCGGCCCTACGACGCGGGCGACCACGTCCTGGCGCCCGCGGCCACCGCACGCGCCGAGGCCGACGCCGACCTCGCCGGGGGCATCGACCGGGGCCTGCTCACCGACGTCGTGTACCGCGTGCCGGACGTGTGGCTCGACGACCCGGCGTTCCGCTCGCCCGACGCCCTGCGGGAGGCCTACGTCGAGCACCTGCTCGCCCGCCTCGCCGCCCGCGAGACGTGGGTGCCGCGATGAGCGGGCGGGAGACGGCGCGAACAGGGGAGCACGCCGCGAGGGGAGCTCGATCCGAGGAACACCGCGACACCTTCGAGTACGCCCTGCTGCGCGTGGTGCCCGACATCGAGCGCGGCGAGCTCGTCAACGTCGGCGTCCTGCTCTACTGCCGCCACCGTGAGCACCTGGACGCCCGGACCGCCCTCGACATCGCCCGGGTCCGCGCGCTCGACCCGGCCATCGACCTCGACGCGCTGCGCGACGCCGTCGAGGCCTGGGAGCGCGCGGTGCGGGGGGAGGGGCCGGCTGCGGTGCTGTCCCCGGGCGAGCGGTTCCGCTGGCTGACCGCGCCGCGCAGCACGGTCCTGCAGCCCGGGCCGGTGCACACCGGGCTCACCGCGGACCCGGACGCGGAGATCGAGCGGCTCGTTGCGCGGCTGGTACGCGTCCTGTCCTGAATCGCTCCGTTGTTTTCCCCGGGGCGGCCAGGGGGGACTACGGCAGTTGGTCGGCAGTGCGCAACCCGTGGCGGTGAGCCGCGGCGCGCCGGCCACGACGGAGGAGGACGCGGTGGCCGACGAGGTCCGCTGGCTGGAGAGCGTGGGGTCCGGGGACGTCGAGGAGGTGGGCGGGAAGAACGCCTCCCTCGGCGAGATGATCGGGAACCTGGCCGGGAAGGGCATCCGGGTGCCCGGCGGGTTCGCGACCACGGCCACGGCCTACCGCTCGTTCCTCGGGGCGAACCACCTCGACGAGGAGATCGCGAGCATCCTCGGCGAGCTGGCCGACGGGAAGCGCGAGCTCGCCGACGCCGGCAAGGCGGTCCGCGACCTGTTCGACCGCGCCGAGTTCCCGGAGTCGACCGCCGAGGCGATCCGTGCGGCGTACGCCGAGCTGGGGGAGCGCTACGAGACGACCGACGTCGACGTCGCCGTGCGCAGCAGCGCCACCGCCGAGGACCTGCCCGACGCGAGCTTCGCCGGCCAGCAGGACACCTACCTCAACATCACCGGCGCGGACGCCCTGCTCGCCGCGTGCAAGGACTGCTACGCGTCGCTGTTCACCGACCGCGCGATCAGCTACCGCGTGGAGCAGGGCTTCGAGCACACCGACGTCGCCCTGTCGATCGGCATCCAGAAGATGGTGCGCTCCGACCTCGGCTGCGCCGGGGTCATGTTCACGATCGACTCCGACACGGGCTTCCCCGACACCGCGATCATCAACGCCGGGTGGGGCCTGGGCGAGAACGTCGTCGGCGGCGAGGTCACGCCCGACCAGTACACGGTCTACAAGCCCTTCCTCGACCACGAGGAGCTCGTCCCGATCCTCGCGAAGACGATCGGGGCCAAGGAGCGCAAGCTCGTCTACACCGATTCCGGCGACGAGCCGACGGCGAACGAGGAGACCACCGACGAGGAGCGCCGCGCGGTCGTCCTGACCGACGAGGAGATCCTCGCGCTCGCCCGCTGGGGCGCGGTGATCGAGGCCCACTACGAGCGCCCGATGGACGTCGAGTGGGCCAAGGACGGGCGCAGCGGCGAGCTGTTCGTCGTCCAGGCGCGCCCGGAGACCGTGCAGTCGCGGGCCGGGGCCGGGACGCTGTCCACCTTCAGCCTCACCGAGTCCGGCGAGGTGCTCGTCTCGGGCCTCGCGATCGGGCAGGCGATCGCCGCCGGCGAGGTGCAGGTGATCGCGTCGGCCGACGACGTCGACAGCTTCACCGACGGCAAGGTCCTCGTCACCGAGATGACCGACCCGGACTGGGTGCCGATCATGCGGCGCGCGGCCGGCATCGTCACCGACCGCGGCGGGCGCACCTCGCACGCCGCCATCGTCAGCCGCGAGCTGGGCGTCCCCGCGATCGTGGGCACCGGGGACGCGACCGAGAAGCTCGCCGAGGGCCGCGAGGTGACGATCTCCTGCGTCGAGGGCGACGAGGGGCACGTCTACGACGGCCTGCTCGCCTACGAGGAGCGCGAGCTCGACCTCGAGTCGGTGCCGCAGCCGCGCACGCGCGTCATGATGAACATCGGCAGCCCGGCGGCCGCCATGCAGTGGTGGCGCCTGCCCGCGCACGGGATCGGGCTCGCGCGCATGGAGTACCTGGTCAACAACGTCATCCAGGCCCACCCGCTGGCGCTGCTGCACCTCAACGAGGTGGAGGACGCGGAGGCGAAGGCGCAGATCGAGGAGCTCACTGCCGGCTGGGAGGACAAGGGCGAGTACTTCGTCGACCACCTCGCCCGCGGCATCGCGACCATCGCCGCGTCGCAGTACCCGGAGCCGGTCGTGGTGCGGCTGTCGGACTTCAAGACCAACGAGTACGCGGGGCTGCTCGGCGGGACGCAGTTCGAGCCCGAGGAGGAGAACCCGATGCTCGGCTGGCGCGGGGCGTCGCGGTACTACAGCGACGACTACAAGGAGGCGTTCGCGCTCGAGTGCCGCGCGCTGGACCGGGTCCGGACACGGATGGGCTTCACCAACGTCATCGTCATGGTCCCGTTCTGCCGCACCCCCGAGGAGGCCGACCGGGTGCTGGAGACGATGGCCGAGTACGGCCTCGAGCGCGGGCGCGACGAGCTGCAGGTCTACGTCATGGCGGAGATCCCGTCGAACGTGCTGCAGGCCGACGAGTTCGCCGACCGGTTCGACGGCTTCTCGATCGGGTCCAACGACCTCACCCAGCTCACCCTGGGCATCGGCCGCGACGACGACCGGCTGACCCACCTGTTCGACGAGCGCAGCCCCGCGGTCAAGAAGATGATCACGATGCTGCTCGAGGCGGCGCACGCCAAGGACCGCTACGTCGGCATCTGCGGCCAGGGCCCGAGCGACCACCCCGACCTCGCCGAGTTCCTGGTCGAGCAGGGCATCGACTCGATGTCGCTGAACCCCGACAGCGTGCTCACCGTGATCGAGCGCGTCGCGGAGGCGGAGCGCCGGTGACCCGGGCGGCGCTGCTCGCGCTGCTCGTGCTGCTCGCCGGGTGCGGATCGGCGCCGTCGGGGCCCACGTCGGCGACCGTGGCCCCGGCGCCGTGCTCGCCCGCCGTCGCGATCACCGGGTTCTCCGACGTCCTCCACGGCCGCGAGTACGGCGCGCGCCGGACGTGGCCGGTCGCCGGGCTCTCCGGGCTCGCCGTCGACCGCGACGGCGCGCTGCTGGCCCTCTCCGACCGCTCGGTGCTGTTCACGCTCGACCCGCGCACCCGCGCGCCGACGAACGCCGTGCCTCTGGCCGACGAGAGGGGCGCGGCCCTGGACGCCGAGGGCCTCGCGGTCGACGCCGACGGGTCGCGGCTGGTCGCCTCCGAGCGCGAGACCGCGGTGCGGCGGTTCGACCCGTCGGGCCGGGTCGAGCAGCGCCTCGACGTCCCGGCCGACGTCGCCGCCCGGGTCCGTTCCAACGCCGGCCTCGAGGGTGTCGCCGTGCTCGCCCCGGGCGGCC
This sequence comes from Actinomycetospora lutea, assembly GCF_028737205.1. Taxonomy (GTDB): domain Bacteria; phylum Actinomycetota; class Actinomycetes; order Mycobacteriales; family Pseudonocardiaceae; genus Actinomycetospora; species Actinomycetospora lutea. Next base: position 16,267 of record NZ_JAQZAL010000008.1, on the reverse strand, counting down.
CGGTCGTCGCCGCGATGGAGGGCGCGCTCGACGGCGACGACCCGGAGGAGCGGCGCTTCGTCACCTGGTCGGGGAGCGCGCCGGGCCCGGGCTGGTCCTACCGTCCCGACCCCGGTCTCGACGTCTCCGAGATCGCCGCGACCGGGGACGGGCGCCTGCTGGTGGTCGAGCGCGCGTACACCGCCGGCGTCGGCAACACCGTGCACCTCGCGCTGGCCGACCCGGCCCGCGCCGGCGGCGGGGAGCTCCCGCGGACCCTGCTCGCCGACCTCGGCGCCTGCCCGGGCCTCGGGGCCACCACGCGGCAGGACCAGGTGAACCCGCTGCTCGACAACGTCGAGGGCATGACCGTGCTCGGCCGCACCGTCGACGGCGCGCTGCGGGTCCTGCTCGTCAGCGACGACAACGAGGACGCCGACCAGACGACCCGGCTGTACGACGTCCTCGTGCGCCTGCCGCCGGGCTGAATCGTGCGATCCGCGACATCGGCCGTGCGGAGCGCGCCACCGGGGTGGAGGGTGGCGCGGTGACCGCCGACGCTCCCTCCCGCCCCGTCCGCGCGCTCGTCCTCGGCGGCGGCGGCCTCGCCGGCATCGCGTGGGAGGTGGGCGTGCTCGTCGGTCTGGCCGAGGGCGGCGTCGACCTCGGCCTCGCCGACCGGGTCGTCGGCACCTCCGCCGGGGCCGTCGTCGGCACCCTGCTGACCACGGGCGTGGACCTCGCCGCCGTGCACGAGGAGCACCTCTCGGGGGAGGCCGGCACCACCGCGCCGCCGGCGAACCTCGACATGGAGGCCCTCGGCGCCGAGCTCGCCGCCGCGATGGACGGCGCCCGCGACGCGGGGGAGATGCGCGCCCGGCTCGGCGCGTGGGCGCTCGCGGCCGACACGCCCCCGGAGGCCGAGCGGCTCGCGGTGATCGACGCCCGCCTGCCCGTGAAGGAGTGGCCCGGGACCGACCTGCGCATCTCCGCCGTCGACGCGGAGACCGGCCACCTCGCGGTCTTCACCCGCGAGACCCGGGTCCGGCTCGTCGACGCGGTCGCCGCGAGCTGCGCCGTGCCCGGCGTCTGGCCGCCGATGACCGCCGGGCGGCGCCGCTACATCGACGGCGGCGTCGCGTCGGTCGTGCACGTGGCGCGCGCCGACGACGACGGCTTCGATCTCGTCGGCCCGGCCGACCGGCTCGTCGTCGTCGCCCCGCTCGACCCGCCGCCGGGCGGCCCGTTCCGGTCGGTGGCCCAGGAGATCGAGCACCGGCAGGAGCAGCACCCCGACACCGAGGCGGTCGCGGTCCTGGCCGACGAGACCGCGGTGGCGGCGTTCGGCACCAACGTGCTCGACCCGGCCACGATGCCGGCGTCGGCGAAGGCCGGACGGGAGCAGGGGCGCGCGCGGGCCGCCGAGGTCGCGCGGGCCTGGGCATGAGCGCCCCGACGACCACCGCGACGGCGGTGCGCCGCGGCGGCGCCCTCGCCGCGTTCGCGGTGCTCCTGCTCGCGGCCAACCTGCGCCCGCCGGTGGTCGGTGTCGCGCCGCTGGTCGACCAGGCGCGCGACGCGCTCGGCGTCTCCAGCGGCGTCGCCGGTCTGCTGACCAGCCTCCCCGTGCTCTGCTTCGGCCTGCTCGCGCCCGTCGCGCCGCGGCTGGCCCGGCGCTGGGGCCTCGAGCGGCTGCTCGTCGCGGCGCTGGTGGTGCTCGCGCTCGGGATCGCGCTGCGGCTGGTCTCCTCGCTCGCGGTGATCCTGGTCGGCAGCGTGCTCGTCGGCACCGCCATCGCCGTCGGCAACGTGTCGCTGCCGACGCTGGTCAAGCGCGACTTCCCGCACCGCACCGGCGCGATGACCGGCGCGTACTCGATGGTGCTGACCGGCGGCGGCGCGGTGGCGGCCGCCGTCACGGTCCCGCTGCAGCGGGTCACCGGCCTCGACTGGAGCGACACCCTCGGCCTGTGGGGGCTGCTCACCGTCGTGACCCTGGTCGTGTGGCTGCCGCGGGCGCGGCGGCGCACGGTGCCCCCGCCGCCCGCCCGGGAAGGGCAGACGCTGCGCAGCGCCCTGCTGCGCGACCCGCTCGCCTGGCAGGTCACGCTGTTCATGGGCCTGCAGTCGCTGCAGTTCTACGCGATGTCGGCCTGGATCCCGACGATCTTCGTCGACGCCGGGAGGACGCCGGCCGAGGGCGGCCTGCTCCTGTCGCTCGCCGGCTTCGTCGGCCTCGTGTTCTCGGCGACGGCGCCCTCGTTCGCCATGCGGCGCCCGTCCCAGAGCACCGTGGTGGTGACGACGAGCCTGTTCTACGTCGTGGGCTACGTGGGGCTGCTCGCCGCGCCCAGCTCGCTGGCCGCGCTGTGGATGGTGGTGCTCGGCGTCGCGCAGGGGTCGAACATCGCGCTCGGGCTCCTCCTCATCACGCTGCGCTCGCCCGACACCGAGCACACCGCCGAGCTCTCGGCGATGGCCCAGGGCGTCGGCTACACCCTCGCCGCGGTCGGGCCGTTCGCCCTCGGCGCCCTGCACGACGCGACCGGCGGGTGGACGGTGCCGCTGGTCGTGATGCTGGTGCTCGTCGTGCCGCTGCTCGTCGTGGGCTGGGGCGCGGGGCGGGACCGGCACGTGCTCAGCGCAGCACCGACAGGAGCACCCGCGCCGTCCCCTCCGGGTCGGTGACCATCGCGTCGTGGCCGGTCTCGAGGGTCGCGACGCCGCGCCAGCTCGCGTCCCCGCGGGCGGCGGCCGCGATGCCGGCGAAGGCGTCGTGGCCGGGCTTGTCCGTGCAGTGGACGTACCAGCGGTCGAGCGCCGGGACCGGGAGGTCGGGCAGCGGGTCGTCGGGCACGCGGCGGGGCTGGGGCGTGAGCCGCGGACCCACCCAGGCGCGCAGGTCCTCGTCCCGGATCGCCCACCCGTCCATCGCGGTGTCGGGGTCCAGCACGATCCGGTCCTCGGCGTCCACCCGGCTCAGGAAGAACTCCCGGCGGGCCGGCGACATCAGGTCACGCCGACGCTGACCGGGGTCGGCGACCGCGCCCACCTGCGCGCAGGCGCGCGGCGACCGGACGCCACACCCAGCCGCCGTGCCATCCGCCGTGCACCAGCACCACCACGCCCACCGGCCCATGGAAGCCCGTGCGCCGGTCACCGCCAAGGGGTCGTTCAGCCGATGAGCGCCGCGAGGCCGTCGAGCACCCGGGCGAGCCCGAAGCGCCAGGCGCGGTCGGGGTCGCGCGCGGACTGCTGGGCGGCGCCGGCCGCGGCGCCGACGCGGACCGCGCGGGGGAAGCGCCCGGGGTCGAGCACCTGCTCGAGCACCGGGGCGCGCGCCGCCCACCACGCCCCGGCGTCGCCGGTGTCGGCGGTGTGCTGCTCGACGAGCGCGGCGGCCCGCGTGACGTCGAGCAGGAAGGTCAGCGCGGCGTCGCGGTCGACGTCGTCGAGCCCGGCGAGGGTGGCGAGCTCGTCGAACGCCGCGAGCTCGTGCTCGTACTTGGCGGTCTCGCCGGGCCCGAGCACCGGGCGGCCCGGGTCGACACGCGCCGCCCAGGGGTGGGCGCGGTGGAGGGCGAGGTTCTCCTCGGCGACGGCGGTGAGGCGCTCGCGCCACCCGAGGCCCGAGGTGTCCCGGCGGGGCATGGCGGCGTAGGCGGCGTCGACGACGAGGGCGGCGAGCTCCTCGCGCCCGGGCACGTAGGTGTAGAGCGTCATGGGGGCGACGCCGAGCTCGCGGGCCAGCGCCCGCACCGACAGCCCCGCGAGCCCGTCCGGGCCGCCCGCGTCGGCGAGCGCCGTCGCGCGGGCCACGACGTCGTCCAGGTCGAGCCCGCGCCGGGGTCCGCGGGTGCCGGCGGGCTGCTCGACCCGCCAGAGCAGGGCGAGCGTCCGTGCCGGGTCGGTGGCCACGGCGGCGATCCTGGCACATCTTCTCTGTACGGAGTACGTTGTACAGCGTACGGAGAGAAGGGGGTACCCATGAAGATCACCGCATCGGCGGTCTCGCTCAACGTCGCCGACCCCGGCGCCTCGGCGGCGTTCCTCGTCGACCACTTCGGGTTCGGGCAGGTCATGGCGGCCGACGGGTTCGCGTCCCTGGCCCGCGAGGACGCCGGCGTGTCCGTGGTGTTCCTGCGGACGGGGCTCGGGTCGCTGCCGGCTGACCAGCGCGACGAGCACGCCGCCGGGCTGATCCTCGCGTTCGTCGTCGACGACCTCGAGGGCGAGCTGGCCCGCCTCGAGCGCGAGGGCGTGACGATCACGATGCCGCTGACCGCGGAGCCCTGGGGCGAGCGCGCGTTCCAGGTGCGCGACCCGAACCGCGTGATCGTGCAGCTCGTGGACTGGGAGGGCGAGGTGGCGCCCGAGTACCGCTGAGGGGCCCGTCAGGATGGGGGCGTGGAGATCGTCCTGTCCGCCGTGCGTCCCGACTCGCCCGCCGGTCTGACCGCCCTGCGGGCCTATGCCGGGGAGCTCGCCGCCCGGTGGCCCGAGAAGGCGCCGGAGCCGACGTGGTCGGAGGAGTTCCTCGCCGACGACCCGATGGCGCTCGCCCCGCCGTCGGGCGTGTTCGTCGTCGCCACGCGGGGCGATTGGGTCGTCGGGTGCGCGGGGCTGCGTCTCGAGGGTGCCGACGTCCCGCCGGGGGCCGGGGAGATCAAGCGCATGTGGGTCGACCCGACGGTCCGCGGCCAGGGCCTGGGCCGGCGGCTGCTCGCGCACCTGACCGACCTGGCCCGGGAGGCCGGGCTGCGCCGCCTGGTGCTCGACACCGCCGAGGACCTGGTGGCGGCCCGCGCGCTCTACGTCCGCGAGGGCTTCGTCGAGACCGAGCCCTACAACGCCAACCCCTACGCCCACCACTGGTTCACCCGCGACCTCTGGTGAGCCCTATGTGAGCGGAATTCCCGGCTACAGCCGGGAATTCCGCTCACGTACTCAGCCCACCTGGCGCCAGCAGAACTCGAAGACGAGCGCCCACTGGAAGGCGCGCTGGGCGTTGTCGGCCGCGCCGCCGTGGCCGCCCTCGATGTTCTCGTAGTACTCGACGCGGTGGCCCTGCTCGCGCATCCGCGCCACGGCCTTGCGCGCGTGCGCGGGGTGCACGCGGTCGTCGCGCGTCGAGGTCGTCACGAGCACCGGCGGGTAGGACGCGTCGGCGGAGAGGTTCTGGTACGGCGAGTACTGCGAGATCCACCCCCACTCGGTGGGGTCGTCGGGGTCGCCGTACTCGGCCATCCACGACGCCCCGGCGAGCAGCAGGTGGAACCGCCGCATGTCGAACAGCGGCACCATCACCACGATCGCGCCGAAGAGCTCCGGGTAGCGCGTGAGCATCACGCCCATGAGCAGCCCGCCGTTGCTGCCGCCGTGGATCGCGAGCCGGGACGCCGTGGTGATCCCGCGGGCAGTGAGGTCGCGCGCCACGGCGGCGAAGTCCTCGTAGGCGCGGTGCCGGTGCTCGCCCAGGGCCGCGGTGTGCCAGGTGGGCCCGTACTCGCCGCCACCGCGGATGTTGGCGACGACGTAGGTGCCGCCGCGGGCGAGCCAGGCGCGCCCGACGAGCCCGCTATAGCCCGGGGTCAGCGCGATCTCGAAGCCGCCGTAGCCGGTCATCAGCGTCGGGCCGGGGGTGTCGGACACCCGGCCGACCACGAAGTACGGGATGCGCGTGCCGTCGTCGGATGTGGCGAAGAACTGGCGGACCTCGAGCCCGGTCGCGTCGAAGCGCGCCGGCGCCGTGCGCAGCACCTCCGGCTCGGGGTCCCTGTCGAGCCCCAGCTCGCCGCGCAGGAACGTCGAGGGCTGCGTGTAGCCGTCGGTGTCGAGGAAGTACTCGTCGCTCTGGTCGGGGTCGACGCCGACCAGGTCGACCGACCCGAGGTCCGGGCCCGCGGGCAGCTCCCGGCGCGCCCAGTCGCGCGAGGGCGTGAGCACCTCGAGGCGGGTGACGACGTCGGTGAGCACCGAGAGCACGAGGTGGTTCCTCGTCCAGGCGTGGGAGCTCAGCGAGCGGCTCGCGGTCGGCTCGAACAGCACGCGGGCGGTGCGGTCGCCCGCGAGGTAGGCCTCGAAGTCGAAGCACAGCAGCGCACCGGCGGGGTACTCGGCGCCGTCGACCGACCAGGGCGAGCGCGTCCGCACGAGCAGCCACTCGCGCTCGACGTCGGTGTCGGCGTCCGGCGGGACGTCGATGAGCTCCCGGGTGCCGTCGGGGCGGAGCAGGAACTCCTCGGTGGTGTGGAAGTCGGGGCTGCGCCCGACGAAGTCGCGCTCGAAGCCCGGCGTGTGGTCGTGCCCGGCGAACGCCGAGACGTCGGTCTCCGCGGCCTCGAACACGATCTCGGCCTCGGCGACGGGCTGCCCGCGCCGCCACCGGCGCATGACCCGGGGGTAGCCCGACGTCGTCTGCGATCCGGGCCCGAGGTCGGTGCCGACGAACACGGTGTCCTCGTCGATCCAGCTCACCCGGCTCTTGGCCTCGGGCAGCGTGAAGCCGTCGGCGACCCAGCCCTTCGTGGGCAGGTCGAACTCGCGCACGACGGTCGCGTCGGCACCCCCGCGGGAGAGCTGCACCAGCGCGCGCGAGTAGTCGGGGTAGCGCACGCCCGCGCCGGCCCACACCCAGTTCTCGTCCTCGGTGGCCGCGAGCGCGTCGACGTCGAGCAGCAGCTCCCACTCGGGGTCGCCGGACCGGTAGCTCGCGAGCGTCGTGCGTCGCCAGAGCCCGCGGGGGTGCTCGGCGTCCTGCCAGAAGTTGTAGAGCAGCTCGCCGCGGCGGCGGACGTACGGGATGCGGTCGTCGGCGTCGAGGATCGCGCGCAGGTCGTCGCGCAGCTCGGCGAACCGCTCCGAGGCCGTCAGGACCGCCAGCGACTCGTCGTTGCGTTCCTTCACCCAGGCCAGCGCCTCGTCGCCGGTGACGTCCTCGAGCCAGAGGTAGGGGTCGTCGGTGACCGGGGGAGTCGTCGGGGAGCTCACCGGACCATCCTCACCCATCACCGGAGGACCCGGCCCGCGGGTGATCTCACGCCCGCGTGACCGGGTTCTCGGCCGGACCCCGGGGGCCGACCGTGTGACGCGACGTGTCGCCTGCGTCGCCGGCCGGTGAGGGTCACCCGGCCGGGTCCGCGTCGTCGTCCCGGCCCGCGGTCTCCTCGCCCGCGAGCAGCAGGTAGAGGCGCCGGCGGGTGTCGTCGAGCAGGCGGACCGCCTCGGCGACCTGCTCGTCCCGGCCGACCTGGGCGACCTGCGCCACGGCGCCGGCCAGCCCCGCCCCGGCCTCGCGCAGGGCGCTGAAGCCGTCCTCGGCGGCGGCGGTGTTCCACACGGCGTCGAGCTCCTCGCGGTGCTCGTCGACGTGGGTGCGGCCGGCGTCGGTCAGGTGGATCACCGAGCGGCCCTCGGCCTTCTCGGTGCGCACCAGGCCCTCGTCGGCGAGCTGGGAGACGGTCGGGTAGACCGATCCCGGGCTCGGTCGCCAGGACCCGCCGGAGCGCTCGCCGATCTCCTGGATGATCTGGTAGCCGTGCATCGGCTCCTCGGCGAGCAGGGCCAGCACCGCCGTGCGCACGTCACCGCGCGCCCGGCGTCCGCGGTGTCCGCCGCGCGGGCCGCCCGGGCCACCGCCCGGACCGCCGAAGGGGCCGAAGCCACCGGGTCCTCCCGGGCCGAAGCCGCCGGGCCGGCCGAACGGGCCACCCCGCCGTCCTCGACGGAACCGGCCGCGCGGGCCGCCGGGGTGCTCGCCGAACATCGCCTCTCGGCCGAAGCCGGGGTGGCGGCGCGGGCCGTGCCCGTGCCGGCCGTGGCCCTCGTGATCGGGGCCTTCTCCGAGATCCCGGCGTGCGCCGGGGCTGTCGTTCGTCATGTCGCTCCTCCTTCTGCGTTCGTTCGCGACACGTCAACGATATATCGCACCTGCGAGCAGTGCAAGCAGCCGGCCGAGGAGGTCCGGAGCTCAGTGCCGGGCGGCGCGCTCCACGGTCGTCCGCAGGGCCGCGAGGAGAGCGCGGGCCGAGTCCAGGCTCAGCTCCACGGCGACCCGGGCGCCCGGGCCGCGCTCGGGGTTCAGGAAATCGATGTTGACGGTGTGCTCGTCGGGCGCGTGGACGGGGTGGTCGTAGTAGACGGTCGCCGTCCGCAGCGGGAACCAGCCCTCGGGCCCCTTGCCGCTGGACTGCGCGAGGTCGAGCTTCTCGGTGCTGTAGGTGCACATGGTCAGGCCCCCGGGGTGGCGAGGTGGCGCGCGAGGAAGTCGCGGATCTTCTCCCAGCCGTCGACGGCGGCGGCGACGCGGTAGGCCGGGCGGTCGACCGAGAAGAACGCGTGCCCCGCGTCGTCGTAGCGGTGGAACTCGTAGGTCTTGCCGTGCTCCTGGAGCAGCTTCTCCAGCTCGTCGACATGGTCGGGGGAGGGGTAGGAGTCCTCGTTGCCGAAGAGACCGAGCAGCGGGGCCTGCAGGTCACCGATCCGGTCGGCCAGCGGGGAGACCTGCAGCGGGAAGCCCTCGGGCGGCGTGCCGACGACGAACGCGCCGTAGCAGTCGACGGCCGCCTGGATGTCGACCTCCATGCCCGCGAGGACCGCCTGGCGCCCGCCGGAGCAGAAGCCGATCGCCCCGACCCGCCCGTTGGCGGTGGGCAGCGAGCGCAGCCAGCGCGCCGCGCCCGCGGCGTCGCCGACGAACCGCTCGTCGGGCACCCCGCCCTGCGCGCGGGCGGTGGCCGCGGCGTCGTCGGGGTCGGCGCCGGGGGCCTCGCGCATGTAGAGGTTCGGGCAGATCGCGTGGTAGCCCATCGTCGCGAACCGCCGGGTGATCTCCTTGGTCGCGGCGTCGTAGCCCGGCATGTGGTGGATGACGATCATCCCGCCGCGGGACCCGCCGTCCATCGGCCGCGCGGTGTAGGCCTCGATCTCGTCGTCCGCGTGCCCGCGGATCCCGATCGTCTCGGCCAGGATCGCGTCGTGCTGCATGCTCCGACCTCCGCTCCTCGATGGTGGTGCGGTCGATCAGAGCACCCGGGCCGCGGCGCGGCTCACCGAGGCGTGGTTCGGGTCGGTCGGCGTGGCTCGGGGTGTGTCGGCGTGGCGGCCACGCCGGCGTCGGACGCCGGGGGAGCCCCCGCGATCACGGCGAGGCGCGCCGCCAGCGCGCCGGGCCGTCGCGGTAGAGGTCGCCGCCGTGGAGGTCGTTGACGACGAGTGCCGGGAACTCGCGCACCTCGAGGCGGTGCACGGCCTCGGCGCCGAGGTCGGGGTAGGCGATCACCTCGGCCGACACGACGCACTGCGACAGGAGCGCCGCGGTGCCCTCGATCGCGCCGAAGTAGACGCAGCCGTGCTCGAGCATCGCCTCCTTGACGACCTCCGAGCGCCGGCCCTTCCCGATCATGCCGCGCAGGCCGCGCTCGACGAGCAGCGGCGACCAGGCGTCCATCCGGGACGCGGTGGTCGGTCCGGCCGCGCCGATCGCGTGGCCGGGGCGGGCGGGGGTGGGGCCGACGAAGTAGAGCGTCTCGCCGGCCGGGTCGAACGGGAGCCGCCCGCCGCCCTCGACGGCCTCGGCGAAGCGGGCGTGCGCCGCGTCCCGGCCGGTGACCAGGGGACCGGACAGGAGCACCGAGTCGCCGCTGCGCAGTTCCCGGATCGCCTCGGCGTCGAGGGGCAGCGCGAGTGCTGTCACAGGGTCACCGTCCGCACGCGGTGGGAGTGGCAGTCGAGGTTGACCGCGACGGGGAAGGCGGCGATGTGCGTCGGGTAGGCCTCGACGTGCACGGCCACCGTCGTCACCGTGCCGCCGAAGCCCGCCGGCCCGATGCCCGTCGCGTTGATCGTCTCGACCAGCTCGGCCTCCAGCTCCGCCAGCTTCGGGTCCGGGGACGGCGAGCCGGTCGGCTCGCGGGTGAGCGCCTTCTTCGCGAGCACCGCCGCGCGGTCGAACGTGCCGCCCATCCCGATCCCGACCGTCACCGGCGGGGACGCGCTCGGCCCCGCCGCCTCGATCGTCTCGACGACGAAGCGCCGCATGCCCTCGGCCCCGGCGGCCGGGGTGAGCATCCGCAGCGCCGACATGTTGTCGCAGCCCGCGCCCTTGACCAGCAGCGTCAGGCGCACGCCGTCGCCCTCGACCAGGTCGTAGTGGACCATCGCCGGGGTGTTGTCGCCGGTGTTGGTCCGGTCGACCGGCGAGCGGACCAGCGACGCGCGCAGGTAGCCCTCGCGGTAGCCCTCGGCCACGCCCCGGTCGAGCGCCGCGGCGAGCGAGCCGCCGGTGAAGTGCACGTCCTGGCCGATCTCGAGGAAGCACACGGCGTAGCCGGTGTCCTGGCAGAACGCGATCTGCTCGCGCGCCGACACCTCCGCGTTCGCGAGCAGCCGGTCGAGCACCTCCTGCCCGATCGGGGACCGCTCGGTCGCCCGCGCCCGGCGCAGCGCGTCGACGTGGTCACCCCGGAGCTCGTGGTTGGCCTCGACGCACAGCCGCCGCACGGTGTCGGCCACCTCGTCGACCGGTATCTCCCGCACGTCGCACGGCTTACCGCACGAGGGCGCAGGACGCATGTGCAACGGGGTGTTCGGGTAGGCGGGGGGACACCCCGAGAACCGACCCGCGACCCCCGCGGGACCTGAGGAGGAACACCGGATGGACCTGTCGCGCACCCGAGAGATCTTCGAGCGGCCGGGCCCGTTCGCGACGGTCTACCTGGAGGCCGTGCAGGCCGGGGAGAACTCGGCCAAGCAGGTCGAGCTGCGCTGGAGGGACCTGCAGAAGCAGCTCAAGGACGCCGGCGCGGACGACAAGACGCTCGCGGCGCTCGACGACGAGCTGGGCGGCGAGCGCTCCGGCTCGATCACCGGCGTGGGCCGCGTCCTGGTGGCGTCCGCCGACGGCGTGCTCTTCGACGACGAGGTCGAGGCCGTCGACGCGGCCGGAGACCTCGCCGTGTGGTCGCCGCTGCCCGAGCTGGGCCGGTACTACCGCAGCCAGACCGGCTCGGTCCGCGTGCTGCTGGCCGTGGTCGACCAGACCGGCGGCGACCTGTACCAGGTGATCGCCGACAACAGCGAGGGCGCCCGCGAGCTCGACGAGGAGACCGTCAAGGGCCAGGCCATCGAGAAGGTCCACAAGGCGCGTGGGGGCGGCGTCGGCAACCGCACGCGCCAGAACCGGCACGAGATGGCGTCGTACGAGAACGCCGACGAGGTCGTCAAGGGCATCCGCAGCGCGGTCAAGCAGTTCCGCCCCGAGGTGATCGCCCTCGCCGGCGAGATCCAGGGCCGCTCCGCGGTCCGCAACGAGCTGCCCGGCGACCTCGCCGACATCACCCGCGAGATCGAGGCCGGCAGCCGCGCCGCGGGGGCGTCGGAGGACGCGCTCGAGAGCGAGCTGCTCACGGTCGCCGGCGTGGTCGCCACCGAGCGCGAGTCCCGCGTGCGCCAGCGGTTCGAGGAGGGCAAGGGCCACGCCAACGCGGTCGAGGGCCTCGAGCCGGTCCTCGAGGCCGCCCGCACCGGCGCGGTCGACACGCTGCTGCTGGTCGACGGCCAGGAGGTGCCGGGCGAGCTCTACGTCGGCTCGTCGCCGGAGCAGATCTCCACCGACCCGGCCAACCTGAAGGAGCTCTCCGACACCGAGCCGGTCGCCCGGCCCGCCGAGCAGGTGCTCCTGCGCGCCGTCGGCGCCCTTGGCGGCGACGTGCAGGTCCTCGGCGGCGGCGCCGAGCTCCAGGACGGCGTCGGCGCGAACCTCCGCTTCCCGACCGGCAGCTGAGCCGACCCCGCACGACACGAACGCGCCGTTCGCTGCACCCGAGGCAGCGAACGGCGCGTTCGCTGCGTTCGGGGCACCTCAGAGCAGCGCAGCCAGCTCGCGGGCCGCGGTGCGGGCGTCGTCGAGGGTCACGTACGGCGCCGCGAAGCCGAAGCGCAGCAGGTCCGGCGGGCGCGCGTCGACGACGACGCCGCGCCGGGCCAGGGCCGCGCAGAGCCCGTCGGCGTCGCGCACGCGCACCGCGACGTGCCCGCCGCGCCGGTCGTGCTCGCGCGGGGTGACGACGTCCGCGCCGGCGGGCAGCGCGGCGAGGAACGCGTCACCGAGCGCCAGGGACGCGGCGCGGACGCCCGCGAGGTCGACGTCGTCGAACACACCCAGCGCCCCGTCCAGCGCGAGCATCGAGAGCATCGGCGGGGTCCCGACGCGCAGCCGCCCCACGCCCGGGGCCGGCGTCCACGCCTCGGTCATGGCGAACGGGTCGGCGTGCCCGGCCCAGCCGGTGAGCGGCGGGTCGAGGACGTCGTGGTGGCGCGCCGCGACGTAGGCGAACGCCGGCGCCCCCGGGCCGCCGTTGAGGTACTTGTAGGTGCACCCCACGGCGAGGTCGACGCCGAGCGCGTCGAGCTCGACGGGCATCACGCCCACCGCGTGCGAGAGGTCGACGAGCACCACCGCGCCGGCCTCGTGGGCCCGAGCGACGATCGCGGCGAGGTCCCAGCGTTCCCCGGTCCGGAAGTCGACCGCCGGCACGGCGACCACGGCGGTGTCGGCGTCCGGCGCCATCCCGTCGGGGGCGGCGGTGTGCAGCCTCAGCCCGGTCAGGCGGGCGACGGACGCGGCAAGGTAGCGGTCGGTCGGGAAGTGCCCGCCGTCGGAGAGCAGCACGCCGCGCCCCGGCCGCAGCCGCGCGGCGGCGATCAGCGCGCCGAAGAGCTGCACCGACGTCGAGTCGCCGACGACGACCTGGCCCGGCGCCGCCCCGACCAGCGCGCCGACCCGGTCGCCCAGGCTCTGCGGGGTCGCCCACCAGCCGCAGTCCTCCCAGCCGGCGACCCCGACCGCCGCCCACTGCTCGTCGACGGCGGACAGCAGCGCCTCGCGCGCGGCGTGGGGCTGCGCACCCAGGGAGTTGCCGGCGAGGTAGACGGCGTCGCCCCCGTCCGGCGCCCGCGGCAGGACGAAGGCGGCCCGGGCCCAGCCGGGACGCGGAACATCGAGGGGAGCACGCCGATCGGGGAGCCGGGCCATCGACGCCGGCTCAGGCGAACTGTTCGAGCGCACGGATCTTGTTCGTCGCGTCGAGGGCGGCGACCTTGTAGGCCTCGGACAGCGTCGGGTAGTTCAGGACGGCGTCGACGAGGTAGTCGACGGTCCCGCCGCACCCCATGATCGCCTGGCCGATGTGCACGAGCTCGGTGGCCGACGTGCCGAACACGTGCACCCCGAGCAGGGCGTGCGTGTCCGGCGAGACCAGCAGCTTGAGCATGCCGTAGTCGTCGCCGACGATCTGGCCGCGCGCGAGCTCGCGGTAGCGCGAGATGCCGACCTCGTAGGGGATCGCCTTCTCGGTCAGCTCGGCCTCGGTCGCCCCGCAGTAGCTGACCTCGGGGATCGTGTAGATCCCGTACGGCGACACCTCGGCCATGGAGTGCGCGGGCTCGTCGAACGCGTGGTAGGCGGCCTGGCGGCCCTGCTCCATCGACGTCGCGGCGAGCGCGGGGAAGCCGATGACGTCGCCCACGGCGTAGATGTGCGGGACGGCGGTGCGGAAGTGGTCGTCGACCTTGATGCGCCCGCGGCCGTCGGTCTCGAGCCCGGCCCGCTCCACCTGGAGGTCATCGGTGACGCCCTGGCGACCGGCCGAGTACATCACCGTCTCGGCCGGGATTTTCTTGCCGGAGACGAGCGTGGTGACCGTGCCGCGCTCGGACACCGAGACCCCGGAGACCTCCTCGCCGAACCGGAAGGTGACCGCGAGGTCGCGCAGGTGGAACTTGAGCGACTCGACGACCTCGGCGTCGCAGAAGTCGAGCATCTGCGGGCGCCGCTCGACGACGGTGACCCGCGTGCCGAGGGCGGCGAACATCGAGGCGTACTCGATGCCGATCACGCCGGCGCCGACGACGACCATGCTCGCCGGGATGTGCTCCATGGTGAGGATGCCGTCGGAGTCGAGGACGCGGCGGTCGTCGAACTCGACCTGGGGCGGGCGCGCCGGCCGGGTGCCGGTGGCGATGACGATGCGGTCGGCGGTGACGACCTGGTGCTCGCCGCGGCGTTCACCGGTGACCTCGACCGCGTGGTCGTCCACGAAGCGCGCGGCGCCGGCGAGCAGGTCGACCCGGTTGCGCTGCAGCTGCGCCCGGATCACCTCCTCCTCGCGCCCGATGACGAAGTGGGTGCGGGCGAGCAGGTCCTGGACGGTGATGTCCTGCTTGACCCGGTAGCTCTCGCCGTAGAGCCCCCGCATGGCGTAGCCGGTGAGGTAGAGGACGGCCTCGCGCAGCGTCTTCGACGGGATCGTGCCGGTCTGCGTGCAGACGCCGCCGATCATGCCGCGGCGCTCGACGACCGCGACGCGCTTGCCGAGCTTGGCCGCCGCGATCGCCGCCTTCTGGCCACCGGGCCCCGAGCCGATCACCACGAGGTCGTAGTCACGGCGTGGTCCGGGGCCGGTCGAGGTCGCGGTCGAGGGCTCAGCGGGGGGATCCACCGGGTGCACGTGCTCACCCTCGCCGTCACCGCCCACCCCGGCAAGCGAACAGTCGCCGGCGAGGTTGTCCACAGGCCCGCACATCCACCGGATCCGCGGGAACCGCGGCTGCGTCCGAACCGGTGTGAGCACCGAGCACCCTCCGACCACCCGACCCACCGACCCCCTGCGGCTGCGCCTGCGCGATCCCGGCGAGCTCGTGGCCGCGGTGCCCCACCTGCTCGGGTTCCGGCCCGTCGACTCGCTGGTCCTCGTCGCCGTCCACGGCCCGGGAGACGCGGCGGAGCGGAGCTCGACCCGTGATCCGGCCCGCAGCCGGCGCCTCGGGGTCGTCGCCCGCGTCGACCTCCCGGCTCCCGACGACCTTGCCGCGGTCGTCGACGGGTGCGCCGCGCGCGTCGCGGCGACCGCGCCGGACGAGGTGATCGCGATCGTCGTCGGCGGCGCCGGCAGCACCGACCCGCCCCGCCGGGACGTCGCCGACGCCGCCCGCGGGGCGTTCGCCGGCCACGGCGTCGAGGTCCCGACGCGGCTGTGGGTGCCCCGCATCGCCGGGGGAGCGCCCTGGTGCTGCTACCCGCCGTGCGACTGCCGCGGCACGGTCGGGCCGACCGACGACTCGCCGCTGGCGGCCGCCGCGGCGTGGCTCGGCCAGGTCACCTACGGCTCGCGGGCGGAGCTGGAGGCCTCGCTCGCCCCGGGGCCGCCCCTCCCGCGCCTCGCCGCGCTGATCCGCGCCGAGCTCGAGGCGGCGGCCGTCGACCGCGAGCTCGGCGGGCCGGCGGCCGCGCGCCGCGACCTCGGCGCGGTCACCGCCGCGCGCGACGAGGTGGCGAGCGGGCGGGTGCTCACCGACACCGAGATCGCGCGCGTGGCCGTGGCCCTGGGCGACCCGGCGGTCCGCGACGTCGCCATCGGCTGGGCGCTCGACCCCGACGAGGCCCTGGCGGCGGCCGCCGAGCAGCTGTGGACGCTGCTGGTCCGGGCGCTGCCCGCGCCGGAGGTCGCCGAGCCCGCCGTGCTGCTCGCCTGCGCGCAGCTCGTGCGGGGCGGTTCGGCGCTGGTCGGCGTCGCCCTCGAGCGTGCCCTGCGGGCCGACCCGGCGCACCGCCTCGCCGGGCTGGTCGGGGCCCTGCTCGCCTCGGGCGCGGGGCCGGACGCGGTGCGCTCGATCGTCCGTGACGCGAGCGCCGAGGCGGCGCATCGCCTGGAGGGACGGGCCGGGTGAGCGGTCGGTAGCGTGGCGCAGCGTTGAATTTCGGGGATCTTGCGGTGAGGTGGGTGGGTTCGCCTCGCGGTGAGGAGTGCCTCTGTGGTGTCGTCGATCTCTGTCACCCTGTGCGCCGAGGTCCCCGAGCTCGGTGAGTCCCCGGGCGCCTTGAGCTGGTCGATGGTCGAGGCGTGGGCGGTGGCGATGCGTGAGGAGGTCCCGGCCGCGGCACTGGCGGCGTCGTTGGAGCAGGTCCAGGACCAGCTCATCGACCGTGTGTGTGGCCCGCGCTGGCTGCCGGTGCGGGGCCTGCCCGCCCCGTTCGCGTGTCCGGGCTGCGGGGTGATGCAGGACTTCGCCCGCAAGGGCAGACGCACCCGCCCGCGCCGCATCGACACCTCGGTGGGGGTGGTGCGCCTGCAACTGGCCAATGTGGGCTGCCGTGACTGCGGGCGAGTGTTCGCACCGCTGCTGCTGATGCTCGACCTCACGGGGCGCCGCCGCACCGACCGGCTCGCGGTGGACCTGGCCGAGCTGGCCAGCCAGATGTCGTTCGCCCGCGCCGGCGCGGTGGCCCGCC
>NZ_JAQZAL010000089.1 GCF_028737205.1 Actinomycetospora lutea | reverse complement strand
CGGGAGCTGGGGTCGTGTCGCTGCGGTGAGGCGGGCCCCGGGAAGTTGATGATGAAGGTTCCTACGCCATGACCATCAGCGCCCCGGGGACCCGATGCCGCAGCCTACGTCGCCGCCTGCCCAGATCGTCGCCGACACGATCATCCGCACCGTCGAGCTCGGCGTTCGGATCACCGACGCCGCCGTGGCCGGCGAGACGACGGTGCTGTGGTGCGAGCTGCTCACCGGGGGGCCGGGCCGCTGCCCGGGCTGCGGCATCGCGGGAAGCTATCGCGACAGCGTCGAGCGCCGAGTCAGCGATGTCCCGGTGGTCGGGCATCCGCTCGAGCTGCGGGTCCGGCTGCCGCGCTACCGGTGTGTCCACGACGGCTGCCCGCGCGAGGTGTTCTGCCATGACAGCAGCCGGCTGGCCCGACCGGGGTGGTCGACGACCCGACGCTGCGCGCAGTACATCCTGCGGCGCTTGGCGTTCGACAAGGCCACCGTCTCCGCGGTCGCCCGCGAGCTGGGCCGCAGCTGGGACACCGTCAACGCCATCGCGGTCGAGGCGACCCGCGAGCTGCTGGCCACCGCCGGCCCCGCCAGGTTGGACGGGGTCCGCGTGATCGGGGTCGACGAGCACAAGTGGTCCCATGTGCTGGGCGTCCACGCCGACGGATTCGTCACCGTGATCACCGACCTCACGCCTGTCCTCGCAGGTCACGGGCCGGCGCGGCTGCTCGACATGGTCGCGGGCCGCTCCGCGGCCGCGATGAAGAACTGGCTCGACGCCCGCGATCAGACCTTCCGGGACCGGGTTGAGATCGTGGCCATGGACGGGTTCGGTGGCTACAAGACCGCCGCGGTCGAGGCGCTGCCCGACGCCGTCACCGTCATGGATCCGTTCCATGTCGTCGCGCTCGCGGGCGCGAAGTTGGACCTGTGCCGCCAGCGGGTCCAGCAGGACACTCGTGGGCACCGCGGCCGCTCCGGCGATCCGCTCTACGGCGTGCGGCGCGCGCTGCGCACCCGCGCCGGGCTGCTCACCGAACGGCAGTGGACCCGGATCGCCGCGGTGTTCGCCGACGACGCCCACGCCGCGGTCGAGGTGACCTGGTGTGTCTACCAGCAGCTCATCGACGCCTACGCCCATAACGATCCACAGCGCGGCAAGACCCTGCTGTCCACCCTGATCGATCTGCTGCGCCGCGGCCTACCCGTCGGGCTCGAGGAACTCGCCCAGCTCGGCCGGACCCTGCACCGACGCCGCGACGACGTCTTGGCCTACTTCTCCCATCGCGCCTCGAACGGGCCCACCGAGGCGATCAACGGGCGCCTCGAAGCCCTGCGCCGCAATGCCCTCGGGTTCCGCAACCTCATCAACTACCGCATCCGGTCGCTGCTGCACTGTGGATCTCTTGCACTCTAAATCCGGAAGAGCC
>NZ_JAQZAL010000088.1 GCF_028737205.1 Actinomycetospora lutea | reverse complement strand
ACGGCCAGCATGCTCGCCGACATCACGCTCAAGATTCAGGAGACACGCCCTAGCCCAGGCGATTTCGCCGCGTTCGCCGCGCCCGGATACGTCAAGATCGTGCTCTCGGTGCGCGCCGTGCCGCAGGGCCCGGACGCCGCGGTGCTGACCGTTGAGACCCGGGTCGCGGCGACCGACGCCGCGAGCGCGCGCCGCTTCCGCCGCTACTGGCGGGCAATCGGCCCGTTCAGCGAGCTGATCCGGCGCATCGCCCTCGGCATGCTCACTCGGGAGCTGGACCCGCCCGCCCGCAACAGCGGCGAGATACTCATCGGCCGCCCGGCGGAGACGGTGTTCGACGCGGTCGCCGACGAGCGCACCGAGCCGCGCTACAACCCTCAGGTGCGCGGTGTGGAGCTGCTCACCCCGGAGCCGCTGGGCGTGGGCACCCGTTTCCGCGCAGAGGCGGGCAGCGCCGCCATGACAATCGAGATCACCGGCTACGACCGCCCGCGCCGGTTCGACTCCACCACTCGCATGGGCGCGATGGACATCGACTACACGCTCACCTTCGAGCCGGTCGAGGCGGGCACACGGATGCACTGGCTGTTCGAGCTGCACCTTCGCGGCGCTTTGCGGGCGCTGCGGCCAGCAGTCGAGGCGTTGGGCCGCCGCCAGGAACGGCGCAACTGGGCCCTGCTGCGCCGCTACCTGGAATCACGGTCAGGTGCTCTCATGGTCCCCAACGACGCGGATAGGGAGTTCCGTCAGACGCCGTGCTTGACAGGACCGACGAACTCCGGCGCTTTCGGCTTCGTCTCCTCCGTGCCGATCCGCCGATCCCAGGCGGACGTTTTCGCCTTCTTGTCCGAGGTACAGGACTCCGAACCGATCCCCCGGCGAGCCAGGGTGCGGATGGTGAAGGAGCCTGACGGGCCGACCACCGTCGGCACTCGATGGCACGAGCAGGTCCGCCTGCTGCCTGGCTGTTGGCTGCATGTCCGGAGCGTGGTGACTGAGGTCGAGGAGCCAGTCCGGCTGGGCATGGACTTCTCGAGCTGCTGGTTCGCCGGCCACACCGTCTACGAGATGACGCCGACTACGGGCGGGTGTGTGTTGCGCCACCGAGAGGTGATCCGGCCGCGCCCGTGGATGTCTGTGGCAGTTGGTCTTCTCGGGCGCAGCCGTCGACGGCACGTGGCGGAGCGCCTTCAGGACATCAAGGCGGTGCTGGAGACCCAGCGGCCGACACCGGGCAGCTGATGGATCATCTTCAAGTTGGAGTTTCTGGCTGTCCGAGGTACTGGTCGGCGCGGTGAAGACACATCTGCTGATGCTGCCCTGGGTGTGGATGTGACGGATCTGGCCGGTCGCCCTCTTCCGTGGCGCGGGTCGTGGTGCGAATCGACGGCGACTAACAGTCCGTGGTGCGATTAGAGTGACCGGCTCC
>NZ_JAQZAL010000087.1 GCF_028737205.1 Actinomycetospora lutea | reverse complement strand
GGGGGCGTCGAGGCAGAAGGGACAGGCGTGTCACCAGTGGAGGGTCCGGCTCCGACGAGCTCCGCGTCCCTGGTCATCGGCGTCGACATCGGCAACTCCACGACCGAGGCGTGCATCGCCGAGGTGTCGCCCGGAGACGTCCACAGGCTCGCGTCCTCGCTCACCGCGACGACGGGGGTGAAGGGCACCCCGGCGAACACGGCCGGGGCCGTCACGGCCGTCCGGCGTGCCCTCGAGGCCGCCGGGCGGCCCTCCGACGCGCTGGCCACCGTGCTGCTCAACGAGGCCACGCCCGTGATCAGCGGCCTCGCCATGGAGACGATCACCGAGACGATCATCACCGAGTCGACGATGATCGGGCACAACCCCGACACCCCGGGCGGCGAGGGCCTCGGCGTCGGGACGACGGTGACCCTCGAGGCGCTCGCGGAGGTCGAGCCGGGCACGCCCGCGGTCGTCGTGGTCGGCGCGGGCGCGGACTTCGACGACGTGGCGGGCACGCTGAACCGCGCGCTGGAGCGCGGCGCCGACGTCGTCGCCGCGGTGATGCACGGCGACGACGCGGTGCTGGTCGTCAACCGGCTCTCCCGGCGCATCCCGGTGGTCGACGAGGTGTCGGCCGTCGACCGGGTGCCGCTCGGGATGCTCGCGGCGGTGGAGGTCGCCCCGCCCGGGCGGACGATCCGCACGCTGTCGGACTCCTACGGGCTGGCCTCGACGTTCGACCTGGACGCCGAGCAGACCCGCCAGGTGTCCCCGGTGGCCCGGGCGCTGTCGGGCAACCGGTCCGCGGTCGTCGTGCGCACGCCCGCCGGCGACGTCACCGACCGGCGCATCCCGGTCGGGACGCTGACGCTCTCGGGCGCCGGGCGCACGCTCGACGTCGACGTCGACACGGGCGCCGACGCCATCATGGAGGCGATCGGGCGGGTCGCCCCGCTCGTCGACGTGCACGGCGAGGCCGGCACGCACGTCGGCGGCATGCTCGCGAACGTCCGCGACACGATGACCGACGTGACCGGGCAGCCGGCCTCGGAGATCCGCATCCGCGACGTGCTCGCCGTCGACACGATGGTGCCGGCCACGGTCCGCGGCGGGCTGGCCGGCGAGGTCTCGAAGGAGAACGCCGTCGCGCTCGCGGCGATGGTGCGCACCAGCCGCAGCCGCATGCAGGCCGTGGCCGATGCGCTGAGCACCGAGCTGGGCTGCGAGGCGATCATCGGCGGGGTCGAGGGCGAGGTCGCCGTGCGCGGCGCGCTCACGACGCCGGGCTCCTCGGTCCCCATCGCGATCATCGACATGGGCGGCGGCTCCACCGACGCCGCGCTGCTCGACCGCGACGGCGCGGTGTCCGCGGTGCACGTGGCGGGCGCGGGCGAGCTCGTCACCAAGCTGATCGACTCCGAGCTGGGCCTGGAGGACCGCGAGGCCGCGGAGTCGGTCAAGCGCC
>NZ_JAQZAL010000086.1 GCF_028737205.1 Actinomycetospora lutea | reverse complement strand
GACCTTGTCGAGGGTGACTCGGTAGCCCAGGTTGTGGAGCTGGTTGATCAGGCGGTCTCGTTGGCGGTCGGTGTTGCGGCGGGTGAAGTAGTCGCCGCCGAGGTCGTCGTAGTCGGC
This sequence comes from Actinomycetospora lutea, assembly GCF_028737205.1. Classification (GTDB taxonomy): domain Bacteria; phylum Actinomycetota; class Actinomycetes; order Mycobacteriales; family Pseudonocardiaceae; genus Actinomycetospora; species Actinomycetospora lutea. The sequence goes on along the minus strand of NZ_JAQZAL010000086.1, from coordinate 1,376 downwards.
CTGGTCGCGCAGCAGGTGCCAGCAGATCACCAGGATGGAGTGCGCGACCGCGATCGCGGCCTTCTTCTTGCCGATCCGGCGGGCCAGGCGCCAGAACTGGGCGGCCAGGTAGGTGTCGTGGGTGCGGGCGGCGCACCAGGCGGTCTGGGTGAGGATGTCGACCAGCCAGACGTCGCCGTGGGTGGTCTTGCCCGAGCCGCGTTTGCCGCCGGTGATGTTGTTGCCCGGCGCGACCCCGGCCCAAGAGGCCAGGTGCGCGGCGGTGGGGAACCGGGCCATGTCGACCCCGATCTCGGCGATGATCGTCTCGGCGGCCCGCTTCCCGACCCCGGGGATGGTGTCGAGCCGGTCACGGGCCCGCGCGAAAGGGACAGCGCTGACACCGCCCTCGTCGATCGCGGTCGCAAAGAGGGCATCGACGCGCTCGTCGAGCCGGCTGATCACCGTTTCGAGGTGTGCGGTGTGCTCCAGGGCGAGCCCGATCAGCAGCGCGTGGTGCTCGGTGAACCGCCCGCGCAGGGCCTGCCGCAGGGCGGGGATCTTCACCCGCAGTCGGCCGCGGGCCATCTCGGCGAGCGCGGCGGGGTCACGTTCGCCGGCGACCAGCGCGGCCAGCATGGCCCGCCCGGAGACCCCGAGCACGTCGGAGGCGACCGAGTCGAGCTTGATCCCGGCGTCCTCGAGGGTCTTCTGGATGCGCTGGCACTCGCTGGTGTGGGCCTGGATCATGCGTTTGCGGTAGCGGGTCAGATCCCGCAGCTCCCGGACCGCCCTGGGAGGCACGAAGCTGCCCCGTAGCAGGCCGTGCTCGAGCAGCTCGGCCAGCCATTCCGCGTCGAGCACGTCGGTCTTGCGCCCGGGCAGGATCTTCACGTGATGGGCGTTGACCAGCAGCAGCTCCCATCCCGGGTGCTCTTCGAGCAGGTACCAGACCGGTTTCCAGTACGAGCCGGTCGCCTCCATCACCACCGCGGTCACCCCCTCGGTGGTGAACCACTCGACCATCGCCTCCAGCGAGGCGGTGAACGTGGCGAACGTGCGGGTCGTCTGGACCCGCCCCCGAGCACCCGGCTTCGGGGCGCGCACGCAGGCGACCACCTCGTCCTTGCCGATGTCGATGCCCGCGCACCGCTCGATCAACGTGTCCATCCACGACCTCCACCAGACCCAGCCCGGGCAGGGCGGGGCCGGCAGGGCCGACCGTTCAACGACGCTGTGAAGCGTGCACGAGGACAACAGTTCGAGGTGCCGGGACGGCCCCAGGCGTCAGTCTCAGAGACGGGTTCACGCGCACCAAGCGAGAACGAGCTCAGCCGACCCCACCGAATTCTCATCCGCCCAGGCGGCCACCGATAGGGGGCCATGAAGTCTCAGAG
>NZ_JAQZAL010000085.1 GCF_028737205.1 Actinomycetospora lutea | reverse complement strand
TGATGATCAGCGTGAGTTGCTGGATGTGGAGTCGGTCGCGGGGCATCTGCTGAAGCCGGGCAGCGTGTTCGCGTTCCTGGCCGCCCACCGCACCCGGTTGTTCCCGCCGGAGCTGTTCGCCGACCTGTTCCCCACCCGCCGGGGCCGGCCGAGTGTGCCCCCGGAGGTGGTGGCCACGGTGCTGGTGCTCCAGGCCCTGCACGGGCTGTCGGACCGGGAAGCGGTCGAGGCGCTGACGTTCGATCTGCGGTGGAAGGCCGCGTGCGGGGTGGCGATCACCGACAGTGCGTTCGATGCGTCGACGTTGACCTACTGGCGACGACGCTTGGCCGCCTCGCAGCGCCCGAACCGTGTCTTCGATGTGGTGTCCGAGGTGATCGCCCAGACCGGGGCGGTTACCGGGAAGACCCGCCGGGCGCTGGACTCGACGATCCTGGATGACGCGGTGGCCCGCCAGGACACCGTCACCCAGCTGATCGCCGCGATCCGCCGGGTCGCCCGCGAGGTCCCCAACGGCACCGAGATCATCGCGACGGTCACCACGAGCGGGCATGACTACTCCCGGCCCGGCAAGCCCGAAATCGCCTGGGACGACCCGGCCGCCCGCGACGAGCTGGTCTCGGCGCTGGTGGGCGACGCGCTGGCGGTGCTGGCCGGGTTCGAGGAACGTCACCCGCACGGCGCTGGGCTCGATGAGAAGGCTGCGCAGGCGGTGGCGTTGCTGGCGCTGGTCGCCGGTCAGGACGTCGAGCCCGCGGAGGGCTCGGATGGCACCGACGGGCGCTGGCGCATCGCCCGCCAGGTCGCCCCGGACCGGGTCATCTCCACCGTCGACCCCGACGCCCGCCATGCCCACAAGTCCCGCGAGCGCCGCCAGGACGGGTTCAAGGCCCACGTCGTGGTGGAGCCCGACACCGGGCTGATCACCGCGACCGGGCTGACCAAGGCCAGCGGCCCGGACAACAGCGACGCCACGGTCGGGATCGCCCTGCTCGACGGTGACCCGAGCCTCGACCCTGCCGCAGACGAGCGGGTCGAGGTGCTGGCCGACTCGGCCTACGCCACCGGCGACGCGCTCGCTGCGCTCGAGACCGCCGGGCACCGCGCGGTGATCAAGCCGTGGCCGTTACGGGCGGCGATCTCCGGCGGGTTCACCCTCGACGACTTCACCCACGACCCGATCGCGAACACCGTGACCTGCCCGAACGGGATCACCCGGCCCATCGGAGAGACCGGGTCCGTCGGCTTCGGCGCGGCCTGTCGGGGTTGCCCGCTGCGCCAGCGCTGCACCACCGCTGACCGCGGCCGCAAACTCACCCTCGGGCCCCACCACGCCCGCCAGCGCGCCCACCGCGCCCGCGCCGCCACCCCGGAGCACCTCGAGGCCTACCGGCGGCACCGGCCCATGGTCGAGCGCTCCATCGCCTGGCTGACCCGCGGCAACCGGCGCGTCCCCCACCGCGGCGTGGCCAAGAACAACGCCTGGCTGCACACCCGCGTCGCCGCGATCAACCTGCGCCGCCTG
>NZ_JAQZAL010000084.1 GCF_028737205.1 Actinomycetospora lutea | reverse complement strand
GGTACCAGAACGGCTGGTCAGGCTGGGAAAGCCTCGGCGGCGTCCTCACCTCCGAGCCGGCCGCCGTCTCCTGGAGGAGCGATCGAATCGACGTCTTCGTCCGCGGCACTGACAACGCTCTCTGGCACAAGTGGTGGGCGCGTGTTCCGACCGTGCGCTTGCACACCAAGATCCTCACCGCTCCTACCGTGCCGGTCGCCACCATGGTCCAGAGGATGCGGGAGGTTTACGCGACAGCAGGGGTGCTGGTCGTGTGGGCCTCCACTGAGAACCTCAACCTCCCGACATTGAACGATGTGGACGTTGGCCAGTGCGTCGTCGGGCAAACAACCGCCGAGCAGAATCAACTTTTCAGCAATCGGAACAACGCAGGCGCCAACGACGTCGTCGTCTACTTGGTTCGCTCGACGGTGCCGCCGTTCAACGGTTGCGCTGCGCATCCAGCGGGTCGACCCGGGGCAGTTGTTGCACAGGGAGCAACCCAGTGGACCTTTGGTCACGAAGTGGGTCACGTACTCGATCTCCGACACGTGAACGACAACGACCGCCTGATGACAGGAAACGGCACAGCCAACATCACCAATCCTCCGCCCGATTTGATTGCATCGGAAGTCACCACGATGCTGAACTCGGCGCTCACCCAAGACATCTGAGGAGGCCCACAGTGGCCACCACCATGCAGGACGTCCGGTCCATTCTCGAGCCTGAGGAGCCCGACTACTCGACCGCCGCGGCCCTCGGTTCCGACGCGCTTCCCTTCCTGACACAACTTGTCGCTGGCGCTGACCCGATGCTCGCCGCGAAGGCTGCCTACGCCGCTGGCCTACTCAACGGAAGCGACGGCGTCGATGTCGTGCGGGCCGCGGCGTCGCACCCTGACCCCGCCGTCCGTGTCGCTGCGGCTACCGCGGCTGGACAACTCGGGTCCGCCGAGGCAAGCGAGCTGTTGACCGGGCTCGTGGCCGACACGGACACGGGGGTCCGCAAGGTCGCTCGGCAGTCCGTCCCCATCGAGCCGTCAACGGCCCTCGCCGAGCAGCTCGAAGCGCAACCCCCCGACGACGCACCATCGGAGAGGCCCGGGTTCGATGCCGCCAGCATCGAGCGCCCGATGCCCGGCGAAAGCCGGACCCTCGGCCACGGGAGCGCCGGCCTCATGCCAGGAGAGACTGCCGACCGATCGTCAAGCTCGCGCGGCCTCATGCCCGGCGAGGACGACGCAGCCGGCTCGACAATGATGCCGGGCGAAGCCGACCGATCATCCAGCCGCCCCGGGCTGATGCCGGGCGAAGCAGAGTAGCCCAGCACGGGCCCAGGCGTAGATCGAAGCCCCCCAAGACATAGAAGCCGGTTATCGGTTCCCGAACCCGGGGGGATGCCACCAGCGGGAAGGCGGAAGCGCGGCGGCTGTCGGCCATGTCGCAGTAGAGGGCGTGAGTGATGATGAGGCCGTCGCGGGTGTCTCCGAGCGCGCCGCCGCCGCGGACGGCTGGAAGTCCGGGGACATCGCCGTCGTGGACGCCGGGGAAGATCCATCCGTCGGCGAACGCCGTGCCCTCGACGAGGCATGCCGCCTTCTCAAGGTTGAGCTCGTCCTAGTGGTCCGTCTCGGAGTTAGCTTGTCGGTTGGCTCTGGCGAGGATGGTGTCG
>NZ_JAQZAL010000083.1 GCF_028737205.1 Actinomycetospora lutea | reverse complement strand
ACCCCAGCTCCCGGCCCGGTCACACCCTCAGCTGCACTCCATTTCCGGAAGAGCCTGTAAACTCTGTCTAGGGAAAATCTGTCTAACCTTGTGCGTGAGGTCGAAGAACGCCTCTGCTTCGCGTTCCGTGCGACCCATCCGCCAGAGCTCGAGTCGGTCCGAAAGTCCCTTTGGTGCGAGACTCTTTTGATTAGACCGGGAAGAGTAGATCTCTCGATTCAGAATGTTCATGACGACGAAGTAGGTGTCGAGATGAAGCTGCTCAAAGATCCATCGACTCTTTAGGGTTCGAGCGGCAAATCGATCCCAGCTTAGACCGCCCGAACCTGTGGTGCTCCGGACATACTCCAAGGCCTGGACGCTTGCGATGATGTCGCCGACGGCCGGCTTCGGGTCGTCGCGCCGCTCCATCGACCGTGCAAGCCGGGCGACCCGCGACAGTTCGGGCGAGGGCGCCTTGAGATGGAGGCCTACTAGACGACGTGTCTGGGTGCTCAACCCCTCCTCAAGATAGAACTGTCGCCACGAGTCCATCCAATCTTCTGGAGCTACATAGGAATTATCTATGCTCTCCAGTCCGCCCTCACCATTAACGTATTGGACGTGCCCCTTTTGAATTGACCAGGCGGACGTGGGCCTACCTGACGCCAATACGTCAATTACCGATCTGCATAGGTCCCGAGCGTCCTCGGCTGCCCTTGCCAGAGAGTGATTAACTAGCTCAACTCGCGCAAGGGTGTTTCCGAGTTCAGCTTCCGGAAGCCAAGCACGCCGGCTCGTCCTAGACGATCGCAGCTCAGGCGGAAGTAGGTCGTCGTTGGCTTGTTCGATGCGGCCGAGGAGCCAAAATGCTGGGTAGAACGTAAGTATCCCAAGATGAACTGGGTTGTCCAGCATTGCATGATCGATCTTCAGCCAGATGATGTTGTCCGCGTGCCGCGCCGGCTCACTCAGCAAGCGTGACGTAAGCTCGACTCTCTCTTCAGCGGTTAATCCTGGAGGATCGACACTCTCATCGACGTCGGCTTCGTCGTCGGTCGCCTCTACCTCGTCGACGATTGCGCGCGCATGTGCTATCCCGGCCGCTCGATTGCTCAGCACATCGAGACATACTCTCGCCAGGCCAAGCTTGTCTCTACCCAGCCCGCTATGCGACATCGTCGAGAGTAGATTGTCTCTTCGGCTTTCGAAGTGGGCTAGTCCGATGAGGTTCGAGACGTTCGCACTTGATGCCACTAGATCGCGCCACATTGCTTCCCTCGTGGTGTTCTTTCTTAGAGTCGCCAAGAAATCTTGGGCTTCCCCGAGTGTGTCAGGGGACTCTAGCGCTCGATTCGCAGCGCGGAGAAGGCGTTTCCCGTCGTCCTCAACTACCTGACGGGTCATAGGGCCAAGCCCTTCAATGCCTAGTTTCAACTCTTGGAGAAGACTGATTCGGTCCGCTTTTGCGCGAGGGTCGGGCGCGCCATCCTGATGCGTTGCGCGAGCCCAGCTAACGACGTCAAGAACGACCGACACCAAAGGAACGAGTCGCTCGTGCCGGTCGACAGACGGGTCCCGAAAGGCGTCCGCTAGTGCTTCCATTTGAGTTTCAGAGAGCTCGCCTAGGTCCAAGTTCTGCCTTAGGTTGCGGACGGGCGGGGGGGGGGGGGGGGGGGGGGGGGGGGGGGGGGGGGGGGGGGGGGGGGGGGGGG
>NZ_JAQZAL010000082.1 GCF_028737205.1 Actinomycetospora lutea | reverse complement strand
AGGGTGTGACCGGGCCGGGAGCTGGGGTCGTGTCGCTGCGGTGAGGCGGGCCCCGAGAAGTTGATGATGACGGTTCCTACGCCAGTCAGCTTCAACGTCTCGGGGACCCGATGTCGCAGCCTACGACCCTGCCTGTCCAGATCGTGGCCGACACGACGCTTCTATGTGTTGTCAAGCCGTTCGGGAGAACGGAAGTCTGCGCGTCCTGTTCGAGGTCAGCTCGTTGCGTTGGTCATGGCGGTGGTCAGGGAGCGGAAGAGCTGGCGGGCGATGTAGCGCTTGAGGCAGCGGCGAACCTCTCGGGTTGACTTGCCCTCGGCGGTGCGTCGAGCGACGTAGGCGCGGGTGGCAGCGCAGTCACGCATCCGGGCTCGGGCGATGGTGTGGATCGCTTTGTTCAGGGCGCGGTCGCCGCCGCGGTTGAGCCGGTGGCGGATGGTGCGCCCGCTGCTGGCCTCGAGCGGGCTGGTCCCACCGAGGGCGGCGAATGCGGCCTCGCTGCGGCAGCGCCCAGGGTGGGAGAACGACACGATGACCTGGGCGGCGCAGATCGGACCGATCCCCTTGTGGTCGGTCAGCCCGGGCGCGAGGTCACCGACGATGGCGGTCAGGAGAGTGCGGTTGGTCTTGAGTTTCGCGGCGCTGCTCGCGCAGCGCGACCGCGAGTCGGCGCAGCTCGCCGTGGCGGACGGCCTGGGCGCGGGTGGCCTCTCGGGGTGGGCGACGCCGGGCCAGGGTGTTCAGGTCGGTGTCGGTGAGCTTGCCGCGAGCCAGGGCCCGGTCGGTGTCGTCGCCGTCGCGCAGCAGCGCCTTGAGGCGGTTGGTCTGCCCGGTACCGGTGGTGGTCAGCTCGTCGCGCGCGCACAGCAGGGTGCGCAGCGCCTCGCGGTCCCCGTCGGCGCGCGGGGTGGGCAGCCGCTCGGCGTCGAGCTCGAGTGCCCAACGCACCGCCAGGTGCGCGTCGATGGAGTCCGACTTCCCGCGGCCACGACGTTGGGTGCGGGAGGGCTGCTCGCACTCGATCACCGTCAGCCCGGCCTCGGTCAGGGCACGGGCCAGCCCGGCGCCGTAGCTGCGGGTGCCCTCGACCGCGACCACCACCCGCGGGCCGGGAGCGTGCTCGCCGATCCAGGCCACCGCCTGGGCGTAGCCGCGAGTGTCGTTTTCGATCGAGCACACCGCGATGGGTGCGCCGGTCGGGTGGGCGATCTCGAGCTCGTGGGTGTCGCGGTGGGTGTCGGCGCCGACCACGGCGTCAACGAGTTCTGCCAGCATCGGCATCGGCCGGTGCTCCCTTCCCTGCGGGCGGCGGTCAGATCGGCGCCGGCCTGGGAAGAGGTCACCGAGCGGCATATCTGTGAGGGGTCACGCCCGAGAGGCGGACAGGCTTCTGATCAGGCCAGCTGGTGGGCCAGGCCGGCGCCGGCGACCCCGACGGACAGGTCGTGTCCAAGGCACGCCGCAGCGGCCAAATCATTCCGTGAATCACGCCAGGGTCACCGACGCCGAGCCTGGTGGTCCTCCCTGCCGGAGCACCGCAGCGACACTCACAGATGATCCGAACCGTGGAGCTCGGGGTGCGGATCGTCGATGCCGCGGTGGCCGGCGAGACCACGGTGCTGTGGTGCGAGCTGCTCGTCGAAGGTCCCGGCCGCTGTCCGGGCTGCGGGATCGCCGGGAGCTACCGCGACACCTGCGAACGCCGCGTCAGCGACGTCCCGGTGGTCGGGCACCCGCTGGAGCTGCGGGTC
>NZ_JAQZAL010000081.1 GCF_028737205.1 Actinomycetospora lutea | reverse complement strand
ACCAAACAATCAGCACACTGTTGAGTTCTCAAAGGACAACCACACCACCGTACCAACCCACTCACCGAGTGAGGCCTTCCGGAGGGCGACCTTCCTATCTTACTGCGTCGACCGGGCCGGGTTCAACCTCTGCGCCCTGGCGACGTGGAGAACAGTACACGGGCGATCAGACGCGTTCACCGGGGGGTGGGTCGACATCATCGGCGCAGGTCAGGTCGGATGCGCGGCTTCCGGACGCCCTCGTCCGGCTGTCGAGCTCGCCCGGGAGCGCATCCGAACGCCTCCCGCTACCCGGCCCAGTGGAGCTGGAGGAGGTCCACCCGCCCGAGGTGCTCGACGATCACGTAGGTGATGAGCCCCGTGCCGGCGAAGCTCATGGTCCGGACGGCTCCGTCGGGGTTGCGGTCCACCAGGGGATCGCCGGACCACGGCGCGAGCTCGAGCAGGTCGAGCATGTCGGCGAGCGCCACGAGGGCCTCGGACGGCAGGGCCTCGAGCGCGTCGCGGACGGATCCGACATCGACGACGTAGGCCACCTACAGACCGAGGTCCGCACGCACCTCACGCCAGGACGCCGTGGGCGACGTCGCCGCCTCGCCGGCCCGCGCCGAAGCAGCGGTCGCGAGCATCGCGCGGTACCCGTCCGCCCCACCCGCGGCGGTCGTCACGCGGGCGACCCGCCGCCACGCGTCCAAGCACTCGTGGACGACCGCGAGGTCGTACGTGTCGGCAGCCCGCGCGAGCGCCGCGCGCCACTGCCGGTCGAACTCCACCGCGCTCTCGGGCGCCACAGCCGCTCGCACCTCGGCGGGCGTGGCCTCGGCCCATGTCCCGACGTCTCCTCCCCCCGAGGGGACGGACGAAGCGGCGGCAGTCATGCGGCAACCCTACGGCTCTGGTCCGCGTGGCACGACGATGTCACCACGCCCGACCTCGAGATCACGGAGAGGGCTGGGCCGGCGATGCGAGCGCGACATCACGCGATACAGCCGGAGCCGCAGCACTGACGACTCGATCTCTGGGCTACTGCGAGGGTTCCTTTCGCCGGCCCTCGTGGTCGCGGTAGCAGGCGGGGTGTGGCCCCGTGGATCGACCGGAGTGAGGTCTGTGAGGCGCCATGCCCGTCTGGGGTCGTCGAGCTCGTCATCCGGGGCCGACGCCAACTCCGCTGCAGTAGTCGTCGTGGCCACCAGGGCGTTGGTCGTGATCGTCACCGTTACCGCCGACCGCGAGGGTTGTCGGAGCCTGTCGGCGCTACAGCGGCTGGCCCGCCACTCGCCGCCGTCGGTGAGGTGCTGGTGCAGCTCGATCCTCCGGCGCACCCGGCTCGCCGCGGCGGGCGCCGCTCGGACCCGTTGGACGCCGAACGAGCCGCGCGTGTCGCGGTAACTCGCACCCACCTGGCCGCCCCAGATCGGGCCGACGCATGGCCAAGCGGCCGCCGCTCACTACCCGCCGGTCGGCGGTCCAGCCCACCACCGACGCCCGGCGCCCCAACGGCGCGCGCCCGTCATCACCGCTCGCCGAGCAGAGTTCGGGCCCGGGTTCCACGAGCGCCGCACCACCCGACGCCCCACTCGTCCGGCCGGGCTGCGCCCCGCCGCCCGGAGGGGGACGTCGAGGTCGTCACCGCGCTGACCGAGCTGCGCGCCCTGGCCCGCCGAATCCGGGCCCTCGAGGCCGAGGCCACCGACCACGAGATCGTCATCGCGAGAGCGTCGGCGCTTGGGCGCCCGGACCTGCACGAGCTCCCCGCCTGGTCGCGCCCCGACACTGCCACGCCGACGCCGCGTTCGCGATGTTCCGCTGGCTCAACCGCTCCGGGAGCCGCCGCGTCACGGCAAGGCCGACCGCGACATCCGGCGCTGCCTCGAGCGCAGTTGACGAACAATAGGAGCATCGAACTGCCCGAGCGGCTGTCGCCCGCATTTGCCGTAGCAGCAGAGCCCGTTCGACGGACCTGGAGAGACGAAAAGAGGGGCGCGC
>NZ_JAQZAL010000080.1 GCF_028737205.1 Actinomycetospora lutea | reverse complement strand
GCATCCGGTCGCTGCTGCACTGTGGATCTCTTGCACTCTAAATCCGGAAGAGCCGGTAAACGCCCACTGCTCGACCGTATGGAGGCCGGCGCCTCCATACGGTCTAGTTCACTCCACGACTGGCTGCTCGGCCCTTGCTCGCCCGAGAGCTCGTAGCCGACGAACACCACCTTGACCCCGACACCTTCGCCCCCGGATCGCTTCCGCTCGCGGGCCCGAGTTTCGTGGCCGAACCAGGCCTCCGCCGACCTTCGTGAAGACATTGAGCGCGGGAGCCGCCATTCCCCGGGAGTGTCTGATGAACGGTGTAACCGGTGAGGTTGGTTAGCTTCCGTTGGCCGGGACGATACGGCCGGCGAAGGTGATCGCGAAGGCGTTGAGCGCAGGCTTCCAGCGCATGGCCCACTTCGCTCGGCCCTTGCCCGTGGGGTCGAGCGAGCGGGTCACGAGGTAAAGGCACTCAGGGCGGCCTGCTCGGTCGGGAAGTGCCCGCGGGCCTTGACCGCCCGGCGGTAGCGGGCGTTGATGGACTCGATCGCGTTCGTCGAGCAGATCACCTTGCGGATCTCGACGTCGTAGTCGAGGAACGGCACGAACTCCGACCACGCCGCGCGCCAGAGCGCGATGATCGCCGGATACTGCGCGCCCCAGGTGTCGTTGAACTCGTCGAACCTCGCCGCGGCAGCAGCCTCGGTGGCCGCGGTGTAGACCGGGCGCAGGTCCTTGGCCATCTGCTCCCAGTACTTGCGGCTCGCGTAGCGGAAGGTGTTGCGGATCAGGTGCAGCACGCAGGCCTGCACCAGCGCCTGCGGCCACACGGTGGTGATCGACTCCGGTAGCCCCTTGAGGCCGTCGCAGACCACGATGCAGGCGTCGGCCACACCCCGGTTCTTGATCTCGGTCAGCACCTGTAGCCAGTACTTGGCTCCCTCGCCGCCGTCGCCGGCCCAGATGCCCAAGATGTCGCGATGGCCGTCGACGGTGACCCCGATGACCACGTAGAACGGCCGGTTGGTCACCTGCCCGTCGCGGACCTTGACGTGGATGGCGTCGACGAACAGCACCGGATAGACCGCGTCGAGCGGGCGCTGCTGCCACTCGACCATCTCCTCGAGGACCTTGTCGGTGATCCTCGAGATGGTGTCCCGGGAGACCTTCGCCCCGTAGACCTCGTCGAAGTGCGCCGCGACCTCGCCGGTCGTGAGCCCTCGGGCGGTGAGGGACAGGACGATCTCGTCGAGCCCGTCCAACCGTCGCTGGCGCTTGCGCACGATGACCGGATCGAAGCTGGCATCACGGTCCCGGGGCACCTCGATCTGCACCGGCCCGATCTCGGTCAGCACCGTCTTCGACCGGGTGCCGTTGCGCGAGTTCCCGCCGTCGCGGCCCTCGACCTCGTGCTTGTCGTAACCGAGGTGCTCGCTCATCTCCGCCTCCAGGGCGGTCTCGAGCACCGTCTTCGTCAGCCCCGTGAGCAACCCGCCGGGGCCGACGAGCTCTACCCCCTCGGCACGAGCGGCGTTCACGAGTTCCTGGGCGAGCTGCTGCTGATCAATCCGAGCCGGCACAGGCCCGATCGTGTCCGTCATCGCAGGTCCTTCCCCCGGGACACGCCCGGAGCTTCAGGACCGGTTACACCGAAGATCAGACAGTCCCCATTCCCCTGGCACACCGGTACCGATGGTGATTCATGTTCCAACCGGTCCGCATCAATCACTCTAGGAATACAGACGTGCACAGCGCGACAGATTGTGGATCGTTCATATGTCGCACAGGAGGCCCACTCGAACGGCGGTGTCCGTCGAGCGTCGTTTGATTGGAACCTTGTGCCGAACACTTTGGCGCCGTAGTGCCCTACGGAACGGCGAATGGGGGAGGGTTCTCATGACGTGGTTGGGGTGGGAGTCACTCGGAGGTGTCCTCACCTCCGGGCCGGCCGTTAGCTCGTGGGCGGCCGGGCGACTCGACGTCTTCGTCCGGGGCACCGACAACGCCCTGTGGCACAAGTGGTACCAGAACGGCTGGTCAGGCTGGGAAAGCCTCGGCGGCGTCCTCACCTCCGAGCCGGCCGCCGTCTCCTGGAGCAACGGCCGCATCGACGTCTTCGTCCGCGGCACCGACAACGCCCTGTGGCACAAGTGGTACCAGAACGGCTGGTCAGGCT
>NZ_JAQZAL010000007.1 GCF_028737205.1 Actinomycetospora lutea | reverse complement strand
ATCGACTCCGAGCTGGGCCTGGAGGACCGCGAGGCCGCGGAGTCGGTCAAGCGCCACCCGCTGGCGAAGGTCGAGAGCTTCTTCCACGTGCGCCACGAGGACGGCACGGTGCAGTTCTTCACCGAGCCGCTGTCCCCGCACGTGTTCGCCAAGGTCGTCACCGTGACCCCCGACGGGCTCGCGCCGGTGCCCGTGCGCGGCTCGCTGGAGGAGGTCCGGCGGGTCCGGCGCGAGGCCAAGCGGCGGGTGTTCGTCGTCAACGCGCTGCGGGCGCTGGTGCAGGTGGCACCGCAGGGGTCGCTGCGGCTGCTCGGCTCGGTGGTCCTGCTGGGCGGGTCGGCGCTGGACTTCGAGATCCCGGGCATGGTGGCCGACGCGCTCGCGCCGCACGGCGTGGTGTGCGGCATCGGCAACGTGCACGGCACGGAGGGCCCGCGCAACGCGGTGGCCGCCGGGTTGGTCGACGCCCACGCGGGCACCGCGGCCGGGCCCGCACCGGAGAAGGTCGCGTCGTGACCAGCCCGCTGTCCGGGGTGTCGGCGTCCGGCGGGCCCGGCTGCCACGGGCGGATCGACCGCCCGCCCCGGGATCGTGATCTGGCCGACCCGGCGCTGCCGCCCGCCGTGCTCGTCGCGGTGCACGACGACGCCCCGCCGGGCGTGGTGCGCGAGCTGTGCGCCGGTGCGGAGGAGCAGGGAGTCCCCACCGCGCTGCTCGGGGCCACCGCCACGGGGGCCGACGCCGCGGGGCGGCACGCCGCGTCGGAGTCCCGCCTCGAGGTCGGGGTCGGGGTCGGGGTCGACGGGGCCGTCGTCGTGCGCCACGCGCTCGTGCCCGACGCCGTGCTGGCCCTCGACGCCGGTGCGGCGACGCACGACCTGCGCGTGCTCGGCGGGGACGCCGCCCGGATCGTCGCGGGGTTGCCGCTGCGGATGGTGCTCGGTCAGGCCGAATGAGCGCGGTTACTGGCTGGTATCGCTCGCTTGATGAGCGATACCAGCCAGTAACCGCTCTCGTCAGGCGCTCGTGCGCTCCTCGTCCGGCACGTCGAGCGCCTCGCGCAGGGCGCTCTGCCCGGTCTCGATCCCGCGGCGCAGCACGTCCGGGTCGGTCTCGAGCGGGTTGATCGTGTCCGCGCCGGTCGGCGGGCGGACCTCGAACAGGTGGGGCTCCTCGCCCGGGGACGCCGTGGCGTGGGCGAGCCGGGAGTCGTCGGCGCGGCGGTTCTCGAGCCGGGTGCCCAGCACCTGGACCAGGCCCGGCACGTTCACCGCGCCCAGCCGGGACACCAGGGCCCGCTCGAGGCGGGTCACGTCGATCGCGGTCTGGTCGGAGCGGCGGGTGCGCAGCACGAGCACGTGGGTGGCGCCCTGCGCGAGCGCGGTGCGGAAGGGGATCGGCTCGGCGACCGCGGCGTCGACGTAGCGCCGGCCGTCGATCTCGACGGGCAGGCCCGCGAGCACCGGCACCGCGGCGCTCGCGCGCAGGGCGAGCTGGAGGCTCGCCTTGTCGACGAGCGTGTCGTGGAGGTCGACGGCCTCGCCGGTCTCGACGTCGGTGGCGATGGGGTGCAGGGGGACGTCGGCGTCGAGCACCTGCTGCCAGTCGAACGGCACGACCTCCTCGCCGACCGTGTTGATCAGGTACTCGACGTCCACCACCGGCTGGCCGCGCAGCCCGCGCCCGGGCCGGGTGACACGCTCCATGAGACCCGGGCGGTACCAGCCCGCGCAGCAGTGCGCGGCCTGCGCCCCGACCAGCCAGCTGCCCGCGAGCGCGCCGGCCGAGGAGCCGTAGACCGCGTCGAAGCACTCGGCGAGTCCGAGCTCCTCGAGGGCCAGGACCATGCCGCTGGAGTACGTCGCCCGGCTCCCGCCGCCCTCGACGGCCAGGGCGACGCGGTGGGGGTCGGTGCGGGTGCTCGGCAGCGTGCCCTCGGCGCGGCGGGCCGCGAGCACGTCGAGGACCGGGTGGGCGCGCACCGGGGCATCATGCCCGCTTCACAGCTCGCTGCGCCGAACGGGCCATGTGAGCGATCTCCGGGGCTATAGCCCCGGAGATCGCTCACCTGAAGGACCGGCGCTCCAGGACCACGCGGTCGATCTCGAGGCCGGTGTCGGTGGTCGCGCGGACGGTCAGGCTCGTCGTCGATCCCGGCGCGGGCGGGGGCGCGACGTCGACCGTGACGTACGCGTAGTCGAGGTAGCGCGCCTGCGACCAGTCGACCTGCTCGGGCTGCTGCGCGTCCTCGCCGAGGGCGACGTAGCTCGCCACCGTCGTGCCGCTGTCGGGGCCCGGGTTGCCCCGGTAACGGTCGGTCTCGCCGGGCTGCCAGCGGTAGCGGGGCCGTCCGCCCGACCCGACGCACACGTACGTCGTGCCGTCGGTCTCCGGGCGCACGGTGGCCCCGTCGGGCGCCCGCACGGCGGCCCGCCCGCGCCGGATCGGGTCGGTCCGCTCGTACTGGTGGTTGTGGCCCTGCAGCACGAGGTCGACCCCGAACTCGTCGCACAGCGGCGCGACCGCCGCGCGCACCCCGGCGTCCGACGCGTGCGCGCGCGACGTCGCGAACGCGCAGTGGTGGAAGAACGCGACGACCCAGTCGACGCCCGGGTCGGCCCGCAGGTCGCCGAGCGTCCGGCGCAGCCACGCCGCCTGCGCGCCGCCCGAGTAGCCGGCGTTGGTCGGGATCTCGGTCGAGAGGTCGTTGGCGTCGATGCTGACCACGCCGACCGTGCCGTACCGGAAGACGTACACCGACGGGCACGCCGACGGCCCGGTGCCCGGCAGGTCCAGCCGCGCCGCGTGCCCGCCGTAGCCGTGCGAGGCGCCGCGGGCACGGTTGTCGTCGTAGAGCGCCTCCATGTCGTGGTTGCCGGTCGCGAACATCCATGGCGTGGCGGCGGCGCTGCGCTCGATCAGTCCGAAGTAGGTGGTCCACACCGTCGGGTCGAAGCTGTCGAACCCGCCGCCGCTGCGGCTGCGCTCCGGCAGGCCGTGGCCCGAGGGGTCGGCGTAGCAGATGTCGCCCGCGAGCAGGTGGAACGCGGGGCGCTGCGCGGCGACGCGGTCCACCAGCGCTGTCGCGGGGGTCATCGTGCGGCGGGTGTCGTCGGGCTCGTAGGCGTTGGTGAACTCGTCGCGCCCGCTCGGCGGCACCGTGTCGACGCCCTGGTCGGCGAAGGCGGTGAAGCTCCACGGCGCCGTGGAGCCCGGGCCCGGCGCGGTGGTGAACCCGGCCTCGGCGGTCGTCGACCCGTCCGGGAGCCGGAAGCGGTAGCGGTAGTGCTCGCCGGGCGCGAGGCCGTCGGCGCGCGCGTGCACGAAGAACTGCTCGCTGCCCCGGATCGCGCCGTCGGACTGCGGCACCTGCGACACGAGCCGGCGCACCTCCACCGGCAGCGTCGTCCCGAACGACGAGTCGCGCCCCAGGTCGACGACGACCCCTCCCGCCGGCGGCGCCGCGGTCAGCTCGCCCGCGAGCGCCATCTGCCGCTGCGGGTCGGCGCCGAAGGCCAGGTGGCGGCCGACCACCGACACCGGCGCCCGCGCGGCCCGCGCGCACGCCGCGAGCGTCCACGGCGCCGACGCCAGCCCCATCGCCGCGACGACCCCGGCGCCGCCGCGCAGGGCGCTGCGCCGGCTCACCGGGTGCCGGCGCAGGTAGGACGCCAGCCACGCGTGCTGCTCGCCGACGGACATCCGCGCGGCGAGGTGCGCGGGGACGCCGACGTCGGGGGCGCCGCCGGGCGGGGTGGAGGTCACGAGAGGGCAGGCTCGCCCCTCGGGGCGCGCGAGGCCAGTCCGGGCGGCGGCCACGCCGTGCACAGGCGGCGACGCCGCGGGGCACCCGGCGCCCCTCGGCGAGCCCCCGGCCTGATCGGCGAGACTGCGGGCGTGAGCCTCGCGAGCGGGATCCTGCGGCGGGCGCTGCGCCTGCCCGCGCCGCGCACGCCCCGGATGGCGGTGGACCGCGACGTCGCGGTCCCGATGCCCGACGGCGTCGTGCTGCGCCACGACCTCTACCGGCCCGCGGGCGTGCACCGCGGGCCGGTCGTCATCGTGCGCAGCCCGTACGGACGGGCGGGCTGGGTGGGCACGGTGTTCGGGCGCCTCGTCGCGGAGCGCGGCCTGCAGGTCGTCGTGCAGTCGGTGCGCGGCACGACCGACTCGCAGGGCGAGCTCTCGCCGTTCGACGAGGCCGACGACGGCGCCGCCACCGTCGCCTGGGTGCTCGACCAGCCCTGGTGCGACGGCCGCCTCGGCACGCTCGGCCCCAGTTACCTGGGCCTGACGCAGTGGGCGCTCGCCCCCGCCGCCGGGCGCTCGCTGCGCGCGATGGGCACGCTGGTCACGGCGTCGTCGTTCCGCGACCAGACCTACGCCGGCGGAGCGTTCTCGCTGGACAACGCGCTGTCCTGGACCTCGATGATGCGCACGATGGCCGCCGGGCCGCTCGCGCGCTCGACGCGGCTGCTGCGCGGGCGCCGGACGATCCTCGAGGCGCTCGACGCGCTGCCCCTGCGCAGCGGCGACCGGCGCGCCACCGGCGGCGAGGTCGACTGGTACCAGGACTGGCTGCGCGAGTCGGCGCCCGACTCCGCCTACTGGGCGCGCCGCGACCACACGCGCGGCGTCGCCGCGGTCGCCCGCGCCGACGTCGCGGTGACGATGCTCGGCGGCTGGCAGGACATCTTCCTGCCCTGGCAGCTCGCCGACCACGCCGAGCTGCGCGCCGCCGGCGCCCGCCCGCGCCTGGTCGTCGGCCCCTGGGTGCACACCTCCGGGCCGGGCCTGGCCGCCGGGCTGCGCGAGGCCCTCGCCGCGTTCGAGCGCGCCTTCGACGGCACCCACGGCAGCGGCGGCGTGGCCGCGGCGACCACCGAGGAGGCGCCGGTCGCCTGACGCTGTCGGGCGACGGCGGCACGCGCCACCTCACCGACTGGCCGCCGCCCGACGCCGTGGCGCGCACCTGGTACCTGCGCGCCGACCACTCCCTGTCGGTGCAGCCGCCGCCCGACCGCACCGGCGGGTCGGTCCACTGGCCCGGCACCCACGTCGACTACGACCCCGCCGACCCCACGCCCGCCGTCGGCGGGCCGATCCTCACCGGGAGGTCGGGGCCGCGCGACCAGTCCGCGCTCGAGGCCCGGGCGGACGTGGCCGTGTTCACCTCGGACGTGCTCGCCGAGGACCTCGTCGCCCTCGGTCCCGTGTCGGCGACCGTGCACCTGCGCGCGGCGACCGAGCACCTCGACGTGTTCGTGCGGGTCTGTGACGTCGACCCCCGCGGCCGCTCGGTCAACGTCACCGACGGCCTCGTGCGCCTCGCGCCCGGCGCGCCCGCCACCGCCGCCGACGGCACCCGCGCGGTGACCGTCGAGCTGTGGCCCACCGGGCATCGCTTCGCCGCCGGGCACCGGCTCCGCCTGCAGGTCAGCGGGGGTGCGCACCCGCGCTTCTCCCGCCACCCCGGCACCGGCGACCCGCTGGGGAAGGCCACGACGCTCGTGCGCCAGCCCCGGGAGGTCCTCCACGACGCCGCGCACCCGACGGCCGTCACGCTCGCGGTGGAGCCGCGCCACTGATTCGTCCGGGGGGTGGCCGGGTCGGTGAGCGGCGCGGGCGTCGCCTGCGATCCCGTTCACACCGCCCGTCGGGTGCCACGGGCAGTTGGTCGACATCACGGTCGCGAAGGGTGGAGACCGCGGCCGCGGTGCCGATCCTGGGGACATGGCCGTCCTGCCCAGCGAGCGGGTCGGCGCGGCGTCCGCCCCCTCCGGCCGGACCGCTGCGCCCGCGACCCCCCACACCCCGGCGTCGCCGTCCGCGGCGACCGCCGGTGCCGCACGTCCGCGTCCCGTCCACGGTGTGCGCACCGCCGACGGGGTGCCGCTGCACGTCGAGATCCGGGGTCACCAGGGCCCGATCGTGGTGCTCAGCCACGGGTTCACCGTCGACTCCGGCGAGTGGTCGCCGCAGATCGCGGCGCTGGCGCACCGCGCGCGGGTGGTCACCTGGGACCAGCGCGGGCACGGGCGCTCGGGATGGGGCGACCCCGCCCACGCCACCATCGACCAGCTCGGCCAGGACCTCGCCACCGTCGTGGACGCCGTGTCCCCGTGCGGGCGCGTCGTGCTCGGCGGCCACTCGATGGGCGGGATGACCGTCCTCGCGCTCGCGCGCCAGCACCCCGAGTGGTTCGGCACGCGGGTGGCGGGGGTGTTCCTGGTCGCGACCTCGGCGGGCCAGCTGGTCTCCGACGGCCCGCTCGGCGTCCTGCACGCCGCCGCGCGCCGGGCCGGGGTGCTGCCCGCGGTCCTCGAGGGTGCCCGCCGGGCCGCACCGCTCGCCGACACGCTGCCGTGGCGCGACTCGGCCGTCGGGCGCTGGCTGGTGCGCCGCCTCGCGTTCACCCCGGACGCGAGCGACGAGGAGGTGCGCCGCCTGCAGGCGGTGACCGAGAGCCTGCCGCTGCCGGTGAGCTCGGCGTTCTCGTCGTCGTTGCTCGCCCACGACGAGTCGGGATCGCTGCCGGCGCTGGCCCGGGTCCCGACGACGGTCGTCGCGGCCACCGGCGACCGCGTCACCCCGGCCGCCCACGGGCGCCGCATCGCCGACGCGCTCGGGCCCCGGGCGCGGTTGGTGCTGGTCGAGGACGCCGGGCACGCGGTCAACCAGACCCACCACGAGGTCGTGGACGCCGCGCTGCTGGACCTCGTCGACCGGCTGCGTCACCGCTGACACGGCCGTCCGGGCCAGGAATGTGTGACTTCCCGCGACACGGGGCACAGACACGCGAAGGAACTCCGGTTCAGACACCAGCCGGGTCAGCTCACACATCACGAGCCCCCGCCTGGTCCGCCGAGACGGTCTAGCGCCCGGGGCCCCGTCACGGGGGTGACCGATGGCCGGCCGCAGCAGCGATTACGACGAGTACATCCCGCTCCTCAAGGAGTACGCCGATCTCGCCGAGGACGATCCTCGCCGCGAGAGGGTGCGCGAGCAGCTCGTCGTCGGCTTCCTGCCCGTGGCGCGCAACATCGCGCGCCGGTTCGCCCGTCGCGGCGAGCCCACCGACGACCTCGAGCAGGTCGCCTCCCTCGGCCTGCTCCACGCGCTCGACCGCTTCGACCCGGGGCGCGAGCGCGACTTCCTGTCCTACGCCGTCCCGACGATCATGGGCGAGGTCCGGCGCCACTTCCGGGACTCGGCCTGGTCGGTGCGCACCCCGCGCAGCGTCAAGGACCGCTACGTCGCCGTCGGGTCGGCGACCGCGGCGATGTCGCAGCGGCTCGGGCGCGCCCCGACGGCCGCCGAGCTCGCCGAGCACCTGAACATGAGCCGCGACGAGGTGGCCGAAGCGGTCGCCGCCCACGGCTCCTACCAGCCGGCCTCGCTCGACGAGTCGCTCGGCGAGGGCGACGACTCCGCGCTCGTCGACATCCTCGGGGTGATGGACGGCGAGCTCGACCGCGTCGAGGTCCGCGCGCTCGTCGGCAACCTGGTGCGCGACCTGCCCGAGCGCGAGCGCACGATGCTCGCGCTGCGGTTCGTGCACGAGAAGACCCAGGCCGAGATCGCCGCCGTCCTGTGCATCTCGCAAATGCACGTCTCGCGACTGCTGTCGCGCACGCTGGCGGCGCTGCGGGAGCAGATCGAGCGCGAGACCGGGGCCGAGCAGCTCGTGGCGGTCTGACCTGCGGGGGCCGTTTGTCGGCCGGGCGCCGCGGACACCTCCCTGGCATGGCGCCACCACTGCCCGCCCGCGAGCTCTCGCCGTGGCACGACCCCGAGCACGCCGAGGAGCCCGACACCTACCCGGCGCTGCGCGGTGACGTCCGGGTCGACGTCGCGGTCGTCGGCGCCGGGATCACCGGGCTGACCACGGCGGTCCTGCTCGCCCGCGAGGGCCTGCACGTCGCGGTCGTCGAGGGCCGGCGGATCGGGGCCGTGGCCAGCGGCAACACCACCGCCAAGATCTCCCTGCTGCAGGGCACGCGGACGGCGACGCTCGACGGGCGGCACGCGCCCGGGACCGTCGACGCCTACGTCGCCGCGCACCGCGCCGGCTTCGACTGGCTGCTCGAGCGCGCCCGGCGCGCCGACTGCGACCTCGAGCGCCGCGATGCCGTCACGTTCGCGACCACCGGGCGCTCGTCGGCGGGCGCGGAGGCCGTGCGGCGCGAGGCGTCCGTCCTGCGGCGCGCCGGGCTGCCCGCCGAGCTGGGCACCGACGTCGGCCTGCCGTTCGGTGTCTCCGAGGCCGTGACGCTCGCCGACCAGGCCCAGTTCGACCCCATGCCCTACCTCGCCGACCTCGCCCAGGAGCTGCACGAGGGCGGCCACCTGGTCTGCGAGAACACGCGGGTGCGCAGCGTGTCGCTGCTCGGCGCGCCGTGGGTGCGCACCGGGCACGGCGAGATCCGCGCCGAGCGGGTCGTGCTCGCGACCGGGCTGCCGGTGCTCGACCGCGGGCTGTACTTCGCGCGCGTCGAGCCCAGCCGCTCGTACGCCCAGGCCGTGCGGGTCGACGGCGAGCTGCCCGACGCGATGTACCTCTCGGTCGACGAGCCCACCGTGTCGCTGCGCACCGCGGTGATCGAGGGCGAGCGGCGCCTGCTCACCGGCGGCTTCGGCCACCGCGTCGGGGCGAGCACGCCCACGTCGTCGCACGAGCGGGCGCTCGCCGACTGGGCCGCCGAGCGCTTCCGGGTCCGCGAGATCACCCACCGCTGGTCGGCGCAGGACTACCTGCCCGAGGACGGGTTGCCGTTCGTGGGCCCGATGCGATGGCAGCCCCGCATCCTCGTGGCGACGGGCTTCGCGAAGTGGGGCATGACCGGCGGGACCGCGGCCGCGCTGGCCCTGCGCGACCACGTCGTCGGGCGCACGAATCCCTGGTCGCACGCGCTGCGCGCCGACCGTGCGCCCACCGCCTCGGCGCTGCCGACCCTGGCGCGGGCGAACGGCGAGGTGGGGCGCTACCTGGCCACGGGATGGGCGCGCCCGCACCTGCCGAGCGACGCCCCGCTGCGCGAGGGCGAGGGACGCGTCGAGACCACCACGCGCGGGAAGATCGCGCGCTGCCGCGTCGGCGGTGTCGAGCACGAGCTCGGCGCGGTGTGCCCGCACCTCGGCGGGATCGTCGCGTGGAACGACGCCGCGCAGAGCTGGGACTGCCCGCTGCACGGCTCGCGGTTCGCGCCCGACGGCGAGGTGCTGGAGGGCCCGGCCACCGCCGGCATGGTCGGCCCGCCCGGCCTCGCCCGCGTCGTGGCCCCGCGCGCCTGAGGTCCTCGCACGCCCCTCAGCCCGGCGAGCGTGGTCCCTCGGCGGGGGGCGGGCGGGTCGGGCGGCGGCCGGTGAGGTCCACGACCGCGCGTTGCGCCGCGTCGATCAGCGCGCCCTCGACGCTCCAGCCGGTGCGGACCTCGCCCGAGGCGCCGGGCAGGCGCCGGGCCGCGTCGCGGTGCACCGCGGTCATCAGCTCCAGCGCCGCCGACCCCGGCGGGTGACGGTCGGCGCGCGGGGACAGCGCTCCCGGGTCGTCGCGGATCTCCTCGAGCGCCTCCGCGAGGTGGTCGAGCAGGTCGGCGAACGACCCGACGAACAGCGGGTCGAGCTCCGCCTCCTCCTGCGCCTCGGCGGCCTCCTCGGCGGCCTCCTCGGCGGCGTCCTCGGCGGCGTCGACCAGCGCCTCGCACAGGTCGTGCACGTGCGCGGCGACCTCCACCACCGCGTCCGCGGCCGGCACGAGGACGGCGGTCGGCAACGGGGTCCGCAGCCGCCGGCGCAGCGGGTTGAGCCGCAGGCTCTCCCGGGCCCAGGCGACGCTGTCCCGCGCGCGGCGGGCCTCGCCGTCCAGGCCGCGGGCCCGCTGGCGCCAGTCGTGGGCGAGGTCGGTGCGCGCCTCCTGGTCCTCGCGCAGCGACGACGCCATGCCGCGCAGCAGGTCCGCGAGGCGCGCGGTCACGGCGGCGAGCGCCGCGCTCGCGTCGCGCTGGTACACCGGTGGCAGCACCAGCATGTTGACCACGACGCCCACGGCCGCCCCCACCGCGATCTCGGCGAGGCGCACGAGGGCCTCGACCGGCGAGCTGGCCGCCGGGCCCGCCTGGCCGACGAGGATCAGCGCGGTCACCGCCACCCACTGCCCGTGCTCGCCGAAGATCCGTAGTCGCCCGACCAGCAGCCCCACGAGCACGACGAGCACCAGCCCCAGGACCACCGCGCCCGTGAGCAGCGTGACCCCGAGCGCCAGCAGCACGCCCGTCGCCACCACCGCGAGCTGCTGCCCGGCGTCGCGCACCGAGCGGTACACCGTCACCTGGACGACCAGGAACACCGCGGCGTAGGGCGCGAGGAACGGCTGCGGCGCGTGCAGCACCCAGCGGGCGAGCAGCCATGCCGCCCCCGCGGCGGCCGCGGCCTTCGCGGCCTGGATGACGGCCTCGCGCTCGGGGCCGCTCGCCCGTCCGGCCCGGGCGAGGAACCACGCCGGGCGCAGGAACTGACGGCGTGCCCGACGGGCGAGCGTGCGCGGAGACGGCGCCATGCCGCAGGGTGTTCCCACCCGCGGCGCCGCCGCGAAACCACCGGACGGCCCCGCCGGCGAGGAGCGCCCGCGGGCGAGCGTCTGCTGTCCGGGACACGGCGGGTCGATCCCCACCGCGAGCACCGCGAGTAGGGCACCGTGGGCGTCACCCCAGACGGCCCGACCGACGGGAGCGCCCCGCATGACCCCGGGTCCCGACACGCCCACCGAGGACGACACCGAGACCGACGAGCTCCCCACCTCGCTCGAGGACGCCGCCGACCTGCTCTACGGCATCGGGCGCGAGGAGTTCATCCCCGTCCGGGACGCCATGGTCAAGGACGCGCGCAAGGCCGGCGACCGCGAGCTCGCCAAGGAGATCGGCGCGCTGCGCAAGCCGTCGGTGGCGGCGTGGGTCGCCAACCGGCTGGCCCGCGAGTACCCCGAGGAGATCGAGGGGCTCGAGGAGCTCGGCGGGTCGCTGCGCGAGGCCCAGGAGAAGCTCGAGGGCGACGCGCTGCGCCAGCTCTCCCGCCAGCGCCACGGGCTCATCAACGCGCTGGTCGAGCGCGGCCGGCGCATCGCCCGCGAGGAGGCCGTGCGCCTCGGCGACCCCGCGATCCGCGAGCTCGAGCGCACGATCGGCGCCGCGCTCGCCGACCCCGCGGCCGCCCGGGCCCTGGCGGGCGGGCAGCTCGCGGGCGGGATGGAGGCCGGCCCCGGTCTCGGCGAGGGCGGGATCAGCGCGGCCCTCGGCGGCCCGGCGTCGGGGGCGCGCTCCGCCCGCCGCGAGCGGCCCGGCCGCCCGACCCGCGTCCGCCCCGACCGCCGGACGTCACGCCCCGCGCCCCCCGCGGACGGCGACGGCGACCTCGACGGGGACCTCGACGGGGACCTCGACGACGACCTCGAGGACGACGACACCGACGACATCCGGGACGACCAGGAGACCCGCGAGCGCGAGGACCGCGAGCGCGCCGAGCAGGAGGAGCGCGAGCGCGCCGAGCGGGAACGCCGCGAGCGCGAGGAGCGCGAACGCGCCGAGCAGGCCGCCCGGCGGGCCCGCGAGCGCGCCGACGACCTCGCCGAGCAGGCCCGCGAGGCCGCCGAGGCCGCCGAGGCCGCCACGCACGAGGCCGAGGAGGCCGACGCCACGGTCTCCGACCTGCGCGCCCGCCTCGACGCCGCCGAGGAGGCCCGCCGCGCGGCCTGGGAGCGCTCCGACACGGCGGGGCGCGAGCGCGACACCCGGCGCCGCGAGGCCGACCGCGCCAGCGAGGACGCCGACACCGCCGAGCGTCACGCCCGCACGATCGGCGCGCGGACCTGACGCACGCCCCGCGAGGCGGCAGGCTCCGCACCATGAGTGCACCGACGGGCGGCAGCGGCGGGGAGACCCCGAGCGGGCACGCGCCGCCACTGGTCTACAAGCTGGGGCACGAGGAGCTCGTCATCCGCCGCCGCTACGAGGTGCTGTCGATCGTCAACGACATCCTCGTCGGCCTGTGGTTCCTCGTCGGGAGCATCCTGTTCTTCTCCGAGGAGACGACGTACGTGGGCACGTGGTTCTTCGTGATCGGCAGCGTCGAGCTGCTCATCCGGCCGGTCATCCGGTTCTCCCGGCGGGTGCACCTGCAGCGCGTGCCGATGGCCCAGGCCGTCCCGACCGACTACGGGCCGGACTTCTGAACCCGTGACGCGGGTCCCGGCGGGGTTTCGCCGACGGGCGGGTCCGGTGAAACCGGGGCGGTGAGCACCGAGGCGAACGGCGTGGAGGCGGTCGGCGAGGCCGCCGAGCACGCCGTGCACGAGGCCGCCGACCGGACCGTGCACGGCGGCGGCGACGCGCCCAGCCGCCTCGTGGAGATCCTCGGGCGGGCGGGGCTGATCGCCTACGGCGCGGTGCACCTGCTCGTCGGCGGTCTCGGGCTGCGTCTGGCGCTCGGTGCCGGGCCGGCCGAGGTCGACCAGCAGGGCGCCGTCTCGGCGGTCGCCTCCGTCGGGCCGCTCGGCATCGCCGTGCTCGTCGCGTTCGTCGCGGGGCTCGTGGCCTTCGCGGCCTGGCAGATCACGGCGACGATCGCGGGCTTCCGCTGGGTGTCCGGCGGCGAGCGCTTCCGCAAGCGCGTCGGCGCGGCGTCGAAGGCGATCGCGGTCCTCGCCGTGGCCGTTGTCGCCGCGCGGACCGTGCTCGGCGACCCCGAGAACGGGCGCGCCGGCCCGCAGAAGCTCGTCGCCGGGCTGCTCGCGCTCCCGCTCGGCTGGCTGCTCGTCGGCGCGGTCGCGGTGACCGTGATGGTGATCGCCGGGACGATGGTCTACACGGGGTGCGCCCGCACGTTCATGGGCGACCTCGTCGACGACCTGCCGGCGGGGGTCCGGCGGGCCGCGGTGGTGCTGGGCGCGGTCGGCAACCTCGCCCGCGCCGTCGCGTTCGGCGCGGTGGGCGTGCTGTTCGCCGTCGCCGCGCTCCGGGCCGATCCCGCCCGCGTCGGGGGCCTGGACGAGGCCCTGCGCGCGCTCGTCCGGCACGGGCAGGGCGTCGCACCCCTGATCGCGCTGTCGCTCGGTCTCGGGGCGTTCGGGCTCTACTGCGTGCTCGACGCCCGCTACCGCCGCGCCTACTGAGCGGCGCGCGCCGCCAGCTTCCCGAGGCGCCGCTCGGTGGGCCACTTGACGTGCGAGACCCAGCCGAGCTTCTCGAACAGCCAGATCGTGCGCGCGGAGATGTCGATCTGCCCGCGCCCGACGCCGTGGCGGGCCGAGGTCGGGTCGGCGTGGTGCAGGTTGTGCCACGACTCGCCCATGCTCGGGATCGCCAGCAGCCAGACGTTGGTCGACCGGTCGCGCGCGCCCCACGGGCGCTCGCCGACGAGGTGGCAGATCGAGTTGGTGGACCACGCGACGTGGTGGGTCAGCCCCACCCGCACGAGGCTCGCCCAGAAGAACGCGGTGACCGCGCCCCACCACGACCACGTCACGAGCCCGCCGATCAGCGGCGGCGCGGCGAGGCTCGCCACCGTCAGCCACGTGAACGCGCGGTGCACGAAGCGCATGTCCGGGTCGGCGATGAGGTCCGGGGTGAAGCGCTGCTGGTTGGTCAGCGAGCGCTCGAAGATCCAGCCCATGTGCGCGTGCCAGAACCCGCGTGCCAGCGCCGCCGGCGACGTCCCGAACGCCCAGGGCGAGTGCGGGTCGCCCTCCTTGTCGGCGAACAGGTGGTGGCGGCGGTGGTCGGCCACCCAGTGCCGGATCGGGCCCTGCACGGCCATGCTGCCCGCGACGCCCAGGGCGATCCGCAGCCCGCGCCGGGCGCGGAACGCCCCGTGGGTGAAGTACCGGTGGAACCCGACGGTGACGCCGAGCATCGTCAGCGCGTAGAAGCCGGCGGTCAGCCCGACGTCCAGCCAGCTCAGTCCCCAGCCCCACACCAGCGGGACCGCGGCGATCAGGGCGAGGAACGGCACGAACGCGAACACGTACACCATCACGTGCGGGGCGATGTGGCGCTCGTGGTCGGAGAGGTCGTCCTGCGGCGCCGCGGGGCGGTCGGCCAGGGGATCGGCCGGGGGTTCGGCCGGAGGGGCGACACGGGGGGCGGCGGGCGGAGAAGCCGGACCGGACGTCATGCGGGGAAGCTCCCGAGGGGGCGGGCGGTCCTCGGCGACGGGCTCGTCGTCCAGAGGGTGAGGGGCCAGAGGTTGAAGACTGTGCGGTCCCACCCTGACACGGCGTCACGGGTCGGGGACGCTGCGGGCACGGGCCGCCGGACGACCGACGGGCGTGATTCGTCCGACGGTCGCCGGGCGCTCACCCGGACGCCGCAGGCGGGGCGCGTCACGCGCTGGTCCGTGTGACGAGGTCGTCGTCCTCGGTCAGCTCGGTGAACACCGGCGGGGCCATGTCGCCGCCCGAGGCGACGTCCTTCTCGATCTCGGCTCGGAACCGGGCGAGCGCGTCGGTGTCGTCGAAGGACAGCAGGACGACGACGCGGCCGTCCTCGTCGTCCCCGGAGCCGTGGAACACGCGGGCCTCGCGGCACTCGCGGGCCGGGCCGTCGTCGAGGGCGTCGCGGAACGCCTGACGGAAGTGGTCGAAGCCTGCGGTGGGGAAGTCGGCCAGGGCGTGCGCGGTCATCGGGCACCTCTCGTGATCGGGAACGGAGCGGGGTGCCCGGCGCACGCCCCCGCGCACTCGTGACTCAGCTCGCCGGCACGCCCGGGTAGCCGGTGACCGCGAGCTCGAGGCGCCCGTCGCGCACCCGCGTCCGGAATGTCGGCTGGGGTGCGGTCGCGGGCCCGTGCACCACCGCGCCGGTGTCGAGGCGGAAGACGCTGCCGTGCCACGGGCACACCACGCACGGCGGGCCGTCGCCGTTCGTGACCTGTCCCTCGTGCAGCGGCGCCGAGGCGTGCGCGCAGCGGTCGGCCAGGGCGTGGATCTCCTCGCCCTGCCGGACGACGAGCACGCCGACGTCCCCGACGATGCGCCGCGTCGGCTCGCCCTCGGGCAGTTCGGCGACAGTGCCGACGTCGGTCCAGTCGCCGGGACCGATGTGCGGGTAGCCCTCGGCGTGGTTGGCGCCCATCGCCTGGTGGTAGGCCATGTGGCCGCCGAGCGTGGCGCCGGCGGTGCCGACCGTCAGCGCCGCCCAGCCCCACAGCGCGCCGCGCAGGCTGCGTCCGCGCGCCCGGGCCGCCAGCGATGCCGCATAGCCCGCGAGCATGACCCCGTTCGCCGCCGCGTGGACCACGCCCACGCGCTGCTGCTCCTCGTGCCCGTCGGCGTAGTCGGCCCACCCCGCCGCGGCCGTCGGCACCGCCGAGACGAGTCCGAGCGCGATCAGGGCGGTCGCCGGACGGCGGGTGCGGGGCAGGACGTCGAGCACGCCCGCGGAGACGAAGCTGCCGAGCGAGAGCTGAGCGAGCACCGGGTGCAGCGGGTGGCCCATCCACACGCCGTGCAGCGCGTCCTTGACGTCCTGGCGCCGCAGCACCCGGTGGACGGCGTCGCGCAGCGGCGCGGCGACCTTGTCGAGGGCGGGCGACTCGGCGAGGCGGTCGATGTCGTCGAACGGGCGCACGGGAGACCTCCGGGACGTGGTGGTGCCCGGGTGTCGCCGATCACGACGGTCAGCCAAACCCCGCGCCCGACCCGGCCGGCCTCACGTCCCGCGGCCGGCCCGCGGCGGCGTATCCGGGGCGGTCGGCACCGGGGTGACGACGCCGGTGGGCCGCCGCCGGGCCGAGGGCGCGCCGAGGGCCCGGGAGATGCCGCGGGCGGCCGCGCGCACCGCGGGGACGATCGTGCGCGGCTCCGCGCCCGCGCTGGGCACGACGACCGACAGCGAGGCGACGACCCGCTCGTCCTCGCCGCGCACCGGGGCGGCCACCGACAGCGAGAGCGGGTCGACCATGCCGTCGCACACGGCCACGCCCTCGCGGCGCACCGCGGCGAGCGTGCGACGCAGGTCCTGCGGGTCGGTGATCGTGCGCGGGGTGAGCGCCGGCAGCGGGCCCGCCAGCACCTCCTCCTGGACCGCCGGCGGCGCGAACGCGAGCAGCACCTGGCCGACGCCGGTGGCGTTGAGCGGCATCCGCCCGCCCACGCGGCTGAACACGCGGACCGCCTCGGGGTGCGCGAGCCGTTCCACGTAGACGACCTCGTGCCCGTCGCGCACCGCGAGCTGCACGTTCTGCCGGGTCGCCTCGTAGAGGTCCTCGAGATAGGGCATCGCGCGTTCCCGCAGGCCCAGGCTGCGCGGGGCGAGCGCACCGACCTCCCAGAGCCGCAGCCCGATCCGGTAGCGCCCGTCCTCGCCGCGTTCGAGGGCGCCCCACGAGGCCAGCTCGCCGACGAGCCGGTGGGCCGTGGAGAGCGGCAGCCCGGCGGTGCGGGCGATGCCCGACAGCGTCAGCGCCTCGGCGCCGGGACCGAACGCGGAGAGGATCCCGAGCACGCGCTCGGTGACCGACGGTCCGCTCGGGGATCTCCGGCCGCCGTGGCCGCCCTGCGCTGGGCTCACCGCGCCTCCTTCCGGCCACCGGAAGCTCGATTCTGGCACGGCGGGGCGAGGAGGCACCCTGTGGCGGGTGAGCGCACCCCAGCAGCCCGCGACGCAGCGCGAGGTCTCGGTCGAGATCGCCGCGGCCGCCGGCGCCCCGCCGCTCCCCGGCGGACACCCCGACCGGGCCTACGGGCCCTACCGCAGCACCGCGCTGCGGGCCCCGCGGCAGCCGCTGGTGGTGTCGCCGCCGAGCCTCACCGAGCTCGCCGCGCCGGTCTTCGGCCCGCGCGACGTCGCGCCCCTCGACGCCGACCTGACCCGCCACCACCCGGGCGAGCCGCTCGGTGAGCGGATCATCGTCACCGGCCGCGTGCTCGACGGCGACGGCCGCCCGGTGCGCCACCAGCTGCTCGAGATCTGGCAGGCCAACGCGGCCGGGCGCTACCGCCACGAGGGCGACCAGCACCCGGCGCCGCTCGACCCGAACTTCACCGGCGGCGGGCGCGCGATCACCGACGACGACGGTCGCTACCGCTTCGTGACGATCAAGCCGGGCGCCTACCCGTGGCGCAACCACCACAACGCGTGGCGCCCGGCGCACATCCACTTCTCGCTGTTCGGGACCGCGTTCACCCAGCGGCTGGTGACGCAGATGTACTTCCCGGGCGACCCGCTGTTCGGTCTCGACCCGATCTTCCAGTCGGTCACCGACGAGAAGGCCCAGCAGCGCCTGGTCGCCGCGTACGACCACGACGTCACCCAGGCCGAGTGGGCCCTGGGCTACACCTGGGACATCGTGCTCGACGGCGCCCACGCCACCCCGCCGGACCCGGACGGAGTCTGATGCTCGACCTCACGCCCTCGCAGACCGTGGGGCCGTTCTTCGCGTTCGGTCTGCCCGTCGACGGCGGCGGCGACGTCGTCTCGGCCGGCACGCCCGGCGCGATCACGCTCCACGGCACCGTGCGCGACGGCGCCGGCGCGCCGGTGCCCGACGCGCTGCTGGAGTTCTGGCAGGCCGGCCCCGACGGGCGGGTGCCGACCCGGCCCGGGTCGCTGCACCGCGACGGGCGCAGCTTCACCGGGTTCGCCCGCGTGCCCACCGACCGCGCCGGCGACTACCACCTGCGCACGCTGCGCCCCGCCGCGCCGGCGGGCTCGCCGCACGCCCCGCACCTGGCGGTGACCGTCTTCGCGCGCGGCCTGCTGCACCACCTGTTCACCCGCGTCTACTTCCCGAACCACACCGACGCGAACGCCGCCGATCCGCTGCTGTCGGCGCTCGACGAGGAGCGTCGCGCGACCCTGCTCGCGGTGCCCGACGGCGGCCCGACCGGCCCCGGCTACCGCTTCGACGTCCGCATGCAGGGCCCCGGCGAGACGGTCTTCCTCGACCTGTCGACCCACGGCCTCGCCCAGCCGCCGGCCGCGACCACCGAGACCCCGGCATGAGCGCCCCGGCGCCCGCCCGCACCCAGGTCGCGATCGTCGGTGGCGGCCCGGCCGGGCTGATGCTGTCGCACCTGCTGCGCCGGCGCGGGGTCGACACCGTGGTGCTCGAGTCCCGGCCCCGCGACCGGGTGGAGACCCGCCAGCGCGCCGGCATCCTCGAGCACGGCACCGTCGACGCCCTGCGCGAGGTCGGCGCCGACGCGCGCATGGACCGGCTCGGCCTGCCCCACGACGGGTTCGAGCTGCGCTTCGCCGGACGCAGCGTCCGGGTCGACATGCAGGAGCTCACCGGGCACCGCGTGATGATCTGGGCGCAGACCGAGGTCACCAAGGACCTCATCGCGCTGCGCCTGGAGCAGGGCGAGCCGCTGCTGTTCGACGCCGAGGTGCTCGCGGTCGAGGACGTCGAGAGCGACTCGCCGCTGGTGCGCTACCGCCACGACGGCGCCGAGCACGAGCTGCACGCCGACGTCGTGGTCGGCGCCGACGGGTCCTACGGGCCGTCGCGCCGGGCGATCCCCGACCACCTGGTGCGCCGCTTCGAGCGCGTCTACCCGTACTCGTGGCTGGGGATCCTCGCCGACGTCGCGCCGTCGTCCCACGAACTGATCTACGCGCGCGGGCGCACCGGGTTCGCCCTGGCGTCGATGCGCTCGCCGTCGGTGACCCGCGCCTACATCCAGGTGCCGAACGGCACGGACCCGCAGACGTGGGCCGACGAGGCGATCTGGGACGAGCTCTCCGACCGCTTCGCGCTCGACGACGGCTCGTTCACGCTGGCCCGCGGCCCGATCACCGACAAGTCGGTGACGCCGATGCGCAGCATGGTCACCGAGCCGATGCGTCACGGGCGGCTCTTCCTGGCCGGCGACGCCGCGCACATCGTGCCGCCCACCGGCGCCAAGGGCCTCAACCTCGCCGTCGCCGACGTGCGGGTGCTGGCCGAGGCCCTGGGCGAGTGGTTCGCGACCAAGGACGAGCGCCTCGTCGACGCCTACTCCGACACGGCGCTGCGCCGCGTCTGGAGGGCCTCGCACTTCTCCTGGACGATGACCACGATGCTGCACGTCGACCCCGACGGCGACCCGTTCGACGAGCAGCTCGCGCTGTCGCACCTGCACCACATCGAGACCTCCGAGTCCGCCCGTCGCGCGCTGGCGGAGAACTACCGGGGCCTCGCGCTGGGGGCGGTCTGACGGCGCGGCGGACCGCTCGGCGGGATGCGGGAAGGTCACGACGCCACGACCGGCACGCAGGACCCCGTCCGCGGGGATCTCCGTAGACCCCCCGGCCGAACTTGCGCCCCCTCACCCGATGGGCCGCTGTGGGTGCTCCCGCGCGGGTCCACCGTGCACGGACACCGCTCACCGGAGCGGTGGCCGCGCCGCGCGGTGAATTCGTCCGGGAGGTGTCATGACGACGACCGAGACCTTCGAGCTGCTCGAGCCGTACCCGATCGCCGAGGAGACGTTCGTCATCCCGTGGGCCCTCGAGGCCCCGCCGATGGGGCACTTCCCCATGAACTCGATGGTGATCCGCGGGTCGGAGCCGGTGCTCGTCGACACCGGGGCCCCGGCCGTGCGCGCTCGGTGGCTGGACGCCGTGTGGTCGATCGTGGACCCGCTCGACGTGCGGTGGGTGTTCCTGACCCACGACGACCGCGACCACGCGGGCAACCTGCTGCCGATCCTCGCGGCCTGCCCGAACGCGACGTTGCTGACCACCTGGTTCTCGCTGGGGCGGATGGCCGAGGAGTGGGAGACGCCGCTGGAGCGGTGCCGGTTCGTCAACGACGGCGACACGATCGACGTCGGCGACCGGACGCTCGTCGCGATGCGACCGCCGCTGTTCGACAACCCCACCACGCGCGCCCTGTTCGACCCCGCGACGAGCGTCCTGTGGGCGGTCGACACCTTCGCGACGAACCTGCCGGCGCCCGTGGGGGAGATCGGGGAACTGGGCGACGGCGACTTCCGCGACGGTCAACTGTTCGGCGGCCGTCTCGTGGCGCCGTGGACGGCGTGGTTGGACAGCGAGCGGTTCGGTGCGGTCGTCGACCGCTTCTCCTCGCTCGGCGCCGAGGTGATCGCGGGCTGTCACACGCCGGTGCTGCGCGGGCCCCGGGTGGCGGAGGCGTTCGACCTGCTCCGCCGGCTCCCGGACATCGAGCCGTGGCAGGAGTTCACCCAGACCGATCTCGACGCCTGGATGGCGGCCGCCGAGCAGGCGGCCACGCCCGGCCAGTCCTGACGGCGGTCCCGCGCGGGTCCCCGGCGGCCCCGGGCCCTCGCGCTGCGAGCCGAGGAGCGCTCTAGGCTGCGCCCGACGATCTCCAGACCCGGGGGTAGCGCATGGGCGACCGGCTGATCTTCCAGCTGGGCACCAACAACTGGCAGCGCGACGGGGAGTTCGCTCCCGGCTCCGGGATCCTCCACGAGGCCCATCACCGCGCGTACAACGAGCTGCCGGGCGTGCGCTGCTACTCGATGTATCCCTCGCGCGTGCAGCGCACCCGCGCCGGTGAGGACGACGTGCGGGTGTTCGCGCTCGACCACGACATCCCGATCTGCGAGTCGATCTCACCGGTCAGCAGCTACCGCTGGCACGCGATGGATCCCGACGAGGTCGCGGCCTACCGGGCCCGGCTCACCGCCGAGGTCACCGCGTTCATCGACGACGTCGAGGCCGCGACGGGCGACGAGTTCACCCTCGCCGTCGCCCACCACGCGTTCATGAACGCCGTGGTGATGCGCGACGTCGTCCGCGCGCGGGTCGCCGCGGGTCGGCCGCGGATCCCGCTCCTGGACTTCGCGCACGGCACCGAGCTCAAGATGTACGTCCACGAGCAGCGCGGGGAGAACCCGGCGGAGTTCCCGTGGCGCTTCCTGCCGTTCATGCAGGAGGAGAAGATCTTCGACTGGTCCGCGGGCCCGGAGCACGGCGTCGACGTCGTCGCCTCGATCTCCTCGGAGCAGATCGACGCGTTCGGGTCGGTGTTCCCCGAGTTCCCGCGCGAGCGGATCGTCCTCTCGCACAACGGCTACAACCAGGACGTCTTCCACCCCGCGCCGGAGACGTACGCCGACCGCGAGCGGGTGCTCGCCGGCTTCACCACCCAGCCGCCCCCCGGGGATGACCGCACGCCGTCGTCCGCGTCCCGCGCGGCAGCTCCACCGCGCGTCGTGCCGCAGGCCGTGGCGCCCGAGGGCGGGTTCGACGCGGTCGTCGCCTTCGTCGGCAAGTTCGCCGACTGGAAGCGCCTCGACGCGCTGCTGCGCGCGGCCGCCGACTACGAGCGCGGCGAGCGGCGCGTGCTGACCCTCGTGGCCGGCTCCGGCCCGGTCGAGGAGCAGGTGCGGATGCACGAGCTCGCCGCCGAGCTCGGCCTGCGGCGGACCTACTTCCTGGGGCCGCGCCCGCAGGAGGAGCTGGCGACGATCTTCGCCTGCGCCGACGTCGGCGTCTTCCCCTCCTATCGCGAGCCGTTCGGGCTGGTGTTCCTCGAGTGCATGGCCTGCGGGACGCCGGTCGTCGGCGCCGACTCGGGTGGCCCGCGCGACTTCGTCACCGACGCGGTCGGCACGCTCGTGCCCGAGACCGACGACCGGCAGGCGCTCGCCGACTCCCTGGCGGCCGCCGTCACCCGCTCGCTCGACGAGGGCTGGAAGCAGACCAAGGGCCCGGAGGCCGCCCGCTACGCGCGCGACGGGTTCAGCGTCCTCAAGCAGGTGTCCGACCTGCTCGCCGAGGTCGACCGGCTCACGGCCGGCTGAGGTCCGTGGGGCGGGCGAGGGACGCCCTGGCTGCGTGGAGCGCAGCCAGGGCGTCCCTCGCTCCCCTCAGACCTGCGTGACCCGGTCGGCCACCGCCGAGGTGGCGACCATCGTCGTGCAGCGCGCGACGCCCGGCACCCGGGCGAGGGTGCGCCGCAGCAGGACGTCGAGGGCCTCGACGTCGGCGACGTCGACCCGGATCAGGTAGTCGATGTCGCCCGTGACGTGGTGGCAGCTCACGAGCCCCGCCAGGTCGAGGACGTGCCGCTCGAAGCGCCCGACGGTGTTCGTCGTGTGGTCGACCAGGGTCACCGCCAGGTGCACCACCAGCCCCCGGTCGACCGCGACCGGGTCGAGCACCGCCCGGTAGCCGCGCACGACCTCCTCGCTCTCGAGACGCCGCAGCCGCCGCTGCGCCGACGACGCGGAGATCGACACGGCCTCCGCGAGGTCGGCGATGCTCGATCTCCCGTGATCGGCGAGGTGATCGAGGATGCGCCGGTCGACGCGGTCGAGGTCCGGCTGGGTGGATCGTGCACGCTTCGGCGCAGTCATGGGTCCATCGTGCGCCACGGCGGGCTGCGACCTCGAAGATCGCCCGACATCGCCCGCAGGTGCGCGCGCATCGTGGAGTCATGACGGGAGGCGTGTCGCGCCGGACGGCGCTGGTGTTGATGACGCTCGCGTGCGCGGGGTGGGCCGCGGTGTTCGTGGCGCCGGAGCTGGCGCCGCTCGCCCCGGCCCTGCTGCTGGCCATGGGGCGGTTCGTGGCGTTCGGCGCGGTGTCGCTGCCCCAGGCGCGGGCCGTGCTGCGCGCGGACGTCCCGTGGCTGCGCGTCCTCGGGCACGCCGTCACCGGCTCGCTGCTGTACTTCGGCCTCGTCGCGGTGGCGGTGCGCCTCGCCGGCCCCACCATCGCCGTCGCCACGATCGGGCTGGTGCCCGTGGTGATGGCGCTGCTGTCCAACCGCCGCGGGCTCGCCGGCGTGCGGGCGCTGCTGCCCGCCCTGGTGCTGGTGGGCGTCGGGCAGGTGCTCGTGCACCTCAGCCCGGTGCCCGGTCCCGGCGGGGCCTCCGCGGTGCTTGGCACGGTGCTCGCGCTGGTCGCCGTCGCCTCCTGGAGCTGGTACGGCGTCGACTCGCACCGCCTGCTCGCCGCGCGCCCCGACCTCGGCCCGGTGCTCGCCGGGGCCCAGGGGCTGGCCGCGGGCGCGCTCGCGCTGCCGATCGCGATCTGGCTGCTCGCGAGCGAGGGCGTGCCCGCCCAGCCGGGGCGCGCGCTGCTCGTCGTCCTCTTCCTCGGCCTGGTGTCGTCGTGGCTGGCGGTGCGGGCGTGGCACGCCGCCGCCGCGCGGCTCTCGCCGGTGCTGGTCAGCCAGCTCATGGCGCTCGAGACCGCCTGGGGCTTCGTGTTCGCCGCCCTGCTCGCCGGCGCCCTGCCCGGCCCGGTGGCCCTGCTCGGCGAGGTGGCCCTCGTCGCCGGCGTCGCCCTCGCGGTCGTGGCCGACGGGCGCCGGGAGCGGGCGGAGGCTCACGAGGAGCTCGGCTCGTCGGCGAGCACCGCCCGCGCGGCCCGCAGCGCGGCGTCGCGGATGCGCGAGGACCGCGGGTCCTCGGCCGAGGAGTGGGCGACGGCCTCGAGCAGCGCGCACACCTCGAACCCGGCGTAGTCGCCGGCGAGGCCGGCGTAGCGGCCGATGGCCACCCGCCGCCGGAGCACGGCGGCGGCGCGGTCGATGGTCTCGGCGTCGAGGCGCGCGCGGGCGCGGCGGTGGTCGACGGAGGACATGGGGGCTCCCCTCGGGCAGGGCCGGCACGGCGTCGGACGGCGATGCCGCGGGGGAAGCGCGACGCCGACCAGTGTGCCCCGGACCCCCGACAACGGCGCCCGCGCGGCCCGGGGTGGTGGCCCGGGGTGGTGGCAGCGAGGGCGTCCCTCGCTGCCACACCACGAGCCACCCCGCCGCCGCGCGGCCCCCGCTCAGGCCACCGGCCAGCGCACGATCAGGCGCGTGCCGCCGTCCGGCGAGGTCGTGGCCCGCGTCGTCCCGTGGCGTCCGGCGACGAGGCGCCCGACGAGGGCCAGGCCGAGCCCGCTGCCCTCGCCGGCGTCGGGCTGCAGGCGGGTGAAGCGGTCGAAGATTCGCTCGCGTTCGGCGGGCGGGATCCCGGGCCCGTCGTCGTCGACGAGCAGGCGCACCCACCGCCCCGCGGGCACCACCGACACGTGCACGACGGTCGCGGCGTGCCGGCGTGCGTTCGCGAGCACGTTGTCGAGCACGATCGCCACCTCGGCGGGGGTCGCCGCGACCGCCACGGGCATGGGCGCCCACAGCGTCATCGCGAGCACCGGCTCCTCGGGCAGGCGGGCGAACGCGTCGCCCACCGCGTCGACGAGGTCCACCGGCCGGGCGGGCATGCGCTCGCCGGCGTCGGCGCGCGCGAGCGCCAGCAGGTCCGCGACCAGGCCCGACAGCCGCTCGGCCTCACGCGCCACCGACCGCCAGGTCTCGTCCGCGGGCACCTGGTCGGGGTGGGCGACGGCGACGTCGGCCTGGGCGCGCAGGGCGGCGATGGGGGAGCGCAGCTCGTGCGCGGCCTCGCTGGTGAAGCGCTCGAGGCGCGCGACGGCGTCGTCGCGGCGGGCCAGCAGCTCGTTGATCTCGACGGCCAGGGCGGCGAGCTCGTCGCCGGCGGGCGGCACGGGCAGGCGCTCGCCGGGCGGGAGCGCGGCGGCCGCGGCGCGCATCCGGTCCACCGGCCGCAGCGCCAGCCGCGTCGCGGTCCAGGTCGCGGCGATGACGGCGACGGCGCCGAGCAGGGCGGTGACCGCGAGCCCGCGGGCGGCGTCGGCGAACAGCCCCGCCGCCCCGACCAGGTCCCCGGACGCGAGGACCAGGCGCGGCGACCCGTCGGGCGCCGGCACCGGCACGGCGACCCAGCGCTGCGGCCCGTCCGGTCCCGCGGGCACGGTGACGGGCTCGCCGGCACCGAGCCGGCGGATCGCGTCGGCGTCCACCGGGCGCGGCCCGCGGCCGTCGACGGGCGTCCCCGCGACGTCGACCACCCGGACCCCCGGGGGCACCGCCGTGCCCGCCGCGACCGCCCCGGCCGCGGCGGCGGCCCGCTGGGTCAGCGCGCCGTCCCCGCCGGTCAGCACCGCCGAGAACAGCAGCCCGCCCGCCACCCGGCCGAGCGCGAGCAGCGCCACGACGGCGACGACCCCCACGACGAGCGTGATCCGCGTCCGCCACGAGCGCCGCGCCCACCAGCCGGCGGTCCGGGTCACGGTCCAGCTCCGGCCCGCGGCCTGTCCGGCCTCACCCGACCCCCAGGCGGTAGCCGCGCCCGCGCTCGGTCCGGACCAGGTCCGCGGCGCCGACCGCGGCGAGCTTGCGGCGCAGGTAGCCGACGTAGACCTCGACGACGTTGCGGCTCGCCGACCCGCCCCCGCCCCACACCGCCGTGAGCAGCTCGTCCTTGGTCAGCACGGGGTGGACGGCGAGCGCGTAGAGCACGGCGAACTCCCGCTCGGAGAGCTCGACGTCGCGGCCCTCCCAGGTCGCCGACCGGGCGGCGGGGTCGAGGCGCAGCGCGCCGCGCTCGACCCGCGCCATCGGGCGACCCGAGCGGCGCAGCATCGCGCGGAGCTGGGCGACGAGCACGACGAACGAGAACGGTTTGACGAGGTAGCCGTCGGCGCCGAGGTCGAGCCCGTCGGCCTGGTCGACCTCGCCGTCCTTCGCCGAGAGCAGCAGCACCGGGGTCGCGATGCCCTCGCTGCGCAGCGTCTCGAGCACCCGGTAGCCCGACAGCCCGGGCAGCATGATGTCGAGGACCACGGCGTCGTAGGCGCCGGTCGCCGCCTCGCGCAGGCCCGCGTGGCCGTCGGCGACGGCGTGCACCTCCATGCCCTCGGCGGCCAGCCCGCGGGTCAGGGCCTCGCGCACCCCGGGCTCGTCGTCGACCACCAGCACCCTCGGCACGCCCCCGACGGTAGGGCGTCGCGCCCCGGCCGATGCTGAGACCGTCTCAGCTCGGCGCGGCCACGATGGGGTCATGGGACGCAGGAGCTGGGTCGGGGCAGGGATCGGGGCGGCGCTGGTGGCCGCGGTCGGCGTGGGGCTCGTGGTCGCGCCGGCCGGTGCCGCCGCGGCGCCGCCGCTGCCGCCGGTGAGCCCGGAGGACCTGGTGTCCTCGGTGATGACGGCCCAGCGCGGCCCGTTCGCCGGGGAGGTCGAGGTCGACAACGCCCTCGGGCTGCCCGCGGTGCCCGGCGTGCCGCAGCTGGCCAACGGCACCTCGACGATCCGCGTGTGGTCCGGCGGCGAGGACCGCGGGCGGGTCGCGATCCCGTCGGCCGAGGGCGAGCGGACGCTGGTCTCCGACGGCACGACGCGCTGGGCGTACGACTCCCGGGACCGCACGGCGACGCGCTCGCCGGCCGGGGACCGCCAG
Organism: Actinomycetospora lutea; assembly: GCF_028737205.1. Classification (GTDB taxonomy): domain Bacteria; phylum Actinomycetota; class Actinomycetes; order Mycobacteriales; family Pseudonocardiaceae; genus Actinomycetospora; species Actinomycetospora lutea. The sequence goes on along the minus strand of NZ_JAQZAL010000007.1, from coordinate 187,965 downwards.
GGCCCGCCCGAGGGCCAGGGCCAGCAGGACCCGACGGCCGCGGCCACCCAGGCCATCGCGACCCTGCGCCAGACGAGCACCGTCGCCGTCGACGGCACGGCCGAGGTCGCCGGGCGGGCGGCCTACCAGCTGGTGCTGACCCCGCAGCCCACCGAGCGCACCCTGCTGCGCGAGGTCCGCGTCGCGGTCGACGCCGAGACCCGCCTGCCGCTGCAGCTCACCGTGCTCGCGCAGGGCGCGGCCGAGCCGGCGCTGCAGGTCGGCTTCTCCGAGCTCACCTACGGCCCGCAGGACCCGGCGCTGTTCACCTTCACCCCGCCGCCGGGCACCACCGTGCGCGACGCGCAGGAGCAGGACCGGCCGGACGGCCAGCAGGACCGTCCCGAGGGCGAGCGCCGCACCGTCGGCGACGGCTGGGACACCGTGATCGTCGGCCGCGCCCCGACCGCCGAGGGCGGCGGGCAGCAGCAGCGCCCCGAGGGCGCGCCCGACCTCTCCGCGCTCGGCCAGCCCGTCAGCGGCCCGTGGGGCACCGGGCGCGTGATCACCACCGCGGTCGCCACGGTGATCGTCACCGACGACGGCCGGATCGCCGCGGGCGCCGTGCCGCAGCAGGTGCTCACCGAGGCCCTTGCCCAGTGACGGCGGCGACCTCCACCCCGCCCACCGAGGCGGCCGCGTCGCGCCCCGACGCGGTCGCCGCCCGGGTCCGCGGGCTGCGCAAGACGTTCGGGTCGACGGTCGCGATCGACGACGTCGACCTCGACGTCCCCGCCGGCGCCGTCCTCGGGATGCTCGGGCCCAACGGCTCGGGCAAGACCACCCTCATCCGGATGCTGCTCGGGCTGACCCGGCCCACCGCCGGCACGGTCGAGCTGCTCGGCCACGGCGGCGACGACCTCGCGGCGGCGCTGCCCGACGTCGGCGCGCTCGTCGAGGGGCCCGGCTTCCACCCGTTCCTGTCCGGACGCGACAACCTGCTGCGCTGCGCCGCCGCCGAGCCCCGCCTGGACGGCGACCTGCGGGCCCCGGTGGACGCGGCGCTGGAGCGGGTCGGGCTCGCCGACGCCGCCCGCCGGCGCTACCGCGGCTACTCGCTGGGCATGAAGCAGCGCCTCGGGCTCGCGGCGGCGCTGCTCGTCCCGCGCCGGCTGGTGGTGCTCGACGAGCCCACCAACGGGCTCGACCCCGCCGGCACCCGCGACGTGCGCCGCGTGGTCGCCGACCTGCGCGACGCCGGGGCGACGGTGCTGCTGTCGTCGCACCTGCTCGCCGAGGTCGAGGCGGTGTGCACCCACGTGGCGGTGCTGCAGACCGGGACGCTGCTGGTGTCCGGCGAGCTGCGCGCGCTGCTCGACGCGGACGCCGGCGGGCTGGTAGTCAGCACCCCGGACGTCGACGACGCGATCCTCGCGCTGCGCGAGGCGGGGGCGCCGTCGTACCGCGCGGAGGGCGGCGTCGCCGTGCCCCCCGGCTCGCTGGAGGCGCCCGAGATCGTCGCGGCGCTCGTCGGGGCCGGGGTCGCGGTGTGGGAGGTCCACCGCCGCCGCGCCCACCTCGAGGAGCTGTTCGCCCGCCTCACCGAGGAGGACGCGTGACCACCGTGACCACCGTGACCACCGTGTCCACCGTGTCCACCGCGGCCGCGACCCGGACGACGGCGCCGCTGGGCCGGCTCGCGGCCGCCGAGGTCCGCTGGGTCCTGCGCCGGCCCCGCACGCTGGTGCTGCTCGTCCTGCTGGGGCTGATCCCCGTCGCGCTCGGGGTGGGCATCGCCCTGACCGGCGGGCCGGGCGGCGGCGACGGGGACGGCGACGGCCCGGGGCTGGTGGCGGCGGTGGCCGGCAACGGGCTGGTCCTGCCGATCGCCGCACTCGGCCTCGCGCTGACGCTGCTGCTGCCGCTGACGGTCTCCACCGCGGCCGCCGACGCCCTGGCCGGCGAGTCGGCCCACGGCACGCTGCGCGGGCTGCTGCTGGCGCCCGTCGGCCGGGGCCGGCTGGTGGTCATGAAGGCCGTGGGGGTGGTGGCGGTGGCGGTGCTCGCCGTCGCGGTCGTCGCCGTCGTCGGGGTGATCACGGGGATGGTCGTCGTGGGCGGCCCGAGCGGCACCCTGATCACCCTGTCCGGCACGACGCTCGGGCTCGGCGAGGCGCTCGGGCGGGTCGCCCTCGTGGCCGGCTGGACGGTGGTCCAGCTCCTCGCGGTCGCGGCGGTCGCCCTCGCGGTGTCGGCGTTCACCGAGCACCCGCTCGTGGTGCTCGCGGCCGTGCTCGGCGGGCTGATCGTGTTCGGGGTGCTGGCCGCCGTGCCGTCGCTCGAATGGCTCCAGCCGCTGCTGCTGACCTCGGGGTGGGCCGCGGGCGCCGACGCGCTGCGCGACCCGCTCCCGCTCGACGGGCTGGCCTCGAGCAGCCTGCGGGCGCTGGTCTACCTCGTCCTCGGCGTCGCCGTGACGGTCTGGCGGATGCGGCGCCGGGACGGGTAGGGCGGGCTCAGAGGAAGGCGGCCCGGTGCTCGTGGGCCCACTGCGCGAAGGTGCGGCCGGGCTTGTCGAGCAGCGGCTCGACGTCGTGCACCGGCTGCGGCACGCGCGACGATCACCGCGCTGCGCCCGCTGCTGACCGCCGGCGGGGGCGACGCGCGCGCCGCCTGGAAGCTGCGGGTGATCGTCGACGGGCTCCTGACGCAGGGGTAGTCGCGCGGCGCCGGGCAGCGGTGCCCATGATGGGCGCCATGACGACGCTGCTCGCTGCGCTGCTCGACGGCGGACTCGACGACCCCGAGGCGATCCGGGTCGGCGACGTCGCGATGTCCGGGCCCGAGCTGCTCGGCGCGGCGGCCGTCGTCGCCGACCAGATCGCCGACCGGGCCGACGAGGGGCCCGTCGCGGTGTTCGCCGAGCCGACCGCGCAGACGGTGGTCGCGATGGTCGGCGCGCTGCTCGCCGGCGTGCCCGTCGTCCCGGTGCCGCCCGACACCGGGCCGGGCGAGCGCGGCCACGTGCTCACCGACTCGGGGGCCTCGCTGTGGATCGGCGAGCGGCCGCCGGAGGTCACCCTGCCGGTGCGCCGGGTCGACATCACCCGGCGCAGCGGCGACGCCGCCCGCGAGGCCCCGAACGACGGCGCGGCGCTGATCCTCTACACCTCGGGCACCACCGGCGCACCCAAGGGCGTGCTGCTCTCCCGGGAGGCGATGGCCGCCGGGCTCGACGGGCTCGCCGACGCATGGGGGTGGACCGCGGAGGACACCCTCGCCCACGGCCTGCCCCTGTTCCACGTGCACGGGCTCGGGCTCGGCGTGTTCGGCGCGCTGCGGATCGGGTCGCGGCTCGTGCACGTCGGGCGCCCGAAACCCGAGTCGTACGCGGCGGCCGTCCGCGACCACGGCGCGAGCCTGCTGTTCGGGGTCCCGACGATCTGGTCGCGCATCGCCGCCGACCCGCAGTCCGCCGCCGCCCTGCGCCCGGCGCGCCTGCTCGTGTCCGGCAGCGCGCCGCTGCCGGTGCCGGTGTTCGAGCGGCTGCTCGAGCTCACCGGTCAGGCGCCGGTCGAGCGCTACGGGATGAGCGAGACCATGATCACGCTGTCGGTCCGTGCCGACGGCGAGCGCCGTCCGGGCTGGGTCGGGCAGCCGGTCGCCGGCGTGCGCACGCGGCTGGTCTCGACCGACGAGGAGTCCGAGGGCGAGCTGCTCCCGCACGACGGCGAGACGATCGGCGAGCTCCAGCTGCAGGGTCCCGGCCTCTTCGACGGCTACCTCGGGCGCCCCGAGGCGACGGCGGCGACCTGGACCGACGACGGCTGGTTCCGCACCGGCGACGCCGCGGTGATCGACGCCGGCGGCTACCACCGGATCGTCGGCCGGCGCTCGGTCGACCTCATCAAGACCGGTGGCTACCGCGTCGGCGCCGGCGAGATCGAGACCGCGCTGCTCGAGCACGTCGGCATCAGCGAGGCGGCGGTGGTCGGCGAGCCCGACGACGACCTCGGCCAGCGGATCGTCGCCCACGTCGTGGTCACCGGCGAGCCCGTCGACCCCGACGAGGTCATCGCCTTCGTCGCCGACCGCCTCTCGGCCCACAAGCGCCCCCGCGAGGTCCGCGTCGTCGACGCCCTGCCCCGCAACGCGATGGGCAAGGTCCAGAAGGCGCGCCTCTAGGCATGTGAGCGAGATTCCCGGCTATAGCCGGGAGTTTCGCTCACAAGGGGCGGCGGGCGCGCAGGACGGCGTCGTAGGGGAAGCCCGGGCGTCCGTCGGGCTGGACGCCGGTGCGTGCGCGGCGCTCGGCGACCTCGATCGTCCAGCCGTCGAGCGCCTCGGCGAGCTCGGCGACCAGCTGGTCGGCCGTCGCGAACATCTCCGGCGGGTGGTGGCCCGCGAACTCCTCGGGCATGCCCTCGGGGTCGTGCCCGACGAGCAGCAGCCGCCCGCCCGGCGCGACGGCGCCGGCCAGCGCCGAGAGGATCCGCGGGCGCACGTCGGCGGGCAGCTGCAGGAAGTGTGCGGTGACGAGGTCCTGGGGGCCCGGGATCGGGTCGGCGAAGACGTCCACCAGCGCCGTCGCCACCCGCTCGCCCAGCCCCTCGGCCGCGGCGCGGGCCGCGACCCGCTCGAGCCCGACGCGCGAGACGTCGATCGCGGTCACCGTCCAGCCGCGCGCGGCGAGCCAGATGGCGTCGCCGCCCTCGCCGCTGCCGACGTCGAGCGCCGTGCCGGGCGCGAGGTCGGCGACCTCCTGGACGAGCACGGCGTTCGGCTCGCCGCTCCAGATCTTCTCGCTGCTCCCGTAGCGCTCGTCCCAGAAGGCGGCGGTGAACTGCTCGGGTGCGGTCATGCGGGGACTCCCTCCCGGTGACGGGCGACGGCCCGCGCGATGTCCTCCTCGACGAGGTCGGCGTTCAGGCGGGCCCCGGCCATCGTGCCCTCGGCGGCCGCGGCGACGACCTGGGCCGAGAGGTCGGTGACGTTGCCCGCCACCCAGACCCCCGGCACGGGCGTGCGCCCGGTCGTGTCGGCGGTGGTGACGTAGCGCCCGCCGAGGGGGTGGTCGGCGACCTCGACCCCGAGCTCCTCGAGCAGCGCGCTGCGCGCGACGAACCGCGGTCCGACGACGAGGGCCTGGCGTGCCACGACCCGGCCGTCGGACAGGCGCGCGCCGACCAGGCGTCCGTCGGCGATCTCGAGGCCCGTCACCTCCTCGTCGATCACGGCGACGTCGAGCGCCGCGAGCTGCTCGGCCTCGTCGGCGGTCAGGGCCGGACCGTGGTGGCGGAGGTAGACGAGGTCGTCGGTGAGCTGGGAGAAGAGCTTGACCTGGTGCAGGCTGTTCGGTCCGGTGCCGAGGACGGCCACTGCCCGGTCGCGCACCTCCCACCCGTGGCAGTACGGGCAGTGCAGCACGTCGCGACCCCACAGCTCGCGGACGCCGGGCAGGTCGGGCAGCTCGTCGACCAGCCCGGTGGCGACGAGCAGCCGGCGCGCGTGCAGCGTGTCGCCGTCGGCGGTGTCCACGGCGAACAGGTCGCCGACGCGCCGGGCCGCCACGGCCGTGCCGGCGCGGATGCGCCCGCCGTACGACTCGACCTCCGCGCGCCCGAGGCGCACGAGCTCGGCGGGCGGCAGGCCGTCGCGGGTGAGGAACGCGTGCACCCCGGCGGCCGGGGCGTTGCGGGGCTCGCCGGCGTCGAGCACGAGCACCGAGCGGCGGGAACGGGCGAGGGTCAGCGCGCCGGACAGGCCGGCCGCGCCGCCCCCGAGGACGAGGACGTCGAGGGGTTCGTCGGTCATGGCCCCACAGTGCGACGCGAGAGGACGCCCGGCGAGGGAATTTGCCAGTATGGCAACCGTGAACGACGTGCTCGACGACCTCGGGGCCCGCCTCGCGACCCGCCGCCGCCGCGAGGGGCTCGGGCTCGCCGAGCTCTCGGAGCGCACCGGGATCTCCACCAGCACCCTCTCGCGCCTCGAGCACGGCGGCCGGCGCGCCACCCTCGAGCTGCTGCTCCCGCTCGCCACGGTCTACGGCACCGGGATCGACGAGCTGATCGGCATCCGCGAGGCGACGCCGGCCCGGGACGCGCCGGTCTCGCGCACCGAGGACACCGTCATGTACCGGCTCTCGCGCAGCCCCGGACAGCCGGCGGCGTACAAGTTCGTCTTCTCCCCGGCCCGGAACACCCCGCCGGCCGAGCTCCCGACCCACCAGGGCTGGGAGTGGGTCTACGTGCTGGCCGGGCGGCTCCGGGTGATCAACGGTGACGCCGACCTCCTGCTGCGCCACGGCGAGGCCACCGAGATCGACACCCGCCGCCCGCACTGGCTCGGCACCACCGGCGGCGGGCCCGTCGAGCTCGCGCTCTTCGGGCGCCAGGGCGAGCGCGTCCACATGCGCGCTTAGGACCAGCGCCCGCGCGCCGCCCCGGCGCACCCGCCCATCTCGAACGATTCCGCTCGCCCGCTCCGGTGGCCTGTCGCACGGTGGGGAAACAGTCGGTAGCGACCGTTCTACGATCCGGCGTATGACATCGGGCGGGACACGGAGCGCAGCGGAGCTGGACCCCTCTGCCCAGCTGGACGACGAGGCCCCGGAGGAGCTCACCCTGGCCGGGGAGTTCGAGGCCCCGACGCGCGAGCAGTGGCGCGAGCTGGTCGCCGGGGTGCTGGCGAAGTCGGGCCGCGAGGTCTCGCCCGAGGAGGCCGAGGCCGCGCTCGCGACCGTCACCGACGACGGCATCACGATCGCCGGGCTCTACGCCGCCGAGGACGCGCCGGACGTCGACACCGGGGTGCCGGGTCTGCCGCCGTTCGTGCGCGGCGCGCGGCCGGAGGGCCAGGTCGCCGAGGGGTGGCTGGTCCGTCAGCGCCACGCCTTCGCGCGCGACGCCGACCTCGGTGCGGCCCACGACGTCCTCATGGCCGAGCTGGAGAACGGCGTGTCGTCGCTCTGGCTGGTGCTCGGCGACGCCGGCGGCCCGGCCGTCGACGCGCTGCCGACCCTGCTCGAGGGCGTGTTCGTCGACCTCGCGCCGATCGCTCTCGAGGCCGGCCGCGACACCCCGGACGCCGCCGCCGCGCTCCTGCGCTTCGCCGAGCAGGCCGGGTCCGGGGCCATCGGGGGGTCGCTCGGCTACGACCCGCTGCTCGACCGGACGCAGGGCGGCGCGCCGCTCGACGACGCGTACCGCGACGCCCTCGTCGAGCACAGCAGGGTCGCCGCGCAGGGCCACCCCCAGCTGCGCACGGTCGTCGCGGACGCCCTGCCCTACCACCGCGCGGGCGGCAGCGACGCTCAGGAGCTCGGCGCCGCGCTGGCCGCCGGGGTGCACGCGCTGCGCCTGCTCACCGGGGCCGGGCTGAGCACCGACGAGGCGTTCGCGCGGATCGAGTTCCGCGTGGCCGCCACCGCCGACCAGTTCGCGACGCTCGCCAAGCTCCGCGCGGCGCGCCGGTGCTGGGAGCGGATCGGCTCCGTGTCGGGGGCGTCGGAGAGCGCGCGGGCCATGGAGCAGCACGCCGTCACGAGCCCGGCCATGATCACCCGTCGCGACCCGTGGGTGAACATGCTGCGCACCACCGTCGCGGCCGTGGGCGCCGGGCTCGGCGGGGCGGGCGCGGTCACGGTCCTGCCCTTCGACAGCGAGCTGGGGCGCCCCGACGAGGCCGCCCGGCGCCTCGCGCGCAACACCCAGACGCTGCTGCTCGAGGAGTCGCACCTCGCGCACGTCATCGATCCGGCCGGGGGCTCCTGGTACGTCGAGTCGCTCACCGACGCGCTGGCCCACGCCGCGTGGGAGGAGTTCACGCGCATCGAGCGCGACGGCGGCATCGAGGCGGTGCTCGATCCAACACTGCACGCCGATAGGGGGAGCCTGCTCGCCCGCCTCGACGCCACCTGGGAGCAGCGGGCCACGCGGATCGCCCGCCGCAAGGACCCGATCACCGGCGTCAGCGAGTTCCCGAACCTCCACGAGGAGCTGCCCGTCCGCGACCCGCTCCCGATCGCCGAGCACGAGGGCGGCCTGCCGCGGCGCCGCTACGCGCAGGTCTTCGAGGAGCTGCGCGACCGCGCGGACGAGGCCGACACGAGGCCGACGGTCTTCCTCGCCACCCTCGGCAGGCTCGCCGAGTACACCGCCCGTGTCTCGTTCACCGCGAACCTGTTCGGCGCCGGGGGTGTGGCCACCACCGACGGGCCCGGCGGCACCGACCCGCAGGAGATCGCCGCGGGGTTCCGCGAGGCCGGGACGCCGGTCGCGGTCATCGCGTCGTCGGACGAGCTCTACGACCAGCACGCCGCCGACGTCGCGGCCGCCCTGCGCGAGGCCGGGGCGACGCGCATCCTGCTGGCGGGGAAGAAGGACGTCGAGGGCGTCGACGGCACCCTGTACGCCGGGTGCGACGCCGCGGCCGTCCTCCGCGACACGCTCGAGGCCCTTGCCACGAGGAAGACGGGAGAGGTCCGATGAGCATCCCGAACTTCGGCGACGTCGAGCTCGGCACGCCCGAGAGCCCGTCCGGCGACTGGGAGGCCGCCCTCGAGGAGGCCACCGGCAAGGGCGCCGAGGACCTCGTCTGGGAGACCCCCGAGGGCATCGGCGTCAAGCCGCTCTACACGCAGGCCGACCTCGAGGGTCTCGACTTCCTGCGCACCTACCCGGGCGTCACGCCCTACCTGCGCGGGCCGTACCCGACGATGTACGTGACCCAGCCGTGGACCGTGCGCCAGTACGCCGGGTTCTCGACCGCGGCGGAGTCGAACGCGTTCTACCGGCGCAACCTCGCCGCGGGGCAGAAGGGCCTGTCGGTCGCGTTCGACCTGCCCACCCACCGCGGCTACGACTCCGACAACCCGCGGGTGTCCGGCGACGTCGGCATGGCCGGGGTGTCGATCGACTCGATCCTCGACATGCGCCAGCTGTTCGACGGCATCCCGCTGGACCGCATGTCGGTGTCGATGACCATGAACGGGGCCGTGCTCCCGGTGATGGCGCTCTACGTCGCCGCCGCCGAGGAGCAGGGGGTGTCGCCGGAGCAGCTGGCCGGGACCATCCAGAACGACATCCTCAAGGAGTTCATGGTCCGCAACACCTACATCTACCCGCCGAAGCCGTCGATGCAGATCATCTCGGACATCTTCAGCTACACCTCGGAGAAGATGCCGAAGTTCAACTCGATCTCCATCTCGGGCTACCACATCCAGGAGGCCGGGGCCTCGGCCGACCTGGAGCTGGCCTACACGCTGGCCGACGGGGTGGAGTACCTGCGGGCCGGGAGCGACGCCGGCCTCGACGTGGACAAGTTCGCGCCGCGCCTCTCGTTCTTCTGGGGCATCGGCATGAACTACTTCATGGAGATCGCCAAGCTCCGCGCCGCGCGCCTGCTCTGGGCCAAGCTCGTCCACGCGTTCGGGGCGCAGAACCCCAAGTCGCTGTCGCTGCGGACGCACAGCCAGACCTCCGGCTGGTCGCTGACCGCCCAGGACGTCTACAACAACGTCGTCCGCACCTGCGTCGAGGCGATGGCCGCGACCCAGGGCCACACCCAGTCGCTGCACACCAACGCCCTCGACGAGGCCCTGGCGCTGCCGACCGACTTCTCCGCGCGCATCGCCCGGAACACCCAGCTGCTGCTGCAGCAGGAGTCGGGCACGACGCGCACCGTCGACCCGTGGGGCGGCTCGGCGTACGTCGAGCGCCTGACGCGCGAGCTCGCCGGCCGCGCCTGGACCCACATCCAGGAGGTCGAGTCGACCGGCGGGATGGCGCAGGCCATCGACGAGGGCCTGCCGAAGATGCGCATCGAGGAGGCCGCCGCCCGCACCCAGGCGCGGATCGACTCCGGGCGCCAGCCGCTGATCGGCGTCAACAAGTACCCGCTGACCTCCGGCGAGGAGGTCGACGTCCTCAAGGTCGACAACGCCGACGTGCTGCGCCAGCAGGTCGAGCGGCTCAAGCAGCTGCGGGAGGACCGTGACGACGAGGCGGTCCGCTCGGCGCTGCAGCAGCTGACGAACGCCGCGCGCGCCGCGTCGGAGGGGACGCGGGACGGCGACCTCGACGGCAACCTGCTCAAGCTCGCCATCGACGCCGCGCGGGCCAAGGCGAGCGTCGGGGAGATCTCCGACGCGCTCGAGGAGGTCTACGGCCGGCACCGCTCGGACGTCCGGACGATCTCCGGGGTCTACCGTGACGAGGTGGGCGAGAACTCGGCCGTCGAACAGGCGCGCGCCGCCGCCGCGAGGTTCGAGGAGGCCGAGGGCCGCCGGCCCCGCATCCTCGTCGCGAAGATGGGCCAGGACGGGCACGACCGCGGGCAGAAGGTCATCGCCACCGCGTTCGCCGACCTGGGCTTCGACGTCGACGTGGGCCCGCTGTTCCAGACGCCCGCCGAGGTCGCGCGCCAGGCCGTCGAGGCCGACGTGCACGTCGTCGGCGTGTCGTCGCTGGCCGCGGGGCACCTCTCGCTGGTGCCGGCGCTCCGGGACGAGCTGAAGGACGCCGGGGCCGAGGAGATCCTCATCGTCGCGGGCGGCGTCATCCCGCCCGGTGACCACCAGGAGCTCCTCGACAACGGCGCCAGCGCGATCTTCGGACCGGGCACGGTGATCGCCGAGGCCGCGACCCAGCTGCTCGGGACGCTGTCCGAGCGGCTGGGGCACGGCACGGGCTAGTGGACCTCGACCAGTACGTCGACGGCGTCCGGTCCGGCTCGCGGCTCTGGATCGGGCGGGCGATCACGCTCGTCGAGTCGACGCGTCCCGACCACCGCGAGGCCGCCCAGGAGCTGCTCGTCGAGCTGCTCCCGCACGCGGGCGGCGCGCGGCGGATCGGCATCTCCGGGGTGCCCGGGGTCGGGAAGTCGACGTTCATCGGCGCGCTGGGCTCCACGCTGACCGCGGCCGGGTCGAAGGTCGCGGTGCTGGCCGTCGACCCGTCGTCGACCCGCAGCGGCGGCTCGATCCTGGGCGACAAGACGCGCATGAACGAGCTGGCCACCGACGACGACGCGTTCATCCGGCCCTCGCCGACGGCGGGCACGCTGGGCGGGGTCGCGAAGGCCACCCGCGAGACGATGGTCGTGATGGAGGCGGCGGGCCACGACGTCGTCATCGTCGAGACCGTCGGCGTCGGGCAGTCCGAGACGACCGTGGCGCAGATGGTCGACTCGTTCCTCTTCCTGACCCTCGCGCGCACCGGCGACTCCCTGCAGGGCATCAAGCGCGGCATCCTCGAGATCGCCGACGTGATCGCGGTGAACAAGGCCGACGGGCCCCACGCGCGCGAGGCCAAGCGGGCCGCGCGCGAGCTCGAGCAGGCGCTGGCGATGCTGCGGGGCGAGCGGGAGACGTGGAAGGTCCCCGTGCTGACCTGCAGCGCCGCGGAGAGGACCGGGCTCGACGACGTGTGGTCGGCGCTCGTGCGGCACCAGGAGCACCTGGAGTCCGAGGGCGGCCTGGCGGAGAAGCGGGCGCGCCAGCAGGTCGACTGGACCTGGCAGATGGTCCGCGACCGGCTCCTCGACCGGCTCACGGACCACCCGGACGTCAAGGCGATGCGCGGCGAGCTCGAGCGCGAGGTCGAGGCGGGCGAGCTCACCCCCGCCCTGGCGGCCGACCGGATCCTCGACGCCTTCCTTGAGTCCTGACTTATATCAGTCGATACTGATACGCATGGACATCACCCACGAGATCGCGGCCACCCGCCGCACCGTCGGCTCCCGCACGCTGGAGGCGGGGGAGGCGGCCGTCGTGACCCTGAGTCGCGCGTTCCCCACCGACGTCGCCGACCTCTGGTCGGCGTGCACCGAGGCCGATCGCATCGCCCGCTGGTTCCTACCGGTCAGCGGCGAGCTGCGCCTCGGCGGGCGGTACCAGCTCGAGGGCAACGCCGGCGGCACCGTCACCGCCTGCGACCCGCCGACGGGGTTCGACGCGACGTGGGAGTTCGGGGGCGGGGTCAGCTGGATCGAGGTCCGGCTGACCCCCGACGACGACGGGGCGCGCTTCACCCTGACCCACATCGCGCACGTCGACGACGACCACTGGCGGATGTACGGCCCGGGTGCGGCGGGGATCGGCTGGGACCTCGGGATGCTCGGGCTCGGGCTGCACCTGGGCTCGGGCGCCGGCGTGTCGCCCGAGGACGCCGAGGCCTGGTCGACGTCCGACGAGTGCCGGCTGTTCATCGCCGCGGCCGGGCGGGCGTGGGCCGAGGCGAGCGTCGCGTCCGGGATGGAGCACGGCGAGGCCGAGGCCCGCGCGGACCGCACGGTCGCGTTCTACACGGGCGCGGAGGTCTGAGCGGGTATCCCGATCCCATGAGCGAACAGCCCGGTCAGAACCCCTTGTGGGGCGTGATCAGCGGCCTGCGCGGCATGGCCGAGAACGTCGTGCGCGCGGCGGGCGCCCCGCTGGGCGACCTGCCGGCGCTGCCCGAGGTCGCGACGCACCCGGGCGCGATGTCGGCGGCACAGCTCGGGGCGATGCGCACGGCGATCCAGGCGCAGCGCGACGCCGTCGCCGCCATGCAGAGCCAGCTCGCGGCGTTCGACGAACAGCTCCAGGTGCTCCAGCGGCTCCTCGTACCGCTGGCCGAGTGGAGCGCGACGTGGGCGAAGCTCGAGGGCCGCGTGGTCCCCGGCGGCCGGGCCGGCACGGAGGACGGCACCGACCACGGCTCGGCGTCCTGAGCGAGCGACCGCTCGGGTTGGTCGCGGCCGGGGCACGGGTAGCCGGAGAGGAACACCGCGCGCTCTGAGCCCCCACAACGCTGCCGGACCCATCGCGCACCGGACCAACGAGGGCGGTCTCCGATGGGGGTCTCGACGGCGAGCTTCGTGACGACGGTGGTCGTCGGCATCGTCATCACGGTGGTCGTGGGTGTGCTCCTGCGCCGGATCGGGCGTGACTTCCTCGCGGAGGTGTACGGCGACCGGTCGTTCTCGGCCTCGCTGAACTACCTGCTGGTCACCCTCTATCACCTGTTAGCCCTGGGTCTGCTGACCGTGGTGGCGGGCGCGGACCTGGGCCTCACCGGCGTCCAGCTCGTCGTCGTCCGGCTCGGGATCTTCCTGCTGGTCCTCGGCGCGGTGTACGGGCTGGCGGTGCTGGCGCTGGAGCGTGCGCGCAGACGTCAGCGGGAGGAGAGCCTCGAGGACGACTTCCGCCGGCGCACCGAGGGGCGCCGGTGAGCGTCTAGTTGCTGATCGCCGGCGCGGCGCCGACGAAGCGGTCGTCGGTGAGCTGGTCGACGAGGAACGCGGCGACGTCGGTGAGCACCGCTCCGGTCGGCGGATCGACCGCGGGTCCGCGGGCCGAGATACTCGGCCGGGTGACCAGCGCCGAGGGCCTCGTCGCGACCGTCGGCCGCGAGGCGGAGCTCGGCGCCGTGGCGCGGCGGCTGGTCGAGGCCCAGGGGGGCGTCGGCAGCGTCCTGCTCGTGGCGGGTGAGGCCGGGATCGGGAAGTCCCGGATCCTCGCGGAGGCCGGCCGGCGGGCGCGGGCGCGGGGCATGGCCGTGCTGAGCGGTCGGGCGGTCCCCGGCGGCGGCCCCTTTCGTCCCGTCGCCGAGGCGCTCCTGTCGCTGGCGACCCCCGCGACGGCGGAGCACCCCCGGCTCGCCCCGTACCGGCCCGTGCTCGGGCGGCTCCTCCCGGGCTGGCCCGCGACCGCGGCGCCGGACAGCGCCCTGGTCGACCCGGTCGTCCTCCTGGGTGAGGCGGTCCGCGAGCTCCTCGATGTCGGCGGCGGGGAGCGCGGGCTGCTCGTCACCCTCGACGACCTGCACTGGGCCGACCAGGACACCCTCGCCCTGCTCGACTACCTCGTCGGCCGGGTCGCCGGGACGCGGGTGCTGGTGATCGGGACCGCCCGGGACGACGAGCACGCCCCGCCGGGCCTCGCCCAGCTGCACCGCCATCCCGCGGTCGGGGTCGCGCCGCTGCACCGGCTCGCGCCGCCCGAGATCGCTGCGCTCGCGCGGGACCGCGCCGGGCCGCTGTCCGATGCCGCGGTCGACCTCGTGGTGCGCACCTCGGACGGCCTCCCGCTGCTGGTCGAGGAGCTCGTCGATGCCCTGCCGGGCGACGGGGACGACCCCGGGGTGCCGCACACGGTGGCCGACCTGACCCGCCGGCGGATGGACGCACTGCCGGAGGCGGCCCGCGACGTCCTGCGCACTGCGGCCGTCCTCGCCACGACCGTCGAGTGGGAGCTGCTGCCGGCCGCCGCCGGTCGGACCGAGCATGAGGTGGCGACGGCCCTGCGGGCGGGCGTCGAAGCGGCCCTGCTGGTGCGGGAACCCGGGCCGGCCGGAGCGCTGCGGTGGCGGCACGCCCTGACCCGGGACGCGGTCCTGGCCGCACTGCTCCCGCCCGAGCGCGCGGCGATCGCCCGGGCGGCCGCGGCGGCCCTGGACGCCGGACCCGACGGCGAGACCGCGGACCGTGCCCGGCTCGTCGCCGAGCTGTACGTGCAGTGCGGGCGCGGACGCACGGCGGGGCGTCAGCTGCTGGGTCCCGCCCGGGCCGCCGTCGACGCCGGTGCTCTGGGCAGCGCCGAGGCGACCCTGCGGCGCGCCGCCGAGCTGGCCCCCGACGACCACGAGATCGCCGTCGAGCTGGTCCGGGTCCTGACGCTGGCCGGACGTCTCGACGAGGCGGCCGCCCGCGGGGCGGAGCTCCGGCCCGTGGTGCGCGGGGAGCAGCTGACACTGCTGTGCCTGCACCTGGCCCGGGCGGCGGCCGCGGCCGAGCGCTGGGCGGCGGCCGACGAGCTGCTCGCCCCCGTGGCTTCGGCGGGGGACCCGCGCGTGGACGCCGTGCGCGCGCACGTGGCGCTGGGCGAGCACGACGCCGGGCGGGCCGCCGCGCTCGCCCGGACCGCCGCCGCGCGCGGCGCGGAGCACGGCCCGCCGGAGGCGGTGTGCGAGGCGCTGGAGATCGTCGGCCGGGCGCTGCGACGCACCGAGCCGTCGGTGTCCGAGGCCGCGCTCGCCGAGGCCGAGCGGTGCGCGGCGCAGCACGGCCTCACGGTGTGGCGCATCCGCGCGCTGTTCGAGCTGGGCGTCAACGACGTCTACCACGCGAGCCGCAAGGACCGGTTGCTGCTGGCCCAGCAGCAGGCCGAGGACGCCGGGATGCTCGCCACCGCGGCCGTGCTCGACGTCCACATCGGCACCTGCGTCGCGCTCTGCGACGGCCACGTGGCCATGCTGCCGTGGGCCGAGCGCGCCGCGACGCGCGCCGACCTCCTCGGCTTGGCGCCCGTCGCCGCCGCGGCCCGGTTCTTCGCCGCGATCGGGCACCTGTGGGCCGACGAGCGCGCCCGGGTCGCCCCGCTGCTGGCGGAGGCGCGGGAGCTGGCGCCGGAGTCGATGGACGCCGGCGCGCACTACGCGGACGTGGAGGGCATGGCCGCGTGGGTCGACGGTGACCTCGCCGGCGCCGTGTCGATCTTCGACTCCAACGACGAGCGCCGGCGCCGCAACCCCGGCGACATCGCGAGCCCGATGTGGGGGGTGCGCGCGCTCCTGCGGGCCGTGATCGACCCCGACGACGCGTCCGCGGCCGACGACCTGCTGGCCGACGAGATCCGCTGGCACGCCTGCAACGAGGGGGCACGGCTCTACGTGGACGCCCTCGTCCACGCCCGTGCCGGCGATCTCGACGGTGCCGAGAGGTCGATCACCGAGGGCGACCGCGTCCTGTCCGGTTACCGCGTGTGGCGGCACCTCCTGCGCCTCGAGCTGGTCCGGCCGGCCGCGGCCGGGGGATTCGGCGCCCCCGAGCGCTGGCTGCGCGCCGCGTTCGCCGACCTGGAGGGGACCGGCGAGGTGTGCATGCTCCGGCATTGCCGCGACCTCATGCAGGAGCTCGGCCTGCCCGTGCCGCGGACCCGCCGCGACGCCCCGGTGGTGCCCGCCGACCTCCGCGAGCTGGGCGTGACGCCGCGGGAGTGGCAGGTCCTGGCCCTGGTGGAGCAGGGCCGTACCAACGCGCAGATCGCCGAGTGCCTGTTCCTCTCGCCGCGGACGGTCGAGACCCACGTCGCCAGCCTGCTGGCCAAGACCGGGCTCTCGCGGCGTACGGAGCTGCGCTCGCGCTAGCTCCGTAGATCCGTCGCGGTGTCTCGGTGGTCCGGTCCGGATACGGACGCGCCCCCGGCGCGGCAGCGTGACCGCTGTCACCCCGCAGCCACTCCGAGCCACTCCCGCAGCCACCAGGAGGCGTCATGCCGCCGCTGTCCGCATCCCCGGTCGACCCTGCCCGCATCCTGGAAACGGGCTCGGCGTTCTGGGCGTCGAAGACCCTGCTCTCGGCCGTCGAACTGCGCCTGTTCACCCACCTCGGCGCCGCCGGCCCGATGACGGGCGACGCGATCGCCGACCGCGTCGGCCTGCACCCGCGCGCCACCGACGACTTCCTCGACGCGCTGGTCGCGCTCCGGTTCCTCGAGCGGGAGGGCGAGGGCGTGGACGCGCTCTACCGCAACACCCCGGAGACGGCCGCGTTCCTCGACCAGCGCCTCCCGGGCTACGTCGGCGGGCTGCTCGAGATGCTGAACTCCCGGCTCTACGGCTTCTGGGGAGGGCTCACCGAGGCCCTGCGCACGGGACGGCCCCAGAACGAGACCCGGGACAACGGCGAGCCGTTCTTCGCGACGCTCGCCCGCAACCCGGACCGTCTCGAGGAGTTCATGCACGCCATGGAGGGCATCCAGCGCGGCAACTTCGAGGCCCTCGCCGACGCCGTCGACTTCACGTGCCACGCGACGGTCGGCGACGTCGGCGGCGGGACCGGGCTGCTGAGCATCGTCCTCGCGTCGCGGTACCCGCACCTCGCCTGCACGACGTTCGACCTCCCGGTCGTCGAGCCGATCGCGCGCAAGACG
The DNA here is from genome assembly GCF_028737205.1 of Actinomycetospora lutea. Lineage (GTDB taxonomy): Bacteria > Actinomycetota > Actinomycetes > Mycobacteriales > Pseudonocardiaceae > Actinomycetospora > Actinomycetospora lutea. Next base: position 171,071 of record NZ_JAQZAL010000007.1, on the reverse strand, counting down.
GTCGCCGACGCGGGGCTCGCGGATCGCATCGCCGTCATCTCCGGGGACTTCGGCGCCGACCCCCTGCCCCGGGCGGACGTGATCACCATGGGCAACGTCCTGCACGACGGGAACACCGAGCACAAGCGGCGGCTGATCCGCGCCGCGTACGAGGCCCTGCCCGAGGGTGGCGTGCTCGTCGTGGTCGAGAACATCATCGACGACGCGCGGCGGGAGAACGCGTTCGGACTGCTGATGTCGCTGAACATGCTCATCGAGTTCGGCGACGCCGGTGACTACACCGGTCGGGACTTCGCGGGCTGGTGCCGCGAGGCCGGCTTCGAGGAGATCGAGATCCTGCCGCTGGTGGGTCCGGCCAGCGCGGGGATCGCCCGGAAGTAGCGCCTCAGTTGCTGATCGCCGGGGCCGCGCCGACGAAACGGTCGTCGGTGAGCTGGTCGACGAGGAACGCGGCGACGTCGGTGCGCGCCATCGGCGTCCCGACGTCGTCGCGGCCGAGGAACCCGGCGCGCAGCGTGCCGTTGGACGGGATGTCGATGGGCGCGGTCATCCGTGCGAGCGTCCAGTCCAGCCCCGAGGTGGTGACGACCTCGCTGATCCCCTGCACCTCCTCGAGCGCACCGGGGATGAGCAGGCCGATGCCGACCGGGACGAGGCGCTCGACGAGGCTCGGGCGGTCGCGCGGGTCGGGGACGCTGACCGTCCCGAGCGCGATCAGCCGCCGGACGCCGGACTCGTGCATCGCGGCGACGATCGTGCGCGTCGCCTCGGTCAGCGGCCCGGCGCGCAGGAACGGGTCGATGGCGGGGCCGAGCGCGCTGATCACGGCGTCGGCGCCGTCGACGACCTTGCGGATCGCGGGCGCGTCGTCCAGTTCGGCGACGACGACGTGCAGGTGCGGGTCCTCGGCGGTCAGCTTCTCGGGCGAGCGCACCAGCGCGGTGACCTGGTGACCCTCGTCGAGCAGCCGCTCCACGACGAGGCGGCCGATCTTGCCGGTGCCGCCGAACACGGTGACGTCCACACGGGCGGATACCCGCTCCGGCGGCCGGGCGGTGTCGGGCGCGTCACACGGGTCAGCGCGCTCGCCAGACCGGGTCCCGCTTCTCGACGAACGCCGCGACGCCCTCGACGCGGTCCTCGCTGGTGTACCGGTCGGGGCCGGCGTCGAGACGCAGCGCCGCCGACAGGGGCAGCGCGCAGCCCTTGCCCAGCGCGGCGCATACCTCGGTCGGAAGCGCTGTCGTTCTCGCGGATCTCGCGCAGGTCGACCCGGCGCAGAACGCCCGCTCCCCGGCGCCGGTGAGCACGACGACCCAGACGTCGGGGTCGTCGGCGAACCCGTCGAACGCCGCGACGAGGTCGCGCTGCAGACCGGTCGAGAGCGCGTTGAGCCGCTCGGGCCGGTCGAGGGTCACCGTCGCGACCCGGTCGGCGACCTCGACGACCAGCCCGTTCTCCGTCCGCACCTCAGCGCACCCCTCGGGCGAGCGTCGGCCACAGCGCCTCCGGGCCGCCCGCCGCGAGGGTGTGGCCGAGCCGCGTCGACCACGCCCGCTCGCCACCCCACTCGTCGCGCCACGACCACAGCCGCCGGGTGAGGACACCGAGCGCGAACTCGCGCGTCACGCCCATCGCCCCGGTCGCCTGGTGCGCGGCCGCGGCGACGAGGCCGGCGGCCTCGGACGCGACGGCGGCGGCCGCGGCGACGTCGAGGTCCGCGGGCTCACCGTCCGGGCCCGCGCCGACGGCGGCCGAGCGCGCGGCCATGGCGGCCATCTCGGCCTGCTCGGCGATCCGCACGAGGTGGTCGGCGACGGCCGGGAACCGCGACACCGGGCGCCCGAACTGCACGCGCTCGCCGGTGTAGGTCACGGTGACCGCGAGGACCCGGCGCGCGGCGCCCGCGATCTGCGCGGCGCGGGCGAGGGCGCCGCGACGGGCGAGGGCCTCGCGGGCGTCGGCAGGCGCCGGAGCGGTGGTCTCGGGGACGACGCCGTCGAGGTCGACGGTCTCGCGGGGCTCGCCGGCGAGGTTGTGACCTGCGCTGATGCTCGTCGTGCCCGGGTCGATGACCGCGACCACCGGGCCGTCGGGGCCGTCGGCGAGCACGGCGATGCGGGACGAGGCCGACGCCCAGGGAACCCGCGCGAGCCGGCCCGTCAGCGTGCCGTCCGACAGCGTCACCGACCCGGTCCCCGTCGTCACCGGCCCGTCGGGCAGCGCCAGACCGGCGGAGGCGAGCAGCCGCCCGGCCAGCAGCCCGGTCTCGGCGACCGGCACCGGCGCGGCCGCGGCGCCGGCCGCCTCGAGCACCGCGCACGCCTCGGCGACCGAGCCGCCCGCGCCCCCGGCGCTCTCGGGCACGCCGACCGTCGTGAACCCGCCCGCGTGCAGCGGCTCCCACACCCCGGCCGCCCAGCCGTCGCGCTCGGCGGCCTCGAGGGCCCCGGGGGTGACGCGGTCGGCGAGCAGGTCGGCGACCGCCTCCCGGACCTCGGCGCTCATCGCCCGCCCCGCGTCAGCGCCTTGGCCGCGATCCCGCGCAGCACCTCGGTGGTGCCGCCGCGCAGCGTCCACGTCGGGGCGTTGAGCACGCACTCGGCCAGCAACTTGTCGAACATCGTCGGACCTCCCGGGTCGATCTCGCCACCCGCCGCGTCGCGGAGCGTCTCGACGACCTGCTGCTCGAACGTCGTGCCGATGTCCTTGACCAGCGACGCCTCCACCGCCGGCGCCTCGCCCTGGTCCAGCGAGCGGGCGACGGCCAGGGACAGTTGGCGGATCGTCCAGAGCCGCGCGCCGACCCGTCCGACGGCGGCGGCGGTGACGGCGTCGGGGTGGCGGCCGTGGACGTCGAGGAACGCGCGGTAGAGGCCGAGGATCGAGAGGTAGCGGTCGGGGCCCGAGCGCTCGTGGGCGAGCTCGGCGGTGACCTGCGCCCAGCCCTGCCCGACCTCGCCGAGGACCCGCTCGTCGGGGACGAAGACACCGTCGAGCACGACCTCGTTGACGTGCTCCTCGCCGTCGATCAGCGGGATCGGGGAGACGTGCACGCCGTCGGCGGAGAGGTCGACGATGAGCTGCGAGAGCCCGGCGTGGCGGTCGCCCTCGCCCTGCGGGGTCGTGCGGCAGAGCATCGCGGCGAAGTGGTTGAGGTGGGCGTTGGTGGTCCACACCTTGGTGCCCGAGACCCGCCAGCCGCCCTCGACGGGCGTGGCCGTCGTCCGCACGGACGCGAGGTCCGAGCCGGCGTCGGGCTCGCTCATGCCGAGCGAGAACCAGCACTCGCCGGCGGCGATCCGCGGCAGGAACCACTGCCGCTGCTCCTCGGTGCCGAAGCGCAGGAAGGCGGGCGCGGACTGGCGCTCGGCGATCCAGTGCGCGGCGATCGGGGCGCCCGCGGCGAGCAGCTCCTCGATGACGACGAAGCGGCGCACCGTGCTCGCGCCCGCCCCGCCGTACGCGGTCGGGATCGCCATGCCGACCCAACCGCGCTCGGCGAGCGCGCGCGTGAACTCGGGGTCGTGGCGGCCGCCGAGCCCGAGACCGGGGCGGAAGCCGTCGGGCAGGGTCTCGGCGAGGAAGGTGCGCACCTCCTCGCGCAGCGCCTCCTCGTCGGCCGACAGCGGGGTCGGGTCGAAGATCACTGGGTCCCCCTCCGGCGCTGGCTCCACATCTGCGTGGCGCGCTCGAACTCCACGGCCGCGTCCCACGGCAGGCCCGGCGGTCCGGTCTCGGTGCGGAACGAGCGGGCGGCCTCGCGGGCCAGGTCGGGGTCCCTCGCCGGCACGGCCGCGAGGGCGAGGGCGGTGTCGTCGACGTCGGAGTCCGCGACCGCGCGCCAGGCCAGCCCGATCTCCGCGGCCCGGGTGCCGTCGATCTCCTCGCCGAACAGGCCCATCGCCGCGGTCGCCTCTCGGCCGGCGGTGCGGTTCGCGATGGTGAAGAAGCCGCCGCCGGGGTGCAGGCCGATGCGCAGGAAGCCCGCGAGCAGGCGCGCGTCGTGAGCGACGACGCGCAGGTCGGTGGCGAGCACGAGGTTGAGGCCGGCGCCGACGGCCGCGCCCCGGACGGCGGCGATCGTCGGCACGGCCAGGGTGCCGACGCGCCGGAACGCCCCGTAGACGGCGCCGGTGTCGCGGAAGGCGGAGTCCTCGGCCTGGTCGGCGCCGGGGTTCCACGTGCGGCGGTCGGCGCCCGAGCAGAAGGTGCCGTTCGCGCCGCGGACCACGGCGGCGCCGACGGAGCGGTCGGCGTCGACGGTGTCGCACGCGTCGGCCAGCTCGCGGCCCATGGCCGGGGTCAGCGCGTTGCGGACGTCGGGGGCGTCGACGGTCAGCACCGCGACGCCGTCGGTGATCTCGAGCCCGATGGTGCCCACTAGGTCTCCGTTCTCAGGATGTCCACGGCGATCGCTCCCTCGGCGTGTCGCGGATCCGAGGATGTGGCGATCCTGGCGTCCAGTGCCAGCGATGCCGCATCGCTGGTACTCCTCGCCGGCAGGAGCACCAGCGGGTTGACCTCCAGTTCGCCGAGCCCGGGCACGGCGCACGCGCGGGAGAGGCGGACGATCGCGTCGACGGCGGCGTCCAGGTCCACGCCCGGGGCCCCGCGGTGACCGGCGAGCAGCGGCCAGCAGCGCAGCGCGCCCAGCAGCGTGCGCGCCGTCTCGGGCGTCACCGGCGCGAGGGCGTGGACGACGTCGCGGTGCACCTCGGTCGCCGTGCCGCCGTGCCCGACCGTGAGCACCGGCGGCCAGCCGTCGCGCCCGCCGTCGACCGCCACGAGCAGCTCCACCCCGGCCGGTACCTGCTCCTGCACGAGCACGCCCGTGGCGCCGGGGAGTGCCGCGAGCTCGGCGTGGACCGCGGCGGCGTCGGCGGTCGTCACGCCCAGCCGGACCGCGCGCGCCTCGGTCTTGTGCTCGAGCCCCTCGGCCTTGAGGACGGCGACACCGCCGAGCTCGTCGACGGCGTCCGCCGGGTCGGGTGCGAGCGAGGACAGGGGTCGCCGCACCCCGAGCGCGTCGAGCAGGGCCCAGCCGTCGCCGGGCACGGGCGCCGCGGGCTCGAGGACGTCCGGTGCCGCCCCGTCCGGCGCGGCCACGGCGTCGAGCACCCGGACCGCGAGCGCGATCGACGAGAACACCGGGATGCCGGCCTCGCGCAGCAGGGCGCGGGCCGGCGCCGTGCCGTCCTCGCCGGCCATCCACACCACGGCGACGGGCGGGGCGTCGGGACCCTGCTCGGCGACGGTGGCGGCGAGGTCGCGGGCCAGGGCCATCGCGGTCTCGCCGACGAGCATCGTGAGCAGGACCAGCACCGCGTCGACCGACGCGTCGGCGCGCACGATCCCGCACACCTCGCCGAACGCGCCCCCGCCCTCGTTGAACAGCTGGGCGGTGACGTCGACGGGGTTGGCCACGGCCCCGAACTCGGGCACGAGGCGGGCGAGCTTCTCCTGGGTCTCGGCGGTCAGCTCGGGGACGGCGAGCCCCGCGTCGCTGGCCCGGTCGGCGGCGAGGATGCCGGCGCCCCCGGAGCTCGTGACCAGCCCGACCGACCGCCCGGCCGGACCGTGCCGGCCCCGGAGCATGGTGGCCGCGGCGAGCAGCTCCTCGACGTCGTCGACGAGCACCACGCCGTACCGGCGCGAGACCAGGCGGAACGCGGTGTCGTCGCCCAGCATCGCGCCGGTGTGCGAGACCGCGGCGCGCCGCCCGGGCGCCGAGCGCCCGGAGCGCAGGACGACGAGCGCCGTGCCGTGCGCGCGGGCCTCGCCCGCGAGCGCGGCGTAGTCGTCCGGGTCGGGCAGCGACTCCGCGTAGACGGTGAGGACCGTGATCTCGGGGTCGGCGACGAGGTGGCGCCCGATCTCGGTGAGCGACACGTCGGCCTCGTTGCCGGTGCTGACCCAGGCGGAGAGGTCGAGGCCGCGCTCGGCGGCGACGTCGAGCACCGAGCCCCCGATCGCCCCGCTCTGCCCGACGTAGGCGATGCCGCTGGAGCCGGTCAGCGGGCGCTCGCCGGCCCCGGTGAAGGTCGCGAAAAGGCGGCTGCGCGCGTCGTAGAGGCCCTGGCAGTTGGGGCCGAGCACGCGGGTGCCGGCGGCGCGCGCGGCGGCGACCAGCTCGTCCTGCAGGGCCCGGCCCGCGTCGCCGACCTCGGCGAACCCGGAGGCGAACACGACGACCGCGGCCGCGCCGGCCGCACCCGCCTCGGTGACCGCCGCGGCGGCCCGCTCGGCGGGGACGAGGGCGAGCGCGAGGTCGACGCCGCCGTCGACCTCGGCGAGCGAGGCGACGCACGGCACGCCGCCCAGCTCGGCGTACTTGGGGTTGACCGGGTGCACCCGCCCGGCGAACCCTCGTTCGGTGAGCCAGCGCAGCGGGCGCGCCATGGGGTTGTCCGCCCGGCCGGTGGCGCCGATGAGCGCGACCGAGCGCGGCGCGAGGACCCGGTCCCACTCCGTGCTCACGACGCGAACCTAGGTCGACGGGCCCGGCGGGCACAACCGATCGGACACCATTTCGTATCCCATCGTCCGCGCCAGGGGTCCCGCTACCCTGCACCCGGGGAGGTGGGCGCGTGGTCAGTGCCGAGACGGAGCCGGCCCGGCGGGCGACGAGCGTGCAGCGCGCGGTGACGGAGATCCGCCGGATGCTGCGCTCGCGCGAGCTGGTGCCCGGCCAGCAGATCCGCCAGGAGACGCTCGCCGCGCGCCTCGGCGTCAGCCGCATCCCGGTGCGCGAGGCCCTCAAGACCCTCGAGGCCGAGGGCGTGCTGCGCCACGAGCCGCACGTCGGCTACGCGGTGGCCCGCCTGAACGCCGACGAGCTCGCGCAGATCTACCTCATGCGCCGGGCGCTCGAGACCGAGGTGCTCCGCGCGCTGCCGAAGCTCACCGGCGAGCAGCTCCGCGAGCTCACGGCCCTCAACGAGGCGATCACCGAGCAGGTCGACAAGGTCGACGTGGCCGGCATCGTCGCGGCCAACCAGGCGTTCCACTTCGCGATGTTCCGGCTCTCGGGCCTCGACCTCGTCGTCGACGAGATCGACCGGCTGTGGCGGCGCAGCGAGCCCTACCGGACGGTCCACCTCTACGACTCCGGCGGCCGCGCCCGGGTGGTGCGCGAGCACCGCAAGATGATCACCGCGCTGCGGCGCGGGGACACCGGGGCCGTGGTCGCCCTCATGGACGCGCACCGCGACCACACCGTCGCCGACCTGAGCGCCGCGCTGGGGCTGCCGCCCAGGGCGTAGCCGAGATCGTATCCAATCCACCCTGGACTTCCCGCGTGTGACCCACCTAACCTCCGCCACACGAACGGCGCGCGCAGCGACGCGCGGTCACCGCGGAGGAGCCCCATGACCGCCGAGCAGGACCGTAGGGACACCTCCGGCACGGACCCCGCCGGCGCGGGCACGCAGACCGCCGCACCACCCGGGACCGGGTCGCCCGAGTACACCCCCGGCGAGCGGCGCCGCATCCTCGGCGCGGCCTGCCTGGGCTGGGGCATGGAGTACTTCGACTTCATGCTCCCGACGCTGCTCGCGGGCGCGATCATGAACCACTACGGCGTCTCGGCCGGCGTGTTCGGCGTCGCGATCGCGGGGCAGCTCGTCGGCTCCGCGATCGGCGGCGTCCTCTTCGGCTGGCTCGGCGACCGCTACGGGCGGCGCCGCACGCTGATCTGGTCGATCCTCATCTACTCGATCGCCACCGGCCTGGTGTTCTTCGCCCCGAACTTCGCGGTGTTCCTCGTGCTCCGGATCCTCACCGGCATCGGGACCGGCGGCGAGTGGGCGGTCGGCTTCGCCTGGCTCAACGAGGCGTGGGCCCCGAAGCGCCGCGGGCTCGGCGGCGGCGTGGTGCAGGCGTCGCTGTGGCCGGCGTACGCGCTCGCGGTGCTCGTCGCCCAGCTCGTCGTCGACTGGCGGGTCGCGTTCCTGCTCGGTGTCCTGCCCGCCCTCGCCTGCATCTGGATCCGGTTCGGCTGCCGCGAGTCGCGCCAGTGGGAGGAGCTGCAGCGGCGCAAGGCCGCGGGCCTGCTCACCGAGACCACGGCTGCCCAGGCGTCCCGGTCGCCGTGGCGCCAGCTGGTCGCGAAGGACTCGCTGCCGATCGTGCTCGTCGGCCTGGTCGTCGCGTTCGGCGCCCAGTGGGTGCCCTACACCGCCACGGCCTGGATGCCCTCGATGCTCAAGACCGACCTCGGCTTCGACGCCGGCACCGCGAGCCTCGTGCTCTACCTCGCCGCGGCGATCTCGTTCGTCGGCTTCATCCTCGCCGGCTGGCTGTCCGACCGGTGGGGACGCCGGCGCGTGTTCGTCACGTTCGCCGCGCTGCAGACCGTGACGTTCGCGGTGATGCTCGTGCTCGCCCTCGGCGGCGAGGGCCTGGGCAACTTCGTGTGGCTCTACCTCGCGTCGAGCCTGTTCCTGGGCTACTTCGGCATCTTCGGGGTCTGGTTCGGCGAGCTGTTCCCGACCCGCATCCGCTCGCTCGGCTCGGCCGCCGCCTACAACATCGGCCGCGGCCTGTCGGGCATCGGGACGATCATCGGCGGGGTCGTCGCGACGAGCGCCGGCTACGGCATCGCGGTGGGCATCGCCGTCGTGGGCGCCGCGATCGTCACCGTCGCCGCCCTGTTCCTGCGCGACCGGGCCGGTCGCGTCATCACCGCCGACGAGTAGGGGAGCACCGTGAGCGAGCCTCGCTACGAGGTCCTGGGGCCGCTGGGCCCGCGGGTGGTCGGCGACGTCGCCGAGCACGGGCGCCCGTCGTCGCTGGCGGGCCGGCGCGTGGCCTACCTCTGGGACGAGCTCTTCCGCGGCCCGGAGATGTTCGACGTGATCTCCGAGGTGGCGCGCGAGCGCCACGGCGACGTCGGGTTCGTGGGGTGGGAGGAGTTCGGCAACTTCCACGCCTCGGCCGCCGAGGAGCGCCGGGTGCTCGACGCCCTGCCCGAGCTGCTGCGCGCCCACCGCGTCGACCTCGTGGTCGCCGCGGTCGGCGCTTGAGGCTCCTGCATGCCTGCCGTGATGCGGGCAGCGGCCACCGCCGAGCGCGCCGGGGTGCCGGCGGTCGCGATCGGCGGCGCGGGGTTCGAGGGCATGGGACGGGCCGTCGGCACGTCACTCGGCGTCGGGCACGTCCCGATCGTCAGCTACCCCGGCGTGATCCTCACCGACCCCACCGAGGTGTTCCGGACGAAGATGCGGGACGCGGTGGCGCCGGCGGTGGTGGAGGCGCTGGTGGCGGGGTCGACGGCCGCCGAGCCGGAGGCCGAGTCAGCCGACCACGGCCCCACCGAGGTCGTCGCCCGCGGCGGCCTGGACGACATCCACGACCTCTTCGAGGCCCGCGGCTGGACCGACGGCCTGCCGAGCGTGCCGCCCACCCCGCAGCGGGTCGCGGCGTTCCTCGACCACACGCGCCGCGACCCCGACGAGGTCCTCGGCGTGCTCGCGCCCGAGCTGCGGCAGGCCACGGTGCGCAGCGTCGCGGTCAACGGCGTGATGGCCGGGTGCCGCCCGCAGGACCTGCCGGTGCTGCTGGCGATCGTCGAGTGCGTCGCCGACCCGGTGTTCCGGGTGCAGGACGCGGGGTCGACGCCGGGCTGGGAACCCCTGGTCGTGCTGTCCGGGCCCGTCGTGGAGCGCCTCGGCTTCCACAGCGGGACGGGCGCGATGCGCGTCGGGCGGCGCGCGAACACCGCGGTCGGGCGGTTCCTGCGCCTGTACCTGCGCAACGTCGCGGGCCTGCGCATCCCGCCCGGGCAGACCGACCAGGGCGCGATCGCCTCGACCTGGCACGTCGCGCTGGCCGAGGACGACGCCGCCGTGCGGGGACTCGGCTGGCCGTCGTTCCGGGTCGACCGGGGCTTCGACGACGCCGACAGCGTCGTCACCGTGCAGAGCGTCGTCGCCGTCAGCGCCCCGATCTACTCCGGCGGCGAGACCGCGGCCGACCACCTCGACGCGCTGACGACGATCTTCGGCAACGCGATCGGGCCGTGGGCGTACACGGGCCTGGAGTTCGGCGCGTTCCACCCGCTGCTCGTGCTCGGGCCGGCCGTGGCGACGGCGCTCGCCGGGTTCGGCGTCGACAAGGACGCGCTGCGCCGCCACCTGGCCCAGCACATGCGGGTGCCGGTGCGCCAGCTGCAGGCGTGCGCGTGGAACGTCGGCTCCACGAGCTTCGACCTCGACGCGTCGGTCGCCGCGGGCGAGCTCGACGAGCGCTACGCCGGCACCGATCCCGACCGGCTCGTGCCGATGGTGCCGCGCGCCGAGGACATCGGGATCGTGCTGGCGGGCAACGCGAGCCGCAACCAGTCCCGCGGCTTCGTGCAGAACCACGTGCAGGGAGTGCCGGTGAGCCGGCGTATCGAGGAGGTCACGTGAGCACGGACCGGGACGTCGTGGTCGTGGGAGCCGGGATCGCCGGGCTGACCGCGGCGCGCGCCTGCGCCGAGCGGGACCTGCGCGTCGTCGCCCACGACGCGCTGGCGCCGGGCGGGCAGCTGATCAACCTCGGTGCGCTGGCCGACTGGTCCGGGGAGCCGACGACCGGCCCCGACCTCATGGGCGCGCTGCTCACCGACGTCGTGGAGCGCGGCGTGGAGATCGCCTACGGCGAGGTCACCGGCCTGCGGACCGACCCGCTCACCGTCGAGGCCGCCGAGGGGCCGGTCACGACGCGCGCGGTCGTCGTCGCCACCGGCCGGCGGCCGGGGCGGCTCGACGTCGCGGGCGCCGACGCCTGGGAGGGGCGCGGGCTCTCGCACTGCGCGACGTGCGACGGGCCGCTGCACGCCGGGCGCGAGGTCGTGGTCGTCGGCGACGACGAGTGGAGCGCGCGCGAGGCGCTCGAGCTCGCCGGGATCGCGAAGCGGGTCACGCTGGTCAGCGCCGCGCCGGCCTGGTCGGCGTCCCTCACGCGCCGCCTCGACGAGGCCGTGGACCGGCGCAGCGGCACCGTCGCCGCGCTCGAGGGGGAGGGGACGCTCGCCGGGGTCCGCCTCGCCGACGGGGAGGTGCTCGAGGCGTCCGGGATCTTCGTCTACACCCACGCCGACCCGCGCACCGAGCTGCTCGACGGCCTGCCCGCCGATGCGGCGGTCTTCCCGGCCGGCGATGTCACCGGCGCCGACCGCACCCTGCTCGCCGCCGCCGCCGACGGCCTGCGCGCCGGGCTCGCGGTCGTCGCCCGTCTCGAGGAGGAGTGATCGTGCGCATCGTCGACCCCACGTCCGGGATCGCGCCCTCGGAGACGGTCGCCGTGGCCGCGTCCTCGGGGAGTCCGGCCGGAGCCCTCTGCGGCCTGTCCAACTCCAAGCCCGGCGCCCACGACCTGCTCGAGGCCATCGGCCGGCGCCTCGCCGACGACCACGGGCTCGGGCCCCACGGGCTGGAGGCGAAGCCGAGCGCGGCGGTCGGCGCGGACCCCGCGCTGCTCGACCACCTCGCCGCCCGGTATCGGCTGGCCGTCGTCGCGATCGGTGATTGAGGCTCGTGCTCGTCGTGGAGTCTCCACGACTCGCTCGAGCTCGAGCGCCGCGGCGTGCGCTCGATCCTCGTCGTCACCTCGTCGTTCCTGCCGCTGGTGACCGCCCAGGCGAAGGCCCGTCGGGCCGACCCGCGGCTCGTCGTGGTCGACCACCCGATCGGCGGGCTGTCGCCGGAGGAGTTCGCCGGACGCGAGGAGACGGCCTACGCCGGGGTGGTCGCGGAACTGCGGTCGATGGGGGAGCTGTGACCGGAGACGAAGCGAAGCGGGAGCTCGACCCATGAACACCGACACGCTGGACCTGCCCGAGGTCGACGACGCCTGGGCCTGGATGGCGGCCTGCGAGGAGCGCGGCTGGGGCGACGGGCTCCCGACGATCCCGCCGACCGAGGAGCGGGTGGCGACGATGCTGGCGGGGGCGCCGTCGGTCGATCTCGGTCCGCTCCCGCCGCGCGGGGTCACCCCGACCCTACGCTCCATCGCCGCCAACGCGGTGATGGCCGGCTGCCGCCCGGCGGACCTGCCGGTGCTGCTCGCGGCGATCGCCGCCGTGCAGGACGAGGCCTACAACCTGCACGGCACCCTCGCGACGACGCACCCGTGCGCGCCGATGGTGCTGGTCAGCGGCCCGGTGCGCGAGACGCTGGGGCTCAACAGCGGCGGCAACTGCCTGGGCCCGGGCACGCGGGGCAACGCGGTGATCGGGCGGGCGCTCTCGCTCGTGCTGCTGCACGTCGGCGGCGCGCGCCCGGGCGTGCTCGACCGTTCGACACAGGGGTCGCCGGCGAAGTACACGTTCTGCTTCGCCGAGGCCGACTCGCCGTTCGACCCGCTCGCGGTGCAGCGGGGGTTCGCGCCCGGCGAGAGCGTCGTGTCGGTGATGGCTGCCGAGCCGCCGCACAACGTCAACGACCACGGCAGCACCACCGGCGCGGAGATCCTGCTGACCGTCGCCGGGACGATGGCGCAGCCCGGGTCCAACAACGTGTACGTGCGCGGACCGCACCTGCTGCTGCTCGGCCCGGAGCACGCCGCGACCCTGCACCGCGATGGCTGGACGCCGGCGTCGATCCGCGCGCACCTCTGGGAGCATGCGCGCATCCCGGTCGCGCACGTCTCGGAGGGCAACCGGCGGCAGTTCGTCGAGTGGGGCGTCGAGCCCGACGGGGACGCCTACACGGTCAGCGACGCGCCGGAGAACCTGCACCTCGCCGTTGCGGGCGGGGCCGGCAAGCACTCGGCGTGGATCCCGTCGTTCGGCGGGACGGCGCTGGTGTCGCGCGTGGTGCCGTGAGCACCGTCCCCGAGGGCACCGACGTCGTCGAGGCGACCGCCGCGCTGCTCGCCGACGGGGTCGGCGACGGGCTCCCGGTCGTGCCGCCGACGCCGTCGCGGGTGTCGGCGGTGCTCGAGGGCACCGCCGACCCGGACGCGGTCCTGGGGCTGGTGCCGCCGCTGTTCGGCGAGCTCACGCCGCGGGTGGTGGCCACGTGCTGCGTGCTCGCGGGCGCGCCCGCGGCGGCGCTGCCCGTGGTGCTCGCGGCGGCGACGGCCTGCCTCGCGCCGGAGCTCAACCTGCTCGGGGTCGCGACGACGACCGGGACCGCGGCCGTGGCGATGGTCGTCGCCGGCCCGGTCGCCGCGCGGATCGGTCTGACCCACGGCACCGGGATGCTCGGACCCGGCCCGCACACGAACGGCGCGGTCGGTCGCGCGCTGGCGCTGACCCTGGCGACGGCGGGCGGCGTGCGGCCCGGCACGACCACGATGGCGACCACCGCCCAGCCCGCCCGCTACACGTGCTGCCTCGCCGCGGATCCCGACGGACCCTGGGCGACCCCGGGCGACGCCGTCACCGTGCTGCCGGTCGGCGGCACCGCCGAGGTCCTGCCGCGCGACGACCGCGACGACCCGGACGCCGTCCTCGACCCCGTGGCCGACGCGCTCGCCGGGGCCGTCCGCGCCGCCGGCGACCCCGTCCGGGGTCGCGAGATGACCCAGGCCGTCGTCCTCCCGCCCGAGGTCGCCGCCCGGCTGGCCTCGGTGTTCCCGACCGTCGACGCCCTGGGCGCGGAGCTGCGCCGGCGCGGCGACGCGGTGCTCGGAGGCCCGGTCGCCGCCGAGGTCCTCCCGGTCGTGGCCGGCGGCCCCGGCCTCAAGATGCTCCACCTGCCCGGCTGGATGGGCGGCTCCCGCGCCGTCACCCACCCATGTGAGCGAAATTCCGGGCTATAGCCCGGAATTTCGCTCACATACTCCGTTCGGCCCTTCCGTGACCGGACCGGATCCGCTGCGTGAGCGGCTCTCGCACAGCGGGCGCACAGGAAGCACCCAGCGGGGGCCGACGGAGGCCTGCGAGGCTGACGCCCATGAACGCCGCGACCCGCGCCGACCTGCGCCGACCCGACGGCCCCCCGGTCCGCGCGCTCGTCGTCGACGACGAGCCGACGCTGGCCGAGCTGCTGTCCATGGCCCTGCGCTACGAGGGCTGGGACGTGCGCAGCGCGGGCGACGGGCTGGGTGCGGTGCGGCAGGGCCGCGAGTTCCGCCCCGACGTGGTCGTGCTCGACGTGATGCTGCCCGACATCGACGGCTTCGAGGTGCTGCGCCGCCTGCGCGCGGACAGCCCCGACGTCCCGGTCCTCTTCCTCACCGCGCGCGACGCCGTCGAGGACCGGGTCGCCGGCATCACCGCGGGCGGCGACGACTACGTGACCAAGCCGTTCAGCCTCGAGGAGGTCGTCGCCCGGCTGCGCGGCCTGCTGCGGCGCGCGGCGGTGGCGACGGCCGTGCGCGGAGACGCGACGCTGGCCGTCGGCGACCTGACCCTCGACGAGGACAGCCATGAGGTCAGCCGCGACGGCGCGCTGATCGAGCTCACGGCCACCGAGTTCGAGCTGCTGCGCTTCCTCATGCGCAACCCGCGCCGCGTGCTGTCGAAGGCCCAGATCCTCGACCGGGTCTGGAACTACGACTTCGGCGGCCAGTCCAACATCGTCGAGCTGTACATCTCCTACCTGCGCAAGAAGATCGACGCGGGCCGTGCGCCGATGATCCACACCGTCCGCGGCGCCGGCTACGTGCTCAAGCCGGCGGCGGGATGAGCCGGGTGCGGTCGCTGCAGAGCCGGCTCGTGGTGTCGACGGTCCTGCTGCTGACCGCGGTCTTCCTCGTCGTCGGGGTGGGCGCGGCGCTGTCGCTGCGCGGCTACCTCTACCGCCAGCTCGACGACCAGGTCAGCGAGATCGCCCGCTTCCGCAGCGACCCGCTGCCGGGCGACCCGGACCGACGCCCGCCGCCGCCCGACGCCGGCGGCGGCTTCGTCGGCGGCGGGCCCGACCGCCCGGCCAACACGCTCGAGGTCACCGTCGACGACGGCCGGATCGTGCGCGCGGTCCTGCTCGGCCGGCCCGGCACGAGCCGCCCGGTGGCGCCCGAGCAGGTCGCCCCCGCGATCGCGACCACGCCCGGCCAGCCCCCGCACACCGTCGACCTCGAGGAGCTGGGCAGCTTCCGCTTCGCCGCGGCGCGAGGTGACGACGGCACGGTGACCGTCGTGGGCCTGTCGACCGACGCCCTCGAGAACACCGTCGGCGAGCTCGTCGTCCGCGAGGCGGTGATCTTCGGGATCGGCGTCGTCCTCGCCGGGGCCGCGGCCGCGTTCACCACGCGGCTGACGCTGCGCCCGCTGCACCGCGTGTCGGCCACGGCCCGGCGCGTCTCGGAGCTGCCGCTGTCCTCCGGCGAGGTCGAGCTCGCCGAGCGGGTGCCCGACGCCGACGCCGACCCGCGCACGGAGGTCGGCCAGGTCGGGGCCGCGCTCAACCGCATGCTCGGCCACGTCGGCGCCGCGCTCGCCGCCCGCCAGGACAGCGAGACCCGGCTGCGGCGCTTCGTCGCCGACGCCAGCCACGAGCTGCGCACCCCCCTCGCGGCGATCCGCGGCTACACCGAGCTGGCGACGCGGCGCGCCGACGAGCTGCCGCCCGAGGTCGCCGGCCTGCTCGAGCGCATGGGCTCGCAGACCCAGCGGATGACCGCGCTGGTGGAGGACCTGCTGCTGCTCGCGCGCCTCGACGCCGGGCGGCCGCTGGCCCGCGAGCCCGTCGACCTGACCCGGCTCGTCGTCGACGCCGTCACCGACGCCCACGTCGCCGCGCCGGAGCACCGGTGGTCGCTGGACCTGCGCGACGAGCAGCCCGTCGAGGTCGTCGGTGACCCGGAGCGGCTGCACCAGGTCGTCGCCAACCTGCTCGCCAACGCCCGCACCCACACGCCTCCGGGCACACTCGTCACGGTCGGGCTGCACGCGGTCGACGGCGACGGTGTGGTGCGGCTCGACGTCGTCGACGACGGGCCCGGCATCCCGCCCGACCTGCTGCCGCACGTCGCCGAGCGCTTCGCCCGCGGCGACACCGGACGGGCCCGCACCACCGGCAGCACCGGGCTCGGGCTCTCGATCGTCTCGGCGGTCGTCGCCGAGCACGGCGGCGCGCTGCGGATCGCCAGCCGGGCGGGGGAGACCCGCTTCACGGTCGACCTGCCGACCGCTCCCGCCCGTCCGGAGGTCGGCCTATCCTCCCGGCCATGAGTCAGCCCGACCCGGAGGGTGAGCCCGCGCGCGACCCGGCCGTGCCCGCCCCGCCACCGATGCGGGCCTCCGACGCGGAGCGCGAGCAGGTCGCCGAGGTCGTGCGCCAGGCCGTCTCCGACGGGCGGCTCACGATCGTCGAGGGCGACGAGCGCCTGCGCGACGTCTACGCCGCCGTGTACCGCCGCGACCTCGAGCCCGTCACCGCCGACCTGCAGCCGGCGTCGTCCTCGCCCGCCGCCCCGGTGCGCCGCCCGGTCGGGCGTCTCGACCGGCCGTCGTCGACGACCTCGGTGGCCGTGCTGTCCGGGGTGACCAAGCGCGGCGACTGGACCCCCGGCCACACCCACCGCGTCATCGCGTTCTGGGGCGGCGCGGAGCTGTACTTCCGCGACGCCCGCCTCGACGAGGCCGGCCTGACGATCGGGGCGATCGCGATCATGGGTGGCGTGACCATCGACCTGCGCGGCATCCCCGCGGGCGTCGAGGTCACCATCCAGGCCGTCGCGATCATGGGTGGCATCGACGTGACCGTCGACCCCGGCACCACGGTGATCGAGGACGGGTTCGGGTTCATGGGCGCGTTCGAGGACGGCTCCGGTTCCCCGGCGTCCCCCGACGGTGCACGTGTGCGCGTCACCGGGCTCGCGCTCATGGGCGGCGTGTCGGTCAACCGCAAGCCGCTCGAGCTCGAGGGCGACGGCCGCCGCGCCCTCGATGAGTGAGGGCTACTCCCGGGCCAGCAGCCGGTCGAGCTTCTCCTCGATCCGGTCCATCCGCGCGCCGAGCTCGGTCAGTGTGCGGAACGCCGTCGCGTCGGTGTTGAGCAGCGCGTCGAGACCCGACATCCGCACCGGCGAGCCGGGGACGCGCGACGGGTGACGCTCGCCCTCCAGCACGGCCGCGTGGAGCTCGGTGACGCGGAAGTCGAGCCACGCGAGCAGGTCGCCGACGTCGATGGTGCGCCCGTAGCGGGTCCGGACCCGCCGGCGCAGGACGTCGCCGCCGCCGGGCCGGGGGCGGTGGCCGCCGCGGTGGTCGTCGCGGTCGAACAGCTCCTCGAGGAAGCCGTCCTCATCCTCGTGGTGATGGTGGTGGACGTGCTGCTCGACCGGCGGTCCGGGCGGAGGTGGCGGGCCGGGCGGTGCTGGCTGTCCCCAGGGCTCGGTCACGTCGTCGTCCCCTCCGTGGTCGTTCGATCTCCGGGACGTGACTGTATGTGATCGTGGGGTGCGCGACGACAGTGGCGGACGGGTGATCGACTCCGCGGGGTAGGGACAGCCCCCACGGATCGTAGGGAGTACGCGATCGTCGCGGGCCCGGCGAGGTCGGAGGCTCGGGGGAGCACGGCGGCGGTGGCCGCCAGGATCCGCCCGAGGAGCCCACGATGCGCGCCAGCACCGACCAGACCCGTCCCCTCCGCCCGGCGGCGGGCGACCAGGGCCACGGGCCAGGGCCCGCCCCGATCCCGGGGGCTCCGCCGCCCGGGGGCCGGGGCCGCCGGGTGGCGACGATGGTCGTCGCGTCGGTGGTGGCCGTGAGCACGGGGCTCGGGCTCGGCGCGCTGGTGGCCATGGCGACCAGCCCCGACGGGACCATCGCCGGCGCGTTCGCGCCCGCCGCGTCGAGCGAGCCGACCGGTGACGACGCGCCCGACGCGCAGGGTGCCGAGGGCGCCGAGGGTGCCGAGGGTGCCGAGGGCGCCGCGGGTCCGGCGGGCGCGCCCGGGGCCGACGGCGCGGGTGCCGGCGGGTCGGCGGGCGTCCCCGCGAGCGGCGGCGGCGCCGGGGGGTCGTCGAGCGGCCCGGCGCCGGGTGGCCCCACGGCCCCCGGAGGCCACACGACGCCCGGTGGGCCCACCGCGCCCGGGCACCCGCTGACGGGCCGCTTCACCTACGACGGCTCGATCCTGCTCTCCGACGGGCGGGTCGTGGGACCGGACGGCGTGGTGCGGGTGCCCGCGTTCCCGCTGCCCCACGGCGCCCGTCGCGGCCCGGACGGTTCGATCACCCTCGCCGACGGCACGGTGCTCAACGCCAACGGGACGCCACGCGCCGCGATCGTCGTCCCGGCCGGCACCGTCACCACCCCGGAGGGTGGGCCCGTCGCGGTCCCCGGCTTCACCATCAACGCCGACGGCACGCTGACCCCCGCCAACCCCGGTGCCCGCGTCGTCTGGAACTACGACGGCACCGCCACGGTGATCACCGGCGGGCACGTCGACGTGTGGAATAAGGACGGCAACTTCGCCTCCCGCTACGACGCCAAGCCCGGCGAGACCGTCAACCACGACGGGTCGATCACCCGCACCGACGGCACCGTCGCCGACCCGAACGGCTCCACCACCCGCTCACCGGTGACGCTGCCGGGTGGGACGACCGTCGACCCGCACCACCCGGTCACGGACGACCCGCACCAGCCCGCCGACCCGGCCCAGCCGGCGCCGGGCACGCTCCCGGACTCCGACACCCCCGCCGACGCGGACCCGCAGACGCCCGCGGACGCCGAGGTCCCCGCGGAGACCGGGACCGGCACCGGCACCGAGAGCGGCGCGGGAACGCACACCCCGTCCGAGTCGACCGCGGGATCGACCTCCGGGTCGGGGTCGGGGTCGGGGTCGGGGTCGGGGTCGGGGTCCGGGTCGGGCAGCGGCACCTCCCCCAGCGGCTCGGGGTCGGGAACGTCGAGCAGCTCGGGCTCGCAGTCGGGGACCTCGAGCAGCAGCAACTGACGCTCGGGAGTACGAGCGATGCGGCATCGCTGGCGTCAGACGCCAGGATCGCCACATCCTCGCCGGCGCGACACGCCGAAAACCACGACCGGCGGCCGACCCCTCAGGGGCCGGCCGCCGGTCGTGGTCGTGCGGGGGTACTCAGCGCTCGAAGCGCTTGGCCACGTCGTCGGCGAGCCCGGACACGACACGCGCCGCGGCGCCCGCCGCGCCCTCGGCCTGTTCCTTCGCCGCGCCGGCGACCTCGCCCGCGACCTCGGCGGCCCTGTCGCCCGCCTGCTCGGCGGCGAGCCCGATCTTGTCGCCCACCGATCCCGCCTCGAACGTCGCGTCGGGGCCGGGCGTCACGATCGTCTCCTCGCCGGAGTCGAACCGGACGCGGTAGGGCGGCCCGTCGTCGCCGAGCACGCCGACGACGGTCCCGGTGCGGTCGGGGACGTCGGTGGTGTTGGAGTGCATGCGGATGCGGTCGCCCACGGACGCGCTCACGGGTGGTCCTCCTTCTCGAACGGCTCTCGCCGCGACAGGCACCCCGGGACGAGCAAAGGGCACCTCCGATCGACCTACTCGATCGACGGTGCCCTTCGCTCAGCCCAGGCGAGCCAAGACCAGCAGGTCAGCCGACCGCGACCGCCGCCGCCTCGGTCGGTGTCTCGGCGACCCCGAACGTCAGCTCGCCGTCCGCCACGTCGACGGTGACCGTCTGGCCGCCGCGCAGCTCGTCGCCGAGCAGCATCGACGACAGCCGGTTGCCGACCTGGCGCTGGATGGTCCGGCGCAGCGGCCGGGCCCCGAACTCGGGCTGGAAGCCCAGCTCGGCCAGGCGGTCGACGGCCGCCTCGGTGATCGCGAACCCGATGTCCTGGCTGTCGAGGCGCTCGCGCGTCTCGTCGAGGATCAGGTCGGTGATCCGCCGCAGCTGCTCCTCGTCGAGCCGCTTGAAGACGATCACCTCGTCGATCCGGTTGAGGAACTCGGGCCGGAACGACTCCCGCAGCCGCGGCATCAGCCGCTCCTGCAGGGACTGCGACGGGTCGACGGTCGACGGCGCGAAGCCGAGCGCCTGCGTGTTCGTGGTGATCAGCTCCGAGCCCACGTTGCTGGTCATGATCAGCACCGTGTTCCGGAAGTCGACCGTGCGGCCCTGCGAGTCGGTCAGCCGCCCGTCGTCCAGCACCTGGAGCAGCGTGTTGAAGACGTCGGGGTGGGCCTTCTCCATCTCGTCGAGCAGGACCACCGAGTACGGCCGGCGGCGGATCTCCTCGGTGAGCTGACCGGCCTCGCCGTACCCGACGTAGCCGGGGGGCGACCCGATGAGCCGCGAGACGGTGTGCCGCTCGGAGTACTCGCTCATGTCCACGCGGACCATGCGGTCCTCGTCGCCGAACATCGTCGCCGCGAGCGCCTTGGCCAGCTCGGTCTTGCCGACACCGGTCGGGCCGAGGAACAGGAAGCTGCCGATCGGCCGGTCCGGGTCGTCCAGACCGGCCCGCGAGCGGCGCACGGCCTCCGCGATCGCGGTGACCGCGTCGTCCTGGCCGACGACCCGCTCGTGCAGCTGCTCCTCGAGCTTGAGCAGGCGGTCCCGCTCGGTCTCGGTGAGCTGGCTGACCGGGATGCCGGTCGAGCGCGCGACGATCTCGGCGATGTCGGAGACGGTCACCTCGAGCACGGCCGGGTGGTCCGACCGGCGGTCGGTGCGGGCCTGCTCGAGCTGCGACTGCGTCTGCACGATCTCGTCGCGCAGCGCGCCGGCGCGTTCGTAGTCCTCGTCGGCGACGGCCTGGTCCTTGTCGCGGGTCAGCGACTCGAGCTTGCGCTCGAGCTCGCGCGAGTCGGTGTGCGGGCCCTTGGCCTGCAGCCGCTTGCGCGCGCCGGCCTGGTCGACGAGGTCGATGGCCTTGTCGGGCAGGAACCGGTCGGTGACGTAGCGCTCCGACAGCTCGGCGGCCGCCGTCAGCGCCTCGTCGGTGAACCGCACCTGGTGGTGCGCCTCGTACCGGTCGCGCAGCCCGTGCAGGATCGCGACCGTGTCCTCGACGGAGGGCTCGGGCACGAGGACCGACTGGAAGCGGCGCTCCAGCGCGGCGTCCTTCTCGATCGACTGCCGGTACTCGTCGAGCGTGGTCGCGCCGACGATGTGCAGCTCGCCGCGGGCCAGGGCCGGCTTGAGGATGTTGCCGGCGTCCATGCCGCCCTCGGACGACCCGCCGGCACCGACCATGGTGTGCAGCTCGTCGATGAAGACGATCAGCTCGTCCGAGTGCTCCCGGACCTCGCTGACCAGCTTGGTCATCCGCTCCTCGAAGTCACCGCGGTAGCGCGTGCCCGCGACCATGCCCGACAGGTCGAGCTGGACGATCCGCTTGCCCTCGAGCTGCTCGGGGACGTCGCCGGACACGATGCGCTGGGCGATGCCCTCGACGACCGCGGTCTTGCCGACACCCGCCTCGCCGATGAGCACGGGGTTGTTCTTGGTGCGCCGCGAGAGGACCTCGATGGTCTGGTCGACCTCGTCCTCGCGCCCCACGACCGGGTCGAGCTCGCCGTTGCGGGCCTTGGCCGTGAGGTCGACGCCGAACTGGTCGACGGTCGGGGTGTCCGAGTCGGCGTTGTCGCCGCCACCGGGCGCCCCGCCGCTCGGGCGCTGGCCGCCGGACGCGGCGGAGCGCTGCAGCGACTGCGGGGTGACGCCCTGCTGGCCGAGGGTGCGCCCGACGGGGCTGTCGTTGTTCGCGGCCAGCGCGAGCACTATGTGCTCGGGGCCGATGTAGCTCGAGCCGAGGGCTCGGGAGATCTGGTGCGCGTCGAGCAGGGTGCGCTTGGCCGTCGGGGTCAACGACGGGGCCTGGTCGCCGACGGCCTCGCCGCGGGGCAGCTGCTCGTCGGCGGTCCGCTGCAGCGCGTCGACGTCGGCGCCCGCGCCGGCCAGGAGCTGGCGCAGCGGCGGCACCTGCGTGACGACGAGCAGCAGGTGCCACGCGTCGAGATCGGTGTTGCCGCGCTCGGCGGCCTGCTGGGCCGCGGCACCGACGAGCTGGCGCGCCGGCTCGGTCATGAGCTGGGTGATGTCGATGCGCTGGACACCTCGCGGGGACGCTCCGCCCAGGAAGCTGGCGAGGAAGTCGTCGAACGGGCCGGACCCGGGACCACCGGGCCCGAAGGCGCTGGTCATGAAGCTCCTCAGTGGGTCTAGCAAGAGTTCGAGCCGGCTGGTGCGCCGGCACTGATCTGCTCAGCAATGCGCGGGGATCGTTCATTCCTGAGCGGCTATGACTCAAGTCGTGATGCAGGCCATGAGTCGACCGCGCTCACGTCCGGGGCTACCCGCATCACGGCATGGCCACGCGCCCCCGCGGGCACGCGGGGGACATGAGCACCGCAACGGTCACCGCCCGCGAGGTCCACCTCGTCCGCCGTCCGCACGGGATGCCCGATCCCGACGACTTCGCCCTGGTCGATCGCGACCTCGGCGAGCCCGCCGACGGCGAGGTGCTCGTCGCCAACCAGGCCTTCTCGGTCGACCCCTACATGCGCGGGCGCATGAACGACGTCCCGAGCTACGTGCCGCCGTTCGCGCTGGGCGAGCCGATGGACGGCCGCGCGGTCGGCGAGGTGATCGCCAGCAACAGCGAGGAGGTGGCCGTCGGCGACGTCGTCACCAGCAACCTGGCCTGGCGCACGCACGGCGTCGTGCCCGCGAAGCAGGTGCAGAAGGTCGCCGCACCCGAGGGTGTGGACCCGACCGCCTACCTCGGCGTGCTCGGCGTGCCCGGCCTGACCGCCTGGGTCGGGCTGCTCGACAAGGCCGCGTTCCGCGAGGGCGACGCCGTGTTCGTGTCGGGGGCGGCCGGCGCGGTCGGCAGCCTCGTCGGGCAGCTCGCGAAGCTCAAGGGCGCCTCCCGCGTCGTGGGCAGCGCCGGCAGCGCCGAGAAGGTCGCGTGGCTCACCGGCGAGCTCGGCTACGACGCGGCGTTCAACTACAAGGACGGGCCGGTCGTCGACCAGCTGCGCGCGGCCATGCCCGACGGCGTCGACGTCTACTTCGACAACGTCGGCGCCGACCACCTCGAGGCTGCCATCGCGTGCGCCAACGACTTCGCCCGCGTCGCCGCCTGCGGGGCGATCGCGCACTACAACGACACGGCCGACGAGCCCACGCCCGGCCCGTCGAACCTCTTCCAGATCGTCAAGAAGCGCCTGGCGATCCAGGGCTTCATCGTCACCGATTCGATCGACCGGATGCGCCCGTTCCTCGAGGAGGTCACGCCGTGGGTGGCGGCGGGCAGGGTCGCGTTCCGGGAGACGACCGCGGAGGGCATCGACAACGCCGTCGAGGCCTTCCGCGGCATGCTGCGCGGCGAGAACACCGGAAAGATGATCGTCACGCTGTAGGGGCCGGCGCGACCAGCGGTCCGCCGTCGGCGCGCCACACCGACACCACGGCGGGGCGGGCGATGCTCGTCCCGCCGTCGGGCCAGTGCGAGATCGGGTTCGCGAGGCCGGCGTCGTCCGACTCGCCGGGGTGCTGCACCGCCACCAGCGCCAGCCGCTCCTCGACCACCGGCCCGCACGTCTCCGCCCCGCGCGGCACAGTGAGGAACTGCTGGACGCGACCGCGCTGCGGGCCCTCCAGCGGCACCGCGAACAGGCCGTCGTTGGAGCCCAGCGCATTGCCGTCGGTCGCGATCCACAGGTTCCCGACGGCGTCGAACGCGACGTTGTCGGGGCACGAGATCGGCGAGACCTGGTCGGAGGGGAACCCGCCGAAGTAGGTGTCGGCGGCCGCCGGGTCACCGCACACGAGCAGCAGCGACCACGCGAAGGTGCGCGCACCGGGGTCGTCGCCGCCCTCGACCAGCTCGAGGACCTGGCCGTCCGTGTTCCCCCCGCGCGGGTTGACCCCGTCGGGCCCCGGCTTGCCGGGCGTGCCGCGCTCGTCGTTGTTGGTCAGCGCGGCGTAGACGCGGCCCGTGGTCGGGTGCGGCTGGACGTCCTCGGGGCGGTCCATCGGGGTCGCGCCGACCGTGTCGGCGGCCATCCGGGTGTGCACGAGCACCTGCGCGGGGGTCATGCCCGCGACGAACGAGCGCCCGGTGCCGTCGGCCAGCGACTCCACGAGCGGCAGCCACTCGCCGCTGCCGTCGGGCCCGCCGCCGGGGGCGTCGGGGGAGAAACGGGCGACGAACAGGGTGCCCTCGTCGAGCAGGCGCGCGTTCGACCCGCGGTCGGCCGGGCTGTCGCCCGCGCGGTGCGTGCGCGAGGAGACGAACTTGTAGAGGTACTCGAACCGCTCGTCGTCGCCCATGTACACCGCGACGGTGCCGGTGGGGCCGACCCGCACGTTCGCGCCCTCGTGCTTGAACCGGCCGAGCGCGGTGTGCTTGCGCGGGGTGGACGCCGGATCGAAGGGGTCGACCTCGACGACTCAGCCGAAACGGTTGGCCTCGTTCGGCTCGCGGGTCAGATCGAAGCGGGCGTCGACGCCCTCCCACCACCGCTCGGTGGCGCCGCCGTCCATGCCGTAGCGGGCGAGCGCAGGGTCGTTCACCGTCGCCCCGTGGGCGAAGTACTGGTCGATGTTCTCCTCGCCGGTGAGCACGGTGCGCCACGGCGTGACCCCGCCCGCGCAGTTGTTCAGGGTGCCGAGCACCGTGCGACCCGCGGGGTCGGCGCTCGTGCGCACGAGCGCGTCGCCGGCGACGGGACCGGTCAGCGTCATCGGGGTGCTCGCGGTGATCCGCCGGTTGACCGCGTCCATCACCGGCGTGAGCCGGCCCGACGCCGCGTCGCGCTGCACCGTGACGACCGACATCCCGTGCGCCGCCATGCCGATCGCGACCTGCTCGGGGGTCGGCGCGTCCGGGTCGTACCCCGGGATCATGAACGGCTCGGTCGTGTACTCGTGGTTCGCGACGAGCAGCGCGCGTCCCGGGCGGCCGGGCACGTCGAGCAGCGCGAGGAAGTCGTTGTTGAACCCGAATTGCTGGGCCTGGGCGGCGGCGGTCTGCGCGGCCGGGTCGAACGCGGGCGCGCCGGGCAGCACGGGGTCGCCCCAGCGGATGACGACCTGCTGCGCGAAGCCCTCCGGGATGCGGACGGCGTCGTCGGTGTTGGGCGCGACCGCGGTGAAGCCGAACGGCGAGGGCATCGGGGCGCTCGCACCGGGCGCCGGGGCGGTGCCGGCCCCGGAGCCCGCGGTCCCGCACGCCGCGGCCAGCGTCCCGGTGAGGCCGGCGACCAGGCCCGCCTGCAGCACGCGCCGCCGGCTCAGGGCGGCGGCCGCGATCTCGCGGAACGGCGTGTGGTCGGTGGGGTTCGGTGCCTCGCGCGAGCAGGCGTCGGCGCACCGGTAGCGGCACGAGACGGCCGGGCGTCCGTGGGGGCGGCGGACGGCGAGCGGCAGCAGGCGCACGGAGTCTCCCGTGTGTCCGGAAGCGTGGTGGTCGCGGCGACGCTAGGACGGTCGGGCGTCGGGAAGGCGTGAGGGGAGTGAACACGAACCGAACACGCCCAGCTCCGGGGCGTGACCGATCCGACGGTTCGTTTCGCGCTTCGCCCGCGTCGGGCAGCCGAATCCATGCGAGCACTCACCTGGCAGGGGCAGGGCGACGTCCGCGTCGAGACCGTCCCGGACCCGACGATCCAGGCGCCGACCGACGCCATCATCAAGGTCACGAGCACGGCGATCTGCGGCTCCGACCTGCACCTCTACGAGGTGCTCGGTCCGTTCCTCGACAAGGGCGACATCCTGGGCCACGAGCCGATGGGCATCGTCGAGGAGGTCGGCTCGCAGACCGGCGACCTGCAGGTCGGCGACCGCGTCGTCGTCCCCTTCAACATCTCCTGCGGGCACTGCTGGATGTGCGAGCGCCAGTGGTTCGCGGCCTGCGAGACCACCCAGAACCGTGACCAGGGCATGGGTGCCTCGCTGTTCGGCTTCACCAAGCTCTACGGCCAGGTCCCGGGCGGGCAGGCGGAGTACCTGCGGGTGCCGCAGGCGCAGTTCGGCCCGATCAAGGTGCCCGACGGCCCGGCCGACGAGCGCTTCCTCTTCCTCTCCGACGTCCTGCCCACCGCGTGGCAGGCCGTGGAGTACGCCCGGATCCCCGAGGGCGGCAGCGTCGCGGTCTTCGGCCTCGGTCCGATCGGGCAGATGGCCACGCGGATCGCCCGCCACCGCGGCGCTCGGGTCATCGCTGTCGACAGCGTCCCCGAGCGCAACGCCATGGCGCGCCGCCACGGCATCGAGGTGGTCGACTCGGGCACGGTCGACGACGTCGGCACCGCCATCCGCGACCTCACCGACGGCCGCGGCACCGACTCGGCGATCGACGCCGTCGGCATGGAGGCCCACGGCGGCTCGGCGATCCCGGAGCTCGCGCAGAAGGTGGTCAACAAGCTCCCGGACGCGATCTCCGCGCCGCTCCTGCAGGTGGCCGGCGTCGACCGGACCGCCGCGCTCGTCGGGGCCGTCGACGCCGTGCGCCGCGCGGGCGTCGTGTCGCTCTCTGGCGTGTACGGCGGCACCGCCGACCCGATCAACATGCTGAAGATCTTCGACAAGGGCATCTCGCTGCAGATGGGCCAGGCCCACGTGAAGCGCTGGACCCCGGAGATCCTGCCGCTGCTCACCGACGACGACCCGCTCGGCGTGCACGACCTGGAGACCCACCGCCTGCCGCTCGAGTCCGCGGCCCACGGCTACGAGATCTTCCAGAAGAAGCAGGACGAGTGCATCAAGGTCGTCCTGGCGCCGTGAGCGAACCGAGCCTGTTCTTCGTCGGGACGGCGACGACGGTGCTGCGGTGCGGGGGGTTCACGGTCCTCACCGACCCGAACTTCCTGCACCGCGGCCAGCGCGCGTACCTCGGCAAGGGGCTCGTGTCGAAGCGGCTCACCGAGCCCGCGCTCTCACCGGACCAGCTGCCGGCGCTCGACGCCGTCGTGCTCTCGCACCTGCACGGCGACCACTGGGACCGGGTGGCGCGCCGGGGACTCGACAGGTCGGTCCCCGTGATCACGACGCCGGAGGCCGCGCGGACCCTGCAGTCGCGGCAGCGCTTCCGGCGGGCGCTGGGGTTGGCGACCTGGGAGTCGCACACGCTCGTGCGGCCCGACGGCGCGACGCTGCGGGTCACCGCGCTGCCGGGCCGGCACGCGCCGCGCCCGGTGTCCCGCCTGCTGCCGCCGGTGATGGGCAGCCTGCTCGAGTTCGCCGACCCGTCGGGCGCGGAGCTGCGCCGGATCTACCTGTCCGGGGACACCCTGCCCGTCGAGGGCATCGCGCAGATCCGCGAGCACGTCGGCGAGGTCGACCGCGCCGTCCTGCACCTCGGCGGCACGACCCTGCCGGGCGGGCTCGTCGTCACCATGGACGGCGAGATGGGCGCCGACGTCCTCGAGACGATCGCCCCGCGGCGCGCGACGCCGATCCACTACGACGACTACGGCGTCTTCCGCTCGCCGCTCTCGGCGTTCCTCGGCGAGGTGGAACGGCGCGGCTGGGCCGACCGCGTCGACGTCGTCCGCCGCGGCGAGACGATCGCGCTGTAGCGCGCCCCCGGTGGTTGCAGCGAACAGCACGTTCGTTGCGGGAAGGCAGGCGAGCTCAGGCCTCGCGCAGGGTCAGGAGCAGGTGGTCGCGGCCCTTCGGGCTCACGAGCTCCGCGTCCCAGCCGCCGTCGACCGCCGCGGTGTGGAAGTAGACCGTCGACGGCGCGCGCACCGGCGCCTTGAACACGACGTCGACGGTGAACGCCGGGCCGTGCCGGCCGGCCAGCGCGGCGAGCGCGCTCGCCTTGGTCCACATCCCGTGCGCGATCATGCCCGGCATCCCGAACGCCCTGGCCGCGAGCCCGTTGACGTGGATGGGGTTCACGTCGCCGGACACCGCGGCGTAGCGCCGGCCGATGTCGCCGGGCACCTTCCAAATCGCGTGCGGGAGCCGCCCGACCCGCGGGTCGGGCTCGCGGGGCGCCGCGGGCACGTCGTCGGCGCCGGCCGGGGCGGGGGCGCCGCGCACGAAGTAGGTGCTGCGCGAGCCCCAGATCTCCGCGCCGTCCGCGTCGGTCACCGCGGTGACGAGGTCGACCTGGGCGCCCTTCGGGTGCGCGGCCAGCCGGTCGGCGTGCACGGCGACGCGCAGGGGCTCGCCGACCTCCGGCGGGCGGGCCTGGGTGATGACGTTGCGCAGGTGCACCATGCCCGGCGCGGGCAGGGGGAACTCGCGGTCGGTCATCAGCCGCATCTGCAGGGGGAACGCCAGCATGTGCGGGTAGGTCGGCGGCACGACGCCGCCCACGGAGAACCCGCAGACGTGGTCGTAGTCGGCGACCGCGTCGGCGTCGATCCGCACCCCGGCGAGCTCGAGGCGGCGGTCGGGCAGCGTCGTGCCGCCCGACCGCGCGGTGAGCAGCGCGCGCCCGTAGAGGACGCCCAGGGTGGGCGCCGCGTCGAGGGTCTCGGTCGGGGTCATGCTCCAGCTCCGCTTCGCTCCGTGTCGCTCGCGGTCATGCTCCAGCTCCGCTTCGCTCCGTGTCGCTCGGCGTCATCACGCCCCCAGGTAGTTCTGGCCGTCGACGCGCAGCACCTGCCCGTTGACGGCGTACGAGGCGCCCTGCGCGAACCAGGCGATCGTCTCGGCGACGTCGACCGGCAGCCCGCCCTGGGCCATCGAGGACAGGCGCCGCCCGGCCTCGCGGGTGCCCACGGGCATGGCGGCGGTCATCGCGGTCTCGATGAAGCCCGGCGCGACGGCGTTGATCGTCGCGTCCTTGTCGACGAGCAGCGGGGCGGTGGCGTCGACCATCCCGATGACGCCGGCCTTCGAGGCGCCGTAGGCGGTCTGGCCGCGGTTGCCGGCGATCCCCGCCATCGACGAGACGGTGACGATGCGCCCGCCGCGGTGGAAGACGTCGGACGTCAGCAGCGCGTCGTTGATCGCGAGCTGGGCGTTGAGGTTGACGTCGATGACCGAGTTCCAGCGGTCGCGGTCCTGGTTGGCGAGCAGCTTGTCGCGGGTGATCCCGGCGTTGTGCACGACGATGTCGAGCCCGCCGTGGCGCTGGGCGTGATCGAGCAGCGTGGAGGGCGCGTGGTCGGCGGTGATGTCGAGCTGCAGCGCGCTCCCGCCGACGTCGTTGGCCGTGCGGGCCAGCGCGTCCCCGGCGGCCGGGATGTCGACGCAGATCACCGTCGCGCCGTCGCGGCGCAGGGTCGTCGCGACCGTCGCGCCGATGCCGCGGGCGGCGCCGGTGACGACGGCGGTGCGCCCGGCGAGCGGCTTGTCCCAGTCGACACCCTGGGTCGAGCCCGCGAAGCCCGGCACCGTGCCGACCTCGAGGCGCTGCCCGTGCACGAACGCCGAGCGCGAGGACAGGAAGAACCGCAGCGTCGACTCGACGTCGTTCTCGGCGCCGTCGGCGACGTGGAGGAGGTTGACGGTCGCGCCGTGGCGGGCCTCCTTGGCCGCCGAGCGCACGAGCCCCTCGAGGGCGCGGCGGGCGGCGCGCACGGCCGGCGCGGTGGCCTCGCCGGGCACGTCGCCGATCACCAGGACGCGCCCCGACGGCCCGATGCGGCGCATCACCGGGGTGAGGAAGCCCTGGATCTCCGCGAGGTCCGCGGGCGAGGAGAGCCCGGTGGCGTCGACGATCCCGGCGGCGACCCCGGACGTCGAGCTGCCGCCGCCGACCGGGGCCTGCGGGTCGTCGTGCACCTCGACGCCCAGGTCGGTCAGCAGCGAGCGCACGACCTTCGCGACGCGCCCGTCCGCGGTGGCCGTCCCGAGCAGCGCGGCGCCCGACAGCAGCGGCTGGCCGGGCTCGTAGCGGCGCAGGCGCGGCACCGGCGGCAGTCCGACGGTGCCGGCGATCGACTTGCCGAACCCGGAGTTGACGAAGTCGGAGTACCAGTCGTTGCTCACGGGATCAGACCTCCAGGATGGCGACGACGCCCTGGCCACCGGCCGCGCAGATCGAGATCAGGCCCCGGACCGTGTCCGATCCTTCCTGGGCCGACTTCTCGTGCAGCAGCTTCGCCAGCGTCGGGACGATGCGGGCGCCGGTGGCGGCGAACGGGTGGCCCGTGGCCAGCGACGACCCCGCGACGTTGAGCTTGGACCTGTCGAACGAGCCCAGCGGCTCGTCGAGCCCCAGGCGCTCCTTGCAGAAGATCGGGTCCTCCCACGCGGCGAACGTGGCGAGGATCGTCGAGGCGAAGGCCTCGTGGAACTCGTAGAAGTCGAAGTCCTGCAGCGTGAGCCCGTTGCGCTCGAGCAGGCGCGGCACCGCGTAGGTCGGGGCCATCAGCAGGCCCTCGTCGCCGTGCACGTAGTCGACCGCGGCGGTCTCGGCGTCGACGAAGTGCGCGAGCACCGGCAGGTGGCGCTCGGCGGCCCACTCGTCGCTGGCGAGCAGGACGGTCGCGGCGCCGTCGGTGAGCGGCGTGGAGTTGGCCGCGGTCATCGTGGCCTCGGTGTCGGAGTAGCCGGCCGGCTTGAACACCGGCCTGAGCTTCGCCAGACCCTCGAGGGTCGAGTCGGCACGCAGGTTGTCGTCGCGGGTGACGCCCAGGAAGGGGGTCAGCAGGTCGTCGAAGAACCCGCGCTCGTAGGCGGCGGCGAGGTTGCGGTGGCTCGCGACGGTGATCTCGTCCTGCGCGGTGCGGCTGATGCCCCAGGCGGCGGCGGTCTGCGCGGCGTGCTCGCCCATGGCCATGCCGGTGCGCGGCTCGCGGTTGGCCGGGATCTCGGGGACGACCTGGCCGGGCCGCAGTCCGCCGAGGGCCTTGAGGACGCCCGCGGTGGACGTGGCGCGGTTGGCGGCGAGCAGCACCCGGCGCAGGTCGTCGTTGACCTCGATCGGCGCGTCGCTGGTGGTGTCGACGCCCGAGGCGACGCCGCTCTCGATCTGCCCGAGGGCGATCTTGTTGGCGACCTGCAGCGTCGTCTGCAGGCTGGTGCCGCACGCCTGCTGCAGGTCGTAGGTCGGCGTCGCGGCCGACAGGCGGCTGCCGAGCACGGCCTCGCGGGTGAGGTTGAAGTCGCGGCTGTGCTTGAGCACGGCGCCCGACGCGACCTCCCCGAGACGCTCGCCGGCCAGCCCGAACCGGGCGACGAGCCCGTCCAGCGCGGCGGTGAGCATGTCCTGGTTGGAGGCCCGCGCGTAGGCGCCGTTGGAGCGGGCGAAGGGGATGCGGTTGGCGCCGACGATGGCCGCCCGGCGAGGCAGGGCAGATGATGCGGAGGGCACGATTCCTCCCGGTCGTTGCAGGGATGCGCGGTTCCGCGCGGCGGTCACGGCGGCGTGACGGGCACCGTCCGGCCGTAGTTACCCGAAAGTATCAGGTACCGTCGGTAACGTGAGCCGTCGTTCCGCACATCACCCCGAGCCCGGGCGTGAGGGTGAGCGCGACGGCGCCCGTCCGCGGCGCGACCGCCGGTCGAGCCGCTGGGACGAGCACCGCCGCGCCCGGCGCCAGGAGCTCACCGCGGCGACGATCGTGGCCATCCGCGCGCACGGCGCCGAGGTGGGCATGAGCCAGGTCGCCGCGCAGGCCCGCACCAGCAAGACCGTCGTGTACCGGCACTTCGCCGACAAGAACGACCTCTACCTCGCGGTGTGCGACTGGGTGGCGGCCGTGCTCGTCGGCCAGCTGCAGAGCGCGATGCGCGACGCCGCCGAGGACCCCCGCCAGACGCTGGTGTCGGGCATCGACGCCTACCTCGGGCTCATCGAGGCCGACCCCGAGGTCTACCGCTACGTCATGCGACCGCCGAAGCTCGACCGCCCCGAGGGCGAGGACCCCGTCAGCGATCTCTGCACGGTCATCGGCGACCACATCGCGGAGATCATCTCCACCGAGCTGCGCCGCCAGAACCGCGATCCCGCGCCGGCCCAGACCTGGGGTCACGCCCTCGTCGGCATGGTCCGCGCCGCGGGCGACCAGTGGCTCGCCGTGCGCCCCGACCTCGAGCGGGAGGCCCTCGCGGGCCAGCTCGCGGACCTCGCCTGGTCGGGTCTCGCCCGCACCGTCACCCCGTCGGCCGCGTCGTCCGCGTCCTGACCGGACACGTCCCCGATCACGCCCCGCTCCCCCGGGAGGACCCCGTGAACACCCCCACCCCTGCGGTTACCGACCAGTACGACACCACCGACGCGACCGTCGCCGCCCTGCAGCGCACCCTCGACGGTCGCTGGCACGCGCTGCGCGACGAGGTCCGCGGCCGGGACGACGTCGCGCAGCTGCACGTCGACCCCGCCACCGACGTCGAGTCCTACCGCGCCGCGGTCTGGCAGATGCTCGCGCGCCTCGCCGCCGAGGGCCACGCCGTGCACGGCTTCCCGACCGCCGTCGGGGGGCGCGGCGACATCGGCGGGTCGGTGGTCTCGTTCGAGATGCTGGCCTACGCCGACCTGTCGCTGCAGGTGAAGAGCGGGGTGCAGTGGGGCCTGTTCGGCGGGGCCATCCAGGCGCTGGGCAACGCCGAGCAGCACGCGCGCTACCTGCCCGGGGTCATGGACCTGACGCTCCCCGGCTGCTTCGCGATGACCGAGACCGGCCACGGCTCGGACGTGCAGTCGGTGCACACCACGGCCACGTACGACGCCGAGACCGGCGAGTTCGTCGTCGACACCCCGACGGAGTCCGCGAAGAAGGACTACATCGGCAACGCCGCGCGTGACGGCCGGATGGCGGCGGTGTTCGTGCAGCTCTACTCGCTCGGCGAACGTCATGGCGTGCACGCGGTGCTGGTGCCGCTGCGCGGTGACGACGGCGCGGTGCTGCCCGGCGTCGAGATCGTCGACGACGGCCACAAGGAGGGCCTCAACGGCGTCGACAACGGACGCCTGGCGTTCCACGGCGTCCGGGTCCCGCGCGAGAACCTGCTCGACCGCTACGGCACCGTCGCGCCGGACGGCACGTACTCCAGCTCGATCGAGAGCGAGAACCGCCGCTTCTTCACGATGCTCGGCGCGCTGGTCCGCGGGCGGGTCAGCGTCTCGGGCAGCGCGGTGGGGGCCGCGTCGCTGGCCCAGACGATCGCCGTGCGCTACGGCGAGGCGCGCCGCCAGTTCGCCGCGCCCGGCGGCGACGAGGAGATCACCGTCCTCGACTACCTCGCCCACCAGCGCAAACTGCTGCCCGGGCTCGCGCGCACCTACGCGCTGCGGTTCGCGCAGAACGAGCTCGTCGAGATGCTCCACGACATCCAGACCACCCGCGAGGCCGGCGGCGACGTCGACGAGAAGCGCCAGCGGGAGCTCGAGTCGCGGGCGGCGGGCACGAAGGCGCTGACGACCTGGCACGCCACGGCGACGATCCAGGCCTGCCGCGAGGCGTGCGGCGGGCAGGGCTACCTCTCGGAGAACCGGCTCGGCCAGCTGCGCGCCGACACCGACGTGTTCACGACCTTCGAGGGCGACAACACGGTCCTGCTCCAGCTCGTCGCCAAGGGGCTGATCTCGGGCTACGCCGACGACTTCGGCCACCTCGACACCCTGGGCACCGTGCGCTTCGTCGCCGACCAGGTGCTCGACACCGTCGCCGAGCGCACCTCCCTGCGCCAGCTCGCGGAGCGCCTGCGGGCCGTGGCGCCGGGCCGCGACTCCGACGACGTGCGTGACCGCTCCTGGCAGGTCAAGCTGCTCGACGACCGCGAGGAGCACACGCTCGACGGCCTCGTGCGCCGCCTGCGCCCGGCGCGCGAGAATGGGATCAGCCCCGAGCGCCAGTTCGCGATCTTCAACGGTGCCCAGGACCACCTGCTGCGCGCGGCGCGGGCCCACCTCGACGGCCTGGTGCTCGACGCCTTCGTGCGCGGGATCGACGCGTGCGCCGACCCGTCGGCGCGCGCCCTGCTGGGCACGGTCTGCGACCTCTACGCGCTGTCGTTGATCGAGGAGGACAAGGGCTGGTTCCTCGAGCACGGACGCATCTCGGCGACGCGGTCGAAGGCGGTCACGGCCGAGGTCAACCGCCTGTGCGGGGAACTGCGCCCCCACGCCCGCGCGCTGGTCGACGCGTTCGGGATCCCGGAGGCGTGGATCGGGGCCCCGATCGCCACCGGCGCCGAGCAGCGCCGCCAGGACGAGGCCCGCGCCCACGCCGCGTCCGTCGCCTGACCTGACGTTCGACGTCAGGACATCCCACCCGCTCGATACGCCCGTTCGGTGGTCTCCGGCCGGAGTGGGTACCGGTGGCACGATGGCCGCCCCGGCCGCGGGCCGGGCCTATCCAGGGTGAGAGGACGTCGAAGTGAGCACTCCGGGCGACGGCTACGGCCAGGGCCAGCAGGGCTACGGGCAACAGGGTGGCTACGGGCAGCAGCCGTACGGCGAGCCGAGCTACGGCGGGCCGGGGGGACAGACGCCGGGCTGGGGCCAGCCCGCGGTGCCGACGAAGCCGCGCAACGGCACGGGCATCGCGGCGCTCGTCTTCGGCATCCTCGCGCTGCTGACGTGCTGGTGGCTGCCGGTCGTCGGCGCGATCCTCGGCATCGTCGCGATCGTCCTCGGCGTCGTCGGCCGGGGCCGGGCCAAGCGGCTGGAGGCGAACAACAAGGGCGTGGCCACGACCGGCCTCGTCCTCGGCATCGTCAGCCTGATCCTCAACATCGTGCTGAGCATCCTGGTGTTCGTCGCCGGGATCGCCTTCCTCAACTTCGGCGGCGGGCAGTCGGTCCAGCAGTTCCAGGAGTGCCTGTCGCAGGCCTCGAACCAGCCGAACCCCGCGGCCGTCCAGCAGGCCATCGAGCAGTGCGGTCAGCAGTTCAACCAGCAGCTGCCGGGCGGCCAGCCCGAGGGCGAGGGCGGCGGCTGAGCCACCCGTCGACGACGACGGCCCCCGCGCCCTGGGTGGGTGCGGGGGCCGTCGTGTGTCAGGTGTCCGAACCGGGCGATGAGCCGCCTCGCGGCGCGTGGCACACCAGGGCTTCAGCCGAACGATCGTCCCTGGCGGCTCTTGTTATTGAGACCCGGGGGCACATGGCGCCCGGTCCGGACGCCCCATTGAACCCCATGACGGCGCCGCGTGTTCCCGGGGTCGCCGGCGGATTCGTCCGGGCTGTCCGCGACACGCCGCGACGTGACGACCTTCGACGGGGCGGCACGGACGACGGCCGGCGACACACGGGGCGCGGGTCGACACCGCTCGGTCGGAGTGGCGGCCGACGAGAAACCGACATCGCGGGGCGAAACGCCGAGGCGTCGGTATCGTCACACCGGGGAACCTTCGCTCCGAGCCACCCGTTGGCGAACGCGGAATCCCGACGAACAAGCAGTCGACGGTGGAGGAGCAGGCGTGACGGTCCCCTTCTGGGTCTGGGCGGCCACGGTCGGTGGCATCGCCGTGCTCGTGGCCATCGACATCTGGCACGCGCGGTCGCCGCACGAGGTCAGCTTCCGCGAGGCGACCCTGTGGTCGGTCATCTACATCGCCGTCGCCGTGATCTTCGGCGTGATCCTGCTGTTCACGATGGGCACGCAGTCCGGCACCGAGTACTTCGCCGGTTACCTGGTCGAGAAGAGTCTCTCGGTCGACAACCTGTTCATCTTCGCGGTGATCCTGGGCCAGTTCGCCGTGCCCAAGCGCCACCAGCAGAAGGTGCTGCTCTGGGGTGTCATCGGCGCGCTGGTGATGCGCGCGATCTTCATCGCCATCGGCGCCGCGGTGATCTCCGCGTTCGCGTTCGTCTTCGTGATCTTCGGCGCCTTCCTGCTCTACACGGCCTACACGCTGATCCGTCAGCACGGCCAGGAGCCGAAGGACATGCACGACAACCGGGCGGTCAAGCTGGTCCGCCGGTTCGTCACCGTGCACGAGGACGCCGGCGACCACGAGGGCTACAAGGACGACGGCAAGCTCACCGCGCGCATCAACGGCAAGTGGGGCGTCACCCCGCTGTTCATCGTCGTCGCCGTGATCCTGTCGGTCGACCTCGTGTTCGCCCTCGACTCGATCCCCGCGATCTTCGGGATCACGCAGAACGCCTACATCGTGTTCACGGCCAACGCGTTCGCGCTGCTCGGCCTGCGCGCCCTGTACTTCCTGCTGGTCGGGCTGCTCGACCGCCTCGTGCACCTGTCCTACGGCCTGGCGTTCATCCTGGCCTTCATCGGCGTCAAGCTGATCCTGCTCTACCTGCACGAGGACGTCTCGCCGTCGATCCCCGAGGTCCCGACCTGGCTGTCGCTGGTCGTCATCGTGATCACCCTCGCGATCGTCACGGTCACCAGCCTCATGTCGACCCGCAACGGGAAGTCCGGCCACGCCGAGGAGCCCGCCGAGACCGAGTCGGGTGAGCAGGGCGCGGACACCCGGGACGCGTCCGGCACCGGCTCGGACAGCGCCGAGCAGGAATCCCGCTCCTCGTCCTAGGGTCGGGCCATGGCCCCAGATCGCGATCGGGACCGGGACGCCGAGGGACGCGCCCGCAACGCGCGCCCCCGCGACGCCAGCGGCCGCCCGCTGCCCTACGGGGCGACGGGCGTGCCGCGCGCCGACGACGAGGACGCGTCGCTGACGCCCGACGAGGTGTTCGCGCGGGCGCAGGCGTTCCTCGACGAGGACCGGCCCTTCGATGCGCACGACGTGCTCGAGGGCGCGTGGAAGGCCGCGCCGGACGACGAGCGCCTGCTCTGGAAGGGCCTCGCGCAACTCGCGGTGGGCCTGACCCACGAGCAGCGGGGCAACGCGCGGGGCGCGTCGTCGCTGCTGCGCCGGGGTACCGACACCGCCGCGCAGGCGCCGGAGGCGGCCCACCGCCACCGGGTCGACCTCACCGCGCTCGCCGGCTGGGCTGCCGCCCGGGAGACGTCGGGTCCGCTCGCGCCGCGGCTGGTGCTGCGGCAGCGCTGACCGTTTCGGGCCGGCCGCCGGCCGGGGACCCGATGCGCGACCGGGCGGCGCACGCGCCGCCGTCGACGCATCGAGGAGGACACCCCGGTATGGCCGGCGCACTGGACGGACTGCGGGTCGCGATCATCGCCACGAACGGCGTCGAGCAGGCGGAGCTGGAGCAGCCCCGCCGGGCGGTCGACGAGGCGGGCGCGCGCTCGACGCTCGTGTCGCTGTCGACCGACCCGATCCAGGCCATGAACTCCGACATCGACAAGGGCGACACGTTCACGCCGGACGCGGCGATCTCCGACGTGTCGGCCGACGACTTCGACGCTCTGGTGCTGCCCGGCGGCACCATCAACGCCGACCAGCTGCGCCAGAGCGGCGACGTCGTGTCGTTCGTGCAGGCGATCTTCGCCGCGGGCAAGCCGGTCGGCGCCATCTGCCACGCGCCGTGGACGCTGGTCGAGGCCGACCTCGTGCGCGGGCGCACGCTGACGTCGTACCCGAGCCTGCGCACCGACATCCGCAACGCCGGCGGCCACGCCGTCGACGAGGAGGTCGTGGTCGACAAGGGCCTCGTCACCAGCCGCAACCCGGGCGACCTCGACGCGTTCTGCTCGAAGATCGTCGAGGAGTTCGGCGAGGGTGCGCACCCGGTCCACGACGAGGGTGCCACCGCGCGGGCATGATGCCCCGGTGACCGACCGCCCCGGCCTGTTCGATCCCGTGCTCGCGCGCGGCGGGGCCCGGGCAGCGGTCGCCGACGAGGCGTGGGTCGCGGCGCTGCTCGAGGTCGAGGCCGCGCTGGCCCGGGCCGCCGCCGACGTCGGCACCCTGGAGCGGGCCGACGCCGACGCGATCGCCGAGGCCTGCCGCCTCCCCGTCGACCCCACCGCGCTGGGTGAGGAGGCGGCGGCGTCGGGCAACCCGGTCGTGCCGCTGGTGACCCGGTTGCGGGCGCGGCTCGAGGGCTCCGCCGCCTCGGGCGTCCACCGCGGTGCCACCAGCCAGGACGTCGTGGACACCGCGGCGATGCTGGTCGCCCGCCGGGCCGTCGCGGCGATCACCGCCGACCTCGCGGCCGCCGCCGACGCCGCCGCCGGCCTCGCCGCGGCGCACCGCGACCGTCCCGCGGCCGGGCGCACGCTGCTCCAGCAGGCCGCGCCGATCACCGCCGGGCTCCGGTTCGCGGGGTGGTGCGCCGGCCTCGACGACGCCGCCCGCGCGTTGGCGGCGTGGCGCCCCGCAGTGCAGCTCGGCGGGGCGGTCGGCACGCTGGCGGCGTTCGACGGGCACGGGCGGGCGATCCGCGCGGCGCTGGCCCGGCACCTGGACCTCGCCGAGCCCGTCCTCGCCTGGCACACCGAGCGCGGGCGCGTCGCCGAGCTCGCCGGGCTGCTCGGGCGCGCCGGCACCGCGGTCGGCTCGGTGTCGACCGATCTGGTGCTGCTCGCGCAGACCGAGGTCGGCGAGGTCCGCGAGGACGTCCCGGGCCGGGGTGGCTCGTCCACCCTGCCGCACAAGCGCAACCCGGTCGCCGCGGTGTCCGCCCGCGCCGCCGCGGTCGCCGCGCCGGGGCTGGTGGCCTCGGTGCTCACCGGCGCGTCGCTGCACGAGCACGAGCGCGCCGCGGGTCCCTGGCACGCCGAGTGGGGCCCGCTGCGCGAGCTCCTGCGCACCGTCGGGTCCGGCGCCTCCTGGCTGGCCGACGCGCTGGGCCACCTCGTCGTCGACACCGACCGGGTCGCGGCGTCGCTCGACGCCACCGGCGGCCTGCTGCTCGCCGAGCAGGCCACGACCGGTCTGCGCGCCCGGCTGGGGCACGCGGCGGCCAAGGAGCTCGTCACCCACGCGGCCGCCCGCGCCCAGGACGAGGGCCGTCCGTTCGCCGAGGTCCTGGGCGAGGCGGTCGGCGAGGACACCGACACCCTGCTCGACCCCGCCCGCGCCGTGGGCGAGGCGGCCGCGCTCGTCGACGACCTGCTGCAGTCCCGCGCGAGGAAGGACCACCCGTGAGCCCCCATCCCTCCACCGGGCAGTGGGACCCCGCCGGCGAGGAGGTGCGCCGGGCGGTGCTCGGCGACGACCACGTCGACCGGGCGGTCGCGAACACCGACGACGTCACCGCCGACTACCAGGACTTCATCACCCGCTACGCCTGGGGCGGCATCTGGACCCGACCCGGTCTCGGGCGCCGCGAGCGCAGCATCGTGACGCTCTCGGTGCTCGCGGCCCTGCACCACGACGGCGAGCTGGGCATGCACGTCCGCGCCGCCCGCCGCAACGGGCTGACCCGCGAGGAGATCCAGGAGGTCCTGCTCCAGGTCGGTGTGTACGCCGGGGTGCCCGCGGCCAACCGCGCCTTCGCCGTGGCGCAGCGCGTGCTCGGCGAACTGGCCGAGACGGGCGAGGACGGCACCTGACCCGCGCCGCGCCGGGCCGTCGTGGACGCCACTACCGTGGGCGGACGAGCCAGTACGGTCCGGTGGGCAGTCCACGGGGGCCAGACGTGACACGACGGGCGGGGGCGATGGAGCGCGCGGGAGCGGCACCGGCGGCGAGCCGCCGGTACAGGGCACGACGCGCGCTGGTGGCGGGCGCGCTGGCCGCCGCGGCCCTCGTGGCGACCGCCTGCTCCTCGGGCCCGTCGGCGGGCACGCCGCCGATCCCGGAGTTCCCCGGCCCGGGCGCCGCACCGGTCACCAGCGCGCCGCCGCCGCGCAACAGCATCCTGCCCACCGAGTGCGACCAGGTGCTGGCCTCCGACCAGGTGCCGAACTACCTCGGGCTCCCGCTCGGGTCGGTGCGGGTGTCGGCGCTGCGTGACGTGCCCGCCCCGTCGGTCGGGCGGCTCGAGCGCGTCACCTGCAACTACACCTCGCTCGGCGGGCCGGGCGCGCCGCCGGCGAACACGCTGCTGCTCAAGATGCTGACCAGCGGCTACACCGACCCGCAGGCCGCTGCGGCCCAGTCACGGGTCAACCGTGACGCGCAGGCGAGCGCGGGGGTCCCGGCCCAGCCGGTGCCGCTGGGCGCGGCCGAGGCGGTCTACTACCCGGACCCCGACGGCCCGGTCCTCGTCGTGGTCTACGGCCGCGTGACGGCGAGCTTCACGCTCAGCCCCGACCGGCCGATACCCATGGACCAGGCCCAGCCGGTGCTCGTCGACTTGGCGCTGCGGGCGCTGCCGGTGCTGGTCCCGCAGTCGGGTTCGTGAGACGGCGGTCCTGACTCACGCGGGTGTGCGCGCCGCGTCCTCGCTGCCGCGCACGGCGGCGAGGAACCCGTCCACGCGCACCCGCAGGCCGGCCACCCGCTCCTCGACCGGCAGGCCGAGGTCGGGCGTGACGCTCGCGGAGGGCTTGCGCTCGAGGCGGGTCGTGGCGGGGCAGGCCAGGTCGGTGCAGACGTAGGTGCCGACGCTGTTGCCCTCGCGGCCGGCGGACCCGGCGCGCGCCGCGGTGACGAGCGTGACCTCGCCGTCGGTGTGGGTGGTGCGGCACAGCGCGCACATCGCCGTGCGCCGGGCGCCGCCACCCGCGGCGGGACGCAGCAGCACCCCGGTCACCGCGCCCTCGTGCAGGGTCACGAGGTAGGCCCGTTGCGGCATGCGCGGGTCCGTCCAGCCCGCGAACTCGACGGTCTCGAGGTCGGTGCCGACGACGGCGTCGGCGACCGTCATCCGCTTCGCGTCGCCCTTCGAGCAGTTGATCATCGAACGGCGCACGGCGTCGTCCGTGAGCAGGGTGGTCATGGCGTCCTCCGTGGTGCGGGCCGCCCGGCACGCTACCGACGCCCGCGAGCCGTTTCCCGGTCGACGACCTCACACCGCGCCCACGCCGCGCCGTGCTTATAGTTGCCCGAACCTAACGAGTTCGGAGGCGACGTGGCGAACAGGGTGGGGGAGGGGCATCCGGCCCCGGCGGTGGCGCACCTGGGCCCGCGGTACAAGTGGATCGCGCTGACGAACACGACGCTGGGTGTGCTGATCGTGACGATCAACATGTCGATCCTGCTCATCGCGCTGCCCGACATCTTCCGCGGCATCGCGCTCGACCCGTTGCGGCCCGAGAACATCAGCTACCTGCTCTGGCTGATCATGGGGTACCTGGTGGTGACGGCCGTCCTCGTCGTGACCTTCGGCCGGGTCGGCGACATGTACGGCCGCACGCGCATGTACACGCTCGGGTTCGCCGTGTTCACCGTGTTCTCGATCCTGCTGGCCGTCACGTGGCTGCAGGGCGACGCCGGCGCCATCTGGCTGATCAGCATGCGCGTCCTGCAGGGCATCGGCGGGGCGCTGCTGCTGGCGAACTCCACCGCGATCCTCACCGACGCCTTCCCCGCCCGGCAGCGGGGCCTCGCGCTCGGCATCAACTCGATCGCGGCGATCGCCGGCTCGTTCCTCGGCCTGATCATCGGCGGGGTGCTCGCCCCGGTGGCCTGGCACCTGGTGTTCGTCGTGTCCGTGCCGATCGGCGTAGGCGGCACGATCTGGGCCTGGGCGAAGCTGCAGGAGACCAGCGAGCGCCACGCGGGCCGCATCGACTGGTGGGGCAACGTCACCTTCGCCGTCGGCCTCGTCGCGGTGCTCATGGGCATCACGTACGGCATCCAGCCCTACGGCGGGCACGTCATGGGCTGGACCAGCCCGACGGTGCTCGTCTGCCTCGTCGGCGGCGTCGTGGTGCTCGCGGCGTTCGTGGCGATCGAGCGGCGCGTCGCGCACCCGATGTTCCACCTGTCGCTGTTCGGCATCCGCTCGTTCACGGCCGGCAACGTCGCGAACCTGCTCTCCGCGCTCGGGCGCGGCGGCCTGCAGTTCATCCTCATCATCTGGCTGCAGGGCATCTGGCTGCCGCGGCACGGCTACGACTACGAGTCCACACCGCTGTGGGCCGGCATCTACATGGTCCCGCTGACCATCGGCTTCCTCATCGCCGGGCCGGTGTCGGGGATGCTCTCCGACCGCCACGGCGCCCGCTGGTACGCCGCGGGCGGGATGCTCGTGGCCGCCGCCAGCTTCCTGCTCATGGGCTTCCTGCCGGTCGACTTCCCGTACCCGCTGTTCGCGGTCCTGCTCGGGGTCAACGGGCTGGCGATGGGCCTGTTCTCCTCGCCCAACCGCGCCTCGATCATGAACAGCGTGCCCGCGCGCCAGCGCGGTGCGGCGGCGGGCATGACCGCCACCTTCATGAACGGCGCGACCGTGCTCTCGATCGGCATCTTCTTCTCGATGCTGATCCTGGGGCTCGCCGCG
Organism: Actinomycetospora lutea; assembly: GCF_028737205.1. GTDB lineage: Bacteria > Actinomycetota > Actinomycetes > Mycobacteriales > Pseudonocardiaceae > Actinomycetospora > Actinomycetospora lutea. The sequence continues at coordinate 129,125 of NZ_JAQZAL010000007.1, read as the reverse complement.
ACGCTGCCGGGTGCGCTGTTCGGCGGGCTCACCGGCCAGGGCGTCCCCGCCGACGTCGCGGGGCGCATCGCCGAGCTCCCGCCGGTCAGCACCCTGTTCGCCGCGCTGCTGGGCTACAACCCGATCGAGACGCTGCTCGGTCCCGGCGTGCTGGCCCAGGTCGGGCCGCAGCAGGCGGAGTTCCTGACCGGCCGCAGCTTCTTCCCCGAGCTGATCTCCGGGCCCTTCGCCGACGGCCTGTTCCTCGCGCTCGGCTTCGCCGCCGCGTGCTGCCTCGTCGCGGCGATCGCCTCGCTGTTCGACGGCGCGAAGCCCTCGCTCGCGGAGGCGGAGGCGCCGGGGGAGGCGCTGGGGCAGGAGGACGACCCCGCGCCCGCGCCCCGACCCGTCGCGGTGGCGGGCCGCATCCTCGCGCCCGACGACGGCCCCGCGGCGGCGGTGCTCACGCTCGTCGACGCCGGCGGGCACGAGGCCGACCGCGCGACCACCGACGACGACGGGCACTTCACGCTGCACGCCGACGGGCGCGCCGGCGACTACCTCGTGATCGCCAGCCCCCGCGGGCGCGGCGCCGCGGCCCCGGCCGTCACCCGCGTGACGGTCGACGGCGCGCCGGTGCACCTCGACGTCGTGCTCCGCGAGCGGGCGGCGCTGCCGCGCTGACGGGCTTGCGCGGCCGGACCCCCGTGCTCAGGCGGTCGCGCGCACGGCCTCGATGTCGATCTCGATGCGCAGGGTGCGCCCGACCGCGACGATGCCGGCGATCACCGACTGGTTCCACCGGATGTCGAAGTCGTCGCGGGAGAGCTGGGTGGTCGCCGAGAAGCCCGCGCGCTCGCCGCCCCAGAGGTCGGGCCCCGCGCCGTGGTAGACCACGTCGAGGTCGACGGTGTTGCGCACGCCCTTGAGCAACAGGTCGCCGGTCATCGTCCAGTGGTCCGGCGTGTGCCCGGTGATCGCGGTCGACGTGAAGTCGATGCGCGGGAACGCGAGGACGTCGAGGAAGTCGCCCGCGCGCAGGTGCTGGTCGCGGGTGTCGTCGTCGGTGTCGACGCTCGCGGGGTCGATGGCGGCCTGCACGCGCGTGCTCGCGAGGTCGGCGCCCATCTCGATCGCGCCGGTGAAGCGGCGCAGGCGGCCGTGCACCTTGGTGATGCCCAGGTGGAACGCCGACGCGGCGATCCGCGAGTGCACGGGGTCGATCTCCCAGCGCCCGGGGGCGGGCAGGGAGAGCGCGCCCGAGCGGGTCAGCACCACGCGCCCGAGGTCGCCGGACCCGGCCAGCGGGCGCGCCGCCGGGGTGTGCCCGACCGCCGAGGTGATCACGGTCGCCGGCCCTTCGGGCAGCCCCTCGACGAGGAACGTGCCGTCGCCGCCGACCGGGGTCCCGCCGACCTGGGTGCCGGCGGCGTCGATCACCGTCACCACGGCGAACGGCACCGGCCACCCGTCGCTGGTGACGGCGGCGCCGCGCACCCAGCCGCCGCCGCGCGCCCTGCCGGTGTCACGACCGGCATCACTGTCGGTGACCCCGCCGGCGGCGTGCCCGGAGCTCACCGGCGCTCGCCGCCCGACGGGCTGCGTGGTTCGGAGGAGGCCTCCTCGTGCTGCCCGTGACGCCCGCCGAACCCGTTCCCGGCCGCGGCGCCGTCGTCCCCGCGCGGGGCGTCCGGGCGGGGCGGCGGTTCGGCGCCGGCGGGCGTGTCGACGGCCGGCGGCACGAGGCTCAGCACGACGTCCGAGGGGTGGCCCGGGCCGATCTCGATCTCCGAGGCCACCGGGGCGTAACCGCTGGCGGTGATCGTGTAGACGCCGTGGGCGACGTCGTCGAAGCGGAACGACCCGTCCTCGCCGGTGACCCGCGAGCCGACCACGTGGCCGTCCTCGCTGACCAGCGTGGCCAGGGCCTCGGCCACCGGACGCCCCGCGCCCGCGGACCGCACGGTGCCGGACAGCTGCGTGCGGGTGGCCAGCGCGACGTCGTGCGCGACGTGGCCCTCGGCCGGCACGCGGACGGTCTCGGCGACCGGCGCGAGGCGCGGCGCGGCGGCGGTGAGCGTGTAGGAGCCCTCGGTGAGGTCGGCGAACCGGTAGCCGCCCTCGGGGCCGGAGCGGGTGACGGCGACGACGGTGCCGCGCACGTCGGTGAGGGTGAGGACCACGTCGCCCCAGCCGCTGAGGCCGGTCCCGGCGCCGTTGGTGCCCACCGCGTGGCGGACGCCGACCGTGCCGCCGAGCGTGGCGCCGCCGCCGGCGAGGCCGACGTCGTGGCGCAGCGGGCGGTCGGCGACGGCCACGAGCGAGGCCTGCGGCTGGTGGGTCGACGAGGCGCAGATGACCAGGTAGGTCCCACCCGTGGGCGGTACGAGCTGGTAGTGGCCGCCCTCGTCGGCGGCCGCGCGGTCGAGCTGGTCACCGGAGAGGTCGCACAGCGTCAGCGCCGCACCGGGTACCGCTGCGCCGTCGCCCCGCGTCACCCGACCGAAGATCATGATCGGTTCCTGACCGTCCACCGACGTCCACCTCTCCCGCCCGCGCCCGCGTCCTGCGCGCCCCGTCGTCCGCAATTGCTTGGATAGTACAAGCATCATCTCGGACGGGCTCACCAGCGACCGGATGGCGCCCGGACGGTGGTGCGGTCCAATCTGGAGGCATGCCCGAGCTCCCGTCGGACTTCCCGGCGCTGCCGCGTCCCGCGCTCGACCTCGCCCCGGATCGGGACGCGATCGCCGACTTCTACGACTACGCCGACCTGCTGACCGCCGACGAGACCGCGACGCTGCACCGCCTGCGCTCCTACCTCGCGCAGGACGTCGCCCCGCTCGTCGAGGAAGCCTGGGAGCGCGCCGAGTTCCCGATGCAGCTGGTCAAGGGCTTCGCGGCCCTCGACCTCGCGGGCCTGCCCTACGGGCTCGGCGCGAGCACCGACGAGCCCGCGCGGCGGCTGTTCCTCGGGTTCCTGGCCGCCGAGATCGCGCGCGTCGACCCGTCGGTGAACAGCTTCTTCGGCGTCCACTCCGGGCTCGCCATGGGCTCGATCTGGGCGGGCGGCACCGAGGAGCAGCGGCAGCGCTGGCTGCCGGCCATGGCGCGGATGGAGACGATCGGGGCGTTCGGGCTCACCGAGCCCCACGGCGGCTCCGACGTCGCCGGGGGCATGGAGACCACCGCGCGCCGCGACGGCTCCGGTCCCGACGCGGCGTGGGTGCTCGACGGCGACAAGCGCTGGATCGGCAACGCGACGTTCGCCGACCTCATCGTCATCTGGGCCAAGGACCTGGAGACGGACGAGGTGCGCGGGTTCGTGGTGCCGCGCGACACCGAGGGCATGACGATCGCCAAGATCGAGGGCAAGACGGCGCTGCGGATCGTCCAGAACGCCGACATCGCGCTGCGCGGCGTGCGGGTGCCCGACGACCACCGCCTCGCGGGCGGGACCGGCACGTTCGCCGACGCCGGCGGGGTCCTGCGGGTCACGCGGGCCAACGCGTCGTGGGGTGCGACCGGCACGCAGATGGGCGCCTACGAGTACGCCCTGGACTACGCGCGGCAGCGCGAGCAGTTCGGTCGCCCGATCGCCGGCTTCCAGCTCATGCAGGAGCTGCTCGTGCAGATGCTGGGCAACGTGACGGCGTCGCTCGGCATGGCGGTGCGCAACGCCCAGCTCCTCGACGCCGGGCGCGGGTCGGACGCGCACTCGTCGCTGGCCAAGGAGTTCTGCGCGACCCGCATGCGCGAGACCGTCTCCTGGGCCCGCCAGCTCGTCGGCGGCAACGGGGTGCTGCTCGCCAACGGCGTCGCGCGCTACTTCGCCGACGCCGAGGCCCTGTACTCCTTCGAGGGCACCCGCGAGATGAACACGCTCATCGTCGGCAAGGCGGTCACCGGCCAGAGCGCGTTCGTGCGCTGAGGGTCGGGTAGACATCGCCGTGCCCCTCGTCCCGGAGCCCCGCGCGTGACCGCCGACTCGTCCATCGCGGTCGCCCTCGCCTGCTGCTCCGCGCTCGCCTACGCGCTCTCGGCGGCCCTGCAGCGGCGCGAGACCGGCCGCACCGTCGACAGCAGCGAGCACGCCGGCGCCGGACTGCCGTTCTTCGGGGCCCTGCTGCGGCGGCCCTGGTGGTGGGGCGGCGTCGCGGCGATGGTCGTCGGGGCGATGATCCACGTCGTCGCGCTCGGCTTCGGCTCGATCACGCTGGTCCAGCCGATCGGGGTGACCGCGCTGATCCTCGCGTTGCCCCTCGACGCGTGGCTGGAGAAGCGGCGGATCCACCGGGCGGAGTGGGTCGGCGCCGTGGTGCTGGTGATCGGGCTGGCCGGGCTGTTCGGGCTGGCCGAGCACCAGCCGTCGGAGACACCCCCGGACGCCGACCTGGTGCTCGGGACGGTCGTGGTCGTCCTCGTGCTGGCGGCGGTGGTCGCCGTGGCCAGCGGCCGTGCCCCGCCCGTGCCCCGGGCCGTGGTCCGCGCCGCGGTGTCGGGCCTGTGCGCGGGCGCGACGTCGGGACTGGTCCGTGTCACCTTCCGGCTGGTCCAGGACGGGCGCTCGCCGTGGCTGATCGCCGCCGTGCTGGGCGCGGCGACGATCCTGCCCGTGGCCTCGATCCTGCTGCTCCAGACCGCCTACCGCGACGGCGGGCTCGACGCCGGCCTGTCGACCCAGATCACCGTCGACCAGGTCGCCGCGATGGCGATCGGGATCGTCGTGCTCGGGGAACGGTTCTCGCTGGGGGTCTCGGGCTCGGTCCTGGCCGCGCTCAGCGCGGTCGTCGCGGTGACCGGCCTCGTCACGCTCATCCGCTCCGGGCCTACCCCGGAGCAGCGGGTGCGGGCTACGGCAGGGACAGCACCACACCCGTGACCAGCGCCAGGAGCGCCACCGCGCCGCCGAGCAGCGGGACCGCCCGGTCGGCGGCCAGCGGAGAGGGCAGCGGGGCGTGGCTGATCCGGGCGGTGCGCCACCGGCCGTAGAGCGCGACGACCACCGCGAGGACCGCCGCCGCGGCGGCCAGGACGAGCGACGGGCCGGGGCCGTCGTGGGTGAGCTCGCGGACCGCGAGCAGCACCGCGTTCGCGCCGACGCCCAGCGACGTGCGGCTCCACGCGAGGCCCGTCCGCTCGGCCTGCAGCCCCGCGTCGGAGGGCGAGGTCACGCGAACGCCCGCAGCCCGACGAGCACGAGCCCGAACAGGGCGAGCACCACGAGCCCGCCGGCGAGCACCCAGGGCAGGCGCTGGCGGGGCAGGGGCCGACCGCGCCGGATGGCGAACTCCACCCCGCGCCAGCGCAGGACACCGCCGGCGGCCGTCACGACCGCGAGCGCCGCGAGCAGCCCGCCCACCACCCCGCGGGTGCCCGGCACGGCGAACTCGGGGAGCAGCTGCACCACGGCCACGCCGGCGGCGAGCAGCGACAACGAGGTCCGCAGCCAGGCGAGGAACGTCCGCTCGTTCGCGAGGGTGAAGCGGTAGTCCGGCTCGTGCTCGGGTTCCTCGTCGGGCGCCTGGTCCACGCACCACCCCCGGATGTAGGAACATTTGTCCCCGGCATCGTGCCCGATCGCCCTCCCCCGTGCTCGGACCGGACCGCTCAGAGGAGCCCGGGCGCCAGCACCACCACCATGCCGTTGGTCTGCGGGCTCGTCGGTGGTGCCGTGCCCTGCGCGGCCAGGAACAGGACCACGGCCAGCACCACCAGCACGGCCAGCAGCACCGCGATCAGCACACCGATCGACGGGCCGCGACCCGTCGATCCCCGGGAGTTCGTGCTCATGAGGTCCTCCTCCGGCCCACGTCCACGACCGGGGCGGGTGCCCGCTGGGCGTCGGCTCACCCGTCCCGTGCCGCGACCGCGTGCAGCGTCACGCGGGCCCAGGAGTTGTTGACGTAGCCCTTGGGGTTCCACAGCTCGGCGGGGTCGGCGGGCTGCACCCCGCCCGCGGAGTCCCAGGCGCGGGCGACGACGCGGGTCGTGCCGGCGGGCAGGTCCAGGTCGATGTGCCAGTGCCGCCAGCTCCAGCGGCTCGCCTGCGGGTCGAGGTCGGCCTCGGTCCACGTCGCGCCGTCGTCGGTGGAGACGTCGACCCGCACCACGGTCCGGTCCCCGCCGGCCAGCGCGTACCCGGTGACCGGGACGGTCCCCGCCGGGACCTCGGCGCCGTCGGCGGGCGACAGCACGTCGGCGTTGACCGCGATCGGGCCGAGCGCCACGCCCCGTCCCGGCGCGGGCGAGGCGTCGGCGGGCAGGAGGCGGTAGGCGACCGCCTGGTAGAAGCCCGACGACGGGGCGTCCGCGACGGTGATGCGCTCGAGCCACTTGACGCTGCGGGCCCCGATCCAGCCGGGGACGACGACGCGCACCGGAGCGCCGTGGGCGGCGGGCAGCGCCGCGTCGTTCATCGACCAGGCCAGCAGCACCTCCGACGCCAGCGCCTTCTCGAGCGGGACGGACACCGTGTAGGGCTCGCCGGGCTCGTCGGCGACGTCGGCGCCGGTGAGGACGACGTCGGTGGCGGCCGGGTCGACGCCCACGTCGCGGAGCACGTCGGCGAGGCGCGCGCCGGCCCACCGGGCGGTGCCCGTGGCGCCCGGGCCCCAGGGGATCTCGCCCGGGAGGTCGGCGACCTCGATCAGCCCCGCCCGGCGGTTGCCCGCGCACTGCAGCGTGACGACCTCGGCGTGCTCGGCGAAGCGCTCGCGCAGCGCCCCGAGCGAGAACGTCGCCGGACGCTCGACCATCCCGTCGACGCGCAGCGCCCACGACGCGGGGTCGATCCGCGGCAGGTCGGCGGCGTGGTTGCGGTGGTAGAAGACCTCGACGGGGGTCAGGTCGCGGCCGGCGAGGGCGGTCCGCACCGGCTCGGCGTTGTGGGGCTGCGACGAGTGGACGGTCATCTCCGCCGGGTGGGTGTCCATGCTCCTCCTGGGATCGACGACACCGGGTGAGGGCCGCGCCGGGCCGATTGATCCGACCGGGTGGACCTCGGATCCGGGATCGTGATCGACCCTTCCGAACCCGGGCGAGCTGATCTCCACACGACCGTGGTCGGTGCCATGTTCCCAGCTCAGGGGCCGAATCACACGCGTGGCAGTGAAATCGGTGTGCCCGTCGGCACCCCCCCGGACGGAGTCGTAGGGTGCCGCACATGTCGCAGACGCCGATCTACGAGGAAGTCCGCCGGGCGTTCGGTCGAATCGACCGCGGCTTCGAACGGCGTGCCTTCCGCGAGGACGGGGCGGGCGGGAGCGAGGAACGCCCCTCGCGGCCCGTCATGCTGCGGGGCAACGGCGGCCGACACCGGCGCTCGGGCGACTGACCAGCCGTCGCGGGTCGATCTCGCCGGGTGACGCGGGACCCGCGCCGTCCGGGACCCGTCCGTAGCCGCACGACCGCGGCCGGTGGCCTTCCCGGGGCCCCGACCGCGCGCCGTCGAGGCCGTGGGGCAGGGTTGGGGGCGGCCCGGCCGGTGCCGGCGGGCGCATCGTCGAGGTCAGCGAGGGCACGATGAGCGAGCAGTCCGGACCCCCCGGGTCCCGCGGCCGACACGCCGCGCCCGGGCCGGATCCCGCCGACGACGCCGCCCCGCCGGCCTCCGGACGTCACGGCGCGGACCAGGACGGCCAGGCCCGACCGCCCGCGGGCGGCGCACCCGGGTGGTCCGGTCCCGCCCAGTCCGCTCCCGCCCAGTCCGCTCCTGCCCAGTCCGCTCCCGCCCAGTCCCCTCCCGCGGGTCCGCCCCGGCACGGAGCGCCCCAGCACGGGTCTCCCCCGTACGGGGCGCCGCCCGGCGCCGCGCCGCCCGGCTCGCCGATGCCGTCGCGGCCCGGGGGCCCGGCCGGCGCCCCGCAGGGTCCGCCGCCGGGAGCCGGTCCGCCGGGCCCGCCGCCCGGCGCGTACGGCCGCCCCTCGCCCGCTCCGCCCGGCTCCTACGGCGCGCCCGGCCCCGGCGACGCCCCGAACGGCCGGTCCGGGCCCGGGCGCCCGCCCGCCGACGCCCCGACACGGGCGGCCGCGCCGTCCGAGGCGCCGACCACGCACGCCGCGACCCCCCACGCCGCGACCCCCCACGCCGCCGCGACGGTCACGTCGAAGCTGTCGGTCGTGAAGCTCAGCGGCGGCGCCGCCGCGGCCGTGACGACGGCGGGGGTGGGTTCGTTCGTCGGCGGCGCGATGGGCACGGTCGCCGGAGCGGGGATCGCCGCCGTGATCACCACGGTCGGCGACGCCGTCTACCAGCGCTCGATCGAGCGGACCCGCGACCACGTCCGCACCCGCCTGCGCGTCCGCCGGCCCGGGGACATCCCGGGCGCGAGCACGCCGGCGGGCGACCGCACCGTGGTGGCGAGCGCGATGTCCTCCGGGAACGGCGCCGACGACCGCACCCGGATCACAGGCGCCGCCCCGGACGACACCCCGACGATGATCATCGGGTCGGGTGCGGGATCGGAGGACGCCACGCAGGTCGTCGGCCCCGGCACGCGCGTCCTGTCGCCCGGCGACGACGAGGCGACCGCGTTCGTCGGCAGCCCCGGCGGCCCGGACGACCCGGGCGGCGGCGGTGGAGGCGGCGACGACGGTGACGGCGACGAGCCGCCGCGCCGCGCCCCGTGGAAGCGCTACGCCCTGCTCGCGGCCACCGCGTTGCTGATCTTCCTGATCGCCATGCTCGCCATCACGGGCATCGAGCGGATCAAGGGCTCGCCGCTGTCGGGCGGGGAGTCGGGCACGAGCGTCGGGTCGGTGATCGGCACGGCCCCGACCACCTCCACGGAGCCGTCGTCCCCCGAGACCACGACGAGCTCCCCGGACGGCGGGCGCACCACGACGTCGGAGGCGCCGGCGAGCGGCAGCGAGGAGACCAGCGAGCCGGAGTCGACGACCACCACGTCGCGCGCCCCGCAGCTGGTCCCCAGCGGCGTCCTGCCGGGTGACAACTAGCCGTGCGCACCGACTTCGACCCGGAGGCCGTGGGGGCCCGCGGCGTCTACAAGCTGCTGACCGCGGTGATCGTGCCGCGCGCGATCGCCTGGGTGGTGACGCGCTCGGCCGACGGCGTCGACAACCTCGCGCCGCACTCGTTCTTCACCGTGGCGAGCACCGACCCGCCGGTCGTGCAGTTCACGTCGGTGGGGGAGAAGGACTCGCTGCGCAACGCCGCGGACACCGGGGAGTTCACGGTGTGCCTGACGTCCGAGCCGATGCTCGAGCACATCAACGCCACCGCCACCGACTTCCCGGCGCACGAGAGCGAGATCGACGCGACCGGCCTGACCCGCGAGCCGTCGCTGCACGTGACGACGCCGCGGATCGCCGAGTCGCCGGTGGCGCTGGAGTGCCGTCTCGAGCGCACCGTCGAGGTCGGCAACTGCACGCTGGTGCTCGGCCGGGTCGTGCACATCGCGGTGTCCGACGACGTGCTGGTCGACGGCCGGCCCGACGCCCGGCGGCTCGCGCCGCTCGCGCGCCTCGGGGGCGACGAGTGGTCGACGCTCGGCGAGGTCGTCGCGACCCCCCGCATCCGCTACCGCGACTGGCCCGGTCACTTCTCCGGGGAGTCGTCGAGCAGCTGAGCGCCCTCCGGGTCGGCCAGGGCCCGGAGGCGTCCCCGCGGGTCGGCGACGAGGCGTCGGGTGGTGTGGTCGAGCAGCCCCATCGTGCCGGTGATCGTCGCGGCGACGACGTCCCGGCGCCGCAGCTCGATGTCCATCCGGAAGGTCTTGCCCTGCCCGAAGCGCAGGTCGAGCACGATGTCGACCTCGTCCCCGGCGCGCAGCTCGGCGAGGAACCGCACGGTCGTCTCGAGGATCACGGGGCCGATCCCGGCGTCGGCGAGGTCGGTGATCTCGATGCCGAGCGACCGGATCGTCTCGGTCCGGCCGTGCTCGCCGTACTGGTGGTACACCGCGTGGTTGACGTGCCCGTTGGCGTCGCACTCGTAGCCGCGCACCGTCACCGTCGTCGTGAACACCCGGTCTCCTCCTGCCGCCCGTGATCGTCGCGATCGTGGCAGGCTGCGCGCGTGCGCATCGGGATGGGGCTGAACTACAGCGGCGGCTTCGAGGAGACGGTGGCCGAGCTGGCCGAGCACGAGGCGGCGGGACTCGACATCGCGTTCGTGCCCGAGGCCTACAGCTTCGACGCGGTGAGCCAGCTCGGCTTCATCGCCGCGCGGACGAGCCGGCTCGAGATCGCCTCGGGCATCCTGCAGATCTACACCCGCACCCCGTCGCTGACGGCCATGACCGCGGCGGGCCTCGACTACGTCTCCGGCGGGCGCTTCACGCTCGGGATCGGGGCGTCGGGCCCGCAGGTCATCGAGGGCTTCCACGGCGTGCGCTACGACGCCCCGCTGGGCCGCACCCGCGAGATCGTCGACATCTGCCGGCAGGTGTGGCGCCGCGAGAAGGTGCAGCACTCCGGGCGCTACTACGACATCCCCCTGCCCGCCGACCAGGGCACCGGGCTCGGCAAGCCGCTGAAGATCATCAATCACCCGGTGCGCGACCGGATCCCGATCGTCCTCGCCGCGATCGGCCCGAAGAACGTGGCGCTGACCGCCGAGATCGCCGAGGGCTGGCTGCCGATCCTCTTCGTGCCCGAGCGCGCGCACGAGGTGTGGGGCGAGTCGCTGGAGGCCGGCAAGGCCAAGCGGGACCCGTCGCTCGGCGCGCTGCAGACCTACCTCCAGGCGTCGCTGTGCATCACCGAGGACGCCGACACCGCGCAGCAGATGCTCGACGGCATGCGCCCGTTCGTCGCGCTCTACGTCGGGGGCATGGGCGCCAAGGGCAAGAACTTCTACAACGAGCTCGCCCAGCGCTACGGCTACGAGGAGGAGGCCGCGAAGGTCCAGGACCTCTATCTCGACGGCAAGAAGGACGAGGCCGCGGCGGCGGTGCCCGAGGACCTGGTCAGGGCGATGTCGCTGATCGGGCCGCGCTCCTACGTCGCCGAGCGGCTGCAGGCGTTCGCCGGCGCCGGCGTCACGACGATCAACGTCACGCCCCTCGCGGGGACACCGGCCGAGCGGGTGTCGTTGGTCGGGCAGGTCAAGGAACTCGCCGCCGATCTCTAGGAGCGCCTCCCATGCGTGTGTTCGCCGACGTCGAAGAGCTGCGTGCTGCCGTGGGGGAGGACCTCGGCACGAGCGAGTGGGTCACGGTCGACCAGCACCGCGTCGACATCTTCGCCGACGCCACCGACGACCATCAGTGGATCCACGTCGACCCGGACGCCGCCGCGAAGGGCCCGTTCGGGAAGACCGTCGCCCACGGCTTCCTCACCGTCGCCCTCATGCCCAAGTTCGGCTGGGACACCTTCGAGGTGAAGGGGGTGTCGATGACCGTGAACTACGGCCTGAACAAGGTGCGGTTCCCGGCGCCCGTGCCCGTGCCCAGCCGTGTGCGAGGTCACTGCCGTCTGGTGGACGTCTCCGACGTCCCGAACGGCGTGCAGGCGACGATCGGGGGGACGGTGGAGATCGAGGGATGGCCCAAGCCGGCGTGCGTCGCCGAGGTCATCCTGCGGTACGCGTACTAGGAGGAGGTCGGCCGTGGCCGATGCGGTGATCTGTGAGCCCCTGCGGACGCCGGTGGGCGGGTTCGGGGGTGCGCTGCGCGACGTGGCGCCCCAGACGCTGGCGGCGACGGTGATCCGGGAGCTGGTGTCGCGGACGGGGATCACCGCCGATCAGATCGACGACGTCGCGTTCGGGCACTGCTACCCGACGATGGACGCGCCGGCGATCGGCCGCGTCGCGGCGCTGGACGCGGGCCTCGAGGTGACGGTGCCGGGCATCCAGGTCGACCGGCGCTGCGGGTCGGGGCTGCAGGCGGTGCTCTACGCGGCGATGGCGGTGCAGACCGGCGGGGCGTCGCTGGTGCTCGCCGGCGGCGCGGAGTCGATGTCGGGCGCGTCGTACTACACCGCGGCGCCGCGCTGGGGCACCAAGGCCGGCGGCTTCGAGATGAAGGACGCGCTGGCCCAGGGCCGGGTGCACGCGGGCGGGAAGGACCACCCGGTGTGGGGCGGGATGATCGAGACCGCGGAGAACGTGCGGCAGCGGTACGCGATCGGTCGCGAGGAGCAGGACCGGCTGGCGGTGCGCTCGCACGAGAAGGCGACCGCGGCGGTCAAGGACGGGCGCTTCGCCGACGAGCTGGTGGCGGTGACGGTGCCCGGGCGCCAGTCGGACACGATCGTCGACGCCGACGAGCACATCCGTCCGGACGCGTCGCTGGAGTCGCTGGCGAAGCTGCGTCCGATCATGGGCAAGCAGGACCCGGACGCCACCGTGACCGCGGGGAACGCGTCGGGGCAGAACGACGGCGCCGCGGTGTGCATCGTGACGACGCCGGCGAAGGCCGAGCAGCTGGGGCTGCGGCCGCTGGCCCGGCTGGTGTCGTGGGGGCTGGCCGGTGTCGGTCCCGAGGTGATGGGGATCGGGCCGGTGCCGGCCACCGCCGCTGCTCTGGACCGGGCGGGGCTGTCGCTGGCCGACCTCGACGTGATCGAGCTGAACGAGGCGTTCGCCGCCCAGGCGCTCGGGGTCGGGCGGGAGTGGGGGATCGACCTGGTCACCGACGACCGCGTGAACCCCAACGGCTCGGGCATCTCGCTGGGCCACCCGGTCGGCGCCACCGGGGTGCGGATCCTGACGACGATGGTGCGCGAGATGGACCGCCGCGAGGCGCGCTACGGGCTGGAGACGATGTGCATCGGCGGCGGCCAAGGCCTCGCCGCCGTCTTCGAACGGGTCGCCTGAGGTTCGAGCGATGCGGCATCGCTGGCGTGTGACGCCAGGATCGCCACATCCTCGCCGACGCGACACGCCGAGGGCCGTCCGATCGCACGGGGCTGTCAGCGATCAGGGGAGCACGCCGAGAGGGACCACGCTGGCGTCGAACGTCAGGAAAGCCGCCGGGCGCCCGGCGGAGCACACGGGACCCGGACGCGCTCCCCCGACCGTCAGCGCCCCTTCCACTCCGGCGCCCGGCGCTCGCGGGCGGCCGCCGCGCCCTCGGCGGCATCCTCGGTGGCACCGGCCACGCGGCGCATCGTCTCGCCGAAGCGGATCGCCTCGGTCGCCGGCAGGTCCGGGGCCCGGCGCGCCATCTCCTTGATGGCGCGCTGGGCCAGGGGCGCGCCGGCGAGCAGGCGGTCGGCGAGCGCGCGGGCCTCGCTCATCAGGTCGTCATGCGGTACGACCCGCGACACCAGCCCCATCTCGCGCGCCCGCTCGGCATCCACCCGCTCGCCGGTGAGCAGCAGCTCCATCGCCGGCTGCCAGCCGATGCGCTGGGGCAGCCGGATCGCGCCGACGATCGTGGGGATGCCCAGGCGCACCTCGGGGAAGCCGAACGTCGCGTTCTCGCTGGCGACGACGAGATCGCACCAGGTCACGAGCGTCAGCCCGTAGCCCAGGCAGTGCCCGTTCACGGCCGCGATCACGGGCTTGAAGATCTCCCAGCCGCTCTCGAACGAGTTGACGGTCGGGCGCTCCCAGAACGAGCCGGGGAAGTCGCCGGCCGGGTTGCCCTCGCCTCGCGGGTCCGCGCCGACGCAGAAGGCGCGCCCCTCGCCGGTCACGATGCCGACCCACGCCTCGTCGTCGGCGCGGAAGCGGTCGAACGCCTCGTTGAGGCCCTCGCGCATCGCCCCGTCGATCGCGTTCAGCTTCTCCGGGCGGGAGTAGGTGATCGTCGCGACGTGCCCGTCGCGCTCGTAGGTGACGCGCTCGCTCTCCACGGAGCGATACCGTAGGGCGCGCCCGGCGCCTCGTCGGGAGCGAAGGGGCCCTTCGCCCGGAACGGTCCTCGCGCGAAGGGCGCGAGCGCCCGGCTCCCGGAGATCAGGGGCGACGGGGACGCCCTCGCGGACGTGTCGAGGTACGTGACGACGCCCGTGATCTCCGTGCCTGCGCGCGACGTCGGCATCGCGGCTCCCCGACGTCCCGGCGGTGCGCGCCCGCCCACCGTCCCTGCGAGCGACGGTTCCCTTCGCTCGACGACACCGCCGGCGACGCGGCGAGTGTGACGCGCTCGTCGGGGGGACCCGGCTGGCGCGCGGCGCAGGGGCAGGCGCATGCTTGTACGCAGCAACCGATTGTACGGAGCATGCAATGGAATCTTCCCGGCTCCCGGCGCCGCCGGGGGTGGACGACCGCTGGTTCGTCTCCGACCGCCTCGGACACCAGCTCATCCGCGTCATGCGCGCGGTGGAGCGGGCGAAGGCCGGGAAGTCCGTCGGGCCCGACGGGGTCGAGCGCGCCGCCTACGTGCTGCTCGCCCGGCTCGTGCTCGAGGGTCCCCGCCGGTCGAACGCGCTCGCCGAGTCCGTGCACTCGGACCCGTCGACGGTCAGCCGGCAGGTCGCCGGGCTGGTCCGCGCCGGGCTGGTCGAGCGTCGCCCGGACCCGGAGGACGGCCGCGCCACCCTGCTGGCGCCCACCGACGAGGGCCTGCGCGTGTTCCAGGCCAACCGCGACCGCCGCAACCGCGAGATCGGCACCATGACCGAGCACTGGGACGAGGCCGACCGGGTCCGCCTCGCCGACCTGCTCGAGCAGCTGGCCGGCGACCTCGAGCACCACCACGCCCTCACCCCGCCGTCGGCCGCCCTGCGCGGCCAGGAGGCCTCATGAGCACGCCCGCCGTCGCCGCGGCCCCACCCTCCACGGCCAGCGGCGGCTTCACCCACCGCCAGATACTCGTGACCCTCTCGGGGCTCATGCTGGGGATGTTCCTGGCCGCGCTGGACCAGAACATCGTCTCGACGTCGATCCGCACCATCGCCGACGACCTGCAGGGCCTGAACCTCCAGGCGTGGGCCACCACCGCGTACCTGATCACCGCGACGATCACGACGCCGCTGTACGGCAAGCTCTCCGACCTCTACGGGCGCCGCCCGTTCTTCCTGCTCGCCATCGGGCTCTTCGTGCTCGGCTCGGTGCTGTGCACGATCTCGACCTCGATGTACGAGCTGGCGGCCTTCCGCGCCGTGCAGGGGCTCGGCGCCGGCGGCCTCATGTCGCTGGCCCTGACGATCATCGGCGACATCGTCCCGCCGCGGGAGCGCGCCCGGTACCAGGGCTTCTTCCTAGCGGTGTTCGGCACGTCCAGCGTCATCGGCCCGGTCGTCGGCGGCTTCCTCGCCGGCCAGCAGGAGATCCTCGGCATCACGGGCTGGCGCTGGGTGTTCCTGGTCAACGTCCCGATCGGCGCGATCGCGTTCCTCGTCGTGTGGAACGTGCTGCGCCTGCCGCACACCCGCCGCGAGCACCGGCTCGACTTCCCCGGCGCGGCCGCGCTGGCCGTCGGTCTGGTGCCGCTGCTGATCGTCGCCGAGCAGGGCCGCGAGTGGGGCTGGGGCTCGACATCGGCGATCATCTGCTACGCCATCGGCGGCGTCGGCCTGATCTCCTTCTACCTCGCCGAGCGGGCCTACGGTGACGACGCGCTGCTGCCGCTGCGCCTGTTCCGCAACGGCGTGTTCAGCCTGACCTCGATCATCGCGATCATCACCGGCATCGGGATGTTCGGCGGCATCGCGATCGTGCCGCAGTACCTGCAGATCGTCACCGGCTCCGACCCGACGCAGGCGGGCCTGCAGATGATCCCGCTGGTCGGCGGCATCATGGTCGCCTCGATCGTCTCCGGTCAGCTGACCAGCCGGACCGGGCGCTACAAGATCTTCCCGGTGATCGGCCTCGCGCTGATGACCACCGGCATGCTGCTGTTCGGGTTCCGGCTGCACGCGGACACCCCGTACTGGGAGATCGCGCTGCTGATGGTCGTGTTCGGCCTCGGGCTCGGCAACTGCATGCAGACCCTCGTGCTCGCCGTGCAGAACGCCGTCCCGGCCCGGGACATGGGCGTCGCGACGGCGTCGGCCACCTTCTTCCGGCAGATGGGCGGCACGCTGGGCGTCGCGGTCTTCCTCTCGGTGCTCTTCTCGACCGTCGGCGACCGGATCCGCGACGCCTTCACCACGATCGCGCCGACACCGGGGTTCCAGACCGCCCTCACCGACCCCGCGGCGCTCGCGAACCCGGCCAACCAGGTCGCCTTCGACCCGGTGGCGGGCGCGGCGCAGGTCGCGCAGGACTCGTCGGTCCTGCAGCGGATGGACCCGCGCCTGGCCGAGCCGTACCTCGTCGGGTTCTCGAACGCGATGGACCTGGTCTTCCTCATCGCCGCCTGCGTGATCGCCGTCGGCTTCGTGCTCGTGCTGTTCCTGCGCGAGGTCCCGCTGCGCACCCAGTCCGGCATCCAGGCCCGCGACGCCGAGAGCGCCGCGGAGCCCGCGGCGACCGAGGCCGCCACCGCGACCGCGGTGAACGCCCCGGCCTCGGCGCCGCCGGTCGCGGCGCCGGGCGGCAACGGGTGGGGCCCGCCGGGCACCGCCGACGCCGGGCGGCACACCCGCACCGCCGGGCCGACCGTGCACGGGCGGATCACCGGCACGGGCGGCAGCCCGGTCACCGCACAGGACGAGGTCAGCGTCTCCCTGCACGGGCTCGACGGCGCCCCGATGGAGCGCACGGGGCTCGACGACCACGGCGGCTACACCCTCGTCGCCCCGGCGTCGGGCACCTACGTGCTGATCGCCGCGTCACCGCGGCGTCGCCCGTTCGCCGAGCTCGTCACGGTCGACGGCACGCCCGTGCGCCGCGACGTCGCCCTGGCCCGGGTCACCACGCTCGGCGGGCGCGTCACCGAGGCGGACGGGACGCCGGTCGCCGTGGCCACGGTGACCGTCACCGACGGCTCCGGCGGCGTGGTCGGCGTGCGCCGCAGCGACGCCGACGGCCTCTGGGACGCCGGGAAGATCGCGCCCGGCGGCTACACGCTGACCGTCCTCGCGCCCGGCCGTGCCCCGCAGGCCGAGCGGGTCGAGGTCGGCGACGACGGTGCCCGCCGCGACGTCACCGTGCCCGCGGCGCGGTACCCGCTGGCCGGGGCGGTGCGCGCCGCGGGCGGGGCGCCGGTGCCCGAGTCGCTGGTGGTGCTCGTCGGCCGGGACGGCGGCGTGGTGGCCTCGGCGGTCACGGGAGCCGACGGCCGGTTCCGCTTCGACGACCTCGCGCCGGGCAGACACATGCTCACCGCGAGCGGGTTCGCGCCGGTCAGCGAGCAGATCGTGGTGGACGGCGGCCCCGTGCGCAGCGACGTGACGCTGACGGTGACGCCCCCGCGGCCCGCCACGGCGGGACGCCACGAGGAGCCCGACCTCACCCCCACCGCGCGCTGACGCCGTCGCCGGGCGCCGGGACCGCGGTCCCGGCGCCGGCGCGGGGTCCTACTTCCCGGGCGCGCGCTCCAGGGACGCCTTGATCTCGGCCTCGGCCTCGGCCCGGCCGACCCACGAGGCGCCCTCGACGCTCTTGCCGGGCTCGAGGTCCTTGTAGACCTCGAAGAAGTGCTGGATCTCCAGGCGGTCGTACTCGGAGAGGTGGTGGATGTCGCGCAGGTGCTCCTGGCGCGGGTCGCCCGCGGGCACGCAGAGCACCTTGTCGTCGCCGCCGGCCTCATCGGTCATGCGGAACATGCCGATCGCGCGGGCGGACACGACGCACCCCGGGAACGTCGGCTCCTGGATGAGGACCAGCGCGTCGAGCGGGTCGCCGTCCTGGCCGAGCGTCTCCTCGATGTAGCCGTAGTCGGCCGGGTACTGCGTGGCCGTGAACAGCGTGCGGTCCAGCCGCAGCCGGCCGGTCGTCTTGTCCATCTCGTACTTGTTGCGGACCCCCTTGGGGATCTCGATCAGTACGTCGAACTCCACGGCGTCGTTCACCGCTCTCTGTGCTCGGTCGTCGTGTCCGTCGGCCCGCATGCCCGGGAGGACCCAGGGGTCGGCCGGGCGTCCTCGCCCTTCTCTAGTGTGGGGCACCGGCCCGGGTGACCCGGCACACCGTGGGGTGACCCGGACCTCGTCCGGGCGAGGTGAACAGCAGGTGAGGAGGGGTGCGGGGTCGTGAGCGGCGAAGGACACCGCGCGGTCCCCGACGCGCCGTCCACCGTTCGCCGATGGGGGCTGCGCCTGCTGGCGGTCGCGGTCGTCCTCGCGCTGCTGGCCGGTGTCGTCGTCGGCCTCACGCTCACGGCGCCGTCGTTCGCCCGGGCGGCCGGGCTGCCCGTGACGCTGCTCGGCGGCGAGGCCGCCGACCCGCCCGACCCCTCGACGCCGCCGATCCGGCTGGCCGCCGTGGGCGCCGACGCGCCGGTGCCGACGCAGGCGGGCCTCGCGGCGGTGCTCGACGCGCGCGCCGCGGCGCTCGGCGACCTCACCGGCGCCGTCCTGGACCCCGCCACCGGCACCGCGCTGTGGAGCCGCCGGCCGAACGATCCCCAGGTACCGGCGTCGGTGACCAAGCTGCTGACCGGCTCGGCGGCCCTGCTGCGCCTCGACCCGACGATGCGGCTGACGACGTCGGTGGTCGCCGGACCGACCCCGGACACGATCGTGCTCGTCGCGGGCGGCGACCCGACCCTGTCCTCGCTGCCCGCCGGGCGCCAGACCGTCTACCCCGACGCCGCCCGCCTCGACGACCTCGTCGCCGCGGTGAGCGCGTCCCGGGCCGGCCAGCCGCCGGTGAAGCGCGTGCTCGTGGACGTCTCGCACTACGAGAACGGCGGCGGCAACGGCGTCGCCCCGGGCTGGGATCCCACCGACGTCGCCAGCGGGTTCGTCGCGCCGATCGTGCCGGTGATGCTCGACGGCGGGCGCAGCGACCCGACGGTGCTCGACGTGCCCCGCACCGCCACCCCGGCCTCCGACGCCGCCCGCGAGCTCGGCGCCCGCCTCACGCGGGGCGGCACGGCGCCCACCGTCGCCGTCGGCGCCGCCCCGCCGAACGCCCCGGTACTGGGCCGGGTGGCGTCGCCGCCGGTCACCGAGCTGGTCCGGACCGCACTGCAGAACTCCGACAACGTGCTCGCCGAAGCCCTCGGCCGCGAGGTCGCGCGCGCCGTGGGGGAGCCGACGACGTTCGACGGCGCGGCGCGGGCCGTCACCCGCGTGCTGGCCGAGGCGGGCATCGACACCACGGGGGTCGTGCTCGCCGACACCAGCGGGCTCTCGGTGAACGACCGCGTGCCCGCCACCGCGCTGTCCGGGGTTCTCGCGCCCGCCGCCGCCCCGACCGGCACCGACCCGCGCACCCCCGCGCTGCGCCCCCTGCTCGACGGGCTGCCCGTCGCCGGCGGGGGCGGCACCCTCGCCGACCGCTACGTCGCCGGCACGCCCAGCGCCGACGGCCGCGGCTGGGTGCGGGCCAAGACCGGGACCCTGACCGCGGCGAACGCGCTGGCCGGCGTCGTCGACACCGCCGACGGGCGCACGCTGGTCTTCTCGTTCATGAGCAACGGCGTCGACCCCGGCACCGCCCGGCCGCGCCTCGACGCCCTGGCCGCCGCCCTGCACGACTGCGGCTGCCGCTGAAGCCTGCTCACGCGGACCCCCGGGACCCGCGACGTACGGTGGAGCCGTGTCCGTCGACCTGACCTCCGCGCCCCGCGGCACGGGGCTGCCCGTCGACTGGGGCCTCGCGATCGCCACCGGCACGCGCCTGGTGCCCGCGGGGCCCGCGGTCTCGCCCGAGGAGGCCGCCGCCGAGGTGGCGCGCCTGCGCGACGGCGCCCGGATCTCCGAGCACCACGTGCGCGCGCTCACCGGCATGGGCGCCGACCTGCCGGTGCCCGAGGCCGACGTCGTCGACCGCCCCGGCTGGATCCACTCCGCGGTCGACGGGATCGCCGCGCTGCTCGCGGACGCGCCGCTGCCCGGACCGCCCGGCGGGATCGTCGGCAGCACGGTCGGGCGCGTCACGCGCTCGGCGGCCGGGCTGCAGATGGGCACGCTCCTGGCGTTCCTCGGCAGCCGCGTGCTCGGGCAGTACGACCCGTTCGGCAGGCCCCCGTCGCGGGGCGATCAGGGGAGCACGCCGAGAGGGGGAGCCGACCAGACGGAGGAGCGGGCCGGGCGCCTGCTGCTCGTGGCGCCGAACGTCGTCGCCGCCCGCCAGGCGCTCGACGTCGACGGCGACGACTTCGCGCTGTGGGTGTGCCTGCACGAGGCCACCCACCGGCTGCAGTTCACCGCCGTCGACTGGCTGCGCGGGTACTTCCAGGGTGAGGTCGCCACGTTCGCCGGCGGCTTCGACCGCACCGCCTCCGGCGCCGTCGACCGCCTGCCCGAGATCGTCAAGTCGATCCGCCGCGAGCCCCCGCGCGACGGGATGGCACTGGTCGAGATGTTCCAGGGCCCCGAGCAGCGCGCCGTCCTCGACCGCCTGCTCGCGCTGACCACCCTGCTCGAGGGCCACGCCGAGCACGTCATGGACGAGGTCGGCCCGGGCGTCGTGCCGTCGGTGTCCACGATCCGCGCGCGGTTCACCCACCGCCGCCGCGGCGGCAGCCTCGTCGACCGGCTCCTGCGCACGCTGCTGGGCGTCGACGCCAAGATCCGGCAGTACGAGCAGGGCCGCGTGTTCGTCGACCACGTCGTCGCCCGCGCGGGCATCGATGGGCTCAACGCGGTGTGGACCTCGCCGGACACCCTGCCCAAGCGCGCCGAGATCACCGACCCGGACGCCTGGCTCACCCGCGTCCACGGCTGAGCTCCCGTGGGACGCGTGCCGGCACCGGTCGCCGACGTCCGGCGCGCGGTGCGCGAGGCCCTGCCGGACGCGCGCGCCGCGTCGGAGCGCGCGGAACCCCCGTGGCTCGTCGCGTGCTCCGGCGGCGCGGACTCGCTCGCCCTCGCGGCCGCGACGGTGCACGTGGCGCCCGGCGAGGTGCACGGCGTCGTCGTCGACCACGGCCTGCAGGACGGCTCCGGTGGGCACGCGGCGCGGGCCGCGGGACAGCTGCGCGACCTCGGGGTGACGAGCGCGGAGGTCGTCGCCGTCGAGGTCGGCTCCGCGGGCGGGCCCGAGGCGGCCGCCCGCACGGCCCGGTACGCGGCGCTGCGCGCGGCCTCGCGGGCGCACGGGGACGCGCCGGTGCTGCTCGGGCACACGCTCGACGACCAGGCCGAGACGGTGCTGCTCGGGCTCGGCCGCGGCTCGGGGGCGCGCTCGCTCGCGGGCATGGCGGCGTGGGACCCGCCCTGGTGCCGGCCGCTGCTCGGCGTGCGCCGGGCGACGACCCGGGCGGCGTGCGCGGCCCTGGGCCTGCCCGTGTGGGACGACCCTCACAACGACGACCCGCGCTACGCCCGCGTCCGCCTGCGCCACGAGGTCCTGCCGGTGCTCGAGGACGCGCTCGGTGGCGGTGTCGCACCCGCCCTGGCCCGGACGGCCGCGCAGCTCGCCGACGACGACGCCGCGCTCTCCGCGCTGGCCGCGGGGCGCCTGGAGGTGCTCGCCGACGCCGACGGGTCGCTCGACGCGGTGGTCCTCGCCACCGACCCGCCCGCGGTGCGCCGCCGCGTCCTGCGGGCGTGGCTGACGGCGGCCGGGGCCCGGGAGCTCTCCGACGCGCACGTTCGTGCCGTGGACAGCGTCGTCGCGCACTGGCGGGGGCAGGGGGTGCCGCCGCTGCCGGGCGAGTTGGTGGTGGTGCGGGCGCATGGCAGGCTTCGGGTGCTCGTGGGCCAGATGGCCCCGGCCCGTCCTGCCGGGCCGTCCCCGACCCGGTGAGGAGCCCGACAACGGTGTACGACGGCGACATCGCGTCCGTACTGATCACCGAGGAGCAGATCCAGGACAAGATCGCCGAGCTCGCCGAGGAGATCGGCGCCACGCACGGCGGCGGCGACCAGGACCTCGTCCTCGTCGGCGTCCTCAAGGGCGCCGTGATGTTCATGACCGACCTCGCCCGCCGGCTGCCGGTGCCGACGCAGCTCGAGTTCATGGCCGTCAGCTCGTACGGGTCGTCGACCTCGTCCTCGGGGGTCGTGCGCATCCTCAAGGACCTCGACCGCGACATCTCCGGACGCCGCGTCCTCATCGTCGAGGACATCATCGACTCCGGGCTGACGCTCTCCTGGCTGCGCAAGAACCTCGAGTCGCGCGGCCCGGCCTCGCTCGACGTCGTGACCCTGCTGCGCAAGCCCGAGGCGGCCAAGCTCGACGTGGACGTCGCGTGGGTCGGGTTCGACATCCCGAACGAGTTCGTCGTGGGCTTCGGGCTCGACTACGGGGAGCGCTACCGCGACCTGCCCTACATCGGGACGCTGGATCCGAGCGTCTACGCCTGAGCGCGATCGCTGAATCCTCACTCAGCCGCCGGGACCCCGGCCGTCGGCGCCCGGTGACGACTGGATAGCGTCCGCCACATGGCGGGTGCGCGTCGCTCTCTGTGGCTCGTCAACGGGGCCATTGCTCTCGTGGTGCTGCTCGCGATCGGTGGCACGGTCGTCGCCCTCACGGCCAGCGGCGGCTCCGACGACACGGGGCTGCGGACCACGCCGGTCGGGCGGGGCACGGTCGCCGAGACCGTCACCGCCTCCGGCGCGGTGACCAGCGCCCGCAGCTCGACGCTCAACTTCGCCGCCGGCGGACGCGTGGAGGACGTGCGCGTCGCGGTCGGCGACCGCGTCACGGCCGGCGAGGTCCTGGCCACCCTCGATCCCGAGTACGCCGACGCCAACCTCGACGCCGCCCGCGCCCAGCGCGACGCCGCGCGCCAGCAGCTGCGCGACGCCCGCGAGGCGCGCGACAACCCGTCGACCACCGCGGCGGCGCCGGCCCCGGCCGCACAGCAGCCGGCCGCGGGCGTGCAGACGCCGACGGGGCAGACGACCGGGGGCGGCGTCACCCCACAGGGCCCGCCCGCCCAGCCGCAGTCGCAGCCGGCTCCGCCCGCCGAGCCCACCCACTCGAGCTCCCCGCCGCCCGGAGAACAGCCGCAACAGGGCGCTCCGGTCGTCGGCGTCAACGGGCTGCGCAGCATGCCCGCCGCCGGAGCCGAGGCCGCCCCGAAGGCCGCCCCGGCACCGACACCGACGCCGACCCCGGGCGCCGGCGCGTCGTCGGGAGCGGGCGCCGGCGGTGCGGCCGGCGGTGCGGCCGGCGGTGCGGCCGGCGGTGCGGGTGCCACGACCCCGGAGGGCCAGGTCGCGTCCGCGGAGGCGTCGCTGGCGCAGGCCGAGGCGTCGGTGATCCAGGCCGAGCGGGCCACCGAGGACCTCGAGCTCTCGTCGCCGCAGGACGGCACGGTCGTCAGTCTCGACATCGGGCCCGGCCAGCTGGTCCCGGCCGGCGGCACGACGACGAGCTCGACGTCGTCGGGCAACCCCACCGGCGGCACGCTGCCCGACGGCACCGCCGGGGGCACGGGCGCCGCGGCCGGCGCGGCCGCGGCGGGGGCGTCCGGGGCGAGCAGCGCCGGGGGCGGCGGGGCCACGGGCGGCGGCGGCTCCTCGGTCACGGGCTCGCCGAGCACGCCGGCCGCCGTGACCGTCCTCGACCTCACGTCGCTGCAGATCCGCGCGGACGTCCCCGAGCTCGACATCGGCCGGCTCCTGGTGGGCCAGCCGGTGGAGGTGTCGGTGAACGCGCTGCCCGGGCAGGCGCTGCCGGGCACCGTGACCGCGATCGACCTCCTGCCCGGCGCCGGCACGTCGGTGCAGTACGGCACCGTCGTCACGCTCACCGGCCCGCCGCCGAACCTGCGGCCCGGGATGTCGGCGAGCGTCGCGGTCACCGTCGCGCAGTCGCCGAACGTGACGTTCCTGCCGTCGGTGGCGGTCATCCCGATCGGCGGGGAGGGGGCGACCGCCGGCACGGTGCAGGTGCTCGGCCCCGACGGCACCCCGCAGCCCCGCACCGTGGCCCTGGGGCTGAGCTCCGACACGACCACCGAGGTCCGCTCGGGCCTCGCGCCGGGCGAGCTCGTCGTCCTGCCCGGCCCCGACACGGCCAACCCGTTCGGTCCCGGCCAGGGACCGCCGCCGAGCACCCAGGGCGGTCAGGGCGGCGGCGGGAGGTGACGGGCACCGGCGTCACGAACGTCCTCGACGTCCGGAAGCTCTCGAAGGTCTACGGCGCGGGCGACACCGCGGTCCACGCGCTGTGCGACGTCGACCTGACCGTGCGCCGCGGGGAGTACGTCGCGGTGATCGGCCATTCCGGGTCGGGCAAGTCGACGCTGCTCAACATGCTCGGCTGCCTCGACGCCCCGACCTCCGGGCGCTACCTGCTCGAGGGCCTCGACGTCGCCGACCTCGACGAGCGCCAGCAGGCCGTGCTGCGCAACCGGCAGATCGGGTTCGTGTTCCAGGCGTTCAACCTCATCCCGCGCACGACCGCGCTCGCCAACGTCGAGCTGCCGCTGGTCTACGCGGGGGTGGGCCGGCGGAGGCGACGCGAGCGGGCGATGGCCGCGCTCGCGCTCGTCGGGCTGCAGGGCCGCGAGGACCACCGCCCCAACGAGCTCTCCGGCGGCCAGCAGCAGCGCGTCGCGGTGGCACGGGCCCTCGTCACGTCCCCGGCCCTGCTGCTCGCCGACGAGCCCACCGGCAACCTCGACTCGCAGAGCACCGCCGACGCGCTCGGCCTCTTCGACCGCCTGCACGCCAGCGGCCGGACGATCGTGCTGATCACCCACGACGACGAGGTCGCCGAGCGCGCGGAACGGGTCGTGGTGGTCTCGGACGGCCGCCTGTCCGAAGCGCCGGCGCGGCGGTGAGCACAGGATGAGCGTCGTCGAGATCGTCCGCTTCGCGGTCCGCGGCCTCGTCGCGAACCGGCTGCGCTCGCTGCTCACGATGCTCGGGATCATCATCGGCATCGCGGCGGTCATCCTGCTCACCGCGCTGGGCAACGGCGCCTCGCAGTACATCCAGGGCCAGATCGCGGGCCTGGGCGCCAACAGCATCACGGTGCTGCCGCGCCAGCCCCCGGAGACCGCCGGCACCAGCGGGCGCCCGCTGACCACCGGCGACGTGCAGGCGCTCGCCGACCCGCAGGGCGCGCCGGACGTCGCGTCGGTCTCGCCCGTGGTGCAGCTGTCGACCTCGGTCGACGCGGGCCGGTCGCGCACCGACGCCATCGTCGTCGGCAGCACCCCGTCCTACTTCCCGGGCGCCAACGTCCAGGTCGGCACCGGCCGCGCCTACACCGACGTCGACGTCGAGGCCGGGCGCAAGGTCGTGCTGCTCGGCCGGACCGTCGCCGACGACCTCTTCGGCGTCGGCTCGGACCCCGTCGGCCGGGACGTGCTGGTGCGCGGGGTGCCGTTCGACGTGATCGGCACGCTCGCGCCCGCCGGCCAGGGGCAGGGCCTGGCGAACCCCGACGAGAACGTGCTCGCGCCGATCACGGCCGTGCAGGGCTCCCTGACCGGGTTCGGCGACCTGAGCCAGATCGTGGTGCAGGCGCGCTCGACCGAGGCGCAGGCCGCCGCCGAGAGCGAGATCAACTCGATCCTCGACCGCCGGCACGGCATCGAGGACTCCGAGAACCGCGACTACCAGGTGCTGTCGGCCCGCCAGCTCGCCGACGTCCTCGACGACACGCTCGGCGCGTTCACGCTGCTGCTCGCGGCCATCGCGGCGATCTCGCTGGTGGTCGGCGGCATCGGGATCACGAACATCATGCTGGTGTCGGTCACCGAGCGGACCCGCGAGATCGGCATCCGCAAGGCCCTGGGCGCGCCGCCGTCGGCGATCCTCGGCCAGTTCCTCGTCGAGTCGATCATCCTGAGCGTGGTCGGCGGCGTCCTCGGCGTCGCTGTCGGTTACGCGGGCACGCTCGTGCCGCTCGGCGACTTCCGCCCGGTCGTCCTGCCCTCCGCCGTCGTCGCCGCCGTCGGCGTCTCGGCCGCCATCGGCATCTTCTTCGGTGCCTACCCCGCCCGCCGCGCCGCGCGTCTGCGGCCGATCGAAGCCCTGCGCCGCGAGTGATGCGCAGCCTCGGGAGGACCTCGTGACCCAGCCTGCCAGCGACCAGCCCGCCAGCGACCAGCCCGCCAGCGACCAGCCCGGCGACCGGTCCGGCCGGACCGACGCCGCGGCCACCGAGCAGATCCCCGTGCCGCCGGCGGCCCGGCGCTCGGACCCGCCGCCGAGCAGCACCCGCACCGCGGAGCAGGAGCGCCCGGACCCGGACCGGGACGAGGACCGCACCCAGCAGGACCACGCGGTGACGGTGCTCGACGAGCCGATCGACAACGTGGACCTCGCGACCCGGCTGCGGCGCCCCGGGCTGGCGCGCTCGACGCGGATCCTGCTGCTGGTGCTCGGCGCGATCGTCTGCGTCGCGCTCGGCGCGTTCATCGGGCGCGCGACGGCCCCGGACACCGGGCCCGGATCGGTGCCCGACCTGCTGGGGGTGGTCGAGTCCGTGCAGCCCACCGGCGGCGGCTACCCGATCGTCACGATCCGCGCGGGCGACGGCACCCAGACCGCCCTGCGCACCACGGCCGGCACGAGCGTCGCGGTGCCCCGCCCCGACGGGCCGGCGGGCCTGCGCGTCGGGCAGCAGGTCACCGTGCACGCCGAGCGCGGCACCGACGGCGCGATCACCGCGGTGCGCGTCGACGTCCCCGCGGGCCCCTGAGGGGGCGTGTCCTGGGGTGGGGCAGCGAGGGACTCCCCGGCTGCGTGGCAGGCAGCGAGGGACGCCCTCGCACCGCGCCGGCGCCCGCCTCGCCGGCGCCCGCCGCGCCGGCACCCGCCTCATCGAGCGGGCGGATTCCCCGACGTCCACCGTCTGCGTGGCCGCCACGTTGATCCACCCCCGCGAGCGTCGACCCCGCTAGCCTGCCCCCGTGGCCGACCAGGGTGCTGCTGCAGAGATCGCCGCCGGGTACGCGACGGAGGGCGCGGCCCTCGAACTGGGGACCGTCGTCGTCGACGGCGCCGTCGACCCGTCCGCGAAGGTCCGGATCCCGTTCGCGACGCTGAACCGGCACGGTCTGGTGGCCGGCGCGACGGGCACGGGCAAGACGAAGACCCTGCAGAACCTCGCCGAGCAGTGCTCCGGGGCCGGGGTGCCGGTGCTGCTCGCGGACATCAAGGGCGACCTCTCGGGACTCGCCCGCCCGGGCGAGTCGAGCGACCGCGTCACCCAGCGCGCCACCGACACCGGCGACGACTGGACGCCGACCGCGTACCCCGTGCAGTTCCTCTCGCTGGGCGCGGGGATCGGGGTGCCGGTGCGCGCGACGATCACCGGGTTCGGGCCGATCCTGCTGGCGAAGGTCCTGGGCCTCAACGAGACCCAGGAGTCGACGCTCGGCCTGATCTTCCACTGGGCCGACCAGCAGGGCCGCGCGCTGCTGGACACCAAGGACCTCCGCTCGGTGATCCAGCACCTGCTCTCCGACGAGGGCAAGGAGGCGCTCAAGGGCATCGGCGGGGTGTCGACGTCGACGGCGGGCGTGATCCTGCGGGCGCTGGTCAACCTCGAGGCCCGCGGCGGGGACGAGTTCTTCGGGGAGCCCGAGTTCGACCCCGCCGACCTGCTCGTCGTCGAGCCCGACGGCAAGGGCCGGGTGACCCTGCTGGAGCTCGCCGACCAGCAGGCGGACCCGATGCTCTACTCGACGTTCCTCATGTGGCTGCTCGCCGAGCTCTTCGAGGACCTCCCCGAGGCCGGCGACATCGACAAGCCCAAGCTCGTCTTCTTCTTCGACGAGGCGCACCTGCTCTTCTCCGACGCGTCGAAGGCGTTCCTCGACCGGATCGAGCAGACGGTGAAGCTCATCCGCTCCAAGGGCGTCGGGGTCTTCTTCTGCACCCAGCAGCCCACCGACGTCCCCAACGACGTGCTCAGCCAGCTCGGCGCCCGGGTGCAGCACGCGCTGCGCGCCTTCACCCCCGACGACCAGAAGGCGCTCTCGCGCACGGCGCGCACGTACCCGAAGAGCACGGTCTACGACATCGAGACCTCGCTGACCTCGCTCGGCACCGGCGAGGCGATCGTCACCGTCCTCTCCGAGCGCGGTGCCCCGACGCCGGTGGCCTGGACGCGGGTGCGCGCACCGCGCTCGCTCATGGCCGCGATCGGCGAGCCGGCGGTCACCGAGGCGGCGAAGGCGTCGCCGCTGTGGGGCCGCTACGGCGAGCCGGTCGACCGCGAGTCGGCCTACGAGAAGCTCTCGGCGAGCACCGGGGCGACGACCGCGCCGACCCCGGCCGAGCCCGTCCCCGCCGACCAGCCCCCGCAGCCGGCCCCGCCCCAGGCGCCGCCGCCCGAGCAGGACGAGGGCCCCGGCTTCCTCGAGAAGGCCGCGAGCAACCCGGCGGTGAAGTCCTTCGTGCGCTCGCTGGCGAGCCAGCTCGGCCGCGAGATCACGCGGGGCCTGTTCGGCACCGCCCGTCGGCGGCGCTGAGGGCGGACCCCCGGCCTGTCCGGTTCGGCCGGTCGCGCGCGGACCGGTGTCGTGACCGGGGGGTACATTGAGCAGATCAGGGCCCCACGGACGTCCGTGCGTGCGCGGACCCCGAGCCGAGACGACTGACACCGACCGCAGGGTCCACCCGGGGAGGGTCGAGGGCCGCCTGGAGGCCGCAACCGCATGGACCGCAAGCGCCTTCTCCGCAATCCACTCATCTGGATCGTGGTGTTCTTCCTGGTCTACCTCGGGATCTCGTCGCTGCTCAGCGACACCCGCGGGTACACCGAGGCCCCGACGTCGCTCGCCCTGCAGCAGGTGGAGGCGCGCAACGCGTCCGAGATCACGATCGAGGACAAGGAACAGCGCCTGCGGCTGACGCTCACCAACCCGGTGCAGGTGCCGGGCGCCGATGGCGCGCAGCCGACGACGACCAACCAGATCTACGCGCAGTACCCGGCGGCCGCGACCGACCAGGTGTTCGCCCTGGTCCGCGACAACCCGGCCCCCTCGGGCTTCGACACCCGGGTCACGCAGGACTCGTTCCTGACCCAAATGTTGATCTACCTGATCCCGCTGGGCCTGGTCCTGCTGCTGCTGTTCTGGATGATGAACTCCCAGGGCGGGGGCAACCGCGTCCTGTCCTTCGGCAAGTCCAAGGCCAAGCAGCTCAACAAGGACATGCCGAAGACCACCTTCGCCGACGTCGCGGGCGCGAACGAGGCGGTGGAGGAGCTCTACGAGATCAAGGACTTCCTCCAGAACCCGACGCGCTACCAGCAGCTCGGCGCGAAGATCCCCAAGGGCGTCCTGCTCTACGGCCCGCCCGGCACCGGCAAGACGCTGCTGGCGCGCGCGGTCGCCGGCGAGGCGGGCGTGCCGTTCTACACGATCTCGGGCTCGGACTTCGTCGAGATGTTCGTCGGCGTCGGCGCCTCCCGCGTGCGCGACCTGTTCGAGCAGGCCAAGCAGAACTCCCCGTGCATCGTGTTCGTCGACGAGATCGACGCCGTCGGCCGCCACCGCGGCGCCGGCATGGGCGGCGGGCACGACGAGCGCGAGCAGACGCTCAACCAGCTGCTCGTCGAGATGGACGGGTTCGACTCCCGCGGCGGGATCATCCTCATCGCGGCCACCAACCGGCCCGACATCCTCGACCCCGCGCTGCTGCGCCCCGGCCGGTTCGACCGCCAGATCCCCGTGGCGGCGCCCGACCTCGCCGGCCGGCGCCAGATCCTGCAGGTGCACTCGGCGGGCAAGCCGCTCGCGCCGGACGCCGACCTCGACGGGCTGGCCAAGCGCACCGTCGGTTTCTCCGGCGCCGACCTCGCGAACGTCATCAACGAGGCCGCGCTGCTCACCGCCCGTCTCGGGCAGACGCAGATCACCGGCGCCGCCCTCGAGGAGTCGGTCGACCGCGTGATCGGCGGTCCGGCGCGCAAGAGCCGCATCATCTCCGAGCAGGAGAAGAAGGTCGCGGCCTACCACGAGGCGGGCCACGCGCTGGCCGCGTGGGCGATGCCCGACATCGAGCCTGTCTACAAGGTCACGATCCTGCCGCGCGGCCGCACCGGCGGGCACGCCCTCGTCGTCCCGGAGGACGACAAGGAGCTCATGACGCGCTCGGAGATGATCGCGCGCCTGGTGTTCGCGATGGGCGGGCGCTCGGCCGAGGAGCTCGTGTTCCACGAGCCGACCACGGGCGCGTCGTCCGACATCGAGCAGGCCACCAAGATCGCCCGCGCGATGGTCACCGAGTACGGCATGAGCGCCAAGCTCGGCGCGGTGAAGTACGGCCAGGAGCAGGGCGAGCCCTTCCTCGGCCGCACGGCGGGCCGCCAGGCCGACTACTCCCTCGAGGTCGCCCACGAGATCGACGAGGAGGTGCGCAAGCTCATCGAGGCGGCGCACACCGAGGCGTGGGACATCCTCAACACCCACCGCGACGCGCTCGACGCGCTGACCGGCGAGCTCATCGAGCACGAGACGCTGCAGCGTCGCGACCTCGAGCGCATCTTCGCGTCGGTCACCAAGCGCCCGCGCATCACGGCGTTCAACGACTTCGGCGAGCGCCTGCCCTCCGACCGCCCGCCGATCAAGACCCGCCGCGAGCTCGCCACCGAGCGCGGCGAGCCCTGGCCGCCGCCCGGCGAGGCCACCGACGCCGAGCGCACCGAGCGCACGGCGGTCGGCTCGGCCGCGGGCAACGGCAACGGCAGCGGCAACGGGCAGCCCGCGCACGGCGCCAACGGCAGCTACGCCGGCGCCCACGCAGCCGGCAACGGCCACGACACCGGCTACGGCACGGGTCAGCAGGGGCACGACGGCGGCTCGACCCCGACGCCCCCGGCCGGCATGCCGGCGACGGGCATCCCGGACGTCTACCGCACGGGCGCCAACGGGCGACGGGCCGGCGAGGGCGCCGACAAGCCGTCCTCGGTGGCCCCGAACTACGGCGCCCCGCCCGGGTGGACCCCGGCCACCGTCCCGCACGGCACCACCTGGAACCCCGGCGGCGCCGGGCGCTCCGGCAACGCCGGTCCGTACGGCGAGAGCGGGTCCGGCGGGTACGGCGACGGCGCGACCAGCCCGTACGGCACGTCACGCTCGGCTGGCGAGCCCGGCGCGAACCCGTACGGTGACCCGGATGGCCGTACCCGAGAGGGCCGGTCGGAGGGCCGCCACACCGGGACGTCCCCGGGCTGGGGCCACGACGGCACCAGCGGGGCCGACGGGGCCGGCGGCTCGTCCGACACCCCGCGCGGCTGAGACGGCCGAGGCTGAGAGGGGCCGGCGCGTCCGGACGGACGGGCCGGTCGGGTCGAGGGAGACCGCGAGGGAGACGTGACCACCAGTCAGGAGCTTGACGGCGACCTGGACGAGTCCCGGGTCCGCCCGACCGACGACGGCGCCGGCGGTCCGGTCGGGGCCGACGTGGCCCCGGAGTGGTCGGGGTTCGACGCCCCGCGCGCCGAAGCCGCCGTGCGCGAGCTGCTGCTCGCGATCGGTGAGGACCCGGACCGCGAGGGCCTGCGGGACACCCCGGCCCGCGTGGCGCGCTCGTACCGCGAGCTCTTCGCCGGGCTCCGCGCCGACCCGTCGCTGGTGCTCGAGCGGACGTTCTCCGAGGACCACGAGGAGCTGGTGCTCGTCCGCGACATCCCGATGTTCTCGATGTGCGAGCACCATCTGCTGCCCTTCCACGGGGTCGCGCACGTCGCCTACATCCCGGGCCCGCACGGGCACGTCACCGGACTGAGCAAGCTCGCCCGGCTCGTCGACCTCTACGCGCGCCGCCCGCAGGTCCAGGAGCGCCTGACCAGCCAGGTCGCCGACGCGCTGGACCACAAGCTCGACACGCGGGGCGCGCTCGTCGTGATCGACGCCGAGCACCAGTGCATGTCGGCGCGCGGCGTCCGCAAGCCCGGCGCCCGCACCACGACCTCGGCGGTCCGCGGCATCTTCAAGACGTCGGCCAGCACGCGGGCGGAGGCCCTCAACCTCATCCGGAGCGGCTGACGTGGGCGGTCCGCCCGATCCGACACCCCGCGCGCACCGCCTCCCGGAGCCGGGGCGCTGCGTGGTGATGGGCGTCCTGAACGTGACGCCCGACTCGTTCTCCGACGGCGGCCGGTGGCTCGACCGCGACCACGCGGTGGGCCACGGCATCGAGCTACACCGCCGCGGCGCGGACCTGGTCGACGTCGGCGGGGAGTCCACGCGGCCCGGGGCGGAGCGCATCGACGCCGAGACCGAGACCGGGCGCGTCGTGCCGGTGATCCGCGACCTCGTCGCCGACGGGGTGCGGGTCAGCGTCGACACCACGCGCGCGGCGGTCGCGACCGCCGCGGTCGAGGCCGGCGCCACGATGATCAACGACGTGTCCGGGGGCCTCGCCGACCCGCACATGGCCCGCACGGTCGCCGAGACCGGCGTGCCGTGGGTGATCATGCACTGGCGCGGGCCGAGCAACCGGATGGCCGAGCTCGCCTCCTACGAGGACGTGGTGGGCGAGGTCCGGGCCGAGATGGTCGAGCAGGTCGACCGCGCCGTGCTCGCGGGCGTCGACCCCGCGCTGCTCGTCCTCGACCCGGGGCTCGGGTTCGCGAAGACCGCCTCGCACAACTGGCAGCTGCTGCGCAAGCTCTCGGTGTTCACGGGGCTGGGGTTCCCGGTGCTGGTCGGGGCGTCGCGCAAGCGGTTCCTCGGCGCCCTGCTCGCCGACGACGACGGCACCCCGCGCCCGCCGGACGGCCGGGAGATCGCGACCGCGGCGGTGTCCGCGCTCGCGGCCGCGAACGGCGCGTGGGGCGTGCGCGTGCACGAGGTGGGCCCGTCGCTGGACGCGGTCGCGGTGGCGGCGGCCTGGTCGTGGGGGACGTCGCCGGCGGAGATCGAGCCGTGAGGGACCGCATCGAGCTGACGGGCGTGCGCGTGCGCGGGCACCACGGGGTGTTCGAGCACGAACGTCGCGACGGCCAGGACTTCGTGCTCGACCTGGCGCTCGAGGTCGACCTCACCGCGGCCGCGGCGTCCGACGACCTCGTCGACACGGTCGACTACGGCGCGCTGGCCGAGGGCGCCGCGGCGATCGTCGGCGGCCCGCCGCGCAAGCTGATCGAGGCGGTGGCCGGCGAGGTCGCCGACAGGGTGCTCGAGGACGAGCGGGTGGCCGCCGTCGAGGTCACGCTGCACAAGCCGCAGGCGCCGATCACGGTGCCGTTCGACGACATCGCGGTGGTGCTGCGGCGGGAGCGGAGCGGCCCGTGAGCCGTGCCGTCCTGTCCCTGGGATCGAACATCGGCGACCGCGCCGCGCACCTGCGCGGCGCGCTGGCGACCCTGCGCGCGGCGGGGGCGCGGGTGGTCGCGGTGTCGCCGGTCTACGCGACGGCGCCGTGGGGCGGGGTCGAGCAGGACGACTTCCTCAACGCCGTGGTCGTCGTCGAGGACCCGCACTCCCGGCCTCGCGACTGGCTGGCCCGCGCCCGCGCCGCGGAGAGCCGTGCGGGGCGCACGCGCGACGTGCGCTGGGGGCCGCGGACGCTCGACGTCGACGTCCTCGACGTGGACGGGACCACCGACGACGACCCCGAGCTGACGCTCCCGCACCCGCGCGCCCACGAGCGGGCGTTCGTGCTCGTGCCGTGGCTCGACGTCGACCCGGACGCCGAGGTCGCCGGTCGCGGCAAGGTCGCGGAGCTCCTGGCCGCGCTCCCGGCCGGCGAGCGCGACGGGGTGCGTCCCGACGGGACGGTGCTGGGGGCGGCGCGGTGAGGACGAGCACGAGCCCGTCGCTGCTGCTCGTGGCGGCCGTCGCCGCGGGCCTCGCGGTCAACGTGCTCCTGCAGGCCGCGTACGGCTCCCTGCCGCCGCTGCCGCTGCTCGCGGGCCTGACGCCGCTGGTCCTCGGGATCGCCGAGCTCGTGCTCGCCGTCGTCCTGCGCGCCCGCATCCGGCGGCGACCCGGCGCCCGCCCGGTCGACGCGCTGGCCACCGCCCGCGCGGTCGCGCTGGCCAAGGCGTCGTCGCTGGCGGGGGCGCTCGTCGGTGGCGCGTGGCTCGGTGTGCTGGCGTACGTGCTCCCGCTGCGCGACAGCGTCGACGCCGCGGGCGCGGACACCGCGAGCGCGATCGTCGGCGTCGTCGGGTCGGCGGTGCTCGTCGGGGCGGGGCTCTGGCTCGAGCACAGCCTGCGCACGCCCGACGACCCGCGCAGCGACGACCCCCACGACTCCGCCTGGGGCCGCTCGTGACCGCGGGTGCGGCGTCGCCGTCCTGGCGGGTGCGCCGGGGCCACGGGGCGGTCGAGGCGGCTCGGTACCCTGCAGCGATGAGCACCCCGGACGGGGAGCAGCGCGGACGCGCGGGCCCCGACCGCCGACGGGCCGCGCTGCTGAGTGCCGCGGCCGTGCTCGCCGCTCTCGCCGCCATGGCGGTGCTCCTCTCCGACGACGCCCGCCTGCTGCGCCTCGGTGTGGTGGCCGCGCTGTGGGCGGCGGTGATCGCGGGCGTCGCGCTCGCGCGCCGGGCCCGGGCGGAGGCCGAGCTCGCCGAGCAGGCCCGCGCGACCGGCGACGAGCTCGCCGCCGCGCGGGAGGAGGCCGAGGAGCGGATCGCCGGGCTCGAGCGCGAGGCCGACGAGCGCGTGGCGCGCGAGGTCGCGGCCCGCGAGGAGGCCGAGCAGGACGCGGCGTCCCTGCGCGAGGAGCTCGAGCGGGCCCGCAGCGGCGCCGACGCCGTGACGCTGCAGGGCATCGGGCTCCCCGTCGTCCCCTCCGTCCCGCCGCTCGCCCCCGCTCCGCGCCTGCGGGTCGTCGGCGACTCCCGCCCGCAGCCGGGCCTGCCCGCCGTCCCCCCGCCCGCGCCGCGCCGGCCGTCGACGCCCGTCGCGCCGGTGACCCCGGTCGCGCCGGTCGCGCCGGTCGCGCCCACCGCACCGGCACCGCGCGCCCCGGCGGCGACGGTGCGCCCGATCCAGCGCCCGGCGTCCCGGTCGCACCCCGAGGCCCCGCAGGCCGACCCGGCCGTGCTCGCCGCGGGCTCCTTCGTCGACCAGTACGTCCGCTCCGCCGGCTACGACGACCCGCCGGCCGACGAGCCCGAGGACCGCCGCCCCCGCCGCGCGCCGGCCGAGTCGACGACCACGGGTCGCACGGTCGCCGAGCTCCTCGCCGCGCACGCCGCCTCGGGCGGCACGGTCGGCCGCCGGCGCCGGGAGCCCTGAGCGTCGTGCGGGTACCGAAATGAACCCGACGGTCGCTGCTCCTGAGCGCGCGAACGCCGGGTCCGCGGCACGTCGGCGGAGTTCCGGGCACCCCCTCCGGCGGGCCGGGCGGGGGAGGAGTCGTTACCCTCCGGCAGAGTGATCGCCCCTCCCGTCCGCCTGGCGCCGCAGCAGCGCCGGACGCTCGTGTGGCCGGTCCTCGGCCTGATCGTCCTCGGCATGTGCGCCCTCGTGACGGTCGGGCTCGCGAGCACGGAGATCGGGGCCGTCGGCGTCGTCATCGGCGTGGTGCTCGCGCTGCTGCCGGTGGCGCCGGTCGTGGCGGCGTTCCTGTGGATCGACCGCTTCGAGCCCGAGCCGCCGCGCCTGCTCCTCGGCGCCTTCCTCTGGGGGGCGGGGCTGTCGGCGCTGGTCGCGGTCGTCATCAACTCCAGCGCGATCATCGCCGCGGAGCTGCTGCTCGGGCGGGGCCAGGGCGACCTCGTCGGCGCGGTGGTCTCGGCGCCGCTGGTCGAGGAGTTCGTCAAGGGCGCGTTCGTCGTCGGGCTGCTGCTCATCCGCCGCCGCGAGTTCGACGGGATCGTCGACGGCGTCGTCTACGCCGGGATCACGGCGGCCGGCTTCGCGTTCACCGAGAACATCATCTACTTCGGGCGCGCCTTCGCCGACGCGGAAGGTGCGGTCGGGCCCGCCGTGCTCGCGACGTTCGTGCTGCGCGGCGTGCTCTCGCCGTTCGCCCACCCCCTGTTCACGTCGATGATCGGCATCGGGGTCGGGATCGCCTCGCAGGCCCGGTCGCGGGTGGTCGGGACGCTCGCGGTGCTCGGGGGCTACGTGCTCGCGGTCGTCCTGCACGCGCTGTGGAACTCGTCGACGCAGCTCGGGGCCGGCTTCTTCGGCATCTACGTGCTGATCATGCTGCCACTGTTCGCCGGGATGATCGGGCTGGTCGTGTGGCAGCGACGCCGCGAGGCCGACGTCCTCGCCCGCCAGATGCCGGGGTTCGCCGCCGCCGGGTGGATCGCGCCGAGCGAGGTGCCGCTCCTCTCGAGCCTCGCGGGCCGGCGCCGCTGGCGGACCGCGGTGCACCGGCGCGCCGGCGCCCCGGCCGCCCGGGCCGTCGAGGACTACCAGCACGCCGTCACCGAGCTCGCCTTCTTGCGTGCCCGGGCCGAGCGGGGCGCGCTCCCGCCGCGCTCCGACTGGCACGCCGAGCTGCTCGACAACGTCGTGCGCACCCGCCTCGCGGCCGTCAACGCGCCCGGGGTCCAGGGCCCCACCGGCCCGCCGCCCGGGCCCGGTGGCCCGCCGCCGAACTGGCCGGGCGCGCCGCAGGGACCCGCGGGGCCCTACGGCGCCCACCGCCACCCCGGCGCCTGATCACCGCGCGGGGAGCGAGGGACTCCCTCGCTGCCTCCCACGCAGCGAACGACGCCCTCGCTGCCACGGGTCCGGCGCCCGCCAGCAGCACGTGAACCCGCTCACCGCGCCCGTCGCGGCGCCCCCGGACGGTTACCGTGGGCGTCAGTGATCGTCCGGTACCCGCGGGAGCGGGACGGGAACGAGCCGAACGAGTGAGGTGGCGCGTGGGCACCGACGGCGAGGGCGCCGGGCGGTGGGACGAGGGCGGCGAGGCCGGCCCGCACCCCACCCCTCGGGAAGGCTCACGGCTCGCGATCGGCGTGGTCTCCGCCGGGCGGGTCGGCGCGGTGCTGGGCGCCGCGCTCGCGAACGCCGGGCACGCGGTGGTCGCCGCCTCGGCGGTCTCCCGCGCCTCGCGCGCCCGCGCCGAGGAGCTGCTGCCCGGCGCCGAGATCCTCCCGCCCGACGAGGTCGTGCGCCGCGCCGACCTCGCCGTCCTGGCGGTCCCCGACGACGTGCTCCCGGGCCTCGTGCGCGGGCTCGCCGCGTCCGACTGCCTGCGGCCCGGCCAGATCGTCGTCCACACCTGCGGTTCGGCCGGCGTGGGCGTGCTCGCGCCCGCCGCCGAGCACGACGTGCTCCCGATCGCGCTGCACCCCGCGATGACGATCACCGGACGCCGCGAGGACGTCGCCCGCCTGACCGGCGCGTGCGTGGGGGTCACCGGGCCGGACGGGCTCGACGCCGACGCCGCCTGGCTCGTCGGCGAGGCCTTGGTCGTCGAGATGGGGGCCGAGCCCGTGCGCATCCCCGAGGCGATGCGCCCGCTCTACCACGCCGCGCTCGCGCACGGAGCGAACCACCTGGTCACGCTCGTGCGCGAGGCCGCCGAGATCCTGTCCCGCGCCGGCATCGAACCCGCCGAGCGCGTGCTCGCCCCGCTGCTGTCGGCGGCGCTGGACAACGCGCTGCGCCACGGCGACCGCGCGCTCACCGGCCCCGTCGTCCGCGGCGACGCCGGCACCGTCGCGACGCACCTGCGCCACCTCGACGACCGCGCCCCCGACGCGGCTCCGCTCTACCGGGCCCTGGCCCGGCGCACCGCCGAGCGCGCCCGCGCCGGCGGACTGGTCGACCCGGCCGCCGCGGACGACGTGGTGGCCGCCCTCGAGAGGCCCCGACCGTGACCCGACCCTCCAGCCTGCGCACGAACGACCTCGTCGGCCGGGCGCGCCCCCGGTACAGCGCCGACCGGCTGACCGTGCACCGCGACCCGAACGCCCTGCGCCGCGTCACGCGCGCGCTGCGCGCCGGCGGCCGGCGCGTGACGCTCGTGCCCACCATGGGTGCCCTGCACGAGGGCCACCGCGAGCTGATGCGCCGCGCCCGCGGCGTCCCCGGCGCCACCACCGTCGTGTCGATCTTCGTGAACCCGCGGCAGTTCGGGCCGGACGAGGACTTCGACCGCTACCCGCGCGCGTTCGAGGCCGACCTCGAGGTCTGCCGCGAGGAGGGCGTCGAGCTGGTCTTCGCGCCGTCGGTCGAGGACATGTACCCGGAGGGCTTCAGCACCTCGATCCACCCCGGGCCGCTGGGCGACGAGCTCGAGGGCGCCGTCCGGCCCGGGCACTTCGCCGGGATGCTCACGGTGGTCAACAAGCTCTTCGCGATCACCGTGGCCGACGTCGCGTTCTTCGGCGAGAAGGACTACCAGCAGCTCACGCTGATCCGCCGCATGGCCCGCGACCTCGACGTCGACATCCACGTCGTGGGCGTCCCCACGGTCCGCGAGACCGACGGGCTGGCCCTGTCGAGCCGCAACGCCTACCTCGGCGAGAGCGAGCGCCGGGCCGCCGTCGCCCTGTCCGCGGCGCTCTCGGCCGGGCAGTACGCCGGCGAGCAGGGCCCGCAGGCCGTGCTCGACGCCGCTCGGCAGGTCCTCGCCGCCGAGCCGGGCCTGCAGGTCGACTACCTCGAGCTGCGCGACGAGGACCTCGGCCCCACCCCCGACATCGGTCCGGCGCGGCTGCTGGTCGCCGCCCGGGCCGGCCGCACCCGCCTGATCGACAACGTCGCCGTGTCCCTCGTGAGGAGAGTCTGACGTGCAGCGCACGATGCTGAAGTCCAAGATCCACCGCGCGACGGTGACGGACGCGAACCTGCACTACGTCGGGTCGGTGACCGTCGACGAGGACCTCATGCGGGCGGCCGACCTGCTGCCCGGCGAGCAGGTCGCCATCGTCGACGTCACCAACGGCGCGCGCCTCGAGACCTACGTGATCACCGGGCCCGCCGGTTCCGGCGTGATCGGGATCAACGGCGCCGCCGCGCACCTCGTCTCGCCCGGCGACCTCGTCATCCTCATCTCCTACGGGGTGATGGACGACGCGGAGGCCCGCACCTACCAGCCGCGGGTGGTGTTCGTCGACGAGGCCAACCGCGTCGTCGACCGCGGCACCGACCCGACCCACGTGCCCGACGCCGCCCCGACCACGTCGCTGCTGCGCCCCGGCGCGGAGGCCCAGGGGGCGCGCCCGGCGCGGCGCCACGGGGCCGCCGCGGGTCCGGCGATGACCACGATCAGCGGCAGCAGCCGGCACGCCGACCCGCAGGAGCAGCCCGCGCAGGGACGCCGCCGCCGCGACGGCTCGGAGACCACCGACGCCCGGCGGCTCGACGCGCTGCTCTCCGCGGACCACTGAGGGCGCTGACCCGGACAGACAGTGCTCCTCTGCATCGACGTCGGGAACACGCAGACCGCGCTCGCCCTCTACCCCGGGGACGGGCCCGCCGTCTGGGACGCCCGGCTGCGCACCGAGCCCCGCGCCACCGGCGACGAGATGGCGCTGCTCGTGCGCGGCCTGCTCGGGACCCGTGTCGGTGACGTGACGGCCGTGGCGGCGCTGTCGACGGTGCCGGCGCTACTGCGCGAGCTGCGCGGCATGGTCACCCGGCACTTCGCCGGGCTCGACCACCTGCTCGTCGAACCGGGGGTGCGCACCGGCGTGCCGCTGCTCGTCGACAACCCCAAGGAGGTCGGCGCCGACCGCGTCGTCCAGGTCCTCGCCGCGTTCGAGCGCCACGGCGGGCCCTGCGTCGTCGTCACCTTCGGCACCTCGACGACGGTGGACGGGGTGTCGGCGCGCGGGGAGTTCCTCGGCGGGGCGATCGCCGCCGGCGTCGCGGTGTCCGCCGAGGCCCTGGCGATCCGGGCGGCGGCGCTGCGCCCGGTCGAGCTCGTCGTGCCGCGCTCGGTGCTCGGGCGCAACACGGTCGAGAGCATGCAGGCGGGGCTCGTGCTCGGGGCCGCGGCGCAGGTCGACGGCCTCGTGGCGCGGGTCGGCCGCGAGCTCACCGCGCGCGATCCCGAGGGCCGCGCCCCGGTCGCGGTCGTCGCCTCGGGCGGGCTCGCGCCGGTGGTCGTCGACGAGTGCGCGACGGTCACCGACCACGTCCCCGACCTGACCCTGCTGGGCCTGCGCTCGGTGCACCGGCGCTGGCTCGAACGGGCGCAGGGCCGCGCGGCGCGCCGCGCCGCCCGCTCCTGAGCGCTCGGTAGCGCAGCGCAGCCGAGCGCTCAGCGACCGGCCAGCTCGTCGCGGCGCGGGTCGCCGTCGGGCAGCAGGAGGCGCAGGCGCTCGGCGAGCTCGGGGTCGGTGCCGGCGGCGCCGGCGAGCGCCCAGAGCGCCTCGACGTCGCCCCGACGCAGGACCGCGCTGCGCACGGCCACGTCGAGGTGGTCGCGCTCCTCGCGCACGCCGGGGGCGTCGGAGGTGGGCAGCAGCGGGCCGCGGCGCAGCACCGCGGGCGGGGGCAGGCGGCGGTCGCGCAGCGCCGCGCGGACGTCGAGGAAGTCGGCGTCGACGCGGGCGCGCAGCCGGTAGGGCTGGGTGCTGATGATCGAGCTGCCGAGCGCGTTGCGCAGCCGGTGCACCTCGGAGCGCACGGTCACCGGGTTGCCGGCGTCGCCGTAGAGCGCCTGGGCCAGCCCGTCGGCGGTGAGCCCGTCGGGGTGCAGCGCCAGTACGACCAGCATCTCGGCGTGGCGCAGGCTCAGCCGCACCGGGCGCCCGTCGAGGCGGGCGACCGGGCGCTCGGCGCCGAGGAAGGTCAGCGACAGGGTCGGCCCCTGCGCGGCGCGCGGCGCCAGGCGCAGCAGCCAGCCCTCGGCGAGCGGCTCGACGACGCCCTCGCGGCGCTCGCCGAGGTCGACCCGCCCGCCGCCGTCGGGGATGTCGAGACGCTCGGGCAGCCAGTCGGCCGACTGGGTGGTGATGACGCGCCCGCCGGGGGCGAGCAGGGCGCCCGGGGCGCCGCGCAGGCCCTCGAGGTGGGGCAGGTTGCGGTGGCGCAGCCGCTCGTCGCGCTCGACCAGGCGGGCCCGCAGGTGCACCTCGGCGAGCTCCGCGGCCGCCTTGACCAGGGCGAGCGTGCTGGGGTGGAACGTCTGCAGCGGCCCCGTGAGGTCGATGGCCGCGACGACCTCGCCGCTGTCGGGGTCGTGGATCGGGGCCGCCGCGCACGTCCACGAGTGGTAGAGCTTCACCAGGTGCTCGGCGGAGTGGATCTGCACGGCGTTGCCCGACGCGAGCGCGGTGCCCATCGCGTTGGTGCCCACCGAGTCCTCGCTCCAGCGCGTGCCCTCGACGAGCTCGAACTGCTCGGCGCGCCGCAACACGGTGCGGTTGCCCTCGCGCCAGAGGATGTGCCCGCGCACGTCGGTCACGATCATCATGTGCACGGCGTCGTCGGCGACGTCGAGCAGCGTGCGCCGCAGCAGCGGCAGCACCGGGGCGAGCAGGTGGCACCCGCGGACGTCGCGGAGCTCGTCGTCCTCGTAGACGTGCTGGGGACGCCCGCGCTCGGGGTCGATGTGCGCGTCGAGCGAGCGCTGCCACGACGCCGACACGACGTCGCGCGGGGCGCCCGGACCGGTGGTGCCGGACAGCACGGCGTCGCGGATGCGTTCGAGCAGGCGGGCGCGCTCCAGCGGGTCGGAGGGCTCGAGGCGGGTGGACAGCGTCCCGGGCACGGTCAGGCGGGCGGTCCCGCGTGCGCCCCGCTCGCGCTCCGGCATCGGCGCCCCCTGCGCTGGACACGACGGCCGGCGGCGCCGTCGTGGCACCGATCCTGCCCCGCCCTGGGGGTCCGGGGGACCCCTCCCGACGCATGGTGCTGGATCCCCTCCGGTAAGGCAACCCTACATCAAAACCGCGAACGCGGGTCCAGTGCAAGGTCAGCGCCGCATCCGCGTTGCAACGCCCGTGCAACCCTTCCGTCCCTAGTGTCCGCGGTCACGCAGCGCCACAGCGCGAGAGCCCACAACGTGGAGGAAACACCGATGGCCATCTACGCGGCACCGGGGTCGGCGGACAGCGTCGTCACGTTCCAGCCCCGCTACGACCACTACATCGGCGGCGTGTACGTCGCGCCGGTGAAGGGTCAGTACTTCGAGAACCCCACCCCGCAGACGGGCCAGACGTTCACCGAGGTGGCCCGCGGCACGGCCGAGGACGTCGAGAAGGCCCTGGACGCGGCCCACGCCGCCGCGCCGGCCTGGGGCCGGACCTCGACCACCGAGCGAGCCAACATCCTCAACAAGATGGCGGACCGCATCGAGGCGAACCTCGAGAAGGTCGCGGTCGCCGAGAGCTGGGAGAACGGCAAGGCGGTTCGCGAGACCCTCGTCGCCGACATCCCGCTCGCCATCGACCACCTGCGCTACTTCGCCGGCGCGATCCGCGCCCAGGAGGGCCACCTCTCGCAGATCGACGAGGACACGGTCGCCTACCACTTCCAGGAGCCCCTGGGCGTCGTCGGCCAGATCATCCCGTGGAACTTCCCGATCCTCATGGCGATCTGGAAGCTCGCCCCGGCGCTCGCCGCGGGCAACGCGGTCGTCCTCAAGCCCGCCGAGCAGACGCCGGCCTCGATCCACGTCCTGATCGACGTCATCGGCGACCTGCTCCCGCCCGGTGTGCTCAACATCGTCAACGGCTTCGGCGTCGAGGCGGGCAAGCCGCTCGCCTCGTCCCCGCGCATCCGCAAGATCGCCTTCACCGGCGAGACCACGACCGGGCGCCTGATCTCCCAGTACGCCTCGGAGAACCTCATCCCGGTCACGCTCGAGCTCGGCGGCAAGAGCCCGAACATCTTCTTCGACGACGTCGCCGCGTACCAGGACGCCTTCTACGACAAGGCGCTCGAGGGCTTCGCGATGTTCGCCCTCAACCAGGGCGAGGTCTGCACCTGCCCGTCGCGTGCCCTCGTCCAG
The DNA here is from genome assembly GCF_028737205.1 of Actinomycetospora lutea. GTDB lineage: Bacteria > Actinomycetota > Actinomycetes > Mycobacteriales > Pseudonocardiaceae > Actinomycetospora > Actinomycetospora lutea. Next base: position 86,480 of record NZ_JAQZAL010000007.1, on the reverse strand, counting down.
GGCGGCATCTTCGACGAGTTCGTGGCGCAGGGCGTCAAGCGCGCCGAGCAGGTCAAGATGGGCAACCCGCTCGACACCGACACGATGATGGGCGCGCAGGCCTCGAACGACCAGCTCGAGAAGATCCTCTCCTACATCGACATCGGCCGTCAGGAGGGCGCCAAGGTCCTCACCGGCGGCGAGCGGGCCGACCTCGGCGGCGACCTCTCGGGCGGCTACTACGTCCAGCCCACCGTGTTCGAGGGCGACAACTCGATGCGGATCTTCCAGGAGGAGATCTTCGGTCCGGTGCTGTCGGTGACCCGGTTCTCCGACTACGCCGACGCCATGAAGATCGCGAACGACACGCTCTACGGCCTCGGCGCCGGCGTGTGGTCGCGTGACGCGAACACGGCCTACCGCGCGGGCCGCGAGATCCAGGCCGGCCGCGTCTGGGTGAACAACTACCACGCCTACCCGGCCCACGCGGCCTTCGGCGGGTACAAGCAGTCGGGCATCGGCCGCGAGAACCACAAGATGATGCTCGACCACTACCAGCAGACCAAGAACATCCTGCAGAGCTACTCGGACGACGCGCTGGGGTTCTTCTGATCGGTCCGCGGGTTCCCCGGGCGTGGAGGTGGTCGCCGTGACCGACATCAGCACCAGCACCGACGTCACCGAGCAGGTGCCGGATGTGCCGGACTCGGGCACGGGGCGCGTCGCCCTGTCGCCCCAGGCCTCCGAGCTCCTGGTGAGGCTCACCGACATCCACGGTCCCCTGATGTTCCACCAGTCCGGCGGGTGCTGCGACGGCAGCGCGCCGATGTGCTACCCGGACGGGGACTTCAAGATCGGGGGCCAGGACGTGCACCTCGGTGACCTCACCGTGGCGGGCCTGGAGAAGCCGATCGGCTTCTACATGTCCGCCTCCCAGTTCGCGTACTGGAAGCACACGCACCTCACCGTCGACGTGGTGAAGGGCCGCGGCAGCGGGTTCTCGGTGGAGGCGCCCGAGGGCGTCCGCTTCATCATCCGCTCGCGGCTGTTCACCGACGAGGAGATGCGCGCACTGGGTGACGTGTAGCCCGCATCCGAGCACGATCGAGGGGCGCCCCCGCTGCGCAGGACGCAGCGAGGGCGCCCCTCGCACGTCCGGCCCCACCGACGAAGGAGTTCGACCCGTGAGCACTCCGTCCACGACGCTGCGCGAGCTGACCGGCATGCCGGCCGCGCCCGCCTCCCTGCGCGAGTCCGCGCTGGTGATGATCGACCTGCAGAACACGTACACGCGGGGCGTCATGGCCCTCGAGAACGTCGAGCCCGCCATCGACGAGGCCGCGGCCCTGCTCGACCGCGCGCGCAGCGCCGGCATCCCGATCATCCACGTGCAGCACGACGCCGGGGAGGGCACGCCGTACGACGTGCGCGCCGAGATCGGGGCGATCGTCGAGCGCGTCGCCCCGCGCGACGGCGAGCACGTGATCGTGAAGAACTTCCCGAACTCGTTCGTCGGTACCGACCTCGAGGACCACCTGCGCAGCAAGTCGGCGACGAACCTCGTGCTCGCGGGCTTCATGACGCACATGTGCGTGAACTCCACCGCCCGCGGCGCGTTCAACGCCGGATTCGCGCCCTCGGTCGTCGCCGCGGCCACCGCGACCCGCGCGCTTCCCGGACCGGACGGTACGGTTTCGGCCTCGTCACTGCAGAGTGCCAGTCTCGCCGCGCTCTCCGACATGTTCGCGGTCGTCGTTCCCGACGCGGCCGCCCTGCCCGACTGACGCGCAATTCCGGGATCTCGGCCGAAATCGCGGCGTGGATCACTCGACAACATCCCGACCCCGGAAATAGGGTCCGGCCGTATTCATTCTCTGGTCGGCTGCGGAGGTCGCGTGATGGCGCAGAAAGTCGTGGTGTCGCTCGTCGACGATCTGGACCAGTCGGAGGCGGACGAGACCGTCGAGTTCGGGCTCGACGGCGCCACCTACGAGATCGACCTCTCGGACGCCAACGCGTCCGCGCTGCGCGAGAAGCTCGCCGACTTCGTCGCCCACGCCCGGCGCAGCGGCGGCCGGCGGAAGTCGTCCGCGGCGGCCGCGGCCCCCGCGGCGCGCCGGGGCGGCGGCCGCGCGGCGGTCGACCGCGAGCAGAACCAGGCGATCCGCGAGTGGGCGCGCAAGCAGGGCATGACGGTGTCCGAGCGCGGGCGCATCCCGAGCGAGGTCTCCGAGGCCTACCACAAGGCGCACTGAGCCCCAGCGCGCCGCGTCGGCGGTGAGGGTGCGCCGGTCGACGGCCACGTCGCCCGGGACCTCGCCGGCGGCCGCTGTGCGCCCACGCGCTGCCGCAGGGGGCGTCGGGTCCCGTGCTGGTCCCGACGCGCTGACCCGGCCGGGTGGTTCACCGGTGGCGAACACCTCGGCGGGATGACCCGGAGGTCGTGGATGGTTGGACAGGACGGAACGAGGGCCCACGCCGGGCGCTCGCGCGTGTCCGCCGTCACGGTGGTGCAACCGTCACCGTCCCGTGACGTCACGCGCGACGACTAGGATGGCCTTACGGTGCAGGGGCCAGTTCGTGCACCGTGGGGGTCCCGATCCGTCATCGGGCACCAGCCAAGGGGCCACCGGGGGAGTTCCTTCGGGGACACTCGGTGGAGGACCGCCGGCGCAGCAGTCAGGAGTGACAGATGTTCGAGAGGTTCACCGACCGCGCGAGGCGGGTGGTCGTCCTGGCCCAAGAAGAGGCCCGGATGCTCAACCACAACTACATCGGCACCGAGCACATCCTGCTCGGGCTGATCCACGAGGGCGAGGGCGTCGCCGCCAAGGCGCTGGAGTCCCTGGGCATCGCCCTCGAGGGCGTGCGCCAGCAGGTCGAGGAGATCATCGGCCAGGGCCAGCAGGCGCCGAGCGGCCACATCCCGTTCACCCCGCGCGCCAAGAAGGTGCTGGAGCTGTCGCTGCGCGAGGCGCTGCAGCTCGGCCACAACTACATCGGCACCGAGCACATCCTGCTCGGGCTGATCCGTGAGGGCGAGGGCGTCGCCGCCCAGGTGCTCGTGAAGCTGGGCGCCGACCTCAACCGCGTGCGCCAGCAGGTGCTGCAGCTGCTCTCGGGCTACCAGGGCAAGGAGCCCGCGGAGTCCGGCAGCCAGCGCGGCGAGGGCACCCCGTCGTCCTCCCTGGTGCTCGACCAGTTCGGTCGCAACCTCACCCAGTCGGCCCGCGAGGGCAAGCTGGACCCGGTCATCGGCCGGGAGAAGGAGATCGAGCGGGTCATGCAGGTCCTGTCCCGCAGGACCAAGAACAACCCGGTGCTCATCGGCGAGCCCGGCGTCGGCAAGACCGCCGTCGTCGAGGGCCTCGGCCAGGCCATCGTCAAGGGCGAGGTGCCCGAGACGCTGAAGGACAAGCAGCTCTACACCCTCGACCTCGGGTCGCTGGTGGCGGGCTCGCGCTACCGCGGTGACTTCGAGGAGCGCCTCAAGAAGGTCCTCAAGGAGATCCGCACCCGCGGCGACATCATCCTGTTCATCGACGAGCTCCACACGCTCGTCGGCGCGGGTGCCGCCGAGGGCGCGATCGACGCCGCGTCGATCCTCAAGCCGATGCTGGCCCGTGGCGAGCTGCAGACCATCGGCGCGACCACGCTCGACGAGTACCGCAAGCACGTCGAGAAGGACGCCGCGCTCGAGCGCCGCTTCCAGCCGATCCAGGTGGGGGAGCCCTCGGTGGCCCACTCCATCGAGATCCTCAAGGGGCTGCGCGACCGCTACGAGGCCCACCACCGCGTCTCGATCACGGACCCGGCGCTGGTCGCGGCGGCCACCCTGGCCGACCGCTACATCAACGACCGCTTCCTGCCGGACAAGGCCATCGACCTCATCGACGAGGCCGGCGCCCGCATGCGCATCCGCCGCATGACCGCGCCGCCGGACCTGCGCGAGTTCGACGAGAAGATCGCCGACGTCCGTCGCGAGAAGGAGTCCGCGATCGACGCGCAGGACTTCGAGAAGGCGGCGCGCCTGCGCGACGAGGAGAAGACCCTCATCGGGCAGAAGACCGAGCGCGAGAAGCAGTGGAAGTCCGGTGACCTCGACGTCGTCGCGGAGGTCGACGACGAGCAGATCGCCGAGGTGCTGGCCAACTGGACCGGCATCCCGGTGTTCAAGCTCACCGAGGAGGAGACCACCCGCCTGCTGCGCATGGAGGACGAGCTCCACAAGCGCATCATCGGGCAGGAGGACGCGGTCAAGGCCGTGTCGCAGTCCATGCGGCGCACCCGCGCCGGCCTCAAGGACCCGAAGCGCCCCTCGGGCTCGTTCATCTTCGCCGGCCCCTCGGGCGTCGGGAAGACCGAGCTCACCAAGGCGCTCGCGGAGTTCCTGTTCGGCGACGACGACGCGCTCGTCCAGATCGACATGGGCGAGTTCCACGACCGCTACACCGCCTCGCGGCTCTTCGGCGCGCCCCCCGGGTACGTCGGTTACGAGGAGGGCGGCCAGCTCACCGAGAAGGTGCGCCGCAAGCCGTTCTCGGTGGTCCTCTTCGACGAGATCGAGAAGGCCCACTCCGAGGTCTACAACACGCTGCTGCAGGTCCTCGAGGACGGTCGCCTGACCGACGGTCAGGGCCGCATCGTCGACTTCAAGAACACGGTCATCGTGTTCACGTCGAACCTCGGCACGCAGGACATCTCGAAGGCGGTCGGCCTCGGGTTCCAGTCCGGGCAGGACTCGGGCTCGAACTACGAGCGCATGAAGAACAAGGTGACCGACGAGCTCAAGAAGCACTTCCGTCCCGAGTTCCTCAACCGCATCGACGACATCATCGTGTTCCACCAGCTGACCGAGTCCGAGATCGTGCAGATGGTCGACCTGATGATCAGCCGCACCGAGAAGCAGCTGCAGAACAAGGACATGTCGATCGAGCTGACCGACAACGCCAAGAAGCTGCTCGCCCAGCGCGGCTTCGACCCGGTGCTCGGCGCCCGGCCGCTGCGGCGCACCATCCAGCGAGAGATCGAGGACCAGCTCTCCGAGAAGATCCTGTTCGGGGAGATCGAGTCCGGCCAGATCGTGCTGGTGGACGTCGAGGGCTGGACGCCCGAGACCGACGACAACGGGGTCACCAAGCAGGCCCCGGAGTCGGCCACCTTCACCTTCCGCGGTGAGGCCAAGCCGACCCCGGTCCCGGACACCCCGGAGGTCGCCGCGGCGGAGTGATCCGCCCGTAGCACGACCCGGCACGTCCCGGCACGTCCCCGGAGCCCCGGTCCCTCCGCGCGAGGGGCCGGGGCTCCGGCGTGTCCGGGGGTAGGCCCCCCGCCGTCGGGGGGCCCGCTCCCTCCTGCCCGCCCGCCCCGCGCACGACGCTGGTCCCACCGGCGAGCGGGGGGAGGCAACCAGGATGCGAGCGCTGCGAGGCCACGAGTCGGCGGCGACCGGGACCGCCGTCCTCGTGCTGGGGATCGCCCTGACCGCGCCGCTGCACTACGGCTTCGCGCTCGCCCTCGCGTGGCTGCTGCCCACCGCGGAGTTCGGCGTGGTGGGCGCACTGCTGAGCGTGCTGCTCCTCGCGACCACGGTGCTCGCCGCCGGCTTCCCGTGGGCGCTGGCGCGCACGGTGGCGCAGGCCGAGGGCGACCCGGACGGCGACACCGACGCGGCGTTCCGCGGCGCGCTCGTCGGCAACGTCGGCCTCGGTGTCGCGCTCGCCGGCGGGTTCGCGGGCGTCCAGCTGACGACCGGGGCGATCCTGCCCGGTGTCGGCGCCGGCCCGACGCTGCTGGTGGCGGGCGCGATCGTGGTGATCGCGCTCGGCCAGGTCCTGGTGGGCGGGCTGCAGGGCGCGCGGCGGTTCACCGCGGTCGGCACCGCCCGCACCGCCGAGGTGGCCGTCAAGGTCGTGCTCGGTGTCGGGCTCGTGGCCCTGCTCGGCGCCGGCGCCGCGGGCGTCGGGTGGGCGCTGCTGGTCGGGGCCGCGGGCGCCGCCGGCGGGGCGTGGTGGGCGCTGCGCGACCGCCTGCCGGGCCTGCGCGGCGCGGTCGCCGGCGCGCGATCGTTCGCGGCGGCCGCCCCGATGGCCGCGGGCACCGTGGGCTTCGGGCTCATCGGGACCCTCGACGTGCTGCTGCTCGGGGCGCTCGGCCACGGCCACGGCGTCACGTTCGCCGCCGTCGGCGTCTACCAGGTGGCCGCCATGCTGGCCAAGGCGCCGTTCCTCGTCGGCAGCGCGCTCTCCGAGGCCGTGTTCCCCTTCATCGCCCGCGCGCGGGGCGCCGCCGAGGCGCACGGGTGGTTCGTCACCGCGTTCCGCTGGGTGCCGCTGGCCCTGACGCCCGTGGTGCTGGTGCTCGTCGTGACCCCGGAGACGCTGGTCGGCCGCCTGTTCCCCGCCGAGTACGCGGGCGCCGCCGGTCCCGCGCGCGTCGTGGCGATCGGTGCCCTCGGCCTGATCGCGGGCGACATGCTGCTCAAGGCCCTCGGTGCCCGCGGCCTCGCCGGGCCCGCCGCCGCGCGCCTGCCCCTGGCCGCGCTCGCGGAGGTGGCGACGATGGTCCTGCTGGTCCCGGGGCACGGCGCGACCGGCGCGGCCGCCGGGTTCGCGGTCGGCGCCTGGGTCGGCGTCCTCGTGCTCGGCGCGCTCTACGTGCGCCACCACCGGGTCGGGCGCGTCCGGGCGGGCGTCGTCCTGCGCTGGTCCGTGGCCACGGCCGTCCTGGTCGCCCTGCTCGGCGCCGCCGCGGTGGCCGGTGCCGGGGCGGACCTGCCGCTGATCGCCCTGGGCCTCGTCGGCTACGGCGTGCTCGCCGTCCGGTGGGGCGTCGTGCCCGCCGCGGACGTCGCGCGTGTGCGTGACCGGCTGGTTCCCCGGATCGCTCAGACCGGGTAGAGCGAGGCCAGCGTGCGGGCGGTCTCGGCCATCTGCTCGCGCAGCGCGGGCGGGCCGAGCACCTCGACCTCGGCGCCGAGCGCGAGCAGCTCCGAGCGGGCGTGGGCGATCGACTCGATCGGGATGACCGCCCGCACCCAGCCGTCCTCGTCGGTCGGCCAGGAGCCCTCCGCGAGCGCGCGGGCGGTGTGCGGGCGCAGGAGCACGGGGGCGAGCTCGAGGGCGCGCGGGGAGAACCGCACGGTGGCCTCGGCCTGGTAGAGCGCGTCGGTGAGCTCCTGGGTGCGCTGGTGCCAGTACTTCCAGAGGTCGAAGCCCTCGGGGCGGTCGAAGCGCACGTCGAGGGTTTCGAGCTCGAGGATGCGGGCGACGCGGTAGGTGCGGGGCTCCGCGTCCGTCGCGGCGTCGGACTCGCTGCTCGGCACGGCGACGAGGTACCACGTGCCCGCCTTGAGCACGAGCCCGAGCGGTGCGAGCTCGCGGTCGACCTCCGGCTCGCGCCCGCCCGTGGCCCAGCGGCGGTAGCGCACCCGCAGCATGCGCTGGTTCCACACGGCGTCGGCGACCCCGGTGAGCGTGGGGACGTGGTCGGCCTCGCGGAACCAGCCGGGGGCGTCGAGGTGGAAGCGCTCGGCGATCCGCCCGGCCCGGTCGGAGAGCTCGCCGGGCAGGGCGGCCTGGACCTTGAGCTGCGCGGCCGCGAGCACCCGGCCGAGCCCGAGCTCCGCGGCGGCCTCGGGCATCCCCGACAGCGCCAGCGCGTCCGCCTCGTCGGCCGTCATGCCCGTCAGGTGCGTGCGGTAGCCCTCCAGCAGCGAGTAGCCGCCGTCCGGGCCCCGGTCGGCGTAGACCGGCACGCCGGACGCCGAGAGCGCGTCCATGTCGCGGTAGATCGTGCGGATCGAGACCTCGAGCTCGTCGGCCAGTTCGCGCGCGGTCAACCGGCCGCGGTTCTGCAGCAGCAGGAGGACGGAGAGGAGCCGGCTGGCGCGCACACGTCAGATGTACCCCATGGCTGACAGGTCCTGTCAGGCACGTCCCCCGTCCGGGCTCACGGTTTCCACCGGCTGCTCGGGTTGCAGCTCGTCGGGGATGCCGTCGGCGTCGTCGTCGCGCAGCAGCGGGTCGCCCATGCCGGCCCGCGCGGCCTCCAGCTGGGCGGCGACGGCGATGCCGAGCAGCAGCGCCACGCCGGTCACCGTCGCCCACAGCAGGAGCGCCATGATCCCGGCGAGCGGTCCGTAGGTGTCGCTGAAGTCGCCGGAGACCGCGACGTAGAGCGCCACGCAGCCCGACGCCGCGAGCCAGAGGACCACGGTCAGCGCGGCGCCGAGCGCGAGCCACGACAACCCGGGTTGGTGGCGTCTCGGGGAGAACCGGAAGAGCACGGTCACCGCGACGACGAGTGCCGCCAGACCGACGGGCCACCGCAGCACGTCGAAGATCGTCTCGGCGACGTCGCCCCACCGGTAGACGTCCTCGACCGCGTCGCCCAGCGGACCCCCGGCGATGATCAGGACGAGCCCGATGCCCAGCGACGAGCCCGCCGTCAGCGTGAGGACGGCCGCACGGGTGTACTTGCGCAGGAACGGGCGGTCGCGCTCGGTGCCGTAGATGCGGTTGGTGCCGCGCTCGAGCTGGGCGATGGCGCTGGTCATGGCCAGGAACGCGGTCGTCAGGCCGAGCGCGACGGCCAGCTCGCCGACGTTCTCGCTGCGCGAGTCCTCGGGCTCGCCGTCCTCCTCGGGCAGCTCCGCCGGGCCGCGCGCGACGACGTCGGCGAGCAGCTGGTCGCCCGCGCCGGGGGACACCGCGACCACCGTGCGGGCGACGACCTGGGCGACCGACTCCGCCCCGACGGCCGTCGCGAGCCCGCTGCCGGCGATCACGAGCGGGACGATCGCGAGCGCGAGCTGCAGGGCGAACCCGCGCGCGTGGCTGAACCCGTCCCCGTAGCGGAACCGCTTGAGGGCGTCGCGGAGCAGGGTGACCAGCCCGACCCGGCGCGCGGTGTGCCAGGCGTCGTCGGCGGACAGGAGGTCGCCGTCCATGTCCGTGGTGACGGGCACCGCGCGCACCGAGCTCACGACGTCATTCTTCCCCCTCCCGAGGGGCGAGCTCCGCAGGCTGGTCCCCGAACCTGACCGTGGGTGTCAGTGACGGTGCGGGAAGCTGGCGCGCATGGTCGAGACGTTGACCCGCGAGCAGGTCATGGCCCACCGGATCGCGGCGCAGGGACTGCACCGCGACCGGCCCCTGGGCCCGCTGTTCTCGCTCGGGCTCCAGGACTCCGGGCCGACGGCGCGGCTGGCGCTCGCCGCGCGGACCGACGGCGAGACCGACCCGGCGGCGCTCGGGCTGGTCGACGGGTGGACCCACCGCGGCGCCCCGCACCACCACCCGCCCGCGGAGCGCAACGCCATCGCGGCCGCCGCGCACCCCTTCGGCGACGCCGACGCGGGCGCGCGCCTGAACTGGAGCGGCCCCGAGCAGCGGCGCGTCGGCATCCCCGCGCGCGAGGCCATCGACCGGGCGGCCGACGCGCTCGCCGCGGTGGTCACCGAGCCGATGACCAAGGGCGCCGCGAGCACCGCGGTCACGAAGCTCCTGCCCGAGGCCCTGCTGCGCGACTGCCGCGGCTGCGGGACGGTCCACGTCAACGAGCAGCTCTTCCGGCTCTCGGCGTTCCCGGTCGGCGTCGGCCTCGACCCGACCGGGAGGACGCTGCTCCTGACACCCCCGCCGGACGGGTGGGAGCGCCCCGTCGACGGCGACCCGGTCCTCGCCGCGCGCCTGGTGCTCGACTACCTGCGCGTCCTCGGGCCGGCCGGGCCGCGCGAGGTCGCCGACTTCGTGGGGACCTCGACCACCGCGTTCGCGCCCGCGTGGGAGGCGGCGCTGCCGGGGCTCGCGGAGGTCGAGGTCGAGGGCCACGTCGCCTGGCTGCCGGCCGACGACGTCGACGCCGCGCGGGACGCGCCCGACCCCGACGTCGTGCGCTTCCTGCCGCCGCTGGACCCGATGCTCCAGGCCCGCGACCGCCCGCTCCTCGCGCCCGACGAGGCCCTCCGCAAGGACCTGTACAAGATCATCGGGAACCCGGGGGCGCTGCTGGCGGACGGCGAGATCGTCGGCACCTGGCGGCCGAGGGCGGCGGGCACGAAGCTGACGCTGGAGCTCGCGCCCGTCGTGCCCCTCGCCCCCGACGTCCGCGCGCGCCTCGACGACGAGGCGGAGCGCGTCGCCGCCGCGCGGGGCCTGCGCCTGGTGGGGCTCACGGGCGTGTAGCGCGCGCCTGTGCCGCGGACGGGCGGTGCGCCGCTCCTCCGCGCGCGACGTCCCGAATCACGCCGCGAGGGCCGCGTCGATCGCCTCGAGCGTGGCGCGGGCGCCCGAGGCCAGCGGTACCCCGCGCCCGTGGCGGATCTCCGGCTCGCGGACGTTGATCCGGACCAGCGCGCCCGAGGCCGCGGCGGCGAGCTCGGCGTGCCGGCGGACGGTCGGCACCGCGGTGCCCGCGCCGAGCTCGACGACGACGAGGCGGCGCGCGTCGACCCCGCGCAGCCAGGCGCGGTGCGCGGCCATGCGCTCGCCGTGGTGGCCCGGCACCCAGGAACCGTCGCCGAACATGAGGATGTTCGGCCGCGCCACGCGCCCGCAGCGCGGGCAGGTCGGCAGCGGCGGCCGGGCGCGCATCGTGTCCTCGTCGATCACGACGTCGACGTCGTCGGCGGGCCAGGTGCCGTCGTGGCACGGCGCCGTGCACTGCAGCATGCCGATGGCGCCGTGGCACTCGGTGACGTCCTCGCCCGCGAAGCCGGCCGCCTGGAACGCCCCGTCGACGTTGGACGTGAACACCCGCGCCGGCCACCGGTCGGCCCAGCGCCGCAGCACCGCGTACCCGGCGTGCGGATCCGTGCGCCGGTAGAGGGCGAGCCGGTGGCCGTAGAAGCCCCAGGCGAGCTCGGGATCGTCGTCGAAGTGCTCGGGGTCGGCGATCTCCTCGAAGCGCAGCCCGAGGCGCCGGTAGGGCGGGTAGGCGCGCCAGAAGCCCTCGGGCCCGCGGAAGTCGGGCAGCCCCGAGTCGACGCCCATCCCCGCCCCGGCGCAGATCAGGAGCGCGGCGGCGCCGCCGAGGAGTGCGGCCGCCTCGGCGACGCGGCCGGGGTCGGGGCCGGTCTCGGGGTCGGTGTCGGGTGCGCTCAGGAGTCCGAGCCGTCGACGCGCAGGACCACCTCGAACTCCAGCAGGTCGGCGCCCGAGGAGACGGGCTGCCGGCGCTCGCCCGCGTGGGCGGCCGCCGCGGCGCCCCCGTCGCGCCAGGCGGCGAACGCCTCCTCGGACTCCCACTTCGTGTAGACGAAGTAGCGGGTGTCGCCGGCGGTGGGGCGCAGCAGCTCGTAGCCCAGGAAGCCGGGCGTGTCCTTGATCGACTCGCCCCGGGCGGCGAAGCGCTTCTCGAGCTCGGGGCCGCTGCCCTCGGGGATGTGGATGGCGTTGATCTTCACGACGGCCATGCCGTCAGCCTACGTCGCCCGCCTCGCCGGGCAGCGCGAAGCGACCGTCCGCGAGCTGCTCGACGAGGCCGTCGACGAGCAGCGAGTCGAGGCACCGCGCGCGCTGGCCGGGGTCGGTGCGCCACGCGGCCTCGAGCGCCCCGGCGTCGACGGGCCCGGGCGCCCCGCGCAGCACGTCGAGCAGGCGCCCGCGCACCTGGCGGTCGGTCCCCGCCCACGTCTGCGCCCTGCGCGCCGGTCCGTCCCAGGCGGGGCGCCCGCGCCGCCGCCACGCACAGCGGTCGAGCACCGGGCAGTCGGCGCACCGCGGTCCGCGGGCCACGCAGACCGTGGCGCCGAGCTCCATGAGCGCCGCCGACATCGTCGCCGCGTCGCCCCGGTCCCCGGGCAGCAGCGCCTCGACGTCGGCGAGGTCCCGCGCCGCGGCGGCGCCGGCCTCGGCGGCGCCGTGCACCGCGCGGGCGACGACCCGCCGCACGTTGGTGTCGACGACCGGAACGCGCCGCCCGTGCGCGAACGCGGCGACCGCCCGCGCGGTGTAGGTGCCGATGCCCGGCAGCGACTCGAGGGTCTCGACGTCGGTGGGGACGACGTCGTCGTGGTCGGCGGCGATCGCCCGCGCGGCCTCGTGCAGGCGCAGCGCCCGACGCGGGTAGCCGAGCTTCCCCCACGCCCGCAGCACGTCCGCCGCCGGCGCCGCGGCCATCGCCGACGGGCGTGGCCAGCGCTCGAGCCACGCCCGCCAGGGGTCCTCGACCCGCGCCACGGGCGTCTGCTGCAACATGATCTCGGAGACGAGCACGCCCCACGGCGTCGTCCCCGGGCGTCGCCAGGGCAGGTCGCGGGCGTGCGCGCGGAACCAGGGGACGAGGACGTCGGCGAGCGTGGTCCCGTCGGCGGCGGACGTGGTGGTGCCCATCGACCGCCGATCCTGCCCCGGGCCCCCGCCGCCGCCACCGTCGGGTGAAACGGCCGGGTCCCCGCGTGGTGAACGGTCGCGGTCCGCGAGCATGACCCTACTTTCCGTGACGTGTGGGAGCCGGTCGGACCGCTCGCGCCGTCGGTGTACTGGCGGCGCCGCTCCGTCGCGCTCGGCGTCGTCGTCCTGGTGCTCGGCGGGTTCGTCTGGGGGCTGGTCGGCCTGGCCGGCGGTGAGCCGGACCCGGCGACGGTCGAGGCCCGGGCCCGAGCGGCGGCGATGCAGGGCACGGAGACCACGCCGGCCCCCGAGACCGGCGAGGCCGAGACCAGCGGGGCCACCGACACCGACGTCCCGCCCGACGTCGCGCCGCCGGGCGACACCCCCGGACCGATCGCGGCCGCGCTGCCCTCGGTGCTCCCGCCCGGCGACGCCCCGGGCCTCGTCGCGTCCCCGGCCCCCGGCGACGCGCTGCTCGTCCCGCCGGGCGGCGGCCGCGGCTTCCTCCCGCCCGGGGTGCCGACGGGCTCGGTCGGCCCCCTGCTCGAGACACCCACCCCGACGCCCCCGCCGAGCACGTCGACCGCGCCGCCGTCCACCGAGGCGCCGCCGCAGGAGCGCGCCGCGGAGCCGGCACCCGGCCCCTGCGCCGACGGCGACCTGCGCGTCACCGCGCGCACCGACGCCACGAGCTACCCGGCCGGCCGCAAGCCGGTGCTCAGCCTCGTGGTGACCAACACCGGCGGCGCCCCCTGCGTGCGTGACCTCGACGCCGCCAAGCAGGCCGTCGCCGTGGTGCGCGAGGTCGGCGACGGGCTGTGGGGCAGCAACGACTGCTCGCCCGGCGACACCGACGACGTGCGCACGCTGGCCCCGGGCGAGGAGGCGGTGTTCTCGGTGACCTGGTCGGGCCGCACCTCGATGCCCGGGTGCGCCGGCACGCGGACCACCGTGCCGCCCGGCACCTACCAGCTGCTCGCCCGCCTCGACGGGATCGTCAGCGACCCGGTGTCGTTCACCCTCGAGGGCTGAGGTCCGGGTTCACGCCGTTGAGGCTGGTGCGCACCAGGGCGCCGCGGAGGTCGTCGACCGGCGCCGCCGTCAGCCCCTTCGGCGTGCGCACCTCGCCCGGCGGCACGAGCGCCCGGCTGATGCCCAGCCGGCCGGCCTCGGCGAGGCGACGCTCGAGCGCGACCACCCGGCGGACCTCACCCCCGAGGCCGACCTCGCCGATCGCGACGAGCCCGGAGCGCACCGCCTCGTTGTGGTAGGCCGAGGCCACGGCGATGGCCACCGCGAGGTCCGCCGACGGCTCGCGCAGCTTCATGCCGCCGACGGTCGCCACGAAGACGTCCTTGTCGTGCAGGCGCAGCTTGCAGCGCTCCTGGAGGACCGCGAGGACCTTGGCGACGCGGCCGCTGTCGAGGTCGGACACCACGCGCCGCGGCGGGGTGTCGGACGGACGCTGGGCGACCAGCGCCTGGACCTCGGCCATCATCGGCCGCTTGCCCTCCATCGCCACCGTGACCGCCTGCCCGGCGACGGTGCGCTCGAGGCCCGCGGTGAACAGCCCCGACGGGTCGGTGACCTCGGCGATGCCGGCGTCGTTCATCTCGAAGCAGCCGACCTCGTCGGTGGCCCCGAAGCGGTTCTTCAGCCCGCGCACCAGCCGCAGCGGGGAGTGCCGCTCGCCCTCGAAGGACAGCACCACGTCGACGAGGTGCTCGAGCGTGCGCGGGCCCGCGACCGCCCCGTCCTTGGTGACGTGGCCGATGAGCACGACGGGCAGGTCGCGCTGCTTGGCCAGGGCGACCAGCGCCGTCGTGACCGTGCGGACCTGCGACACCCCGCCGGGCGTGCCCTCGGTCGTGGCCGTGCCGACGGTCTGCACGGAGTCGACGACGAGCAGCTCGGGGTCGACGGCCTCGACGTGTGCGGCGACCTCCTCGAGATCGCCGGTGGCGGACAGGAACAGGTGCGGCGCGAGGCCCCCGGTGCGTTCGGCGCGCAGCCGGACCTGCCCCGCCGACTCCTCGCCCGTGACGTACAGCACGGTGGCGCCGTCGCGGGCCCGCCGGGCGGCGACCTCGAGCAGCAGCGTGGACTTGCCCACCCCCGGCTCGCCCGCGAGCAGCACGACCACCCCGGGCACGAGGCCGCCGCCGAGCACCCGGTCGAGCTCGGACACCCCCGTCGGGCGCGCCGTGGCCGTCTCGAGGCCGACCTCGCCGATCTGGCGCACCGGGCTGCTCGGGCGCGCGGCCGGGGCCGGCGCGACTCCGGGGCGCCCGCCCGACCCCGCGGCGGGCAGCGGTGGGGCCTCCTCGACGGTGCCCCAGCCCCCGCAGTCGGGACAGCGACCGACCCACTTGGCGGCGAGGTGGCCGCAGGCGGTGCATTCGAAGCGGCTGGCGCGGGAGCGTGCTGGCACGAGCGCACCGTAGGACCGACCCCCGACAGCGCGGGGGCGGCTCGCGGGGATCAGCCCGCGGGCGGGCCCAGGCCCGAGACGATGACCGGGATCGTCACCGAGCCGGCGCGCTCGAAGGTGAACGTGACCGCGTAGGTCGGGCCCTGGCGCAGCTCCTGGGTGACACCGGTCAGCGTCAGCCGCGCCGTGGCGCCGGTGCCCTGCGCGGCGTCCGCCGGGCCGACGGGGCCGGCGTCGTCGCCGACGAGCCGCACGGCGTTGTTGGCCGGGATCGTCGTGACGCCCTCCGGGCGGGCGTTCAGCGCGTAGGGCGTCGTCACGGAGACGAGACGGTCGGTCGTCGGGCCGTCGTTGATGATCGTGCCGCGGATCGTGGCCTCCGCACCCGAGGGCACGGCGCCGGCGGGGCCGGGCTCGATCGCGACGTCCTCGAGCAGGAGGGGTCCGGCCTGGCCACGGGCACCGTCGGCCTGCGAGACGATGGTGTCGGTCTGCGTGACGGCTCCGGCGCTGCAGCCCGCGAGGGCGAGGGCCGCGGTCAGCAGGGTCGCGGCGACGATCCCGGGTCGGGGCCCGCGCGGGCGGCGGCTCATGATCCGAGCGTCCTCTCGGGTGGGGGGCAGGGCTCCAGCGGCAGCGACACCCTAGTACCGCTGCCGCCTCCTGGCCGTCCGGGCGCACCCCTGACCGGGGCGAGCACGGCGCACTGCGACTTGTCAAGTCCCTGACCTGCGAAGACGGCGCAATCCCCTGCGATGCCCGCGCGCCGGGCGTGTTAATCTGGAAGGAGCGAAAGGGGCTCGGGACACATGGTTTTCAAGGTCGGCGAGACCGTCGTCTACCCGCACCACGGTGCCGCACTCATCGAGGCCATCGAAACCCGGACGATCAAGGGCGAGGAGAAGAAGTACCTCGTCCTCAAGGTTGCCCAGGGCGACCTGACCGTTCGGGTCCCCGCGGACAACGCCGAGATCGTCGGCGTCCGCGACGTGGTGGGCCAGGAGGGGCTGGACCGGGTGTTCGAGGTGCTGCGTGCGCCGCACACCGAAGAGCCGACCAACTGGTCGCGCCGGTACAAGGCGAACCTCGAGAAGCTCGCGTCGGGCGACGTGAACAAGGTGGCCGAGGTCGTCCGCGACCTCTGGCGTCGGGAGAAGGACCGCGGCCTGTCCGCGGGCGAGAAGCGGATGCTGGCGAAGGCGCGGCAGATACTGGTCAGTGAGCTCGCGCTCGCGGAGGGCACCGACGAGGTGGCCGCCGAGTCGCTGCTCGACCAGGTCCTCGCGTCCTGATCCTGCTCCGCCCGGGAAGGCCGCGGTGACGCGGTGACCGTCGCGGCGATCGTGCCCGCGGCGGGACGTGGTGAACGGCTCGGCCTCGGCCGGCCCAAGGCGCTCGCGGTCGTCGGCGGGCTCGCGCTGGTCGCGCGCGCCGTCGACGGCCTCGTCGCGGGTGGTGTGGACGCCGTCGTGGTGGTCGCCCCACCCGGCGGCGAGGAGGCGATGCGCGCTGCGCTCGGCCCCCGCCGCGCCGTCGTGGTCACCGGTGCCGACGACCGCGTCGGCTCGGTCGCGGCGGCGCTCGACGCGCTGCCCGGCGACACCGAGGTGGTGCTGGTGCACGACGCGGCCCGGTGCCTCTGCCCGCCGGAGGTCGTGCGCGCGGTGATCGACGCCGTCCGGTCGGGACACCCGGCCGTGGTCCCGGCGACCGCGGTCGCGGACACCCTCAAGCGCACCGGGGAGGCCGGCGTCGTGACCGCGACCGTGGACCGCAGCGGCCTCGCCGCGGTCCAGACCCCCCAGGGCTTCGACCCCGCGACGCTGCGGGCCGCCCACGAGCACGCCCGGACGCTGCGGGCGGCCGGCGGACCGCTCGCCGCGACCGACGACGCCGGGCTCGCCGAGGACCTCGGGGTCCCCGTGGTGACCGTCCCGGGCGACCCGCGCGCGTTCAAGGTGACCACGCCGCTCGACCTGGCGATGGCCGAGGCGCTCGTGACGGCGGGGCCGGCGTGAGGGTCGGATCAGGGGAGCACGCCGATAGGGGAGCCTGCGGAGCTCGACCATGCGGATAGGCGTCGGCACGGACGTGCACCCGGTGCAGCCCGGCGTGCCCTGTTGGGTCGCGGGCCTGCTGTGGGAGGGCGTCGACGGCTGCGCCGGCCACTCCGACGGCGACGTCGCCGCGCACGCCCTCTGCGACGCCGTGCTCTCGGCCGCCGCCCTGGGCGACCTCGGCGCCGTGTTCGGCACCGGCCGACCCGAGTGGGCCGGCGCCTCGGGCGTGCGGCTGCTGGGCGAGGTCCGCCGGCTCGTCGGCGCCGAGGGGTGGGTGCTGGGTAACGCGGCGGTCCAGGTGATCGGGAACGCGCCGAAGATCGGCACGCGCCGTCTCGAGGCACAGGCGGCGCTCTCGGACGCGCTCGGCGGCCCGGTGGCGGTGTCCGGCACGACCTCGGACGGTCTGGGGCTCACGGGACGTGGCGAAGGTCTCGCCGCCGTGGCGACGGCGCTGCTGGTCGCGGGCTGACTTTCCCCGAACGGCACCCATCGCCCGCGCCGGGTTCCTACGATCCGCGCGAGGGGGTGGGCCGTGCCCGAGCAACCGTTCAACCATCACTGGAGCGCGGTCTCGCACCAGGCGATCTGGGATGCGCTGCAGCCGCAGGCGGGTGACGGGTTCGGGGGTGCCGGCGGCCGCTGGCAGGGGCTGGCCGACCGCATGGTCGCGGTCACCGACGCCGTCGGCCGCGCCAACGGCACGCTCGCGGCGGTCTGGCAGGGCGACGCCTCCGTCGCCGCGCAGAAGAAGGTCGAGCCGCTGCGTCCCTGGGCCGACCAGGCGCGCGAGCTGGCCGCGCAGGTCAAGAACGTCAACGTCGAACAGGGCGACCGCCTGACCACGGTCCAGAGGACGGTGTTCGACCAGGGGCCGCCGTCTGCGCCGTCGGTGATGCAGGCCGGGATCGACGGGTTCCTCGACGGGAGCGCCCTCGTCGGCACGGTGGCGCCCGTCGCCCCGGTCGTGGCCCCGCTCTCGGTGCCGATCGGCGGGGCCGACGCGATCGCCTCGATGTTGCGCTACCAGCAGGCCGAGCAGTTCGCCCAGCAGGCGATGACCGACTACCAGCAGGCGAGCGGCGGCGGCATGGCGACGCTGCCGCAGTTCGTGGGCCCGGAGGGCTCTGCGGTGCAGCCCGGGGCGGGGCCCGCGGTGTCGTCGTCCCAGTCGGCGTCGCTGACCGCTCCGGGCGGAGGCGCCGGCCTGCCGGGCGGTGCGGGTGCCGGGCCCGGAGCGGGTGGGGGCGGCGGTGCCGCGGGGGGTGTGCCGGCGGGCGGTGTCCCGGCGGGTGGTGTGCCGGCGGGTGGTGCGCCGGGTGGCGGGGTCCCCGGTGGTGGTGCTCGTGGTGGTGGTGCCGGTCCGGGTGCCGGTCCGGGTGGTGCCGGTCCGGACGGTGCCGGTCCGGGCGGTGCCGGTCCGGGCGGGGCGGCGGGGGTGCCGGCGGGTCCGTCGTCGACGACGTCGACCGGTGCGCCCGCGGTCCCCGCGGCGCCGGCACCCACCGGCGGTGGCGCGCCCGCTGGCGCACCCGGTGGTGCCGCCGGTGGCGGGGCGGGGGCCGGCGCCGGCGGCGGTGTCGTGCCGCCCGTCGGCGCGGTCCCGGGCGGCGCCGGGCGGGTGCCGGGGGGCGCGACCGCGGGTGCCTCGCCGGGCACGGGACCGGGCGCCGGGCGGGTGCCCGCCCTGCCCGGCGCGGCGGGGGAGAGCGGCGCCGCGGGCCGGGCCGGCGGCGTGCCCCGCTTCCCGGGAGCGGCGGTCGGCGCCGGTGAGGGCGGTGGCGCCGGCGGACGGGCCGGCGGCGGGCTGGGTGGTGGCCTGGGTGGCGGCCTGGGTGGCGGGCTCGGGGGCGAGCCCGGGTCGGGTGCGCGCGCCGGGGGCGGTGGTGCCGGCGAGCTCGGGTCCGGTGCGCGGGCGGGCGTCGGCGGTGGCGCCGTGGCCGAGACGGCGGCGGCGCGCGCCGCCGGTGCCGCGGCGGCCGAGGGGCGCGGCGGGGCGGTGCCGATGATCCCGCCCGCCGGCATGGTCGGCGGCCAGGGCGGCGACGGCCAGCGACGGCGTCCCGACTACCTGTCCGAGGACGATCCCGACGCCATCGCCGGCGTGCTGCCCGCGACCGCGCCGCCGGTGATCGGCGAGTGAGGGGGGTCCTGGCGATGGCGCTGGGCACGCAGTTCGCGGGCGCGCGGCTCGACGTCGGCCAGTACCTCGCCCTGTGGCGCCGGCTGGGGCTCGGCGCGCGCCCGGCCGTCCTGCACGTCCTCGACCACGGCCGGACCTACGCCGAGCGCGACGCCCTCGACGCCGCGGCGTGGGGGCGCCTCGCCGACGGCGGTCTGCTCGACGATCGCGGCGAGCCCGATCCGGGGCTGGCCGATGCCCTCGAGGTGCTCGCGCGCCCGGCGTGCGAGCTCGACGTCCTGGTGCGGGCCGACGGCCGCGAGCCCCGGGCGATGCTCGCGGCGGCGCGCGGCGCGCTCGGTCTCGTGGCCCGCCTCGACGAGGAGGGCCTGCTGCTCGCGACCGTCGACCCGCACGACCTCCCCGGCGCGCTGCTCGCCCGCCTCCCCGCCGCGCGCCCGGCGCCCGGCGTGCCGCTGTCGCTGCCGGCGGACGCCCTGTTCGGCGTGGGCCTCACCCTCGACGAGCGCTCGCGGCGCCTGCGCCGGGACGGGGTGCCGGCGCACCACGTCGACCGTCTGCGCGCCCTGTGGGAGCGCACGCCCGACCGCGCGATGACGTTCGGGGTCACCGCGCGCGACGCCGACGGCGCGCCCCGCCGCGGTCCGCGCACCGTCACCGTCCTCGACACCGCCGCCGGCCGCGTGGCCTGGGGCCTCGACGCCACGGGCCGCCGCGTCCTCGCCCAGCCCCTCGACCGGGCTCGCCTGCGCGCCGAGCTGGCCGCGCTCCTCGAGACGCACCGGCAGGGCGTCGCCGGGCGCCGCGGACCGGCGTAGAAGCCGCAGGGCCCGGTCGCGCCCGCCAGCGGCACGTTCCACAGGCCTGCGAGCCCGTCGATCATGCCGAACGTGCCGCTCGCGCACCGCCAGCCGCTGGCGGCGGGCGCCCCTCGCCTGTCTATCCGCCCCGAGGTGCCCTTCGCTCAGGAAAGCCGGGCCCTCACCGCAGCACCGCCCGCACGGCGGCCGGGGCGTCGGAGGGCTTGTACAGCGGCACCGAGCGCCCGCCGCCGGCCGCGGCCAGGCGCGCGCAGGAGGTGCGGGCCTCGTCGTCGTCGACGGTGACGAGGGTGTGCACGCGCGCCGCGCCCGACCCGCCCGCGATCGGCGCCGGGTCCTCGCCCTCGTTCCACGCGCCGTCGGTGAGCACGAGGACGTCGGCGTGCGGGACCCGCGCCGCCGTGGCCTGGGCGAGCGCGGTCCGCAGGCCCAGGCCCAGGTCGGTGGTTGAGCCCCCGCGCAGGTCGAGCAGGGAGTCGAGCACCGCGGACGCGGGAGCGGGCGAGTGCAGGTGGCGCAGCACCACCGCGCGCGACCAGAACGCGACGACGGCCAGCTCGTCGTCCGTGCGCAGGCCCGCCGCCAGCGCCCCGGCCGTCGTGACCGCCGTGGTCAGCGGCTTGCCCGCCACCGACCCCGACGCGTCGACCACCAGCACGATCGCCCGCGCCGGCGAGCGCCAGCCCCGCCAGCGCAGGTCCTCCGCGCGGATCGGCCGGTGCGCCAGCGAGCGCTCCAGGGTGGCGTCGAGGTCCAGGTCGAGGCCGTCGCCCGCGACGGTCGTGAGCCGGCTCGAGCCCCGTCGCTCGGTCTCGCCCGCCCGCGCCGGCGGCACGAGCAGCCGCACGGCGAGCCGGCGGGCGGCCGCCCGCAGCGTCGGGTCGGTGGCGCGGGCGAGGTCGGCGAGCAGGTCGACGGTCCCGTCCGGGTCCTCGTCGTAGGCGCCGGCGACGGCGGCCTCGTCGAGGACGCCGACCGTCGGGCTGACCTGGCCGAGGTCGTCGTGGCGGCGCTGCAGGTCGGCGCGGGTCTCGGTGCGCCGGGCCTGGTCGCGCAGCAGCTGCTCGACCTCCTTCGGGTCTGACACCACGCGCGGCGGCGCCCCGGGAGAGCGCCCCTGCTCCTGCGGGGGCGACCCGCCGGGGCTCAGGCTTTTCCCGGGTCCCCGTCCTCCGACGACGCCGACGGGTCGACCGGCGCGCTCGCCGCCCACAGCTCGGCGACGACGTCCTCGACCGTGCGCGTCGAGCCCTCGAGCAGCTGCACGCGCCCGGACAGGGCGGCCAGCGCGGCGTCGGTCCCGGTCGTCTCGGCCGCCGGGGCGAGCCGGCCCGCGAGGGCGACGGCGCGCACCTCGGCGAGCGACTCGGCGACGGCGACGAGGTCGAGCGCGCCGCGCACCGACGACCCGAGCCGCAGGTCGGGGTGCTCGCGGGTCGAGCGGGTGGCGCGCACCGCGCGCTCGACGAACGCGGCGTCGACCACATCGTGGTCGCGGCGCACGATCGCGGTCTCCTCGTCGGCGCTCTGGTGGGCGAACCCGACCCGGCACGAGCGGTCGTAGAGCGCGGGCGTGATCCGCCCGGTGCCGACGGCGTCGGACGGGTTCATCGCCGCGACCAGCCGGAAGCTCGGCGCGGCATCGACGACACCGAGGCGCGGCACGTGCAGCCGCCGCTCGGAGAGCACGCCGAGCAGCACGTTGAGCGTCTCCTCGGGGACGCGGTTGAGCTCCTCGACGTAGAGCAGCGCGCCCGAGGTCAGCGCGCGCACGAGCGGGCCCGGCACGAAGTTCTCGGGCCGGTAGTCCTCGGTGAGCACGCGGGAGGGGTCGTGGTGGCCGACGAGGCGCGCCGGGGACAGTTCGGCGTTGCCCTCGACGAGCTCGAGGCCGACGCCGGCGCCCTCGGCGAGCGCGCGCAGCAAGGTCGTCTTGCCGGTGCCGGGCGGTCCCTCGAGCAGGATGCTGCGCCCGGCGGCGAGCGCGGCGGCGATGACCTCGGACTCGCGCTCGCGCCCGACGACCCGGGCGTGGGATGCGTCGATCATGGACCGGACCGGGAGCGGTCCGGCGCTGGGCAGACGGGGGGCGGCCCCGGTATCCACCAGGGATACCGGGGCCGCGGAGCCGTTCGTCACGGGTGTCGGATACCTCTGTCCGGTGATCAGTCGAAGATCAGGACGCCGCGGATGTTCTTGCCGGCGTGCATGTCCTCGTAGCCCTGGGCGACCTCGTCGAGCTTGTACTGCTTGGTGACGAGCTCGTCGAGCTTGACCTTGCCCTTGTTGTAGAGGTTGAGCATCTTCGGGATGTCGGCCTTCGGGTTCGACGACCCGAACAGCGAGCCCTTGAGCTTCTTCTCGAACAGCGTCAGCTCGCCGATCGGGATCGGCACGCCCACCTCGGTGATGTCGCCGAGGCCGGTGACGACCACCGTGCCCTGCTTGCGGATCGAGGCGAAGGCGTTGCCCACGTGCTCGGGCTTGGTGATGCCGATGGTGACGATGGAGACGTCGGCGCCCTGGCCGTTGGTGTAGCCCTTGGCGAGCTCGGTGGCCTCCTCGATCGACTCGACGGCCTCGGTGGCGCCGAGCTCGAGGGCCTTCTCGCGCTTGAACGCGACCGGGTCGACGGCGATGACGTTCGCAGCACCCGCGTGCGCGGCACCCTGCACGGCGTTGGCGCCGATGCCGCCGATGCCCTGGATGATCACGGTGTCGCCGGGCTGCACCTCGCCGGTGTTCACGGCGGTGCCCCAGCCGGTGCCGACCGAGCAGCCGAGCAGGCAGGCGACCTCGAGCTTGGTGTCCTGCGGGACCTTGATCGCTGAGTCGACGGCGACGGTCGTGTACTCGGAGAACGTCGAGATGCCGCACATCTGGCCGACGTTGGTGCCGTCCTCGAGGTGCAGGCGGGTCGACGGGTCCTCCCAGCGGGTGCCGGCGAGCAGGCCCGCGCCGAGGTCGCAGAGGTTCGAGTGGCCGGTGGCGCACCAGCGGCACTGTCCACAGGCGGGCAGGAAGGAGAAGAGGACCTTGTCGCCGGGCTCGAAGCCCTTGGTGTTCGGGCCGACCGACTCGACGATGCCGCCGCCCTCGTGGCCGCCCGCGAAGGGGTAGGTGCCGACGGGGATGTCACCGGTGGCGATGTGGTCGTCCGAGTGGCAGAGGCCCGAGGCGACCATCTTCACCCGGATCTCGTCCTGACGCGGGTCGTCGACCTCGACCGTCGCCGTCTCGTACTTGCCCGGGGCCTGGCGGACGAGAGACGTCCGGCACGTGATGGACAACGCTGACCACTCCTTACGTAGCGAAACCGTCGAATGACAGCGCGACTCTATGTCCCCCCTCACACGTTGGGAAGGGTCGTCCCGAACGATCGATCGGTTGGCCTGCGCGGGTAGGCTGACGGGCCGACAGCAGTGCGACGGCCGTTCCGTAGGATCCGGACGGTGAGCCTGCACCTGTACGACACCGCACGACGCGCGCTGCGGGAGTTCCGCCCGCAGCACGCCGGCACGGCGTCGATCTACGTGTGCGGCGCCACCGTGCAGGGCGTGCCCCACGTCGGCCACGTGCGGTCGGGTCTCGACTTCGACGTGCTGCGCCGCTGGCTCGCCCACTCGGGCTACGACGTGCTGCTCGTCCGCAACGTCACCGACATCGACGACAAGATCCTCACCAAGGCCGACGCCGCGGGCCGGCCGTGGTGGGAGTGGGCGGCGACCCACGAGCGCGCGTTCGCGGCCGCCTACGACGCGCTGGGCTGCCTCCCGCCGTCGGTGGAGCCGCGCGCGACCGGCCACGTCACCGAGATGGTCGAGCTCATCGAGCGGCTGATCGAGCGCGGGCACGCCTACGCGGTCGACGGCGACGTCTACTTCGCGGTCGGCACGTGGCCGTCGTACGGCGAGCTCTCCGGGCAGCGGGTCGAGGAGATGGAGCAGGGCGAGGGCAGCGACCCCCGCGGCAAGCGCGACCCCCGCGACTTCACGCTCTGGAAGGGCGCCAAGCCCGGCGAGCCGAGCTGGCCGACGCCGTGGGGGCGCGGCCGCCCCGGCTGGCACCTGGAGTGCTCGGCGATGGCCACCCGCTACCTGGGGCCGCGCTTCGACATCCACGGCGGCGGGCTCGACCTCGTCTTCCCGCACCACGAGAACGAGCTCGCCCAGTCGCGCGCCGCGGGCGACGGGTTCGCCGAGTACTGGATGCACAACGCCTGGGTGACGATGTCCGGCGCGAAGATGTCGAAGTCGCTGGGCAACACGCTGACGATCCCCGCGGTGCTCCAGCGGGTGCGCCCGGTGGAGCTGCGCTACTACCTCGTCGCGCCGCACTACCGCTCGACGCTCGAGTTCTCCGAGGAGGCGCTCGCCGAGGCCGCCGCGGCGTACCACCGCATCGAGACGTTCGTGCACCGCGTGCACGAGCGGGTCGGCGCGGTCGAGGTCGGCCGGGTGAGCGAGGCGTTCACCGCCGCGATGGACGACGACATCGCGACACCCGCCGCGCTCGCCGAGGTGCACGAGTCGGTGCGCCGCGGCAACGCCGCCCTCGACGCGGGCGAGCGCGCCGAGGCCCTGGCGCTCGCGGGCGCGGTGCGCGCGATGACCGGTGTCCTCGGTCTCGACCCCGTCGTGTGGGCCGAGAGCGCGGGGGCCGGCAGCTCGGGCGACGCCGCGCGGCAGGCCCTCGGCTCGCTGGTGGACGCGCTGCTCGAGCAGCGCACGCGCGCCCGCGCCGAGCGCGACTTCGCGCGCGCGGACGCCCTGCGCGACGAACTGACCGCCGCCGGCGTCGTGGTCGAGGACACCGCCGACGGCCCCACCTGGACGCTCAAGGACGGTGCGTAGCGCGATGGCCGGCAACTCGCGGCGCCCCGGGGCCCGTCGCAACCCGGGCTCCAAGAAGGGCCCCACCAAGGGCTCGGGCGGCAAGGGCCGCAGGAGCCTCGAGGGCAAGGGACCGACCCCGCCCGCCGAGAAGCGCCCGAACCACAAGGCGTACCGGTCGGGCGGGGCGACCCCGTCGGCCCCCCGCAAGCCCGCGGCCGACGACCGCGGGACGGCCCGCCGGGCCCCGGGGCGTCGCGAGGACCCCGACGGCCCGCAGACCGTGCTGGGGCGCAACCCGGTGGTCGAGAGCCTGCGGGCGCACAGCCCCGCGACCGCGCTCTACGTCGCGCAGAACATCGAGGTCGACGACCGGGTCCGCGAGTCGATCAAGATGGCCTCCGAGCGGGGCATCTCGGTGCTCGAGGTGCCGCGCGGCGACGTGGACAGGATGGCCGACGGCGCCGTGCACCAGGGCCTCGCGCTGGCCGTGCCGGCGTTCGAGTACCTGCACCCCGACGACCTGCTCGAGGAGGCGCGCCAGCGGGCCCACCTGGCCCGGGTCGAGCCGCTGCTCGTGGCGCTGGACGGCGTGCAGGACCCCCGCAACCTCGGCGCCGTGCTGCGCTCGGCCGCGGCGTTCGGTGCGCACGGGGTGCTGCTGCCGCTGCGCCGCTCGGTCGGCGTGACGCCGGTGGCGTGGCGGACCTCGGCGGGCGCCGCCGCGCGCCTGCCCGTCGGGCGCGCCACGAACCTCAGCCGCACGCTGTCGGCGTGGCTCGACGAGGGCCTCGTGACCGTCGGTCTGGACGGCGAGGCGAGCGCCGACATCGACCACCTCGACGACGTCGCCGGCCCCGACGCCGCGCGCGGGCCGCTCGTGCTCGTCGTCGGCTCGGAGGGCAAGGGCCTGTCGCGCCTCGTGCGCGAGACCTGCACGGGTGTCGTCTCGATCCCGATGGCGGGCGACGTGGAATCGCTCAACGCCTCGGTCGCGGCGGGCGTCGCGCTCGCGGAGGTCGCCCGGCGGCGCCGGGCCTGACGCCGGCCCGACGCAGCGAACGCGCCGTTCGCTGCCTCTCAGGCGCGCGAGTTCCCCGCCCGCTCGACGTGCGGGTGGGTCGGCGGAGATCAGGGGTGCGGAGTGCGCCGCCCGGAGCGGTTCGGGGTGCTTGCCGCGCTCCTGATCACCGGACACCGGCGCGGGTCCGGCCGCGGCTGCCGCCTCGCGGAGATCAGGGGCACACCATCGCCCTCGGCCGGCGCGTCGGCGAGGACCACGTGCTCTTGATCTCCGAGAGCCCTCGAGCGCAATCCGGCGAAGGGTGCCCCTCACCCGTCTATCCGAGCGAAGGGGCCCTTCGCTCAGAATCCCGGTGCGCCTCGGAATCCCGGCGCGCTCCGGAGTCCTCGGCGCTCGGGCCCTCGTCCACGCAGGCGCCCGCGTGGTCTTCCGGCACGGCGAGGTCGGTCTCGGCGTCGCGGCCGCGCAGGACGCGCGACTCGATCACGCGCCAGCGCTGCGCCTCGCCGCCCGCGCGGTCGAGCGCCGCCCCGGACGCGAGGACGCAGCCGTCGATCTCCTTGGCGGCCTCGGTGAGGCGGGCGGCCTCGTTCACCGGGTCGCCGATCACCGTGTACTCGTAGCGGCGGGTGTCGCCGACGTTGCCCGCCACCGCCTCGCCCGCCGAGATCCCGATGCCCGCGGAGATGTCGTCGAGCTCCTCCGCGATCCGGCGTGACAGCTCGCGCCCGGCGCGCAGCGCGCAGCCGGCGGCGTCCTCGAGCTCGATCGGCGCGCCGAACACCGCGAGCGCCGCGTCGCCCTCGAACTTGTTGATCCAGCCGTGATTCTGCTCGACGACGTCGATGACGACGGCGAAGAACGCGTTCAGGGCATCGACGACCTCGTGCGGCGGGCGGGTCGCGGCGAGGCGGGTGGAGCCGACGAGGTCGACGAACAGCACGGCGACCTCGCGGACCTCGCCGCCGAGCTCGACCTCGTTCTCGAGCGCGGTCCGGGCGACGTCCTCGCCGACGTGGCGCCCGAACAGGTCGCGGACCCGCTCGCGCTCGCGCAGCCCGCCGACCATGGTGTTGAAGCCGGCCTGCAGCACGCCCAGCTCGGTGGTGTCGAAGACGGGGACCTCGGCGTCGTAGTCGCCGTCCTCGACGCGGCGCTGGGCCCGGCGCAGCGCCAGCACCGGGGCCGCCGTGGAGTTCGCGGTGAGCACCGTGACCAGCAGGCCCACCACCAGCGCGACCCCGCCGAGCACGAGCACGACGATCGCCAGCCGGTCGGTGGTGTAGCCGCCGAACACGAGCGCGGCCAGGGCGGCCAGCAGCACCCCGACCAGCGGGACGGCGGTGCCGAGCGCCCACGACCCGACCGCGCGCAGGACCACCCCGGGCAGCAGGCGTCCCTGCGGCGGGCGGTCGTTCAGCACGCGCGCGACGTCACCGCGCAGCACCCGTTCGACCAGGCGGTAGGTCACGGCGACCGTCGCGACCCCGCCGAGCGCCACCGTGATGCCCACCGACAGCCCCAGGCGGGGACTCGAGAAGACGTTGATCAGCACGAACACGACGACGGCCGCGGCCCACAGCGCCGTCTGCACGGTGGCGAGCCGCAGCGGTCCGCGCAGGATCACCCGCCGCAGCCGCCTGCGACGGCGACGCACGGCGCCCTCGTCGTCGCGCGGCGGGGGCGGCGGGACGCGCATCCGGACGTGCCCCCAGATGCTGCCCACCAGGACCGCGGCCAGCAGGTAGGCGCCGAAGGCGATGAGGTTGCGCGCCAGCGCGGCGGGGTCGTCCTGGACGAGCTCGCCGAGCGGGAGCACCCACGCGGCGACCACCAGGACCACCCCCGCGCCGAGGATGTTCGGGGTGACGACGACCAGGCCGAGCGCGAGGCGGGTGACGAGCCGCAGGCCGCGGTCCTCGGCGCCGGTCGCGCGGGGGGCTCGGGACATGGGCGGACTCTAGCGTCGGGGGTTCGCCCGATCGGACCAGCTCACCCGGTGGCGAGCGCGGTGCGCGTCGCGCGGCGCCGCGTCCGCAGCGCGCCGAGCGCCCGGCAGACCAGGTAGATCACGAACGCGATCGAGGCGACGAACGGGCTGATCGGCAGCCCGGCGTCGAGGGAGGCCACGATCCCGCCGATCACCGCGACCTCGGCGAACACCACCGCGAGCACCGAGGCCAGCGTCGGCGACGCCGTGACCTGCGCGGCGGCCGCGGCCGGGGTGATGAGCAGGCAGAGCACCAGCAGCGCGCCGACGATCTGGACGCCCAGCGCGACGGTGACGCCCAGCAGCACGGCGAACAGGATCGAGAGCACGCGCACCGGCACGCCGCGGGCGGCCGCCATGTCGGGGTCGAGGCTCGCGAACAGCAACGGCCGGCGCACCACGGCGAACACGATCAGCACCACGACGCCGACGGCGCTCAGCGTCAGCACGTCGCCGACGTCCACCCCGACGATCTGGCCCACGAGCAGGCCGAACTTGTTCGCCGACCGCCCCGTGTACAGCGACTGGAACAGCACGCCGAGACCGAGGCCGAACGACAGGAGCACGCCGATCACGGAGTCGCGCTCGCGTTGGGCCCGCCCGAGCGCCCCGAACAGCAGCGCGACGAGCACGGCGCCCACGAGCGCGCCCCACCCGATCGCGTCGGTGCCGAAGACGAGCAGGGCGCCCGCGCCGCCCGCGAACGCGAGCTCGGCGGTGCCGTGCACCGAGAAGGCCATGCCGCGCCCGACGACGATGGGGCCGAGCAGGCCGGCGAGCAGCGCCAGCACGACGCCCGCGACGAGCGCGTTGCGGACGAAGTCGAGCGAGAGCAGGTCGAGCGTCGACATCTACGGCCCGCCCCCGGTGTGCACGAGGCGGTCCTCGGCGCCGACGACGACGATCCGGTCGCGGACCCGCACGACGTCGACGTCGGTGCGGTAGAGCTCCGAGAGCGTCTCCGAGGTCATCACCTCGTCCGGCGTCCCGATCCGGAACTGCCCGTCGACCAGGTAGAGCACCCGGTCGGTGACGGGCAGGACCGGGTTGAGCTCGTGGGTCACGAACACGATCGCCGTGCCGTGGTCGCGGCGGCGGCGCTCGAGGAGCTCGACGACGGTGCGCTGGCGGGCGAGGTCGAGCGAGTGCAGCGGCTCGTCGGCGAGCAGCAGGCCGGGGTCGCCGACGAGCGCCTGCGCGATCCGGAGGCGCTGCTGCTCGCCGCCCGAGAGCGCGCCGACGGGGGCGTCGGCGAGCTCCAGGGCGTCGACCTGCAGCAACGCCTCGTGGACCCGGCGCGTGCGCTCGGCCCGGCCGCGGAACGGCAGGCCGAACCGGTGGCCGTCGAGACCCAGCCCGACGAGGTCGCGGCCCCGCAGCGGGGTCAGCGGGTCGACGCTCGTCTGCTGCGGCACGTACCCGACGTCGGCGCTGCCCCGCCGCGGCGGGCTCCCGGAGACCTCGCAGGTCCCCGCCGCGAGCGGCAGCAGCCCGAGCAGGACGGTGAGCAGCGTCGTCTTGCCCGAGCCGTTCGGGCCGAGCACGGCGACGAACTCGCCGGGGGCGACGTCCAGGTCGAGACCCGTCCACAGCGTGCGGCCGCCGCGGCGGACCTCCGCGCCGGACAGGCGGATGGACGGGGTCACGACACGATTCTCCGGTAGGTCACGCGGCCACGTCTCAGGCAGGGGCGCCCAGGGCCCGGGCGAGCTCGGCGCGGGTCGCGTCGAGCCAGGTCAGGTAGTCCTGCCCGGCGGGCAGTGTCTCGGTCACGTTCACCACCGGCACGCCGGCCCCCGTGGCGGTGTCGCGCAGCTGGGTGGTGATCGGGGTCTCGGTCTGCGGGTTGAACACCAGCGCGTCCACCCCGCGGCTCGCGACGAGCTGGTTCGTCTCCGCGAGGGTGGCGGCCGGCGGGTCGGTCTCGTTCTCGATCGCCTCGCTGAACGGGGGCGGGGTGGCGTCGGCGACGCCCGCGGTGGCGAGCAGGTAGTGCGCGATCGGCTCGGTGGCCAGCACGCGCGCCCCCGGGCGGGCCTGGCCGACGGCGGCGAGGCGGGCGGCCTCCTCGTCGACACGGCCGGAGAACGCGCTCGCGCGCTCGCGCAGCGCGGCGGCCTGGGCGGGCTCGACGCCGGCGAGGCGGTCGGCGACCTGGTTGACGACGCCCTTGACCGCGGTCGGGTCGAACCAGACGTGCTCGTTCTCCTGCGCCTGGTCGCCGCGCAGCGCGAAGGCCTCGATGGAGCGCTCGCGCAGGCCCGGGTCGCCGTCGATGACCTGCTCGACCCAGTCGTCGTAGTGCCCGCCGTTGAACACGATGAGGTCGGCGTTCGTCAGCGCCGCCGCGTCGGTCGGGGTGCTCTCGTACGAGTGCGGGTCGGCGGTGGGGTCCTGGATGATCGACCGCACCTCGACGCCCGGGCCGGCGATCGCGCTCGCGACCGATCCCCAGACGTTCGTGGTGGCCACCACCGTCAGCGTCCGCCCCGACGGCGCGAGCGACCCGGGGGTCGGCGCCGGGGCGGCGGCCTGCCCGCCACCCCCGCAGGCGACCAGCACCAGCAGCGCACCGAGCAGGGCGGCCGCCAGGGACGCGAGGCGGGCGCGGGGACGAACGGGCACGGTGCAGCTCCTCGGTGGCGGTGGGGCCTGTCGACCGCAAACGATAACGGTTATCGATTGCGAGTGGGAGCCACGGGTTCCCCCGACCAGGTCACACCGGGCGCACACGGACGCCCATCGGTCGCCCGGAGTGGCCCTAGATCGAAACAGTCGATACGTTCGGACAGTGGGTGAGGCACTCGAGGGGCGCCGGTCGCGGCGTACCGCCACGCTGGCCTCGCTGGCGGCGGAACTGGGCGTGTCCCGGACGACGGTGTCGAACGCCTACAACCGCCCCGACCAGCTGTCGCCGGCGTTGCGGCGCCGCGTGCTGGACACCGCCCGGCGCCTCGGCTATCCCGGCCCCGACCCGGTCGCCCGGTCGCTGCGCACCCGCAAGGCCGGGGCGGTCGGCCTGCTGCTCACCGAGGCCCTCTCCTACGCGTTCCGCGACCCGGTGGCCGTGCAGTTCCTCGAGGGCCTCGCGCTGGCCTGCGAGGACAACGGCTCGGGCCTGCTGCTCGTCCCGGTGAGCCCGGAGGCCGACGACCCCGGCGCCGTCGCACGCGCGGGCGTCGACGGCTTCGTCGTCTACTCGATGCCCGACGACGACGACAACTTCCACGCCGTGCTCGAGCGCCCCGTGCCCGTCGTCGTCTGCGACCAGCCGACCGCGGTCCCCGACGTCGACCGCGTCGGCATCGACGACCACGCCGCCATGGTCGACATGGCCCGCCACCTCGCCGGGCTCGGGCACCGCGACGTGGGCGTGCTCTGCATGCGCCTGTCGACCGACCGCAACGACGGCTTCGCGAGCGTCGAGCGCCAGCAGCGCGCCCGCTACGAGGTCCAGCGCCGCCGCCTCGCCGGGCTGCGCGAGGGCTTCGCGGAGGCCGGCGTCGACTGGTCGCGGGTGCCGGTGGTCGAGCGCTACGACCACAGCGAGTCGGCGGGCGCCTCGGCCGCCGAGCAGCTGCTCGCCCAGCACGACGTCACCGCGCTCGTGTGCACCTCGGACATCCTCGCGCTCGGCGCGCTGCGCCACGCCCGCGAGGCCGGCCGGGCGGTGCCCGACGAGCTCACCGTGACCGGGTTCGACGGCGTGCCCGCCGCCGAGCGCGCGGAGCTGACGACGATCCGCCAGCCGACCCTGGACAAGGGCCGGGCCGCCGGCGAGCTCCTGCTCGACCGCGGCGACCGCCAGCGCTCGCGGACCCTCCTGCTGCCCACCGAGCTCCTCGCCCGGGCGACGTCGGGGCCGGCCCGCGGGTCCTGAGGTCAGGTCGCGACGCCCAGGGCCTCGAGGAACCCGGCGGCCCAGCGCTCGACGTCGTGCTCGAGCACCTGCTCGTGCATCCGGCCCATGCGCCGGCGGCCCTCCTCGGCGTCTTGCGAGGCCGCCGCCACGATCGCGTCGGCGACCGCGTCGAGGTCGTGCGGGTTGACGAGGAACGCGCCCTCGCCGAGCTCGTCGGCCGCGCCCGTGAACTCGGAGAGCACCAGCGCGCCGCCGCCGTCCGGGCGGCTGGCGACGTACTCCTTGGCGACGAGGTTCATCCCGTCGCGGTAGGGCGTCACGAGCATGACGTCGGCGGCGCGGAAGAAGGCGACGAGCTCCTCGCGCGGGGTCGCCTGGTGCACGTAGTGCACGACGGTGTGCCCGATCGAGGCGTACTCGCCGTTGATCCGCCCGACGGTGAGCTCGATGTCGTCGCGCGTCTCGGCGTAGTGCTCGACGCGCTCGCGGCTCGGCGTCGCGACCTGGATCAGCACGGTCTCGGCCGGGTCGAGACGGTGGTCGCGCAGGACCTCGGCGAACGCCTGCAGGCGCACGTCGATGCCCTTGGTGTAGTCGAGGCGGTCGACACCGAGCAGCACCGTGCGGGGGTCGCCGAGCTCGTGGCGCAGCGCCTCCGCCCGCTCGACGGTAGCATCCGAGCGCGCGATGGCCTCCAGGTCGGCG
This sequence comes from Actinomycetospora lutea, assembly GCF_028737205.1. Classification (GTDB taxonomy): domain Bacteria; phylum Actinomycetota; class Actinomycetes; order Mycobacteriales; family Pseudonocardiaceae; genus Actinomycetospora; species Actinomycetospora lutea. Next base: position 54,298 of record NZ_JAQZAL010000007.1, on the reverse strand, counting down.
GCGTCCACGGAGATCGGGTGGGCCCCGATGGTGATCGTGCGCCCGTCCGGCGCCGTCACGTGTCCCGGGCGGCCGCCGACGGTGATGGGCACGTCGTCGGCGCTCGCGTCGGTCAGGCGGGTCGTCACGCGGCGGAAGTTCTCGGCACCCCCGGCGGTCTGGAACCCGACGACGTCCGCCCCGAGCAGGCCCTCGACCAGTTCCCGGCGCCAGGGGAGCTGGGCGAACAGCTCGACCGGCGGGAACGGGATGTGCAGGAAGAAGCCGATCCGCAGGTCCGGCCGGCGCTCGCGGAGCAGGCGCGGGACGAGCTGGAGCTGGTAGTCCTGCACCCACACGGTCGCCCCGTCGGCCGCCGCGCCCGCCGCGGCGTCAGCGAAGCGCTCGTTGACGCGCCGGTAGGCCTCCCACCAGGAGCGGTCGAAGTGCGGGGTCGCGACGACGTCGTGGTAGAGCGGCCAGAGCGTCGCGTTGGCGAAGCCCTCGTAGTAGGCGGCGACCTCGTCGGCGCTGATCGGGACCGGCCGGATCGACAGCCCGTCCTCGTCGAACGGCTCCGGCTCGGCGTCCTGCAGGCCGGGCCAGCCGACCCACGCGCCGCCGCGGGCGCGCAGGGTCGGCTCCAGGGCGGTCACCAGGCCGCCCGGGCTGTGGTGCCACTCGCCGTCGGCGTGGAGGTCGAAGGGCAACCGGTTGGCCACCACCAGCAGGTCAGAAGACCCGCGGGCGTCCTCGGCGTGCGTCACGTTCTCTGTCCTCCGCGGAGACTCCGGGCAGCAGACGGCGGGCGAGCCGCTGCAGGGGCCAGCCGACCTGCTCCCCGACCGAGACCCCGGCCGCGAGAGCGAGTCCGAAGGTCAGGGCCAGCAGGATCGTCACCGCACCCACCGCAACACTGCCGTACGCGAGCTGGGAGAACCCGCGGTACATCGTGAGGCCGGGCAGGAGCGGCGTGATCCCGGCGATCACCAGCACCAGCGGGGGTGTACCCAGCATCCGGGGCAGGATCATCGCGACGAGGCCGAGCGCGGCCGCCGCGAGGGCCGCGGCGACGACCTCGCCGGCGCCCAGGATGCCGAGCAGCGCGTACCCGCCCCACGCCACGGCCCCGGCGAGCGCCGCGAACGGCAGCGAGCGCCACGGAGAGTAGGCCGACAGGGCGAACAGCATGCCGGCCGCCGCGGCGGCGAGCAGCGAGATCGGGTGCAGCGACGGCGCCGGGCTCGGGGGCACCACGGCCGCGTAGGCGCCGGCGTCGGTGCCCAGCACCGCGCCGACGAGCTTGATGCTGACGACGACGCCGACGAGCAGCCCCGCCGAGGCGAGCACGACCTCGACGGCGCGCCCGGCGGCCGTGAGGGGGAAGCCGGAGATGGCGTCCTGCACCAGGCCGACCAGCGACAGGCCCGAGAGCAGCACGACGATGCCGGCCGCGATGACGAAGGCGGGGGAGTCCTCGAGCGTCCCGGACGCGGCGAAGCTCGTCGCGGACAGCGTCACGATGGCCGCGCCGACGATCTGCTGGAAGAACATCGGCACCCGGCGCCGCCCCAACCAGCGGGCGATGCCCCAGATGACCCCGGTGGCGACCGCCGCCAGGACGGCGACGAAGAGCCCGCCGCCGAGCAGGAACGCGACCGCGCCCGCGAACAGCGACCGGGCGATGCCGGCCACGAACCGCGGGTACGGGTGCGGTGCGCGCACCGCGTTGCCCAGGCGGGTGATGGCGTCCTCGACGCGCATCGGCTCCTCGCGGTCGACGATCGCGCCGATGATGTCGTCGACCTCGGTGAGCCGGGTGTAGTCCTGGGTCCGGTAGCGGACGTTGCGCATGGTGGTCACCGGGCCGGCCTCGTTGCCGCGGTGACAGCACATGGTGATCGTCGAGAACGCGATGTCGACGTCGCAGGCGGGCAGGCCGTACGCGCTCGCGATCGCGAGCATCGTGTCGTGCGCGACCGCCGCCCCGGCGCCGGAGGCCATCTGCACCTCGCCGATGCGCAGCGCGAGGTCGAGCACGCGCAGCACCAGCGTGTCGTCGGCGACCTCCGGGCCGGTGATCGCCGGCAGGAGGTTGTCGCGCACGGTGGGCGCGTCCACGGCGGCACGACGGATGTCGTCCACGGGGAACTGTCGACGGAGCGAGCCGCGGGCTCGCTGGGCCACCCCCACGGGCGGACCTTCCTCTCCCTGCTCATCGGGATGCTCGGACCGCGGACCGGGCATCCCGGGAAACTTCATCACGGCCACCTGCCCAGACGCGCGGGAGTCGATCGTGGTTGCCGGACGGGGGCGTGCGCCACGTCCCACCTCGACGGGTCCGGCGGCGGCCCCCGCCCGTCCACCGTGCCGACCGGCGAGGCTACGTGCCCGCACCTGTGGGCGGGGTCTCGGGCGCCGGCGGACCCTCGTACCATGGGCGTCCGTGCCGGCGTAGCTCAATCGGCAGAGCGCTCGCCTTGTAAGCGAAAGGTCCGGGGTTCGATTCCCCGCGCCGGCTCCAGGTCAGACCGGGTGCACCGCCCGGACCATGATCGCGATGTAGCAACGCGTGTAGCAACGGCAGTCAGTCGCCACCTGGTGGGGCCGGGGGCTTCCGCTCGGTGGCGGCCCGCACTGCGAAGCCTGCGAAGGCGCCCGCCGCGCTGGCGAGAGTAAAGGCATTCAGACCAAGAAGATCGTTCATCTGTTCCGCTAGGTCGGGGTACTCCAATGCGCCGAGGCTCAGCGCAAGGAAGACCACGATCCAGACGAACGAGGCGACGAAGCATTGCGCTTGAAGCGGGGTCAAGCCCGTAACTTCGTGTAGCCGCGAAACGACGTCGTGGGTAGCTCTGCGTGCGCGCGGCGGCACGAGCTGCTCGTTCAGCAGTTCGCCCACCTCGGTTGCATCCAGTTCGCCGAGGAACTCCGCCGCGAGTCGCATCGCGCGGGGCAGGACGACCTCTCCGGTTTGAAGGTTGTAGAACGACCCGACCGGAGGTGCTGGCTGGTCGTCCCATGGAGACGTGGGGAGACGCCACATGCACAGACCGTGGCGCCCTAAGAACCCAACACTCCCGTCCGACCGCGGAACGACAGTCCCCCACGAGTCGAACGGTCCCAGCGAGTTGAGCACCGTGCTCGCCCCCTCGACCAGAAGCCCGATGAACGCCATACTTCCGCACGCAACTGGAAGGCCTCAGCGTAGTCAGCGAATCCGCGACTCCACAGCTTTCTGTCCACTGGCACCGGAACGCCCTCACAGCTCTCTCCACTCGATGGCGTCGAGGGCCTGGCGCATCGCGTCGAGGTTCGTGTGGGCGTAGATCGCCATGGTCACGTCGATGTGGGCGTGGCGGGCGATGGCCTGGACGACGTGCGGCGGTGTGCCGAGGTCGAGCAGCAGGCTGACGACGGTGTGCCGCAGGTCGTGGAGGCGGACGTCGGGCATGCCGGCCAGCTCCCGCACGCGCTCGAAGTCGCGGCCGAGGTTCCGGGGCTCGGTGGGCGTGCCGACGGTCGATGCGAACACGAGGCCGCGTTCCTGCCAGGCGTCGCCGGCCGTCGCGCGCTCCTCGTCCTGCCGGGCGTGGTGCTCCTCCAGGACGCGCCGGGTGACCTTGGGCAGCGGGATGGTCGCCTCGGACGCCTCGGTCTTGGCCTCGCCGACGTAGAGCCGACCTGCTGCGCGCTGGACGGTCTGCGCGATCGTCACCGTGGCGCGCTCGAAGTCGACGTCCTGCCAGCGGAGCCCGAGCAGCTCGCCGTGGCGCAACCCGAGCGTCGCCGCGACGACGTAGAGCGCGTAATGGCGTCGGCCCTTGGCCGCCTGCAGCAGCTTGTGCGCCTGCGCGACCGTGAGGCCCTTCCCGACCTTGTAGCGCGGGACCGAGACGCGGACGAGCTTGGCGACGTTGCGCGTCACCAGCTCCTCGCGCTCGGCGGCCGCGAGGCCGTTGCGGAGCACGGCGTGGACGTACTGGACCTGACGCTGGGATGGCCGGCGCGCGCAGCAGCGTCCGACCGAGCAGCAGCGGTCCTCCTCGGGTCGGCGAAGGTCAAGGCCGTGCATACAGCACAGGCACCGTTCGCGGACGCCGGCCATGAACGCGCGGACGTGCGCCGCCGTGAGCCGGGGGAGTGCCTTCCGGCCCAGGCCCGGGACGATGTAGAGCCGGACGGCGTTCTCGTAGCCGACGTACGTCGTGGGCCGGCGTTCCTCGCGGACGGTGACCAGCCAGCGCTCGAACCACTGCGCGACGCTGTAGGAGCGGTCCGGGACCGGGATGCCGTGGGCCGAGTTGACCTTGCGCTCGTCGAGCTTGGCCCGGACCTCATCGAAGCTCGACCCGTACACCGGCCGCCGCTTGATCTGCCCCGTCGAGGTGTAGACGTAGGCGCTCCCGACCCACTTGCCGTCGCTGGAGCGCTGGTAGATCGACCCCTCCCCGTTGGCGCGCCGGGGCCGCTTCTCGCCGGCCATCAGGCGGGCTCCATGTCGAGCAGGCGGGCGACGTACTCCTCCAGCGCACCGCGCGGGATGCGCCGCGAGCCGCCGATCTTGACCGAGCGGAGGTCGTGGTTGCGTAGCAGGTCGTAGACCTTGCACCGGCTGATCTTGAGCAGTTCGGCGGCTTCCTCGGCGGTGTAGAGCAGCGCGTCCATGGGTCAGTCCTCCGAGAGCCGGCGGCCGAGGTGGCCGAGGTGGTTGTGGGCGTGGGTGAGGTGGCCGGCGGCGCCGCCGAGCGCGGCGCGGGCCTCGTCGACCTCGGCTCCGGCGAGCTGGAGCAGCCAGGCGACATCAGCGCCACGGTCGTCGTAGTGCTCGACGGGGTCGGCGCGACGCAGCGATCGCGCCAGGAAGTCGAGGACCTGGGGGAGGCGCCGGGCCAGCTCGACGAGGTTGCCGACGACGACGGCCGACTGGGGCCCGTCGAGGACGCCGCGCATGGTCGCGTGGTTGGCGCTGCGGACAGCGTCGGCGGCGCGCTCAATGTCGCGGGCCAGGAGGTTGGTCATCGCTGGACCTCCTGCGGCGGGACGTCGGCGGCGCGGTCGGTCGCGGCGCCGAGCTGGTGGGCGAACTCGCCGGCGCTGCTGGACACGGCGGGCCCGAGGGTGGGGAAGGCGGCGAACAGCAGCACGAGGGTCACGACGCCGGAGACGAGCGCCGGGGCGGCGCGGCGGCTCTTGATCAGGAGCGCGGTGACGAGGCCGGTGATGATGACGATGGCGATAAGGTTCATCGGTGGGCCCGCCGTCCGTGCGCGGCGATGCGGTCGCAGTACTCGCTGTAGTCGCCGAGGTAGGCCACGCGGATGCGCTCGCAGTCGCGGCCGAGCCCGGAGAGGTAGGCGACGCCGGGGTCCGCGTTGGCGTGCTCCTGCCCGAGGGCCCGGGCGTCGGTGCCGTGGAGCATCTCCAGTGAGTCCGCCGGGACGCGGAACGACAGCCGGAGGGCGAACTGGTCGCGGGCGTAGCCGCCGCCGACGGCGGTGGCCTCAAAGCGCTGGGCCAGCATCAGGACCCGGAACGCGGCCTTGCGGCCCTCGGAGAGCAGCCGCAGCACGGCGGTGCGGATGCGCTCGCCGACCGGGATGCCCTCGCCGCGCTTGGGCTTCGGTAGCCCGTCGGCAGCCCGCAGCAGGCCGGGGAACTCCTCCAGCACGACGAGGACGGTCGGAGCGCTCGCCGTCGGGTCGATCTTGTCCCGGCGCGGCGGGATGGTCTCCAGGCGGCGGTCCATCTTGGCGACCAGGTCTTCCAGGAGGACGGCGTGGGCGGCGATGTCGCCGGTTCCGACGACTTGGTGCGGGCGGTGGGCGGTGTCGTCCCAGGCGCGGCCCAGCAGTAGTCCGGTGATGTCCGAGCCGGTCACGAGGACGTCGGGGGCGGCGGCGAGCTGGGCGAGCAGCCCGTAGGTGAACACCGACTTGCCGGAGCCGTTCATGCCCTGCACCGCGAGGTGGGCAGGGTCGGTGAGGGCGTGGCCGAGGGTGGTGGCGTCCTCGGTGCGGCCGAGGATCACCGACTCGGCACCGGAGGTCACGGTCACCGGCGGGAGGCCGAAGCCGTCGCGCAGTGGGTCGGCGTCGAGCAGGTGGAGTCGCACCCAGCGCCCGGCGATCGGTTCGACCCGCAGGGCGTGGGCGCCGAGGGTGTGGGCGAGGCGGGCGCCGTTCTCGCCCTTGGTGAAGTCGGCCGGTTCCTGGCCGGCCATGAGTTCGACGGTGAACGAGGTGGGTGGGCCGAGGCGGACTTCCCCGACCCGAGGCGTGCGGATCGTGACGCCGGCGGCGACGTGGACGTACTGGCAGAGGGCGATGCCGGTGCAGGCCTCGCGGAACGCCGCCTTGAGGGAGGCGGCGAACGCCAAGACGGAGGCTTCGTAGTCGCGGCGGGCGCGCTCGCCGCGGAGCCGGGCGAATAGCCCGGGGCGGTGGGCGCCGGGGCCGCGGGTGCGCCCGGAGCGGTGCTCGAGGCGTCGGGTGTGCTCGAGGGCGGTCATAAGAGGGTCCTCTCGGTGCAGGCGGCGCAGAGCTGGCCGTCCACGGCGGGCATGGGGAACAGCAGCGCGCAGCCGGAGCACATGGGTTCGACGTCGGCGACCGGGTCGGGAACTCCGGCCAGACGGGCGCGGCGGATGGCGCGGCGGTCGGTGGGGGTGGTCGCGGCCCACAGGCCGTAGTCCTGACCGGTGTCCAGCGCCCAGCGCAGGCACTCCGTGGCGACCGGACAAACCCCGCAGATCGGGGCGACGGCGATCCGATGGCGGGCGACGATGGTGCTGGTGTCGTCCTCGGAGGGTGGGAAGAACAGCTCGGGGTTGGTGTCGCGGCAGGCCGCGTCGGTCTGCCAGGTCATGACGCCGCCTCTTCGGACTGGGGCGCCTGCTTGGCGCTGCGGGCGCCGTTGCCAGTCGCGGACAGTGGCCGGACCTCCTGGGCGCGGTACCAGACCTGCGCGCCGATGGCCTGGCCCTCGCGGTTCTTCTTATCCATGACGCCGATCTCGAAGCCCACGAGCTGCACCGGGGTGGCCGGGGCGAGGTCCTCGCCCGGGTCCCGCTCGGCGGCGATGCCGACGGTCACGATCTCGTTGGTCGGGCGCCCGAACTGCCGGAAGCACGCCGCGAACTGGAGCTGCCACTTGGGCAGCCCGTCCTTGGTCGTCTCCTGGCGGTAGTTGTCGCCGAACGCCGTCTTGGGCCCGGACGACAGGAACATCAGCCACTCGAAGGTGGCGGCCTGGTCGATGACGTAGTTCTGGATCACTGGTTCTCCTCGCACGAACTCCTCTAGACGTCTTGAGACTAGCAGCAGTCACTTAGTCGTCTAGGGGACTTACGCGAGAAGTTATGTGGCTGTTGTCCGCACAGGTCAGCGCGCTGGGACCTCGTACTCCAGTACGTAGGCGGGCGCGGCCTTGAGGGTGTCGCAGACCTCCAGCGGTCGACCAGTCGTGTCGTAGGCGGTGCGCACGAGCACGACCACGGGCACGCCGTCGGTGAGCTGGAGTCGGCGCCGTTCCTCGGCGGACGGCATCCGGGCGGAGATTTCCTCGGTGAAGTGGTCCAGCTCGAAGCCCATGTCCTCCAGGCGCGCGTAGATGCCGCCGGGGCCGGTGTCGGCCTCGACGATGCGCGAGCCGGCGGCGACCGACGCCGGGAGGTAGGAGACCGCCGTCTCGACCGGTTGCCCGTCGGCGAGGTAGCGCCGCGAACGGACCACGACCTCCTCGTCGTCGCCCAGCCGCAGCCGGTCGCGAATCTCGGGCGTGGCCGGGCCGGTCGACACCTCCAGCTGGTCGACGTTGGGCGTGAAGCCGGTCTTCTGGGCCTCGACGCTGAACGCCGCGAGCCCGGCCTCGCGGTGGCGCCGGGCGAAGCGCTCCGAGGCGAGGCGGCGCACCTGAACTGGCTGGCGGACGAACGTGCCGCGGCCGTGCTCGGCGACCACGCGGCCCTCGTTGCGCAGCTCCTGGACCGCCTGGCGCACGGTCATGCGGGCGACGCCGTAGTGCTCGATGAGCTCGGCCTCGCTGGGCAGCTTGTCGCCGGCCACGAGGTCCCCACGATCGATGGCGGCTCGGAGGTGGTCGGCGATCTGCCGGTACGGCGGCCGGTCGTCGGCGCGGTCGATGACCCCGAGCTGCACGACTCCTCCAGACGACTGGACGTCTACGATCGGTGCTGAACGCTACCGAACGGTGACGAACGTCAGGAGGCGACAGTGGCGGACACGCCCAAGCACTCGGTCAGCGTCGCCGGCATCGTCGTCGACGACCAGGACCGCGTCCTCGTCATCCAGCGCCGCGACAACGGGCACTGGGAGCCGCCCGGCGGTGTTCTGGAATTGGGCGAGCGCCCTGAGGCCGGCGTGGAGCGTGAGGTCCTCGAGGAGACCGGTGTCCGTGTTGAGGTCCTCCGCCTTTCAGGGGTCTACAAGAACATGCGGAAAGGTGTTGTTGCACTCGTGTTCCGTTGTCGGCCTCTCGTGGGAATCGAGCGGGCCACTTTAGAGAGTCGTCAAGCGAGGTGGGTGTCCAAAGCGGAACTGCGAATGCTGATGGATGAAGCGTATGCAGTCAGAGTGGACGATGCGTTCAGCCAAGAGGTGGCCGTTCGTTCACACGATGGGCTCTCTCTACTCTGAGCCCGTACTCGTTTTCCCGTTGTTCGCTAGGTGTCTTCCACTTCATCAGCCTGCTCGCCCTCCAGGGTTCTGACCTTTGACGGTCCGGGGTGTGGCACTGCGTATAGAACGGGATTGGTCTCGTAGTCGAAGAAAATCTCTTGCCAGCGTTTCGCGTGTCGACTGGGGAGCTTATTGTCGGCGACAATGATCTGTACAGTGGACTTGTAAGTCTGGGCGAGAATGTCTAGCTGACGGTACAGATTCTCGGCGAGGTCTTCGTCCGCTCCGATCGACTTGCGCGGACTATCAATTATAAGCAGCCGCGGGTGATCTAAGCTCGTATCTCTTGCGGCCGTCGCGAGCAATGTCACCCAGTAGGCGACGATGAGGGCCGTCCGGATGCCGCCCGTACTGACTTCGTCGAAGGGAATGTCGTCGACGACGGGCAAGTAGTTTCGGGACGATATATGGGCTCTCGTTACGCTAGGGATCCCTAAGGCAGAAACCGTGCGCTGATACGTTTCGCTGATATCTGCAAAGAACTCCTGGCGAGACGCCTCGAGTGCGCGACTCTGCTCTGCGATTCGGGAATTCAGATCATCCATTGATTGCTTTGCAGTCTTCGTCGCGCGGGAGAGATCTTCGACAGCGTCCCAAAGTCGAAGACTCTCCTCTAGGGCTTCAATTCTCGTCTCGGCTTCTGCTGCCCTCGCGGATGCGTCAGCGAAGGCCTGCAGGCGCGGACTCACGAGGTCTCGTGTGCGCGCATCAACTTCATCTGCCAAGGTGGCGATATTATCGGTCAGCTTCCCGATGTGCGCCTCTACGTCCATCCGTTCGGAAGTCGAGGCCGCAAGGAGTGCCTGAATTTCCTCGGCCTGATTCTCGAGCTGACGGAGTTCGTACGTGTCGGCCTCCGACGCGTCGTCGTCCATCGGCTGTACGGTGTCGGTTTGCAGGCATAACGGGCATGAATCATGAGGGATATGAGCTCGTCCTTTGAGCGACTGGTTGCATCGCGGACAGACTACAAACTCGATCGCTGCCAGTCTTCGGCTAGCGTCCCACATTCTGTTGAGCCGGCGTTCCTCTTGGCGTACGCTCGCAAGAACGCCTCGCCGCTCTTCTAGATCGCGGTCGATCTCCTGGAGGCGTCTGCGCTCGATTTCCAAGCGTTCCCGAGATTCGGACAAGAGGTCTCGCGCAACATCAACTCTAGAGTCGTCCGGGTCTGCTTCCTCTCGCAATCTCTGCAAAGTTGCACGGCTCCGCTGCAACTCCAGCGTCACACGCTCCTGCTCTAATACGGCTTGCTCGCGGCTTGCCGTTTGGACGTCGCCCAGGAATTTGCGGATACGTACTTCATCTGCTCTTGCTTTGTCGAACTCTTGAGCCGCGACCTGTGCATCGGCACGGAGCTTGAGCAAGTTGACATCGCTGATCCCGAAGAGTAGCTCAAAGGCCGTGCGTCGCTTGGGTGCTCTGTACGAATCGCTGTGATGAACGATGCTGCGATCGATCTCGGGCTGATCAACGTATAGGTAGGGGTAGATGTCGTTGAAAGTGATGCGAGGAGGCGTCTTGGTGCTTCTCGACTGAGCGGAGGCTCGGGCATCTGTCGGCAGTTGTAGAGCCTCCAGGAGAAATGCGCTGATCGAGTTTTCTTGTGCCGGCTCTGCGGAGTACTCGCCTACGCGTCCACGGGAAGTCCGGTCAGTAACGGTGACGAAGCCATGCCGATCGTTGAAGCTGGACGAAGCCACAGGGCGCTGGAGGGTCAAGCTCGAGCGCCCAAGGGTGACGTCAAGTGACACAGACATAACGTGTGCGTCGACCACCGGGGTCGTACGGGCGTTTCCGCCCAATGCGTACTTCACTAGCTCAAGCAGAGTGCTCTTGCCCGTACCTACAGGTCCAGATAGTACCGTGAGCGGGCCGTCAAAGGAGTACTCGACTGGGCCCCCGTCGGTGTCCACTCGTATTCGATCGATCCTAAATCGAGCGCTCACCGGATCACCTATCGCTGTCGAAGCGCGACAACTTCCGGAAGATTTTGATAAACAGCTTCCTTGAGGCGGTTCCCGTTCCAGCTTCCGACGTGCTCTGCGACAGCATCGCATCGCAGGGCAATGTCAGACCACGCTTGGCTTTCTCGCAGTTCGCTAGCAAATCGACGTCCTTGGGCTGTCATTCGAAGCGCTACGCTTCCGGCCCGCCCCTTGCTGTAGGCGGCCAAACCACACCCGACGAGAGCCCCAATGATTGGGTAATACCTGTCATCCCACGGGCCATACTTGTATCGAATCATGGGAGACTCTGTTTCACGCCGTTCGTCGTCGCTCGGCTCTAAGCGTTCGTCGCTTGAGCTGGCGGGAATAACTCGCTGAGCCATTGCAGGATACCTCACGAGAAAGTCAAGCTTTGCCAACTTCGTCAGCCCATCGAGTTTCTTCCCAGTTCCTTCGGCCTTGCAGACGGAGTCGAGCAAGAGCAATATTCGCGCCTGATGGTAACGCATATCATTCTGCGCTATACGTGCGGCTGCGGATTCCTCGTCGAAGTCTGCAGGGCTGCTCACGCGGGCTCACTCCCTGCTCGGTTCATCTCTGCAAGTTCAGCCCGCGCCTGAGGGATGTTGAACTCGGGACCGAACCAGACAACGCACCTACTGGCGAGATCACAGACTCCACCGAGCACGGCGCCATCGTCTTCTGGATCAATTTCTAGCAATGCAAAGTCGGTCGCTCTAATTCGCTGTGTGAGCAATCGCCACATGGCGCGCCCGTAGCCGTTGCCATCTTGAGCTTCGCCCATGGCGTCGTCGGCCGCTACGCTCGCGATAGTGCGAAGCCTATGTTCTGCTATTGAGAATTTCGCGCTCGCACCGGGTACATCGGCGGTGCGTACGCGTCTCAGTGCCCTCCAATTCCCCGCAAGGTCCTCGGCCACTCGCACGGTCGTGACCGAGCACCCACCCTTTATAAGCTTTATCGCAAGCGTCGTTAGTGCGGTCCGTTCATTGGGGGCTTCGTAAGCGCCTGGATTGCTTGCCGCGTGCCTCAGGGCCTCTTCGACGTCCGCAATACTCACCCGGCGTCTTCGAAGCTCCCTCGCCTGGGCACGACCAGGTGATTCGTGCATCGCGATCGAGAGAACTCGGTCAAGGTCACCGAGGCGCGTGGGCCCCCTAGATTTCATCCGAGCCCTGAACAGGTCCAACACCACTGTCCATCCCGCTCGAGGCGAGAGGTTGTCGAGCGACAAGAGCGCAAGAACTGGTTCAACGTACTTGCTCGGAGCAACGTGCGCGATATCGTCGCGGTGAGGTCGCGAGCAGTCGACTACTAGGAGTGCCAGGAAGGCCTCGACCGACGCGTGCAGCTGGGGGTGTGGGGTCGTGTCATTTCGAATCTTTGACGTAGGGATGATCCGCCACTCGTCCGGCAAGTTGGCGAGTTCAGCGTTCCTGAGAAACAAGATACAGACTCTTTGGACGCACAGGCCTGTCTCAGCTTCACTTTCGTCGTCATCCATTCCGTGCCGTAGGCATTCGCAAGCTTTATGCAGGGACGCTGCATCGCCAGACTTGAGGCCTGCGTTGGTCACGATCCTGCACGAGAATTTCTCTCCGAATGCACGCCATCTCGCGAAAAGATGCGCCAGACCGCCATCGACGATAAGCGCCGTCCATGTCCAGGCGCCCTGCGAGTTTTCGCGATGCTTCACGGAAACAAGCTCGACGTTGTCGTCCGCAACGCAGGCATAGTCCTCGTGATGCTCACATATGATCGACCTGGCCGACATCATGAGCGTTGGCGCAGGGTCCGTCTGCTGGCCCGCGAGTTGCGCCAGTGCGTCCACCGCGGCCGCGGCCGCCTGCCAGTCGAACAAGTCCGCCGTACGTGCGCCAGCGTCTTCGAGGGCGGGCGTAGTCAGGTACCCGTCGATCGACAACTAGCCCCCCGTGGATCTACAGCACCGCCCTCGACGCATCGTTGCACGTGTACGTGCTGTTACGGACCCTTTCGCTCGGCGCTGTCGGCGTGGAACATTGCCTTGACAAACGCGGGGCCGTGGCTGACGGCAACCCATCCGCGGTTGCCGTTGGTCATGAGGCGGACGCGCGACCGAGATCGCCGGTGGCGGACGCGCCCGGTGGCCTGGGCGACGCGGGGCCTCCATCTCTGCTGCGCCCGGCGCTGCGCCTTGGCCCAGCGGCGGGCGATGCGACCGGCGCGGATGCCGTCTTCGGGGGAGACGTGGACGGTGTGGACGGCGCGTTGGAGGGTCCAGACGCCCCAGAAGCGACCGGGCCCGGTGCCGGGTTCGGACCACTCGGGTGGGACGTGGTGCTGGTACTCCTTCGAGGCCATCAGCCCGTGCTTGGTGAAGTAGGCCGCGACCCGGCGTGGGTCGGTCGCGCGCAAGCCCTCGGCGTAGTCCAAGGCAGTGCCGGCGCGCTCGTGGCGGCCGCGCTGCTCGGGGTCCGGATGGTCGACGACGTCGGCCCACGCCGCCGACAGCCACACCGCGAAGGTCTCGCCCGTGGTCCTCGCGCGGCCGTGCGGCGGGGTGCAGAGCATGTGCACATGCGGGGCGCCCCGGCGCTGGAACTCCAGCTTCCACACGCACGCCCACTCCTCACCCCACGCGCGGAAGTAGCGCTTCCGCAGCGCCTTGAGGTGCCGCTTCAGGTCCGCGCCGGTGGGCACGACGGTGAGCCAGTCCCCGGGGTAGGTCAGCGTCACCATCGCCGGCAGCCGGCCCGAGGCGTAGAGCGGGGTGTAGTCCAGCTCGCAGAGCCGGCGCACCATGCTCGCCCTGCTCTTGCGCGACCACGAGGTGATCGCCGTGCGCGGGGTCGGCGGCTCGGGCCACTCCCCGGTGGCAATGTGCGTGGCCACCGCAGCGTCGATGTCCTTCACGTGCGCGGCCCGCGCCCGCTCGGCCGTGCGCTCCCGGCGCGCCCAGTCCCGGCAAGCGACCGCGAACACGCCCGGTCCGACGGTCAGCTCCCACCGCGGCCCTTCCGCAAGGGTCCCGGGCTCCTCGCGGACCGCAGGCAGCATCGCGGCCGCCGCGTCGACGAGCTCGGGGGAGGGGAACGCCGGGGTCCACAGCCCCGCCACCGAGTCCGGGACCGACGTCTCGTCGAGATCGTCAGGCCCGGTGTCGGCGTGGTCGCGGGGCCCGCGGCCCGATATGGCACATAGAACAAGCCCAAGCGGCCGGCCCTCGGCTGGCGCCGGGGCGGCGGCCGGGTCCGTCGCGACCGGCTTACGCCGGTCGCTCCTGTCTTCGACCCGCTGCGGCGTGCCGGCCACTCCTACCCCGGCCGCCCACGACGACAGCGAGGAGGCGGGCGCTGGCGTGTAAGTGCGCCACGGATCAGGCAGGGCAGGCAGCGACCGCCGCGACGACCGAGCCGGCGACGACGCCGAAGACGAGCGGAACCGGGTTCTCGAGGTGGGGGAGGGGGACACGGCGAGGCCTCTCGGAGAGGCCGTCTCGCGGAGCGTGTGACCGGATGCGGACGCGCGGCATCGCCACAGGACCCGGCGGGGTCTTGCGGTGGGCGCGTCAGAAGGCCGTCTCGCGGCCCTGGCGGTCAGACCGGCGAGACGGCGACGGACGGGATCAGCGGGCGGGAGGTGTGAGCCTTCGGCGACCAGGCGCTCCGCCCTGGACCAGGGCACCGACCTCAGGAGAGGGGGCCGGAGCGCCCCGCGGGTCGGGAGTGCGGTGGTGGTCGGGACGGGGTCTCGCCCTCGTCGGCGCTTCCGGGGTCTGGCAGCCCGCTCGCACCGCCGCAAGGGCCAGGTTCAGCGAGCAGTTCGGCGGTGTGGACGAGGTGGCCCTTGCCCCGGCACGATCGACCTGTCCGAGGCGACCCCGCGCCGCCGAGGGAGAGACCCCGAGGCCGTTCCGTGCGGCGGGCGCCGTGTAGCAGCCGTGTAGCAGCGGCAGGCGATCCGAGGCGGACCAGCGGGACGCGATCAGACCGGGAACCCGGCCCAGCTTGGCGGCTCGTACTTCTCTAGACGAGTTGCGTGGCCCTTGTAAGCGAAAGGTCCGGGGTTCGATTCCCCGCGCCGGCTCCAGCCTCCGGGATCGCGTCCGGATGCCCGACGGCTCGCCGGTAGCGGTCCCGACGAGCGAGGAGCGCCCCGTGCCCGACCACGACGACCCCGACCCCACGGGCGAGAACGAGATCGTCGACCTCTCGGTGTGGATCGCGCACCAGGACGTCGTGGACCTCGCCCGCTACGCCCGCGCGGCCCGTCTCGTCCACGGCTCCTTCGGGCGGCACCTCGTCGACGGGCAGTAGTCGCCGCAGCGACCCGCCACACGGTGGACGAATGTCCGCGGAGATCCGTTGACGAGCAGCCTCGACGTCCCCTGCGAGACGTCCGCGAGGGGGCAGACATGATCCCCGGCGCCGCGCACGCCTGCGGCCCGCCCGGCCACCGTGCCGGTGACCGTGCGGGCCGTCGTCCTGGTGGCCTGATCAGGGCGTGATGACGACCTTGAGCGCGAGGTTCGCCGCCGCGTTCGCGAAGACGTCGTAGGCCTCGTTCATCTGGTCGAACGTGAACGTGTGCGTGCCCATCTTCTCGGCCGGGATGCGGCCCGAGGCGACCATCTTCAGCAGGGTGGGGATCGAGACGGTGTCGACGAGGCCCATCGTCAGCGTGACGTTCGAGATCCACATGTCCTGCATCGGCAGCTCGACCGGCGTGCCGTGGACCCCGATGTTGGCGATCGTGCCGCCCGGGCGGACCAGCGAGGCCGCCGTCAGGAGGGTCTCGGGGTAGCCGACCGCCTCGATGGCCACGTCGACGCCGAGCCCGTCGGTGAGCGCGACGACGTCGCCGACCGTGCCCGGCCCGACCTCGACCGCGTCGGTCGCGCCGAACTCCACCGCCTTCTCCAGGCGGAACTTGTTCGAGTCGACGGCGATCACCTTGGACGCGCCCCACAGCCCGGTGGTGAGCACCGCGGACAGGCCGACCGCACCGGCGCCCACGACGGCGACCGTGTCGCCGGGGCGCACGCGGCCGGCCAGCACGCCGACCTCGTAACCGGTGGGCAGCGAGTCGGCGAGGAAGATCGCCTGCTCGTCGCTGACGCCCTGCGGGACGGCGTAGAGCGAGGTGTCGGCGTAGGGCACCCGTACGAGCTCGGCCTGGGTGCCGTCGATGAGGTGGCCGAAGATCCAGCCGATGCCGCCGACCGTCTGGCAGTGCGACGGCATCCCGCGCTGGCAGTACTCGCACCGCCCGCACTTCGTGATCGCCGGGACGAGGACCCGGTCGCCGACCGAGAACCCGCGCACGGCGTCGCCGACCGCGGTGATGGTGCCGACCGCCTCGTGCCCGAGGATGCGCCCGTCGGTGACCGCGGCGACGTCGCCCTGCAGGATGTGCAGGTCGGTGCCGCAGATGGTGGTCGTCTCGACCTTCACGACGACGTCGGTGGGCTCCTGCACCGTCGCGTCGGGGACGTCCTCCCAGGCCTTGTTGCCGGGGCCGTGGTACACCAGTGCCTTCATCGTGCGCTCCCGTCGTTCGCCGCCGATGCCCCGGCCGCTCCCCGGGACGCCGAGGACCGACGCTAGTGGCGTGGGACACACGGGCCTGTCCCATGATGGGACGTCCCGTCCGGCCTCCGACGACGGCGGAACGATCACTGACCCGGTTCCGGGACAGACAGATGCGCCTCAGGCGATGTAGCTGATCCCGAACGCGTCGATCTTGCGGTACAGCGAGGAGCGGGCGATCCCGAGCATCGCGGCGGCCTGGTAGCGGTTGCCGCGTGCCTCGTAGAGCGCCTGGATGATCGCGTCCGCCTGCGCGGTCTCGAGCATCGTCAGGCGCGGGCGGCTGGTGAAGCACAGGGCCGGCAGGTCGGGGGCCTGGATGACGCCCACCGGCTTGCGGGCGACGACGTAGCGCAGCACGTCCTCGAGCTCGTTGATGTTGCCCGGCCACGCGTAGCCCTCGAGCACGCGGATGACCTGGTGCGACAGGCGCAGCGAGCGCCCGCCCCCGATCGCGCGGAGCACCGAGAGCGCGATGTCGGCGAGCTCGTCCGCGCGGTGGCGCAGCGCGGGGACGCGGACGGTCTCGTGGAAGTGGCGCAGCAGCAGGCCGTACGGGCGGCTCGCGTCCACCGAGGTCGTGTCCAGGCACGCGACGACGACCACGTTCGGCGAGCGCGCCAGCAGCAGCCCGAGGTGCTCGTCGAGCCGCCGGGCGGACAGCGGCGTGACCCCCTGCAGCCCGCGCAGGACGACGAGGTGCGGGCGCGCGGGCGGCCGGTGGACGAGGCGCTCGAGCGGCTCGGCGGCGCGCGCCCCGTCGTCCGAGGCGTCGGTGTCGACGACGGTGACGGTGCCGTCGCGGTGCAGCCGGACGAACTGCTCGACGGCCAGCGTGCGCTTGCCGACCCCGGCCTCGCCGACGAGCACCTGGTGGCGACGCTGGCCCAGGTTCGCGGCGAGCTCCTGGCGGGCGCGCAGCGACGGGGTCAGCAGGTCCCGGTTGGCGCGCACCCGGGCCTCCGCGTGCGCGCGCTCGGCGGGCCCGGCGCCGCGCACGTCGGCGGCGAAGTCGCGCCGCGAGGTGGGCGCGACGTGCGAGCCCTGCCGGCGCCGGCCCTCGGCCTCGCGTCTGCTGTGCTCGTCGACCGCGGGCCATCCGCCCACCACGCACCCGACCAGCCGGTCCTCGCAGCGGATCTCCCGGACCGCCACCTCCGCGCAGCCGCCCGAGGGCAGGTCGACGTGGTACGGGTCGTCGGGGCTCTCCAGCGCCAGGCCCGCGAGGGCCAGGTCGGCGAGGACCTGCTGGTCGGCGGGCGGGAGCCGGCGCGCGCCGGCGCCCAGCACGAGGTCGTCGCCGTCGGTCGCCACCACCCACGAGGCGCCCTCCGCGGCCGCGGCGGCCAGGGCGTCGTGGACGGCGAGGATCCGCCCGCGCCGGGCGGCCGCGTCCTCGTCGGCGATCTCGCGGGCCAGCGCCCGGGCCAGCGGGAGGTCGCGCACGGCGCCGTCCTCGGCGTGGCGCACGACGACGACGGCGAGGTCACCGGGGTCGACCGGGGCCGCGGCGCCGGCGAGGACACCGAGTGCGGGATGCAGATGCTCGGGGCCCTCGACGGCCGCCGCGACGCCCTCGTGCAGGGCGATCGCCGCCGCGGTCGTGCCGACGACGTGCTCGCCGTGGGCGCACCCGGGCACGACGCGCAGCGCGTCGAGGATCTCGGCGAGGGCGGCGTCACCGTCCCGGCGCACCAGCACCGTGCCGTCGCCGTCGACGACCAGGACGGTGGCGTCGAGGTCGGGGTCCCGGGCGTGGACGCGGTCGGCGACCCGCTGCGCGGCGACGGCCCGGGGTCCCTCGGGCAGGGCCCGCACGGCCGGGGTGAGGCGTCCGACGTCGAGGCCCCGCGCGCGCTCCCACGACGCGAGGACAGCGGGGCGCACGACGCCGGGCGCCACCGCCTCGCGGCCGTGGCGCAGGAAGCGCCGTCGCGCGGCGTCCACCTCCCGCGCGTGGCCCACGTCACGACACGCTAGCCCGCGGCTGGGGCGGTCGCCCAGAGGTCGGGGCCCAGAGGTCAGGCGCGCAGGGTCTCGCTCGGCGAGCAGCCGTAGCGCTCCCGGTAGGTCACCGAGAAGCGCCCGGGGTGGGTGAAGTGCCAGCGCGCCGCGATGTCGGCGACGGTCTCGCCGCTGGTGCGCGCGTCGGCGGCCCGCAGCTCCTGGTGGGCGCGGGCGAGGCGCAGCTCGCGCAGGTAGGCGAGCGGGGTGGTGTCCCGCCAGCGCCGGAACGCCATCTGCAGCCCGCGCACCCCCAGGCCCGCGGCGGCGGCGACGTCGGCGACGTCCACGTCCCGGGCCGCGTGCTCCTCGAGGTAGGCGATCGCGCGGCGCAGCGTGGCCGGCTCGGGCGGGCCGGCCTGCTCGTCGGACGCCGTGCCGCCGAGCTCGTCGAGCACCTGCTCGGCACAGGCGAGCACCGTCTCGGCGTACCGGTGCGCCCGCTCGAGGAGCAGCTCGAACGCGGCGTCCGGGGTGACCTGCTCGTGGCGCGCGAGCAGCGCCCGGGCCGCCACCACCGTGTCGCGGGCCCGCCCCCCGGGATCCCCGCCGCCGGGCTGCTCGTGAGCGGCGAGGCGCCGGCCAGCGAGACGCGCCACCTCGCCGGCCACGGCCCGGACCTCGGCGTCGAACGCCGCCGGGATGTCGGCGGCGAGGGTGAGCGTGCCGCCGCCGGGGCCGAGCGGGAGCACGAGCAGCGACGCCGGGGAGCCGACACCCTCGCGCCGCAGGGCGGGCCAGCGGGCGTCCGACGCGGCGTCGTCGACGACGACGGGGACGCCCGAGCGGGCCGCGGTGGCGCGGGGACCCCGCCCGACGGCGTCGGTGGCGGTGACCGGCAGCTCGCCGGCCGACGACGTGACGGTGGCGCCGTGGCGCACCGGGACCGCGATCTCGGCCCACCGCACCGCTGCGCACACGCGCCGCGCGTGCCGGCACAGCCGTGTCAGGTCCGGGACGGGTACCTGATCGGCGTCGAGTCGGAGCGGGCCGAGCCGAGCGGTGTGGTTGGGCGCCGGCGGAGCGGTCGAGTCCATCGCGGTCCTCTCGGGACGAGGAGAGCGCTGAAGATCGTCTCCTGTGCCGCGGCCACGGCGCGGCGAGACGACGGCTGGGACGTCAACCGATGGGTGGCCATCTTATCGCGGACGACCGGACTCCCCTGTGCCAGATCGGACGACGCGTGGACGCCCGGCGCGGGCGATCAGGCGCGCAACGTCTCGCTCGGCGAGCAGCGGTAGCGCTCCCGGTAGGTCACCGAGAACCGCCCGGGGTTCGAGAAGCGCCAGCGGTGCGCGACGTCGGCGACGGTGGTCTCGCGGGGGTCCGCGTCCCGGAGCTCCTCGTGGGCCCGGGCGAGTCGGATCTCACGGAGGTGGCCCAGCGGGGTGGTGTCGCGCCACCGGCGGAAGGTCGTCTGCAGGCCCCGCACGCCGAGGCCGGCCGCCGCGGCGACGTCGGCGACGTCGATCTCCTGCGCCGCGTGCTCCTCGAGGAAGGCGATCGCGCGCCGCAGGGTCGCGGGCTCGGGCGACCGGGGGACGCCGTCGTCCCCGGGCGGGCCCAGCTCGTCGACGACGTGGCGGGCGCTGTTGAGGATGGTGCTGCCGGCCGACGTGGCCCGCTCCAGGAGCGCATCCACCCCGCCGGTCGGATCGAGGCCGAGCCTGCGGGCCAGCAGCGTGCTCGCGGTGATCACCAGCGAGCGCGCCCGGCCGGCGTCCCGCGCGCCGTCGTGGGTGAGCAGGACGACGCCGTGCGCCGCGACCTCCCGCGCGACGGCGCGGACGGTGTCGTCGAAGGTCAGCGGCTCGTCGGCGGCGAGGGTCAGGGCCCCCCAGATACCGAGGGGGAGCACCAGGAAGCTCGCGCCCGGCGACCGCAGGCCGGGCCACCGCTCGACGGTGTCCGCGTCCTCCACGGTCAGGCCGGCGCCGGTGCGGAGCACCTCGGCACGGGGCCCGGCCTGCAGCGCCTCCACGGTGCCGGCCGGCAGGTGTCCGGCCGTCGCCGTCAGCACGGCACCGTCCGCCGGCGGCACGGCGAGCTCCGCCCACACCACCGGCCCGGTGACCGCGAGGGCCTGCCGGGCCAGGCGTTCCAGGTCGGCGAGGGGCACGTCGGCCGCGGCCGGGCGGACCGCTCGACGCGACCGGTCGCGGGTCTGCCGGACGCCGCCCATGGTGGCGCGGTTCGCGCGGCGCGCCTCGTCGGCCTCGCCGCGCAGCGCCCGCGCCGCCGCCCGCGCCAGGGACGCCTGGGTCGCCGCGACCATGCGGTTCTCCGACGCCTCGGGCCCCTCACCGGTGACCGCGCGGTGGTCGGGTTCGTCGATCGTCTCGAGCTCGGCGGAGATGTCGTCGAGCAGGTCGGCCACGTGGTCGACGTCGACGTCCGTCGAGGCGGGGCCCGGACCGGGCCCCGCCTCGCGTCGGCGTCGATCGGCGGTGCTCACGACGTCACCGTGTCCTCCGGCCCGAGCTCGGCCGTGGTCGGCCCCGTGCCGTCGATGTGGTCCATCAGGATGATCGCGCCGCCGGGGAGGCTCTCCCGGCCGGTCAGCGGGGACACGGCGACGGCGAGCTGCACGGAGCGTCCGCGCCGGTTGATGGCCTCGGTCCGCAGGGGATCCTCCCGGGGCACGTTGCCCGCCAGGACGTCCCGGACGAGCGGGCGCACGCGGTCCATCGCCAGGCCGATGTCGAGGTTGAGCAGATGCTGGCCGACGGCCTCCTCGCTGCGCACGCCCCACAGGTCGTCCGCGCGGCCGTTCCACGCCTGCACGATCAGCTCCGAGTCCACGACGACCACTGCTGTCCGCAGGCTGCCCAGCACGGATTCCAGGAAATCATTGGCGCGGTCGAGCTGGCCCGAGCGCTCGCGCATCTCGTCGTCATGGACTGGAGCTCGTCGTTGGTGGACTGGAGCTCCTCGTTGGTGGTCTCGAGCTCCTCGACGGTGGACTGGAGCTCCTCGTAGGCGGTCTCCACCTGACGGTGGGCCGATTGGAGCTCGACGGTCATCCGGCGGTAGCGGGTGACGTCGGTGAAGAACAGGGCGATCGAGACGCCGTCCTCGCTGTGGGCCTCGAGCGGCACGATCTGGATGTCGAAGACCAGGGTCTCCGAGGTCGAGCGCGAGAACTCCGCCTCGTGCTGCCACATCGACGTCCGGTGGCGCCGGACGTCCTCGAACGACGAGCGCAGACCGGTGATCCGGTGACAGATCTCCAGGTCGGGGAAGCGGCGCCCGATCTCGCGGGGGGACACCCCGAGCTGGGCCTCGGCGCGCTGGTTGGCCTTGGCGACCACGTCGTCGGCGGTGACGACGATCGTCGCGAGCGGGCTGAACAGCAGCGTCTCGTCCTCGAGCGCCGCGTCGCGACGGCTCTCGGCCTGCCCGTCGCGGCCCGTGGTGACCGCCCGCCGTCCAGCCTGGGTGACCTGCTCGGACTTGCGGAAGAAGCGGCGCTTGAGGTCGATCGGCAGGAACAGGCGGCCGTGGCTGAGCAGCATCTCGGCCTTGCCCAGGAACATCACGCCGGCCGGGTTGAGCGCGAAGTGGAAGCGCCGCAGGACCTGCGCCTGCGTCTCGGCGTTGAGGTACATCAGCGTGTTGCGGCACACGAGCAGGTCGAGGCGCCCGATCGGTGCGTCCTGCACCAGGTCGTTGCGACCGAAGATGACGCTGCGCCGTAGGTCGCCGCGGAACGTGTAGCGGCCCGCGGAGCGCTCGAAGTACCGGTCCCGCCACTCGTCGGGCAGGGCCTGCAGCTCCCGGTCGCCGTACGTGGCCTGGCGCGCCGTGGTCAGCGCGTCCTCGTCGACGTCGGTGGCGTACACCTTCACCCGCTGGCGGAACTCCTCCACGCCGAGCGCCTCGGCGAACACCATCGCCAGGCTGTAGGCCTCCTCGCCGCTCGCGCACCCCGCCGACCAGACCCGCACCGACTCGCCCCGGGCCTTGGGGGCGAGCAGCTGCGGGACGATCTCCTCCTGCAGCTCGCGCCACGCCTCGGGGTCGCGCAGGAAGCCGGTGACGTTGATCAGCACGGTGTTGAACAGGTGCGTGAACTCGTCCTGGTCGACCTGCAGCACGTCGAGGTAGTCGCTGAAGGAGCCGACCCCGATCTGCTGCATCCGCCGCGTCACCCGCCGCCAGATGCTGGACCGCTTGTAGCCGGTGAAGTCGAAGCCGCGGCTCTCCTTGAGGAACTCCAGCAGCGACTCGAACGCGGCCTCCTGAGCCGCGTCCTCGGTGGCGTCGCCGGCGGCCCCCTCGGCGGCGTCGTCCCCGGGGTCCTCGACGACCTCGTCCTCGACCAAGTCCTCGACCTCGACCCGGGCCCCCCCCTCGTCCACGGGTTCGTCCCCGCTCATGCGCTGTTCCCGGCCTTCCGATCGGCGAGGAGATCACGAACCAGACCGGCCGAGTGCAGTGCGTAGTGGGCCGCCTCGCGGGCCCGCCCCGCGACCCGCTCCGAGCCCCGGTCGGACGCGGTCCGGGCGATCCGGTGCTGCAGGTCGGCCTTGTCCTCCAGCGCCTGGAGCGCGGTGAACAGCGCCCGCTCGATCCCGTCGTCCTGGACGCCCGAGAGGCTCTGCTCCGACCACGCGTGACCGACCCGGCACCGGTAGCGCAGCATGGTGTCCTCGCTGAGATCGAACAACGGCCCCGAGCAGTCGGGGCACACCAGCCCGGCCGGCGGACCGGGGGGCTTCTCCTGGTCGTCCACGCTCGCTCCCGCTCTGGTGAGGGCCACCTCGCGCACGATCTCGGGGCTCGGACGCAGGCCCCCGTGGACCGGACGCCCGGCGAGCTCCCAGAACAGCGCGCCCATCTGGCCGACCGGCCGCACGATCGCCCCCGGGACCTGGTCGAGGGCCGCTCGGGGCATCGAGGGGTAGAGGGCCTCGTCCGGGTCCTGGACGACGGCCGTCCCGCCGTGGCGCACCATCGCCAGCAGGCCCGCCGCCCCGTCGTCGAGCAGCCCTGAGAGCACGCAACCGGTCGCGTTCGGGCCGACCTCGACGGCGAGCGAGCGGAACAGCGGGTCGATGGCCGGGCGGTGCCCGTTCTCCCGCGGTCCCCGGGAGACCTCCAGCCGCCCGTCGACGAGCAGGAGGTGGTGGTCCGGCGGGGCGAGCAGGACGCTGCCGGGCGCGGGGCGCTCGCCGTTCTCCGCGTGCCGGACGGGGAGCGCGCAGCGCTTGTCCATGAGGTGCTGCAGCACGGTCGGGGCCTCGGCCGGCTGGTGGAGCACGACGAGGACGAGCGCCGGCAGGTCGGGGTCGAGGCTCCCGGCGAGCTCCAGCAGCGCTTCCACGCCGCCCGCCGAGGCACCCACGCCGACGACGACGGGCACGTCCGGTTGCATCAGGCGCCTGCCTCTCACGCGACGGCTGTCGGCGATGTCGCTGGACGGCTGCGAGACGTCAACCGGGTGGGTGGGCCATGCTAGTCCCGAGAGGCCGGCGTCGGGGCACACGGTGCCGGTCACGCGCCGGCGTGGAGGACCCGTGGACGAGAGCCGGCAGGACGAGGTGCGGTCCGTCGTCGCCGACCGGCGCACGGCCCACGACCAGGCCGAGGACCTGCGGCGGCGCATCGCGGACCTCGCCGGGAGGATCGCCGAGTCGGAGGACACGGTCGCGGATGTCTACGAGGAGTGCGCGCGCCTGCGTCCCCACGCCGCCGAGCGCCTGCTCGCGGGCGCCCGCCGGGCCCGCGACTACGCCGCGCGGGAACGCGCGTTCGTGCGCGGTGAGGCCGGGCCGCCCGGGCGGCCGGACGCGGAGACCGCCGGGGACGCGGAGCCCGACGGGACGGGGTGAGCCCGGGAGCGCGCCGCGGGCCCCGGCGCCGACCGCGGTCGCCGCTACGCTGCCGGGCATGCCCATCGGGACCGCCGCCGGCGAGGGCGGCGCCGCCCGCGTGCGTCGCGCGGGGTGGCTGGTCACCGGGGCGGCGCTCGTCGTGGCCGCGGCGACGCTGCTGGTCGTCGGTCTGGTGCCGCCGGGTCCGGGCCGCACGACCGCCGTGGTCGTGGCCGTCGTCCTGGCCTTCGTGCTCGCGGCGTGGCGCTCGGTCCGGGCCCGCCGCGACACCTCGACCGTCGCCGGCCTGCGCCCGATCTCGAGCTGGCTCGCGGTGTTCGGCTGGGCGGTCACGATGTTCTCGTCGCTCGTGGCCCTCGCCGACCCGACCCACGGCGGGCGGGCCGTGGTCGCGGGGCTGCTCGCGGGCTGCATCCTGGTGCTGGTCGGGCGGGCGAGCGAGCACGTCGGCACCCGGTCCTGACCTGCGCTTCACTGGCCGCTCGCCCCCCGCGGTGCGAGGCTGGGGCGACCATGGGCGACGCACCGGCCGGGGAGGCCACCGACGACACCCCCGTGGACGGGCGTGCCGCGCGGTGGGCGGGGCACCGGGAGGCCCGGCGGCTCGAGCTGGTCGACGCCGCGGTCGCCGCCATCGGCGAGCACGGGCCCGAGGTCACCACCGAGCAGATCGCGGCGCGCGCGGGCGTGTCCCGTCCCGGGCTCTACCGGCACTTCGAGGGCCGCGACGACCTGCAGAGCGCCATCGCCGCGCGCTCGGTCGAGCGGCTCGTCCACGAGCTGGAGCCGGTGTGGCGCCCGTCCGGGCGCCCGTTCGAGATGCTGGCGAAGGCGCTGCGGGCCCACCTCGGCTGGCTCGAGGCGAACGCCAACGTCTACCGCTACCTCAAGCGCACCTCGTTCGGCACCGGCGGCGAGTCCGCGACGACCAACGTGCGCGCCACCGTCGCCGAGCACGTCGCGGGGATGCTCGTCGACGGGTCGCTCGGGGCGGAGCTTCCGGCGCCGGTGGCGCACCCGCTCGCCTTCGGGCTGGTGGGGATGGTCGACTCGGCGAGCGCCCACTGGCTCGACGACCCGCACGGAGCGACACGCGACGAGCTGGCCACGCAGCTGACCGAGGCGTGCTGGGCGGTCATCCGGGTGACGGTCGGCCCGCTCGAGGTGTGATGAGGGTGATCGGCCCCGCGACCGGGGGAACGGCGGCCGTGCGCGACGATGGAGGCCCCGCCGGAGAGAGGATCTCAAGGCATGGCGATGCGCCGCTCGTTCCCCACCGTCCTGTCCGACCGGCTGCCCGAGACGCGGGACTTCTACGTCGCGCTGCTCGGTTTCCGGGTCGCCTTCGACAGCGACTGGTACGTGGCGCTCACCCGCGCCGAGGGTGACGACGTCCACGAGCTGGCCATCTGGGCGGTCGGCCACGAGCTGGTGCCGCCGCCCTACCGGGCCGAGCCGGCGGGGGTGATCCTCACGTTCATGGTCGACGACGTCGACGCCGTGCACGCCGAGGCCCGGCGGCTGCGCCTGCCGCTGGTGGCCCCGCCGCGCGACCTCTTCCACGGCCGGCGCCAGATGCTGGTCACCGACCCCAACGGCATGCTCGTGGAGATCGCGAGCCCGAGCACGCCGTCGCCGGCCTTCACCGCCGAGCTCGCGCGCCGGGGCCGCGCCGCCGAGCCCCTCGGTTGACCGTGCCCGACGACCCCGGACCGGCGGGGGCGCGCGGCGAGCGCGCCCGGGAGGTCGATCCCTTCACCGAGCTCCTCGGGGGGCGGGGGCAGACCGTCGACGCGTCGGTGCCCGGCGTGGTCTTCGTCGCGGTCTGGCTGACCGCCGACGCGCTGGCGTGGGCGCAGCCCATCCTGCTCGGCGGGATCGCCGCGGTCGTCGTCGCGGCGATGATCGCGGTGTGGCGCCTGCGCCGGGGCGAGCGCCCCCGCGCGCTCGCGGTCGGCCTGCTGCTCGCGGTCGGCGCGGCGCTGCTCGCGCTCTACACCGGCCGCGCCGAGGACTTCTTCCTGCCCCGCATCGTCGCCAACGCGGGCAGCCTCGTCGCGTGGCTGGTCTCGATCGCGGTCCGGTGGCCGCTGCTGGGCGTCGTCGTGGGCACGCTCACGGGCCACCCCACGCTGTGGCGCCGGGATCCCGACCTCCTGCGCGGCTACAGCCGCGCGAGCTGGGTGTGGGTGGGCCAGTACGCGCTGCGCGTGGTGGTGTTCCTCGGGCTGTGGTGGGCCGGGCAGACGGCGGCCCTGGCGGTCGCCCAGGCCGTGCTGACGTGGCCGCTCGTGGTGGTGTGCGTCGCAGCCTCCTGGCCGGTGGTTCGGACGGCCCTGCCGCCCGGGCATCCGGGTCCACGGCGCCCCGTCGTGCCCGATTCCTGAGCCGTTCGGTCGAGTCATTGGGCTGGACGGTGGGACGTGACTGCGTCCGAGGGTGAACGCTCTCACCGGGGGACAACGCGGCACGATGGTGGGCGTCGTCCCTAGTGGTCGGCGGGTGCGTCGGATGACGCGGGCGCGCCCCGGACCTGCCCGTGTTACCCCGATCCGTGCGCACCGGGAGCCATGTCACCAGCGAACCCTGAAGAGAAGTCCGAGTCCGCGTCCTCCGGTATCGGCCTGACCTTCCCGCAGATCATCGCCAGTGCGCTGGCCGCCGCGACCGCGGCGATCCTCGGGTCGTTCATGGGCGTGCTCGGCACCATCGGCGGCGCGGCGGTCGCCTCGATCGTCAGTACCGTCGGATCGGCGCTGTACCAGAAGTCGCTCGAGGTCACGCGCGACCGTGTCAAGCAGCGCCTCGTCGTGGCGGGGCCGAACAACACGCGGGTGGCCACGGCCGTCGGGAAGATCGCGGGCGGCGCCTCGGCCAGGTCGTCCGCGCCGCCCGCCCCGACGCGGGCCCCGCAGCCCGGCCCGCCCGGCCGGCCGGTCGCGGGTCCGCCCACGCCCGGTCCCGGCGTGCCGGTGCCGCCGGGGCAGCGGCAGGTCCGGCCCGGGATGCCACCGGCCGACCCGACACGCCGCGTCCCCGGGGCCGCGGGCCCGCCGACCGGGCGTCCCGGCCAGCCGGGGCAGCCCGGCCAGCCGGTGCATCCGGGCCGCGTGGCGCTGCGCGTAGAGGGTGCGGACCCGACGCGGGTGCACTCGCGGGTCGACCCGAACGGGCCGGCGACCTCGCTCGCCCCGGGCGCGCCCGGGGCGCCGACCGAGGTCCGCCCCACCGCGTTCATCCCGCAGAGCCGCCAGACGGGCACGCCCCCGGGCGGCGGGCCGACCGCGGTGATGGGCCAGCCCGGGTGCCCGACGGGCCCGGGCGGGCCCGGCGGTCCCCCGGTCCCCCCGGGTGGCGACGACGCCGTGACGCGGGTCGCGCCGCTCGAGCCGGAGCCGGCGCGTCGCCGATTCGACCTCGCCGGCATGCTCGCCGTGCTCAAGGGCCTCGGGTGGAAGACCTGGGTGACCCTCGGCGGCGTCGCCGCGAGCGTGTTCGTCATCGCCCTGCTCGCGACGGTCGGCGTCGAGACCGCGACCGGGCACCCGCTGTCCGGCGGGTCGAGCGGGACGTCGGTGGGCAGCCTCTTCGGTCAGGAGACCGGCACGTCCGAGGCCACCACCGCGCCGTCCGACTCGGCCACCGAGGACACGGACGCCCCGAGCTCGACGACCTCGTCGAACCTGCAGGACGAGCAGGGTGGGGGCGCCGGCGGCACCGCCACCCGGCAGCCCGGCACCACGACCTCGCAGCAGCCGACGCGCAGCTCGCAGAGCGGGGGCCTGCCGAACCTCCTGCCACGCGACGGCAGCGGGTCCGGCGGCGGTTCCACCAACGGCTGAGATCCCGCCCCGGCTCCCACCGACGGCCGGACGGACGCTCTAGCGTTCGTCCGGCCGTCGGCGCCTGTGCCGACAGATGAGCGAGTGGGGGATCGGGATGGGGCGGCTCGCGGCCCTGGCGCTCGCCGTGGGGCTGGCCGTGCTGCTGGCCGTGCTGCCGGCCGTGGGGCCGGCCGTGCTGGCGACGGGACCGGTCGCGCGGGCGGCGCCGGCCGAGACCCCCGCGGAGCTGGGCGCGGTCAAGGAGCGCCTCGACGCGCTCGCGGAGCGGCGGGGCGCGCCGGCGTCGGTGAGCGCCTGGTGGGTCGACGGCACCGCCCGCACGGTCGTCCTGGCGCTCAACGCGGCGCCGCGGGACGCGCGGTCGGCCGACTGGGTCCGGCAGGCGCGCGAGGTCGACGCCTCGGTGCGGGTGGTCGAGGGCGTGGCGGCACCGACCCCGCGCGCCGACCCGCCCGTCTACGACCTCGTCGGCGGCGACGCCGTGCGCGTCACCGGCACCCGGTGCTCGCTCGCGTTCACGGCGACCACCGCGTCGGGGGCGCCCCGGCTGATCACTGCCGGCCACTGCACCAACCGTGGCGGCGACGTGACCGGCGCGAACGACGCCCCGATCGGGCCGGTGCGCAGCTCCGTGTTCGACCGCACCGGCGACTGGGGCGTCGTCGACGTCGGGCCCGGCTGGCGGGCGACGCCGTCGGTGGCCGCCGAGGGGTCGACGACGCGCGCGATCACGGGCAC
Organism: Actinomycetospora lutea; assembly: GCF_028737205.1. Taxonomy (GTDB): domain Bacteria; phylum Actinomycetota; class Actinomycetes; order Mycobacteriales; family Pseudonocardiaceae; genus Actinomycetospora; species Actinomycetospora lutea. Next base: position 25,656 of record NZ_JAQZAL010000007.1, on the reverse strand, counting down.
GGCGACCGCCCCGGTCGGCGCCACCGTCTGCCGGTCGGGCTCCACGACGGGCTGGCGCTGCGGCCGGGTGACCGCGGTCGACGTCACCGCGAACTACGCCGCGGGCCCCGTCCAGGGCCTCGTGCTCACCGACGCGTGCAGCGAGGGCGGCGACTCCGGCGGCCCGTTCGTGTCCGGCAGCTCGGCGCTCGGGCTGCTCTCCGGCGGCACCGGGGACTGCACGACCGCCGGCGGCACGAGCCTCTACCAGCCGATCGACGAGGTCCTCGCGAGCGAGGGGCTCACGTTGTCGGTGGCGCGCTGAGCCGGCGGCGCAGCGTCCGCGCGGCCTCCTCGGGGTCGTCGGCCTCGGTGATCGCGCGCACGACCACCACGCGCGTCGCGCCGGCCGCCAGCACCTCGTCGAGGCGCGCGTGGTCGATCCCGCCGATCGCGAACCACGGCCGGGCGGGGGCCGCCGCGGCGGTGGCGCGCACGAGGTCGAGGCCCGGCGCGGGGCGTCCCGGCTTGGTCGGCGTGGGCCAGCACGGACCGGTGCAGAAGTAGTCGGCGCCCACCTCGGCCGCGCCCGCGGCGGCCTGGTCGGCGTCGTGGGTGGAGCGCCCGATGAGCACGTCGTCGCCGACCACCCGGCGGGCCCACGGCACCGGCAGGTCGTCCTGCCCGAGGTGCAGCACGTCGGCGTCGGCGGCGAGGGCGACGTCGGCGCGGTCGTTGACCGCCAGCAGCGCGCCGTGGCGGCGGGCCGCCGCGCCGAGGACCGCGAGCGCGGCGAGCTCGTCGCGGGCCTCCAGGCCCTTCTCGCGCAGCTGGATGATGTCGACGCCCCCGCGCAGGGCGGCGTCGGCGAACTCGGCGAGGTCGCCCCGTGCGGCGCGGGAGTCGGTGCACAGGTAGAGGCGGGCCTCCTGCAGACGCGTCCGGCGGTCGCTGCGGGTCGTCGGAGCACTCACCGTGACGACGGTATCGCGTAGCGTCGGTGACCGTGCGGGACCGGCTCGTCGTCGTGGGAGCAGGGGCCGTGGGCTCCGCGGTCGCCTGGGCGGCGGCGCGCGAGGGGCTCGCGGGCGAGGTCGTGCTCCTCGATCCCGAGCCGGGATCCGGGGCCTCGCGGGTGGCCGGGGGCATGCTCGCCCCGATCAGCGAGGCGTGGCCCGGCGAGCGCGACGTGCTGGAGCTGGGCGCGGCGTCGCTGGCCGGGTGGCCGGCGTTCGCCGCCGCGGTGGCGTCCGACGCGGGGCGCCTGGTCGGGCTGCGCCGCGAGGGCACGCTGCAGGTGGCCGTGGACGCCGCCGACGTCGAGGACCTGGACCGGGTGGCCGCCCACCTCGAGGACTGGGGCCGTGCGGTGTCGCGGCTGGGCCGGCGCGAGCTGCGGCGCCTGGAGCCGTCGCTGGGGCCCTCGGTGCGGGCGGGGTTCGCCGTGCCCGACGACCTGGCCGTCGACAACCGGGCCCTGCTCGGCGCGCTGACAGCGGCGGGCGAGGCGCGCGGGGTGGTGGCCGCGGCCCGGCGCGCGGTGCGGGTGCTCGACGACGGGGCGCGGGTGACGGGCGTGGAGCTCGCCGACGGCGAGGTGCTGGAGGCCGACCGCGTCGTCGTGGCCGCCGGGGCGTGGTCGGCGGCGCTGCACCCGGTGCTCGCGGGCCGGGTGCGTCCCGTCAAGGGCGAGATCCTGCGGGTGCGGGCGCGCCGGTCGTCGTTGCCGCCGCCGTCACGCACCGTGCGCGCGTCGGTGAGCGGGCGGCCGGTCTACGCGGTGCCCCGCGACGCGGGCCGGCTGGTGGTCGGGGCGACGCAGTACGAGGCGGGCTTCGACCCGGACGTCACCGTCGGCGGGGTGCGCGACCTCGTCGCCGACGTCGAGCGCGTGCTGCCGGGGATCGCCGACTACGCCCTGGAGGAGTCCGCCGCGTCATTCCGGCCGGGGACCGACGACAACCTGCCGCTGCTCGGACCCGTCGGACCGGCGGGGCTGGTCGCGGCGACCGGGCACGGGCGCAACGGGATGCTGCTGGTCGCGGTGAGCGTGGACGCCGTGGTGGCGGCCCTGCGCGGGGACCCGGTGCCCGGGGCGGCCCGGGCGGCCGCCGCGGACCGGTCGGTGGTCGCGCCCGGCTGAGGTGCGCGCGTACGGTGGGAATCGGACACCACGGGAGCCCGGGCACGGGCTGAGAGGGAGCCGGCGAGGCTCCGACCGTCGAACCTGATCCGGGTCATGCCGGCGCAGGGAGGGAGGGGCAGCGATGACCGTCGTGTGGCTGAACGAGGAGCGCCGCGAGGTCGGGCCCGGCACGACGATCGCCGCGCTGATGGCCGAGCACGGCGTGCCCGAGCGCGGCGTCGCGGTGGCGGTCGACGGCACCGTGGTCCCGCGCGCGAGCTGGGCGACCGTGGCGCTGATCGAGGGCTCGCGCGTCGAGGTGCTCACCGCCGTGCAGGGAGGCTGAGCGTGATGGACCCGCTCGTCATCGGGCACCGGAAGTTCTCCTCGCGCCTGATCATGGGCACCGGTGGCGCGTCGGGGCTGGCCGTGCTGGAGCGCGCGCTCGTCGCGTCGGGCACCGAGCTGACCACGGTGGCCATGCGCCGCCTGGACGCGGACGGTGGGCCGGGCGTGCTGGCGCTGCTCGAGCGTCTCGGCATCGAGGCGCTGCCCAACACGGCGGGGTGCCGCACGGCGGCCGAGGCGGTGCACACGGCGCGGATGGCGCGCGAGGCGCTGTCGACCGAGCTCGTCAAGCTCGAGGTGATCGCCGACGAGCGGACCCTGCTGCCCGACCCGATCGAGCTCCTCGACGCCGCCGAGCAGCTCGTCGACGACGGCTTCACGGTGCTGCCCTACACCAACGACGACCCGGTGCTCGCGGCGAAGCTCGCCGACGCCGGGTGTGCGGCGGTGATGCCGCTGGGCGCGCCGATCGGCACCGGGCTGGGCATCCGCAACCCGCACAACATCGAGATGATCACGGCCGCCTCGCCGGTGCCGGTGGTGCTCGACGCGGGCATCGGCACGGCGTCGGAGGCCGCGCAGGCCATGGAGCTCGGGTGCGACGCGGTCCTGCTCGCCACCGCCGTCACGCGCGCGTCGGACCCGGAGATGATGGCGACGGCGATGCGCCTGGGCGTGGAGGCCGGACGCGCCGCGCGCGGCGCCGGACGCATCCCGCGCCGGTACTGGGCGCAGGCGTCGAGCCCGCACGTGGACTAGGTGTGCCGGTGCGAGCGATGCGGCATCGCTGGCGTGTGACGCCAGGATCGCCACATCCTCGCTGGCGCGACACGCCGGGGCTGGCGCGGTCCGGGGTCGGGTCAGCGTGGTGGCCACCCGCGGCACGCAGCGCCACGGAGCTGCCGCGCCGCAGGCCGAGCACCGACGCTCGTCGTCAGGCAAGCGTTGACCGGGCGCTCGCCGCGCGGGAGGTCAGCGCCCTTCGGCCAGTGCCTTGAGCCGCGGCAGCGTCTTCTCGATGCCCCGCGCGTTGGCGGCCGGGAAGCCGCTGCGGTCGAGGAGCGCCGGGACGAGCGCGGTCGACCAGTCGAAGGTCTCGGTGACCGTCGTGCCGCTCGCGGTGGCCTCGAGCTCGTAGCGCCACCGGTGGCGGTTGAAGTGACGCCAGGCGATGCGCTTGTCCTCCTCGAACTCCACGACGGTGTTCGAGATCCGGTAGGGCAGCTTGATCCGCATGCCGACCCCGAACGTCGAGCCCAGCGACAGCCGCGACGGCCCGGAGATCGACGACCGGACGGTGCCGGAGCCGTCGAAGTCAGGGTGCCGGCGCGGGTCGGCGAGGAGCTCGAACACCGCGTGCGGCGGTGCGTCGATGTCGATGGAGCGGGACACCTGGCGTTCCGTCACGGATCGTCCGTACCCGCGTCCCGCACCACCGACCCATGATCGTGGCGGGTCTCCCGACGGTGAACGCCGGTGATGCGTCGCCGGCGCGGCAGTTCCCGCTCCGCTTCGTGCCGCGGGTGGCCGCATCGCTGCCCCGCCCCGGGCGTCGTCGCGCGCTCTCGGCGTGTCGCGTTGTGAGGATGTGGCGATCCTGGCGTGAGACGCCAGCGATGCCGCATCGCTCGCACACCCCGTGTGCGATGTCAGGTCAGGGCGACGGGGAGGGCGTCGACGCCGTAGACGATCGAGGTCTTGCGGAACGGCTGGTCGTCGAGGGTGCCCGCGTCCTCGGCCAGCGTGAGGTGCGGGAAGCGGCGCAGCAGGGCCGGGTAGGCCGTGCGCAGTTCCATCCGGGCGAGCTCGGCGCCGATGCAGCGGTGGATGCCGTGCCCGAAGGCCAGGTGCGGCGTCGGCGGGCGGCGGGGGTCGAAGCGCTCGGGGTCGGGGACCAGGCGCGGGTCGCGGTCGGCGCCCGACAGCGACACGAGCAGCCCGTCGCCCTTGCTGATGGCCACGCCGCCGAGCGTCATGTCCTCGGTCGCGAAGCGCGGGAACGCGATCTGCACGACGGTCAGGTAGCGCAGCAGCTCCTCGACGAACCCGTGCACCGCGCCCGGCTCGTCGCGCACGAGGGCGAAGCTCTCGGGGTCGCGCAGCAGCACCATGGCACCGAGCGCGAGCATCGACGCCGAGGTCTCCAGCCCGCCGGTGAGCAGGCCGTCGGCGAGCTCGGCGAGCTCGTCGGTGTCGAGCTCGTCGCCGTGCTCGCGGATCAGCTGGCCGAGCAGGCCCTCGCCGGGCTCGACGCGCTGGCGCTCGACGACGCCGCGCAGGTACTGCAGCGAGCCCGAGATGTTGTCGAAGACCGCGCCGGCCCCGCCGAACAGGTCGAACCGCGCGGTCGAGAGCGCCTGGAACTCGTCGCGCTCGTCGTAGGGGATGCCGAGCAGCTCGCAGATCGTCAGCGAGGGGATCGGGGTCGCGAAGTCACGCACGAGGTCGACGGGCTCGCCCGCCGCGGCGAGCTCCTCCATGGCGTCGAGGCGCCCCTCGACGATCTCGGTGATCCGCGGGCCGAGGCGGGCCAGGCGCCGCGAGGTGAACTCCGGGGTCAGCAGGCGGCGCAGCCGGGTGTGCTCCGGCGGGTCGGTGAAGCCCAGCCCGCCGGGGTTCTGGCCGTCGGTGACGCCGGCCTGCCCGACGAGGTGGCCGAAGTCGTTGGACAGGCCCTGCGTGCGACCCAGGACGGCCCGCGCCTCCTCGTGGCCGGTGATCAGCCACGCGGTGACGCCGAAGGGCAGCGGGAAGTGCCGCACGGGGTTGTCCTCGCGCGCCTCCCGCAGTCCCGGGACGGGGTCGAGGCCTTCGCGCCGCAACGGCATCAGCGCGTGATCCGGCAGCAGTGTCACCGGGTCGAGGCCGCGGCGACTGCGCCAGGCGAGGTACTGGCGCGCTGCCCAGCCCACGACCCGTGACCGCAGCGCGGCCAGTCGTGAACGGTCCACCACCGTGACCACTCTGCCCTCCCCGCGCACGACGACGCCGCTCGGGGGCCGAGGCTAGGGCGTCCGAGTGCCCGATGGACCCGGTGACGGGGGTGTGTCACCCCACCGTTCGTCGGGGTCGACCCGGGGCAGATGCCCGGGTGGCGCCTCGGCGGCGTCGTCCGGTTCGTCCGATAACGCCCCGAACCGTACGCTCCCGACGGGGGCGCGGACGAGGGTCGGTGCCCGCAGACCGAGGCGGGCGAGCTCCAGCTCGGCGAGCCGGGACAGCACGCGCGGGTCGCCGTGACGCCAGCCCGCGGCCGCGTCGGGCACCCGGGCGAGGCGGCGCGGTGTGGCGTGGACCAGGGCGCGCAGCGCGAGCAGGTCGGCGTCGCCGACACCCCCGCGCAGGCCGTCGCGCAGCGCGAGGACCGCCCGCGCCGCGATCATCCAGCGCACCCGGAACCAGAGCCACGCGGCGACCACCGGGACGATCGCGAGCAGCGCCACCGTCCAGGCCACCCCGGAGGCGAGCGCCTCCACCGCGGCGATCTGCAGGTCGCCGGCCGCGACGATCTCGTCGCCGGCGCGGGCGCCGCCGGACAGCGCGCGGGCGAGGTCGTCGCCGACGAACGGCACGCCGGAGGCGGTGTCCGCGGCGCCGGTGAACGTGTCGCGCACCCGGGTCCCCGCCGCGCCGATCTGGCGGCCGGGTCCCTGCAGGGTCAGCACCGCGTCGTACAGCAGCACCGCGAGCGACACGACGACCGCCACCCAGACCAGCACCGCGACGTCGGCCAGGAACTGGCGGATGCGCCGGCGGGGGCGTTCGGCGTACACCGGCCAGCCCGCCCGGGTGGGGCGCAGCACGGGCGGTTCGGCGGGCACGACGGGTGTGTGCCCCCGGACCCGCGAGGGCACACCCCGCCCGTGCCGCAGCCCCGCCGGATCGCCCTGCTCGACGACTACCAGCAGGTCGCGGCCTCGTACGCCGACTGGGACGCCCTCGGCGCCGAGGTCACGTCCTTCACCGGGCACCTCGGCGGCCCGGACGACGTCGTCGCCGCGCTCGAGCCCTTCGACGTCGTCGTGGCCATGCGGGAGCGCACCGCCTTCCCCGCCGACGTCCTCGCGCGCCTCCCGCACCTCGGGCTGCTGGTGACCACCGGACCGGCCAACGTCGCGATCGACGTCGCCGCGGCCCGCGAGCGCGGCATCACCGTGTCGGGCACCGGCGGCGTCAGCCCGTCGACCCCGACCGTCGAGATGACGTGGGGCCTGATCCTCGCGCTGGCGCGGCACATCCCCGCCGAGGACCGCGCCGTGCGCGAGGGCCGCTGGCAGCACACGGTCGGGCGCGACCTGGCGGGCCGGCGCCTCGGCGTCGTCGGGCTGGGCGGGCTCGGCGCGCCGGTGGCCACCGTCGGGCTCGCGTTCGGGATGGACGTGGTGGCCTGGAGCCGGCACCTCGACCCGGACGACGCCCGCGCGCTCGGCGTCACGCCCGTCGGCAAGGACGAGCTGCTGGCCACCGCCGACGTCGTGACCATCCACCTCAAGCTCTCCGAGCGCACCACCGGCCTGCTCGGGCGCGACGACCTGGCGCGGATGAAGCCCACCGCGCTGCTGGTCAACACCTCGCGGGGGCCGATCGTCGACGAGGACGCGCTGGTGGAGGCCCTGCACGCCGGGACGATCGGCGGCGCGGGCCTCGACGTGTTCGGCACCGAGCCGCTCCCGGCCGACGCGCCGCTGCGCACCGCGCCGCGCACCGTGCTCACGCCGCACCTGGGCTACGTCACCGAGGGCAGCTACGCGGTGTTCTACCGCGACGCGGTGGAGGACATCCGCGCCTGGGCCGACGGGGCGCCGATCCGCGAGCTCGGCCCGGAGGACGGGGGCTGAGCCACGAGGGGCACGCGGTAAGCGCGCGGCAAGTCGACGACAAGCGGGGTGGGTCACGCTGTCGGCATCCGACGAGACGCACGCGATCCCCAGGAGCCCGGCGTGAGCACCGCCCAGCCCGAGACCGGCGCCGACCCCGGGTCGCCGACCGCCCGCGACCTCGCCCCGCTCCGCGTCACCGACCGCGCCCTGCTCGCCGACGTGCGCCGCCTCGCGCACCTCGCCGAGGGGGTCGCCGCGGGCACGGTGCCGCTGGTCGAACGGCGCGCGCTCGCGCTCGGCGACTGGGTCGAGCGCGTCTGCGAGGCGATCCGCCACCGGCACGACGGCGAGGAGGCCGTGCTCTGGCCGGTGCTGGAGCGCCACGCCGGGCGCACCCTGGACCTCTCCGGGCTGCGCGACGACCACGTCGCCCTGCGCGGCGTGCTCGGCGAGGTCCGGCGGGCCACCCGCGGGCTGGTCGGGGCCGTGCTCGTGCGCCCAATCGCGGTCGCGAGCGCCGAGGACTTCGCCCGCATCCGCCGCCTCGCGCGCCTGCTGGGTGAGCTCGCCGACCTGCTCGAGGAGCACCGCCGCGACGCCGAGCGCGAGCTGCGGGACGAGCTGGCCCGGGTGCCGCGCGCGGAGTGGCGGCGCGCCGCGCGCGACCACCACGCGGAGACCCCGGACCCGGTGTTCACCTCGGCCCGCGCCCGCGCCGCGGCCGCGCCCGGCGACGTCGCTGCGGTCGACGAGGCCCTCGGGGGACGGGGCCTGCCGGGGGTGCTGGCGCGCCGCGCCCTGCGGCGCCGCGAGCGCCTGGTGTTCGGCGACGCGGCGGGCTAGCGGTGCGCCTGCACGGCCCAGAGCGGTGAGACCGGGCCGACGCCGGCGCCGAGGGGGTAGGACTCGGCGACGGCGCGGCGGATGTAGCGCTCGGCGGACGCGACGGCGTCGGGCACCGTGGCGCCCCGGGCCAGCGCGGCGCAGGTCGCGCTGGCCAGGGCGTCGCCCGCGCCGTGGACGTGCGGGGTGTCGATCCGCGGGCCCGAGAACTCCCAGGTCTGCTCGCCGTCGAAGAGCAGGTCGACGACCTCGGGCGAGCCGCGCAGGTGCCCGCCCTTGACCAGCACGTACCGCGGCCCCAGCGCGTGCAGGGCCTTCGCGGCCTCGCGGGCGGTCCCGGCGTCGGTGACGGTGACGCCGACGAGCAGGCGCACCTCGTCGAGGTTCGGGGTCGCGAGCGCCGCGCGCGGGAGCAGCCGCGTGCGGATGGCCTCCATCGCGTCCTCGGTGAGCAGCGGCTCGCCGGCCATGGACGCTGCCACGGGGTCGACGACGAAGGGGACCGGTGCCGATGGTCCAGATCCGCTGCGCTGCGTGTCCGGCCCGTCGCCGCGCCCGATCCCGACCTCGTCGACCACGTCGGCGACCGCGTCGATGATCTCCCGCGACGCCAGCATCCCGGTCTTGGCCGCGCCGACCCCGATGTCGGTGACCACGGCCCGGACCTGCGCCGCGACCGTGTCCGCCGGCACGAGGTGCACCGCGGAGACGCCGAGCGAGTTCTGCACGGTGACCGCCGTGACGGCGACGCAGCCGTGCACGCCGCACGCCGTCATCGCGCGCAGGTCGGCCTCGAGCCCGGCGGCCCCGCCCGAGTCGGATCCGGCGATCGTCAGCGCCCGCGGCGGGGTCTCGGCCATCCCGACATCATCGCCGTCGGGGGTCACCGAGGTTCCCAGTCCGCCACTGACCACAGGGACGACACCGGGCCGTGGCCGGCGCCGAGCGGGTAGGCGTGCTCGACGGCGCGGGTGATGTAGGCCTTGCCGAGCGCGACCGCGTCGACGAGCGCCATCCCGCGCGCGAGCCCGGCCGTGATCGACGACGCCAGCGAGTCGCCGCCGCCGTGGCTGTGCGGGGTGTCGCGGCGCGACGAGGAGAACCGGTGCTCGGTGCCGTCGGCGGTCACCAGCAGGTCGACGACCTCCGGCGAGCCCGCCAGGTGCCCGCCCTTGACCAGCGCCGCGCCCGCCCCGAGGTCGAGCAGCGCGCGGGCCGCCGTGCGCGCGGTGTCGTCGTCGACGACCTCGACCCCGACGAGCAGGCGCAGCTCGTCGAGGTTCGGGGTGACGAGCGTGGCCCGCGGGATCAGCAGGGTGCGCACGGCGTCCAGCGCGTCGGGCGCCAGCAGCGGGTGCCCGTGCATCGAGGCCGCGACGGGGTCGACGACGAGGGGCACGCGCGTCCCGAGCCCGACCTCGTCGCCGGCCTCGACCACCGCGGCGATGATCTCGGTGGAGGCGAGCATCCCGGTCTTGGCCGCGTCGACGCCCATGTCGCCGGCCACCGTGCGGATCTGGGCGGCGACGACCTCGGGCGGGATCGCGTGGAAGCCCTCGACGCCGACGGAGTTCTGGACGGTGACCGCGGCGACCGCCACCGCCCCGTGCACCCCGCAGGCCGTGAAGGCGCGGATGTCGGCGGTGAGCCCGGCGCCCCCGCCGGAGTCGGTGCCGGCGATGGCGAGCGCGACGGGTGGGCTGGTTGCGGTCACGGTTCCTCCCGGGCCGGCATGACCCGGCCGGTCCAGCGGTCGGCGGCTCCCCGCCCTCTCAGCCCGGCCATGACGGGCTCCCGCGCGATCGATCGGCGCGGACGCTAACCGCGCGCGTCGAGGGGCAGCAACTCGTCGACCCGGTCGCGCCACGGGCCCGCGTCGCCCACGACGGCCAGCGCCCGCGCGCGGTGGGCCGCGACCGCGTCGTCCCCGTGCCCCAGCGTCCGCGCGAGCCGGGCGAGCACGAGGTCGATCGGGGCGAACGCCAGGATCCCCGTGACCGACAGGCCCCACCGCCCGGCGAACGGCTCCAGCGCCGCGAAGGCCTCCGCCGCGCGCTCGCGGTCGCCCAGGCGCGCGGCCACCAGGCCCTGCACGGTGAGCAGCCCGCCCCAGCTCCAGTCCCGCGGCACCGGCAGGCGCCGCGCCCACAGCGCGCGTGCCTCGTGCTCGTGCCCGGCGTCGAGCAGCGCGTGGGCGAGCAGGTCGTGGGCGTAGCGCGGGAAGGCGGCGTCGATGCGCCGCAGCGCCGGCAGGCTCGCGGAGGTGTCCCCGCGGGCCAGCGCGAGGGTGAACCGCGCGACCTCGCCGAGCACGGTCGCGTGCGGCACCCCGGCGGCGGCGAGGCGCTCGCCCTCCTCGGCGTAGGTGCGCTCGGCGAGGTCGTCGTGCCCGCGGGTCAGCGCCAGCATCGCGTCGTGCAGGCCCACGAAGGCCAGCGTCATCTCGAGCTGCCCGTCGGTGGCGGCGGCCAGCGCCGCGTCGGCGTGGTGGCGGGCGGTGGCCGGGTCGTCGCGGACCACGGCCGCGCAGAACAGCACGTGGTGGGCCTCGGCCCGGTGGTCGGCGTGCCCGCCCGCCCGCGCGGCCTCGAGCATCTCGCGCCCGACCGGCTCGATGCGGTCCCAGCACTCCGGCTGCGAGGTCACGAGGAAGACGGTGTTCAGCGCGGTGCACAGCAGCCGGGTGTCGCCGGACGCGCGGGCCCGCCGCAGCGCCTCGTCGGCGAGCGCGGCGGCCCGCGCGGGCTCGAGGAACTCGACCTCGCGGGCGTGGGCGAGGAGCAGCCGCGTGCGCATCGTGTCGTCGGGCCGGCCCGCCACGAGCTCGGCGAGCAGCGGCGCCATCCGCCCGCCCGTGCCCCGCACCGGCCAGGGCATCGGCGCGTCGAGGCTGGTCAGGGCCCGGGCGACGAGCTCCGGGTCGCCGGTGGCGCGGGCGGCGTCGACGGCGAGGCCGCGCTCGGCGTGGGCGTGCTCGCCGGCCCCCGACGCCGCGAGCGCGGTGACCAGCGCGCAGCGCAGCGGCACCACCGAGGGTCCATCGGGCACGAGCGCCAGCGCCGCGCGGCACAGGGCGACCGCCGACCGGAACGCCCCGCGCGCCATCGCGTCGTCGGCGGCCGCGGCGACGTGGGCGAGCATCCGGGCGGCCGCGACGCGGTCCCCCGCGGCGAGGGCGTGGTGGGCGAGCACGGCGGGCGCCACCGCCACGGCGGGACCGGCCACCCCGGCCTCGAGCACGTCGAGGATGCGCGCGTGCCGCCGGGCCCGGCGCAGGCGCGGGACCTCGTCGGCGACCACCTCGCGCCACAGGTCGTGGACGAAGCGCACCGCGCGCGCCCCGTCGTCCTCGCCGAGCACCCCCGCGGCCACCGCCGCGTCGAGGCCGTCGAGCACGTCCTCCTCGATCTCGGCCACCGTGCGCCCCGTGACCGCGGCCTCCACGGCGAGCACGAGGTCGACCTCGGCGGAGCGTCCGAGCAGGGCCACGTGCGCGAGGACCGCCCGCGAGCAGCCGGGCAGCTCGCGCAGCCGGCGGCGCAGGACGTCGCGCACGCCGGCCGGCAGCCCGTCCTGGCCGGACGACCCGGTCGTGAGGGCCAGGCGGGCCACCTCGCGGACGAACAGCGGGTTGCCGCCCGTGCGGTCGGCGACGGCGGACGCGGTGGCGGTGTCGGCGGGCAGCCCGTGGCGGGCGAGCAGGGCGCCGACCGCGTCGGGGACGAGCCCGGCGAGGGTCAGGCGGTCGCCGACGACGGTCGCGAGCGCGGCCCACGTCGCGTGCAGGGCGGCGGTGTCCTCCTCGCCGCGGTGGGTGCCGACGACGAGCAGCCCGGCGTCGGCGCCGCTGGCGACCATGCGCAGCAGGCGCAGGGTCTCGTCGTCGGCGCGGTGCAGGTCGTCGAGGGTGACGAGCACGGGCGCGCGGTGCTGGAGCGCGTCCAGGACGGCCCGGCCGCGCGCGAAGGGGGTGGGGTCGCCGGCCTCGGCGGCGCCCAGGTCGCGCAGCACCTCGGTCCAGGGCCAGGCCGGCGGCGCGCCGTCGACCTCGGGGCACCGGCCGCGCGCGACCGTCCAGCCCGCGCGGGCCCGGGCGTCGGCGACGGCGTCGACCAGCGTGGTCTTGCCCGACCCGGCCTCGCCGGCGACGAGCACCAGCTCGACCGCGCCGGCCGCGACGCGCGCGGCGGCGGCCTCGCAGCGGGCGAGCTCGGCGTCGCGGCCCAGGGGCGGTGCGGTCGCCGCGGGCACGACGGGCGCCGGGCCCGGGACGGTGAGCACCGCGGACTCGAGGCGGACGAGCGCCGGGCCCGGGTCGAGGCCGAGCTCCTCGCGCAGGTGCCCGCGGGTGCGCCGTAGCAGCTCGAGGGCGTCGGGGGCGCGCCCGGCCCGGTGCAGGGCGGTGGCGAGCAGCCGGACGCCCTCCTCGCGCAGCGGATGGTCGTGGACGTGGCCCTCGAGCAGCGGGACGACGTCATCGGGCCGGCCCAGCGCGAGCTCGGCGGCGGCGAGGCGCTCGCGGGCGGTGAGCACCACCTCGTCGAGCCGGGCCGCCTCGGCCTGCGCCCAGGCCTCGCCGGCGAACTCGGCGTACGCCGGGCCGCGCCGCACCGCGAGGGCCTCGCGGAGCAGGGCGGCGGCGCGCACCGGCGGCTCGCCGCGGGCCCGGTCGACGAGGTCGCCCAGGCGCGTCGCGTCGAGCGCGTCCGGGCCGGGCAGGCGCAGCGCGTAGCCGGGCGCGGCGGTGACGAGGACCTGCGACGGGGTGCGCGGCGCCCGGCGGGGCTCGAGGACCCGGCGCAGGTGCGAGACGTGCACCTGCAGCGACGAGAGGGCGTTCGGGCCGGGGCGCCCGCCGGCGAGGTCGTCGACCAGGCGGTCGGCGGTGACGACCTCCCCGCCCGCGACCGCCAGCCGGGCCAGCACGGCGCGCCGGGCCGGCCCGCCCAGCTCCACCGCCACGCCGTCGACCGTCGCGCGCAGCGGGCCCAGCACCCCGATCTCGACGGTCACCGCGCTTCCGCGGGCTCGCATACCCCCATCGGCGCAGCGTAGGTCGTTCGTCCGGGGGTCGTCAGGTCGACCGTGCGGCGCTTCTCAGTGGTCCGTCAGCTCGGACGGCACGGCCAGCACGTCCACCATCGCCTCGCCGCGCAGGACCGTCACCGGCATCGTGCGCCCGATCGACGGCGCGAACAGGCGGCGCTGCAGGCCCTGGGCGTCGCTGACCGGCTCGCGGTCGGCGGAGACCACGAGGTCGCCCGCGTGCAGCCCGGCGCGGGCCGCGGGGCTGCCGGGCACGACCTCGGCCACCCGCAGGCCCTTCTGCCGTCCCAGGCGGGCGGCGACGTCGGCGGGCAGGGGCGCGGGCGCCCCGACCAGGCCGAGGTAGCCGCGCCGCACCCGGCCCTCGGCGCGCAGGGTGTCGAGGATGCGGCGCGTCGTGGCCGTCACGGGCACCGCGAGGCCCAGCCCGACCCCGGCGACGGCGGTGTTGATGCCGACGACGTGGCCCGCCGCGTCCGCGAGCGCACCGCCGGAGTTGCCAGGGTTGAGCGCGGCGTCGGTCTGGATGACGTCCTCGACCACCCGGCTCGCCCGCCCGCTGCGCACCGGCAGGGCGCGGCCGAGCCCGCTCACCACACCCGCGGTGACCGACCCGGCGAGCCCCAGCGGGTTGCCGACCGCCACCACGAGCTGCCCGACGACGAGCCCGCCGGCGTCGCCGAGGGTCAGCGGCGGCGGGGTGGGGTCGCGGGTGGTGAGGACGGCGAGGTCGGAGAGCCGGTCGGTGCCGCGCACCGTGACCCGCCCCTCAGTGCCGTCGGCGTAGGCGACCTCGCCGGCGCCGTTGCCCGCGACGACGTGGGCGTTGGTGACCAGGACACCGTCGTCGACGACCACGGCCGACCCGCTGCCCCGGCCGGCGCGCACCGCGGCGACCGACGGGCCCACGGCGGCCGCGACCGTGCTCACGGTGCGGGAGTAGGCGTCGAGCTCGTCCATGCCCTCGTGCTTACACCGTTGCAGCCGCGCGGGCCGACGTGTCCGCTGTGGGCGGACGGCGCTCAGTGCCCGAAGGGGTCCGGGTCGACGCCGGGCATCCACGAGCTCCCCGGCACGCCCCAGCCGTGGTCGCGCACGGCGCGCTTGGCGGCGCGGCGGTACCGGCCGACGAGGCGGTCGAGGTAGAGGTAACCGTCGAGGTGGTCGGTCTCGTGCTGCAGGCAGCGGGCGAGGTAGCCGGTGCCGGTGACGACGACCTCGCCGCCCTCGACGTCGACCCCGCGCACCTCGGCCCACGCGGCGCGGCCCGTCGGGAAGGACTCGCCCGGCACCGACAGGCAGCCCTCCTCGTCGTCGTCGGGGTCGGGCATCGTCTCCGCAGGCGCGTCGGCGGTGAGGACGGGGTTGACCACGACGCCGCGGCGCCGCTCCCCGCCGAGCTCGGGGTCGGGGCAGTCGAAGACGAAGACGCGGCGGTCGTCGCCGATCTGGTTGGCGGCCAGTCCGACGCCGTTGGCGGCGTCCATCGTCTCGAAGAGGTCCGCGACGAGGGTGCGCAGCGCGTCCCCGCCGAGCTCCTCAGGGGTCACGGGCTGGGTCGGCCGGTGCAGCACCGGGTCGCCGACGATGACGACGGGCCTGACGGTCACGGCGGGCACCGTAGTGCCCCGCGTCCGAGCGCTTCCCACGCGTGGAGCCCCGCGCTGTCGGGGCGCCGTGATTGAATGGAGGGGCCCGAATGACAGGCGTGTCATTCGCGGTCAGCGGGACGCCGTCGTGGCAGGAGGCGAGGACGTGGCGGACGCGGTTCGGGTGCATCCCCCGCAGGACGAGCCGTCGGACGGGCTCGACCGTCGCGACCGCGAGATCCTCGCGTTCGAGCGCCAGTGGTGGAAGTACGCGGGCGCCAAGGAACAGGCGATCCGCGAGCTCTTCGACATGTCCGCCACCCGCTACTACCAGGTGCTCAACGCCCTGGTCGACCGTCCGGAGGCCCTCGCGGCCGACCCGATGCTCGTGAAACGCCTGAGGCGCCTGAGACAGAGCCGGCAGCGGGCCCGTGCGGCGCGTCGCCTCGGTGTGGAGCCTCGTTGATGGTCTCCTGACTCCCTGACGCGGCATTCCGCCGAGCGAGCAGGAAGCGGACGACGGTCCGCGGTGGGGAGCAGGAGATGACTGGGCCCGGGTCCGCCGACGCCTCGCGCATGCGCATCGCGGGCATCGTCCTGCTGGCGATCGCCGGTGTCGCCGCCGTGGTCGGCCTGCTCGCTCTCGGGGGTGAGGGGCCCTCCAGTCCCACGGCCGCGCCCGCGAGCCCGGCGGCGCCGCTGCCCGGCGCGACCGGCAACGGCTCCCCGGCCCCGCAGCCGGCGCCCGCGCCGAACCAGGCCGGTGTCCCCGGCCAGGGTCTCCCCGGCCAGCCCGGCGGCCCCGCCCAGCCCGGCGGCCCCGTCCCGCCCGGTGGGCCCGTGCCGCCCGGCGGTGTGGCCGGAGCCCCGGGCGCGCCCGGTGGTGCTCCCGGTGGTGCCCCCGGGGCCGGCCCGGCGGTCGGGGCGCCGATCGTGCCCGGTGGCGGTGTCGGCGGTGCTCCCGGCGGTGCTCCCGGCGGTGCTCCCGGCGGCGGCGCCGTGGCCGGTGGCCCCGGCGTCCCCGGTGGCGGCTCCGGCGGCGGTGCCGTGGACTCGTCCATCGCGGTCCGGGTCTTCAACAACTCGACGATCCAGGGCCTCGCCGACCGCGCGGCCGCCGAGATGCGCGCCCAGGGCTGGAACGTCGTCGAGGTCGGCAACTACCCGAGCGGCGTCATCCCGGAGAGCACCGTCTACTACCGCCCCGGCACGGGCGAGCAGGGTGCGGCCGAGGCGATCGCCCGCGAGTTTGGGCTGCGCTCGATGCCGCGCTTCGACGGCATCGCCAGCGCCTCGCCGGGCGTCATCGTCATCGCGACGAACAACTGGGGCCAGAGCCGGGGTTAGTTCTCGCCGGCGTAGGCCTCGAGCTCGGCGAGCTGGCGCGGGTCCAGCGAGGGCTTGACGGCCTCGCGGGCGGTGGCCAGGTCGCGCGCCGACACCTCGGTCGACTCCAGCGACGTGCGCATCGCCGTCAGGGCCGCCTCGCGGATCAGGGCGGCGCAGTCGGCGGCCGAGTAGCGGTCGAGGTCGTCGGCCAGCGCGTCGAGGTCCACGTCGTCGGCGAGCGGGGTGTCCCGCGCCGCGGCGCGCAGGATGTCCGCGCGGGCCGGGGCGTCGGGCGGCGGCACGTACACGCGCCGCTCGAGGCGCCCGGGCCGCAGCAGCGCCGGGTCGATGAGCTCGGGGCGGTTGGTGGCGCCGAGCACCACGACGTCGCGCAGCGGCTCGGCGCCGTCGAGCTCGGTGAGCAGCGCGGCCACGACCCGGTCGGAGACGCCGGCGTCGGTCGACCCCCCGCGGCGCGGGGCCAGCGCGTCGATCTCGTCGAGGAACACCAGCGCCGGGGCGGCGGCGGCGGCCCGGCGGAACAGCGAGCGCACGGCCCGCTCGGACTCGCCGACGAACTTGTCGAGCACCTCGGCACCCTTGACCACGAACACGTTGAGCGAGCCGGTGCCCGCCAGCGCGCGCACGAGGAACGTCTTGCCACACCCCGGCGGGCCGTAGAGCAGCACCCCGCGCGGCGGCGACACCCCGAGCCGGGCGAACGAGTCGGGGTAGCGCAGCGGCCACAGGATCGTCTCGGTGAGCGCCTGCTTGGTCTCGACCATGTCGCCGACCCGCTCGAGCGTCAGCCCGCCCGACGACAGCGTCTGCGACCCCGACGACAGCGACGCCGGGCGCACCGAGGACACGGCGCCGAGCAGGTCGTCGGTGTCGAGGGACGGGTCGCCGTCGCCGTCCCCCGCGCGCAGGGCCGCGCGGACCGCCGCCTCGCGGCGCAGCGCGACCAGGTCGCCGGCCACGAACCCCGGGGTCCGCGCGCCCACCGCCGCCAGATCGACGTCCTTCGCGAGCGGCACCCCGCGCAGCAGCACGCGCAGCAGCTCGGCGCGGTCGCGGTCGCCGGGGGCGGGCAGGGTGAGCTCGCGGTCGACGAGGTCGGCGCCGCGGACACGCGGGTCCAGGGCCTCGGCCCGCGAGGACGTCAGCACCAGCGCCGTGCCCGCCGAGCTCGCCGCGCGCCGCAGCGCCTCGAGCACCAGCGTCGACAGTGGCGGCGGGTCGGCCGCGGGCAGCAGCACCTCGGCGTCGGTGATGAGCAGGACGGTCGGGGCGCTCGCGGTGGCGTCGTCGACGGCCTCCCGGATGCGCGCGGCGGCGGCACCGGCCTCGATCGCGGCGACCTCGGGGGCGGGCAGGCACACCACCCGCGCCTCCTCGTCGGCGGCGACCGCCCGCACGAGCGTCGTCTTGCCGACGCCCTCGGGCCCGCTGACCAGCACCCCGAGCCGCGGCGCGGCGCCGAGGCGCTCGAGCAGCTCGGGACGGCGGAACACGAGGTCGAGCCACTCGCCGAGTCGGCGAGCGGGCTCGGCCTGCCCGACGAGGTCGGCGACGGCGACCGCGGGCTCCTCGACGAGAGGGGCGGTCGCGGCCACGGGCGCCGGAGCCGCGGGCGTCGTCACCGGGGAGGCCGCGGCGGGTGGCGCGGCCGGGGCGGCGCCCGTGCTCGCCCCGTTGCGCCAGCGCACGACCGTGGTCGGCGCGACGACGAGGGCCGCCGAGGGGTCGGCGCCGCTCGGCGGCTCGGCGGCGGTCACGGTGACGAGCTCGGTGGTCCAGGTGCCGCCGAGCGCGGCGGCGAGGCCCCGGCGCGCGCCCGCGGCGTCGGCGCCGGGGACGGGGCTGAGGTCCTGGGGCAGCAGCGAGAGCGTGTCGCCGGAGAGCAGGACCTTGCCGGTGAGGGCCAGGCGCAGCGTCTCCGGGGGGAGCGCGGCCGCGGCCAGCCGCGAGCCCGCGACCTCGACCTGACGGGCGACGGCGACCGGCGCGGCGGCCACGCCCACGGTCGACCCGTCGACGACGCCGGCGTTGACCATGGTCGTCTCGTCCAGCACCGCGGTGCCCGGCGCCGCGGGGGCGGCGGCCGGCGCGACGAGGGCCGCGGTCGCGCGCACGCCCGTGACCCGCACCGCGTCCCACGCCTCGAGGCCCAGCGCGGTGATCACCTCGGGGTGCAGGCGCACGACGCCGCGGCGCGCGTCGCCGGCGGAGGTGCCCAGCCGGGCGAGGAGGTCGACGCCGACGGGGGCGCTCACGGCCGGTCGTCCCGCTGCCGGTCGTCCCGCTGCCGGTCGTCCCGCTGCCGGTCGTCCCGCTGCCGGCGCAGCCCGAGACGGCGCGACCCGCGGGGCCGGGGCCGGGGCCGGCGGTCGCGGACACCGTCCCCGTGGCCGTTGCGGTCGGCGGGTCGCTCCGGCGGCCGTCCGGTCGGCCGGTCGAGCGGTCCCGGCGGGGGCAGCGGGGCCGTCGGGTCGCCGCCGCGCCGGTCGCGGTCACGCCCGATGTTGCGCGCGGCGCTGCCGGCGCGGGCGGCGGCGCCCGCCACCCGGCGGCGCAGGTTGCGCCGCGGCGGCGCGAGGCCCAGGCGGCGGTGGGCGCGGCGCACGGCCCGGCGCTGGCGCGGGGGCACGTGCCAGACCTCGGGGTGGCGGCCCAGCCAGCGGTAGCGGCTGACCGCCCACGGGATGTGCAGCAGGTAGAACGCGACGGCCACGGCGTAGACGACGAACGGGAACGTCACGAGCGCCGCGGCGGCGAACGCGACCGCGACGAGCAGGGGCGCCACGAGCGACGGCGGGACGCGGACGCTCTTGAGCGAGGCGGTCGGCACGCGGCTGATCATCAGCACGCCCACCATCACGGTCCACACGGAGACCACCGCGGGCAGCGACCAGAACCCCGGCCCGAGCTGGACCTCGAGCGCGAGCGGGGCCAGGGCGACGAGCGCGCCCGCCGGCGAGGGGACGCCCACGAAGAACTCGCCGGCGTAGGGCGGCGCCTCCTCGTCGTCGGAGAGCGTGTTGAACCGGGCGAGGCGCAGCGCGGCCGACACCACCAGCACGAGCGCGACCACCCAGCCGATCCGGATGTCGTCCAGCGTCCAGAGGAACAGGATCAGGGCGGGCGAGACGCCGAACGAGATGCAGTCCGAGAGCGAGTCGAGCTCGGCGCCCATGCGGCTGGTCGCGTCGAGCAGGCGGGCCAGGCGGCCGTCGAGGGCGTCGAACACCGCGGCCAGCGCGATCGCGGCGAGGGCGGCGATCCGGTTGTCGGTCAGCATGAACTGCACCCCGGACAGCCCGGAGCACAGCGCGAGCACGGTGACGGCGTTGGGCAGCAGCCGCACGCCGCGCCCGCCGCCGCGTGCCGCCTCGGGGGTCATCGTGTCCCCGGCAGGTCGGCCAGCACCGTCTCCCCGCCGACGGCCCGCTGTCCGGGCTCGACGTGGATCGTGCTGCCCGGGGGCAGGAGCAGGTCGACCCGCGAGCCGAAGCGGATGAGGCCGTAGACCTCGCCGGCGCGGACCTCGTCGCCGGGCGCGGCGTCGCAGACGATGCGGCGCGCGACGAGCCCGGCGATCTGCAGGACGGCGAGGTCGTGCCCGTCGGTGCCGTGCACCCACATCGCCGTGCGGGCGTTGGTGTCGCTGGCCGCGGGGAGGTCGGCGGACAGGTAGCCGCCCGGGCGGTGCTCGACGGCCTGCACCTGGCCGTCGACCGGGACGCGCTGCACGTGCACGTCGTACACCGACAGGAAGACGCTGACCCGCGGGCGCGGGCCGGGAGGCAGGCCGCGGGCGACGAGGTCCTCGGGCGGCTCGGCGGTGTCGACGAGGCTCACGGTGCCGTCGGCGGGCGCCACCGCGATGCCGGCCCGACGCGGGGTCGTGCGGTGGGGCGCGCGGAAGAACGCGGCGACCCCGGCGGTGACGGCCAGCGCCCCGAACGTCCCGCGGCCGCGCAGGGCCCGGACGCCGAACGCCGCGGCGGCCACCGCGCCGATGACGGGCGCGCCGCCGGGGTGCAGCGGGGGGATCGTGTCGCGGACGAGGGTGAGGGCGTGGCGCACCGTGCCGCCGAGCCCCGTGGGGGTCTCCGGGGGGCCGGCGTGCTGGGCGGCGGACTGGTCGGACGTGACCATCGTCGGTACGGATCCCTCTCCTCGACGGCGCGCGAGGAAAACCTATCGGCCGAGCCGGAGGTGGGACGAGGTGGGAAGGCCCGGGATGGGGCCGGGGCCGCCAACCCCCGAGTCGGCGACCCCGGCCGGGAACCGCTCGTCCGCTCCCCAGCGACAAGCGGTTGGTCCTGTGACGGGCCCACCCGGACGATGTCTGGACACACCTGGAGCGGGGTCCATGACACCTGTCACACATGGTGCCCGATGTCGCGCGACTGCGGAAGGCCGGGTCGCCCCAACGGTCCAACCGGACCGCTCGACGGGACGCTCGACCAGGGGTTGACGGGGCTCCATCGAGCCGTTCCGGATCACCCGTCCAGGAGCCAGACCTCGACGCTCTCCCCGGCCTCCACCCGCGTGACCTGCTCGTCCACCACGAACAGGCAGTCGGCGCGGGCCAGCGCGGCGAGCAGGTGCGACCCGGCCGCCCCGACCGGCGCGACCGTGCCCGCGACGGCGTCGATCCGGCCGCGGCGGAACTGGCGGCGCCCCGCGGGGGAGTCCAGCGGCTCGGCCAGGCGCGCCCGCACCCGCGGGCGGTCGGGCTGCGGGTGCCCGAGCGCGGCGCGCAGGGCCGGGCGGACGAACACCTCGAAGGAGACCAGCGAGCTCACCGGGTTGCCGGGCAGGGTCACCACCGCGACCTCGCCGACCGGCCCGCGGTGGTGCCCGAGGCCCTGGGGCATGCCGGGCTGCATGGCGACCTTGGAGAACGTGACGCCCTTGCCGGTGAACGCGTCCTTGACGACCTCGTAGGCACCGGCGCTGACCCCGCCCGAGGTGAGGACGAGGTCGACGGGGTCGTCGGCGCGGGCGGCGAGGGCCTCGTCGAGGGTGCGGGTGAACTGCTCGACGTCGTCGGGCACGAAGCGCAGCAGCTCGCCGCGCCCGCCCGCGTCCTCGACCGCGGCCGCGAGCATGGGGCCGTTGGACTCGTGGATCTGGCCGTGGCGCAGCGGCTCGCCCGGCGCGACGAGCTCCGAGCCGGTGGACAGGACGAGGACCCGCGGCCGGCGGCGCACCCGCAGCGTGCCGGCGCCGACCGCGGCGGCGAGCCCGATCTGGGCGGGCCCGAGGAGCGTGCCGGCGGGCAGCACCACCTGGCCCGCGGTGACGTCCTCCCCGGCGCCGCGCACGTTCTGCCCGGCGCCCACGGCCTGCTCGACGCGCACCTGCTCGGTGCCGCCGTCGGTCCACTCGACCTGCACCACCGCGTCGGCGCCCTCGGGCATCGCGGCGCCGGTCATGATCCGGTGCGCGGTGCCGGCCGCCAGGGGCGGGCCGTCGGTGCGCCCGGCCGGGACGTCGGCGGCGACGGGCAGCAGGGCGGGCGTCTCGGCGAGGTCCGCGCTGCGCACCGCGTAGCCGTCCATCGCCGAGTTCGCGAACGGCGGCAGCGGGTGGGGGGCGACGAGGTCCTCGGCGAGGATCCGGTCGCGGGCGTCGGCGAGCTCGACGGTCTCGGCGGTGGTGGGGCCGAGCAGCGCGGCGACGGCGGCGGCGTGCTCGCCCACCGGCCGCATCGCCGCGGGGTCGCCGTGGTCGTGGCCGTGTCCGGCCCGGTGTCCGCCTCCGTGTCCGGCCCCGTGTCCCGTCCCGTGCCCGTGTCCCGTCACGGCGGGCATCGTCCCGCCCGCGCCGTCGACCTGCCGACCGGGGCGCGCCGTTCTGCCCGGCCGGGGCCCGTCGCGGCGTTAGGGTCGGCCCGTGGCGGACCGGAGCGCGCAGGACCTGACCGGGCAGCGGCTCGGCCACTTCCGCGTGGACGGCGTCATCGGCCGGGGCGGCATGAGCGTGCTGTACCGGGCCACCGACACCCGGCTCGGGCGCCGGGTCGCGCTCAAGGTCATCGACGAGGCGCTGGCCGCCGACCGCGAGTTCCGCGAGCGCTTCGTCGACGAGGCCCGCAACACCTCGGCGGTCGACCACTCCCACGTCGTCCCGCTCTACGACTTCGACGAGACCGACGGCCACCTCTACATCGCGATGCGCCACGTCGAGGGGCCCGACCTCGCGAGCGTCATCGACAACCGCCCGGTGCCGGTCGCGCGCACGCTGCGCCTGCTCGGGCAGGTCGCCGACGCGCTGGACGCCGTGCACGCCCGGGGGCTGGTGCACCTCGACGTGAAGCCGGCGAACGTGCTGGTCACGACCCGCGAGTCCGCCGGGGAGCACGTCTACCTCGCCGACTTCGGCCTCACCCGCCGCGGCGCCACCGGCCACCGGACCTCGGGGGGCGACTTCCTCGGCTCCCCGACCTACGCCGCCCCCGAGCACCTGCGGGGCGAGCCGGTCGACGCCCGCACCGACGTCTACTCGCTGACCTGCGTGCTGTTCACCTGCCTCACCGGGCGGGCCCCGTACCTGGGGTCGGTCACCGAGGTCATCGACGGCCACCTGGCCGGCGACATGCCCTCGGTCGCCGACCTCGTCGGTCTCGACCCCCGCATCGACGACGTGGTGCGTCGCGGCATGGACCCCGACCGGCCCCGACGCCACGAGTCGGCGAGCGCGGTCATCGAGGCGGCCCGGGGCGCGCTGACCGGGCCGGGTCCGATGCCGCTGGTCGGTCCGCCGCCGGCCCGCCGGCCCGCGGGGCCGGCCCGCTCGCCCGGACGGGTGCCGCCGGTGGCCGGCGTGGCGCCGGTGCGTCCCGTGCCGCCGGTCGCGCCGGTCGCGCCGGTCGCGCCGGTGCCGCCGGTCGCGGCCTCCTCGCAGGCGGTGGACGTCCCGGCGGCGCCGGCCGCGGAGGCGCCGGACGACGCCGCGGCCGCGTCGTCGAACGGCGCCCGGACCCCTGGCGGCACGACCGGATCCGGCTCCTCCCACCCGTCGAGCCCGGCCGGCTCGATGGGTGGGGCCGGCGCGACCGCCTCACCCGACGCGGCCGGCCCGTGGGGCGGGGCCGGCGAGTCTCGTGCGCCGCGCACGTCCGTCGTGCCTGGCCAGTCCGGCCCGGCCGGCACGCCCGGTCACTCCGGCCCGTCCGGCACGCCCGGCCACTCCGGCCCCGCGGGGCCCGGCGGCCGCCCGCTCCCGCCGCCGACGCCGCCCCGCGGCGCCCCGTCCGCGCCGCCGGAGCGGCCGCCGGGTCCGGGGTCCGGTCCCTTCCCGGCATCCGGCCCCTTCTCGGGTTCGGGCCCTGCCGGCCCGCCCGTGACCCCACCGCCCGGGACCCCGCCGCCCGGGCCGCTGACGCGCTCGTCGGTGGCCCCGCCGATGCGTCTGCGCGACCCGCTGCCGCCGGACCGCGACGGCTCCTTCGTCCGGGCGGCCGCGGACCGGCCGAAGCCGCTGGTCCTGGTCGTCGGCGGCGTGATCGTCGTGGCCGTGATCGTGCTCCTCGTGCTGCTGCTCCTCTGAGCCGCGACACCCCCGTCGGGCTCGGTTGCACTCACCCGACCCGAGTGCCAGCATGGGGTTGGCACTCGGTATCGTCGAGTGCCAGGTCGGGACGGTGAGGCCGGCGGAACGGAGCCGGTCGTCCGTCGCGGGCACCGCGCCTGGCCGAGCTCACGTGTCTCTCATCGGAGGACCACCCGCATGGCCAAGATGATCGCGTTCGACGAGGAGGCCCGTCGCGGCCTCGAGCGGGGCATGAACAGCCTCGCGGACGCTGTCAAGGTGACCCTCGGCCCGCGCGGCCGCAACGTCGTCCTGGAGAAGAAGTGGGGCGCCCCCACGATCACCAACGACGGCGTCTCCATCGCGAAGGAGATCGAGCTCGAGGACCCCTGGGAGAAGATCGGGGCCGAGCTCGTCAAGGAGGTCGCGAAGAAGACCGACGACGTCGCCGGTGACGGCACGACCACCGCGACCGTCCTCGCCCAGGCGCTCGTCCGCGAGGGCCTGCGCAACGTGGCCGCCGGTGCCAACCCGATGTCGCTGAAGAAGGGCATCGAGAAGGCCACCGAGGCCGTCTCGCAGCAGCTCCTGAAGTCGGCCAAGGAGGTCGAGACCAAGGAGCAGATCGCCGCCACCGCGTCGATCTCCGCCGGCGACTCGCAGATCGGCGAGCTCATCGCCGAGGCGATGGACAAGGTCGGCAAGGAAGGCGTCATCACGGTCGAGGAGTCGCAGACCTTCGGGCTCGAGCTCGAGCTCACCGAGGGCATGCGCTTCGACAAGGGCTACATCTCGCCCTACTTCGTCACCGACCAGGACCGGATGGAGGCCGAGCTCGACGAGCCCTACATCCTGCTCATGTCCTCCAAGATCTCGTCGGTGAAGGACCTGCTCCCGCTGCTGGAGAAGGTCATGCAGTCCGGCAAGCCGCTGGCGATCATCTCGGAGGACGTCGAGGGCGAGGCCCTGGCCACCCTGGTCGTCAACAAGATCCGCGGCACCTTCAAGTCGGTCGCCGTCAAGGCCCCCGGCTTCGGTGACCGCCGCAAGGCGATGCTGGCCGACATGGCCATCCTCACCGGCGGCGAGGTCATCTCGGAGGAGGTCGGCCTCAAGCTCGAGACCGCCGACCTGAGCCTGCTGGGCCGCGCCCGCAAGGTCACCGTCTCCAAGGACGAGACCACGATCGTCGACGGCGCCGGCGCCGCCGACCAGATCCAGGGCCGCGTGCAGCAGATCCGCTCCGAGATCGAGCGCAGCGACTCCGACTACGACCGCGAGAAGCTCCAGGAGCGTCTCGCCAAGCTCGCCGGCGGCGTCGCGGTCATCCGCGCCGGTGCCGCGACCGAGGTCGAGCTGAAGGAGCGCAAGCACCGCATCGAGGACGCGGTCCGCAACGCCAAGGCCGCGGTCGAGGAGGGCATCGTCGCCGGCGGCGGCGTCGCGCTCCTGCAGGCCTCGGTGGGCGACGTCTTCTCGGGCCTCGGGCTCGACGGGGACGAGGCCACCGGCGCCAACATCGTGCGCACCGCGCTCGAGGCGCCGCTGAAGCAGATCGCCCACAACGCCGGCCACGAGCCCGGCGTCGTGGCCGAGAAGGTCCGTGGGCTCAACACCGGTGAAGGCCTCGACGCCGCCACCGGCGAGTACAAGGACCTGATCGCCGCGGGCATCATCGACCCCGCCAAGGTCACCCGCTCGGCGTTGCAGAACGCCGCGTCGATCGCCGCGCTGTTCCTGACCACGGAGGCCGTGGTCGCGGACAAGCCGGAGAAGGGCGGCGGCGCTGCTGCCGACCCGACCGGCGGCATGGGCGGCATGGACTTCTGAGTCCAGGCCTCCACGGCACCTGAAGGGCCGCACCCCCACCCGGGGTGCGGCCCTTCGTCGTCTCCGGGGGCCGTCTCAGAAGGGTGGGGGGTCGTCGGGGTGGTGCGGGGCCGGCGGTGTCGGGGCTGGTGTCGGCTGTCGGCGGCTCGTGCCGAACTTGGCGGCGTAGCGGGCGGCGAACCTGGCGCGCCAGTCGGGGTCG
>NZ_JAQZAL010000079.1 GCF_028737205.1 Actinomycetospora lutea | reverse complement strand
CGTCGCCACGCCCTACGCCGTGGTCAGCTCGTACACCACCTTGCTGGACGCCACTTGGGGTGGGTCGCTGGCGCACTCGGGACGCTGGCGGGCGGTGCTCGCCGAGTCCGAGGACTTCCCACACCTGGTCGAGGCGCTGGACCGCGTGACCCGCAAGCTGGGTGGGCTGACCCGGCGCTGGCGCTTCGATCGGATGGCCACGGTCTGCTCCCCGCGGTCGGGGACGGTGTCGGCGGCGTTCGCGCAGGCCGCGAAGCACTACGCGGTGGCGGTGGACCTCTGCCCGCCGCGGCACGGCAACCGCAAGGGCGTGGTGGAGAAGGCCAACCACTCCGCCGCGCAACGCTGGTGGCGCACGGTCGCCGACGACGCCACCGTCGCCGGTGCTCAGCAGAGCCTCGACGAGCTCTGCGCCCGTCTCGACGGCCGGGTCCGGCGCCGCAACGGCGAGCGCACGACCGTCGCTGAGCTCGCCGCTGGCGAGGGGTTGCGGGCAGCGCCGGCGGCGGCGTTCCCGGCCGAACTCGCCGTCGTCCGCACGGTGTCGGCGCAGGCGCTGGTCTCGTTCCGCGGCAACCGGTACTCGGTGCCGCCGGGGATGTTCGGCGTCCAGGTCGTGGTGCGTCACCGTCTCGGGGCTGACCAGCTGCGCATCATCACCGCCACCGGCGCCACCGTCGCGGTCCATCACCGCGCACCCACCGGCGCCGGCGCCGTGGTCCGCGACGAGGGGCACGTCCGCGCCCTGGAGACCCGGGTCCTGGCCGAGTTCAGCGATGCCCCACCGTGTCGGCGCAAGGCTCGACGCCCGGCCGGGGACGCTTCGCGGGCCGAGGCCGCCCGACTGCGCGGAACCCCGACGGCCAGCTCGGCCGAGCGGGTCGTGATCGACATGGCCGCCTACGCCGCTCTGGTTCCCGCCGCCGCCCGCGCCACCAGCACGAACGCCGGTGAGAGCCGGTGACCACCAGCGAAGCTCGCCGGTATCAGAACCTGCGCGCCCACCTCGGGTACTTGAAGCTCAACGACGCCGCCGAGCACCTCAACTCCGTCCTCGACGCTGCTCGCCGCGACGGGCTGTCGCTGACCGCGGCGCTCGAGCGCCTCCTCGAGATCGAGGTCGAAGCCACCGAAGCCCGCCGACTGGCCTCCAGGTTGCGGTTCGCCTGCCTGCCCGGCCCCTGGACCATCGCCGACTTCGACTTCGCCGCCCAACCCGGCGTCGACGAGAACCTCGTCCGCGACCTGGCCACCCTGCGCTTCCTCGACGACGCCGCCAACGTTCTGTTCGTCGGCCCGCCCGGGGTCGGCAAGACCATGCTGGCCACCGCGCTGGCCCGCGGCGCGGCCGACGCCGGCGCCCGGGTCTACTTCACCACCGCCGCCGACCTCGCCGCGAAGTGCCACAAGGCCGCCCTCGAGGGCCGGTGGAACACCTGCATGCGCTTCTTCGCCGGCCCGAAACTCCTGGTCATCGACGAACTCGGCTACCTGCCGCTGCCCGGCGACGGCGCCTCGGCGCTGTTCCAGGTCATCAACCAGCGCTACCTCAAGTCCTCCACGATCCTGACCACCAACGTCGGTATCGCCGACTGGGCAGGCGCCTTCGGCGACGCCACCGTCGCCGCGGCCATGCTCGACCGACTCCTGCACCGCGCCACCGTCGTCGGCATCGACGGGCCCTCCTACCGGCTCCGCGCCCACCAGAACACTGCGGACACCCTGCGCGCCGCCGCCGGACACCGAGCAGGACTGGGAGGCACTCATGCGAGCTGACCCGAGCTCAGACTGGCGATCCGAGCGCGGCTGCCCGATCTGCTGGACCACCTTCACCCCCGCCGGCCCGCGACACCGCTACTGCTCCGACCGCTGCCGCAAACACGCCCACCTACGACGACGAGCCGAACCCGCGGCCGAGAACCACGACCGCGAAGCGCAGCCCGCGCCGTCGCCAATCGCGATCCGGGCCTGCCCGCACTGCGGCGGCGAGGTCAGCATCGTCGCCCTGCTCACCACCCCCGAAGCGGCCCGTCCTGCCCCGAACCCGGCGTCATCCCACTCCGACGAGCTTGACCAGCCGCGCTGCCGCCGCACTACAGTGATCTCTCACATGGGGAAGATGATCTAGTACCTCTGGGGAACTTCGGCCAGCGTCATCACGGGTTGCGTGGTGGCAGTGGCGGGCGCGGGCTTGGTGGCGTCGGCGCCAGTATG
>NZ_JAQZAL010000078.1 GCF_028737205.1 Actinomycetospora lutea | reverse complement strand
ACCCCAGCTCCCGGCCCGGTCACACCCTCAGCTGCACTCCATTTCCGGAAGAGCCAGTAATCGTCGGTCGTTTGGGCGACGACCAGCTCGAGTCGGCCGGCGTCGAACGCGTCAATTATCCGCGCAAGATGGTTCGTCATCCGCGCTGATTCTCCTGGTTTGGTGAGGGCGACAAAAGCCCACAAGAACCAACTCGTCTGCCTCTTGGAGAGTCAACCCCCGGGGGGAGAGGTCGGGTCCGGAGTACTCGAGGCGGCGTCGTTCACCGTGGCACGGGTGATCTCAGTACTTCGGTCGCGAGACGGGGCAAGAGCCCATCGGTGGCGAAGCGGTAGCCGAACTCGGCGTGGGCGGTCAGCTCGCGAGCGAGCAGCTCACCGACCGCTCCTGGATATGCGCGCTTCGCGTGGTGCGCGGCGGCGCGCAGGCGCATGGCCTCGTGCGGCGGGAGCCGGCCGCTCGGGTCGCCGGTGGTCGGCGGATCGGTCGGAAGGAAGAAGGTGATCCCGCCGGAGGGCGAGTCGGGTCGGGTTCGTGCGTAGGTGATCATCACATCTCGCAACTGTGTTGAGCGCGTGTTCAGCCCGGCGATTCCGTGACAGACACGGACGCCGTCTCAGGGCGACAGCGCGGCCGAAGGCAAGGTGCGCAGCACGCCGGAGCTCGCGTGCTGTGCCCTCTCTCGCACCCGGGCCGCTGTCCTGGCCGCGGCCCGCTCGGAAGCCCCGTCGACCGGGACGAAGGCGGTGGGCGTCTGGGCCGATCCCTCGAGGGGTCCCGTTGATCCGGGCTGTTCCAGGGCACGTGCTGCCGGTCGGCGGCGCGGCCCAGGTCGATGCTCGCGGGCGTGCTCTCTGAGCCCGGAGCCAGCGGTGAGCGAACGAGTCGCGGCACGGCTGGTGATACCCCCGTGACGTCCTACCGCGCGTCGAGGACGACCTCGCCGAGGGTGATCGTCGGTGGGTTCGGCACCAGGGCTGCGAGGCCGGTCTCGTGCAGCCACCTGCCTGCCGACCGGGTGGACTCCTCAGCGCCGGACCGCGTGTCGAAGACGCCGATGGTCGTCACGCGACCGTCGCCGAGGTCCACCAAGTAGTAGGCGACGAAACCGTCGAGACCGCGCATCACGTCGCGAAGGGCTTCCGCTCGCTTGCCGACCTCCACGACGATCTCCGGTACCTCGTCCTCGTAGGTGCGGATGACCGCGAACATGTCGTCTCCCTTCTTCGTCAACCCGCCCGGCGGGCGGCCCGAGCGAGCTTGGGCTGTCACCCGCGAGCCCGGTCACCTCCATCAGGAGGAGATGTCGAGAGGTCGCCGCTGCCACACTCGAGCGGCACCCACGCGGACGATGTCTTGCGAGCGAGGGACGACATGATCGACACGGCGGGCCCGGACCTGGTGCGTCCCCTGCGCCGCGCACTGCCTCGTCTGCGGTGGGCGACCGGGTTGGACGGCACGTTGGCCGGCCCGGTCACCCGCGGGGGGCGCCTGGTCGTCACCGAACTGCACGGCATGCTCACCGAGACGATGCGGGGGGTCGTCGTCACCCCGGGCATGGGTGCCGGGGGTAAGGCCCTGCAGCTCGGGCGACCTGTCGTGGTCAACGACTACCTGCGCGCGACGACGATCAGCCACGTGTACGACCACAAGCTCATCCAGGAGCAGACCCACGGTCTGGTGGCCGTCCCCGTTCACGTCGGCCGTGAAGTCCGCGCCCTGCTCTACGGGGCGGCGCGCACCACAGAGCCCCTCGGTGATCGTGTTCTCGATGCCGCTGCCCGCGTCGCGGCCGGGGTGGGTCGGGAGCTCGTCGTGGAGTACGAGGTGGCCCGCCGGCTGCAGATGGTCGAGGAGCTCCAACGGCGCAAGGAGCCGCGGCGCACCGTGGATCTGCGGGAGATCCACGATGAGCTCGTGTCGATCGCGGAGGCCACGTCCGATGAGCCCCTCCGCGACCGCCTCCACGTGCTGTGCGAGCGGCTCGGTCCCTCGTCCGGGCCTGGCGCGATGGCCGTGCCCCACCTGACCGGTCGAGAGCTCCAAGTCCTCGTCGAGGTAGCGCAGGGCCGGACGAACAACGAGGTGGCTGAACAACTCGCCGTGATGCCGACGACGGTGAAGACCTACCTCAAGAACGTCATGCGCAAGCTAGGCACCCACAACCGGACGGAGACGGTCCACGCAGCGCGCAGAGCAGGCCTTGTCGGCTGATCGGCACGGCCACCGGCCAGTAAGCGGTGCTGCAGGTGGCCCCGAGCAGCTACTACGTCGCCGAGACCTGCCCACCCTCGGCGCGGGCACGCCGGCACCGGCGTTCACCCCGCAGCTGATCACGCTGCGGGAAGACAACTACCGCGTCTACGGGGCCCGCAAGCTGCACAAGGCGGCCCGCCGCGCCGGCTCGACATCGGCCGCGACCAGGTCGCCCGACTGATGCGCGCCGCCGGGATCGAGGGCGCAAGGCGCAGCAAGCGAGTCCCACCACCCGAGCGGATCCGAGTACCACCGGGCGGCACCCGGACCTGGTCGAACGCACGTTCCGGGCCGACCCCCCGAACAGCTCTGGGTGACCGAACTGGCCTTCCCCGCAACCGGGGCGGGGTTGCCTACGTGCGAGCCAGTCACACTCGGGACGGCGCCCGCGACGGCCGCGCAGCTCAGAGGGCGAATCGCCCACCAACGGGTACCAGTCGGATCGGGTTAAGCAGGACCCGTCATCGTGAGTCGCCGGCTCGGTGGCATGAGGCGCTTTCCTCAAGTCGTCCGATGGCTCGCGGTGCGGGTCATGGTGCGAATCGACGGCGACTAACAGTCCGTGGTGCGATTAGAGTGACCGGCTCC
>NZ_JAQZAL010000077.1 GCF_028737205.1 Actinomycetospora lutea | reverse complement strand
CCCAGCCGCAGGGTCGGCCGCGTCCGCAGCGTCAGGCTGGCGAGAAGGGCCCGGCCGGCGACAAGGGCGCCCGCGGGGACCAGGGCAATCGCTCGACCACGGCGAACCGCCGCAACGAGGAGTCCACGACCACCGCGTCTACCTCGGAGCGTCGCCGGAACACCGCCGACGCCCAGCCGCAGGGTCGGCCGCGTCCGCAGCGTCAGGCTGGCGAGAAGGGCCCGGCAGGCGACAAGGGCGCCCGCGGGGACCACGGCTCGAACGGTAGCCGGGGCTCGAAGGGCGAGCAGGGCGCGAAGGGTGAGCAAGGCACGCAGGGCCAGGCCTTTGCGCAGGGCGCCCGCGGTGACCAGGGTTTGCAGGGCTCGCAGGGTCAGGCCGGCGAGCAGGGCTCGAGGGGCGAGCAGGGCTCGGAGGGTCTGCAGGGCGAGCAGGGCGAGCAGGGCGAGCAGGGCCTGCAGGGCGAGCAGGGTCTGCCCGGCGAGCAGGGTCTGACCGGCGAGCATGGCGCTCGCGGTGAGCAGGGCGAGCAGGGCGAGCGGGGCGCTCGCGGAGAGCAGGGTCTGCGGGGCCCGCAGGGCGAGCAGGGCGTGCACGGGTTCCCCGGTCAGCAGGGCGCACCCGGCGGGCAGGGTCTGCAGGGCCTGCAGGGCGAGCAGGGCCTCCGAGGTGAGCAGGGCCTCCGAGGTGAGCAGGGCCTCCAGGGTGAGCACGGCGAGCGGGGCGAGGAGGGCCTGCAGGGCCTGGCTGGCGAGCAGGGTGCTCCCGGAACGCAGGGGCTGCCTGGGCCGCGCGGTGAGCAGGGTCCGCAGGGCGAGCCCGGTCCGGCCGGTCCCCAGGGACCTGCGGGGCCGCAGGGCGAGCCTGGTCCCGCCGGCCCGCCCGGGCCGCAGGGTGCGCCCGGCCCGCAGGGCGCCCCGGGCCCGCAGGGTCAGCAGGGGTGGGTGGCGGAGCCGGCGCGGCACGCCGAGCCGCACCGTTCCGACGCCCAGCGCTCCGACGCCCAGCGTTCCGACGCCCAGGGCTCCGACGCCCAGGGCTCCGACGCCCAGGGCTCCGACGCCCAGGGCTCCGACGCCCAGGGCTCCGGGCCCACGCCGGGGAACGTCCTGACGTCGGCCCTGCTCTTCCCGGTGCACGCGGCGGACGCGACGATCCGCTTCGGCTTCAGGGCGCTCGCCTTCCTCCTCCGGGGCGGGAGCTCCTGATCCTTCCCGAGGAGCAGGCGCGATGACGGGGGTCCGGTCTCCGGCCGTACCCGGGCAGCCCCATCGAAGCGCCCCGGACGCCGATCCGAGCAGGATGAGCGGCGCCCGCCACGCGTCCACGACAGCCTCGTCCCGGGGACCGCCACCACCCGGTGCCGGTCTCGGCGCCCGCAACAGCAGTTGCCCGACCGCAAGCGTTGCTCGTAACTTCGGGCCCGGATTGCCGCGGTACCGGTGGCCCGACTTGAACAAGCTGAGGGAGCGCGGGCGTCGCGACCGGGAGCTCCGCGCCAGCTACAACAGACACCTCTGGGATCAGACGGTCGACGTCACGCTCACCCGCGGGGTCGAGTGGCTGCGGGCGCAACGCCCCTGACGTGACCGACGACCCGACCCCTGCGGAGCACATGGCCGGGCCGTTCGTCCTGGGCGAAGGGTCCCAGGCCGTCCATCATGCCGCGTAACGGTCGAGTCCTTCCGCAGCCTCACCGGCCCAGACGTCTCCGGTGAGAAACTCGCCGACGTCCTCGAGCCACAACGAATGGTCGGTGTCGCCGACCCGCCGGCCGATCGTGCGCGTACCCGCGGCCGCCCAGACCGCCAGCCCGGCCCACGACGGCGATGAGCTCAGCATCGGTGAGCCCCGCCATCTGCGCGGTCAGCTCGGCGCGGGGAGCTCGCCGCGCGCTGCTCGGAGGTTCGGCGACCAGTAGCCCCCAGCCCCTCGTCTCTCAGGGGTGTCTCGCGGGGCCGTCGCCGTTCCCGCGGGTACAGCGGATGATCCTCGCACCCATCAGCGGGCCAGCGCGGCGGCGTCCTGGCCCTGCAGCACCGCGCGCACGGTCGAGGGGTACCAGCGGGCGCCGCCCTGCGCAGTCGGGACGCCCTCAGCGGTCAGAGCCGCCGCGAGGGCGGTGAGGGTGGCTCTCCGGCGCCCCGGTCGCGCACGATGCGCTCCACGACCTCGCTGGGCAGCCGGGAGGGCCGTCCGAGGCGAACGCCCTGAGCGCGCTTGGCGGCAAGGCCCTCACGGGTGCGCTGACCGATCAGGCGGCGCTCGTACTGGGCCGAGTTGGCGATCGTGTTGGCGACGAACTTCGAGCGTCGCGCCGATGCTCTTGGCGTAGCGGACGACGGCGAGGGCGCGTGAGCAGGCCAGGCAGCATCGAGCGGGCAGCTTCGAGGGCACAAGGTTGCGGCGGGTGAGGGCATGCCCGCGATCGCACCACCAGCCCACCATCGACTACGTCGCCCGGCGCACCGCTGAAGGGCTATCGAAGCGCGAGATCATCCGCTGCCTGAAGCGCTACCTGGCCCGGGAGATCTACCGGCTGCTCCCGCCGCCGTCGGCACCTCCTCGGGTCCGTCCGGAGCTGCTTCCTCGAGCCGCCTGAAGGCTTGCGATCTATAGGAGCATCAATGCCCTGGCCGAGACCGTCAACGGCTACTACAAGGCCGAGCTGATCCGCGGCCCGACCCGTTCAGGGCCGTGGAAGACCGTCGCCGACGTCGAGCTGGCCACCCTGGGCTGGGTGCACTGGCACAACACCGCGCGGCTGCACGGCTACCTCGGCGACATCCCGCCCGCCGAGTACGAGCAGTCGTTCTACGCTGCCCACCGGACCGACCAGCCCACGGTCGGAATCCCACCGTGAGGGTGGTTCGCCCCGGTTCGGCGGAGTCGGGTAGCTGGGATTCTGGTCGCGTGACCC
>NZ_JAQZAL010000076.1 GCF_028737205.1 Actinomycetospora lutea | reverse complement strand
CTGCTCGCCAGCCTCGTGCTCTGGTCCCGGTCGTGATCCAAGAGACACGCCCTAGCCGGCTGGGCCGGGGGTGGCTGACTGACCCGCCAAGGGCGGGCCAGAGTGCCCAGGACGAGCTCGGTTTCGTGGCACTCGCCGAGGCGCAGCCAACCGAACTCCGGTCCGGGCAGGTCGGCGATCCGCAGACTCCGCGGGCCCGGCCCGCCCACTGGCAGCGCGCGGGCGGCGACCAGGGCCCGCACCAGATGATGGCGGGCCACGTCCAGCTCACAGGTGGCGCGATAGACCCGCTCGGCCGGCACCCGCAACAGCGCCCGGTGCACCAAGCGGACCTCGGCGCGGGGCAGGATCTCCTCGAGCAGCGTCGTCATCGTCGGCCTCCCGCGACGGGATCGCGCGCCACGGCATCCGCGGCCACGGCGGTGACCAAGTTCAGCACCAGCACGGGCTCATGGGCCCGCGCGTCCCGGATGCCTCACCCGAATGCCCTGGCGCTTCGAGATGCCCTCGTGCACTCCGGGATACCGATGGATCGGGCGGCGAAGCTGCTGGCCGACACGATGTACCGGCTGATGCGCTGGCTGCAGCAGCCGCTGGACCTGGTGGTCGCGACGGTGCACCCGGAAGCCGGCTGGCGCGGACGCGGCTGCGCGAGCAGCTGCCTCGGCAATCGTGCCGCCCCGGCTGGGTGATACCTACGTCGACGCCCCTGGCTGCTTCGCCATCGGTGTGCGCCGCTGCCTTTACCCCGACTACCCGCGCAGCCGCGGCGAGGGGACGTTCCGTGAGCGGGTCCTGTACGACCAGAACCTGCGGATGGCCGAGGAGCGGGGAAGTGCTCCTCCGCAGCGGCACCCTGGCCGGAGGCGCCAGCCGGTGCGACTTCCGCTACGTCGTCAGCGATCGCGACGTCGGCCTGGCGATGACGTTGTGCGGGCCGATCGGGCTGTACGGGAACTGTGCGGTCAGAAACCGCGGGCGGCCCCTCCTCCTGCGTAGATCGCCGCGTCCTCGCTGTTGATCGCCGACCGAACTGCCTTCCCCACCCAGTCGTCCTCGGCGATCCGCTCGGCGCGCTCGTTCAGCTCCTGCTTGGAAAGCCCGAGAGACTCCGGAGCCACCGCCTTGTGCACGGCCTTGAGCGCGCGCAGGAGGGAGATGAGCGCTCGGGTCCTGGCGTCCGCGGTCACGCCGTGGCGCAGGGCGGTGAGCACGTCGGCCTGGACCGCCATCTCGTGGTCGGCGTGCTCCGCGGGCCACCGGTGTACTGGGAAGATGCCGAAGATCCGGCCCTGCTCCGCTCGGACCAGGCCGGCCTCGGCGAGCCGCTCGTAGAGCCGCGGCCGGATCCGCCTGCCCAGCGCGGCCACGACGCTCTGGGGTGTCTTGCCCTCCTTGTGGCCGACCGTGGCCAGGGCCTCGTCGAGTACGCCGTCCCCGGTGGGACTGGGGTCCCGGACGACCAGCCGGCCTTCACGCACCTGCTCACCGGGGCCCGCGACGTCGACGCGCTCCCTGAGTGAAAGCTCGGCCAGCAACGCCCCACCCAGCGCGATCGTCATGTTCGTGCCATCCGCAGCCAGCTTCCCGCTGTCGTCGGCGGTCAGGAGCAGCAGGAGGTCCTCGGCGATGAGCATGCCCCGACCGTGGGGTCTTCCCGCGCACGGCCGACACGGTCCTACGACCAGGTCAGGACCAGTCCATCGGCCCGGGTGCACGTTGAGGCGAGATCGGGCCGCGAGGGGTCGTGGGCGCCGTCGTGGTCGTGAGCCGCACGTTCCGAGCTGACTCGGCGCTCGACGACCTCGAGCCACAGCCCGAACGCCCACGCCGCACGCGCCACGAGCAGCGTCCCCGGGTGCCAGCGGGATGTCGCATCCCGACCGGCCCGTCCGCCGCCTCGCAGGGTGTGAACGGCGCCCGGGCGGCGGAGTACCGACGGAGGGTTCCTGATGGGTGGCCGCAAGCCGAGAACATGTCCGGATCGGGAGGCGCCGAACGTCGGCCGGGGTCTTCAGGGGGACGTTGGTCGCACTCGGGCGGACCAAGGGCCGTCAGGGATGGGACGGTCGACCCCTGCCCGAATCCCGTCCGTAGGTCACAAGGTCGGTGGCGGAGGTGGGTACGGTGTTCACGATCCGCACTGTTGGTGGGGTCGCGTTGTTCCTCTTCGGTACCACGTTCTTGTGGCTGACCCCGATGTTCGCGAGCCAGGGAATCTCGGCTCAGGGAGCCTGGTGGGCGGTGACGCAGATCCTTGCGCTCGCCGTGCTCGCCGGCTTCACCATGGCCACATATGGGTTGTTCACCAGGATACCGTGGTGGGAGAACGTCGCGCTCACGTCAGCGGTCCTCGGCTTGATCACGCTGATCCCGTATTGGGTCGCCGCCCAGCAGGCCGGTGAAATCACGCCATGGTTCAACGTGCTGATCCACGCACTTGGTAGCGCAGGCGTTCTGGTCCTGCTGAGGGTGCCCGCTCTGGATAGGTGGGTCAACGGGCACGTCATGGCGGGGCAGTGAATGGCGCCACTCGATCAACGCTCTATCGCTGCGCCAGATCAGATGGATCAGCCGCAGCCGTTACGTCGCCGCCCAGGCGAAGGATGTGAGCAGGATGCCCCCGCATTGCGATTCTCTCGATGGGCCGGTGGTCACCGCCGCGCGGGACGCGATGACGTCCGGAGAGGTGCAGCGCGTCGCGCCATACGTTCCGGCGGAGGATGAAGCGGAGCTGCGCCGGAGCTTCGATCTCGCCGTGACTGCGCGTGCGCTCGGACCGGCCGCCCGCGAGGTGGCCGACCGTTGGTTCTTCGAGACCGTTGTGCGCCTGCACCGGGCCGGAGAGGGGGCACCGTTCACCGGCCTCAAGCCAGCCGGCC
Organism: Actinomycetospora lutea; assembly: GCF_028737205.1. Classification (GTDB taxonomy): domain Bacteria; phylum Actinomycetota; class Actinomycetes; order Mycobacteriales; family Pseudonocardiaceae; genus Actinomycetospora; species Actinomycetospora lutea. Next base: position 139 of record NZ_JAQZAL010000076.1, on the reverse strand, counting down.
TGGACGTCGGCCCGGTGATCCCCGCCGCGGAGCACGCCCTCGAGTCGGGGACGCCCGACCACCTCAGCGAGCTGATGTGCGGGATCGTGCGCGACCAGCTCCGGCGTCGACACACGGACGCGATGGCGCTCAAGGAGCG
>NZ_JAQZAL010000075.1 GCF_028737205.1 Actinomycetospora lutea | reverse complement strand
GCGCCGGTCAGCAGCCACTGCACCGAGTTCGGCGAGGGCGCGCCGGTCGCTTCGGTGAACCGCACTGGGTCTGATGGAGGCCCTCACGGTGGGATTCCGACCGGGTCGTGGTCGGTCCGGTGGGCAGCGTAGAACGCCTGCTCGTACTCGACGGGTGGGATGTCGCGGAGGTAGCTGTGCAGCCGAGCGGTGTTGTGCCAGTGGACCCAGCCCAGGGTGGCCAGTTCGACGTCCTCGACGGTCTTCCACGGCCCTGCCCGGGTCGGCCCGCGGATCAGCTCGGCCTTGTAGTAGCCGTTCACGGTCTCGGCCAGAGCATTGTCGAAGGAGTCCCCGACGCTGCCGATCGAGGGAAGCGCGCCGATCTCGGCGAGGCGCTCACCCCAGCGCAGCGAGGTGAACTGCGAGCCGGCGTCGCTGTGACACCGCAGCCCCTCGAGCCGGGCACCGCGCGACCAGCGGGCCATCTCCATCGCGTCGAGCACCATGCCGGTGCGCATGTGCGAGGCCACCCGCCAGCCGACGATCATGCGGGAGAACGCGTCGACGATGAAGCACACGTAGGCCACCCCGGCCCAGGTCGCGACGAAGGTCAGGTCGGTGACCCACAACTGGTTGGGAGCGTCGGCCCGGAACGCACGTTCGACCAGGTCCGGGTGCCGCGCGGTGGTACTCGGATCCGCTCGGGTGGTGCGGACCCGCTTGCTGCGACGAGCGCCCTCGATCCCGGCGACGCGCATGAGCCGGGCGACCTGGTCGCGGCCGACGTCGAGCCCGGCGCGGCGGGCGGCCTTGTGCAGCTTGCGGGCCCCGTAGACGCGGTAGTTGTCCTCCCACAGCTTGATCAGCTGCGGGGTGAGTTCGGCGTCACGCAGGGCTCGCGCCGAGGGCGGGCGGGTCTTGGCGGCGTAGTAGCTGCTCGGGGCCACCTGCAGCAACGTGCAGATGAACTCGACCCCGAGCGGTCGCCCTTCCACGACCTCGGCGCGGTGCGCGTCGACGAACGCGACTATCTGCGGTACCGGCGGTCGAGCTCCGCCCCGAAGAAAGTCGCGGCCCGCTTGAGGACCTCGTTGGCCCGGCGCAGCTCGCGGACCTCCTGCTCGAGCTCGCGCACCCGCGCCGCCTCATCGGTGCTCACGCCGAGCTCATGCCCGTCGTCGATGTCGGCCTGGCGTACCCACAGCCGCACCGACTCCACCCCGTACCCGAGCTGATCGGCCACCCGCTTCACGGTGCCGTGCTCGCTGCCGGTCTCGGCCCGCAACGTGCGCACCATCCGTATCGCCGCGGCCTTCTCCTGCTCGGTGTACCTGCGCGTGGACGGCTTACCCGCCGACCGCTCCTGGGGCATGAGGACATCCTCGTTTCCAAGCTCACGAGCCTCCACTGCACCCAGTGCGGTTCATCGGAGATCGTCCAGCCGTTCTTGCGTTCCAGCGCCGCCATCAGCGACCGGACATAGCCCGCCGCCCGGACCCGAGGCTCGCTACGCCGAAACCGCGGCGCCAGCAGCGTCTCGACCAGCGAGAACTCGCCTGCCCACGCCTCGACCTCGGCCACACCCACATCGTCGCCCACCGACCAGACAAGATCTTATCCGGCCGTCGCAGCCAAGCCGACACGCCGGACCACCCCGCCACAAATCAGGCTGTAGTACTAGCAGGGCGAAGACGGGATTACCCGCCATCATGGCCACCATCATCGACGGATCCAGGTCTGCAGCGGAGCCCAGCTCGGCGTCGGTGCCGATGAGGTTGGCGGTACCCAGGAAGGCGCCGGGACCGACGAAGATGAGGGTGGGGCCGAGTCCGAGCGCCAGTACCAGGACATAGAAGATCAGCACCACGTGCGTCGCGAAGAAAACACGAGTGGGCGTGTGTTGCCTTGTCTTCATGTTGCAGCCTGCCTTCCTCCCGCACCCCGCCCGTACTCGCTAACCAGCGACTCCAGGACGTGTCCACGCTGGCAAGTCGGCCCTTTCATCCGTCATCAGCGGGCGACCCGGTGGTCGGTGCGGTGGCTTTCCAGTCGTGAGGAGAGGCCAGCAGCCCCAGGAAACGGTCGACGTCGTACATCGCGGCTTGGGCGGCCGGTGCGAGCGTCGGTAGGAACATGTCGAAGGCGTGGTCGGTGCGGGGGAACTCCACATACACCGACGGGACGCGGGCCTCCTGGAGCTTGCGATGCAGCGCGACCTCTCGACGGTGCCTCGAGAGGTAGACGTCGTGCTCGCCGACGAATTGCAGGGTGGGCGGCGTGTTCGGGCCGACATGAGTGATCGGCGACACCCGTCGGTAGAGCTCGGACCAGTCATCGGGCTGACCGCCGAGCAACACCTGAGGAGCCCAGTCCCCGGTCTCGTCCACGGCGATCTCGGACCCGGAGAAGCGTTCCAGGAGCCTGGTGAGCAGCCCGGCGACACGTCTCTCCACTGCAGTCCGGTTGACGACGACCTCGCTCTCCGGCCGGTAGTCGCCGGCAGAGTAGTAGCCGATCACACCCCGCACGGTGAGGTCCGTCCCGCGGAGGTCTCCCGGGGTCAGCAGCGGATGATCGGGTGTGTAGGCGGCGAGCAGCGCCAGGTGCGAGCCTCCCGATCCGCCCCCGAGGACGATGTGCCGCGGGTCGACGCCGTACTGGTCGGCGTTGCGCTTGAGCCAGGCCACCGCCCGCTTCACGTCACCCTGCATCCCTGGCACGTTGGTCTCGGGAATCAGCCGGTACGACACGTCCATCACGACGTGTCCCTGAGCGGCCAGATGCCGGAACCAGGGTTCGGTCGGCCCGCCCTTGTCGAACGCCGTGTAGCCACCGCCGTGGGTGTAGATGAAGCCGAGACCGGAGGGCGGAACCCCATCGGGAGGCGACCAGAGGTCAGCGAGCAGACGCCGGTGAGTTCCGGGCACGGTCGCGAAGGCGACGTCCCGCACGACGCGTGCCCCCGACGCGACCGGGACCTTCCAGGTCCAGCGTCGAGCCAGCATCGCGCCCTGGGCACGGGCGGGAATCCGCTCGCGCCACTCCGTGCCGAACGCGGCATCGAACTCACCCTCGGCCGTCACCACCCGGCGGGTGTACATCGCGTTCACCGGCTCTTCCGGAATCAGAGTGCGAGAGATCCGCAGTGCAGCAGGGACCGGATG
>NZ_JAQZAL010000074.1 GCF_028737205.1 Actinomycetospora lutea | reverse complement strand
TCCGGTCGCTGCTGCACTGTGGATCTCTTGCACTCTAAATCCGGAAGAGCCGCTTAAGCTCCTCCGCGATGGACTCCCGCCAGCGCGAGACAAAGCGAACCGACACCTGGCTATCTCAGCTATTCTGCAGGCCTGCCTGTTCGAGTCCTCAGACCGGGCGAGGGCCATCCTATACCGGGCGATCGAAAAGAACTTGGTCGAGGCGCACGACGAGTTCAAAAGAGCACTGGCTGAAGTAGTCGACATCTTCACAGCCATGGACAGGTACGACTTCGACAAGAGCGAGTTGGACCTCGCCCGCGGGAGACGGAGAATCGAAACCGTTGAGAAAGTCATTAGTGGTCAACCCAGAGCTTACTGATCGCGCTGTCTGACAGTCCTGGGTGTTATCGGTTCTCCGACAATGTGTGCGCCCGCGCTCGCCGTCGGCTTACGAGAGGCTCCGGAAGCCAGCGGCCCACAGAGGCCCGGCGTCGGCGCGTAGCCTACGACGCAGGTGAGCCCCGGCGTCGCCGCTCTCGGGGGCCGGGGCTCTCATACTCCGGGCTCTCGCTGCCGATCGCCTCGGATCCCCTTCGCCTCCGCCTCGAGGTGTGCGAAGAAGCTCTCGTAGAACTGCTCCGGATCTCCCCAAGCGAACTCGGTCACTCTCGACGGCAGCCCGTCCGACCCCTCGTCCGGCACCGGCTCGCTCACCTCTTCGGTCGCCCCCGCGAGCCGCTCCGCGCCGGAAGCGCCGCTGTTCTCATCTCCCATCCGCATGATGGTGCAGGCCCCGGCCACAGCGTTCATGCGTTTTCGGAAAGTTGACCGCGCACCCTGCTCCGGTGGGCGTGCCACTAGCGCACCGAACCGATCAACACCTGCGACCGAGGGGGCGACGTGTGCGGCTCGCTCAGTAGGTGTCGCACGAGACGTTGGTGTACTGCCCGCGGACGGTCTGCGTGTCCACGACGCGGTCGCCCTCGCGGATGGTGCAGGTGAGGTCGCCGCCGCCGCCCCCGATCGGGCCGGACCCGGTGACCATCGCTCCCCCGTCTTGGATCGTGACCGTCTGTCGCCACGGGAGCGTCCGGTCCTCCGCGGAGTCGTAGCCGCCGGTCGAGTTCGTGAACCCGACGCGCCCCGCGGAGTCCTGGTCCGTGCTCGTGACCTCCAGCGTGTACGTCCGCGGGCCGGCCACGAACGGCTCGGAGACGTCCCCCGTGCCCCCGGACAGGCCGGCGAACGCCTCGTCGATCGCGGCCACGTACGCGGCGGTGAAGACGAACGAGAGGACGAGCCCGAGGACGGAGAGCCCAAGGCCCACAGCGCTCACCACGACCCGCGAGCCGCGCCGCCGGCCGATGAGCACAGCGGCGACCCCGATCCCGACGCCCACGAACCCAACGAGGATGCCCGCCTGGTTCAGCACCGGGACCGGGGAGAGCGCGAGGCAGACGATCCCGAGGACGAGCGCGGCCACCGCCCAGCCGTTGCTCGACGAGCCTCCGGGCAGGGCTGGAGCCGGCCCCTGGGGCGCCATCGTCGGCCGCGCGGGAGCCGCGACCGGCGCCGCCTGACGGGACGGGACGAGCTGAACCGTCGGCGCGTCGAGCGAGTCGAGCCCATGTCGCGGCTCGCGGGGGAGCGTCATGTCCGTCTTGTCGGGTTGTCCTCACCCTTCGTTACCGCCACTGACCTGTCGCGGTGGACTGCCTTCTCAACTCCGCGCTCCGCTGTCCTCAATATCCGCGCGCCCAGCCTTCGTGGCTCTTCGGTGAGCTCGCGAAGCACTGCCGGAATCGGCGCTTCACTGTATGGTGACCGATGAGCCTAATGTAACCAGGGCTCCCGCAGGTCGATGAATTCGATGTTCGCCATCATCTCGGAGAATTCATTTATCTCCGCTGCGAGCTCGGCGGGGGGCTCGCTGGTCTCGTTGGCCCGCGCGTCGGCCTCGCTGGTGAAGTACGCCGCCTCGACGTACGTGTCCGCGCCTGTCCAGATCCGGATTCCGCCGATGAGGTCGGGCCGGAACGCGGCGGCATGCTCGGCGAGCCTTGAGTCCAGGTGCTGCAGCCGCTCGCGGTCCGGTGCGGTGCCCTTCATGAGCTGCACGAATCCCGCGGCATCGGAGCCACCGGCCAGGAAGATGTCGACCTCCCCGTCGAAGCACTTCTCGGCCTCGGCCCACCAACGGCTCTGCTCCGGTCGTTCGCTGTTGGCCTTCAGCGGCGGCTCGACTGATGGCCGATCGCGGTCGCCGCGACCGCCGATGCCGCCGCCACCGCGCTGTCGGACTCAGCGAGCGCGAGCCCGATCCTCACCGCGACGACGCTCAGCTGGGCGTACACCCGCTCCTTGAGCCACTCGGTGATCACTTGCACGGGCGCCCGTACGCGGTGTTCGCATCGGTCGGGGTCGGCACCGTCGGGCCCGACGGAGGAGGTCACCGGAGCCACGGTAGACTTACTGGCCGGGCAACCACCGTGTCGACGCTGTGCGGACCGGTCGTGGGCCCTGGGTCGGGTACCGACTGTCACCGGGAGCTCGTCGCCCCGCCCACCGTCCTGGGTCCGACCGCAAAGCGGAGCATGCGGCCACGGCCCACCGGCAGCTCTCCCACACGCCCGAGATCAACCACTGTCCGCTCGCACATCCGAGCGGCGATCGCGGCTCAGCTCAGGTCCCGTCGCCCGAGTAGCGCCTCGGGCGGCACGACAGCGAGGCGGTCTGTGCGGCACGGGCCGAGCGTCGGCCGGTGCAGGGCCGTTGGGCCCTTTCGAGCCGACGCTTCGCCATCCGAGCCTCGACATCGCGTCCTTCACGTCGAACAGGCCGCGTGCGAGGCCGACGACCTGTCCCTCAACGGAGGACGGTGAGCGATGCTCTCCCCGACCACCTGGACCGAGCTATCTCCCCATGACTGCGAGGACCTTCTCCGGTCCTGCACCACCGGACGCTTCGTCTACACCGAATGGGCTCTGCCCGCGGTCCAACCCACCGGCTTCCACCTCGACGGAGCGCGCTTGCTGTTCCCCGCCCCTCCCCGGTTCAAGATCGCCCACGGCCACGTCTTCTCGTTCCACGTGCAGGCCGACGACGCCGCCTGGACCGTGATGGCCCACGGACCGGTGAACCTCCGACACGCGAGGCCGCCAGAACCCAGCAGGACAGTTCTCGACAACCCCCGACCAGTCCAAGTCGACCCCGACGAACCACTGGCTCTGGAGATCCAGCTGCTCGTCGGACGTCGGCTCCAACAGCTGGCCGCGCCAGCATAGCGGCGGCACCGGCGTCGCTGTGGAAATTCCTGCCCCCAGCGGTGATTGCTGACGGATTGCGGCGCGCCGCCCGCTGACGCTCGGATGGCGTGCGGGGACCCGCACCTCAATCGATCTCAGCCTTGAGGAGCTCGTCGATGCAGGCGTCGATCTGGTCGCGGTCGGA
>NZ_JAQZAL010000073.1 GCF_028737205.1 Actinomycetospora lutea | reverse complement strand
GCATCCGGTCGCTGCTGCACTGTGGATCTCTTGCACTCTAAATCCGGAAGAGCCACTTTTGGAGCGCACATGTTGACCATGACCGACGTCGCCGCCCGACTCAGGGACGTCAAAGTGAGGACAACCGAGGCGCTGAGGGCGTCCGAGGCCGACCGGGAGGCCTCGGTGGTCCTCGTGGCCGTTGTCAGGAAGTTCGATTCCAAGGCCGAAAGGCTCTAGGCCAAGCGGTCGAAGCGGCGTCCCTGCGATGCAGAGGAACGGGTTCTGAACGTCTGCCTTGATGAGATTAGCCCAAACGAGTGGGTCGATAAGCTGCCCCAAGCTCGATCCCCGACTTCTCCGCTCGACCCCTCGCAGTAATGTTCACCAATGAACGCAAACCTCGACGGGCGCTCATCGGTTTAACCTCGTGCCGCTCCTATTAGTAGCGCAATCAAAGAGCCAAGCCGGCGGCAAATCCGTGAGCAATGCAACTACTTGTGCGGCCCTCGCTTCCCCTCGAACAGCGGTCAAGAAGTAGTATCCAGCTGAATCGGAATCAATTCGGTTGTAGTAATCCAAACGTGCGACGACCTCTGTCCTGCTTTCGCCTGAGAGCTCTTCGCAGAAGCTTAGAAACGAATCATTCGCGCGCAAATCATAGAGCTCTCGGTTCTTTGCCAACCTCACAGCTTCGGAGGCGGCCTTCCGCAACTCCTGATCGAGATTCTCCTTCCGACGGCGGAACTTCTCGGCGAACACGCCTGCAATGAGAACAGACGCTAGCAAGGCAGCAGTATTTACGCCCTGCTGCGGCTCGCGCACCGTGACGTAGGGCAGGCCAAGACCTACGTAAGTCGTCCGGAAATATTCGATAGTGGGCGCAAGAACTCCGGTTAGCCAAAGAACGATCGATGCGAAGTAGATGACGTAGACGCCTGTACCGTGGTTGATAGTATGCTCTTTTCGAAGAATCTTGACCGTGCGCCAGGCTCGTGGCCTGTTCGCGAACCCGCCGTCAGGTAATCCGAGGCTACGCTCTATCGTCGCCGCTCGCGCCACCAACTGATCGTATATCTGATCATTGCGAATATTGTATACTATTAGACCAGTAGTTGCGGCGAGCCCGAAGAGTGAGAGCGCGAAGGACGCAGCGTTGGGCGCATCTCCTCGCAACGTTGACGCGGCGGCTGCTGCAATTGGGAGCAATGCTAGCAGCTTGAACCGAATGTCGGTTAGCAGTCTGAAGTTCCCGCACACCTCACCATACTCCTTGAGCAAAGACTCTCGGCGGCCATCGTCCATTGACTCGCTCCTTGTGCCCGGCGTCTTAGAGGATGGTGATTTCCGAAAGCGGTCAGGGATGGCCTTCAGGTGGCCTCTCAGGCCCCACCACGCGGCAGCTCGACACGGGAAACTACACGAGCATGTTGACGCGTCCACCGGGTGCGGCCGGGCGGGGCGGGCGAAGACGTTGTTCGTCGTTCCCTATGTCCGATGACAAAGCCCAATTGATATTCATAGCTGCCAGAGCGCTTGCGAGCGCAGACCGCGGCGCAAGTCGATTCGAGTCCGTGTTCTCTTCATCGTTCTACCGGCCCTATCGGTACGTAGCGTGTCCGTCCGGCGACTCGCAGTGCGTGTTCTTCATGTAAGCGTGCATCAGCTGCCAACCAAAGACAAGAGTAAACCCGCTTGGGCGCTCGACAGATCGGGTGTAACCAGGGTATTCCGAACTGACTCGCGCGCTCAGGAAGGGCCTTGCCGGGCCAGAGCGACCACCTTGTTGGGGAGGATGTATGCCCGAGAACCTGGCCGACCTGCATGTGGTTGGCTGTACGGGAGATGGCCGCACATGGCACACGAGGAGAAACCCAAGCACGGGCTGGACGAAGTTTGAGCAGGTCCCAAAAGTACCGCAAGAAGCGGTGGATGTAGCTTGCGCAAGGCGCATGCCGATCGGTGCCGAGTCTGCGAACTTCACCCAAGGTCTATGGGTCCTTGTGGCGTTGCGGAGTAGCCCGCCGCAACTGATGTTCCGAAACTCGGATACGGGTCTGTGGGAGGGCCCATTGCCCGCCAATATCCTTCCGCTGCCTACGGGCTATTCAGTGGCAGCATGCGTAAGCCCGGGCGTTGCTCCTGCCAATGATCCCGTCGAGCCAGGCGCCCCGCGTTCATATCTTCATGTTGCGGTGATCACGGATGGAGTTAAACCACAGGATCGAGGACGAATTATAGCGTCGATAGTGGCCAATCGGGGCGCTGGCGGGGTACCAAGCGGGATTGCCGAGGTCCAGACGAGCGGAGCGGGCGACCTTGGAGCAGCGAGGAGCGTGGCACTGTCGACCTTGGTCCCTAACGCGTTTGCGCCATCCGGTGGCCTGGAGTCCGAGGCGGAGATGATCGCCTGCTTCACGGATGGCCATCGTTTCTCGACGGCTGGTGGGGTCAGAGCTGCTGGTTCCGGCGGAAGCCCGGGAGCGGCCTGGAGTCCGTTCAGGCCGCAAGACTTCGTTCCGCCTCTGGGCCCTGGAGGGCTCCCACATCGAGTTAAGGACGTCGCGGTAGCTCGCCCTGTGTTGGTTCCGGGACAAAGCCAAATCCATGTGATCGCGTCCGACGGCGGCGGCGCACTTGATGATGTGTTTCAGGCCAATTACGATTTTGTCGCCGGTCGGTGGTCCGGTTGGGGCGATCTAGAAGCGAGATTGTTTCCCACCCCGCATCACGAGGAGGCGGGGCAATTCGATAAGATTGCAATCGCCTTCACGACCGAAGGCGCGCATGTACTAGGGGTGACTATCAAATCCGAGCTTCTGCATCAGTTGCTCCGTGTGGACTCGCAGTTCGCCGATGTGGAGAAGATCGGCGTCGGGCAGGATGTCGGCCTCTTTAGCGCGGTGGATTGCGCATAGGTGCGCCGCACCCCATTCCGCGCAGGCAGCTCTAGACGCGCTCTGGAGCGACACCCTGATCGCGGAGGCAACCACACATACCGACCGCGGGACTCCTCGACTGCCAACATGCCTACCAGGACCGATTCCGGCTTTTAGCTAGCATCACCCGCCTCTGGTGGAGCAAGCCAGATCACGGCCGCTGGCAAGCATAACCAAAGAAAGCGGGCGTCAAGCACGCCCTGAGACAGGGCAGTAGCTCGTTGCGGCCGTTGTCGAATAGACCTCTTCTCCAGTCAAGGCGGAGCCTCAACCCAAGGCCCTCGGCCCTGGCCTCCCGCTCCGCTCCGGCGGGCCGGGACCAGGCCGGGGGCGTCCAGGGGCCAATCCTGGCCCTACGACAGCCAGACAGAACGGGGGTAAGGCAACCGCGTTCGCGGGCAGCCGGCGAGCACATCGCGGGCGGCATGACCTGCCATTCATGCAGCAGGTCAGCACCGAGCATAACGGGCTCTTCGTCATGAAGCGTGGAGGTGGCCTCGCAGCATCGTGGTGGCGGGAGCG
>NZ_JAQZAL010000072.1 GCF_028737205.1 Actinomycetospora lutea | reverse complement strand
CACGGCCAGCATGCTCGCCGACATCACGCTCAAGATTCAGGAGACACGCCCTAGGGGAGTCGGTCGCCGACGCCGCGGTTCGCGAGGTCGAAGAAGAGACCGGCGTCCGCGTCGAGATCACCGGTCTCGTCGGCATCTACACCGACCCCGGACACGTCATGGCTTACGACGACGGCGAGGTGCGCCAGGAGTTCTCCGTGTGCTTTCACGCTCGGGTGATTAGCGGCGAGCCACGCCAGGACGACGTCGAGACGAAGGCAGCGAAGTGGGTCGACGTCGCCGATGTCTCCGAGTTGGACATCCACCCGTCGATGCGCCGGCGAATCGAGGCGGCACTCCGGGCGGAGAGCGAGCCCGAGATCGTCTAGGCAGCCGCGAGGCGGCGATTGGTGCGATCGATGGCGGCTTGGATCGACGGCTGCGCCCGGGACATGGCCCGTCCGACAATGGAATTTTGGTCGTACCGCCCGATAATCTCGGAGAGACGCTCGGCGTAGTCGAACCGCTCACCCCGCGGTCCCGTCGTCATATCTGCCGTCCACAGCGCGTCCGGAACCGGTCCTTCCTCACTCGGCCATTCCGCGAGTTCGGCTTGCAGACCACGCTCGGCCGCCTCGAAAGTCGCAGCAGAATGGTGAGCCACGAGCGCGCACAGCCGCGGCGAGTGGCCCTTGGCGGCGAGGTACCGAGCGCCATCGATCGGATGGAAGCCCGTCTGCACCAGCTCCGGCGCGTACCCAGGTCGTGCCACCAGGCAGCCACGACGAGAAGTTCACGGTCCTCGGGCGGAACGGCATGCGCCAGTTCCTCGGCGCGGGCCGCGACCTTCACCGTGTGCCGATGGCGGTTGCCTAGCGGCGCGAGCAGCTCGCGAGCCAACGCAGCAGCGATGGTCCGACCGGTCGCGGGCCCGGCTCCGCCGCCCATGTCACGTGGGTTGACAGACTCGCCAGCGTCGGTCGGCACGCATCTCACGGTAGTCCTCCGACGATGGCTCACTCACGGCTGGCGGCGGCGAGCCCGTCCAGTCAGGGGGCCGGCCGGTCCCCGCCGAGCGTCGACGCAGCGCAGCTGCTCGTCCATGTCCCGTGGTGGCACCGGTGCGGTCGCTCGCCGGTCCGCTCGACCCGTAGGAGGCCCTACTGTCGCCGCGCCCTTCGTGACGCCGCACCCTCGGTGTAGTCGGGGCCCTGGTCTGGGCGGCAGCGGCCTCGCCCGGCCAGGCGCGGTGTCTCTGGGCCACTCCAGCGTCGGCCTACGTACCCCGGTGGGCCCCCCCGGGGGACCAAGTCCATGATGGTACGCGATGGCACCAGTGTCGGGAAACGAAACGGGCAGTTTTTGACTTGTCCCCTCTTCGTCCTAGAGAGCCCGCGGGGTGTGCTTATCGGAACAGGCGCAGCTGCAGCGGTTCCCGAGCGGATCGCTCGTGCCACTCTGACAGATCGATCCCTGAGCCGAGTGGTGGGCTGTGACGACGAGTCCAAACCTACCGGGGGCAGCGACGCCCCCGGTACGACGTCCCCGGTACTACGCCCCCGGTACACGTCAACACCGATTTCGACATCGACGGTATGTCGCTGTACGTGACGACATCAGAAGGTGCGCCCGGCACAATCGACGGCCTTGCCGAGGACCATGGCCAGGTAGCGGTTGCCGTGCCCGGTGGAGCTCCTGTCCTTGGTCTTGCTGGCTCCATCTACGGGTGAACTTCGCTCAGCAGGGCGAGGTGTCCCACGTCGGGGACCGGACATGTCGCCCGATCTCGGCGACGATCACCTCGCGGCCACCGGCCCGACTCGGGGAAATGTCTGCGCTGCCGACCACAATCGGCGCTCTGTTGCGCTGACACCGGTTCCCGGACCGTGACCGTCTGAGCGGGCTCAGCGTTACGGTTCCCGATCATCAGCGACAAGCGACCGCATGGCGGGCCCGCCGAGAGCCCCGCGTAGCCAGACTTTCTGGACATAACACCCGGGATGTAGCCTGACGAGTGTGATCTGGGTAACATCCTGGCCCTTAGGGACGACTACCGGCGTCCGGCACCGTACACGAAGCGAGCCGTAATGATCAAAGGATTTGCGGACACCCACAATCACCAGTTTGCGCAATGGGCCTTCGGCGGTCGCGCGTTCTGGGGAAACTCCTACGGCGACCCAGCCGTCAATCTTGCTTGGTGCACTCCGAATCACGGGCCTGGCGGAGCCGGAGACTTACTCGGCAACATAGTACGCACGAGTATTCTGGGACTGCCACCTCAGGCGGCGCTCGGACATCTCGTAGGCGGATATCCACAGTTCGACGGCTGGCCGCGCTGGGACAGCATCACTCATCAATCGGTCTTCGAGGACTGGCTGCGCCGCGCGGTTGATGGCGGCCTCCGGCTAATGGTGATGCTCGCCGTTAACAACGAGGTCCTCTTTGGCATGGCAAGCAAGTCGACAGGGAGGACTTGCCAGTTGAAGTAATCGTACGATTGGTGAAGTCGAAACCATGAAGCAATTCATCATCGGACTGCTAATAGTCGGACTTGCCGCGTCAGTCCTCGGAGTTCTCTGCACGGTCGATCCAAGCTTGAAAGGCACGTGGCTGGAAGTCGGTAAGCCGCTCATGGCCTTCGGAGCGACTGTCTTTGTCGGGGGCGCTGTAGCAAGCTGGCTGAAGCTCTATGAGCATGGGCGCGACGACAAGAAGGCATGGGCCCAGCTACTCGAGGACATCGTCGAGGCTCACCAACAACTCTCCGTTGCATGCCAACTGATCAACGCACACAAGACCGCAAAGACCTACAGCCTACAGAACGGAAAGATCTGTGAGATCAGAGCGACGCTGCGCCGCGTATCTAGCCATCCCCTAGTTGAGGGTGATCGGCCCAAGAGGAATGCAACGAGCGTGAAGGCTCACTTGGACGCAATGCAGAAATACGTTGATGACCTCGGGCAAGAATATGAAGAGAAGTACCTCAGAGCCAGTCGGCAACAGCTTATTGACGAGCAGTATCTCAAGCTCCGCATCGCCGCTCTGGTAACTAACCCAAACCCCAGAATGATATTCGACCCAAAGGACCAGGTGTATCAGCCAACTAGATCTTGGCAGACATTGAGAACGTTCCCTCACCTTCGTCACTTCATGAGGAACTTCACACACAGCCGTTTCGAAGAATCGTTCCAGCAACTGCGGAAGATGCTGGCAGAACGGGCGGGGGTCAAGGCCCGTAGCCCCTGGTCGGAGCGGTGGCCCCTGTCGCACGTACGCCGCGTTCTGTCTTATGCACACCAGAGCCGTTCTTCGTTCTTGGTGCGTCGAGCACGGTAGTCGGCGTGCGTCAGACAGTGGAGGGCCCCTCCCACATCGCGGGCCTGCGGGCCGGTGTCCAGCTGACGCCCAGCCGGGTCGAGAGTCCCGTCGGGATCGACTTCACGCTCGAATCGCGCGAGGGCCTGCCGGCGGGCCGGCTCGGTGCGGGCGGCACGAGGGCCCGGCAGCACTACGGCGGAGGAGACTAAGCACCAAGAGCGGCGTTGCTGACACATGCCAGGGTTGACGTAGGTACCTTGAGCCTCCGCCGGCGTTTTGCGCAGGAGCCAGGTGCGGTGACTCCGCGATCATCACTTGCGGTGGCGGGGGTCTTGGCTCTACGCCACAACTCCAGAGTAAAGAAACATCGATCCTACTCTATTCTAGTGGTAAAGCCACGCGGGTGTCGGCGATCCGTCACCCTGACACGCTTCAGGGCCCGGCTTGGGACTGGTTGAAACCACCACTTTTGGGGCTCTTCCGGAAATGGAGTGCAGCTGAGGGTGTGACCGGGCCGGGAGCTGGGGT
>NZ_JAQZAL010000071.1 GCF_028737205.1 Actinomycetospora lutea | reverse complement strand
CCCCGAGCCCGTCCCGGCCAGGTAGGAACCACTCCGGGCTACCGGGGGAACCTCAGCTGCAGGGGGTGGACTTCCGCGCCCAGGTGCCGCGGCTGGAGGTCCCGGTCTACCTCGTCGGCGGGGCCCACGAGCTGACTGCCCGCTCCGGGCCCGCCCGCGAGTGGTTCGACCGATTGGACGCACCGGTCAAGCAGTGGATCACGTTCGAGGACTCCGGGCACGTCCCGCACTTCGAGGAGTTCGGCCGCTTTCGCGAGGTCCTGCGCGAGATCGTGGCCCGACACGGAGCGGGGAGCCCGTGACGCCCGGCCCTGCCGGGCGGTGACGGTGCTGGCGCCGTCCTCGCCGCCGCGGCCGCGCTCACGGGGCTGGTGGTGGGCGGCGGGCCCGGACCGCAGGTGGTGACGACGCCTCGCGGCCTCCCCGTGCTGCTCGACGGCACCGGCCTCTACCGGTGGAGCGGCGTCTTCGCCGCGGCTGGACAGCGCGGGACCGACCTGGTCGTCGTCGTGCTGGTGGTGCCCCTGCTGGTGATCGCTCTCGTGGCGGCACGTCGTGGAGCGGTGCGGGCGCGGCTGCTGCTGGCCGGCCTGCTCGTCGTCGTGGTCTACGTCCACGGCAGCCCCTACGACCCCGCGCGCCACGAAGCCGCACTCGCCGCCCGCCGGCCCCCGACCAGCCCTGCTGGCGCCACCCCAGCAACGGACTCCGTGCCTCGTGCCCACCGCCGGCGCCGCCCTCGCGACGAACTGGGGGGTCGCCCTCTCGGCCAGAGGCGGCCGGCTTCACACGGACGCGGCCTGACCCTGCCCACTCCCGATCTCGAGCTCGTCTGACCTTCAGTCGTGCGGCGGGAGGAATGTCGCGGTGCCGGGGGAGTGCAGGACGGCGGCGATGTGCATCCCCGCGTGGGCGATGGGCGCGCCCACTGGGTTGAGGGTGACCAGAGTCGGCAGGCTCCAGACGACGTCGCCGCCAACCGGTTTGATCAGCGCGGGTGAGCGGAAGTCGGTGTAGCCGAGGTGGTAAACCGCCGTCATCACCAGCGACGCGAGTAGTGCGGCCGCACCTACGAGAACGCGTCCGCCCCACCGTGCGAGCACACCGCTGTCCTGCATCGCGGCGAAGACCGCCAAGATCGGGAACACCGACAGCAGCAGCCCGTCGACCGCGCCGTACACGATTCCTCGCCACAGGACGGCCCAAACCAGGGCGACCCCGGTCGGGCCCGGAGTCGGCGGCTCAGTGCGGACCACGACGGTCGCCAGCAGCACGGCTACCAGTACACCGAGGACGATGGCGAGCACCCAGTGCCGGCGCGCCGCCGCGGTCAGGGATACCCCGGTGGAGCGGGCCCACAGCGCGACGAACCCGACCACGATCGCGGCATAGACGCCGTAGTAGAGGTCGCGTGGCAACGCCAGCACGTCGGCGAACAGGAACGGCACGACGAAGCCGGTCAGCAGTCCCGCCGCCAACCAAGGCGTCTGCACGCCCAGCGACGAGCGGCGGCTCTGGACCTTGGGCTGTGTCATGAACCGAGCCTGACCAAGCTGCGTGATGATGGACGGGCCGAGTGGACCCTATCCGCGGAGACGTCCGGCCCTCTTCGGAGCCACACGCCCCGAACCCCGTCCCCGCGGGGTGCCATGCCGCACTCCCGCGGCACCAACGGCCTAGGGGCGAGCACGCACGAACTTACTGACGGGGTTGTCAAGGGCCGGACGAAGTCCGGTCGCGCAGCGACGAGCAACGCCCTTGATCAACGTAAGAAGCCGAACGCAGGTGTTGATCTCGCGAAGCGGTGCCTCGTCGGGCTCGGTGCCCATCGGGTGAAGGCGTTCTGTGCCTTCGCCCCGGGGGCGCCGCGTCCGCCCCTGGAGGCTCACCAGCAAGGGTCGAAGAGCAGAAAGGCTCTCGGGCCGCGCTCGCCCGAGATGACGGAGTCGACCCGAAGGGCCGTCGACCCGGCGCGGCCCGAAGATGTTCTGCGGCCCTTGCTGGTGAGGGGCGGGCGGATCAAGCTTCCGGGCCCGACAAGAGTCAGTGCCGCCGCAGGCGGCGCGATCGCCGGTCTCGGCCGCGCGGCCTTGAGCAGCCCTCGGCAAGCCGCGGGCACCGCTCAGACCTGGTGGATGACTCGCCGGCCTGCTCGCGGACTCCCCGCAACTGGTGCGCCTGCTCGCGAGCTCGCCGTCGACCGGCTCGGCCGCCGCCGGGCCCGCACCACCCCGCTGGCGTTGCGCTCGGACAAGGCCTACTCCAGCCGCGCTCACCGGGCGCTGCTGCGCCACCGCGGGATCACCGCGGTGATCCCCGAACCCGACGACCAGAAACGCAACCGGGCCCGCCGCGGCTCCCGTGGCGGGCGACCGGTCGGCTTCGACGCCGCCGACTACAAGAACCGCAACGTCGTCGAGCGCGGCTTCAACCTGCTCAAAGGCTGGCGCGGGCTGGCCACCCCGCTACGACTGTGAGGATCACCGGGTGCCGCCTCGAGCCGGGGTCTGACCCGCGCTACGACTGACCAGGCTGTCCTGTGTTTGATCTTCGGCTCCGGTCGGGGCGGTGCTTGCTGCCGCCGGACCGACGGGGCGTGTCCCGATAGGGGCCTTGCCGTGAACAGGGCACCGTCACAGTCCTGACCGCCCCCGCCGGTCCGGCGACGGCCATCCGGTCCCCGAGCCATGCAGGAGACGAACAACCGTGCCCAGGATGCCGCAGGCACCTACCGTCCGACCCGCCCACCACGAGTCGGCGGAGGCCGGCGACGTCGTCGTCGGGGTGGACACTCACAAGGCCGTCCACGTCGCCGACGTGGTCAACCAGCTGGGGGTGCTGCTGGGCAGCGCCGAGTTCGCCACGACCAGCTCGGGCTATCAGCAGCTGCTGACCTGGGCCCGGACATTGGCCAGGTCCGACGAGCTGGGGTGGAGTGCACGGCTCCTACGGAGCCGCGCTGACCCGTTATCTGGCCGGGCATCAGGTCGAGGTCATCGAGGTCAATCAGCCGGACAAGCGGGCACGGCGGCGCGGCAAGACCGAGCCACCACCCGCGCCAAGGCCGCCGATGGCCCGGTGGAGATGGTCCGGGTGTTCAAGCTGGCCAAGGCCTCGGCGACCAAGTCACGCACCGAGGCGATCAACTAGCTCAAGTCCGTGCTCGTCAGCGCCGACCCCGAGCTCCGGGAGGAGATGGCGGGGCTGAGCAACCCCCGACTGATCCGGCGCTGCGCGGACCTGTCCACGTCCGACTCGCCGGCCTCCATCGCCGGCGCGGCCGCCTACACCATCGCCCTGCTCGCACGACGCATCCTGGAGCTGACCAGCGAGATCAACGACCTTCGGTAGCGGATCCACGAGACGCTGACCGCCCACGCACCGCAGCTACTGGCCCGCCACGGTGTCGGGCCCGACACCGCCGCCGCCCTGCTCATCGCCGCGGGCGACAGCCCACAACGGCTCCACCACGAGGGCTCGTTCGCCGCACTATGCGGCGTCAGCCCGGTCGAAGCGTCCTCGGGTAAGACCCAGAGACACCGACTCAACCGCGGCGGCGACCGGCAAGCCAACTGCGCGCTGCACAGGTGCTCGCTCGACTGCGCTGGGACCCGCGCAGCCGGGACTACCTCGCCCGCCGCATCGCTCAGGGGAAGACCCGCCGCGAGGCCCTCCGCTGCCTCAAACGCTACGTCGCCCGCGAGATCCACCAGCTCATAGCGCCCCGAGAGCAGCTGCAGCCTGCGGCCGCTGCTTGACCTCCATAGGGGCATCAAGCACGCCCTGACCTTCCGCGGCGGGCCTGGTCCTACGAGCCATCCTGCTCTGGCTCCGACCTACTTAGGAGACACGCCCTAGTACTACAGCCGGATTTCGGTGCGCGGGCTCGGCGTGTCGTCTTGGCGCCTGGGGGACTGTCTGATGACCGGTGTAACTGGCGTTGGCGGGTCAGTTGATGGTTGACG
>NZ_JAQZAL010000070.1 GCF_028737205.1 Actinomycetospora lutea | reverse complement strand
TGACCTCAAGATCTCAAAACTCAACCGTCAATGCAACTCAGAGACGGTCCACTAGTACGGGTGAGGGACACCGACGGTGATGTCGACACCGGCCTCGACGTGAAGCCGGGACAGATGCTGGAAGTAGCAGCTACGGGCACGATTGTTGCGCCCGAAATCCTTGCGGGCGATAGCGACGCTTCTGGCTGGAACCATATTGTTGATGATGCACGATTCGCATTGCATAGCGTCATCGATCCGCATGGGGCGCGGAAGTATGCCTTGCTAGGTCGACTCAATGGGTACTTCTTTGTCGGCAGCCATATGGGGCCGTGGCAGTTCAACTTCCCCCGGGAGCGTCGACTCTATCTACGCGTGAACAACGATGATCACCTTCGGGGCGCAGGTAAAGGCGCTTTTGATGTCAAGGTGACCATATGGGATAGGACGGAGGTCGAGCCGGGAGCCGTCCAAGTTGTCGACATCCTTCAAGGCGGCGAACTGACCGCCCTAGCATGGTTGGGCAGCCACTTCCTCAATGGCAGTTGGAACGAAGCGGAAGCTCTCATCCAACAAGGTGTCGGAATGCTTGGAGCAGTGGAGTACAACACATTGGGAGTGGACCAGGGCTCCATCGCTTCGCTCGTGCCGAAGATCACTGTTGCTCTCCAGAAGAGAGCCTTCTCTCGGCCACCGAGGTTCGCCGTCGCAGAGACATGGGCAGCTGAAAATGGCGCTAGCGCCGAAGCCGCTCGCAAGGCAGCAGCGGCCCTGGCGCAAACACTGGGAGCGCCGCCCATCGACTTGACTTCGGGAGGCCCCTCGCAGTCGACTCCCTACCCGGCGCGATTGTTCCTTATATCGTCGTGGACACAATGAGTTGCTCGGTACCCGCGACGCGCAGAGGCGGCGCTGGATGAAAGTAGAGTAGCGGAGCGGACTCGACAACGAGGGTGACGACGGTTCCGATTGGGACTTTCTCGCTGGCTTCCGGTGATTGCCCGGATACCACCGTTTCGCAGTGCAGCAGAAGTCGCAGCCGGTAGTTGGTGAAGTTGCGGAATCCGTGCCCGACCCGCTTCACCTTCTTGATCAGTAGGTTGATCGCCTCGGGGGTCCGGTGGACACGCCGGCGGCGGTGAAGCGGGCGAGCAGCTCCTCGCGCCAGGAGTCCAGGGTGCGGGCCAGGCGGTGCAGTTCGGGGACCTCGGAGTCGGCGCAGAACGCCAGCCACCGGGAGAAGGCCTGGGCGGCTCGCTGCGGGTCGCGGTGGCGGTAGAGCAGTCGCAGGTCCTGGGCGGCGATCCAGGCGGCGGCGACCTCACCATCGGGGTCACCGAGGTCATCGGGGTCACCGAGGTCGAGCCCGCGCAGCAGCCGGGTCCAGGACAGGTCGGAGTGGTGGTCGTGGCCGCGGCGCAGCACTCGTCGGATCCCGTAGAGCGGGTCGCCGGCGCGGCCGCGGTGCCCGAGGGTCTCCTGCTGCACGCGGCGGCGGACCTGGTCGACGGCGTCGAAGCCGAGCTTGATGACGTGGAAGGCGTCCAGGACGCGGACCGCGCCGGGCAGGTGGGTGCGCAGGGCGCTGGCGTAGCCGCGGAACGGGTCCAGCGCCGCGTTCTGAAGCCCTCCGCTGCGCGCACGCCCTCACCATCCGCGACGAACTCGCCCTCCGGTCTGGCTACAACCGGCTCGCGAGGCGCCTAGCCTAGTTGAACCACTTTCGAATCCACCGTCGCAGCGGTCCGCCGGGGAAGTACCAATGTGGCTTGATGGTCCAGTTCGGCTGGATCATGGTCGCCACCCATGGACCGACCTTGGTGACCAGGCCGGGCTGTCCGGGGTGGTCGGCCCGGAGGAAGCGCGAGAAGCTGCCCAGGATGCTGTCGAGCCGGCCATCGTCGGCGAACCGGCGGCGCAGCTCGCCGTCTGGCATTTCCATCATCTTGGAGAGCCGTTCGTTGATGTCCCCCGCTCCTTCTCGCACCCAGATACTGGCCTGGAGGTCCCGGATTTGCTGGGGCGTAGCGCGGAGGGCATTGGCGAGGGTGGCGGCGGCGTCGAGCCGACCCCAGGCCCAGTCCCAGTCCCGCCACTCCGGGTCACCGAAGGCGCCGAAGTGGCCCATCTGCGTCCCGTACAGCTTGTGCTGCGCTGCCTGGAAGGAGCCCGGCGCGAACTCGCTCGGTGTGTCGGGGCCGATCCTCAGGAGCTGGAACGGGGGCGGAGCGGGCCGGGTGCGGGGCGACACGGCCTGCATCACGATCTCTGTGGCCCGGACCGCCCGACGAACGTCAGCCATGTCGGCGGCGACGGTTGCGGCGTAGGCCTCGACTGCCTTCTGGATCAGCACAGAGCGGTCCCGGCGGCGAGTGTCCAGCTCGATTCCCGCCGCGCGGTCGAGGTCGGCGCCCGCGGCGCCCCCGGACGCGAGGCCGTCCTCCATCACCTCCCGCAGCGACACCAACGAAGCAAGGGCGTCGCTGATCACTCCCGCGTTGCCGGCCAGGTTCTCTGCCGGCGCCGCTCTGGCCAGTCGCTCGCGGAGGTCGGCCAACAGGAGCCTGACCATCCGTTCCGCGGCAGCGTGCCCGAGCTCGCCGAGATCCTCGGGTGGGTCGCCGCCCGTCCGCTTCCCTGGCGTGATCGACGCAGGAACGAGCGGCAGGGACCACCCGGTCCGGCTCCGGACTCGGTACACGAGTGCTGCGCGGTCGAGGAGTGGCTCGCTACCCGCATAGAAGGTGTACAGCGCGGCCTCCGCGGCGTAGAGCGCGTCTGTGATCTCCTGGTTGGCTTCGCTCAGGAGTGCCCGGATAATCTGGGCCGACGCCCCGCGTTGTGTAGCGCTGTCCCCGAGCACCCCGGCCAGCGACTCGATGTCACCCCGGAAGTCGCTCTCGGAGGGAAACCGAAACGCCGCGCCGAGGACCTTCGTCCACGCAGGCTGCCGGTCCGGGAGCTGCTGGTCCAACTGCTCGTCCGACAGGTCGTCGGGAGCCAGCTTGCCGTTCGATGGGACGATGTACGCGATGATGCGTTGTAGGTCGGATTCGACATGACGCTGCAGGATCTCGTCGAGGACGGGCCCGAAGGGCGAATTGTCCAGCACCCCGCCGTCAATCAGCCACGAGGCACCGTCACTCAGTCCCCGGGCCAGGGCCTGGAGCTCGGGGCCCTCGGGCACCGGCTCGAAGGCCACCGGGAACCCGGCAGATGCTCGGGCGGCATGGGACAGCGCGTCAAAGCTGGTCTCGAAGTCGCTGCCACCGTCGGGCCGCGTCGATCGGAAGCGGTAGACCCTGCGATGGTCGGCAGCGTCGAAGTGCTGATCGAAGGAGTCCCTGTAGCTGCGGTAGTGCTCCCCGAGCGCGGTACTGGTCACGAATAACGTCGTCGGCGCCGCACCCTCCGCGGCCGGGGACTGCCCGGCCCCCTGCTTGATGCGGTCGAGCGTCTCGCGGGCCTTCTGCGCGAAGTACTGCCCGTCGAGAATCGACGAGGTCCGATCGTTGGGCGGGAGCAGGTGCCCCGCCTCGATACGGGCGCTCTCGCGCCACATCTCCTTGAGCGACGGCAGGGAGGAGCTCAGCGCCTGGCTCGTGGCAAGCAGTGTGCCGTTCAGCCCGCCCGCGCTCGTACCCGCGATGATATCGATCTCAACCTTCGTGCCCGCACAGATTTTCTCCCACATCTCATAGTGGGGTAGGTCCTCCTCGGACACTCCCCCCGTCCGCCCGGTCGACGCCCGCGCGGCAATATCGAGCTCACGGGCGACGCCGCCCATCCAGACGGCGAGGCTGATGCCTCCGTTCATGACCAGTGCCAGACGTACCGTGCGCTCCGTCATCGCAGCCCCCTCGTTGCGGTCCGCCAACGATGACGCAGTGTCAGAAGCATGAGTACGTGTCTCACACGTCCGGCCTAGCAACCGTTCCACGTCTCCAGGCACGACGTTGAATGGAACTATGAAGCGCCACGCACGGGTGCGTCGCCACCTTGGTCCTGCACGACAGCCCGAGGACCTCGCAGTGCGGCTCACTGTCGTCACGCTGGTCGCGAACGAGCTGACTCAGCCTCTGGCGGCCCGCGGGTGACGGACCGCCAATCCAGCCAACGGGAAAGCGTCGACGCCTAGCAGCAACGCGCGAAGTGACGACATAGAACCGGGTTGTCGGATGATTGCTCCGCTAGGCGGGTAGCGAGTCCTGGCCCATCTCCGGCTCAAGGACGGAACCCGTTGTTCACTCGGTGCTGCCAGGCTGAGCCTGATCTCCGGCGGCGCTGCGGCCGCTGGTGCACTGGGTGCTCGAGGGGGCGGCTATGCGCGTGGCGACATGGAATCTGGAGAACGGCAATAACGTCGGGGCCTACTCGGCGGGTGTCGTTCAGGCGCCCGAAGTGGGAGACCCTTGCACAGCGGCAGCAAGCGGTAGCGGTTCTACGCCACATCTTGTCGACTTTCAGAGGCAAAGCGGCCGCGTCTCTGCCTTTGCGAGAATGAGGTCGTTCGTTGTCGCCACGCTGACGTTCGCCTTCATCACACTTCGTCAGCGAGCGCCATCACCGTCGGTGAGGTAGCCGTTCTTTCTTCGGCTCGACAAGCTCAAGCCAGAGCCGGACGGTTCGACAACGGGCACTAGTCGATGCCGTTCGCGAGGGAGCAGGGCGCTCCGAGCGCCGGGGGTTGAGGCAGAGCAGGCCAGCGGCTTGGAGGCGCGCTGCGCTACTCCGGCGAACAAGCCGCGAAGGCAATCTGGGCGTGAGCGATGGCGAGCCAGACTGCAAATCAAGGGGAACCCTGTGGAGTTGCGGGCTTATCAATAGCGCTCTCGGATCGCTCGATGAGCCCCGTTGCAAAACGCTCACTAAAGCGGCTCTTCCGGATTTAGAGTGCAAGAGATCCACAGTGCAGCAGCGACC
>NZ_JAQZAL010000006.1 GCF_028737205.1 Actinomycetospora lutea | reverse complement strand
CTGTCTCAACTCGCCACGCCGCTGGCCACCGTCACCAACGTCCTGGCCGGGTACAGCTAGATCGTGCCCCTCGTCGGTGAGCGAGGAGTTCGTAGGGCTGGTGGGATGTCGTGCCCGGCCGACCGCGCCGCGAGCACTGTTCCATTAGGTCGCACCCGTTCTCCTCCAGGCTCACCGGATCGGTGCAAACGAAGGAGAGCTGGTGCTGTTCGTCGGAGACGACTGGGCCGAGGACCATCACGACGTCGAGATCGTCGACCAGGCCGGGCAGCGGCTGGCGCGCCGGCGTCTCGACGAGGGAGCGGCCGGCCTCGCGGCGCTGCACGCGCTGATCGCCGACCATCTCGACCCGGACGCCGAGTCCGACCAGGTGCTGGTCGGGATCGAGACCGACCGCGGGCCGTGGGTGCAGGCACTGCTCGCTGCGGGCTATGTCGTCTATGCGGTCAACCCGCTGCAGGCCGCTCGCTAGCGGGAACGCCACGGGGCCTCGGGCGCCAAGAGCGATCCCGGCGACGCGCACGTACTGGCCGAGCTGGTGCGCCTCGACCGTGACCACCACCGCCCGATCGCCGGTGACTCGACGATCGCCGAGCACGTCAAGGTCGTCGCCCGCGCCCATCAGTCGATGATCTGGTCGCGGCAACGACAGACCAACACGTTGCGATCGATGCTGCGCGAGTACTACCCCGGCGCTGTGGCCGCGTTCGACGACCTCGCCGGGCGTGA
The DNA here is from genome assembly GCF_028737205.1 of Actinomycetospora lutea. GTDB lineage: Bacteria > Actinomycetota > Actinomycetes > Mycobacteriales > Pseudonocardiaceae > Actinomycetospora > Actinomycetospora lutea. Next base: position 216,496 of record NZ_JAQZAL010000006.1, on the reverse strand, counting down.
CGCCCTCGCGGTGCTCGCGCTGGCACCGACCCCGGCCCAGGGTCGGCGTCTGCGCGTGGCGCAGGTCGAGAAGGCACTGCGCGCCGCCGGCCGCCAGCGCAACCTCCCCGCGACTGCGCATCGCATCGTGGCGGCGCTGCGCGCCGAGCAGCTCGAGGCCCACCCCGGGGTGGTGGACGCCTACGCCGCGAGCGTGAAGGCCCTGGTCGCGGTGATCGGCGAGCTCGCCCGCCAGTGCGAGGTCCTGCGAGGCGAGGTGCAGGCGGGTTTTGGCCGGCACCCGGACGCTGAGCTCTACCTGTCCCAGCCCGGGCTGGGACCAGTGCTCGCCGCCCGGGTGCTCGCCGAATTCGGAGACGACCCGCACCGCTACGCCGACGCGCGGGCCCGCAAGAACTACTCCGGCATGGCCCCGGTCACCCGCGCCTCGGGCAAGACCCGAGTCGTGCTGGCCCGCCACGCCCGCAACCGCCGCCTGGCCGACGCGCTCTACCAGCAGGCCTTCGCCGCCCTGAACACCTCGCCCGGCGCCCGGGCCCACTACGACGCTCATCGCGCCCGCGGCAACACCCACCACCAAGCCCTACGGGCCCTCGCCAACCGGCTCGTCGGCATCCTGCACGGCTGCCTGCGCCACCGACGTCTCTACGACGAGGCCACCGCATGGCACCCCGTCGACAACACCACCCCAGCCGCAGCTTGACCGCTTACGACCGTGGGATGTCTAGCGCGCGCTCCGCGTCCCCGCCGGGCGACCGATGGCCCGCGACCGACCGGCGGGTCAGCCCCGACGGCGACCGAGGCGCGCGGTCAGCGTCGGCGAGGCCGTCGCCGCGTTGGCCGCCGCGACGACGCCCGCGTAGATCGCGTGCTGGACGAAGCTCGTCACCACCAGGCGGCGCTCCCAGTGCCACGGCGGTGGCGTCTCGCCGAGCACCGGGAACAGGCCGAGGGCCATCACCTGGGACGCGGTGAAGAACGCCAGCCCGGCCGCAGGCTCGCGGCGCAGCACGCGCTGCAGGACGACGTGGGCGGCGCCGACCGCCGAGCCGTACCCCCAGTGCACGAGCCAGAACAGCGCCGTGCGCTCCTGCGACGACCGCGGCGACCACCCGACGACGTGGCGCGTCAACGTCGCCGCGGCGATGACGACGTGCTCGCTGTCGTCGTAGTCGAGGACCACGCCGGCGTCCTCGGGGGTGATCCCGTGGCGGCGGGTGAAGCGGCGACGCCGGAGATGGGCCGCGAGGGCCATCGCGCCGGTGCCGACCGCGCCGCCGAGCGCCCCTCGAGCGGTCTCGCGCAGCACCCGTGCGTCGTCGCGCCGTCTGCCCATGGGGGCCAGCATGCCCTGGATCGGTTCACGATGCGGACGGACAGGTTCCCCCTCCGTTCGTCCCCCTCCGTTCGTCCGGTGACGCGCGAGGCGTGTCCCACACCACACTTGGTTTCACACCGGATTCACGTCGTTGCGCCGCGTGGCGCAAGGGGGCGAGCCCCGTGCGTGCATCCCGGTCGGCAGAACGAAGGAGTGGGGATGACCACGATCGACGAGCAGTCCGCCGACGCCGGTGGCGCGCACGCCGCCACCGACACCGCCGCCGCGGACGCGGCAGCGGCGGCAGGCGCCAACCCGGCACTGGTCGGGGTCCCGACGTTCGTGATCGGGTCGGTGGCACTCGGGCTGTACCTCATCGGGTTCACGGGCGCCTCGAGCACCGCCCTGGTCGGCATGCTGCCGATCCTGTTCATGTGCACCGGCATCGGGCAGCTCGTGGCCACGGTGTGGGCGGCGCGCACGGGCAACGGTGCGGCCGCCGCGATCTTCGGCATCTTCACCGGCTTCTGGCTGAGCTTCGCGGTGCTGGCGACCTCGCTGGGCGCCGACTGGTTCGGGCCGACCTCCACCGACACCGCCGTGGCGACGGGGGCCCAGGAGACGTTCCTGCTCACGTGGCTGATCGGCGTCGTCGTCCTCACCGTGGCCTCGCTGCGCCTGCCGGCGATGTTCACCGTGCTGTTCGTCCTCATCGACGCCGCCCTGCTGATCGTGCTGCTCGGCACCTCGAGCGGATCGACCGGGCTGCTGTTCCTCGGCGGCATCGTGGTGTTCGCCTTCGCCCTGGTCGGCGTCTACATGTTCGTGGACGCCCTCGGCCAGGCGACCGGCGGCAAGCCGATGCCGATGGGCAAGCCGATCGTCGGCGGCTGACCGACCGCCGCGGTGCCGGGCCGCGGTGCCGGGCCGCGGTGCTGAGCGAAGGGCCCCTTCGCTCGGGTAGATGGGCCGTGGGCGCCCGTCGCCGGGTCCTCGTTCGGCAGCGGTCCTACAGGGGTCAGCGGAAGTCCCGCGAGCTCGACGGCACGCGGAGCTCGAGGCGCTCGACGCGGTCGGCGACGAGGTTGACCACGCTCGGCGCGTCGTGGGCCCGCTCGACACGGCCGCGGATCACGAGCGCGGCGCTGGTGCGGGCCACGACGCGGTGGCGCGCCCAGAGGCCCTCCGAGCAGACGACGTTGAGCATGCCGGTCTCGTCCTCGAGGTTGAGGAACGTCGTCCCGCCCGCCGTCGCGGGACGCTGGCGGTGGGTGACCACCCCGCCGACCTCGATGCGCTCGCCCTCAGGCACGGCGGCGACCCCGGCCACCGAGTACGCGCCCCGCTCGTCGAGGGCGGCGCGCAGGTGGGTCACCGGGTGGCTGTCGGGGGTCAGGCCGGTGGCCCACACGTCGGCGACGGTGAGCTCGACCGCGCTCATCCCCGGCAGCGCCGGGGCCTCGAGCCCCACCGCGGTGTCGGGCAGGCGGTCGTGCCGCACCCCGTCACGCACCACCCCCACCCCGGCGGCGGCCGCGCCGGCGGCCCACAGCGCCTCGCGGCGGTCGAGACCGAAGCAGCCCAGCGCCCCGGCCGTCGCGAGGGCCTCGACGTGGGCGGTGGTCAGCTCGGCGCGGCGGGCGAGGTCGGCGACGTCGCGGTAGGCGCCACGGGTGTCGCGCTCGGCCACGATCCGCGCGGCCACCTCGTCGCCGAGCCCCCGCACGCCGGCGAGCCCCAGCCGCACCGCGACCCCGCCGGCGCTGCCCTCGTGCGGCTCGAGGCCCGGGGTGTCCAGGGCGACCTGGACGTCGGGGCCCAGCACCACCACGCCGTGGCGGCGGGCGTCGGCGGTGAGCGACTGGGGCGAGTAGAAGCCCATCGGCTGGGCCCGCAGCAGCGCCGCGCAGAAGGCGGCGGGGTGGTAGAGCTTGTACCAGGCGCTGACGTAGACCAGCGACGCGAAGCTGATCGAGTGGCTCTCGGGGAAGCCGAAGTTCGCGAACGCCTTGGTCTTGTGGAAGATCGTGTCCGCGAGGTCGCCGGTGATCCCGTTGGCCGCCATGCCCTCGTAGAACCGCGCGCGCATCCGCTCGATCCGCTCGCTGGAACGCTTGGCCGACAGGGCGCGCCGCAGCTCGTCGGCCTCGGCGGCGGAGAAGCCGGCCACGTCCACCGCGAGCTGCATGAGCTGCTCCTGGAACAGCGGCACCCCGAGGGTCTTCTCCAGCGCCGGCTCGCAGAGCGGGTGGTCGTAGACGACGCGCTCCAGCCCGTTGCGCCGCCGGATGTAGGGGTGCACCGACCCGCCCTGGATCGGCCCGGGCCGGATGAGGGCGACCTCGACCACCAGGTCGTAGAACTCCCGGGGCCGCAGCCGGGGCAGCGTCGCCATCTGGGCCCGGGACTCGACCTGGAACACGCCCACCGAGTCGCCCTCGGCGAGCATGGCGAACACCGCGGGGTCGGTGGGCTGCAGGTCGTGCAGCTTCACCCGCACCCCGTGGTGTTCGGCGACCAGGTCGGCGGCGTAGTGCAGCACCGAGAGCATCCCCAGCCCCAGCAGGTCGAACTTGACCAGCCCGACCGCCGCCGCGTCGTCCTTGTCCCACTGGATGACGCTGCGCCCCGGCATCCGCCCCCACTCCACGGGCACCACCTGGTCGACCGGGCGGTCGCAGATGACCATGCCGCCGGAATGGATCCCCAGGTGGCGCGGGAAGCCCGCGATCTGCTCGGCGAGCGAGGCCACCGCCGGCGGCATCTCGGGCACCTGGCCCGCGAGCTCCGCGCCGGGACCCCACCGGTCGATCTGCTTGCTCCACGCGTCCTGCTGGCCCTGCGAGAACCCCAGCGCGCGAGCCGCGTCGCGCACCGCCGACCGCGGCCGGTAGGTGATGACGTTGGCGACCTGCGCGGCCCGGTCGCGCCCGTAGCGCGCGTAGACGTACTGGATGGCCTCCTCGCGGCGGTCGGACTCGATGTCGAGGTCGATGTCGGGGTAGCCGTCGCGCTCCGGGGAGAGGAAGCGTTCGAACAGCAGGCCCATCTGGACGGCGTCGACGTGGGTGATGCCCAGCGCGAAGCAGACCGCCGAGTTGGCCGCCGACCCCCGGCCCTGGCAGTAGATGTCGTGGTCGACGCAGTACTGCACGATGTCGGCGACGATGAGGAAGTAGCCGGGGAAGCCCTGCTGCTCGATGACGTCCAGCTCGTGGTCGATCACCTCGAACGCCCGCGGCGAGCGCAGCCGGTCGCCGTAGCGCACCCCCGCCCCCAGCCACGTCAGCCGGCGCAGCCAGCTCGCCTCGGTCTCGCCCTCGGGCACCGCGAACGGCGGGAGCTCGGGGGCCAGCAGCTCGAGACCGAACGCGCACTCGCGCCCCAGCGCCGCGGCGTGGGCGACGGCCTGCGGGTGGCGCGCGAACCGCTGCGCCATCTCCGCCCCCGAGCGCAGGTGCGACGGCCCCGGCGGCAGCCAGCCCTCGGCGTCGTCGAGGCTGCGCCGCGCCCGCACCGCCCCGAGCGCCGCCGCGAGCCGCGCACGGTCGGGCGTCGCGTAGTGGGCTCCGGTGGTGGCCACCGTGCGCAGACCCCGGCCCCGGTCGGCGCGCCCGGCGAGCTCGGCCAGCGCCGCGTTGCGCTCGGTGTCGTCCGGGAGGCCCTGGTCGGTGAGCTCGACCGCGACGTTGTCGACGCCGAACAGCGCGACGAGCCGCTCGATCTCGCGGGCGGCCGCCTCCGCCCCGCCCGTCGCCAGCGCCCGGCGGACCGACCCCTTGCGGCACCCCGTCAGCACCTGCACGTGCCCCCCGAGCGTCGACGCGACGCGCTCGGGGTCGTACACCGGGCGGCCCTTCTCGCCGTGGGTGTGCATCTGTCCCTCGGTGATCGCCCGCGAGATCGCCCGGTAGCCGTCGGGGTCGCGAGCGAGGACCAGCAGGTGGTCGCCCTCGGGGTCGGGCACGCCGTTCTGCGGGGCGGACAGGCCCAGCGAGAGCTCGGCGCCGTAGACCGTCGGGACCCCCAGCTCCTGCGCGGCCTCGGCGAAGCGCACCACTCCGTACATGCCGTCGTGGTCGGTCAGCGCGATCGCCTCGAGGCCCAGGCGCGCCGCCTCCTCGACCAGCTCCTCGGGGTGCGACGCGCCGTCGAGGAAGCTGAAGTTGGAGTGCACGTGCAGCTCGGCGTAGGGGACGGTCGTGCCCGTGGCGCGCGTCCCCGTCGGCGGACGGTAGGGCGTGCGGTGCCGCGACCACGCCGGGCTGTCGCCCCCGTCGCCGGGGAACTGCTCGTCGCGCGGCGGCCGCAGGGTGCCCGGGCCGTCCACGCGATCGCCGTCGTCGAAGGCGAGGGGGTCGCGCACGAAGTCGTCCGGGGGCCAGGGGCCGATGTGCCCCTCGTGCGGCTCGTCGTCGCGCCGCCGGACCGCGGCGTCTCCCTCCCGACGGGTCGGGCTCCGCTTCGCAGCGTCTCCCTGGATCGCCTTCCGCGTCCCGTTGCCCCGCCCCTGCAGACTGGGCCCGTCGGCCGGGCGCCCGGACAGCAGGCGTTCCATCTCCGACCAGTCGACCGGCGGGTTGTTCCACCCCATCGGCACCTCGCGAACCGTCGATCGAACACGTGTTCGACAGAATAGACGATGGGGGCGACGGAGAGGGGCGCCCGCAGTCCCGCGCCGGTCGACCGGTCGGGGCGCGGTCAGAGGACGAAGGGCTCCGCGCCGACGCGACCCCACACGACGAACGCGGCCATCGTGAGATAGAGCAGGTTCAGCATCACCAGTGCCGTCTCGCCGCGGCGGCCGTGGGTCACCATCGCCCCGACCATGAGCACGATCCAGCAGACGGCGGTCACCGGCACCAGCACCGGGGCGACGCCGGCCACCGCGGGCAGGATCAGGCCCACCGCGGCGAGGAGCTCGAGGACGCCGAGCGTCTTGACGAAGCCGGCGCTGGCGCCGCCGGTCCATCCACCGCCCGGGACCGCGGGGAGCTTCTCCTTGGGCACGAACACCTTGGTGATCCCGCCGAGCAGGGCCACGGCGGCCAGCACGGCGGCGACGATCCAGAGTGCGAGATTCATCGGTCCTCCTGACGGGGGTGTGCGTGATCGCCCTCGGGGGCGTGGTGCCGGCCCACGCGACCGGGGGCGGCCGGGGCTCCCGGACGACGCGGTCGTCCGCGGCGGAGCCGTGTGGGACGGGTGGTCCGGAGCGTCAGCTCCGGCGGGCCTCGGTGGCCTCGCGGGCGATCTCCCAGGGGTCCGCCACGGGCCCCAGGTGCCGGAGCTTGTCCGGGTTCAGGACCGAGCGGATCGTCTGGATCCGCCCGTCGAGGACGTCGAGGGTCCAGGTGGTGAGGACCTGACCGTCCCGGTCGCGGAAGATCGCTCCCGGCTGACCGTTCACCGGGCGTGGCTCCACGGTGACGCCGATGCGGACGAGCGGCGGGACGTTCGCGGCGAGCACCCGGACCACGTTCTCGACGCCGAGGACGCCGCGGGGCCATCGCGGAGCCTTGCCGCCACCGTCGCCGACCAGGTGCACGTCGGCGGCGAGCACCTCGCGGAGCCCGTCCACGTCACCTTCCCGGAAGGCGTGGAAGAACCGGTCGGCGAGCTCGTCGCGCTCCTGCCGATCGGCGTCGAAGCGAGCGCGGCCGGTGTCCATGTGGCGGCGCGCGCGGGCGGCCAGCTGGCGACATGCCGCCTCCGAGCGGCCCACGGCCTCGGCGACCTCGGGGAAGCCGAACCCGAACACCTCGCGCAGCACGAACACCGCACGCTCGGGCGGGGTCAGCCGCTCGAGGAGCAGGAGGGCGGCCGTCGACAGCGAGTCGGCCAGCTCCGCCGAGCGCTGCGGGTCCTCGTAGGGATCGGCCAGCAGGGGCTCGGGGAACCACGGCCCGACGTACTCCTCGCGGCGCATCCGCGCCGACCGCAGCACGTCGATCGAGATCCGGGTGACCACGGCGGAGAGGAAGGCCTTGGTCGACGTGGGCGATGTCGGGGAGGCGTCGAAGCGCAGCCAGGTCTCCTGGACCGCGTCCTCGGCCTCGCCCACGCTGCCGAGCATGCGGTAGGCGATGGCGAACAGCCGCGGCCGCAGCTCCTGGAACTCCTCAGCGCGGGTCACAGCAGCTCCTCCTGGAAGCCCTGGCGCCACGACGGGTGCCGCAGCTGCCAGCCGAGCTGCTGCTTGGCCTTCGCGTTGGAGAAGCCGCGCCCCTCGGTCATCGCCGTGACCGCCACGTCCCCGGCCACCAGCCGCGCGAGCCAGGCGGGGACCCGTCGGGGCGGCTTCGCCCCGGCGCACGCGGCCAACCAGGGGAGCCACTCGCGAGCCGGAGCGGGTTCGTCGTCGACGACGTCGAACACGCCCCTCGCGTGCTGCTCCACCGCCAGGACGGTGGCGCTCGCCGCGTCGTCGAGGTGCACCCACGAGCTGTGGCCACCACCGCCGCCGACCAGCGGGAACGCCCGTCGGCGGACGAGCTCGACCTGGTCGTCGGTGGCACCCGGACCGTAGAGCCCGCCGTACCGCAGGACTGCGCCGTCCGCCCTGAGCACTGCGTCCTCGAGGTACCGGAGGGCCGCCATCACCGGCGCGGCCGACCCGACGCCGGGGTCCAGCGGGTCCTCCTCGGACTTCACCCATCCGCCCTGGCGGATGCCGTTCCAGCCGGCGTACCCCTGGGCGACGACGTGGGGGACCCCGGTGGCCTCGGCCGCGGCGAGCAGGTGATCCGTCCCCTCGGTGCGCAGCCGGTTCGTGAGGGCGAACCACCGATCCATGTGCCGCAGGTCGGGCTTGCCGGCGATCGCGGTCATCTGGTGCACGATCACGTCCGGTCGTGCGGTGGCCACCGCCTCACCGACCGACGCGCCGTCCAGGCCGTCCATCACGACGGCCTCGGCGCCCAGCTGTTCGAGGAGGTCCTTCTTCTGCGGGCCCGTGGTCGTCGCCGTCACCTGGTGACCACGGGCCACGAGCTGCGGCACCAGGCGCCGCCCGACGACCCCGGTCGCTCCCGCCACGAACACTCGCATGGCCATCGCCCTCCCGGACCGAGACATTGTCCCTCCGGAGACGAGACAGCACCGCCCGGCTGTGACACGAGGCGGCAGCTCAGTCGTAGATCCCCTCCACCGCCCAGCGGCCGTCGCGGTGCACCAGCAGCAGGGCGCGCCCGACCGCGTCGGCGCCGGAGGCGACCGGGTCGGGCGCGAGGTCGGCCGCCGGGTCGGGCTCGGGGTCGCGGCCGGCGGCGATCTCGTCGGCGTCGGTGCTGCACACCACCTGGATGCGCAGGCTGCCCCCGGCGACGGCGCGGGGGTCCCACCAGCGGCCGGGATCGGGCCACGGGCCGCCCCACGCGCGCACCGGCGCGGTGGGGGCCGACGGGTCGGCACCGAGCGCCACGTGGGCGGGCGGGGCCGTGAGCCGCCCGCGGGAGGCCCGCCGCACCGGGGCACCCCCGGCGTCGAGCACCCGCGCCGGCAGCGGCTCGGGCGGCACGCGCGCCGGCGAGGGCGCCGGGAGGACGCCGGGCCAGGGCGCCTCCGGGTCGGCGCCGCGGGGCACCCGCTCGTCGCCCCAGGGCACGAGGCGGATCCGCTCGCCGGGACCGCGCCCCCCGCCGGACACCCCGGTGAGCACCTCCTCGGGCCCGAGCAGCCCCTGGACGCGCACCAGCGCCCGCCCGGCCCGCTCGTCGGCCACCCCGACCTCGCCCCAGAGCCCGAGCTGCAACCGCCCGGCGTCGACGACCTCCTCGGGCACCAGGCGCAGCACGGTGAGCCCGCCGTCACGCCTGTCGCCCTGCCGCCGTGACAACCAGCCCTCGAGCTGCCAGCGCACGCGGTCGGCGGTGCCGTGCGGGGTGAGCGGCTCGGCGCAGCGCCAGACCCGGGCCAGCTCGTCGCCCTCGGTGGTGCGGGCCTGCACGCCGAGGCGCGTGCAGGCCAGGCCCGCCCGGCCCAGCGCCTCGTGCAGCCGTTCGGACAGCGAGCGGGCGGCGAAGGCGGCGGCGTCGACCCGGTCGACCGGCGGATCGAGGGGGAGCTCGACGGTGAGCTCGTCGGGGATCCGGCGCCGGGAGGGCGGGCGCTCGTCGAGCCCGCGGGCCAGGCGGTGGGCCCGGACCGCGGCGGCGTCGAAGCGCGAGGCCACGTCGGTGGCCGACAGGTCGGCGAAGGCGCCCAGCGTCGTGAGCCCGAGCCGGCGCAGCAGGCCGATCAGCTCCGCGCGCGTCGCGCTCGCGTCGTCGTCGGCGCCGGCGGTGTCGGGCTCGACGCCCGGCTCGAGCTCGAGCTCGGTGACCGGCAGCGGCGCCAGGAACGCCGGGCTCCCGCCGGGCGGCACCAGCAGCGAGCGGCGGGCGGCGAGGCCGGCGGGGAACAGCCCGTCGGCCACCCCCACCTGGCACTCGACGCGGGTGCGGCCCGCCACGAGGTCGACCAGGCGCTCGGCCACGACCTCCTCGCCCCCGAAGTACCGCGCCGGGCCGCGCGCCGAGAGCGCGACGAGCCCCGGGCGCACCACCTCGACCCCCGGCGCGAGCTCCTCGACCGCCGCCGCGACCGGCTCGAAGCAGCGGGCGTCGCGCTCGGGGTCGCGGGCGAGCACCGCGAGGTCCGGGCAGCGGGCCTGGGCCTCGCGTCGGCGCAGCCCCCGTCGGATGCCCTGCGCCCGGGCCGTCGCCGAGCAGGCCACCACCCGGTGGGACGCCAGCACCGCCGCGGGCCGCGCGGGCGGCAGCCCCGCCTCGGCGGCGCCCGCCACCACCGGCCAGTCGGGACACCAGAGCGCGAGCACCCGCGCCGGCGCGCTCACCCGGCCACCGCCCCGAGGCGGGTGGGCGCTCGCTCCACCCGCCGGGGCGGGCCCGTCAGCGGCGCCCCGACCGGCAGCTCCCCGTCCGGCAGGCACGTCCCGGCGGGCCCGGGCAGCAGCAGCGGCTCCTCCTGCTCGCCCGGCCGGCCCCGGGCCGCGGAGCGCACCCGGACCCGCCGCGAGCGCAGGCGTCCCGCGCCGTCGCCCCCGAGCCCGGCCCAGGCGCTGCCCTCGGCCCGCAGCTCGACCTCGGCCCCCGGCCACGCGCCCGGCGCCCCGACCGGCACCAGTACCGCCCCCCGCTGGCGGACCCGTGCGCCGAGCCGCTGGCGCTCGCCCGCGGGCCACCGCACGCCGGGCAGCGTCGTGTCGAGCACGACCACGTCGACCCCGTCGACCAGTGCCGCCACCACCGCCGCCGGACGCGGCCCGGGCCGGGGCACCAGCGCCGTGCGCGCCAGGTCGAGCCCCGCCTCGGCCGCCGCCTGGACCCCGAGGTCGCCCAGCCCCACCACCGCGCACCACGCACCGTCGCGCGAGGCCTCGGCCAGCAGCGCGAGCAGCAGCGACGTCGACCCGCACACCGCGACCGTCGACCCGCGCCGCAACCCGCCGTCGGGCAGCAGACCGGCCAGCGGCGCGGACACCGGCAGCACCGCGCTGCCCTCGCGGTCCGCGCGCGGCGGCTCGGCCGGCACGACCTCCTCCGGGACCGGGTCCGGCGCCCGTTCCGACACCGGAGCGCGCCGCCGGCCCCGCAGCTCCGAGGCCCGCACCACCCCGAGGTCGGCCCACCGCCGCGACGGGGAACCCTGCTCGTCGAGCAACGACGACGCACCACCCATGAGCGCCCTCCTCGAACACGTGTTCGAACACCGAGAACGCTAACCCACACCCCCGACAACCGCCGAGCCCTGCGGGTGAGGTCACGAGAACGGAGGAGACCCATGCGCGTCCTGGTCACCGGCGCCTCCGGGCGGATCGGCGGCTACCTCCGGGCCCGCCTCCCCCGTCCCGGGCACACGCTGCGCCTGCTCGACATCGCCACCCCGGACGACGTGGGCGAGCAGGAAGAGGCGGTCACCGCCTCCGTCACCGACCTCGACGCGATGGTCGAGGCCTGCGCCGGGGTCGACGCCGTCGTCCACCTCGGCGGGCAGAGCGGCGAGGCGCCGTGGGACCGGATCCTCGCGACCAACATCCACGGCACCTACGTCGCGTTCGAGGCCGCCCGCCGCGCCGGGGTCGGCCGCGTGGTGTTCGCGAGCAGCAACCACGCCGCCGGCTTCCACCCCGCCACGGACCCCGTCCCCGACGACCTCCCGACCCGGCCGGACACCTACTACGGCGTCAGCAAGGTGACCGGCGAGGCCCTGGGCAGCCTGTACCACGACCGCTACGGCCTCGACGTCGTCTGCCTGCGCATCGGCACCTGCAGCGACACCCCGCCCAACGCCCGCGGGCTCGCGACCTGGCTCTCGCCCGACGACTGCGGCCGGCTCGTCGAGGCCGCGCTGACCTGCCGTGCGCCCGGGTTCCGCGTCGTCTGGGGCGTCTCGGCCAACACGCGCCGGGTCTGGTCGCTGGCCGGCGCGCACGAGATCGGCTACCGCCCGCAGGACGACGCGGAGGTGTTCGCCGCGGAGGTCGGCGACCGCACCGCCCCCACCGACGGCTACGTCGGCGGCGAGTTCGCGGGCCCGTCGTTCGACACCCCGGACTGAGCGACGATCGCCTCCTCGACCCGGATCGCCTCCTCCATGAGCAGGTCGGCGAGCCGGACGAGGAAGGTCCCGGACAGGCCGTTGTCGCGGGCGAAGTCGGCGGCCTGCTGCTCGACCTCCTCCGCGCGCCCGGGCTGGAACACCGCCATCGACGCGCGGGCCTTCACCGCCCCGACGCGCTCGATGCACCGCATCCGGTCGCGCACCAGGGCGTAGAGGGCCTGGTCGATGCGGTCGAGCTCCGCGCGCAGGATCTCGAGCTCCTCGGTCATCGGACCTCCACTTGAACGACGCAGAGTGATGACGAACTGAGCATGACGCCCTAACGTACTCCTCATGGCCCTGTCGACGGCTACGGTGCGTGCCGCAACGCCGTTCCTCCCCGTCGCCGCGGGTCTCTTCTGCATCCAGCTCGACTTCTTCTCGCTGGGCCTCGCCCTGCCGACGATCGCCCTCGAGCTGGGCACCACGGTCACGAACCTGCAGTGGCTGCTGAGCGGCTACATGATCGCGCTGGGGGCGCTGCTCATCCCGAGCGGACGGCTCGGCGACATGCTCGGGCGGCGCGAGGTCGTGCTCGCCGGGATCGCGCTGTTCGGACTGAGCTCGCTGGTCTGCGGCCTGGCGAGCTCCGTCCCGGTGCTCATCGGCGCGCGCGTGGCGCAGGGGGTGGGCGCCGCGCTGATCATGCCGTCGAGTTTCGCGCTGGTCACCAACGCGACGACCGAACAGGAACGTCCGAAGGTGACCGGGGTGCTCCTCGGCATCTCGGGCGTCGGCACCGCCCTCGGGCCGGTCGTCGGCGGCGTCCTGTCCTCGACGATCGGCTGGCGCTGGGTGTTCCTCGTCAACGTGCCGGTGGCGCTGGTCGCGCTCTGGGGCGGGCGCCGGATGCGCACGTCGCGTGACGAGGAGGCGGGCCGCGACCTGCGGACCCTCGACTGGTGGGGCGTCGCGACCGTCGTCGGCGGTCTCGTCGCGATCAGCGTGGCGATCGACGACGTCGGCGTCGAGGGCTGGACCGCCCCCGTGACGTGGGGACCGCTGCTCGGCGGGGTGGCGCTGCTCGCCGCCTTCGCGGTCCGCGAGCGCCACGCCGCCGCGCCGCTCGTCCAGCCCTCGCTCGTGCGCAACCGCGTGTTCGTCCTGCTCTGCCTCGCCGGCACCCTGGCCAACGTCGGCACCGTGGCCTACGTCGTCGCCGCGACCATCGACCTGCAGACCTTGCGGGGGCTCCCGGCCGCGGCCGCGGGGCTGGCCTTCGTCGTGTCCTCGGTCGGGCTCGCCGCGACCGGGCCGCTGTCGGGGTGGCTGACGACGAAGGTCCCGCCCGGCCTCGTCATGGCCGTGTCGGTGCTGGCCTCCGCGCCGGCGCTCGTGCTGCTCGCGCTGGCCGCGCCGCTGCCGCTCTACGTCGTCGCGCTCGGGCTCTGCGGGCTCACCACCGGCATGGGCTACGGGCTCGGCCCGCTCGCCGTGCAGAACGTCCTGTCGCCACAGCGCTCGGCCGAGGGCACCGGGGTCGTGCTCACCTCGCTGATCTGCGTCGGCGGCATCGGCATCGTCGCGGCCACCGCGGTGATCGAGGCCGTCGGCCCGCACCCGCCCACCACGGCCGGCCTCGCCCTCACGCTGATCGCGATCGCCGCGCTCCTGCTCGTCGCCGGGGTCGCCGCCCTGGTCAGCCAGTGGCCGCGGCACCGGGTCGCGGCCGCCGACCCCGTCCCGACCTGAGGAGGACGACCGTGGTGAGTGCCGAGGCCCAGCGCTTCGCCGACATGTTGCGTGGGGCGCCGCGGATGGCCGAGATGCCGCTGACGGCGCAGCGGGAGGCCGGCGAGCACGCCGAGGACCTCACCGCCACCCCCGAGCACGTCGCGTACGAGCCCGCCGACGGCGTCGCGGGGACATGGGTCCAGGCGACGGACCGCGCGCCCACCAGCACCGTCCTCTACCTGTTCGGCGGCGGGCACGTCATCACCTCGCCCGCGTCACGCCACAAGTTCTCGGGCCACCTCGCCCGGGCACTCGACGCCCGCGTGCTCCTGCTGGACTACCCGCTCGCCCCCGAGCACCCCTACCCGCAGGACGTCGACGCGGCGGTCGCGGCCGCCCGGTGGCTGCTCGAGCAGCAGGGGGTCCCGAGCGGGCGCCTCGTGCTGGCCGGCGAGTCGTCCGGGGGCGGGCTGGTCCTCGAGACGCTGCTGGCCGCCGCGCGCGCCGGGCTCGCCCGCCCGGCGGCGGCCTACCTGATGTCGCCGTGGGCCGACCTCACCTGCTCGGCGCCGTCCTTCGAGGCCCGCCGCGCCGTCGACCTCGAGTGCAGCCGCGAGAGCCTGACGCGGATGGCCCGCCAGTACCTCGACGGCCACGACCCCACCGACCCCGCCGCCTCGCCCGCGCTCGCCTCGCCCACCGACGTCGCCGCCGCCTGGCCCCCGCTGCTGGTGCAGGTCGGGAGCCACGAGGTGCTGCTCGACGACGCCCTCGCCGTCACCCGCGCCGCCGCGCTGGCCGACGTCCCGGTCACCCTGGACGTCGGGCCGCAGATGCAGCACTTCTTCCAGCTCGGCGTCGGGGTCTACCCCGAGGCGGCGGCCGCACTGGCCCGCGCGGGGGCGTGGCTGCGCCAGCAGCTCTAGGTGGGCTCTGGTGGGCTCTAGTGGGCGAAGTGGCGGGTGCCCGTGAGGTACATCGTCACGCCGGCCCGCTGCGCCGCCTCGATCGTCTGCTCGTCGCGCACCGACCCGCCGGGCTGGACGACGGCCGCGACCCCGGCGTCGGCGAGGACCTCGAAGCCGTCCGGGAACGGGAAGAACGCGTCCGACGCCGCCACCGAGCCGGTCACGCGGTCGCCGGCGCGGGCGACCGCGAGGCGCGCGGCGTCGACGCGGTTGACCTGGCCCATGCCGACGCCGACGGTGGCGCCGTCGTGGGCCAGCAGGATCGCGTTCGACTTCACCGCGCGGCAGGCACGCCAGGCGAAGGCGAGGTCGGCGAGCACGTCCTCGGAGGCCGGAGAGCCGCAGGCCAGGGTCCACGACGCCGGGTCGTCGCCCGGGGCGTCGACGGCGTCGTGCTGCTGCAGCAGCAGGCCCCCGGAGATCGGGCGCTGCTCGACCGGGGCGGGCGTCCACGTCGCGGTCAGCACGCGGATGTTCTTCTTGCGGGCCAGCACCTCGACCGCGCCCTCGGCGTAGGACGGCGCCACGATCACCTCGGTGAAGATCTCGGAGACGGTCTCGGCCATCGCCACGCCGACCTCGGTGTTCGTCGCGATGACGCCACCGAACGCGCTGGTGGGGTCGCAGGCGTGGGCCTTGCGGTGCACGGCGGCCACGTCGTCGTCACCGGTCGCGACGGCGATCCCGCACGGGTTGGCGTGCTTGATGATCGCGACGCAGACGCCGTCGTGGTCGTGGGCCGCGCGCCAGGCGGCGTCGGTGTCGACGTAGTTGTTGTACGACATCTCCTTGCCGTGCAGCTGCGTCGCGCCGGCGACGCCCGAGGTCACCTCCGGGTCGCCGTAGAGCGCGGCGGCCTGGTGCGGGTTCTCGCCGTAGCGCAGCACGGCCCGGCGTCGGGCCGTGGTGCCGACCCAGCCCGGGAACGGCGAGCCGGGCACCGACGGATCCGGGTCGGAGGCGAGCACGTTGCCCATCCACGAAGCGACCGCCACGTCGTAGGACGCGGTGTGGCGGAAGGCCTCGGCCGCGAGGGCGCGGCGGTCGGCGAGCGTGACGCCGCCGTTCTTGGCCTGCTCGAGCAGCCACGGGTAGCGCGTCGGATCGGTGATCACGGTCATCGTCTCGTGGTTCTTCGCGGACGCCCGGATCATCGCAGGACCGCCGATGTCGATCTGCTCGACGCAGTCGTCGGGCGAGGCCCCGGACGCGACCGTCTGCGTGAACGGGTAGAGGTTGACCACCAGCAGGTCGAACGGCGCGATGCCGAGCTCCTCGAGCTGGCTGACGTGCGTGGGCAGCCGCGAGTCGGCGAGCAGCCCGGCGTGCACACGCGGGTGCAGCGTCTTCACCCGGCCGTCGAGGCACTCCGGGAACCCGGTGAGCTCCTCGACGCGCGTGACGGGGACGCCGGCGTCGGCGATCCGCCCGGCGGTGGACCCCGTGGACACGACCTCGACGCCGGCGGCGTGCAGGCCCGTCGCGAGGTCGAGCAGGCCGGCCTTGTCGAACACGCTGACCAGGGCGCGGCGGATGGGCCGGCGGCCCTCGATGGCGTCGGTCACGGAATCCTCACTCCTCGTCCGGTGACGGTGGCGCCGTGGCGGGCCAGAGCGGCCACGGTCTCGACGAGCACGCGCCGCTCCACCACCTTGATGCGCTCGTGCAGCGTGTCCTCGGTGTCGTCGGGCTCGACGGTGACGGCCTCCTGGGCCAGCACCGGGCCGGTGTCCACGCCGGCGTCGACCAGGTGCACGGTCGCCCCGGTGACCTTCACCCCGTAGGCGACGGTGTCGCGCACCGGGTGGGCGCCCGGGAACGCCGGCAGCAGCGCCGGGTGCGTGTTGATCGTGCGGCCGCCGAAGCGGGCCAGGAACGCCGTGCCGAGCAGCCGGGCGAACCCGGCGGACACGACGAGGTCGGGCTCGGCGGCGGCGACGGCCTCGGCGAGCGCGGCGTCCCAGTCGGCTCGGTCGGCGAACTCGGCCGGCGGCACCACCGCGGTGTCGACGCCCGCGGCCGTGGCACGGTCCAGCGCGCCCACCGCGGTGCGGTCGGAGACGACGGTGACGACGCGCGCCGGGTAGTGCTCGCCCTCGCACGCGTCGAGCAGCGCCTGCAGCAGACTCCCCGAGCCGGAGGCCAGGACGACGACGCGGGCGGGCACGGGCAGAGTCAGCCGGTGCTGCTCGGTGGTGGTCAGCGCTGCTCCCGGGCCGCCGTGGGTGTCGGCGTCCAGGTTAGCGGCGTGGTTCCTCCGCAGGTCGGACGCCCTCGTTCGGCTCCTCCGCCGACGTCGCGGAGTCGGCGGGAGAGGCGCCGGCGTCCGCCGGTGCCCCGGCGGTGGCGGCGGTCCCCGGCGCGTCGTCGGCGGTCTTCCCGGGGGTGCGGCGCTTCGTGGTCGAGGGGCGGCGCCGGGAGCGGTCGGGCACGGTCCCGAGCGGGACCGCGAGCAGCGCGACGACCAGCCCGGGCACGAGCACCCAGCCCAGCACCGCGAGGGCCACGGGCACGGCCGGCACCTCGACCGGGTCGAACGGCCCCCCGCCGAGCCGCCCGCCGGACAGGGCCGCCGCGAGGCCCAGGAGCACCGCGGCGGTGACCGCCGCGGTGACGGTCGCCTTCACGCGCGACGGGGCGTCGGCGGCGGTCGGGGCCAGGCGCCAGCCCACGATGCTCCCGACGGCCAGCGGGACGGCGAACGCGAGTCCCGCCCAGGTCGGCGGCGGGCTCTGCGGCAGCAGCGCCGCGAGCGGCACGGGCGGCAGCAGCCCCGACGTGATCGCCATCGGGGTCGCCGAGGCGGCCCCGATCGCCACGCCCGGCCCGACGAGCCAGGCCGCGGCCGCGACGACGGCGTTCGGCAGGTAGGCGAGCGTGAGCAGGGTGAGGCCGGCCCCGCTGCCCGCCTCGGGGGCGACGTCGGCGAGCACCTCGCGCACCGCGGCGGTGTCGGCGAGCAGGGCGGCGAGCAGCAGGCCCGCGCCGGCGGTGAGCAGCGCCGTGGTCGCGAGGAAGCCGCCCTGCAGGCCCTGGCGCGCCCACCCCGGCAGGCGGCGGGGCAGCGCGAGCAGTCCGCAGGGGCGGGCGACGCCGGCCAGCGCGGCGAGGCCCGCGAGCAGCCCGCACACCACGCCGGCGAGCCCCGGCGACGCGTCGACGACGGCCTCGGGGGTGAGCAGCGCCGCCGCGAGCACGCCGATCACCGCGTGCGCCGCGGCGGCCGTGGCCACGACGGGCACGCCGACCCCGTGCAGGAGACCGGCGGTGCGCCCGTCGGCGCGACGCCCGAGGCGGGCGACCGCGCCGCGGGCCTCGCTCGCGACCAGGGTGGCGAGCAGCAGGGCGGGGGCGAGGGGCAGCGTGCCCAGCGGCACCCCGGTGACCTGCAGCGGGACGAGGTGCGCGACCAGCCACAGCGGGATGCCGACGGCGAGCGCCTGCCCGAGCCCCGGCTCCCCGCCCGGCGTCGTGCCGGACGCCAGCGCGGCGATCACGCCGGCGAGCACCACGGCGACGCCGTAGAGGGTCAGCGGCGGCAGGAGCGCCACGCGCGCGAGGACCGGCACCCAGCCGGGGTCGTGCGCGGTGGCGGTGGCCGTGCGACTCCCCCGCCCGCCGCGTCGCGGGGACTGGCTGGTCGGGACGGTCACGCTCCCGACCCTGTCAAACCGCGGACACGAGGACCCGCCGCCACGCCGCGCCGTCGGCCTCGCCGGTGGGGCGTGCGAGCGATGCGGCATCGCTGGCGTGTGACGCCAGGATCGCCACATCCTCGTTTGAGCGACACGCCGCAGCACGGGCTCGCCGGGCTCACCCGTGATCACGAGCGCGCCGGGTACCTCACGACGCGTCCCGCGGTCACCCCGCGCTCCTGATCACCAGGAGGTGGGCTTCGTCAGCGCGGGGAGCCCCACTCGCCGCGTCGGTCGTCCGGGGACGCCGTGTCCCCGGCCGGGCGGCCGGGGTCCTCGCCGGACTCGTGGGCGCCGCGGCGCTCGCCACCGGGCGGCGGGGCGACCGGACCGTTCGCCGGCCCCGAGCCGGTGCCGGGGCCCGACGGGGCGCCCCAGCCGGTGGAGGGGATGCCGTAACCCGGCGTGGAACTGACGCCGGACGACGCCTGGGGGGTGCCCTGCGGCGGGGTGCTCGGGCCGTCGCCGGCGGTCGACGACTCGCCCGACCCGTAGGAGCTGAAGCCGGGCGAACCCGCCGGGGTGCCGGCGTCGGACGACCCGGGCCCCGCGCCCGGGCCCGACGACCCGGGGCCGTTCGACGTCGCGTCGTCACGGGACGCGGACCCCCCGGCATCGCCGCCGGCAGAGCCATGGGCGCCCTGACCACCCTGACCGCCGGCCGTCGCGCTGGGCACGACCTGCGTGGTGGCGGCCGACCCGTACCCGGCCCCGAACGGACCGGAGGGCGGCCCCGAGGCCGGACCACCCGACGCCGGCCCGGAGCCCGGCGCGCCCTGGCCGCGCGGGGCCGCGAACTGCCCGGACCCCGGCCCGGTGTGCTGTCCCGGAGCGCCGTAGCCGGGCTGCTGCTGGGCCCCCGGGGAGGACATGCCCCCCGAGGGCGGGCCGCCCGGCCCGCCCCACGGCCCGGCGGGGGTCGGCTGCGCGCCCGGTCCGCCGGGTCCCCCGGCCTGCCCCCCGGCAGCGGGGGCGCCGAAGCCCGCCGATGCCGGCCGCGCGGCGGGAGCGCTGATGACCCCGGCGCCGAACAGCGCGGCGACCACGGCGGCGACGGCGGCGAGCACCGCGAGCACCACCTGCACGACGAGCAGCGCGTCGGCGTAGGCGAGCAGCGGGAGCATCGCCAGCGCGCCGGTGACCCCGACGACCGCGCCCGGCACGAGCGTGTCCGGGCTGCGGGGCAGCGGCGACGCGGCGGTGAGCAGGCCGCCGGCGAGCACCAGCGGCATGTAGAACAGCGAGCCGAACGCCGCGCTCAGGTCCGAGGCCACGCCCGACGCCTCGGCGGAGCCGAAGAACGTCAGGATATAGGCGAGCAGGGCGAGGGCCCCCGCGCCCAGCGCGACGCCGCGCTCGACACCGGAGCCCGACCCCGCCGTCCCGTGCCGGGCCCCGCCGTCCGACCCGCCGGTCTCGGGCGTGGCCGTGATCGTGGTCGTGGCCGCGGGGAAGCCCCCGGTCTGCGGCGGGGACGACGACGGCGCGGCGCCGGCTCCCTGCCCCCAGCCGGGCGCCTGGCCCGGGGCCGGCGAGCCGTACCCCTGACCCTGCGCCTGACCCGGAGCCCCGTACGGCTGCGGCTGTTGCTGGGGCTGTTGCTGCTGCTGACCGGCGCCGGCCCAGGAGGACCCCCCGTAGGGGGCACCACCGGGAGTGCCGGGGGACCCGTACGAGCCGCCGCCGGCACCCCAGCCACCCGGTCCCTGTGCCGCCTGACCCGGTCGCTGACCGGACGGGCCGCCCGGGGGCGGGCCCTGCGTCGGTGAGCTCATGAGGTGTCCTCCCGGGGACGGCGGTGTCGGCCTGGAGCAGGTGCTGTCAGGCGCTGATCAGCCGTTGATCAGCGAGCGCGCGAGGTCGGCGGTCTCGGTGGGAGTCTTGCCCACCCTCACCCCCGCGGCCTCGAGCGCCTCCTTCTTGGCCTGCGCGGTCCCCGCGGAACCCGAGACGATGGCGCCGGCGTGGCCCATCGTCTTGCCCTCGGGGGCCGTGAACCCCGCAACGTAGCCCACGACGGGCTTGGTCACGTTGGCCTTGATGAAGTCCGCGGCCCGCTCCTCGGCGTCACCACCGATCTCGCCGATCATCACGATCGCCTCGGTGTCGGGGTCGGCCTCGAACGCCTCGAGGGCGTCGATGTGCGTCGTCCCGATGATCGGGTCGCCGCCGATGCCGATCGCGGTGGAGAAGCCGACGTCGCGCAGCTCGAACATCATCTGGTAGGTCAGCGTGCCGGACTTCGACACCAGACCCATCTTGCCGGGGCCGGAGATGTTCGCCGGGATGATGCCCGCGAGGGACTTCGACGGCGAGATGATCCCCGGGCAGTTCGGCCCGATGATGCGGGTGCGGTTGCCGTTCGCCGAGGCGTGCGACCAGAACCAGGCGGAGTCGTGCACCGGGATGCCCTCGGTGATGACCACGGCCAGGCCGATGCCCGCGTCGACCGCCTCGATGACGGCGTCCTTGGCGAACTTCGGGGGCACGAAGAGCACCGAGACGTCGGCCCCGGTCTCCTTCATGGCCTCCTCGACGCCGCCGAACACCGGCACGTCGGTGCCGTCGAGGTCGACACTCGTCCCGGCCTTGCGGGCGTTGACGCCACCGACGAGCTGCGTGCCCGCGGCGAGCATCTTGCGCCCGTGCTTCATGCCCTCGGAGCCGGTGAGGCCCTGGACGATGACCTTGCTGTTCTCGTTGAGGAAGATCGACATCTCAGGCCCCTGCCGCAGCCAGCTCGGCGGCCTTCGCGGCCGCGTCGTCCATCGTGTCCACCACCGTGACCAGGGGGTGGTTCGCCTCGGCGAGGATCCGGCGACCCTCGTCGACGTTGTTGCCGTCCAGGCGGACGACGAGCGGCTTCCTGGCGTCGTCGCCCAGGATCTTCAGGGCCTCGACGATGCCGTTGGCGACCGCGTCGCAGGCGGTGATGCCGCCGAAGACGTTGACGAAGACGCTGCGCACGTCGTCGTCGCCCAGGATGACGTCCAGTCCGGCCGCCATGACCTCGGCCGACGCGCCGCCGCCGATGTCCAGGAAGTTGGCGGGCTTCATGCCGCCGTGCTGCTCACCGGCGTAGGCGACGACGTCCAGAGTCGACATCACCAGCCCGGCGCCGTTGCCGATGATGCCGACCTGGCCACCCTCGAGCTTGACGTAGTTGAGGTCCGACTCCTTGGCCTTGGCCTCGAGCGGGTTCTGGCTCTTCTCGTCGACGAGCTGGGCGTGCGCCTCGTGCCGGAACTCGGCGTTCTCGTCGAGGGTGACCTTGCCGTCGAGGGCGACGACGTTGTCCTGCGGGTCGCGGACCAGCGGGTTGACCTCGACCAGCGTCGCGTCCTCGCCGACGAACGTGTCCCAGAGCTTGACGATGACCTGCGCGGCCTCGTCGGCGACCTCGGCGGGCAGCTTCCCCTGCGCGACGATCTCGTCGGCCTTCGCGCGGTCGACGCCGGCGATCGGGTCGATCGGCACCCGGGCCAGGGCCTCGGGCCGCTCGACCGCGAGCTCCTCGATCTCCATGCCGCCCTCGGCCGAGCACATGGCCAGGAAGGTGCGGTTGGAGCGGTCGAGCAGGAAGGAGAAGTAGTACTCCTCCGCGATGTCGCTGGCCGCCGTGACCAGGACGCG
Organism: Actinomycetospora lutea; assembly: GCF_028737205.1. GTDB lineage: Bacteria > Actinomycetota > Actinomycetes > Mycobacteriales > Pseudonocardiaceae > Actinomycetospora > Actinomycetospora lutea. The sequence goes on along the minus strand of NZ_JAQZAL010000006.1, from coordinate 194,606 downwards.
GTGCACGATGTGGCCCTTGATGTCGAGCCCGAGGATCGCCTCGGCCTTCTCCTTGGCCTCGGCCGGGCTCTGCGCCAGCTTGACGCCGCCGGCCTTGCCGCGGCCACCGGTCTTCACCTGTGCCTTGACGACGACCGGGCCGCCGATCTCCTCCGCGGCCCGCTCCGCCTCGGCGGCGGTGTCGACGGTGCGACCGGGCAGCACCGGCACCCCGTGGGCGGCGAAGAGGTCCTTCGCCTGGTACTCGTACAGGTCCACTCGTGAACTCTCCTCACCAACTCCCCGGCCGCCGCGGACGGCGGTCGCCGGGCGAGGTCGCGCGGCGCCCTCCTGTGCAACGAGCGCCCACGTCCCGACGGATGCGCGGCGACCCTATCCACGCCGGGACCCGCGGGGCGCCGCGACCGGGGCGACGCCGGACACACGAGCAGGTCGGCCGGGGTCTGGATCGTTCCGGGCGTGGCCCGAACGGGGCCATCTGCGGTCGATCTTGATCGGTTCGGCGGCCACCCTGGTGCGATCGTCGAGTGAACAACCCTTAACGTCCACCTCATGGACGTGACGGGCGTCATGTCGTCGGCACCGGAGCCGGCGGACGCGCTGGGCCCCGCGGAGCGGCCGGTGACCGCCGTGGCCGGCGCCCTCTGGCGGGGCCTGGGCTACGTCGCGCGCACCTTCGGGGTGCCGGCGGGCGTCCGGGGCCTCGCGGTCGAGGTCGCCTACACCGCCGTGCACATGTCGCTCTATCCCTGGGGCCTGGTCGACGAGGTGCTGCGCCCGGCGGGCACGTTCGCCCACCACCGCACCGAGGCCCTCTCCCCCGCGCAGCGCAGCCTCGTCGTCTCCGACATGGAGAGCTCGACGACGCCCGTGCTGCTCGTGCACGGCATCGTCGACAACCGCTCGATCTTCGCGCTGCTCGCCCGCGCCCTGCGCCGCCGCGGGTTCGGGGTCGTGCACGCGATCAACTTCAGCGTCCTGACGGCGTTCACCGGCGACATCCGGGAGGCCGCCCGCGAGCTCGGGCACCACGTCGAGCGCCTGTGCGCCGGCACCGGCTCCGACCGGGTGCACGTCGTGGGGCACTCGCTGGGCGGGCTCATCGCGCGCTACTACGTCCAGCGCCTCGGCGGCGACACCCGCGTCGACACCCTCGTCACGCTCGGCACCCCGCACGAGGGCAGCCTCATCGCGCACTTCCTCCCGCCCACGCCCGTACCGGTGCAGCTGCAGCCGGGCTCCGACCTGCTGCGCGAGCTCGAGGAGCCCGCCCCGGACTGCCGCACCCGCTTCCTCGCGGTCTGGAGCCGCCAGGACCAGCTGATCATCCCGCAGCGCGCGGCGCGGCTGACCCACCCCGACCTGCAGGTCACCGAGATCGAGCTCGAGCACGTCGGGCACCTGTCGATGACGATCGATCCCGAGGTCGTGCACCTGGTCACGCGGCTGTTGTCCCGGCGCCCGGTGCCGGGCAACCGCGACCGCAGGGCCCGGATCGCCGGATGACGGCACGACGCCCGGCGGCACCGTCGCGTCGAACGGTCGGCGGGACCTGTCGGCGGGCCGCGCCGCCGCGCCGAGCGGCCGGGAACACTGCGAGGGCCGCGGCGCTGCCGCCGACCGAGCGACAGGCCGTCACCCGACCCGGTGACGACCGCTCGGCGCGCACGCCCGCACGCACGGCGTAGCGACCGGCTCGGGGCACTCCTGTCGTTTGCTCACGCCGTGACCTCGTCGCTACTTTCTGGCCGTCCTCATCACGGCCAGGTCACGAACGACATACGGAACGACCCCGAACGTTCCGCAGGGCACTCCCCGAACTCCCCGCCCTGGATGTCGCCGCGACGGGCCCCGATCTGCGGGAAGGATGGTCTTGGCGCACAGCTCCCCCCGCCCACCGTCCGCGCCCCTCTTCGGTTCCTTCGGTCTCACCCCCGCCCTCGCCGGCGCCGGTGGAGCTCCGTCGGGACCGCGCTTCCCCGACCTCTCCGGCTTCGCCGGGGGGCTGCCCGGGCTCGGTGCCCGCGGCGGCCGTCGCGGCGGTGACGCCGCCGGTCTGGTCAGCGGCCCGGGGCAGGCACCCGGTCCGGTGCCGGCACGTCCGGTCGGGCTCCGCCCCGCACCCCAGGGCCCGCCGGCCCCCGCGCGTCCGGCCCCGCAGGGTCCGACCACCGGGGGCCACCGTCGTCCCGCGCGGCACGACGAGACCCTCCGCGACCTCCCCCGTGAGCACCGTGGGCACCAGGACCCCCGGCAGGACCCTCGGCAGGGCCCGCCGCAGCGCGCTCCCCAGCGCCGCGACGTCGACCCCCGCCGCGGCGTCCGTCCGGCCCCGCCCGCCGAGCGCGGCCCGTCGCCCCTGCGCGGCCGGCTGGCCGTCGCCGCGGTGGCCGCGGGCGCCCTGGCCACCGCGGGGCACAGCTTCGCGGGGCTCGACGCGCTCGGCGACGCCCCGACGACCGCCGAGCTCGCCCTCGCCGCCGACCGCGGCACGACGAGCGACGACACCGGTTCGTCGGCGTCCGGCAGCGCGACGGGGCTCGACGCGGCCACCTCGGGGGTCCTCCCGGTCACCACGACCGCGGACTCCGGCTCGGCGACCGGGGCGCGCTCGGCGGCCTCGTCGTCCTCGTCCTCCGACGCCGAGGACGGCCACCAGGTCGGCTCGCTCAGCAAGGCCGCGGACCGTGCGGCGGCCCAGGCCCGGGCCGCTGCCGAGGCCGCCCGCCCCGACTTCGCCAAGCCCGCCGACGGGCGCTTCACCTCGGGCTTCGGTGCCCGCTGGGGCTCGTCGCACCGCGGCATCGACATCGCCGGCCCGATCGGCACCCCGATCGTGTCGGTGGGCGACGGCACCGTCATCGAGTCCGGCCCCGCCAGCGGCTTCGGCCAGTGGGTCCGCGTGCAGCTCGAGGACGGCACGGTCAACGTCTACGGCCACGTGAACCGCTCCTACGTCCGCGAGGGCCAGCAGGTCCGCGCCGGCGAGGAGATCGCGGAGATCGGCAACCGCGGCCAGTCGACCGGCCCGCACCTGCACTTCGAGGTGTGGGAGGACGGCGGCCGCAAGATCAACCCGCTGCCGTGGCTCGCCGAGCGCGGCATCTCGCTGGGTTCCCCTCAGGACTAGTCCGCTCCCCGCAGGACGGCAGGGGCCCCGGAGCACACGCTCCGGGGCCCTCGTCGTGTCCGGGGTGGGCGTGGCGTGCGGCGTGCGCGGGGTGGGTGTGGGGTCGGTGCGCGGGTGCGGGTCGGTGCTGAGCGAAGGGCCCCGTCGATCGAAACCGGGCGCGGGCGTCGCCGGCCGCGCAATCCGGCGAGGGGCACCCCTCGCCCATCTCTCCGAACCACGGGGCCCTTCGCTCGGAGCCGGGCGCGGACACTCGGAGATCACCAGCACTCGGTGCGCCGGGACCGGTCCGCGCGCATCGATGACGCGCTCCTGATCTCCACGGCACGCCGGACACGGCGCGCACGACCGCGAGCGGCACGTCGCGCATGACCGGAGCGCCCGCCGACCTGCCGAACGTGCCGCTCGCCCCGGACGACGCCCGGTCGAGGCCGGCGACGGGCGCCCCTGGCCCGTCGATGCGATCGAAGGTGCCCTGTTACAGCTTCGTGAGCGGGACGCCGCCGATGAGCATGAGGCGCACGGTGCCCGAGGAGCCGAAGTCGATGGTGGCCGTGGCCCGGGAGCCGACGCCGTCGACGGTGACGACCGTGCCGAGGCCGTACTTGTCGTGGGTGACGCGGTCGCCGACCTCGAGGGAGATGGTCGGCGCCTCCTTCCAGTCCGGGCGCATCGGCGACGGGCGCGAGGTGCGGCCCGACAGGTCGGTGCCGGGGCTCGCCCAACGCCCGGAGCCGAAGCGCGTGCGCCCCACCGGCGAGGAGCGCTCGGAGCTGGGCTCGACGCGGCGCCACTCCCACACGTCGGCGGGGACCTCGTCGAGGAACCGCGAGGGCGGGTTGGCCTGCGGCTGCCCGAACGCCGAGCGCATCACCGCGCGCGAGAGGTAGAGCCGCTTCTGCGCGCGGGTGATGCCGACGTAGGCGAGCCGGCGCTCCTCGGAGAGCTCCGCCGGGTCGGCCAGCGCCCGCGAGTGGGGGAAGACGCCGTCCTCCCAGCCGGTCGCGAACACCACGGGGAACTCGAGGCCCTTGGCGGTGTGCAGCGTCATCAGGGTGACGACGCCGTCGCCGCCGTCGGGGATCGAGTCGGCGTCGGCCACCAGCGACACCCGCTCGAGGAACGCCTCCAGCGAGCCGGGCTCGGGCACGCCGTCGGTGCCGGCCGCCGGCGCGTCGTCGCCGGCGTCGTCACCCTCGAGACCCTCGGCGTTGCGGGCGTCCTGGACGAACTCGCGGGCGACGCTGACGAGCTCCTGGAGGTTCTCCAGACGCGACTGCTCCTGGGGGTCCTCGGAGCCCTCGAGCTCGGCGCGGTAGCCCGAGCGGTCGAGGATCGCGTCGAGCACCTCGTCGACCGGGGCGCCGTCCACGAGCGTCGCGGCCAGCCCGTCCATCATCTCGACGAAGTCGGCGATGTTGCGCTGCGAGCGCGTGGCCAGCCCGTGGACCTCGCCCGCCGCGGCCCGGCGCAGCGCGGCCGCGAAGGTGATGCGCTCGCGGTCGGCGGCGTCGGCGACCACCGACTCGGCGCGGTCGCCGATCCCGCGCTTGGGGACGTTGAGGATGCGCCGCAGCGAGACCGTGTCCTCGGGGTTGGACAGCACCTTGAGGTAGGCCATCGCGTCGCGGACCTCGCGGCGCTCGTAGAAGCGCACGCCCCCGACGATCTTGTAGGGCAGCCCGAGGCGGATGAACACGTCCTCGAAGACCCGGGACTGACCGTTGGTGCGGTAGAACACCGCGACCTCGCCGAAGCGCACCTCGCCGGCGTCGACCAGCCGGTCGATCTCGGCCGCGACGAACGCGGCCTCGTCGTGCTCGTTGTCGGCGACGTAGCCGACGACCAGCTCGCCGTCGCCCGCGTCGGTCCACAGCCGCTTGTCGCGACGCTCCGGGTTGCGGCTGATGACCGCGTTGGCCGCGGTGAGGATCCGCTGGGTGGAGCGGTAGTTCTGCTCGAGCAGGATGGTGCGCGCCTCGGGGTAGTCGCGCTCGAACTCGACGATGTTGCGGATGGTCGCGCCGCGGAAGGCGTAGATCGACTGGTCGGCGTCGCCCACCACGCAGAGCTCCGCGGGCTTCACCGAGCCGTCCTCGCTGCCCGCGGCCAGCGAGCGGACCAGCATGTACTGGGCGTGGTTGGTGTCCTGGTACTCGTCGACCAGGATGTGGCGGAACCGGCGGCGGTAGTACTCCGCGACGTCCGGGAAGCGCGTGAGCAGGTCGACCGTGCGGCCGATGAGGTCGTCGAAGTCCAGCGAGTTCGACTGCTGCAGGCGCTGCTGGTAGACGGTGTAGACCTCGGCGGTGCGCTTCTCCGCCTCGGTGGTGGCGGCGTCGACGGCCTCGACGGGGTCGACCAGCTCGTTCTTCCACGCCGAGATGCGCGCGAGCAGGCCCCGCGGCGAGTACTTCTTGGCGTCGAGGTCGAGCCCCCGGGCCACCGACGCGACCAGCCGCCGCGAGTCGTCCGCGTCGTAGATGGAGAACGTGGAGCTCAGGTCGAGGTGGCGGTACTCGCGGCGCAGGATGCGCACGCACATCGAGTGGAACGTCGACACCCACATCGCGTTCGCCCGCCGGCCCACCAGCGCGGCCACGCGCTCGCGCATCTCGGCGGCGGCCTTGTTGGTGAACGTGATGGCCATGACCTGGCCCGGCCCGACGCCCTGGTGGCGCATCTGCCAGGCGATCCGGTGGGTGAGCACCCGTGTCTTGCCCGACCCGGCGCCGGCGACGATCAGCAGCGGCGAGCCCGTGTGCACCACGGCCTCGCGCTGCGGGGGGTTCATGCCCTCGAGCAGGGGATCGTCGGCGGGATCGGGCGTGTCGGACCCCCGGCGCAGCGCGCCGCCCGCCCCCGCGTCGGCGCCGCCCGCGGCGGCCGCGGCGAGCCGGCGGGACAGGGCGGAGGCCGCCGAGCGCACAGGGGGACCCGACCCGGCGCCCGACCCGGCCTCGGACGCGGCGTCGGGCCCGGCGCGGCGGGTGGCAGGACCGGTGCTCATCGTCGGTCCACGCTACCGGGGCACTCCGACAGCGGGCGGTTGGCGGCACGGGAGCCCGGTGGCATGATGTTCGTCGTGCACGAGCAGACCGTTCGATTTTTCTACGGGTACCGGACCCCGGTGCCCGTGGAGACCTGACGCGCCTGCCGCGCCCGACCCACGCCGCCCCGGAGTCCACGGACCCCGGGGCGTTCTCGTGTCCGGGGTCCGCCAGGACCCACCACCCCCGGACACACCCTGGAGGCCGATCCCCGTGAGTGCTGCGACCAGCGACTCCACCCCCACCGCCGACGCCGATGGTGACGCCGACCCCGCGTCGGACACGGCGCTCACCCCCGCGAGCGCCGAGGAGATCCCCGACCTGCGGGTGGAGATCGACGCCATCGACGCGGAGATCCTGCGCCTGATCCAGCGGCGCTCCGAGATCTCGCAGCGGATCGGGCTGGCGCGCATGGCCGCCGGCGGCCCGCGCATCGTCTACAACCGCGAGATGGCCGTGCTCGCCCGCTTCCGCGCGCTCGGCGCCGAGGGCCGCGAGCTCGGCATGCTGCTCCTGCGCCTCGGCCGGGGCCGGCTGGGCGGGCGGAGCTGACGCCGGCCCCGAGCCCGACCCGCCGGGCCCTGAGCCGCCACCCCGAACAACACCGGGGTCGCGGCGAGCACCGACCACACGGCGATGGTGGCACCCTGGTGTCATGGGAACGGTCATCGACCTGATCGCCACGATCGTCACGGTGCTCAGCCTGCTCGCCGCCGTCGGCTACGGCGGCTACCTGCTCATGATCTCGTCGGTGGCCTCCAAGCGCCCGGGGGCCTCGCACCTCGCGACCGACGCGCGCAAGCGGCTGCCCGCCGCGGGCGGCCTCGCCCTCGGGGCGCTCGTCGCACTACTCCTCACGGGTGGCGGCATCCCGCTCGACGTCATCGCGCTGCTCGTCGGCGGCGGGGTCGGCCTCGTCGCGACGAACCAGCTCCAGGGCGCCCGCAAGCGCCTCGCCGCGCCCCCACGCTGAGCCGGACGGTCCGCTCACCGCGCCCGACGGTGCATGACCGCTCAACTGTCCGTCCAGCGAACGGCTGATTTCGTCCGTCCCCGGTCGGCCCTGCCGACATGCCCGTTGGGCGACGGAACACGAACGATGGCCACTCGTCCCCCGGACGACCTCTCCCCCGTCGGGTGACGTCCGAGTAGCTATTCCCCTACGCGGAGTGGGGACGAGGTCACCGGTCGGGGACGCCGGACGCAGCGGACGAGGAGCACGGACGAGATGAACGAGCGCGGCGGGCGGCACGCGTGGTTCGACGACCCGGGCGAGACCACCGGCACCTTGCTGGTCCCGCCGACCGTCCCCCCGCCCGCGCTGCCCGATGACGTCGACTCGGACGGCGTCGAGACGGTGCAGGCCCCGGGCGCGGACACCGGCGAGCACGGGACCGACCTCGTCCCGGTGCCCCGGCGGCCCGCCGACGACCTGCCACCGGTACCGGCCCGGGTCGAGGCCCGCCACACCGGCGGCATCCCGGTCTCGGAGATCCTCGCCCGGCTGACCGGTCCGCAGCCCGCGGTCGCGCCGGAGCAGGCCGGGCCCGCCGAGGAGGTCGTCACCGCGACGACCGGGGCCGCCCCCGACGCCGACGAGCTCCGGGCCCTCGCCTTCGCCGCTGCCCTCGAGGCCGCCGAGGCGCAGGACGGTGCCGCCGCTCCCGACGCGGCCCGTCCCCGTCCGTCCGCGCCCCGGCCCCGCCCGCCCCGCGCCGTGCCGGTGCGTCCCCAGCCGACGCCCGGACGCACGGCGCGCCGGCGCACCAACCCGTTCCGCGTCGGCCGCAGCCGGGCGCTGGGCGCGAGCACGGGCGCGTTCCTGGTGGCGGGCACGATCGCGAGCCTCGCCGGCATGCCGCTGCCCGGCCTGCCGATCCAGGACGTGCCCTACCCGGGCGACCCGCAGGCCCTGCCGCCCGGCGTCGCCCAGGTCCCCGGCCTGCCCGGCGGCGCGGGGTCGGTGCTCGACACCACGGCCGGCGGCGTCGCCGTCCCCGGTGGTGTCGCCCTCAGCGCCGCGATCAGCGACCTCGGCCTCGGCGCGCCCGGCGGCACCGGGCCCGCCGGAGCGCCCGGTCCCCTCGCGGCCGGCTCGGCGGGCGTGCTCCCCGGCGCCGCGGCACCGGGTGCGGGTGCGCCCGGTGCCGCCGGCGGGGGAGCTCCCGATGCCGGGCCGGTCCTCGTCCCCGGCGGTGGCGGCGGCACCGGTGGCGGCGCACCCGGCGGTGGCGGCGGCGGTGGCGGCGACACGGGCGGCGGTGGCCTCGTCCCCGACCTCGGGGACGGCGTCGGGGACACGGTCGACGACGTCGGGTCGGGTCTCGGCACCACCGTCGCCGGGGTCGGCACGACCGTCGGAGGGCTCACCGGCGGCGTCGACACCACCGTCCGCCACGTGGGGAGCGGCCTGGGCGCCACGGTGGACGGCGTCGGCACCACGGTCGGCACGGTCGAGCACCAGGTCGTCGCGCCCCTGGGGGGTACGACGTCCGGCCTGCTGCGCGACACCGGGCGGACCGTGGGCACGACGCTGCAGAACACGGCCCGGGAGGTCGTCGCCCCGGCCACCGGCACCGTCACCGGCGCCGTGCGCGACACCGGCGACACGGTCGGCGCGACCCTGCGGAACGCCGCCCAGGAGGTCGTCGAGCCCGCCACCGGCACCGTCACCGGCGCGGTGCGCGACACCGGCCGGGCCGCCGGGGACGCCGTCGACGACGTCCCCGCCGTCGGCCGCACGACCTCGCGGGTCGTGGAGGACACCACCGACGCGGTGAGCGAGTCCGTGGACGACACCGCCGACTCCGTCTCCTCGTCGGTCGAGGACGCGAGCGAGGACGTCGAGGACACCACCGACGCGGTGGGCGACGCGGTGGACGACACGGTCGAGTCCGTGTCCTCCGGCGTCGAGGACACGGGCGAGGCGGTCGAGGACGCCACCGACGCCGTCGGCGACACCGTCGGCGGCCTCCTCGGCGACGACGACTGACCGGCACTGCGGTGCGGGTCCGGTGGGTCGTGGCGAGCCACGGGCGCGTGGTCGTCACCCGGTCGGGACCTCTACTGTGACCCCCGTGGACACACCGACGGGGAGCGGCCAGTGAGCTCTCCCCGCGTGGTCGCCGGGCGGTACCGCCTCGAGGAGCGCATCGGCTCGGGGGCGATGGGCGTGGTGTGGCGCGGGACCGACGAGCGCCTGGGGCGCGTCGTCGCGGTCAAGCAGGTGTTCCTGCACGCGGGTCTGGACGACCGGGAGGCCGAGGAGGTCCGCCAGCGCACGCTGCGCGAGGGCCGCATCGCCGCACGCCTGCAGCACCCGCACGCGATCTCGGTGTTCGACGCCTCCATCGAGGGCGACGAGCCGTGGCTGGTCATGGAGTACCTGCCCTCACGCAGCCTCGCCAACGTGCTCGGCGAGCAGGCCACGCTCGAGCCGCGCACGGTCGCGCGCATCGGGCGCCAGGTCGCCGACGCGCTCGACGCCGCCCACCAGGCCGGGATCGTGCACCGCGACGTCAAGCCCGGCAACGTCCTGCTCGGCGCCGACGGCACCGTGAAGATCACCGACTTCGGCATCTCCCGGGCCACCGGCGACCTCACGCTGACCCGCACCGGGATGCTCGCCGGCACGCCGGCCTACCTCGCGCCCGAGGTCGCCCGCGGCGACGACTCCACGGCGGCGTCGGACGTCTTCTCCCTCGGCGCCACCCTCTACGCGGCCGTCGAGGGCATGCCCCCGTTCGGTGCCGACGACAACGCGCTCGCGCTGCTGCACTCGGTGGCCGCCGGCAAGGTCGTGCCGCCCTCGCAGGCCGGGCCGCTCACGGCGCTGCTCATGCGCCTGCTGCGCAACGACCCCGCCGAGCGCCCGTCCGCCGCCGAGGCGCGCCAGGAGCTGGGCCGGATCGCGCACGCGGGCGGGCGCGCCGAGGAGCCGCTGGCCAACCTCGTCCCGCTCGGTGCCCCCGGCGCCGGCGCCCCGCCGTCGGTCCCCGAGGCGCGGCACTCCTCCGACCCGTGGATGCCCGGCCCGGGCTCGGGCGGCGCCGGGTCGGCATCCGGCGGCTCCGGTCCGGCCGGCCCCCCGACCCGCCAGGGCATGCCCGCCCCGGACCTCCCGCCGCGGCGGCGCCGCGGGCGGCGGCCGACCACGGCGATCGTCGTGCTCGTCCTGCTCGTCGCCCTCGCCGCGGGCGGGGTGGTCGGTGTCGCGCTGCTCTCGACGTCGGGCTCCGACTCGACGGGCGCGAGCGTGGCCGCCCCCGGCGCCGCGACGCCGGACGACCCGCAGGCCGCCATGGTGGCCGCGGTCCGCGACTACTACGGCGTCGTCACCGGCAACGAGGCCGCGGGCTGGGCGCGCCTCGGCCCCAACCTCCAGTCGCAGGCCGGGGGCTTCGCGCGCTACCAGGCGTTCTGGACGACGATCTCGTCGGTGCAGGTCGTGGACGCGAGCGCGCTGGACGCCGACACCGTGCGCGCCACCCTCGACTTCGTGCCCGAGGGCCGCGAGCGCATCCGCGAGGTCCACGAGCTCGGCATGGTCCGCAGCCCCGACGGCCGCTGGCTGATCGACACCGACGAGAGCGTCGACGGGGCGAGCCCGCGCGCCGCCGCGACGGGCCTGCGCCTCGACACCCCGCTCGCGGAGGCGGGGCCCACGACCTCGGCGTCCCCGTCACGCGCGGCCGAGGACCGCCACTCGGGACGCGGCGACGACCACGGCGACGACCACGGTGGGGACGACCACGGCGACGGGTCCGGCGACGACGGGCACGGCGGGGACGACCACGCCGACGAGGGCTGACCCGGCCGCCTCAGACCAGTCGACGGTCGCTCGCCCAGCGCGAGAGCTCGTGGCGGTTCGACGACTGGGTCTTGCGCAGGACGCTCGACACGTGGGTCTCCACGGTCTTGACCGAGATGACGAGCTCGGCGGCGATCTCCTTGTACGACCAGCCCCGCGCCAGCAGGCGCAGGACGTCGCGCTCGCGACGGGTGAGCTGGTCGAGCTCGGGGTCGACGACGCCCGTCGCGCCCGGGCGGTCGGCGAACGCGTCGAGCACGAACCCCGCGAGCCGCGGCGAGAACACGGCGTCGCCGGCCTTCACACGCACGATCGCGTCGGCGAGCTCACGACCCGAGATCGTCTTGGTGACGTAGCCCCGGGCGCCCGCGCGGATGACCGAGATGACGTCCTCGGCCGCGTCGGACACCGAGAGCGCGAGGAACACGACGTCCGGGTGGTCGGGGCGCGTGCGGGTGAGCACCGCGGCCCCGCCGCCGTCGGGCATGTGCACGTCGAGCAGCACGACGTCGGGACGGCGGTGGCCGATGACGGCGACGGCCTCGTCCACCGACCCGGCCTCGCCGACGACGCTGACGGTGCGCCGGGCCAGCGACTCGAGCTCGGCGCGGACACCGCGACGGAAGAGCGCGTGGTCGTCGACGAGGACGACGCTGACGGCCTCCTCGGCGGGCGCGGGCTCGGTCATCGGCTCTCCTCCTGGGGAACGGGGGCACCGCGCCGGGTGCGGGGCAGCACGAGGCCGACCTCGGTGCCCTCCCCGGGCGCGGTGCGCAGGCGCACGCTCCCGCCGTGGCGGGTCATGCGGTCGTGGACCGAGCCCGCGAGACCGCGGCGGTCCTCGGGCACGGCGTCGGGGTCGAACCCGCGGCCGCGGTCGCGCACGAAGACCTCGACGGTGTCCGGCTCGACCTCCACGTAGACGTCGACCTCGTCGACGCCGGCGTGCTTGGCGGCGTTCACCATCGCCTCGCGGGCGGCCGCGACGAGCGCGGTCGTGTCGGGGTCGAGGTCCGCGTCGCCGACGACGACCGGCGCCACCCGCAGCCCGTAGTCGTCCTCGACCTCGCCCGCGGCCGTCGCCAGCGCGGCGGCCAGCGTGGCGTCCCCGGACCCGGCGGGGCGCCCGGCGTCGCCGCCCGGCGGGCCGTAGAGCCACGCCCGCAGCTCGCGCTCCTGGCTGCGCGCGAGCCGGCGCACCTCGCGGCCCGCGGTGTCCTCGCCGGCCTGCTTCTGGATCAGCGCCAGGGTCTGGAGCACCGAGTCGTGCAGGTGCGCGGCGATGTCGGCGCGCTCCTGGCCCCGGATGCGCTCGCGGCGCTCGCTGCCGAGCTCGCGCACCAGGCGCATCCACCACGGCACGGTGATGACGACGACGCCGGCCAGCGTGGCGAGCGCGGCGAGGACACCGAACTGGACCTGGCCGAGGTCGACGTTGCCGAGCAGGAACACCGCGATGCCCATGGCGACCAGCAGCGCGCCCGCCAGCAGCCGCAGCAGGCCGAGCCGGCGCCCGACCAGCCACCGCGAGCGCCACCCCGTCTCGCCCACCACGGCCGCGCCGCCGGTGTCGGCCTCGCGCCACACCAGCGCCACGCCGATGACCACGACGGCCAGCGGCCCGATCACCCAGCCGGAGAGCTGCCCGCCGAGCCCGGAGATCACGAAGGCGAGCAGCACGCCGAGCGTCGCGAGCCCGAGACCCTGCCGGCGCTCGCGGGGCGGCACCGCGCGCGGCACGCCCCGCGGCTCGATCGGGCAGAACAGCCACAGCGCGGCGTAGGCGATGAAGCCCGCGCCCGCGGCCGCGACGAGCAGCACGAACACCAGGCGCACGCGCAGGACGTCGACCCCGAGGTGGTCGGCCACCCCGCCGGTGACGCCCGCGATCACCGAGCCCTGCCGCCGGCGGCGGATGCGGTGGATCACCGGGCCGGTCGGCGCCGGGGCCGGCGCGGGGGCCGGCTCCGGTGCCGGCTCCGGGGCCGGCGCAGGCGCGTCCCCGGTGGCCGGCGGGGTGCCGGTGCGCAGGGTCGTCGCCTCGTCCACGTCGCCCATCGTCACACGTCACGGACCCCCGGTGGGCCCGCCTCGACCCCCGAGGTCCTCGGGGTCGTCTCGGGGGCAGGACCGGGGTGGCTCCCGGATTCCCGGGGCCGGTCGCTCGCGCAGTCTCGGTGTCCGGATCGCCGGAGCGAGGAGGATGAGGCGTGATGAGCAGTCCGGGGAGCAGTCCGGGGCAGGGATCACCGGCGCCGGCGGGCGCCGACGTCGGCGCGACCCTGCGCGAGATGTGGGCGACGCGTCCCGCGCGTCTCAAGGAGGACCGCAAGATCGGCGGCGTCTGCGCCGCGATCGCGCGGCGCTACGCCATCGACCCGACGCTGGTGCGCGTCGCGTTCGTCGTGTCGGCGTTCTACGGCTTCGGCCTGCTCGTGTACCTGGCCGGCATGCTGGTGCTGCCGCGGGTCGACGCGCAGGGCCGGCGCGAGACGCCGGTGTGGGCGATCGTCCTCGGCACCCTGCTGGCGGTCGCCGCGGTCGTCGGGGCCTTCTCCGGCGACCTCGGCACGGTCATCGCCGTGGTCACCGTGCTCGCGCTGGTGTACGCGCTGCACCGCAGCCGCGGGCACCTGCGCGATCCGCAGCGCCCGGCCGTGGCCGGTGACGCCGCCGCGGCGCCGGGCGCCGAGGGCGTCGAGGGCACGGCGGACACGCCCCGCCCGCCGTCGTGGGACCCGCTGGGTGCCGCGCCGTTCGCGTGGGACCTGCCCGAGCCGGCCGCGCCCCCCGCGCCGAAGCCGCCGCGCTCGAAGCTCGTGCCGCTGACGCTCGCCGCGGCGCTCGTCGCGGCCGCGGTCGTCGCCGGGCTCGGGCTGCTCGGGCTCGTCCCCCTCGGGGTGACCGCCGTGGTCGGCACCGCGCTGGCCGTGGTCGGCGCCGGCCTGGTCGTCGGCGCGTTCCGCCACCAGGGCCGCAGCCTCGTGGTGGCCGCCGTGCCGCTCGCGCTGCTGCTGGTCGCCGCGGCGAACGACGACGGACGCACCGGCCCGCCGCCGTGGATCGACCAGGTCGACGGGTACCAGCAGACCGACGGCGCCGGCGCCGTCCAGACCCTCGGCGACGCGCGGTGGCGCCCGGCGGCGACCGCGGTGGCCCCGGCCTACGAGACGGCCTACGGCGACGCGGAGCTCGACCTGCGCGACCTCGGGCCCGCCCCGCTGCCCGTGCGCACCCAGGTGCAGAGCGGCGCCGGGGACGTCACCGTCATCGTGCCCGCGACCGCGGACGTCACCGCCACGTGCGAGTCCGGCGGCGGCGACGCCGACTGCCTCGGGCGCGGCTCCGGCCCCGTGACCGACCTCGGGCCCGACGGGCCCGGGGGACCCCGGATCGACCTGCAGGCCGTCAGCGGCGGCGGGGACGTGGAGGTGCGCCGTGGATGACAAGACCCCCGACCAGCCCTACACCGTCCACCGTGACGTGGACCTGATCGAGGACGAGGACACCGGGCGCACCCCGGCGACCCGTCCCGGCCCCGACCCGCTGGGGCTCGTCGCCGGGCTGACCGCGATCGTCATCGCGGTCCTCGCCCTCACCGGCGCCCTCGCGAGCGTCGACCCGCGCTGGGTGCTCGTCATCGGCGCGGTCGGCGTCGGCACCGCCGTGCTCTGGATGACCCTGCGTCGCCGGTCCTGACCCGGCACACACGACACCGGCCGGTACCGCACAGCGCGGTACCGGCCGGTGTCGTTCCCGGGGTCAGCTGTGGCAGTGCCCGTTCGACGACGGCGGCACGTCCAGCGTGGGGTTGCGGTCGAAGAACCCGACGGGCATCAGCCGGAAGCCGGCGTAGTCGACGGGCATGATCGGCCAGTCCTCCGGGCGCGGCACGTGCGTCAGGCCGAACGTGTGCCACAGGACGACGTCGGCGCCCTGCCCGCCCTCGTCGAGCGACCGGTCGGCCGCGGTCCAGGTCGGCAGGCCCGCCCCGCCGGCGTGCTGGTTGACGTAGTCACCCGCGGGGTAGCGCTCGTCGGCGTCGTACGCGGTGACCCAGAGGTGCTTCGTGGCGAAGGCGGCGCGTCCGGCGACGACCGAGCTGTCGTCGGCGAGCAGCGTGGGGCTGCCCTCGGCGTGCAGGGCGTAGGCCACCGGCCGGCCGTGCCGGTTGGTCGACCCCGGGTTGACCACCTGCCACGTGCGCCCGCGGCCCGGGTCGGCGACCCGCCGGGCGTCGGCCTCGCGGGTCAGCCGCGTGCGGGACTCGGTGAAGGCGTTGCCCCAGGGGTTGTCGTCGCCCACCGGCAGCGCGACGGCCTCGCACTCCTCGACGACGTTGCGGGTGCCGTCGACGGCCATGTCGAGGCGGGCCGAGAACAGGTGCTGGTGGTAGGGCAGCCCGAGGCCCGGCGCCACCGGCGTGGCGAACGGGTGCCCCTCGGACGGGTAGGCCGAGGTGAACGGGATGCCGGTCAGCTTCGACTCGCACGCGATCGTGCCGTCGAGGTAGAGGTACCAGTAGAAGCCGTAGTCGTAGTTGCCGATGGTGGTGAAGAACGAGATCACCATGCGGCGCTGGCGACGGGTCTCCGACGCGTTGGTGAACAGGTCGGAGTGCTTCCAGAGGATGCCGTAGTCCTCCTCGTGCAGGCAGATCGCGTTCGTGATCGTGCGCGGCGACCCGTCGTCGTCGGCCACGACGACGTCCATGTACCGGATCTCGCCGAGGCAGTCGCAGCCGAGCTCGAGGGAGTTGGCGTAGCGGGCGAACATGTACTCGCCGGCGTCGAAGTAGTTCTGCCAGAACCGCACCGGCGACGGGTCGGCGTAGGGCACGACCATCTCGGCGATCGAGGCCCGGTAGACCACCGGGCGACCGTGGATGCCGATCTGGTGCAGGGTCAGGCCCTCGCGCTCGTTGAAGCCGACGCGCAGGTCCCAGCCCTCCCAGCGCAGCCGGTTGCCCTCGAGGCGGAAGCTCACGCCCTCGGGCTGGGTGATCTCGATCGGCTTGAGGGTGGTGCGCTGCGGCCCGACCTGCTCGGGGTCGTCGAAGTTGCCGGGCTCGTCGGGCACCGGCAGCGGTGCGTGGTCGATCACGCGGGTGACCTCGCGGCGGGTCAGGTCGACGTAGGCGACGACGCCGTCCACCGGGTGGGCCCAGGGCGAGTCCTTCTCGTGGTCCTGGCGGAACCCGAGCACCCGCGCCATGCGGCGGCCCGACTCCTCCGGGTAGTACGCGCCCGCCGAGAGCGGCACGGCCCGCACCGTGGCGGGGTCGATGTCGCGGCGGCGCAACGCGTCGCACCACTCCTGGGACGCCAGGACGATCTCCTCCATGATCTCGAACTCGGAGTCGATGATCGGGAGCTGGCCGCTCGTGGCCGGGTCGAGCTCGGTCGCCGAGTCGATCTCGCGGCGGGACGCGGAGACGACGACGTCGCGCGAGGGCGCCCCGCTCATGTCGAGCAGCAGGACGCGGAAGCGCCGGTCGACCCGGTCGCCGTCGGTGTGGGCGAGGACGGTGGCCTTGTCCGGCTCCTCGAGCCCGGCGAAGCAGTAGCGCACGGCGTCGCCGAGCAGGCCGGCCTCGTCGAGCACCTCACGGACCGCGCGGAACTCGTCGGCGGTGGCCAGGTCGAGGGGATGGGTGGCGGCGCCGGTGTCGACGTTCGCGGGTGCGGTGGCGGTCATGCGGGCAGACCTCCTGTCGGGGGCGATGTCGGGACGGGTCGCTGGCTAGACGTTCTCGCGGGGAGTGTCGCCGTGGACACCGCCGGGAGTCACGGAATCGGTTCCGGACAAGCCGGACACCGCGGGCCGGACCAGGGCGACGACGACGCCCGCGAGGAAGACGACGACGAGGACGGCACCGATCGCGAGCGCGAGGCCGGTCGAGCCGCCGATGAGGGTCGGGAAGTTGCGGATGGTCAGCACGAGGCAGACCAGCAGGCCGACGAGGCCCAGGGCCGGGGCGATGCGGGTGTGCCACACCCGCCGGTCGACGCGGCTGCGGGCGAAGAAGGCGAGCACGGCCACGCAGGTGAGCACCATGAGGACGAGGACGCCGAGCGTCGCGGTGCCGGCCATCCAGGCGAAGACCTGGGCGACGGGGTCGAGCCCGGCGAGCGCGAACACGATGACGAGCAGCGCGGCGAGGATCGTTTGCGCCAGCGACGCGATGTGCGGCGAGCCGTGCCGGGTGTGGGTGCGGGCGACCGCACCGGGGAAGGCGCCGTGCCCGCCGAGCGCGTACCAGTAGCGCGCGGCCACGTTGTGGAACGCGAGGATCGCGGCGAAGAGGCTCGTGACCAGCAGGATCGTGACGATGAGCCCGCCGGTCGGGCCGAGCCAGTTCGTCACCGTGGTGAGCAGGAACGTGGCCGGGTTCGCGGCCGACTCGGTGACGGCGGCCTCGTCGCCCCAGGCCGAGACGATCGCCCAGGTCGACACCGCGTAGAAGACGCCGACGACGACGAGCGCGAGGTAGGTGGCGCGCGGGATCGTGCGCTGCGGGTCGCGGGCCTCGTCGCGGAACACCGCGGTGGCCTCGAAGCCGATGAAGCTCGCGATCGCGAACATGATCGCGATGCCGACCTCGCCGGAGATCACCTGCGCGGGATCGAACAGCGCGGTGGACAGGCCGCCGGGGCCGCCGCCGCTGGCGAAGACGACGACGTCGAGCACCAGCACGATGGCGATCTCGGCCAGCAGCAGCACACCCAGCACGCGGCTCGAGAGCTCGATGTGGCGGTAGCCGAGCACGCCGACGATCGCGACGACGGCGAGCGTCCAGACCCACCAGGGCACGCTCGGGCCGCCGAGGCTCGCGACGAGCTCGTCGATCGCCGCGCCGATGTAGCCGTAGACCGCGGCCTGGACCGCGGTGTAGGTGGCGAGGGCGAGGAACGCGGCGCCGAGCCCGAGGGGGCGGCCCAGGCCGTGGCGGATGTAGGTGAAGAAGGCGCCGGCGTCGGGGACGTGCGGGCTCATGGCGCAGAACCCGACCGCGAACAGCAGCAGCACGACGGCGCAGAGCACGAAGGTCATCGGGAACGCGGCGCCGTTCCCGGCGCCGACGCCCAGGGGGATGGTGCCGGCGATGACGGTCAGCGGCGCCGCAGCGGCGATGACCATGAAGACGATCGAACCCACGCCGAGGGTGCCGGAGAGACGGGATGCCGGCGCGGCGGATTCGGCGGGTGCAGCCATGGCGACTCCCGGAGAGGAACGGTGGAGGGGACCGAGGAAATGTCGCGGGTCACGTTTGCGGAGCCGTTCCCGCGGGGTCAACCCCTCGTTGAGCTGCGCGAGGCAGAATGAGATCCGCATTCTCGGTGCGCCGCGCCCCCACCTGCGGGATTCTCCGAACGGAGAACGGTGCATCGTTTCCGCGGGCCGAACGAGAATGGCTCGTGCCCGATTCTCGTTCGGCCCTTCTCCGGTCCTTCGCGCGACGGCCTCCGGGCTCTACGGTGTCGGTCGTGGCACGCATGGCGCGCATTCCCGGGCTGCGCTCGCGCTCGCCCGTCGCCGGCCTGCACCGTCGCGCGCTGCGTCCGCTCGGGGTGTTCGCGCAGTCGGTGGCGACGACGGCCCCGGCCGGCGCGATGGCCTCGACGCCCCTGCTCGTCATCGCCGTCGCGGGCAGCGGGGCCCCGTGGTCGTTCGCGATCGCCGCGGTGGTGGTCGGGCTGGTCGCTGCGTGCATCACGGCGTTCGCGCGGCGGATGGCCGCGGCCGGCGGCCTGTACAGCTTCACCGCCAAGGGGCTCGGGGCCGGCGGCGCCTACGCGTGCGCGGTGGCGATGATCGTCGGCTACGGGGTGCTCGTCGCCGTCGCGCTCTCCGGGGCGTCCTGGTACGGCGGCGCCCTGCTCGCGCGCCTGCTCTCGGGCCCCGCCGCCGACACCGGCGCGGTCGCCGCCGGCACCGGCGTGGTGCTCGTCGTCGCCCTGGCGATCACCGCCGCGGTGTGCGCGATCCGCGGGGTGCGGCTGGCCGGGCGCGTCATGCTCGTGATCGAGGCGGCCTCGATCGGCCTCATCCTGGTGGTGCTCGTCGCGCTCGCCCTCACGACGGCCCCGACCGTGCCGGCCCCACCGGTCGGCGGCGGTGCGGGCGGCGGGGTCGGCGGTGTCGGCGGTGTCGGCGGTGTGGCCGTCGGCGTGCTCCCGGCGCTCGCGGCGTTCATCGGGTTCGACAGCGCCGCCTCGCTGGGCGTGGAGGCGCGGCGGCCGTTCGCGTCGGTGCCCCGCGCGATCCTCGCGACGGCCGGCGTCACCGCGGTGCTCTACCTGGTGGCGACCCTCGTGGTCCTCGCCGCCCCCGGCGCCACCGAGGGGGCCACGAGCCCGCCGACCGGCGTGGGCGGGGTCGACGACCTCAGCTGGGCGTCGGTGCTCATGGACCTCGGGATCGTCGCCTCCTTCGGCGCGTGCGCGCTGGCGGCGCTGAACACGCTGGTGCGCGTGCTGTTCTCGCTGGCCCGCGAGGGCGTGGCGCCCGCGGTGCTGGGGCGGACCCACCGGCGCCACCTCACGCCCGCGGTCGCGGTCACGGTCGCCGTGCCCGTCATCGCCGCCGTGGTGGTCGTCGGCACCCTCGCCGGGGTGCCGCCCGCGACGGTCTTCGGCGCGCTGGTGTCGGTGGCGACCCTGGGCTTCCTCGCCGCCTACCTGCTCGTGTGCGTCGCCGCGCCCCGCTTCCTGGCCCGGATCGGCGAGCTGACCCGCGGCATCGTGGTGGCCGCGGTGCTCGCGTCGGCGGCGCTCGTCGCGATCCTGGTCGTGGTGCTGGCGAACGCCGGCACCGGGCTCCTGATCACCGTCGCCGCGCTCGTCGCCGTCGGGGCCGGCGGGTGGCTCGTGCTCCGGGTCCGCCGCGCCGCCGCCCTGCGCGGCATGGGTGTCTACGACGAGACCACCACCGCCGACGTCCTCGGCGCCCCGACGTCCGCACCGCCGCGGTGACCTCGCCGATCAGCGGTCGCCAGCCCCAGGCGGTGCGCAGCGCGCTGCTCATCCTCGAGGAGGTCGCGGCCGCCGGCGTCGGGATCACCGCCAAGGAGATCTCGACCGCGCTGCGCATCCCGCCCGCCACGACCTACCGGCTGCTCAACCTGCTGGTCGCCGAGGAGTACCTCGTGCGCCTGCCCGACCTGGGCGGCTTCGCCCTCGGCCGGCGCAGCGCCAACCTCGCCCCGCTCCCCCTCGCCACGCCCACCGCCGCGCGCACGGTGATGCGCCGCCTGCGCGAGCGCGTGCGCTGGGGCGCGCATCTCGTCGCGTTCGACCGCCACCGCCTGCAGTTCCTCGACCCGGACCCCGACCACCCCCCGACCGACGCCGACGAGCTCTCCCGCCACCCGCACGCGACCGGTCTCGGGCGCCTCCTGCTCGCCGAGCACGACCTCCCCGACGGCCCCCTGGCCCGCCTGACCCCGCACACCACCGTCGACCCGGAGCGCCTGCGCACGCTGCTCGCCGAGGTGCGCGAGTCGGGCGTCGCCCGCCAGTGCGGGGAGTTCCACGCCGCCCTGGGCTGCCTCGCCGTGGCCATCCGCGCGCCGGGCGACGGGCGCCTCGTCGCGGGCCTCGCGCTCACCGGGCCCGCCGACCGCGTCGCGGCCCCGAACGCCGAACTCATCGACCTCCTGCGCGACCACGCCGCCGAACTGGCCCCGCTCCTGGCGTAGCCCCGGTACGAGCGATGCGGCATCGCTCGCATGTGACGCCAGGATCGCCACATCCTCGCTCGCGCGACACGCCGACCGGGGTGTTCCAGCCCGGCGGCCACGCCGGCGTCAGACGTCAGGGCCGCCACGATCGCTCGCCAGCGCCAGCAGCAGGACCGCGGCGTCGGCCGGCACGGTGACGTCGCGTCCGGTGAGCTCGGCGACGCGCCGCAGGCGGTTGAGCACCGTGTTGCGGTGGCAGTAGAGCGCCGCCGCGGTGTCCCGCACCGAGCCGTCCACGGCGAACCGCCGCACCGTCGCCACCAGGCGCTCCCGCTCCGCGGGCGTCACGTCCGCGAGGCCGCCGAGCTCGGCGGTCACCAGGTCCGCGCGGACGTCCCCGAGGCGCGCGGCCGCGAGCGGGAGCCAGACCGAGGCGAGGGTCCGCGGTACGACGGGGCCGCCCGCGGTGACGTCGGCGAGCTCCGCGGCCAGCCGCGCGCTGCGCGGGACGTCGGCGAGCCCGTGCGCCGTCGGGCCCACCCCGCAGCGCACCCCCTCGAGCGCCGCGCGCACCGGCGCGCCCTCCGGCCCGTCCCACCGCGCGAGCAGCACGCTGTGCCGGCCGGTGGGCTGCACGTGGACGGGCCGGCCGTCGCCGGCGAACCGGTCGGCCGCCCGCCGCAGCGCCGCGCCGTCCTCGCCCGCCGCCGCGACGACCAGGACGTCGGCGTCCTCCGCCACCTGCAGCGCGATCGCCACCCGGGTCACGTCCTCGGGCGCGGGGTCGTCGGCCGCGAGCAGGGCGGCGACGAGCGCGGTCCGCTCGCCCTGGCGCTCCCGGGCCAGGATCGCCTGCTCCTCCTGGTAGGCGACCCGGATGCGCGTGGAGTACTCCTCGACCACCGACCACACGGTCTGCACGTGGTCCACGAGCAGCGCGGCCTCGTCCGGGTCGGCGCGGGCCCGGAACGCCTCCCACAGCACCCGGAAGTCCTGGCGGACCGCGGTGAGCAGATCGTCGAGCGGCACGCCGCGCCGGGCCCGGTCGCGGCCGATCGCCGGCCCCACCGCGACCAGCCGGTCGGGCACCGCACGCCCGGCGAGGCGCCCGAGCAGGTAGGCGAACGTCTCGTCGGCGTCGGCCTCGAGGCGCGCGGCGGGCACCAGGCCGCGGGCGTACGCGGGGACGTCGCGCAGCCGGCGCAGGAACGCCGTCCGCAGCGCGTCGGTGTCGTCGCCGACCCGCGCCACGAGGTCCTCCCAATTGTGCACGTGCCCAAGCTAGAGCCGGCAGGACGCGGCGAACACGCCTTCCGTCGACCACGTCCGCCCGGGCACGCTGGTCAGCCGACCGCTGCACCGGGAGGACACCGTGCACCTCACCCCGCGCGAGCAGGAGAGAGTGCTGCTGCACAGCGCGGCCGAGCTCGCGCGCCGGCGTCTGGCGCGCCATGCCGTGCTGGGGGCCGCCGAGGCGGTGGCGCTGGTCTGCGACGAGATCTGCGAGCTGGCCTGGGACGGCCACGACCTCGACGACGTGGTGCGCCGCGCCCGCGAGGTCGTCACCCCCGACCAGCTCGTCGACGGCGTCACCGCCGCCGTGCCGTCGCTGCAGGTCGAGGCGCTCTTCCCGCACGGCACGACGCTCGTGCACGTCGACCGCCCGTTCGGCCCGCCGGAGGCCGACGCTCCCGGTGCCGTGCGCCCCGCGACCGGGACGATCGAGCTCGCGCCGGGCCGCGACCGCCACGACGTCGTGCTGTGCAACGACGGCGACCAGGCGGTCTGGGTGAGCTCGCACGTCCCGCTCGACCGGCTCAACCGCCGGCTGCGGGTGGACGTCGCCGACGGCACCGACCCCGCGCACCTGCGCCTCGACCTCGCCGCGGGCACCGCCGTGCGCGTCGAGGTCGGGGCGACGCGGGCGGCGAGCGCGGTCCGACTCGGAGGTGCCTCGCGATGACCGCCATGGACCGCGCCGAGTACACCCGCCTCTACGGCCCCACCACCGGCGACCGCGTGCGCCTCGGCGACACCGACCTCTGGGTCGAGGTCACCGCCGACGACACCGAACCGGGCGAGGAGATGCTCGGCGGCTGCGGCAAGACCGCCCGCCAGGGCGCGCTCGTCGCCGACCGCGCACCCCGGGACAGCGCCCTCGACCTCGTCGTGCTCGGGGTCCTGCTGCTCGACCCCGTGCTCGGCATCCGGAAGACGTCGATCGGGGTCAAGGACGGGCGGATCGTGGGCGTGGGCCGTGCCGGGAACCCCGACGTGCAGGACGGCGTCGAGCTCGTCGTCGACGCCCACACGGCGATGGTGCCGGGCGAGGGCCTCCTCGCGACGCCCGGCGCCGTGGACTCCCACGTGCACCTCTCGAACGCCGACCTGGCGCCGGTGGCCCTGTCCACCGGGGTGACGACGCTGGTCGGCATGGGCATCGGCGGTGTCTGGGACGTCGGCGCCAACCCGGCGCCCAACCTGCACACGCTGATGGCCTCCTGGACCGGCGCGCCGGTGAACGCCGCGTTCCTCGCCCGCGGCTCGTCCGGCTCGGCGGAGCTGCTCGAGCGGGCGGTGCTCGCCGGGGCCGGCGGGTTCAAGGTCCACGAGGACTGGGGCGCCGGCCCGGACGCCGTCGACACCTGCCTCGGCGTCGCCGACCGGGCCGACCTGCCCGTCGCCCTGCACACCGACACCCTGAACGAGTCGGGCTACCTCGACGACACGCTCGACGCGATCGGCGGACGCACGGTGCACGCCTACCACGTCGAGGGCGGCGGCGGGCACCCCGACCTGCTGCGCATCGTCGGGCTCGACTCCGTGCTGACGTCCTCCACGACGCCCACGCTCCCGCTGACCGCGGCGACGGTGCGCGAGCTGGGACCGATGACGATGACCGTGCACCGCGGGCACCCCGACCTGCCCAGCGACCGCAGCATCGCCGCGAGCCGCATCCGCGAGCACGCCATCGCCGCGGAGAACCGGCTGCACGACGACGGCGCCATCGCGATCGTCAACTCCGACGCGCTGGGCATGGGCCGCATCGGCGAGACCGTGCGCCGCACCTGGCAGCTCGCCCACGTGCAGGCCCACCTCGCCGGCGAGACCGGCCCCGACGTCGCGAACAACGCCCGGGTGCTGCGCTACCTGGCCAAGCTCACGCACAACCCGGCGGTCGCGCACGGTCTCGCCGGCCACGTGGGCTCGCTGCGGGCCGGGCGGATCGCCGACATCGTGCTGTGGTCGCCGGCGTGGTTCGGCGCGACCCCCGAGCTGGTGATCAAGTCGGGGTTCGTCGCCTGGGGGGCGGCCGGGTCGGGATCGGGGTCGACCCGGCTCACGCAGCCCCGCCGGATGCGCGGCTTCCACGGGGCGCGCGGCGGCGCGCCGGCCCGTCTCGCGCACCAGTTCGTCGCCGCGGCGTGCCTGGACGACCCCGCGGCCCGCGCCGCCCTGCCCTCCGGGCCGCGCTACACGCCCGTGGCCGGGAGCCGGGGCCTCGGGTCGGCCGACATGCTGTTCAACACCGCGACGCCGCACGTCGAGATCCCCGGCGAGCCGGCACCGGTGCGGATCGACGGCCGCGAGGTGCCGCTGCACCACGCTGCCGACCTGCCCCTGACCCGCCTGCACCACCTGGGGTGAGGACCATCGTGGAGATCGACCTGCTGCTGCGCGACGCCGACGTCCTGACCCTCGACGACGCGCGCCCACGGGGCCGTGCCGTGGCCGTGCACCACGGCCACGTCCTGGCCGTGCTGGACGACGACGAGCTGCCGGCCGGGGTCCGCGCCCGCCGCGTCGTCGACGCCGGCGGGGCCACCGTGGTGCCCGGGTTCGACGACGCCCACCAGCACACCGCCTGGTTCGGGCAGTCGCTCGCCGAGATCCCGCTGGGCGGGCTGCGCGACCTCGACGCCGTGTACGACGCCGTCGCGGCGCGGGCCGCCGAGCTGGCGGCCGACGCGTTCGTCGTCGGCAGCGGCTACGACGACGTCGCGCTGGGCGGCTCCCCGGACCGGCGGGCGCTCGACCGCGCCGGCGGCGGGCGCCCGGTGTGGCTCAAGCACCGGTCCGCGCACGTCTGCGCGGTGTCCAGCGAGGTGCTGCGGCGGGCCGGGGTGCTGGACGGGGAGGCGGTCGTCCCCGCGGGGGGCGTCGTGGTGCGCGACGAGGCCGGCGACCCGACCGGCGTCCTCCTCGAGGCCGCCCAGGCCCTGGCGGGCGACCTGCTGCGGCCGTACTCCGTCGAGGACCTGGCCGACGCGATCGCCGCGGCCACCGCGGTGTTCGCCCGGCAGGGCATCACGCACGTCACCGAGGCCGGCATCGGCGGCGGCTGGATCGGGCGCTCCCCGCGCGAGCTCGCCGCCTACCAGCTCGCCCGCGAGCGCGGGGACCTCGCGGTGCGCGTCGACCTCATGCCCGAGACCTCCGTCCTGCACGACACCGCCGGCGGGCCGGGACGCGGCCTCGATCTGGGCCTGCGCCCGGGGCTCGGCGACCGGCACCTCCGCGTCGGCCCCATGAAGATCTTCTTCGACGGCGCCCTGAGCTCGCGGACCGCCGCGATGCGCGAGCCCTACGCCGACCGGGACCACGCCGGCTACCTCGGCGACGATCCCGACGCCCTGCGGCACGCCCTCGTCGGGGCCGTCGCCGGCGGGTGGTCGGTCGCCGCGCACGCCATCGGCGACCGCGCGGTCGACGCCGCGCTCGACGCGTTCGAGGAGACGGCCCGCCGGCCCTGGCCCGGTGTCCGCCCGCCGCGGCACCGCCTCGAGCACGCCGGGGTCGTCGACGACGCCGCGCTGGCGCGGATGGCCGCCCTGGGCGTCACCCCCGTCCCCCAGGCCCGGTTCCTGTTCGAGATCGGGGACTCGATGGCCGCCGCCGTCGGCGACGAGCGCGTCGACCGGCTCTACCGCCACGCGTCGTTCCTGCGGGCCGGGCTGCGCGTGCCCGCCAGCTCGGACCGGCCGTGCGTCGCCGACGGCCACCCCCTGCGCGGGATGCGGTCGATGGTGCAGCGGCGCACGGCGGCCGGGTGCACGCTCGGCGCCGACGAGGCCGTCGACGCCGCGACCGCCCTGCGCGCCTCCACCGTCGACGCCGCGTGGGTGGCCGGCGACGAGGACGCCCGCGGGCGCCTGGCCCCCGGCTTCGCCGCCGACCTCGTCGTCCTCGGCGACGACCCCACCCGCACCGATCCCGACCGCATCGGCGACATCGAGGTCGTCGCCACCCTCCGGGACGGGCGCGCCACCCACGGCGCGGACGTCCTGGGCCTGCCGCCCGACGGAGACACACAATGAGCACTGCACCGCAACCGAGCTCCATCCCCACCGAGGCCGACGCCCGCCGCGTGGCCGTCGGGGCGTTCGTCGGCACCGCGCTCGAGTGGTACGACTTCTTCCTCTACGGCACCGCCGCGTCGCTGGTGTTCAACCGCCTGTTCTTCACGACCGGCGACCCCGTCGTCGCGACCCTCGCCGCGTTCGCGTCGTTCGCGGTCGGGTTCGCCGCCCGCCCGCTCGGCGGGATCGTGTTCGGCCACCTCGGCGACCGCGTCGGCCGCCGCGCGTGCCTGCTGATCACGGTGGTGATGATCGGCGCGGTCACCGGGCTCATCGGCGTGCTGCCGGGCTTCGCCGACATCGGGGTCGCCGCGCCGGTGCTGCTCACCCTGCTGCGGCTGCTGCAGGGCGTCGCGGTCGGCGGCGAGTGGGGCGGGGCGATCACCCTCGCCGTCGAGCACGCCCCGCCGGGCAAGCGCGGGCGCTACGCCGCGATGCCCCAGATCGGGTCGCCGGTCGGCACGCTGCTGTCGTCCGGGGCGTTCCTGCTGGTCGCGCTGCTGCCGCCCGAGGACTTCGACACCTGGGGCTGGCGCCTGCCCTTCCTCGCGGCGTTCCCCCTGCTCGGCGTGGCCCTGTGGTTGCGCCGCCGGGTCGAGGAGTCGCCGCTGTTCGACCGCCTGCTCGCCGAGGACGCGCGCGCCTCGGCGCCCGTGCGCGACGTCGTGGCGCACGCGTGGCCGGCGCTGCTCGTCGGTGCGGGGTCGGCGTTCCTCGGGGTCGGCGGCTTCTACCTCGCCACCACGTTCGTCATCAGCTACGCCACCGGCGACCTCGACCTCCCGCGACCGCTGGCGCTGGGGGCCACGCTCGTCGCCGCCGTCGTGGAGATCGGCGTGCTCGTGCTGGGCGGCCGGCTCGCGGAACGGTTCGGGTCCGCGCGGGTGACGGTGGTCGGCGGCGTCGCGTCCGCCCTCGTCGCGCTGCCGATGTTCTGGTTGCTCGACACGCGCAACGCCGTCGCCGTGATCTTCGGGGTCACGCTCGGCGTGGCGGCGCTCTCGATCCCCTACGCCGTCTCGGGCGACCTCCTGGCCCGGCTCTTCCCGGCCCGCGTGCGCTACAGCGGCATCGCGCTCGCCGCCAACCTGGCCGGGATCGCGTCCGGGTTCGTGCCCCTGGCCGCGACCGCGGTCCTCGCCGCGGCCGGCGGGGCCTCCTGGGCGCCGGGCCTCCTGCTCGTCGGCATCGCCCTGGTCACCGTCGTCAGCGGGCTCGCGGCGCCGCGGCTCTACGTCCCGGACACCGAACTGACCACCGCAGGGGTCGCCGGACGCACGGGGTGAGCCGGCGTGGCGGCCTCACGGCGCGCCGGCGGCGATCACCGGCACCGGCGCCGGCACCTCGACGCGGTTGCGCCGGCCCGCGAAGCGCGGGAACCCCGGCACGCGGGCGAGCGTGCGCAGGGCGGTCGGCGGCCCGGCGTCGCCCGCGTCGATCCGCTGCGCCGCGAGGCGCTCGGTGCGCACCTGGGCCTGCTGCTCGCGCTCGACGCCCGGCCGGCGCGCCGTCTCGAGGCCCGCGGCGGCGTCGTCGAGCTGCGCCGGGTCGGGCGGCGTGCGCCGCAGGGGGCCGACGAGCCGGTTCGCGAGGTCGGCGGCGTCGGCGAGCGCGAGGTTGATCCCGTTGCCGCCCACCGGCGACACGACGTGCGCCGCGTCGCCGAGCAGCACGAGGCCGGGGCGCGACCAGCGCTCCACGGTGGTGATGCGCACGGGCAGCAGCGTCAGGTCGGCGACGTCGCGCAGGTCGTCGAGCCGCCCCGCGAGCCACGGCAGCGCCCCGACCGCGGCGTCGCGCAGCGCGTCGATGCCGCGCGCCTTCACCTCGGCCAGCGTCCCGGCCCGGATCGTCCACCCGAGCTGCCAGTCGCCGCGCTGGTCGAGCAGCGCGACGCTGCCGGTCGGGGTGCCGAAGAGGTCGAGCCCGGAGTACGACGGGTCCTCGGCGCGGCGCGGGAAGGCCTGCCAGAGGATGTCGAGGCTCGCCCCGAGCTCGGTGGCCGCGAGCCCGGACGCGGCGCGGACCTTGGAGTTCCGCCCGTCGGCGCCCACGACGAGCGCGGCCTCGAGCCGGTGCTTCTCGGCGTCGACGGTGTACTCGACGCCGCTCACCCGGCCCGCGGCGTCCGTCAGCAGCGACGAGAACCGCGACCCCATCAGCACGCGGGCGCCGTGCGCGCGGGCCCGGTCGGCGAGCCACGGCAGGAACGCCGCCTGCGGGATCAGGGCGTAGAAGGGGAACCGGCGGCTCGCGCCGCGGTAGTCGACGAGGGTCCAGGTGCGCTCGGCGGTGTGCCAGCGGAAGGCGTCCGAGCGCGTGTGGGGCACCTCGTCGAGCAGCGGGCGGGCGAGCCCGAGGGTGTCGAGGTACTCGAGGACACCCGGCGCGAGCGTGTCGCCCCGGAAGCGGCGGGCGAAGTCGTGCCGCGACTCCAGCAGCGTCACCGACGCGCCGCCCCGCGCGAGCAGATAGGTCAGGAGCACCCCTCCGGGCCCGCCGCCGACGACCACCACGTCACTCATTCCGCCATCGTACCTCTTGATGATAGAGATATCTCGGTGGTGGCGCGGCTCCCACGGCGCCGGCGAGGTCTTGACCGTGCCGCGACGGCACGGTGCGCAATGGCGGTCCCGCCGGGTCACGTCAGGGAGGACGCCATGCACAGCATCGACGCGGAGATGGCCGCGATCATCGATCGGCTCCGGCGCCTGCGCGCCGAGGTGCAGGCGGCGCTCCGCAGCGTCGAGGATCGCGGGGGATCCGCTGACGCCGAACGCCGGCGTCGCCGGACAGACACGGGCACCTAGAGCTTGCGCAGTCGCAGGAGGGCGTCGGCGAGGATCTCGTCGCGCTTGCAGCACGCGAAGCGGACCTGGGTCTCCACGCCCTGCGGGGAGGCGTGGAAGACCTGGTTCGGCACCGCCGCGACGCCGACGCGCTCGGGCAGCGAGCGGCAGAACTCCAGGGAGTCGGTGACGCCGAGCGGCGCCACGTCCGCGGTGACGAAGTAGGTCGCCTTGGAGTGGAACACGTCGAGGCCCAGCTCGCGCAGGCCGTCGGTGAGCAGGTCGCGCTTGCGGGCGAGGTCGTCGCCCAGGTGCGCGAGGCGCTCGTCGGGCAGCTCGAGGCCGGTGGCGATGCCGTGCTGCAGCGGGGTGCCGGCGGCGAACGAGAACCACTGCTTGACGCCGAGCACCTTCTCCACCAACGGAGCGGGCCCGGTCGCCCACCCGATCTTCCAGCCGGTGACCGAGAACGTCTTGCCGCCCGAGCCCACCGTGATCGTGCGCTCGAACATCCCGGGCAGCGTCGCGATGGGGACGTGCACGTTGTCGTCGAACACCAGGTGCTCGTAGACCTCGTCGGACAGCACGACGAGGTCGTGCACGATCGCGACGTCGGCGATCGCCTGCAGCTCGGTGCGCGAGAGCACCGCGCCGGTCGGGTTGTGCGGCGTGTTCAGGACGATCATCGTCGTCCGCTCGGTCACCGCCGCCCGTAGCGCCGCGGCGTCCAGCGCGTAGTCGGGCGCGTGGATGCGCACCGGCACCAGCGTCGCGCCGAGCAGCGCCGCGGTCGCGCCGTAGAGGTCGTAGTACGGCTCGAGCGCGATCACCTCGTCGCCCGGGCGCAGCAGCCCGGTCATCGCCGACGAGAGCGCCTCCGACGCGCCCGAGCACACCACGACCCCGCCGTCGGCGGCCACGTCCAGGCCGTACCAGCGGCGCTGGTGGTCGGCGATCGCCGCGCGCAGCGACGCGATGCCGACCGCGGGCGGGTACTGGTTCCAGCCCTTGTGCATCGCGGCGACCGCGGCGTCCACGACCTCGCGGGGGCCCGGCGTGTCGGGGAACCCCTGGCCGAGGTTGATCGCGTCGTGCTCCAGCGCGAGCCGCGACATCTCGCTGAAGATCGTCTCGGCCACTACGCCCTCCTCGCTGTGTCGAGCTCCGCTCCGCTGCGTCTCCTCGATGGGTCGAGCTCTGCTCCGCCGCGTCTCGCGCCTACTCCCACTCGATCGTCCCCGGCGGCTTGCTCGTCACGTCCAGGACGACGCGGTTGATCTCGGCGCACTCGTTGGTGATGCGGGTGGAGATGCGTTCGAGCACGTCGTAGGGCAGGCGCGTCCAGTCCGCGGTCATCGCATCCTCGCTGGAGACCGGCCGCAGCACCACCGGGTGCCCGTAGGTGCGGCCGTCGCCCTGCACGCCGACCGAGCGGACGTCGGCGAGCAGGACCACCGGGCACTGCCAGATCACCTCGTCGAGCCCGGCCGACGTCAGCTCCTCGCGCGCGATCGCGTCGGCGCGCCGCAGGGTCGCCAGCCGCCCGGCGTCGACCGACCCGATGATCCGGATCGCGAGCCCCGGCCCGGGGAACGGCTGGCGGCGCACGATCGTCTCCGGTAGCCCGAGCTCGGCCCCGACGCGGCGCACCTCGTCCTTGAACAGCGCGCGCAGCGGCTCGACCAGCGAGAACTGCAGGTCGTCGGGGAGCCCGCCGACGTTGTGGTGCGACTTGATCGTCGCCGCGCCGGACCCGCCGCCGGACTCGACGACGTCGGGGTAGAGCGTGCCCTGCACGAGGAAGTCCGCGCCCTCGCCCTTGGCGATCTCGCTCGCGGCACCCTCGAACGCGCGGATGAACTCGCGTCCGATGATCTTGCGTTTCTCCTCCGGGTCGACGACGCCGTCGAGCTCGCGCAGGAAGGTCTCCGCGGCGTCGACGGTGACGAGGTCGACCCCGGTGGCGGCCACGAAGTCGCGCTCGACCTGGCCCCGCTCGCCCTCGCGCAGCAGGCCGTGGTCGACGAAGACGCAGGTCAGACGCTCGCCGATCGCGCGCTGGACGAGCGCGGCGGCCACGGCCGAGTCGACGCCGCCCGAGAGCCCGCAGATCGCGCGGCCCTCGGGGCCGACCTGCCGGCGCACGGCCTCGACGGTCTCCTCGACGATGTTGGCGACGTTCCAGTCGGCGGGGACGCCGGCGACGTCGCGCAGGAAGCGGCGCAGCACCTCCTGGCCGTGCGGCGAGTGCCCGACCTCCGGGTGGTACTGCACGCCCGCGAACCGCCGCGCGACGTCCTCGAACGCGGCCACCGGCGCCCCCGGCGAGGACGCGGTGACCGTGAAGCCCTCGGGGGCCTTGGTGACGCCGTCGCCGTGGCTCATCCACACCGGGTGCGCGTCGGGCAGGTCGCCGTGCAGCCGTCCGGCGTCGCCCGCGACCGAGAGCGCGGTGCGGCCGTACTCGCGGTCGCCGGTGTGCGCGACCGTGCCGCCCAGCGCGCCGGCCATGAGCTGGAAGCCGTAGCAGATGCCGAACACCGGCACGCCGGCGTCGAACAGCGCGGCGTCGATGCCCGGGGCGCCCTCGGCGTAGACGCTCGCCGGCCCGCCCGAGAGCACGATGGCCGCGGGGTCCCTGGCGAGCATCTCGTCGACCGGCGTCGTGTGCGGCACGACCTCGGAGTACACCTGCGCCTCGCGCACCCGGCGGGCGATGAGCTGCGCGTACTGGGCGCCGTAGTCGACGACGAGGACGGGGCGGTCACCACTGGCGGTCACGCCCCCATCGTGCCCGACGGCGGCTCGCGAGCTGACGCTTGCCAGATAGTGTCGATGACACTAGTGTCCATCACACCATGACTCAGCGCTCCGGACTCGCCCTCGCCGTCCTCGCCCTCGCCGCGGAGGAGCCCATGCACCCGTACCGGATGCAGCAGCTCCTGCGGGAACGCGGCAAGGACCAGGTCGTCAACGTCGGGCAGCGCTCGCAGCTCTACAAGACGATCGACCGGCTCGTGCGCGACGGCCTGCTCGCGGCGCAGGGCACCGAGCGGGAGGCGACCCGACCGGAGCGCACCGTGTACGCGGCCACCGACGCGGGCCGGGAGCTGGCGGTCACCTGGACCCTCGACATGCTCACGGCGCCGCGCCAGGAGTTCGGTGAGTTCGCCGCCGCGCTGTCGTACCTGCCGCTGCTCGATCCCGAGGTCGCCGCCGACGCGCTCGCCCTGCGCCTGTCCGCCCGGCGCGGCGAGCTCGAGCACCGGCGCCGCGAGCTCGACCACGTGGCCGGCGTGCTGCCCCGCGTCGTCCTGCTCGACGACGACTACGCGATCGCCCACCTCGAGGCCGACGTCACCTACCTCGCCGGCCTCCTCGACGACCTGCGCTCCGGCACCCTCACCTGGGACCGCGCCGAGCTCCTCGACATCGCACGCCGGATCGATGTCGAGCGGGAGGACACACCATGAAGGTCATCATCATCGGCGGCGGGACGGGCGGCATGTGCCTCGCGCACGGGCTGCGCCACGCGGGGATCGACGTCGCCGTCCACGAGCGCGACCGCACGCGCAGCAGCGGGCTGCACGGCTACCGGGTGGGCATCTCGCCGAACGGGGCGCGCGCGCTGAAGGCCTGCCTGAGCCCCGAGCTGTTCGCGACGTTCGTGGCCACGACCGCGGCGCCCTACGAGATGCTCGCCATGCTCACC
Source organism: Actinomycetospora lutea (assembly GCF_028737205.1). Lineage (GTDB taxonomy): Bacteria > Actinomycetota > Actinomycetes > Mycobacteriales > Pseudonocardiaceae > Actinomycetospora > Actinomycetospora lutea. The sequence continues at coordinate 162,073 of NZ_JAQZAL010000006.1, read as the reverse complement.
GAGCGGTACCGGACGCTGCTCCGCCTGGACTTCGCCGACTTCCCGCACACCGGCGACGGCCCCGGGGCTCGTGCTCCTGAAGACGGCGAGCACAACGTCAGCCGCATGACCCTGCGCCAGGTGCTGTTCACGGGCATGGAGGACGTCGTCACGTTCGACCGCCGGTTCACGCACTACGAGCAGCACCCCGACGGGCGGGTCACCGCACACTTCGCCGACGGCGGCTCCGACACCGGCGACCTGCTCGTCGGCGCCGACGGGGCGAGCTCGCCGGTGCGCCGGCAGTACCTGCCGCACGCGACGCACACCGAGACCGGGCTGGTCGCGATCGGCGGCAAGACGCTGCTCACCGAGCGCACGCTCGCACTGCTGCCCGAACCCGTGCGGCACGGCTTCGGCATGTACTTCGACCGGCGCGGCCAGTTCGGGATCACGCACGTGATGCGCATGCCGTGGGGCGGTGTCGACGGTCCGGGCTCGAACGACGACGAGCTGCTCGCCCGCTGGCCCGGCCTGCGCTTCGACAACACCACCGACTACGTGTCCTGGGCGATCACGACGTCCCGGACGCTCGCGCCCGCCGACCTGCTCGACCGCACCGACAGCGCGCTCGTCACGCTCGCCGGCGAGCTGAGCGAGGGCTGGGACCCCCGCTGGCTCGACCTGATCGCGACGTCGGACCCCGGCGCCGCGGTGGCCCTGGCCATCCGCACCGCCGACCCCGTGCCGGCGTGGACCCCGACCACGGTGACGCTGCTCGGCGACGCCGCCCACACCATGACCCCGGGTCGCGGCGCCGGGGCCAACACCGCCCTGCGCGACGCCCGCGAGCTGCGCGACCGCCTCGTCCGGGTGCGCGACGGCGAGATGACGCTGCTCGAGGCGGTCGGCGAGTACGAGGACCTCATGCGCCGCTACTCGTCGCTCGCGGTCCGCGAGTCGCTGGAGTTCATGAACGACAACGGCACCGCGCGCCGGCCGGTGATCGGCCCGCTGTCGGTGTTCGCGCAGCGCACCGGGATGCGGCTGGTCGACCGCATCCCGCCGGCCAAGCGCCGCATGGCCCGCGGATTCCAGAAGGTGCGCGACTCCGAGCTGGTGTGACGGCCACGTGAGCACGTCCCGGGGCTGTCGGCCAGGAGCTCACGGACGGACCGGCAGCGCCAGGGGGCCGGCGTCGACCTCGCCGCGGTGCCACGGGATCTCCGCGACCGGGACGGCCAGGCGCAGGTGCGGGGCCCGGCGCGACAGCGCGGTGAGCGCGGCGGTGAGCTCGACGCGGGCCAGCGCGGCCCCGAGGCAGTGGTGCGGCCCGCGCCCGAAGCCGAGGTGCGGACCGGAGCGCGCCGGGTCGTGGTTCGCGGCCTCGAGGCGCAGCAGCACCTTCTCGCCGGCCGCGACCGCCACCCCGCCCAGCTCGAGGTCGACCTGCGCCCACCGCGGGAACACCTCGACGCCCATCCGCCGCACGAGCTCGTCGACGAGCCCCGGCACGTCCGGGCGGTCCGCCAGGTCCGCGAGCCCGTCCTCGCCCAGGAGGTGCACCACCGCCACCGCCAGCCCGCCCCGCACCGTGATCACCCCCGCCGCGAGCAGGGCGGTGACCAGCGCGATCAGCTCGCCGTCGCCGAGGCGCCCGTCGTCGGCGTCGGAGATCGCGGCGAGCGCGGAGAGCAGGTCGTCACCCGGGCGCTCGCGGGCGGCCGCGACGAGCCCGGCGGTGAACGCCGTGAGCGCGCCCCACGCCCGCTCGGCCTCGGCGAGCAGGCGGGGTCGCCGGCCGCGGCCATCGGGTCGGCGCGCAGGGCGTCGTCGACCAGCGCGCGGAAGTGCGGGTGGTCCTCGAGCGCGACCCCGAGCAGCAGCCCGAGCGACCCGACGGCGAGCGGGGCGCCGACGAGGTCGACGAGGTCCGCGGGCCCGTCCTGCGCCGCCGCGACCAGGGCCGCCACGTGCTCGTCGGCGAGGGCCTCGATCCGGGGCGCGAGCGCGGCGACCCGCCGCGGGGTGAACGCGCGCGCCACCAGGCGGCGCAGCCGGGTGTGCGCGGGCCCGTCCCGGAACAGCGACGCGCGCTCGTCCACGGGGACCCCGGGCGGGGTGAGCCCGAGGCGTGGGTCGGTGAGCCCGGCCGCGACGAGGTCGTACGACGTCACGAGCCACGCCGGCGTCCCGTCGGCGCCGACGACGCGGGCCACCGGCTCGTGCTCCTGCAGCCACCGGTACGCGGCCGGCGGGGTCGTCGGGTCGGGCCGCTCGAGCGGGAGCGTCGTGTCCACGGAGGCCTCCTTTTGCGTTGCAGTCGCAACGTATCGGAGGTGGCGTTGCAGATGCAATGTGACAAGGTGTCCCCGTGCCGAAGCAGGTCGACCACCACGAGCGCCGGACGCTGCTCGCCGACGCGCTGCTGCGCGTGGCCGCGAACCGCGGACTGATGGACGTGAGCCTGCGCCACGTCGCGGCGGAGGCCGGCGTGACCGCGGGGATGGTGCAGCACTACTTCCGCACCAAGGACGAGATGATGATCTTCGCGTTGGACGTCGTCGCGGCGCGCGTGCAGGCGCGCCTCGAGGACGACCCGGACGCCACCGGCGACGATCCGCGCCGCCTCGTCGGCGCCCTGCTGGTTCAGCTGCTCCCCCTCGACGCCGACCGCGAGCTCGAGGGCCGGGTCGCCGTCGCCTACCACGCCTACGCGGCGACCCGCCCCGACGTCGCGGCGCGCCTCCGCCAGGACACCGAGGGCATGCGCGCCGCGGTCGCCGGGCGCATCCGTGCCGCCGGGCACGCCGGCCCGCTCGATCCCGAGATCGCGGCGACGGGCCTGCTCGCGCTCGTCGAGGGCCTCGCCGTGCACGTGCTGGGCGGGCACCTCGCGCCCGACGCCGCGCGGGCGACCCTCGACGGGCACCTCGACGTGGCATTCGGGTCGGTCAGTACGCCGCCTCGAGCAGCGCGGTCAGGCTCTCGCGCGTGACCGGCGCCGGATTCGCGTAGGGCTGCGCGAGCACCCGCTCGACGACCTGCGCGAGCCCGTCGCGGGGCATCCCGAGCGCCGCGAGCGAGGTCGGCGCGCCGAGGCCGCGGGCGCGGTCGGCGAGCGCCGTCGTCACCGTCCCGGGGTCGGCCGCCACCCCGAGCGCCCGCCCGAGCGCCGCGACCGCGGCCGGCGCCGACGGCCCGTTGTGGGCGACGACGTGCGGGAGCACGACGGCGTGGGTCTCGGCGTGCGGCAGGTCGAACGAGCCGCCGAGCACGTGACAGAGCTTGTGGTGCAGCGACATCGTCGTCGCCCCGAGCACCGCGCCGCACAGCCACGCGCCCTGCAGCGCCCCGGACCGGGCCTCGATGTCGTCGGGGTGCTCGACGATCGTCGGCAGCGCCGCGAGCAGCGAGCGCGCGCCCTCCTCGGCCATCAGCGCGGTGATCGGGGTGCCGTCCGGCGCCCACAGCCCCTCGACGGCGTGCGCCACGGCGTTGAGCCCGCTGGTCACCGACAGCCCGACGGGCAGCGAGCGCGTCAGCTCCGGGTCGTAGACCACGGTGCGCGGCAGCACCGCGCGGTCGCGGCCGGTGCGCTTCTCGCCGTCCTCGGTCAGCCCCCAGATCGGGGTCATCTCGGAGCCGGCGTAGGTCGTCGGCACGGCGACCACGGGCAGGCCGTGGCGCAGCGCGACGGCCTTGCCCAGCCCCACCGACGACCCGCCGCCGACCGCGACGCACCCGTCGGCGCCCAGCTCGCGGGCCCGGTCGGCCGCCGCGGCGGCGACCGCGGCCGGCACGTGCTGGCGCGCCTGCGGGAAGACGTCCGCCGCGCGCCCGCCCAGCCCGTCCGCCGTCGCCCGCAGCGTCGCCTCCTGCTCGGGCGTGCCGAGCACCAGCACCCGGCGCAGGCCGAGGCGCTCGACCTCCGCGCCGAGCTCGGCAAGACGCCCGGGGCCGAAGACCACGCGCATCGGCAGCGCGTCGTGGACGAAGGACAGGCTCACGGGCGTCACGGTACGGCCGGCGTCAGAGCCGCAGCAGCCGCTCGGCGTTGCCGTGCGCGATCTTCTCCCGGTCGGCCTCGCTGATCGGGGCGGTGCGCAGGAACTCGGTGGCGACGTCCATCTCCTCGAAGGGGTAGTCGGTGCCGAAGAGGATGTGGTCGGAGCCGAGTGCCAGCAACGAGCACAGCAGCGGCGCGGCGGAGCACACCCCGCTGGTCGTGATGTAGAGGTTGTGCCGCAGGTACTCCGACGGGCGCCCGCGGGCGAGCTCGATGCCGTGGTGGGCGTGGAAGTCCCAGCGCGAGTCGAGGCGCCACAGGGTGAACGGCAGCGCCTCGCCCATGTGCCCGAGCAGCAGCTTGGCCTCGGGGAAGTCGTCGAACACCCCGCTGAAGACCAGGCGCAGGGCGTGCGACGCGGTGTCGGTGCCCCAGCTCCAGATCGGCCCGATGAGCTCGGGGTGCCCCGAGAGCACGTGCGCGGCGTCGACACCGGTGGCCGGGTGCAGGTAGAGCGGAACGTCCAGGCCCTGCGCGTACTCCCAGACGACCCGCAGCTCGGGGTCGTCGAGGTAGCGGCCGTGGGTGTGGGCGTTGACCAGCGCGCCCCGCAGGCCCAGCTGGGTCACCGAGCGCTCGAGCTCCTTCGCCGCGGCCTGCGGGTCCTGCAGCGGCAGGGCGGCGAAGCCGGCGAAGCGGGTGGGGTGCGCCTCGACGGTCGCGGCGAGCAGGTCGTTGACGGATGTGGCGCGGGAGACGGCGAGTGCGGCGTCGGGCTCGGCCTGCAGTCCCGGCGAGTTCAGCGAGAGCACCTGGACGTCGAGCCCGGCGGCGTCCATGCGCTCGAGGCGCGCGCCGGTGAGGTCGTGGAGCCGGCGCGACATCTCCTCCCAGACGTGCGGCTCCGCGATCGTCGCCGTCCCGGCGCCGTAGGGCGCGAGCTCCGGGGTCACGAAGTGCTCTTCCAGGCCGATCGTGCGCATCCTGCCCTCGATCCGTTTCACCATCGTGCATTGACTTGCGTAATAATGAATCCTACGGTTCGGCGGTGTCAAACCTCACAGGAGGAGAGCGCATGACCCAGGACGGAGACGCAGCGCAGCGGAGCTCGACCATCGGGGCCGACGACAGCGCCGACGTCGTCGACGTGGCCGTCGTGGGCTACGGGCCGGTCGGGATGGTCACGGCCGCCCTGCTCGGCGCCGCCGGGCACCGCGTCGTCGTGCTGGAGCGCTACGACGGGCTCTACAACCTGCCGCGCGCGGCGATCTTCGACGACGAGACGATGCGGACGTTCGCGCGCGTCGGGATCGCCGAGGCGCTGCTGCCCGCGCTCCACGTGCAGCGCAACTACGAGTGGCGCAATGCGGCGGGCGAGCTGCTCATCGAGCACCACTTCGCCGCGCGCGGCCGCAGCGGCTGGGCGGAGTGGTACATGATGTACCAGCCCGATCTCGAGGCGGCGCTCGACGAGCGCGTGCGGGCCACCGGGGTCGAGGTCCGGCTCGGGACGCCGGTCACGGGCCTGACCGACGGCGTCGACGGCGGGGGCGACCACGTCGAGCTGCTCACCGGCGGCCGCCGTCCCGACCGCGTGCGCGCCCGCTGGGTGATCGCCTGCGACGGCGGCAACAGCTTCGTGCGCGAGGCGCTCGGGCGCACCATGGACGACTACGGGTTCTCCGAGCCGTGGATGGTCTGCGACTTCCGGTTCCGCGACCCGTCGGCCCCGCCGGCGGTGCCGACGGCGCGCCAGGTCGGCGACCCGGCCGGGCCCACCTCGATCATCTCGCTCGGGCCGGCGCACCACCGGTTCAGCTACATGCTCGACTCGGTCGAGGACTTCGGAGCAGAGCGCGACCCGGCGAAGGTCTGGGCCCGCACGCGGCGCTGGCTCTCCCCCGACGACGCCGAGCTCATCCGCGTCGCCACCTACACGTTCCGCTCCCTGGTCACCGACCGCTGGCGGGTCGGGCACGTGCTGCTCGCCGGCGACGCCGCGCACCAAATGCCGCCGTTCCTGGGCCAGGGCATGTGCTCGGGTATCCGCGACGCGCAGAACATCGCCTTCAAGCTCGACGCCGTCCTGCGCGGGCGCCTCGGCGACGAGGTGCTCGACACCTACCAGCAGGAGCGCGAGCCGCACGTGCGCGCGGTGATCGAGAAGGGTATCGAGCTGGGCCGCCAGCAGACGGTCCGCGACCCGGCGCGGGCCGCCGAGCGCGACCGCGTGCTGCTCGCTCGCCGGGCGGCGCACCAGCACCCGGAAGAGATCCGGTTCCCGGGGCTGGTCGAGGGCCTGCTCGCGACGTCGTCGGGGCCCGGGCGCGGGGAGCTGGTCGCGCAGGGCGTGGTCGACGACGGGGCACGGCGCGACCGGCTCGACCAGGTCGTCGGGCACCCGGCGCACCTCCTGCTCGACGCCCGGCGCGTGACCCTCGCCGACGACCTGCTCGCCGTCCTCGCCGACGCCGGCGTCCGCGTCGTCGCGCTGCACGAGGCCGGCACCGCGTCGCCCGCTGCCCCCGACCCTGGCCACGTCGTCGACGCCGAGGGCACGCACCTCGCGTGGCTCGCCGCCCACGACGCCGTGGCCGCTGCGGTCCGGCCCGACTTCTACGTCTTCGGCACCGCGACCGACCCGGGTGCCGCCGACACCCTCGCCCGCGAGCTGGCCGCCGCCCTCGGCGCGCCCGCGCCCGCCCTCCTCCGCTGACCCTCCCGCCGACGCCGCTGCCAGGAGCCACCGTGACCGCACCGCCCACCCGCGCCACCGAGCGCCTCGTCCTGGTCCTCTCCGCGGGCTTCGCCGCCCTCGAGGGCTACGACCTCGCCTGCTACGGCGTGACCGTCCCCTCCCTGCTCGCCGACCCCGCCGTCGGCGCGGACAAGGGCTCCGCCGGCACCGTGGGCTCGCTCGTGGCCATCGGGATGCTGGTCGGTGCCGCGATCTGCGCCGCGACGATCCGGCGCGCCGGCAGCCGGCGGCTGCTCATCGGCGGCGCGGCCCTGTTCTCGCTCGGCATGCTCGTGTGCGCGGTCGCCCCGGGCTTCGCGCTGTTCGGCGCCGCCCGCTTCGCCGTCGGCGTCGGGCTCGGCATCGTGCTCCCGACGGTGACCGCCTACGTCGCCGACCTCTCGGCGCCGGAGCGCCGGGCCCGCAACGTCGGGATCATGATGTCCGGCTACGCCGGGGGCGCGCTGCTCGCGCCGCTGCTGGGCGCCGCGCTGCTGACCGGCGGGAGCTGGCGCTGGATCTACGTCATCGGCGCGGCCCCGGCGCTCGTCCTGCTCCCGCTCGCGATCCGGCTGCTGCCCGAGAGCCCGGTGCACGAGGAGTCGGGCGGCCGGTCCCGCGGCGACCTGCTGGGCCTGCGCCCCCTGCTCGCCCCCGGCGTGCGCGGCGCGACCCTCCTGTTCTGGGCGATGTCGTTCTGCGGCCTGCTGCTCGTGTTCGGCATCAGCACCTGGCTCCCGACGATCATGCAGACCGCGGGCTACTCGCTCGGCTCGTCGCTGCTGCAGACCGCGGCCATGTGGGTCGGTGCGGGCGTGGGCATGGTGCTCGGCGGCAAGATCGCCGACCGGGTCGGTGTCAAGCCCGTCGTCGCCGTCGCGTCCTGGCCGGCGCCGCGAGCCTGCTGGTGATGAGCGCCCGCCCGGCGCTCGGCCTGCTCTTCCTGCTCATGTTCGTCAGCGGCCTCGGGCTCATCGGCTCGCAGGTGCTGACCAACGCCTTCATCGTCGGCCACCACCCGGCGGAGCTGCGCGGGCGCGCGATCGGCTGGGCGCTGTCCGTCGGCCGCCTCGGCGCGATCGCCGGGCCGCTCCTCGGCGCCGCGATCCTGTCGTCCGGGCTCGGCGTGGAGTGGAACTTCTACCTGTTCGCCGTCCCCGGCGTCCTCGGTGCGCTGCTCGCCGCCGCCGTGCCCGCGATCCGCTCGCGCAGCGCCGACCCCAGCGCCGACCCCACCGCCGACCCCACCGCCGACCCGGACACCCCGCGGGTCAGCGCATGAGCGCCGGGGGCCACGTCGCGATGACTAGGGTCGACGGCGTGGCCCCCGCCGGCACGGACGACGACACCGACACCCCCGGCCCGCCGGGCAGCACCCGCCAGGGCATCCAGTCGGTCGAGATCGCCATGACCGTCCTCGACGCGCTCGAGCGGGGCGGCGGGCCGATGAGCCTGACCCAGATCGCGAACGCCAGCGGCATGGGCGCGAGCAAGGCCCACCGCTACCTCGTCAGCCTCGGGCGGGCGGGGATGGTGGCCCAGTCGCCCAGCTCCGGGCTCTACGACATGGGCCCGGCCCTGCGCCGCCTCGGCGCCGAGTCGCTGCGGCGCATGGACGAGGTCGGCCTGGTCGGGCAGTTCATCCCCGGGCTGCGCGACCGGACCGGTCACGCGGTCAACCTCGCGGTGTGGGGCGACCACGGCCCGGTGATCGTGCGCTGGGACTACGGGGCCTACGCGCTGCCGATCACCGTGCGGGTCGGGGCGACGATGCCGCTGCTGACCTCGTCGGTGGGACAGGTGTACCTCGCGCACCTCCCGCGCGCGCTGACCGACCCGGTCCTGCGCGCGCAGGGCGCGGAGCCGACCGTCGCGGAGATCGACCGGATCACCGAGGAGGTCCGCCGGCGGGGCTGCGCGCTGACCTCCGGCGGGGTCATCCCCGGCATCGCGTCGGTCGCGGCGCCGGTGTTCACCACGGGTGACTCGCTGCCGCTGGTCGTCGCGCTGGCCCTGCCCGAGCGGGCCGCGGCGCCGGGGGTCCTCGAGGACGTCACGACGGCGCTGCTGGAGGCGACGGCGGCGATGTCCGCCGAGCTCGGGGTCGCGTAATCCGGAGGTGCGCCGCCCCGTCCGTGGCTACCGTCACCTCCGATCCGCACGGCACCCGAGCCGCGGAGGGGGGACGACGGAGCCATGGAGAAGATCAACGAGCGGCTGCTCAACTGGGCGTCGATCCTCGACCAGAGCACCCGCGAGCAGGCCGAGCGGACCGCGGCGATGCCGTTCATCCACCCGCACGTCGCGCTGATGCCCGACGCGCACCTCGGCCGGGGCGCAACCGTCGGCTCGGTGATCCCGACGCTGCGGGCGATCATGCCGGCGGCGGTGGGCGTGGACATCGGCTGCGGGATGGCGGCGGTGCGCACGCAGTTCGACGTCGCGGAGCTCCTGCGGCACGGAGCGAAGCGGAGCCCCCGCGCCGGAGGCGGACGGCTGCCGCCGGGGTCGCTCGCCCCGCTGCGGGAGGCGATCGAGCGGGCGATCCCGCTGGGCGCCGGGCACCACAACCGCAAGGTCGTGGCGACGTCCGTGCCGCGGGTCGAGGAGCTGACCACCCTCGCCGAGGAGGCCGGGTTCGACCCGTCGCGGGACAAGAAGGGATGGGAGGCGCAGCTCGGCACGCTGGGCGGCGGCAACCACTTCATCGAGGTCTCCGTCGACGAGGCCGACCGGGTGTGGCTGTTCCTGCACTCCGGCTCCCGGGGCGTCGGCAACAAGATCGCCCAGCGGCACACGGCCGTGGCCCGGGAGGCGTGCGCGGGCGTCGACCTGCCCGACCAGGACCTCGCCTACCTCACCGAGGACACCGACGAGTTCTGGACCTACATCCGCGAGCTGCGGTGGGCGCAGCACTACGCGCTGCTCAACCGCGAGGAGATGATGGACCGGGTCGTGCGGCAGACCGCCGAGTTCGTCGGCACCGAGGTCGTGGAGGAGGAGCGGATCTCCTGCCACCACAACTACACGGTGCCGGAGACCCACGCGGGCGAGGACGTCTGGGTCTCGCGCAAGGGCGCCATCGACGCCACCGCGGGCCGCGCGGGACTCGTCCCGGGGTCGATGGGCACGGCGTCGTACGTCGTGACCGGCAAGGGCGAGGCGGACTCGCTGCGCAGCTCGCCCCACGGGGCGGGCCGGGCGTACTCGCGGACGAAGGCCCGCGCGACCTTCACCCACGAGCAGCTGCGGGAGGCCATGGCGGGCATCGAGTTCCGGGACACCGACGCGTTCATCGACGAGATCCCGGCCGCCTACAAGGACGTCGACGTGGTCATGGCCGACGCCGCCGACCTCGTCGAGGTCCGGCACACCCTGCGCCAGATCGTGAACGTGAAGGGCGCGTAGACGCTCAGCCCGCGTCCGCCGCCGCCCGCACGGCCGCCCGGGCGCCCTCGGCGTCCGGAGCGGCGAGGGCGGCGCTCGCGGCCCGGCGGCACGTGTCGAGGTCGAGCGCGGCGATCCGGGCGGCGACCGCGGGCAGCGCCGACGGCGAGGCCGACAGCGACGTCACGCCGAGCCCCACGAGCACGACGGTGAGGTCGGGGTCCGCGGCCGCCTCCCCGCAGACGCCGACCGGGGTGGCCGCCACCACCGCCTCGCGGCAGAGCTGGTCGAGCAGGCGCAGCAGGGCGGGCTGCCACGGGTCGTTGAGCCCGGCGAGCGCGCCCGACTGGCGGTCGGCGGCGAAGAGGTACTGGGTGAGGTCGTTGGTGCCGACCGAGACGAAGTCGACCTCGGCGAGCAGCTCGCGCGCCCCGAGCACCGCGGCCGGGACCTCGATCATCACGCCGACCTCGTCGACGCCGGCGGCACGGGCGCGGGCGACGAACCGCGCGGCCTCGCCGGCCGTGGCGATCATCGGCGCCATCACCTTGAGCCGGACCCCGGCGTCGGCGGCGCCCCCGACCAGGGCGGCGAGCTGGCGGTCGAGCACGCCGTCGTGATCGGCGGTCCCCTGGTCGAACACCCGTTGTCCGCGCACGCCGAGCGCCGGGTTGGGCTCGGGGGGCATGTGCAGGAACGGGACGGGCTTGTCGGCGCCTGCGTCGAGGGTGCGCGCGGTGATCGGGACACCCGCGGTGCCGGCGAGCGGGGCCATCGTCGCCGCGTACCCGGCGCGCTGGTCCGCCGCCGTGGGCTCGGTCGTCGCCGAGAGGAACGTCAGCTCGGTGCGCAGCAGGCCCACGCCCTCGGCGCCGACCTCGGCGGCGCGCTCGGCGTCCTTGGCCTCGGCGATGTTGGCGACGACGGCGACGCGGTGCCCGTCGGTGGTGGTGACCGGGCCGGTCACGGCGCGGGGCCCGGCCGCCGCGACGTCGGCGCCGACGGGGGTCCCGGCCGGGACGACCGCCACCGTCCCGGCGGTCCCGTCGACGCGCACGAGCGTGCCCTCGTCGAGCCCGGCGGCGCCGCGGCACGCGACGACCGCGGGCACGCCCAGCGAGCGGGCCAGGATCGCGGTGTGGCTGGTCGGGCCGCCCTCCTCGGTGACCAGGGCGAGGGCGGTGCCCGGCTCGAGGGTCGCGGTGTCGGCGGGGGCGAGGTCGCGGGCGACGAGCACGGACGGGCCGTCCAGCGGCGGCACGCCCGGGGCGGGGACGCCGAGCAGCTCGGCCACGAGCCGGTCGCGCACGTCGGCGACGTCGCCGGCCCGCTCGGCCATGTAGCCACCGGCCGCCTGCAGGGCGGCGACGAACCGGGCGGCGGCCTCGTGCACGGCGCGGGCGGGCGGGGTGCCGTGCTCGCGGACCAGGGCGGTCGCCGCGTCGAGCAGCGCCGGGTCCTCGGCCATCATCGACGTCGCGAACAGCACGTTCGCCACGTCCGGGGCGAGCCCGGGCCGACCGCCCAGCGCCATGAGGCGCGCGGCGACCTCGGCCGCGGCCGGCGCGATGCGCGCGGCCTCGGCCTCGCGGCGCTCGGCGGGCACCGCGGGGCCGGCGGCCGGCTCGCCGAGCGGCTCCGGGACGCGCACCACGGGGCCCACGGCGGCGCCCCGGCTCGCCGGGGTCCCGCGCAGGGGTCCGTCCCCTCCTCGCGTGCCGGCCTGCTGCTCGCGCGTCTCGGTCGTGCTCATCGTCGGCTCCCGTTCCCGTGTCCCCCGGCTGTGCCCGGTCGTGTCCGGATGTGTGGTTCTTCGTGGTGTCCCTGCGGCGGTCTCCGGGGTGCGGCGTCGCGCCCTCCCGGTGTCGCCGCCGGAAACGCTACGAGACGAACCCCTTGACAGTCCACAGGTAAAACCACAAACTTCCAACCAAGCCAACATGGAACGGAGGTGATCGGGCATGTACGCCGCCGAGCGTCACCAGCTCCTTGTCCGCCGGGCCCAGGAGCTCGGGCGCCTCGAGGTCACCGCGATCGCCGCGGAGCTCGGGGTGACCACCGAGACCATCCGCCGCGACCTCACCGCCCTCGAGCGCCAGGGCCTGCTGCACCGGGTGCACGGCGGCGCCATCGCCGCGGGTCGCCTCGAGGTCGAGCCGGGCGTCGCCGCGCGCGACGTCACGCACCAGGAGGAGAAGGACCGCATCGCCAAGGCCGCGGTCGCCGAGCTCGGGCAGGCGTCGACGATCCTGCTCGACGCGGGCACCACCACCGCCCGGATCGCCGCGCTGCTGCCCGACGACGTCGAGCTCACCGTCGTCACCAACGCGCTGCCGATCGCGTCCCTGCTGGCCGGCCGGCACCGCATCACGGTGCACATGATCGGCGGCCGCGTGCGCGGCACGACGCTCTCCGCGGTCGACCGCTGGGCCCTCCAGACGCTCGAGAGCGTCAACGTCGACGTCGCGGTGCTCGGCACCAACGGCTTCTCGGTCGACCGGGGCCTCACGACCCCGGACGTCGCGGAGGCCGCGGTCAAGGGCGCGATGGTGCGCACCGGGGCCCGCACGATCGTGGTCGCCGACGCCAGCAAGTACGGCGCCGACTCGTTCTCGCGCTTCGCGACCCTCGAGGCGATCGACACGCTGATCACCGACGGCCGCCTGGCCGCCGCCCACCCGGAGGCCCCCGAGGCGCTGCGGGCCGCGGGTCCCGAGCTGGTGATCGCGTGAGCGGGGCGGCGGGGGACATCGTCGTCACGGTCACCCCGAACCCCAGCCTCGACCGCACCGTCGAGATCCCCGCGCTGACCCGCGGCGCGGTCCTGCGCGCCACCGCTCACCGCGTCGACCCCGGCGGCAAGGGCGTCAACGTCTCGCGCGTCCTGGCCCGCTTCGGGCACCCGACCCTCGCGGTGATGCCGGGCGGCACCGGGGAGCTCGCCGAGCTGCTGCGGGCAGCCGGCATCCAGCCGGTGAGCACGCCGGCGCGCGGCGTCACGCGGGTCAACACCGCGCTCGTGGAACCCGACGGGACCACGACGAAGGTCAACGAGCCGGGCGTCGAGCTCGCCGCGACCGAGGTCGACGTCCTCGTCGACACCGTCGCCGTGCACGCCGCCCCGGCGGCCTGGGTCGTCAGCGCGGGCAGCGTGCCCCGCGGCGCCCCGGACGACCTGCACGCCCGCATCGTCTCCGCAGCCCGCCGCGGCGGGCCCGGCACCCGGGTCGCCGTGGACACCAGCGGGCCCGCGCTCGCCGCCGCGGTCGCCGCGTGCCCCGACCTGGTCAAGCCCAACGTCGCCGAGCTCGCCGAGCTCGTCGGCCACCCGCTGCCCCGCCTCGCCGACGTCCTCGCCGCCACCGACGAGATCCGCGCCGGGGGCGTCGGGACCGTCCTGGTCAGCATGGGCGCCGCGGGCGCCCTGGTCGCCACCGCGGAGGGCACCTGGCACTGCGCCGCCGAGCCCGTCACCGCGGTCCGCAGCACGGTCGGGGCCGGCGACTCGACCCTGGCCGGCTACCTGCTCGCCCGCACCTCCGGCGCGTCCCCGGCCGACGCCCTGGTGCACGCGGTGGCCTGCGGGGCCGCCGCCGTCGGACTGCCCGGCACCGCGGTGCCCGGCCCCGCCGACGTCGACATCACGTCCGTCAAACCGGCGTCCGCGCCGCCGGAGTCCCTCGACCTCACCGGAGAGGCATCATGACCACGAGCACCGCCCTCATCACCGCCGACCTCGTCGACCTCGACCTGCCCGCGGGCGACCGCGCCGCCGTCGTGCGCTCGCTCGCCGAGCGGCTCGTCGCCGCCGGCCGCGTCACCGACCTCGACCGGTTCCTGGCCGACATCGAGGCCCGCGAGGCCCAGATGCCGACCGGCCTCGAGGGCGGCATCGGCATCCCGCACTGCCGCTCCGAGGCGGTCACCGCACCCACCCTCGGCTTCGGCCGCAGCCGCGCCGGCGTCGACTTCGGCGCCGAGGACGGCCCCGCCGACCTCGTCTTCCTCATCGCCGCGCCCGCGGGCGGCGGCGACGCCCACATGACCGTGCTCGCGGCGCTGGCCCGCCGCCTGGTGCGGCAGTCGTTCAAGGACACCCTGCGGTCCGCCACCGACGCGGCCGAGGCCGCCGACTTCATCGCGAAGGAGGTGTCGGCGTGAAGATCGTCGCCGTCACCGCGTGCCCGACGGGCATCGCCCACACGTACATGGCCGCCGAGGCCCTCGAGGCCGCCGCGGAGGAGGCCGGGCACTCGATCGTCGTCGAGACCCAGGGTTCGGCCGGCTCGACGCCCCTGACCGGGACCCAGCTCGCCGAGGCCGACGCCGCGATCTTCGCCGCCGACGTCGAGGTGCGCGACAAGGAGCGCTTCGCCCACCTGCCGCTCGTGCAGGTCGGGGTCAAGAAGGCCATCTCCGGCGCGCCGGGGCTCATCAGCCAGGCCGAGGAGGCCGCCGCGAACGCGCCGGCGCCCGCGACCACGGGTGCCCCCGCCGGCACCGCGGCCACCCCCGCCGGCGCCAAGGCCCCGGCGGGTCCGGGCGCCGCGTCGAAGGTCCGCGCCTGGCTCATGACGGGCGTCAGCTTCGTCATCCCGTTCGTCGCCGCCGGCGGCCTGCTGATCGCCCTGGGCTTCGCCCTCGGCGGCTACCAGATCAACCTGCCCGAGGACGCGCCGCTCTACGAGTCGATCCTCGAGGGCGGCTTCGACGTCGGCTCGCTCACCGCCTGGGGCGCGCTCGCCTTCGGCATCGGGTCGGCGGCGTTCAACTTCCTCGTCCCGGTCCTCTCCGGCTACATCGCCTACGCGATGGCCGACCGGCCCGCGCTCGTGCCCGGCTTCGTCGGCGGCGCCATCGCGGTCACCACCGGCGCCGGCTTCCTCGGCGGGCTCGTCTCCGGTTTCGCCGCCGGCGGTCTGGTCATGTGGATCAAGACCTGGCGCGTGCCCCGGGCGCTGGCCGGGATCATGCCGGTGGTCGTCATCCCACTGCTGTCCACCGCGGTCGTCGGCCTGCTGATGTTCGTCGTCGTCGGGCGCCCCATCGCGGCGGCCACCGACGCCCTGACCTCCTGGCTCAACGGCCTCTCGGGCACCAACGCGATCCTGCTCGGCCTGCTGCTCGGGCTGATGATGTGCTTCGACATGGGCGGGCCGGTCAACAAGGCGGCCTACACCTTCGCCGTCGCCGGCCTCACCACGGCGTCGCCCACCGCGCTGACGATCATGGCGGCGGTCATGGCCGCCGGCATGGTGCCCCCGCTGGCGATGGCGCTGGCCACGGTCGTGCGCAGGTCGCTGTTCACCCAGGCCGAGCGCGAGAACGGCCGGGCCGCCTGGCTGCTCGGCGCCTCGTTCATCTCCGAGGGCGCGATCCCCTTCGCGGCGGCCGACCCGTTCCGCGTCATCCCCTCGATCATGGTCGGCGGCGCCGTGACCGGCGCCCTGTCCATGGCCTTCGGCGCGACCCTGCGCGCCCCGCACGGCGGTGTCTTCGTGGTGCCGCTGATGGGCAACCCGCTCGGCTTCCTCGTGGCGGTCGTCGCCGGGACGCTCGTCGCGTGCGCCCTGGTCCTGCTGCTGAAGACGGTCGCCCGCCGCCGTGACGACGGCACCCCCGTCGCCCTCGGGGAGGCGCCCGCCGAGGCCGCCCCGAGCACCCCGTCCGCGAGCACCCCGTCCGCGACCAGCCCGTCCGCGACCAGCCACGCCGGGGCCACCGCATGAGCGCCCCGCACGCCACCCCCTCGGCCCAGGAGACCGTCATGATCACGCGCCAGGTCGTCGTCGCCACCCCGATCGGGCTGCACGCCCGCCCCGCGATGGTCTTCTGCAAGGCCGCCGCCGCCCAGCCCGCCAAGGTCACCATCGGGACCGCCGAGGGCTCCACCGCCGACGCGCGCAGCATGCTCTCGGTGCTCGGGCTCGGCGTCCGCGGCGGCCAGGAGATCACCCTGAGCGCCGACACGGGCGACCAGGACGCCCGGGCCAGCGTCGACGCCCTCGCCGAGCTCCTCGCCACGGACCTCGACGCCTGACCCGCACCGCACCGCACCACCCGCACCACCGAGTTGAGCGAAGGGCCCCTTCGGTCGCACCAGTCGACCGAAGGGGCCCTTCGCGCGGTTCCGCCACCGCGCTTACACCACCGCCGTCTCGCCCCAGATGTCCTCGAGGTAGCGGTTCGAGGCCCGCAGGCCGGCGAGCCACGCCTCGCCGTCGGCCTCGCCCGCGCCGGTCTTCGCGCGGAACACCGCGACCAGGGCCGCGCGCACACCGGGCGCCATGGTCGAGGCGTTGCCGCACACGTAGACCACGGCGTCCTGCTGCATCGCCGCCCACACCTCGTCCGCCGCGCCCTCGAGCGCGTGCTGGACGTAGCGGTACGGGTAGCCCGACACCCGCGAGTACGCCGGGAACAGGGTCGCCACGCCGGCCTTGTCGAACGCGGCGAGCTCGTCGGCGTAGAGCAGGTCGTCCTCGGGGTCGCGGCAGCCGAGGAACAGCAGCGACCGCGCGATCGGCACGCCCTTGGCGCGCAGCGACTCGCGCTCCTGCAGGAACCCGCGGAACGGCGCCATGCCCGTCCCCGCACCCACCATGATCATCGGGATGTGCGGGTTCTCCGGCGGGCGGAACGCGATGCTGGGGCTGCGCACGAACGTGAACACCGTGCCGCCCTCGGGGACCTCGTCGAGGTGCCCGGAGCACACGCCGCGGAAGGTCGACCCGTCGCCCGCGCGGGCCGGGCCCTCGAGCACCCCGACCGTCAGCGCGACGTCCGACGACGCCTGCGGCGACGAGGAGATCGAGTAGAAGCGCGGGCGCAGCGGGGGCAGGAGGTCGAGGAAGTCCGCGAAGGTCAGCGCGCAGTCGGGGTGCGCCTCGAGCAGCTCGAGCAGCGTGCGGCGCGGCTTCGCGATCCGCTCCCGGTACTGCGCCTTCGCCTCGTCGTCGGTGCCGGCGAGGGCGGCGAGCCCGTCGCGGGCCGTCCCCTCCGGCATCGCCGCCGCCATCGCCGCGAGCCCGGCGCGGCTCGCCACGTCCTGCAGCTCGACGCAGCCGGCGAGGATCGCGAGCAGCGGGTAGGGCTCGCCGACGGGCAGGTGGGTCGGCGCGCTGCCGCCCGCCGTCAGCGTCGCGAACTGGCCGCCGTCGAGGCCGAAGCGCCGGATGACGCGGTTGACCAGCGACATCGGGTTGCGCGGCAGGACACCGAGGTGGTCGCCCGTGCCGTAGGTCGTGCCGGTGGGCATGGCGATCTCGAGGTGGCGCACCGAGCGCCCGCCCGGCGTGCCCGCGCGGGCGGTGAGCTCGCGGTTGATGCGCACCGTCGCCGCCTGTCCCCGATAGGACTGCAGCACCGGGCTCGCGGTCCGGCGCTGCTCGAGCGCCACCGCCAGCCGCGGGCCGCCCCCGGCCGTCGCGGTCGCCGACGCCTCGAGGCCCAGCGCCGCGCCCAGCGCGCCCCACAGCCCGCCGTACCAGTCCTCGAACTGCGCGTCGAAGTCGCCGCGGGCGTCACCCTCGCCGCGCGGGTACACGCGCGTCCCGCCCCGGGCCTCGAGGCCGGCGTCCACGCGGGTCGGCACGGCCTGGTAGGTCGCGGCCCAGTCGCGGTTGCCGCAGCCGAAGACGGTGAACCGCACCCCGGTCGCCGACGCGGCGGCGGAGTCGAGCCAGGCGCAGAACTTCCCGGCGTTGTCCGGGGGCTCGCCGTTGTAGGAGGAGGTCACGACGACCACGGCGCCCTCGGTCGGCAGCTCGCCGACCGCCTCGTCGAGCGCGGCGGTCCGCGCGGTGTACCCGCGGTCCGTGGCATCGCGGGCGACGCGGGTGGCGAGGTCCTCGGCCGCGCCGAGGTTGGAACCGAACAGCACCAGCAGCGGCGTGCCGTGCCGGTCCGCGGGCGTGACCGGCAACGCCGCGGGACGCGGCTCGGCGGCCGCCACCGCCGCGGGGCGCGCCGCCGACCCCCACGTGCGTCCTTCCCGGGGCCGGACGGTGATCGTCAGGCCCTCGGGCTTGATGGTCAGCGACTCCTTGATCTTCAGCTCGTAGTTCGCGTGGTCGACGAGGTCGAAGCGCTGCAGGACCATCCCGAGCACGAGCACGGCCTCCTGCAGGGCGAACTGCCGGCCGATGCACGCCCGCTGCCCGGAGCCGAAGGGCCGGTAGGCGTTCGGGGGCAGCGCGTCGAGGCGCTCCGGGGCCATGTGGTCGGGGTTGAACTCCCGGGCATCGGCGCCCCAGACCTCCGGGAGCCGGTGCAGCATCGGGGTCAGCGCGACGATCCCCGTCCCCGGGTCGAAGGGGCCGTAGCCGCCGACGGTCTCGCCCGGGTTCCGGGCCTGGCGCGTGAACGCGGGCGCCGTCGGCCAGAGTCGCAGCGTCTCGTCGAGGATCTGGCGGACGTAGGTGAGCCGGCCGACCTGGGCCACGGTCGGCGCCGCGGACGGGTCGGTGCCCAGCACGCGGTCGACCTCCTCCTGGGCGCGGGCGACGACGTCGGGATTCTTGAGCAGGTAGGCGATCGCGAACGACAGGAGACCGCTCGTGGTCTCGTGACCGGCGATGAGGAAGGTGCCGCACTGGGCGACGATGTTGTGGTCGGGCAGCGTGTTGCCCTGCTTGTCGGTGCCGACCAGCATGTGCCCGAGCAGGTCGCTGCCGGGATCCCCGGACGCCCGCCGCTCCTTGACGATCTTGTCGATCGTGTCGTCCATGAACTTCGCGTTCGCGAGGAAGCGCTGCTGGGCGCCCCGGCGCATCTTGATCTGGATCGGGAGCATCTGCTGGCGCTTGAGGCTCTCCGAGAGCGACTCCATCATCGCCTCGACGAAGGGGTGCTGGGTGTCGCGGTAGAAGGAGTTGAAGCGGTAGCCGAAGCCGCACAGCGCGATGGTGTCGAGCGTCAGCCGGGTCATGTCGCCCGCCACGTCGATCGGCTCGTCGGGGTTGAGCCGCTCCCACTTGAGCATCAGCTGCTGGGCGATGTCGACCATCGGGTCGAGGTAGCCCTTCATCGCCCAGGTCGAGAAGCTCGGCAGCAGGATGTCGTGCGCGGACTTCCACAGCGGGTCGGCGGTGTCGGCGGTGAACAGGCCGGCGCTGGTGTGGGTCTTGCGGATCTCGCGCTGGCCGGTGCCGACGAGCTTGTCGAAGCGGGCGTCGTCGCAGAGGTCCTGGACCATCTCCAGGCCGGAGACGACGAACGTCGTGCCGCCGGGCGTGTGCAGCTGGAAGATCGGGCCGTACCGGTCGGCCAGCTCCATGATGCTCTGGATCAGCCGGTGCGTGTCGATGTCGCGCGCGTTGCCGATGACCGGCAGCGGCTTCGGACCGGGGACCTCGGAGAGCGGGCGGGGGGTGGTGGTCATGACTCGCTCCTCGGGCTCAGGACGGCGGGGGTCGGGTCGGGCGACGGTGCCGGGGCTCCCCGACGGACGTGGCGGTCGTGGCGCAGCAGGACGACGGCGACGAGCAGCACCCAGGCGGGCAGGACGAGCAGGCTCGCGGGGTGGTCGGTGGCGGTCAGCAGCAGCCAGGTCGCGAGCAGGTACGCGACGACCGCGGCGCCCCGGGGCATGACGCCCGCACCGCGCAGCAGCGTCGTCGTGGTCAGCGCGAACATGCCCGCCCCGCGGACCGAGAACAGGAAGACCAGGCCGTAGCCGAGCGCGGAGAGCCCCCGCGCGATCTCGGGGTCGAGCGGCGCGCCGCCGCCGATCGTGGTCAGCAGCACCGGCGTGGCCATCGCGGCGGTGCCGGCGAACAGCAGCCCCACGAACAGGACCCCGGAGAGCAGGTTGAGCCCGTCGGCCATCGCCGAGGGCTTCGTCTCGAGCGCGTCGATCACCGAGCGCATCGCGACGGCGAACCAGAGGAACGCGATCCCGGCCAGCGGCACGAGGTAGATCGCGACCGCGGTGACGAGGGTGTCGCCGGCCCCGTCGTAGAAGGCGGCGTAGTCGCCGACGGGCGCGTTCAGGTGCGGGATGCCGTTGACGCTCACCAGCGCCGCGACGAACAGGGCGGCGAAGACGATGCCCAGCACCGCGGCCAGCCGCGGGGTCGCGGGCCTCACCGCGACCACCGCTCCTCGGACGGCTCGGGCTGCAGATCCTCCAGGATCCGCAGCAGGTCGAGCGTGCCGGAGAACGCCTGCTCACGGCCGGTCTCGGTGATCACGGTGCCCTCCAGACGCCCGTCGGACGTGCGGAGGAGATCGACCGACAGGTGCATGGGGACCTCCTCCTCGACGCGGTCGAGCGTGCGCCGCCGGAGGGGTCGTGCACCCCGTCCGGACCTTCCAGTCCGGTTTCCAGTCAGTGGTGGCGCAGGCGCACCAGCTCGCGCCGGGAGGCGATGCCGAGCTTCGCGTAGACGTTGGACAGGTGGTAGGCGACGGTGCGCGGGGTGATGTAGAGGTCCTGGCCGATCTCGCGGTTGGTCAGGCCGCGGGCGACGAGGGCGACGACGGCCTTCTCGTGCGGGGTGAGACCGAGCGCCTCGTCCGTGGCCGCCGGGGTCAGCCCGGCCCCGTGCAGGAGGGACTCGCAGCGCGCCCGCCACGGCGCCGCGCCGAGCCGGGCGAGGGTGTCGCGAGCGCCGCGGAGCAGGTCGACGCCGGCGCGGCGCTCGCCGCCCGCGAGCAGCCGGCGCCCGATCTCGGTCTCGAGCCGGGCGAGCGCGTGCGGCGCCGCGACCCCGTCCACGCCGAGCTCGGCCACCGACCGCGGGCGCCCGCCGTCCCGGCACAGTCGCAGGCGGGCGGCGTCGACCCGGTGCCGTCCCGCCGCGCGCTGCTCCAGCCCCGCGAGCGCCGCGTCCGCCTCGTCGGTGCGCCCCAGGGCCAGGAGCGCCTCGATCTCGAGGACCCGCGGCGCGAGCATCCCCAGCCCGTCGGCCAGGGCGCGCACCCCGGGGTCGCGGGTCGGCGCGAGGGCCTCGAGGACGCCGGCCGGGTCGTCGGACACCTCGGCGAGGCGCGCCGCGGCGATGGCCGCGCAGACGTCGATGCCCCACCAGCGCGGCCCCGACGCCGCGGCGGCCGCGAGGTGCGCGCGGGCCTCGTCGGTGCGACCCCGCACGGCCAGGGCCTCGGCGGCGAAGGCGTGGGCGAACGCACCGGGCAGGGCGGTGCCGCCGTCGCGGGCGAGGGTGACGGCCAGCTCGAAGCCCTCGACGACGCCGTCGGGCGCGCCGGTGCGGTCGGCGACCGCGGGCCGGAACGCCAGCGCCAGCGCCAGGCCGCGCACCGGCTCGCCCGCCCGCGCCCGCTGCACCGCCTCGTCGAGATCGACCGCGGCCGCCGGGTCGTCGCCGGCGAGCGCGGCGAGCACCCCGCGCACGATGACGGCGTCGACCAGGGGCGGGCGCCCGTCGCCGGCCGAGGCGCGGTCGAGGACGGCGCGGGCGTCGGCGCCGCGGCCCAGGGCGGCGAGCCCGAGGACGAGCGCGAGCCCGCCCGGCAGGCGCACGTCGGCGCCGCGGGCACCCTGGGACAGCGCGACGCCGGCGGTGGCCACGGCGCGCTCCGGGTCGCCGTGCAGCAGGTGCAGGATCGCGAGGTGTGCGGCGGCGCCCGCCCGGGCCCGGTCACCGGGGCGCTCCTCGCCGGGGGCGCTCGGCTCGGTCGCCAGCGCCGCCTCGAACCACTCCCGTGCCACGCCGAACCGCCCCGTGAACAGGGCGAGCTGGCCCAGCACCGCCGAGCGCCAGGGCCCCGGCCGGCAGCCCTCCACCGCGTCGGCCAGCGCCACGGCGCGCCCGATCTCGCCGTCGCCGATGAGGCGTGACGTCGCCGCCAGCAGCCGGCGCTCGCGGTCGTCGGGCGCGGTGCTCAGCTCCGAGGCCGCGCGCAGCAGATCGGCGGCCTCCGCGCCGGCGAGGGCGCCCGGCGCCGCGACCAGCTCCTCGATCTCGGAGGCGAGCGCGGGGTCGGGCCCGGCGGCGGCCGCGATGCGGTGGTCGAGGGCGGCCCGCCCGGCCAGCCGCGCGGCAGCGGCGGCGTGCAGGGCCCGGCGCCGCGCCGGGGGCAGGTCCCCGCGGACCGCGGCGCGCACGAGGGGGTGGACGAACCCGATCCGCACCGGCGGCCCGCCCGGGAGCTCCTCGACGAGCCCGAGCCCGACGCCCTCGTCGAGCGCGGCGGAGGGGTCGTCGAGGCCCGCGACGGCGGCGGCGAGCGCGAGCGGGGCGCTCTCCCCCAGCACGGCCGCCGCGACGACGAGCGCCTCGGTGCCCGGCGCCGCCCGCGACAGCCGCACGAGCAGCACCGAGGGCAGGCTGCGCGGGGCGGGCAGGACGTCGGCGGTGCCGGCGAGGACCTCGGGCGGCAGCTCCTCGAGCAGCGTCCGGGCGTGCAGCGGGTGCCCGCGGGTGTGGCGCCAGAGCCGCTCGGCGGCGCCCGTCGAGCCCAGCGGACGCCCCAGCGCCGCCGCCAGCTCGGAGAGCTCGCCGGGGTCCAGGCCCTCGAGCCGGACCCGGCGCACCGTGTCCCCGGTCGCGGGCAGCCGCTCCCACCACCGTGGCGCGACCGGCCGGTCCCCCTCGTCCGCGTCGCCCGGCCCGACCGCGGGGTGGCGGATGCCCGCGAGGACGAGCACCCGGTCGTGGCGCAGGCGGCGCAGCGCGAACACCAGCGCGCGCACCGACGCCGGGTCGGCCCACTGCACGTCGTCGAGCACGACGAGCACCGGGTCGTCGTCGGGCACCGCGCCCAGCGCCCCGAGGAGGTCCGCGCCGACGGCCAGCGGGTCGGCCCGCGGCGCGCGGTCGGGGCGCAGGAGCGGGAAGCGGTCGAGGAGCCCGGGCGGCAGGCCCGCGACCACCTGGTCGAGCAGGCCGTGGGCGAGCGCGGACTCGGCGGCGTCGCCGGTGGCGGTGAGCACGGCGGCCGCGCGCCGGCCGGCGGCGGCGCGCGCCAGGAACGCGGTCTTGCCCGCGCCGGCCTCGCCCTCGACCCACACGACGGCCGGGCGACCGGCCCGCGCGTCCTCCCAGGCCTGGTCGACCTCCGCGAGCGGACCCCGGCGCCCGACGAAGACCGGGCCGGTCACGGCGCGCCGCGACCACGCGGGGTCGGGGCGCGTCGTCATGATTCAGAACGAAGCGCACCCCTCGCGGTCTGTCCAGGAGCACTTCCGTGGGAGACGGCGCGGTAGCGCTGCGTGTCCGGCCTGGTCAGCGGCGTACGGAGAGCCCGACGCGCTGGAACTCCTTGAGGTCGGAGTAGCCGGTCTTGGCCATCGCGCGGCGCAGCGCCCCGAAGAGGTTCATCGTGCCCGCGCCGGAGCGGGCGGGGCCGGTGAGCACGGTCGCGAGGTCGGCGGCGACGGTGGGCACGCGCGTGATGCCGCTGCGGGGCAGCGAGGGGTGGGCCGCCGACGGCGTCCAGTACCAGCCGCCGCCGGGAGCCTCCTCGGCCGCGGCGAGCTGCTCGCCGAGCATCACCGCGTCGGCGCCGCACGCGATGGCCTTGGCGATGTCGCCGGACGTGCTCATCGCGCCGTCGGCGATGACGTGGACGTAGCGCCCGCCGGTCTCGTCGAGGTAGTCGCGGCGCGCGGCGGCCGCGTCGACGAGCGCCGTCGCCATCGGGACCCCGATGCCGAGCACGTCGTCGGTGGTGGTCGCCGCCGACTGCCCGTAGCCGACGATGACGCCGGCGGCGCCGGTGCGCATGAGGTGCATCGCGGTGCGGTAGTCGCCCACCCCGCCGGCGACGACGGGGATGTCGAGCCCCTCGATGAAGTCCTCGAGGTCGAGCGGGCCGTCGGTCTCGGCGTGGTCGCCCGGGACGTGCTCCGCCGAGATGATCGTGCCCTGCACGACCAGCACCTCGACACCGGCCGCCAGCAGCGTGGGCGTGAGCTCGCGGGCGTGCTGCGGGCTGACGCGCGCGGCCACCGTGGCGCCGGCGGTGCGGACGCGGTCGAGCGCCTCGGTGAGCAGCGCGGGCTGCACGGGCGCGGCGTGCAGGCGCTGCAGCTCCGCGACGGCCTCGGCGGGGTCGGTGGCCGCGCGGGTGACCACCTCGCCCAGCGCCTTCTCCGCCTCGGCGTGGCGGGCCCACAGCCCCTCGGCGTTGAGCACGCCCAGGCCGCCGAGCTCGCCGACGCGCGCCGCCGTGGCCGGGCTGACGACCGCGTCGGTGGGGTGGGTCAGCAGCGGGAGCTCGAAGCGGTAGGCGTCGAGCTGCCAGGCCGTGGACACCGCCGACGACGACCGCGTGCGCCGCGACGGGACGATGTCGAGGTCGTCGAAGACGTAGCTGCGCTGGGCGCTGCGGTTCCGCCCGATCTCGACCTGCTCGCGCACGCGGCGGTCCTCTCCTGCTAGCGCGCGCCGTAGTTCGGCGCCTCGGCGGTCATCGTGACGTGGTGCGGGTGCGACTCGGCGAGCCCTGCCGCGGTGATCCGGACGAGGTGCGCACGCTGCAGCTCGTCGATGGTCCGCGACCCCGTGTAGCCCATCGCCGCCCGCAGCCCGCCGACGAGCTGATGGGCCACCTGGGCCAGCGGCCCCCGGAAGGGTACGCGGCCCTCGACACCCTCGGGCACCAGCTTGTCGTCGGAGAGGACGTCGTCCTGGAAGTAGCGGTCCTTGGAGTACGAGCCCTGCTGGCCGCGGCTGCGCATGGCGCCGAGCGAGCCCATACCGCGGTAGGTCTTGAACTGCTTGCCGTCGAGCAGCACCAGGTCGCCGGGCGTCTCGGCGGTGCCCGCGAGCAGCGAGCCCAGCATGACGGTGCCCGCCCCGGTCGCCAGCGCCTTGGCGATGTCCCCGGAGGACTGCAGGCCGCCGTCGCCGATGATCGGCACGCCGTGCGGGGCCGCGGCCGCGGCCGCCTCGTGGATGGCGGTGATCTGGGGGACGCCGACGCCGGCGATGACGCGCGTGGTGCAGATCGAGCCGGGGCCGACGCCGACCTTCACCGCGTCCGCGCCCGCGTCCACCAGGGCCTGGGCGCCCGCGCGCGTGGCGACGTTGCCGCCGACGACCTCGACCCGCTCGCCGAGCTCCTGCTTGAGCTTGGCCACCATCGCGGTGACCGCCCGCGAGTGGCCGTGCGCGGTGTCGACGACGAGCACGTCGACCCCGGCGTCGACCAGCGCCATGGCCCGCGACCAGGCGTCGTCGCCGACGCCCACTGCGGCGCCGCACAGCAGCCGGCCGTCGGGGTCCTTGGTCGCGAGGGGGTACTGCTCGGTCTTGACGAAGTCCTTGACCGTGATGAGGCCGCGCAGCACGCCGGCGCCGTCGACCAGCGGCAGCTTCTCGATCTTGCGGCGGCGCAGCAGCCCGAGCGCGGCCTCGGCGGTGACGCCGACCTGCGCGGTGACGAGGTCCTCGGCGGTCATCACCTCGCGCACCCGGCGCGAGTGGTCGACCTCGAAGCGCATGTCCCGGTTGGTGATGATGCCGACCAGGCGCCCGCCCTCGTCGACGACGGGCAGCCCCGAGATGCGGAACTTGGCGCACAGCGCGTCGACCTCGGCGAGCGTGTCGTCGGGCGAGCAGGTGACCGGGTCGGTGACCATGCCGGCCTCGGACCGCTTGACCACCTCGACCTGCGCCGCCTGCTCCTCGGCCGGGAGGTTGCGGTGCAGCACGCCCATGCCGCCCTGGCGCGCCATCGCGATCGCCATGCGGGACTCGGTCACGGTGTCCATCGCGGAGCTGACGAGCGGGACCCGCAGCGTGACCCGGCGCGTCAGGCGCGCCGACGTGTCCGCCTCGGAGGGCACCACGTCCGACTCGCCCGGCAGGAGCATGACGTCGTCGAAGGTGAGTCCGAGCAACGCGAACTTCTCGGAGTCGAATGGTCCAGCTCCGCTGCGCTCCGTGTCCCCCCGACCGGGCTCGTTCAGCACCATGGCCCCGATCGTAGTCCGCCCTCCGACGGGGTCCCCCGGGCGCGCACACCGCCGCTGGGTGTCGCGCGTCGCCGCACGGGTAAATTGCTGGTCGTGGCCTACGAAGCGCTGCCGCCCGATCCGTTCGCGGGAGACCCCGCGGACCCCGCTCGCGCGCTCGGGGGACCGGACGGCGACGCCCCCGACGACGCCCCCCTCGACGACGCCGAGCGCGACGAGGTGGTGGCCGACCTCGGCGACCTCGCGGTGTTCGAGGCCCTGCTCGCGCCCCGGGGCATCCGGGGTGTGGTGGTCGACTGCGAGGACTGCTCCGAGCAGCACTACCACGACTGGGACCTGCTGCGGGCGAGCCTGCAGCAGCTGCTCGACGAGGGCCACATGCGCCCGCACGAGCCCCCGTTCGACCCGGACCCGGCCGCCTACGTCACGTGGGAGTACTGCCGCGGTTTCGCGGACGCGACGCTCGCCGAGTAGCACGACTCACACAGACGACCGGCCCGGCCCCCGAGGGGGCCGGGCCGGTCGGCGTTCGGCGGGTGTCAGCCCGTGGTGGGCGACGTGGATCCCGAGCTCGACGACATCCCGCTCGGCGTCGGGGTCCCGGCCGGGTCCTCGGTACCGCGCGTGCTCGGGTCGACGGTCTGCGGCTCCGGACCCGCGGGGTCCTCGGCCGGCGGGGCCGCGGGCTCGGCCGGGCTGACCGTGGCGGTGTCCTCCGGCGCCGGCGGCGACGTGGGCTCCGACGAGCGCGGCGAGGAGCCGGCGGTGGGCTCGCGGGTGGGCGACGGGTCGCTCGACAGGGAGGTCTGCACCCGGTCGCGCTCGGCCACCAGCGGCGCCCGCTGCTCGGGGGCGACCTGCGGGATGGCGACGTTGGCCTGGGCCAGCTCGTTGCGGGCGGCCTGGGTGTCGCCCCGGGCGAGGGCGCCGTTGGCGGCCTCGATCCGGTTGCGGACCTCCTCGACGCGCTCGACGCCGGCCGCGCGCTCGGAGAAGAAGACCTTGGAGACGCCCCAGAGGGTGTCGCCGGGCATGGCGCCGTGGACGGCGACCGTGAGGCCCGCGCACGCGACCGCGGCGGCGACCGCGGCGATGGCGAACGGCATCCGCCGACGCCCGCGCGAGCGCAGCCGGTCGCGGCTCTCGTGGCCCGCGGTCACGGCCTCGGCCGCCTCGTCCAGCGTCACGAGCTCGGGCATCGGATCGGCCTCGATGTCGGCCCGCCACGCCGCGAGGATCGCCGCGAGCCGGTCGTCATCGGTGCCGCCGCCGAAGCCGTACGCGCCGGTGTCACCCGCACCGCCGGCACCGCCGGCGAGCGCGTCGATCAGGGCGTCGTCCGCCCGGACCGCCGCGAGGTCGACGGGGCCGTCGACGAGGTCACCCTCGGACCCGCCCGACGCCCTGTGGCCGCCCACTCAACTCACCTCTTCCGAGATCGCGGACACCGCGGTCCGCAACTTTGACAACGCCCGGTGCTGGGCCACCCGTACCGCCCCGGGGGTGGACTCGACCGCTTCCGCGGTTTCCTCCGCCGACAGTCCAACGACGACACGCAGCACGAGGATTTCCCTCTGTTTGGGCGGCAGCGTGTCGAGGAGCTGACCCATCTGGACGGACAGCGCTCCGTTGAGTGCCCGCTGCTCGGGCCCGTCCCGGTGATCGAGCTCCTCGGGGAGCTCGTCCACGGGTTCGGACCGGCTGCGCGCGACCGACCGGTGCGCGTCGACGACCTTGTGGGCCGCGATGCCGTAGACGAAGGCGAGGAACGGACGGCCCTGGTCGCGGTATCCCGGCAGCGCGGTGAGCACGGCCAAGCACACCTCCTGGGCCACGTCGTCGGCGGAGACCGACGACCGTTCCTGCCGACCGATGCGCGCGCGGCAGTACCGCACGACCAGCGGCCGGATGATCGCGAGAACGCGGTTGAGGGCCGAGCGGTCGCCGTCGTTGGCGGCGGCCACCAGGCCCTCGAGATCGTTCCCTGCGTCAGTCATCGCTCCACGTGGCCCCGGTGTTACGCGGGGCGGTGGCGCCGGGTGCATCGGGGTCGGGGCCACCGCCGGACGGTCCGGCGCCCCGGCCGAGGTGAGGGGGCCGGGCGCCGTCAAGGTCGTCTCAGCGTAGCGGGCGGTCCCGGGGTCCGGCGCGGGCCGCGGGGCGGCGTTCGCCCGATCCGGGGCACGCCACCGGTCCGCGGCGCGGTGGACCGCCCGCGGGATACCGATCACCGGCGTCGGGACGTCGTCGGCGTGGACCCCGTGGGGCGGGCCGACCGAACCGCCCGAACGGCCGTCGTTCCGGGAGGCGGTCAGGAGACCAGGCCCCGTCGGAAGCCGTGCGCCACGGCCTGCGCACGGTCGCGGACGCCGAGCTTGCGGAACAGGCGCCGGGCGTGGGTCTTCACCGTGTCCTCGGACAGGTAGAGCTCCCGGCCGATCTGGCCGTTGCTCTTGCCCTGCGCCATCCCGCGCAGCACCTGCAGCTCCCGCTCGGTGAGCTGGACACCCGAGTCGGCGGGGGTGCGCGGCGCCGGCACCGAGGTGCTGGCCAGCGTGTGGGCGAGCGCGGCGACGAGCTCGGGGCGGGACGCGTCCCAGCGCAGGTAGCCGCGGGCCCCGCCGGCGATGGCGGCGGCGATGCTGCCCGAGTCGTCGGGGGCGCCGAAGACGATGACGTTGGCCTGCGGGTGCGCGGCGACGAGCCGCCGGGTGGCCTCCACGCCGGTGGGCACGGCGCGCTGGGTGCCGACCAGGACGACGTCGACCGTCTGCCGCGAGAAGCGGGTGAGCAGTTCGTCGCCGTGGGCGACGCAGTCGATGCGGTGGACACCCGGGACCGCGGACATCACCCTGGTGAGGCCTTCACGGACGCTGCGACGGTCGTCGCAGATCAGCACCGTGGTCACGGGAGCTCCTTTCTGCAGCGACCCTGCAGCCGATGAGCGAGCACTCTCCCCCATCGGCGCGCCGACCGACGAGCTTGACCCGCCGCCCGGAGCGAATTCGGTACGACGTCCGGCCGGTTCGCGTCCGCGGTCGGCTGGCCGCTCGGCGTGCCGGTCCATGCGCTCTCCTTGTACGACGGGCGCAGGACGTGCCACGCCTCGATGGGGCCGAGGGCCCTCCACGGCCGAATCGGCGCCGGTCGGCGGACCGACCGGCCGGTGTGGCGACCCTCCCCCTGTTCAACGTGCGGGCGACCCTACGGTGACGACCGGAGATCCACCGATGACGACCGTCCGGCGACACTCCCGTGTACTCCGCGTGCGGGGAATGATCACGGATCGGAGCCGGTTCGGCAAGCACCCCGACATGTAGGCGACCGCTCACCGATGAATACATCGAGGAATGGCGCACGTCGCATGTACTTGTCGGGTCGTGCACAACCGCCATAGGGTCCAACCACGGTGGTCGCGGTGCGCGCCGAGAAGCGCACGCAGCGTGACCATCTGCAGGTGCACGGCGCGGTGCGGAGCCGGTCGCGGTCCGCACGGGGCGTGCGTGGAGCCGGACCCGCGGGTCCTCGCGACGTGGAGGTGGCACATGGCGGACGTCCGCCGGCTGCCGGGACCCAACGCTGACGTGTGGGACTGGCAGCGCCTCGGGGCCTGCCGTGGCATGGACAGCACGTTCTTCTTCCACCCGGACGGTGAGCGGGGCCCCGCGCGGGCGCACCGGGAGCGGCGCGCCAAGGCGGTCTGCCGCGACTGCCCGGTGATCGAGCCGTGCCGCCGGCACGCGATCGCCGCCGGCGAGCCCTACGGCATCTGGGGCGGGATGTCGGAGTCCGAGCGCGTCGCGGCCGCCACCGGCCGGCCCCGCCGCCTGGGCTGACACAGCACGGCCACGGACGACGACGGGCCCCCGGCCGGCGGCCGGGGGCCCGTCGTTCTGTCGTGCGGACTAGTGACCGTGGCCGTGGCCGTGCCCGTGGCCACCGGCGGCGCCCGCCGGCTCCTCCTCCTCGGGCTTGTCCACGATGGCGCTCTCCGTGGTGAGCACCATGCGGGCGATGGAGGTGGCGTTCTCCAGGGCGGAGCGCGTCACCTTCACCGGGTCGATGATGCCGGCGGCCATGAGGTCGCCGTACTCCTCGGCCGCGGCGTCGTACCCGTGGCCCCAGCCCGACTCGGCGACCCGGGCCGTGACGACGGCACCCTCGAGCCCGGCGTTGTGGGCGATCGCCTTGAGCGGCGCCGCGAGCGCGCGGCGCACGAGGGCCACCCCGGTGGCCTCGTCGCCGGTGCGGCCGAGGCCGTCGGCGAGCTCCGCCGCGGCGTGCAGCAGCGCGCTGCCGCCGCCGGGGACGATGCCCTCCTCCACCGCCGCGCGGGTGGCGGCGATGGCGTCCTCGATGCGGTGCTTGCGCTCCTTCATCTCGGTCTCGGTGGCCGCACCGACCTTGATGACCGCGACGCCGCCGGCGAGCTTCGCCAGCCGCTCCTGCAGCTTCTCGCGGTCCCAGTCGGAGTCGGTCTCCTCGATCTCACGCCGGATCTGGGTGACGCGGGCGTCCACGTCCTCCCGGCGCCCGCCGCCCTCGACGAGGGTGGTGGCGTCCTTGGTGATCACGGCGCGGCGCGCGCTGCCGAGCACCTCGGGGCCCGACTCGGCGAGCTTGATGCCGACCTCGGGGTTGACCACCGTGGCGCCGGTGGCGGCCGCGAGGTCGTCGAGGAACGCCTTGCGGCGGTCGCCGAAGAACGGCGCCTTGACCGCGGCCACCTTCACCGTCTTGCGGATCGAGTTGACGACGAGGGTCGACAGGGCCTCGGCCTCGACGTCCTCGGCGACGATCAGCAGCGGCTTGCCCGACTCCACGACCTTCTCCAGCAGCGGGAGCAGGTCCTGGATGGAGCTGATCTTCTCGCGGTGCAGGAGGATCTGGGCGTCCTCGAGCACGGCCTCCATCGAGTCGTTGTCGGTGACGAAGTAGGGCGAGATGTAGCCCTTGTCGAACTGCAGACCCTCGGTGATCTCCAGCTCGGTGGCCAGCGTCGAGGCCTCCTCGACCGTGATGACGCCGTCCTCGCCGACCTTCTCCATGGCCTCGCCGATGAGGTCGCCGATCGTCTGGTCGCGCGAGGCGACCGCACCGACGGCGGCGATGCCCTGGCGGCCGTCCACCGGGGTGGCCTTCGACCGCAGGATCTCGGTGACCTTCTCAGTGGCGGCGAGCATGCCGGCCCCGAGCGCGGTCGGGTTGGCGCCCGCCGCGAGGTTGCGCAGACCCTCGCACACGAGCGCCTGCGCGAGGACGGTGGCCGTCGTCGTGCCGTCGCCCGCGACGTCGTTGGTCTTCGTGGCGACGTTCTTCGCCAGCTGCGCGCCGAGGTTCTCGAACGGGTCGTCGAGCTCGATCTCGCGGGCGATGGTGACGCCGTCGTTGGTGATCGTCGGACCACCGAACTTCTTCTCCAGGACGACGTGACGGCCCCGCGGCCCGAGGGTCACCACGACCGCATTGGCCAGCTGGTCGACCCCGCGCTCGAGCGCGCGGCGGGCGGTCTCGTCGAAGGTGATCTGTTTGGGCACTGAGCCAACCTTTCCGGCAGAGTCTTCCTCACGGGCTCACGCGGGGAACGACGCCGCCCCGGCGCCCCGTGGGGGCCACCGGGGCGGCGTTCGTGTCCTGCGGTGCGCGCGGGTCCTAGTTGACGACCGCCAGCACGTCGCGCGAGGAGAGGATCAGGTAGTCCTCGCCGTTGTACTTGACCTCGGTGCCGCCGTACTTCGAGAAGATGACGACGTCGCCCACGGCGACGTCCAGCGGGATGCGGTTCCCGTTGTCGTCCACGCGGCCCGGGCCGACGGCGAGGACCTTGCCCTCCTGGGGCTTCTCCTTCGCCGTGTCCGGGATGACGATGCCGGAAGCGGTCGTGGTCTCGGCCTCGCTGGCCTGCACCACGAGCTTGTCCTCGAGCGGCTTGATGTTCACGCTGGCCACGTCGGTGACCTCCACCTGTCTGGAGTCGGAGCGGATGCGTCCTGTTGTCCTCACGGCACCGGGGGTCCGCCCCGCCGTCGCGGGAGCCGGGGCGGCTCCGACGCCGTGCTGATTGGCACTCTAGCGCCGAGAGTGCCAAGCCTTCAACGAGGGGCGTCCGCGGGCGTGCCCCCGACCGTGACACCGCCGGGCGGCCGGCGCATCGTATGGGCGTCGGCGCCCGAGGAGTAGTAGCGCCGGCGGGTGCCCAGCACCGCGAAACCGGCGGCGCGGTAGAGGCCCAGCGCCGGCGCGTTGTCGACGCGGACCTCGAGGTAGGTCGTCGCCCCGATCTCGTCCGCCGCGGCGAGCAGCCCGTCGAGCAGGGCCCGCCCGACGCCCCGGCCCTGGTGGGCGGGGTCGACCCCGATCGTGTGGATCTCGGCCTCGGCCTGCTGGCCGAGGCGGCCGGGCAGCAGGGCCACGCCGCCGTAGCCGATCAGCCGCCCGTCGTCCCGGGCCGCGAGGTAGCGGTGCCCGGCGCGCAGCTCGTCGCGGAAGGCGCGCGCGCTCCACGGGTCGTCGCCGGGGAAGAGGATCGCCTCGAGCTCGGCGCAGCGTTCGGCGTCGGCCTCGGTCAGCGCGTCGAGGACGACGTCGCTCACGCGCGGGTCACGGCCTTGGGCGCCCCGGGCGGGACGGCGTCGGGCCGGCGCAGGTAGAGCGGCACCAGCGGACCGGGGTCGGCGCCCGCGCGCAGGGCCGGCGCGGCGACCGCGACGAGGCCCTCGGGGCGGGGGCCGGGCGCGCCGTCGGGAGCGCCCACCCGCCCGGCGTCGACCTTCTGGGCCGCGTCGCCCACGACCCGGTCGACCGGGCCGAGGTCGCCGTCGGGACCGAGGCGCGCGGCGAGCTCGGCGGGCGCGACGACCTCGGGACCATGGGTGCGGACACCGTCGGCGAACCGGCTCCAGTAGACCTCGCGGCGCCGCGCGTCGGTGACGACCAGGACCGCGCCGGGGACGCCGACGGCCAGGGCGTCGTGGGTCGGGACGCCGTGCACGGGCAGGCCGAGCCCGTCGCCCATCGCCGCGGCGGTCACGAGCCCGACGCGCAGGCCGGTGAAGGGGCCGGGGCCCAGCCCGGCGACGACGGCGTCGAGGTCGGCGCGGGTGCACCCCGCCTCGGCCAGGGCGTCGGCGACCGCGGGGGCGAGCAGCTCGGCGTGCGCGCGGGCGCCCTCGGCGTCGCGCGCGGCGAGGGTGACGGGCGGCGGGAGACGGAGCGGAGCGGAGCTCGACCCCGAGGAGCCGTCGTCGGGGAGCTCCACCACGCCCGCCGTGATGCGGGCGGTGGCGGTGTCGAGGGCCAGGACGAGCACGGTCCGACCTTACGGACCGGAGGCGACCAGCCTCGCGGGCCCGTGGAGGTGCGCCTCGCGGTCCTCGGCCGTGCTCGAGCGGTCCAGCCGGACCAGCAGGTGCTCGGCGGCGAGGTGCTCGGCGACGCCCTCGCCCCACTCGATCACCACGGCGGCGCGGGTGAGGTCAGTGTCGAGGTCGAGGTCGTCGAGCTGCGCGGCGACCTCGCGCGGGTCCGGGGTGACGGCGGTGCCGACCCCGAGGCGGTAGGCGTCGACGTGCACGAGGACGACGCCGCGCCCGCCGAGCGCGGCGGGCAGGGGCGGGTGCTCGCGCGCGATGACGAACGTCGGCGAGGTGACCGGCCCCTCGACGCCCAGGCCCTCGCCCACGCCCGCGGCGAGGCAGGTCTTGCCGGCGCCCAGGGGACCCGCGAGCACGACGAGGTCGCCGGGGCGCAGGCGCGCGCCGATCTCCTGCCCGAGCGCGGCGGTGTCCGCGGCGGTGGGCAGCGCGACGCGGCGGTCGGCGATCAGGTCGGCGCTCATGCCCGGCGGCGGGGTCGGCGCAGGCCGCGGCGCGGGCGGTCGGTCCGCGGGGCACCGCCGGGCCGCAGCCGGCGCAGGACCTGGCTGCGGTGGGTGCAGCGGCGCAGCAGCTCGAGCAGGGCGGCGTCGTACTCGCCCGGCTGCTCGAGCATCGCCATGTGTCCCGCGCCCTCGAGCGGGAGCAGCTCGGCGTGCGGCATCTCCGCGGCGATCAGCTCGGAGTGCTCGTAGGGGATCATCCGGTCGCGCGTGCCGCCGGCCACCAGCACCTCGCACTGCGACAGCCCGGCCAGCGCGGCGCGCCGGTTGTGCGTCGAGAGGGTGTTGGCGAACGAGGTGAGCGCGTCGAGCGGCGTCGAGGCGATCGTGCGGTCGACGAGGTCCACCAGCGCGGGGTCGGTGGAGCGGTCGCCGAACGACAGGCCCTGCACGAACGCCCAGATGACGTTGCCCGCGGCGCGGCGCACCCGGTCGGCGAAGGCGGGCTGCCAGTGCGCGATGCGCCCGAGGACGTTGACCGTCGGGTTGCGGTGCGACAGGACGGCCTGCTTGAGGCCCCCGGCCATGACCTCGCCGGCCGAGGTGCACAGCAGCGAGACCCCGACGATGCGCTCCCGGAAGAGCTTCGGGTTCCGCTCGGCCAGCGCCATGATCGTCATGCCGCCCATGGAGTGGCCGACGAGCACGATCGGACCCTCGGGCACGACGGCGCGCAGGATCGCGTCGAGGTCGGCGCCGAGCTGGGCGATCGTGCACGACCGGGCGCCGGCCTGCGCGGACCGGCCGTGGCGGCGCTGGTCGTAGAGGACCGTGCGCACCGACGGCTCGGTGAGCTCGGAGAGCATGCGGCGCTGGAAGTGCCAGCACTTGCGGTCGAGGGCGAAGCCGTGGACCAGCACCACGGTCAGCTCCGGCGTCCCGCCCTCGACGGGGTCGACCTCCTCCACCGAGAGCCGCACCCCGTCGTCGGCGGCGACCGACGACTCGCGCCCGGCCGGGACCAGCCCCAGCATCGAGGGATGGGCCTTCTCCTCCTCGGAGAGGCGTTCGCGCTGGCGCAGGATCCGCGACCGGGCGCGCCCGGCCCCGACGGCGCCCGCCGCGGCCGCGCCGCCCAGCACCGTGCCCGCCACGGCCCCGGCGACGGCGCCGGGCGAGAGGTGGTGGGGCTGACGGGGACGGTGCTCGGCGCTCACGCCGTCGACCCCCTCGTCCGGGTCACCCGGGGCCGGCACCCGACACCGGTGACGACCTCGTAGTGGATCGTGTCGAGCCAGCGGGCCCAGTCGAGCGCCGTCGGCTCGCCCGCGTCGCCCGGGCCGAAGAGCAGGACCTCGTCGCCGGGGGTCACGGTGTCGGTGTACTCGGCGGCGGGACCGAGGTCGACCACGACCTGGTCCATGCACACGCGTCCGACGACCGGTCGGCGCCCGCCGGCGAGCTGCACCGTCATCGTCCCTCCGAGCCGTCGCGGCACCCCGTCGGCGTACCCCGTCGGCACCAGCGCCAGCACCCGGTCGTCGGGGGCCACCCACTCGTGACCGTAGGACACACCTTCCCCGGCGGCCACGCGTTTGACCAGCGCCACGCGGGTGCGGAAGGTCATGATCGGCCGCAGGCCGTGCTGGTCCGCCGCCTCGAGCGGGTCGAGCCCGTAGACGGCGATCCCGGGCCGCACGAGGTCGAGGTGCAGGTCCGGACGGGTGAGGGTGGCGGCGGAGTTCGCAAGGTGGCGCCACGGGCGCGGGCCGCCCAGCCGGTCCCCGGCGACCCGCCAGGCCTCGTCGAGGCGCTTGGCCTGGACGTCGATCGTGGGGTGGTCGGGGGCGTCGGCGTGCGCGAGGTGCGACCACACGGCGGCCACCTCGACGTCGCCCGCGGTGCGGGCGAGCTCGACCGCGTCGAGCAGGTCGGCCCACGCCTCGGGCGGGCAGCCGTTGCGGCTCAGCCCGGTGTCGATCTTGAGGTGGACGCGGGCCGTCCGCCCGGCGCGCCCGGCTCCGGCGACGACGCCGTCGAGCTCCGCGCGGGAGGAGACGCCGAGGTCGACCCCGTCGGCGACGGCGGGGGCGAAGTCGTCGTCGGGCAGGTGCAGCCACGACAGCACCGGGGCGGTGATCCCGCCGCCACGCAGCTGCGCGGCCTCCTCGAGGGTGCAGACGCCGAGCCACGTCGCGCCCGACGCCAGCGCCGTGCGCGCGACCTCCACCGCCCCGTGCCCGTAGCCGTCGGCCTTGACCACCGCCATCGTCGCCGCGCCGGACCTCCGGGCGAGGGCGGCGAGCAGGCCGACGTTGTGGGCCAGGGCGTCGTGGTCGATGCGGGCCTCGACGCGGGGACGGGTGCTCGTGGAACTCGTCACTGCACGGCCTCCCGGACCTCACGGATGGCCCGTGGCAGGGCCCGTTGGACGAACGACGCGGGCACCGGCGAGCCGGGGCCGTCCGTGGCGCCGGCCCCGACGTCGGCGGCGCGCGCGTGCACGAACGCCGCGCAGCCGCCCGCCCACCAGGGGTCGAGCCCGGCGGCGAGCAGCGCGCCGGCGACCCCGGAGAGCACGTCGCCCGACCCCGCGGTCGCGAGCCAGGCGCTGCCCGCGGGGTGCACGAGCACGCGCCCGTCGGGGGCGGCGACGATCGTCGCGTTGCCCTTGAGCAGCACGGTGACGCCGAGGTCGGCGGCGGCGCGCCGGGCGGAGTCGACGCGGTCGTCGGTCAGCTCGGCGACGCGGGCGAACTCGCCGGCGTGCGGGGTGATGAGGACCGGGGCGCCGCGCGCCCGCTCGCGCAGCCCGGCGTGCTGCCCGAGCAGCGTCACCGCGTCGGCGTCGGCGAGCACGGGCAGGCCCGCGTCGAGGACGTCGCCGAGGGTGCGCGCGCCCGCGTCGTCGGTGCCGAGCCCGGGGCCGACCACCCAGGCCTGCACGCGCCCGGCCTCGCCGACCGTGTCGGTGGCGACGATCTCGGGCCACGCGGCGCGCACCTCGTCGGCGGCGCTGCCGGCGTAGCGGACCATGCCGCTGGTGGACAGCGCGGCGGCGCCACTCGCGAGGACCGCGGCGCCCGGGTAGGTCCGCGAGCCCGCGGCGACGCCGACCACGCCCTGGGTGTACTTGTCGTCGCCGGGACCGGGCACGGGCCAGCGCGCACCGACGTCGGCCGCCTCGAGCACGCGCACCGGGGCCGGCGGCAGCTCGGGGCCGATCCCGATGTCGATCAGCGTCACGGGCCCGCACCGGGGCGCGGCGAGCACGTGGACGGGCTTGCGGGCGCCGAAGGTGACGGTGGCGGCCGCCCGCACGGAGGCCTCGGCGGGGACGCCGGTGAGCGGGTCGACGCCGCTCGGGGTGTCGACGGCGAGGACCGGGACGCGGGCGCCGGCCGCGGCGTCGGCGAGGGTCGCGGCCTCGGGGCGCAGGCCGCCCTGCGCGCCGGTGCCGACGATGGCGTCGAGCACGAGGTCGGCGCGGTCGATGGCGGCGACGCCGTGCTCGACGTCGGTGACGACGCGGCCCCGCTGCCGGCGCAGGGCCGCCAGGCCGTCGGGGTGGGCGCGGTGCGGGCTCAGCAGCACCGCGGTGACGGCGACCCCGCGGCGGCGCAGCTCGTAGCCGGCCCACAGCCCGTCGCCGCCGTTGTTGCCCGCCCCGGCGAGCACGACGACCCGGCGGCCGGGAACACCCCCGGTGCGGCGCGCGAGCTCGGCCAGCGCGACCTGGGCGACGCCCCGGGCGGCGCGGCGCATGAGCGCACCCTCGGGGGTCCGCGCCAGCACCGGCTCCTCGGCCGCGCGCACCTGCTCGGGCGTCCACACGCCGTACACGATCGCTCCCTCCGCCCCATGTGAGCGAACTTCGGGGCTATCGCCCCGAAGTCCGCTCACATACCCGGCTACTCCACCGTGACGGACTTGGCGAGGTTGCGGGGCTTGTCGACGTCGTAGCCGCGGGCGCGGGCGACCTCGGCGGCGAAGACCTGCAGCGGCACGCTCGCCACCAGCGGCTGGAGCAGGGTGGACACCGCGGGCACCTCGATGAGGTGCTCGGCGAACGGGCGCACCGTCTCGTCGCCCTCCTCGGCCACCACGATCGTCCGCGCCCCGCGGGCCTGGATCTCGCGGATGTTCGAGAGCAGCTTCTGGTGCAGGATCGCCCGGCCCTTGGGCGAGGGCATGACGACCACCACGGGCAGGTCCTGCTCGATCAGCGCGATCGGCCCGTGCTTCAGCTCGCCCGCCGCGAAGCCCTCCGCGTGCATGTAGGCGAGCTCCTTGAGCTTGAGCGCGCCCTCCAGCGCCACGGGGAACCCGACGTGGCGCCCGAGGAAGAGCACCGCCTTCGACGGGGCGAGGTCGCGGGCGAGCGCGCGGGTGGGCTCGACGACGGCGTCGAGCACCCGCGCCACCGCGACCGTGCTCGACTCGAGCTCGGCGTACTCGCGGGCCACCTCGTCGGCGTACTTCGTGCCGAACACCTGCGCCAGCGCCAAGCCCACCAGGTAGCAGGCGATCACCTGCGCGGTGAACGTCTTGGTCGCCGCCACCCCGACCTCGGGGCCGGCGTGGGTGTAGAGCACGGCGTCGGACTCGCGCGGGATCTGCGCGCCGTTGGTGTTGCAGATCGCCAGCACGCGGGCCTTCTGGTCGCGGGCGTGGCGCACGGCCTCCAGCGTGTCGGCCGTCTCCCCGGACTGGGAGATCGCGACGACGAGCGTCGAGCGGTCGAGCACCGGGTCGCGGTAGCGGAACTCGCTGGCGACCTCGACCTCGACCGGGATGCGGCACCAGTGCTCGATCGCGTACTTCGCCAGCAGGCCCGCGTGGTACGCCGTGCCGCAGGCCACGACGAACACCTTGTCGATGTCGCGCAGCTCCTGGTCGGACAGGCGCTGCTCGTCGAGCACGACGCGGCCGTCGACGAGGTGCCCGCGCAGCGTGTCGGCCAGCGCGGTCGGCTGCTCCTCGATCTCCTTGAGCATGAAGAAGTCGTGGCCGCCCTTCTCGGCGGCCTCGATGTCCCAGTCGACGTGGAAGGGCCGGGTCTTCGCCGTCTCGCCGAGGAAGTCGGTGACGACGGCGCCCTCGGCGGTCAGCGTGACGATCTGGTCCTGGCCCAGCTCGACCGCGTCGCGGGTGAAGTCGATGAACGCCGCCACGTCGGACGCCACGAACATCTCGCCCTGCCCGACGCCCACCACCAGCGGCGACGAGCGGCGCGCCGCGACGATCTCCTCGGGCCGGTCGGCGTGCGTGATGACCAGCGTGAACGCGCCCTCGAGGCGGCCCACCACGGCGCGCACGGCCGCGGTCAGCCCGGCGTCCGGGTCGGCGTCGACAGCCCGCGCCACCAGGTGCGCGGCGACCTCGCTGTCGGTGTCGCTGCTCAGCTCCACCCCGTCGGCCTCGAGCTCGGCGCGCAGCGCGGCGAAGTTCTCGATGATGCCGTTGTGGACCACCGCGACCCGGCCGCTCGCGTCGCGGTGCGGGTGGGCGTTGCGGTCGGTCGGCGGCCCGTGGGTGGCCCAGCGGGTGTGCCCCATCCCGGCCGTGGCACGCAGCGCAGCGGGGCTGCCGGACGCTGTCCCGGACGTGTCGCCCTCCGGGAGCACCGCCACGAGGTTGTCGAGCGGACCGGCCGCCCGGTGCACCTCGAGCCCGCCCGCACCGTCCACGATCGCGACCCCGGCGGAGTCGTACCCGCGGTACTCCAGGCGCCGCAGTCCGTTGACGAGGACCTCCTGGGCACCGCGCCTGCCGACGTATCCCACGATCCCGCACACGGGGCCCAGGGTAACGACGGCCCGGATCCGCCCTCCCGGCCCGGCCGCCCGGACGGGCCCACGGGCGGGTCACGACAGGCCCCGACCAGGCGCCTCCGCTAGGTTCCCGGGCCATGGCGAGCGTGATCGGGAGCAAGGCCCTGGCGCCGAAGGCGGTGGTCGCCGAGCTGTCGCGGCCCGGCCCGTACCCGGTGCTGCGCGGGGAGCTGGCGCTCGTCGGCCTGCCCGGGGTGGTGTTCACGCCCGCCTCGGGCACCGGGCTGCCCGCCGTCGCCTTCGGGCACGACTGGCTGCAGCCCGCCGCCCGCTACCTGGGGCTGCTGCGCCACCTGGCGTCCTGGGGCATCGTCGCGGCCGCGCCGGACACCCAGCGCGGCCCCGTCGGCTCCCACCGCGGCCTCGCCCAGGACCTGCGCACCGCGCTCGGCGTCGTGTCCGGCGTCCGCCTCGGCGGCACCGCCCGCGGCGCCGCGGTGAGCGTCGATCCCGGCAAGCTCGGCGTCGCCGGGCACGGGATGGGCGCGGGGTCGGCCGTCCTCGCCGCCGCGGTGCCGGCCGCGGACACCCAGGTGCAGGCCGTCGGCGAGCCCTACTGGGAGGTCGGGCACGGCGTCGCCGTCCAGGCCGTGGCCACCGTCGCCCTCACCGACACGCAGCCCTCCGCGGTCGAGGCCGCCCGCGCGGTCCACGTGCCCGGCATGCACCTCGCGTTCGGCCGGGACCTCGTCTCGCCGCCGGCCGCCGGCGCGGAGCTGCTCGACAAGGCCTGGGGCGGCGAGTCGTCGCTGCGCACCGTGAAGAAGGCCACCCACCTCGGGCTGCTCGAGGGCCGGCACTGGAGCGACGTCCTGCTCGACGGCAAGGGCGAGCCCGCGACGCGCACCCTCGTGCGGGCGCTGCTGACGGGCTACCTGCTGCACCGCCTCGGCGGCGACGGCCGCTACGCGGCGGCGTTCGACGGCATCGTCAAGGGGACGGAGCCCGGTTCGGGCTGAGCGGGTCGCCGCCGCCCGCCGCGAGCCGCTCGCGGACCCGCGCCCCGGCCTCCCGCCCGACGGCGCGGCTGCGCGCCGCCGCCGCGAGGAAGGCGCGCGTGCGCTCCTCGAGGTCGGCCGCCCACGCGCGCAGCGGGGCCTGCGCCGACGGGTCGGTGCGCACGCGCGCGAGCAGGGCGTCCACCTGGGCGGGGAGCAGCCCGCCCACCGGGTCGGCCGGACGGACCGCCGCCGCGCCGGCCGCCAGGTCGCGCACCGCGGCCGCCGTGCGCGCCGCGGCCACCTCGAACACGTCGGCGGTGTCGCCGAGCTCGGAGACCAGGCCGTGCGCCGAGCGCGCGAGCGCCGAGACCCGCTTCTGGACCGCGTCGGCCGACGGGCCCGCCCACGTGTCCCACAGCGGCCCGAGGTCCTCTGCCGTCTCGACGTGCTGGCGGCGCACCAGCGTCACGGCCTCCCGCAGGGCCTCGGCCTGCGCGGCGAGCGCGGGCGGGTCGGGCAGCTCGCGGGCCTCCGCGCCGGCGCGCCGGACCGTGGCCGGGTCGGTGTCGGGGCCGGCCGGGACGCCGCGCCAGCGCGGGGGCAGCGCCGACCAGCGCGCCAGGTGGGTGGTCAGCACGCCGACCGCGGCGTCGACGCCGGCCAGGAGGGTCGCGCGGTCCGGGCCGGTGAGGTCCACCGCACCGGGCGCCGGCGCGAGCCGCAGCGGGCGCTCGGGGCCGCTCACCCGACGTGGCGCGGCACGCCTCGCGGGCCCGGCGCGCCCGACCCGCCGGCGCCCTCGGGCGCGGGGTCGGCGTCGTCGGGAGCGGGAACGTCCGCGCCGGTGGTGGCCGGGGTGCGCGCGGCACTCCCGGGATCGGCGGGGTCGCTGCTCCGGTCGCCGCCCGCCGCCTGGAGGTGCTCGGCGAGGTCGTCGACCGCGCCGGCGTGGGCGCGCAGCAGGGCGACCGCGGAGAGCCCGTCGCCGCTCAGGCGGTCGGCGAGACGGTGCAGGTCGCGGGCCCGGCCGGTGACGGCCTCGACGACCTCGGGCAGGTCCGGCGGCGCCGCGTCGGTGCCCTCGTCGGCGGCGTCGTGGCCGAGGTCGGCGAGCAGGTCGTCGAGACGGCGGGCCGGGCCGTGAACGGGCGGGACCGAGTCCATCCGCGTCCTCCGCGTCCGGCCCGCGCCGGGCGCGGGGCTGTGCCGACGTCCGCCAGGTTAACGCGTGGCGGGACGACGGTGGGCGGGAACCCGGTACCGGCACGCCCGGGCATCCGACCCCGGCCATCACCGTCGACCGAGCGTGTCCGCGCGGTCGCGCAGGGTCAGCGGACGGTGGAGACGAGCCCCGCGAGTCGGTCGGCGACCTCGCCCGCGACCACCTGCGTCGGCGCCTCGACCATCACCCGCACGAGCTGCTCGGTGCCCGAGGGGCGCAGCAGCACGCGGCCCCGGCCGCCGAGCTCGGCCTCCGCGGCCGCGACGGCGTCGGCGACCTCGGGTGACGACCCGACCGCGGCCTTGTCGGCCACCGGCACGTTGACCAGCACCTGGGGCAGCCGCGTCATCACCGCGGCGAGGTCGGCGAGCGTGCGGCCGCTCTGGGCCATGCGGGCCATGAGGCGCAGCGCGGTGAGCAGGCCGTCGCCCGTGGTGGCGTGGGTCGGGAGCACCACGTGCCCCGACTGCTCGCCGCCCAGGGCGAACCCGCCGGCCCGCAGCTCCTCGAGCACGTAGCGGTCGCCGACCGCGGTGGTGCGCAGGCTGACGCCGGCGTCGGCCATGGCCAGGTGCAGGCCGAGGTTGCTCATCACCGTGACGACCAGCGTCGCGTCGGTGAGCTCGCCGCGCTCGAGCAGGTCGAGGGCGAGGATCGCGAGGATCTGGTCGCCGTCGACCACGCTGCCGTCAGCGGCGACCGCGAGGCAGCGGTCGGCGTCGCCGTCGTGCGCGATGCCCAGGTCGGCGCCCTCGGCGACCACCGTGCGGGCGAGCGTCTCGATGTGGGTGGAGCCGACGCCGTCGTTGATGTTCCAGCCGTCGGGCTCGGCGTGCAGCGCCGTGACCCGGGCCCCCGCCGCGGCGTAGGCGCCGGGCGCGGCGGTCGACGCGGCGCCGTGTGCGCAGTCGACGACGACGTGCAGGCCCGTCAGGGGCGTCGGCGTCGCGCCGGCGAGGTGCTCGACGTAGCGGTCGAGCGCGTTGGGGACGTCGCGCACCCGCCCGATCTCCCGGCCGGTGGGCCGCGGCCCGGTGGTGCCCGCCTCGCCGAGACGCCTCTCGATCGCGTCCTCGACGGCGTCGGGCAGCTTGTGCCCGCCGTCGGCGAAGAGCTTGATGCCGTTGTCGGGCATCGGGTTGTGCGACGCGGAGATCATGACGCCGAGGTCGGCGTCGAACTCGGCGGTCAGGAACGCCACGGCGGGCGTCGGCAGCACGCCGACGCGCAGCACGTCCGCCCCGGCGGCGGCGAGACCTGCGGTGACCGCGGCCTCGAGCATCTCGCCGCTGGCGCGCGGGTCGCGGCCGACGACCGCCACGGGTCGCGCGGCCGCACCCCGCCGACCCTCGGCCCGGGCGCGCTCGGCGAGCACGCCCACGGCCGCCGCGGAGACCGCGGTCGCCAGCTCGGGCGAGAGGTCGGCGTTGGCCAGGCCGCGGACACCGTCGGTGCCGAAGAGCCGCGGAGGCGGGGTCGAGCCCCGCTCCCCTCTCGGCGTGCTGTGTCCGGCGTCTCCCGCCATCAGCGCTTCGAGTACTGAGGAGCCTTCCGGGCCTTCTTGAGGCCGTACTTCTTGCGCTCCGTCGCCCGCGCGTCGCGGGTGAGGAAGCCGGCCTTCTTGAGGCCCGGGCGGTCGTCGGGGTCGACCTCGACGAGCGCGCGGGCGAGGCCGAGGCGCAGGGCGCCGGCCTGGCCGGACGTGCCGCCGCCGGTGAGGGTGGCGAAGACGTCGAACTGCTCGGTGCGCTCGGTGACCACCAGCGGCTCGCGGATGAGCTGCTGGTGCACCTTGTTCGGGAAGTACTCCTCGAACGCCTTGCCGTTGCAGACGATGCGCCCGGTGCCGGAGACGAGGCGCACCCGGACGATGGCCTCCTTGCGGCGGCCGACCGTCTGCACCGGGCGGTCGATCCCGGCGAACACCGGCGCGGCGGTCTCGCCGAAGACGTCGCCGTCGGTGTCCTCGTCGGCGTCGGAGCTCACGACGTCGGCGACGACCTCGTCGTCGGCCGGCCCGTCGCTGGCGGGGTCGTCGGTGGCCGACACCGGGGTGCCGCCCACGGCGCCCTCGGGCAGGTCGGCGGCCTCGGCGAGCGTCTGCGCCGCGTCGTTGTCGGCGACCTCGGGCAGGTCGGTCGCGTCGTCAGGGGTGGTCACTGGCTCACCTGTCGAATCTCGTACGGCACCGGCTTCTGCGCGGCGTGGGGGTGCTCGGGGCCCGCGTAGACCTTGAGCTTGCTGCCCATCGCCCGGCCCAGCCGGTTCTTCGGGAGCATGCCCTTGATGGCCTTCTCGACCAGGCGCGCCGGGAAGCGCTCCAGCTCCTCGCCCACCGTGCGGGCCTTGAGCCCGCCCGGGTAGCCACTGTGGTGGTAGACGAAGCGGTCGTCGCGCTTGCTGCCCGTGAGGGCGATCTTCTCCGCGTTCACGATGATCACGAAGTCACCGGTGTCGACGTGCGGCGCGTACGTGG
Organism: Actinomycetospora lutea; assembly: GCF_028737205.1. Lineage (GTDB taxonomy): Bacteria > Actinomycetota > Actinomycetes > Mycobacteriales > Pseudonocardiaceae > Actinomycetospora > Actinomycetospora lutea. The sequence continues at coordinate 117,786 of NZ_JAQZAL010000006.1, read as the reverse complement.
GCTTGTGCTTGCCCCGCAGCAGCGTCGCGCTCTGGCTGGCCAGGCGGCCGAGCACGACGTCGGACGCGTCGATGACGTGCCAGGCGCGATCGATGTCGCCGGGCTTCGGACTGAACGTGCGCACGGAAGCTACCTCGTCACGGACGGCTGGGCGGGTCGGCTCGGGACCGGTGGGTCGAGCGGGTCGAGCAGGCGCGGGACGTACACCGCGCAACGATCCTCCAGAGTACGCGTCGCCCCGTGGCCGGCACCGACCACCCCCTACCCGGGCACGCGCCTCACGCGCGGAACATCGCGCCGACGCCGGACTCGGTCTCCATGTACTGCTGGGTGGCCTGGTCGGTGCGGCCGCGGATCTGCGCGAGCAGCTCCTTGAGATCGTTCCACGCCGTGTCGATCTGCTGCTGCTGCTGGCGGTAGAAGTCCGACGACGCGCCGTCCCACACGGCGAGCTGCCCCACCGCGGTGCGGACGTCCTGGAGCTGCGCCTCGATCGCGGCGTGCGAGCTGGTGATGTCCTGGCTGGCCTGCTGGAGCGCGCCGAAGCGGACCTTGATGTTGTCCGGGCTGGTCATGGTGTCCTCGTTCTCCCTGGTCGCGTCGGTGGGTCCGGTCGCTCGCTCAGCCCAGCGCGTTCGTGATCGTGCCGGCGCCCGGGCCGCCGACGGCGCCGCCGCCCGCACCACCCCCGTCGCCGAGGACGCCCAGCATCGAGGCCGCCTCGGCCTCGTTCGCCGCGTAGCGGCCGGCACCGGCGCGCACCCGCTCGGCGATGCCGAGCAGCGCGTCGTTGATGCGCTTGGCGTCGGTCTGCCAGCGGACCATCGTCCCCTGAAAGGCGTTGGAGCCCTGGCCCTGCCAGTCGGCGACCAGCGGCTCGAGCCGCCCCTGAAGCGACCGGAGCTGCCCCTGGAGCTCGCCGTTGATGGACTCCAGCCGGCCGGCCACGCCGGCCATGACGTCGGTCTGGGTCCCGAATCCTCCCGCCACGCCGCCCCTCCTCTCCTCGCGGGCCCGCGGGCCCTGTGTGCTCGTGACGGATCGAGCATGACGACCGCGCCGCGGGCGTGGTGGCCGTTTGGGAGAAGTCAGCCGGCGGGTTCGAGGGTCTCGACGACCTGCGCGCAGGCGGCGAGGACGCGGCGCTCGTCGGCGGCGTCGACGCCGTGGCGGCAGCCGACGCTCACCATCGAGGGCGCGGACACCACGACGAACCAGTCGACGCGGACGCCGGGCGCGGGGTCCTGGCGGTAGCGGGCCACGTCGCGGCCGCCGAACTCGGTGCTCGCCTCGTAGCCCGACACCGGGTCCCCGCCCGCCCGCGCCGCCTCGTACTGGCCGGCGAGCTGGGCGCGGGCGCGCGCGGGGTCGGCGGCGCTCGCCGGGTCGAGCGGGTTCTCCTGCACGGCGACGAGGTCGGTGCCGCGCGGGGCGCCCGCGGGCCGCAGGAGCAGGCGCCGGGCACCGGGGTCGCCGCCCGCCTCCGCCCAGCCGATCGGGGCCACGAAGGTCTGCCCGCCCACGACCACCGTGGTGCCCGAAGGGCCCTGCAGCGCCCGGACCCCGAGCACGACCACGGTGACCAGCGCGACCACCGCGAGCAGGGCGACGATCACCGCGCCCACCCCGATCCGGCCGCGCGGCGCCGGGCGGCGGGCCGGCAGGTGCCGGCGGGCGGGCAGGTGGCGCGGCGCGTCGACGTCCGGCACCGGCTCCGCGACGTCGGTGTCGTCGACGGCGTCGCCCGGCGCGGTGAGCTCCTCGTCGGGGTCCAGACGGCGCACCGGCACCTGGACGTCGGTGCGCTCCGGCGAGGTCGGCGTCAGCCACTCCGGATCGCCGTAAGGGTCACCGAGGTCCTCGGTCCGCTCCCCCACCGCGGGCGACAGCGGGGCGGTCGGCGGGTCGAGGAGCGGGCCGGAGCGCAGGCCCGCGGAGGTGGCGGCGTGGGTGGCGGCGGCGGTCGCGGCGGTCGCGGCGGAGGCGACGGCAGGCACGGCCGCGGGCACGGCCGCCGCCCGCACCCGCGCCCCGCCCCGGCGGGGCGCCGCGTCCTCGCGCGCCACCACCAGGGCCCCGTGCGCGACGACCGAGCGCGGCTCGGTCGCCACGGTGGCGGGCACGCCCAGCTCGCGGTGCACGAGGGCGGCGAGCAGCGGGATCCGCGCGCCACCGCCGGTCAGCCGGACACCGTCGAGGTGCTCGGGCCCGGTGCCGGCGTCCGCGAGCGTGTCGGCGAGCAGGTCGACGACGCCGCGCAGCGCCGGGCGCAGGACCTCGGTGAGCTCGCCCCGCGACAGCCACGCCGCCGTGACCCGCCCGGGCAGCGGCACCGCCGCCTGCTCGGCGTCCGAGAGCTGCTCCTTCGCGGCGCGGACGTCGTCGAGCAGCACCTGGCGGTGGCGCCGGTCGCCGAGCGTCGTCCCGGCGACGACCTCCCGGACGCGGTCGGCGCCGTCGTCGTCCGGGTCGTCGTGCAGCGTCGAGAGCAGGTGGGCCAGCAGCAGCTCGTCGGCGTCGTCGCCCCCGAACCGGGCCTCCTCGCGGCGCGCGAGCACCCGCGCGCCCCCGCAGCGGCCCGGCACCGGGGCGAGCACGGCCGCCGACGCCCCGCGCGCCCCGAGGTCGAGCACGGCGAGCGGCCGCGGGCGCGGCGCGCGTGACGGGTCGGGCTCCGCGGCGCCACGCCCGCCGCCCGGGCGCATCCACGCCGCGTGCGCCGCCGCGGCGACGGGCTCCTCGAGCAGCGTGAGGTCCTCGGCGAGCCCCGACCCGGCGCGGCGCAGCACCTCGCGGCGCCCGGCGTCCCAGCCCGCGGGGTGGGTCAGGACGAGGTGGCGGGGCCGCCCGCCGCGCAGCAGCGGACCGGCGCGGTCGAGGACCCCGGCGAGCACCGCCCCCCATGCCTCGGAGACCCCGACCACGCGGGTGCCGAGCAGCAGGTCGGGCTCGTCGACGCGCAGCCGCGGGGTCGGCTCGTAGCGCGATGGGTCGGTGGGCGCGAGGCGGTGGGCCGCGCCGCCGACCACGAGCGCGGTGCCGTCGGCCGGCGCGAACACCGCGGCGAGGTCGTGCGCCAGGTCGGTGGGGTCCACGGACGCGACGGACGGCTCGGACGGCTCGGCCGGGCCGGCCGGGCCGGTGTCGACCGCCGCCGCCACCGTCGTCACGCCCAGGTCGACCGCGACGACCGGACCGTCGCTCACGCGTCCCCCGCGGCCGCGTCCGGCACGGCCGTGATCGGCGGGTCCGGGTCGCGCCAGCCCACCTGCACGAGGCGCTCGCCGTGGCGGCGCGAGACGAGCCAGCCGCGCCCCGGCGGCTGCGGTCCGGGCCGCACGGTGCCGAGCAGGACGCCCTCGTCGCGGCTGCCGCTCATGAGGATGCCGGGTGAGGAGAGCTCGCGCAGCCGGGCCAGGACCGGCTCGAAGAGCGCCCGCGACGCGCCGCCCGTGCGCCGCGCCACGACGAGGTGCAGCCCGACGTCGCGGGCCTGGGGCAGCAGGTCGAGCAGGGCGGTGAGCGGGTTGGTGGTGGCGCCGGCGACGAGGTCGTAGTCGTCGACCAGCACGAACACGTCGGGCCCGGTCCACCAGGACCGGGCGCGCAGCTGTTCGGGCGTGACGTCGGGCCCGGGCAGGCGGCGCTGCAGGGACCCGACCAGCTCGGTCATCGCCTCGGTGAGCGCCGGCGCCGACGACGTGTAGGAGATGAGGTGCTCGCTCGCGACCGCCCCGAGCAGCGAGCGCCGGTAGTCGACGATCATCAGCCGGGCCTGGTCGGGCCGGAAGCGCGTGACGATCTGGTGCGCCAGCCCGCGCAGCAGCGCCGTCTTGCCCGACTCCGCGTCGGCGAAGCAGACGAAGTGCGGGTCGGCGGCCACGTCGAGCAGCACCGGCGCGAGGCGCTCCTCCGAGAGCCCCAGCGGCAGCAGGTGCGGGCGGCCCTCGTCCGGGCCGGGCAGCGACTCGACCCCGACGCGCTCGGGCAGCAGCCGCACCCGGGGCGCCCCGGTGCCGCCCCAGGCGCCGGCGACGCGGGCGACCAGCTCGCCCGTCGCACGTCCGAGGTCCTCGGTGTCGGCGACGCCGTCGAGGCGGGGCAGCGCGGTGAGCACGTGCAGCTTCTCCCGCGACAGCCCCCGCCCGGGCCGCCCCGCGGGCACGACGGCGGCGACGCGGCGGTCGACCTCGGACTCCGAGGGGTCGCCGAGGCGCAGCTCGAAGCGGGTGCCGAGCAGGTCCTTGAGCGCGGGTCGCAGCTCCGCCCACCGGCTCGCGGTGATCACGACATGCACCCCGTACGACATCCCGGCGGTGGCCAGCGAGATCACCGTCTGCTCGAGCGCCTCGTGCTCGCTGCGGAACGCGTGCCAGCCGTCGACGACGAGGAAGACGTCGCCGAGCATGTCGCTGCCCCCGGTCCCGGGCGCGAGCTCGCCGCTCCGTCGGAGGAGATGGTCGAGCTCCCCTATCGGCGTGCTCCCCTGATTGCTGCGTCTCCGGCGCGCCCGCAGGTCGGCCATCGACTCCAGCCCCGCCTCGCGGAACCAGCGCTCGCGGCCGGCGAGCAGCGCCGCGACCTCGGCCACGGTGCGGCGCACGAGGTCGGGCTCGCCGCGCCCGGCGACGGTGCCGACGTGGGGCAGCCCGGCGAGTCCGGCGAGCGTGCCGCCGCCCAGGTCGACCGCGTAGAACTGCACCTCGGCCGGGGTGTGCGTCAGCGCGGCCGCGGCGATCAGCGTGCGCAGCAGCGTCGACTTGCCCGACTGCGGCCCGCCGGCCACCACGACGTGCCCCGCGGCGCCCGCGAGCTCGGCCCACAGCACGTCGCGGCGCTGGTCGTAGGGGCGGTCGACGATGCCCACCGGCACCGCGAGCGCCCCGGTGGCGGGGAAGCCGGGCGCGGTCAGCCCGCGGTCGGGCGTCGCGACGAGGGGCGGCAGCAGCGCGTCGAGGGTGGCGGGGTCGGCCAGCGGCGGCAGCCACACCTCGTGGGCGGGCGGCCCCTGCCCGCGCAGCCGTTCGACGACGACGTCGAGCACCGAGGGGGTCCCGCTGCGGGGCCCGATCACCGCCGGGGGGCCGCCGGCCGGGACGTGCCCGTCGGCCGTGGCGTCGGACGGGCTCTCCAGCACCGTCGGCGCCGCGGGCTCGACCCACTGCGCCGAGAACGGCCGCGGGCGCATCTCGCGGGGCAGCGGCGACTCGTCGGGCACGACGCGCTCGGCGGCGCGGTAGGGGGCCGACACGTAGCCCGCCTTGAACCGGATCATCGTCGACGACTCGACCTTGAGGTAGCCCGAGCCGGGCACCGCGGGCAGCTCCGCCGCGTCCGGGACCCCGAGCACGGCCCGCGAGTCCGACGCCGAGAACGTCTTGAGCCCGATCCGGTAGGACAGGTGCGAGTCGAGCCCCCGCAGCCTGCCCTCCTCGAGGCGCTGCGAGGCGAGCAGCAGGTGCATCTGCAGCGAGCGGCCCAGCCGCCCGATGGCGACGAACAGCTCGGCGAAGTCGGGCTTCTGGCTCAGCAGCTCGGAGAACTCGTCGACGACGACGAACAGCGTCGGCAGCGGCTCGAGCGGCGCGCCGTTCTCCCGCGCGCGCTCGTAGTCGGTGACGTTGGCGAGGTTGCCCGCCGCGCGCAGCAGCTCCTGGCGGCGCTGCATCTCGCCGGCCAGCGCGTCCTGCATGCGGTCGACGAGGCTCAGGTCGTCGGCCAGGTTGGTGATCACCGCGGCGACGTGCGGCGCCGGCGCGAGGCCCGCGAACGTGGCGCCGCCCTTGAAGTCGACGAGCACGAGGTTGAGCGCCTCGGACGAGTGCGTGGTGATCAGGCCCAGAACCAGGGTGCGCAGCAGCTCCGACTTGCCCGAGCCGGTCGCGCCGACGCAGAGCCCGTGCGGGCCCATGCCCTCCTGCGCGGCCTCCTTGATGTCGAGGTCGACCGGCTCGCCGTCCGCGGACACCCCGAACGGCACGCGCAGCCGGTCGCGCAGCGGGCGGGGCCGCCAGGCGCCGGCGACGTCGAAGGTGTCGGGCTCGCCCTCCACGCCGAGCAGCTCGAGGATGCCGGGGCTGGTCAGCAGCGGCTCCTCCTCCCCCGCGCCGACCGCGGGTGTGCGGCACGGCGCGAGGCGCCGGGCCAGCGCCTCGGCCTCCGCGGCACCGAGGGCGTCGGGGCGGCCGAACCACTCGACGCCCTGGCGCCCGGCGGCCCCGATCCGCCCGTCCCCCTCGGCCTCCAGCACGAGCCCCAGCCCGCGCCGCGACGTCAGCGTGCCGAGGGTGTCGGAGAGGTCGATCAGCGTGACCGCGCTGAGGCCCTCCTCGAGCAGCACCTGCTCGGCGCCCGTGACCTCGGCGTCCTCGAGCACCACCACCACGTGGCGGGTGTCGGCCGCCGGCGCCGCGCCGCGGGTGAACCGGCCCCGCCCGGCCAGCTCGGGGGCGAGCCACGACTCGACGGCGGCCAGCGACGACGTCACCATCCGCACCGGCCCCGCGCCGTCGGAGAGCCGCGGGTGCGCGACGTGGGGCAGCCACTTCACCCACTCCCACTCCGCGCGCGCCGGGCCGGTCACCGCGACCGCGACGACGAGGTCGTCGGGGCTGTGGAACGTCACGAGCTGCGCCACGATCGCGCGCACCAGGCCCCGGCGGGCCTCCGCGTCGGCGCCCGCGACGGCGACCGAGGCGAACGCGCGCAGCGACACCGCGGTGGGCAGGTCGGGGACGATCGAGTGGGTGCGCACGAACCGGCGCAGCGCCACCGTCGCCACCGGCTCGAGGTCGTCGACCGGGCCCGTCTGCGGCGGCACCAGCGCGGTCGCGAGGCGCTGCGAGCCGCGGCCCACCCGCACGTGCGCGAAGTCGGGGTCCGCGGGCCGGCGCTCCCACATCCGCGCGCCGCGCGCGAGCCCGACCAGCGTCCCGGGGTCGGGGTGGGTCCACTCGAGGGCGCGGCGCTGGTCGACCGCGGTGTCGCGCGCCCGGCGGCGCATCTGCGCGAGGTAGCGCAGGTAGTCCTTGCGGTCCTCGTCGGACTCGGCCCGCCGCTGCGCGCCGCCGCGGGTCACCCCGCCGGCGACCATGCCCAGCGTCGAGAGCGCGAACATCCCGCCGAACAGCCACGAGGTCGGGTTGTCGACGCCGATGACGACGATGAACCCGAGCGAGCCGACGACCATGAGTAGCGGCAACAGTCGCAACAGCGGCGAGGTGGGCGTCGCGCGGGGGATCTCCGGGGGCGCCTCGAGGTGGACCTCGCCCGAGGGCACCGCGGGCGGGGCCAGGCGCGCGGCACGCCGGAAGACCCGTGTGCCCATCGCCGCCCCCCGTTCCCCCGATCGCACCACCCCGCCCCGTCGGTCCGGCCATACTAGGGAGCCGCGGGCCGCCCCGGGTCCGTCTCGACGAAGCGCGCCAGAGATCCCGAGCGCGGAGGAGCGCATGACAGGCACCGCCCGGAGCAGCCGCGACGCGGCCCTGCCCGGAGCGCTCCCGACCGGCGCCGACGACCGGGTGTCGCTGCCCGCGGGCACGGGGGCGGCCACCACGGCGAGCCGGGTGTCCGTGCTCGCGCCGCGGACGCGGGTGGACGTCGCGCTCCCGCCCGACGTGCCGCTGGCCGACCTCCTGCCCGTGCTGCTGGACATGACCGGGGAGTCGGCCCGCGGCTCGGGCGCGGGCTGGACGCTGGCGCCGCTGGGGCAGGGCCCGGTCGACCCGGCGCGCACCCTGGCCTCGCTCGGCGTCCTCGACGGCGACCAGCTCGTGCTGCGCCGCCGCGCGGACGCCGCCCCGCCGCCGCTGTTCGACGACGTCGTCGACGCCGTGGCCGAGGCGACGCCGGCGAGCTACCGGGCCTGGGGTCCGGGCATCGCGCGCGTGCTGGGACTGTGCGGGCTCGCGCTCGGGCTCGCGGGCGCGGTGCTCGCCCTCGCCGTGGTCGGGCGCGCGCCGGGCACCGCGGGCGGGCTCGGCACCGCGGGCGGGCTCGGCACCGCGGCCGTCGCCGGCGTCGCCGCGCTCGGCGCCCTGGCGCTCGCCGCCGTCTGCACGCGGGTGCTCGACGAGACGGGCGCGGGCGCGGTGCTCGCGGCCGGGGCGGTCGCCCTGGCCGCGGTCGCCGGCGTCGCGGCGGTGCCCTGGAGCGCCCCCGGGCCGCTGACCGCCACCGCGGGCGCCCCCCAGCTGCTGCTCGGCGCCGCGCTGGCCGCCGCCGTGGCCGCCGCCTGCCTGCTCGCGCTCGGCCGCGCCGGGCGCACCGGGCTCGCCGCGCTGCTCGGCGCCCTCACCGCCGCGGTCCTGCTCGTGGTCGCCGCGGGCGTCGCGACGGTCGTGGACGCCGGCGACGCGGCCGGGGTCGCCGCCGGGGCGGGCGGGCTCGCGCTGGTCGCCTCGGCGCTGCTGCCCCGCACCGGGATCGCGCTCGCCCGCCTCCCGCTGCCGCGCGTCCCGGGGTCGGCCGAGGAGCTCGCCGACGACCCCGGCGTCGCCGAGCACGCCGACATCGAGCGCCGCGCCGACCGCGCCCACGCCGCCCTCTCGGGGCTGGTCGTCGGGTGCGGGGCGGTCACCGCCGGCGCGGTCGCGGTGCTCGCGCTGGCGCCCGTCGGCGGGTGGCGCGGCGTCGCCGCCTGGGTGCTCGCCGTGCTGCTCACCGCCCTGCTCGCGCTGCGCTCGCGCACCTACGCCAACGGCGTGCAGGCGGTCGCGCTGCTCGTGTGCGCGCTGCTCGCCGGCGCCGGCCTGCTCGTCGGCTGGCTGCTCGTCGCCCCGCCGCTCGTGGCGCTGCTCGCCGTGCCCGCCGTGGCGCTGGCCGCCGGGGCGGGCGCGCTCGCGCTCGGTGTCGTCGTGCCCCGGCGCCGGTTCTCGCCGGTGGCGCGGCGGGCGGTCGACATCGCCGAGGCCGTCGGGATCGCCGCGGTGCTGCCGATCGCGCTCGCGGTCATGGACCTGTACACGGCGATGCGGCTGCTGTGAGCGTTCGCGTCGCAGCGGTCGTGCTGAGCGCCGCGCTGCTCGGAGCCACGGCCGCCGCCGCGCCCGCCGCGCCGGTGCCGCCCGCGCCCGACCCGGCGGCCCTGGCCGCGCTCGACGCCGACCCCGACGGCGTGCCCGGCGCGCGGCGCCGCGCGCCGTGCCCCGCGGCGATCCCGCCGTCCCCCTCCGGGTTCGGGATCGGCGACCTGCCGCCCGGCCCCGACCCCGCCGCCGCCTGGACCGGCGGCCGGGGCGAGGGGCAGACGGTCGCCGTGATCGACACCGGGGTCGCCGCGCACCCCCGCCTGGGCGGCCGGGTGGTCGACGGCGGCGACTTCGTCGCGGGCGACGCCGGCACCGACGACTGCGACGGGCACGGCACCGCGGTCGCCGGGGTGCTCGCCGCCGGCCCCGCGCCGGGCGACCTCCTCGCCGGGGTCGCCCCGGGCGTGCGCGTGCTCGCCGTGCGCCAGACCAGCGCCTTCTACGGTGCGGACGGACGATCCGGGCTCGGCGACGTCACGACCCTCGCCCGCGCCGTCCGCCACGCCGCCGGCACCCCGGGCGTCGGGGTGCTCTCGCTCGCCCTCGCCGCCTGCCGCACCCCCGACGAGGTCGCCGACCCCGCCGGCGCGCCCGCGCTGGGCGCCCTGCGCGCGGCGGTCCGCGAGGCCGTCGACCGCGGCGTCGTGGTCGTCGCGGCCGCGGGCAACACCGGCCCCGGGTGCGCGCCCAACACCGGGGGCACGGTGCGCAGCGTCCCCGTCCCCGCCTGGTTCGGCGACGACGTGCTCGCCGTCGGCGCGGTGGACGACGCCGGCGCACCCGACCCGTCGTCGCTGGCCGGCCCGTGGGTCGACCTCGCCGCGCCCGGACGCGCGCCGGCCTCGCTCGCCGCGCGCGGGGGCGGGCTCACCACCGGGCTCGCCGCCCCCGACGGCGCGACGGCCCCGCTGGTCGGCACCAGCTTCGCTGCGGCCCGGGTCGCCGGCGCCGCGGCCCTGCTGCGCGCCCGCGATCCCGCGACGCCGGCCCGGGAGATCGCCGCCGCGCTCGTCCGGTCCGCCGCCCCGACGGCCGGGCTCACCCCCGGCACGCGGGACGACGCCGTCGGCTACGGGGTGCTCGACGCGGCCGCCGCCGTGCGCGGGGGCCCGCCGCGCACCGGTCCGGAGGTGCGCCCGGAAGCGGCCGCGGCGCCGCCGTCCCCGGGCGCGCCGGTCGGGTGGATCGCGGCCGGGGTGGCGGCGGTGCTGGCCGCGGCCGGCGCGGTGATCGGCCTGCGCCGGAGGGCCGCGCGATGACGCTCACCGCGCACCGCCGCCCGTCCGGTCCGTCGCTCGGCCGGGTCCCGCTCGTCGCGATCGTGGTCGTCGAGGTCGGCCTCGCCGCCGCGGTGTCGCTGGTGGCGGTCGACCGGCGGTTGCTGCCGCTGGCCGGTGTCGTCCTGTCCGCGGGCCTGCTGGTCGGCCTGCTGCGGGTGCGCCGGCGCTGGCTCGTGCAGTGGATCGGCCTGGCGCTGCGGTTCCGGGTCCGGGTCCGCGAGCGCGAGTCCGAGCGGGCCACCGACGACGTGGACCCGCGCCTGCGCACGCTGCGGCTGCTCACCGGCGACCTCACCGTCACCCGCGCCCGCGACCACGACGGGCGCGAGGTGGGCCTGATCGGCCACGGCGGCGGGTGGAGCGCGGTGCTGGCGCTCGACCCCGAGGGCGCCGACGGCGGCGCCGCGCTGGTCCCGGGCGACGCCGAGACCGACGCCGCGTCGTTCCCGCTGGCGGCGCTCGCCGGGTGCCTGGCCGACCGGGGCGTGGTGCTCGACGCGGTCAGCGCGCTGTGGCACTGCCGCCCCGTCGAGGACGACACCCCGGCGGCCGAGGCCTACCGCGAGGTGCTGGGCTCGCTGCCGGCGCTGTCGCGTCGCGAGGCCTGGCTCGTGGTGCGGCTCGACCCGGCGCGCTGCCCCGACGCGGTCGCCGAGCGCGGCGGCGGCGTCCTCGGCGCCCACCGGGCCGTGGTCGGGGCGCTCGCGCGGATCGGGCGGGTGCTCGCCGACCACGGGACGCCCGTGCGCCCGCTCGCCGCCGACGAGGTCCTCGACGCCGCGACCGAGGCCGCCGACACCCCCGGCGAGGGGGGCCGGCTCGTCGAGCACTGGCGGGCCGTGGTCGTCGGCGAGGTCGGGCACGCCGCGTACGCCGTCACCGGGTGGCCCGCCGGCGCCGCCCCGGAGCGCCTCACCGGGCTGACCGCCACCGCCGGCCGGACCTGCACGCTCTCGCTCACCCTCGAGCCCGACCCGCGGTCGCCCGACACCGTGGGGCTGCGCGGCACCGTGCGCCTCACCGGCGACACCCCGGACGCCCTCGAGGAGTCCGGCCGCGAGCTCGTCGCCCGCGGGCACGCGCTGGGGGTGGCGCTCGACGCCCTCGACGGCCAGCACGCCGCCGGGCTCGCGGCCACCCTCCCGCTGGGGGCCCGGCCGTGACGACCCCGGGCGCCGCCGGGCGCACCGCCCCCACCCGCGCCGACCCCGAGCTCGCCCCCACGTTCTCGGTGCCGCCGGCGCTGGTCGACGCGCTCGGTCCGCCGGTGCGCCCCGCCGGCGTGGTCCTCGGCGCCGACCCGGACGGCGAGCCCGTGACCGTGGCCCTGGTGCGCCCCGCCCCGACGCGCGTCGTCCTGCTCGGCGGGCTCTACCTCGCCCGCCAGGTCACCCTGCGCGCGGTCGGCGCCGGGTCCCGCGCGGTGGTCGTCACCGGCCGCCCGCCGGCGTGGGACGCGGTGCTCGACGCGGCCGACGACCGCGTCCGGGTAGTCGGCGAGCTCCCGCCCGACCTCGCGGTGGCCGACGGCGACCCGCTGCTCGTCGTGCACGACCGCGGGGCCACCGCCCGGGGCCCGGCGCCGGCGCGACGGCCGCGCCAGACGACGCTCGTGGTGCTCCCGTCGCTGGTCCCCGCGGTCTCCGACCTCGCCGACGACGCCGACCTCGTCCTCATCCAGCGCCTCCCCCCGCACGAGGCCGAGCTCGCCGGGCGGCTCTGGCGCCTGAACCCCGCGATGACCGAGGCCCTGCGCACGCTGCCCGACCGCGGCGTCGTGCTCCTGGGACGCAACCTCTGGCGCCGCGTCGACCTCGTCACCGGTCCGCGCGAGTCCGCGATCCTCGGACCCGTGCGCCGCGGCGACTAGCGGGCCAGTCTGGGGACGTGACGACACCCTCCTACGTCGCGGTCCTCGCGCTCGACGACCTGCCGGCGATGCGCCCGGTGATGGTCGGCGGGCGGCGGGTCCTGCTCGTCCGCGCCGGCGACGAGGTGCGCGCCTACGACAACCGCTGCCCGCACCGCGCCTGGCCCCTCGAGCGCGGCACGCTCGCCGGCGGGGTGCTCACGTGCGCCAACCACCGCTACACGTTCGACGCCGCCACCGGCCGCGGGCTCGACCCCGGCGGCTGCGACCTCGTCGCGTACCCCTGCCGCGTCGACGCGGACGGGACGATCGCCGTCGCGGTCCCTTGACCTCGACCTTGCTCGAGGTCGGACCGTGGGACCCATGAGCATCGAGCTGAACCACACCATCGTCGAGTCGCCCGACCCGGATGCGGGCGCCGCGTTCCTCACCGAGGTGCTCGGCCTGCCGGCGCCCACGCACTTCGGGCCGTTCACGGTCGTGGAGGTCGCGCACGGCCTGAGCCTCGACTACATGGCCGTCGCCGAGCCCCACCCGCAGCACTACGCCTTCCTGGTCCCCGACGACGAGTTCGCGGTCATCGCGGAGCGGCTGCGGGAGCGCGGGGTGCCGACGTTCGCCGATCCCGGGCACCGCCGGCCCGGGCAGAACACGAACGACGGCGGGCAGGGCGCCTACTTCGACTCCCCCGAGGGCCACAACCTCGAGATCCTCACCCGCCCCTACGGCAGCGGGGGCTGAGCCTCGTCGCGACGGCGGCGGGTCCGCGCCGCGCGGGCGGCGAGGTCCGGTGCGTCGGGGTAGTCGACGCCGACGAGACGCAGGCCCCGGGCGGCGACCACCGTGACCTCGCTCGAGCGCTCGCGCGCGGTGAGCAGGCGGGCCGGCCAGTCCACGAGGCGGCGGCCCTCGCCCACGGCCAGCAGCGCGCCGACCACCGAGCGGACCATCGAGTGGCAGAACGCGTCGGCGGACAGCCGCGCGGCGAGGACGTCGGTCTCGCCGGGCTCGCGGGTCCACTCCAGGCGCTGGAGCTCGCGCACGGTCGTGGCCCCGGCGCGGGGGCGGCAGTAGGCGGCGAAGTCGTGCTCGCCGAGCAGACCGCGGCCGGCCTCGTTCATCGCGTCGACGTCGAGCGGGCGCGGCCAGCGCAGCGTGTCGCGGGCGCGCAGCGGCTCCGGGCCCCACGGGGCGGTGCTCACGCGGTAGAGGTAGTGGCGCCGGCACGCGGAGAAGCGGGCGTCGAACCCCTCCGGCGCGGGGACGACCGACCGCACCCTGACATCCGGGGGCAGCATCCGGGCGAGGCGGCCGACGAGGCCCGGGTGGATCGCCACCGACTCCGGCAGGTCGACGTGGCAGACCTGCGCGTCGGCGTGCACCCCGGCGTCGGTACGGCCCGCCACGGTCAGCGCCACCGGCACCCGCCAGACCGTGGCGAGGGTGTCCTCGAGGACACCCTGCACCGTGCGCAGCCCGGGCTGGCGCGCCCACCCCGAGAAGTCGGTGCCGTCGTAGGCGAGGTCCAGGCGGTACCTGGGCAGAGCCGATGGTCCGGCTCCGCTGCGCTCCGCGTCCGGAGACACCGCGAGCCCGCCCCCGGGATCGGGAGCGGGCTCGCGGAGGACGTCGTCGGTCAGGGCTTGTCGTCCGTCCCGCCGTCCGTGGTCGCCGACGAGTCGGCGTCCTCGGACGTGTCGAGGCCGGCGGCGGCCGCCGCGTTGTCGGCCATCTCCTCGGGGACGGCGTCCTCGCCCGAGGAGTCGCCCGAGGTCGCGTCCGCCGCGTCGTCCGCCGAGGTGGTCGCCGACGAGTCGGCGTCCTCGACCGTGTCGGCGGCGTCGGTCGGCTCGGCCGGCTCCGGCGAGGCCGCCGTCTCGGCCGACTCGGCCGACTCGGTCGACTCGGCCGCCGCGATGGTCGCCGCGGTCGCGGCCGCACCGGTCGCGGTGCCGCCGACCTCGGCGCCCGGGCCCGAGGAGGTCTGCGGGGCCGCGGTGCGGGTGGCCTGCGAGGCCTCCGCGGACGCGGTCCGCTCGTTGACCAGCTCGATGACGGCCATGGGCGCGTTGTCGCCCTTGCGCGGCAGCGTCTTGATGATGCGCGTGTAGCCGCCGGGACGGTCGGCGAAGAACGGGCCGATCTCGGCCGTGAGGCGGTGCACGACGTCCTTGTCGCGGATCTGCTCCGCGATGAGGCGACGGTTGTGCAGGCCGCCCTTCTTGGCCTTGGTGATCAGCCGCTCCGCGTACGGGCGCAGGCGCTCGGCCTTGGCCCGCGTGGTGTGGATGCGACCGTGGGTGAAGAGCGACGTGGCCAGGTTGGCCAGCATCAGCTTCTGGTGGTCGGGGGATCCCCCGAGCCGCGGGCCCTTGCTGGGCTGGGGCATGTCACTGCTCCTGTCTCGTGACGCCTTTCCTCCCCGGCCCGCGCACGGGACCGGGGAGGGGGCAGCACGTCAGAGTTGCTGGAAAGAGGGACTGCTCAGAGCTGCTCGGTCTCGGCGTAGTCCTGGCCGTCGTCGTCGGAGACCCCGTAGCCGCCGAAGCCGCCGTCGGAGCCGTACGACTCGAAGCCCTCGGACGGGTAGTCGGCCGCCGCGGCGGACGGGTCGAACCCGGGCGGGCTGTCCTTGAGGGCCAGGCCGAGGCCGGCGAGCTTCATCTTGACCTCGTCGATGGACTTCGCACCGAAGTTGCGGATGTCCAGCAGGTCGGCCTCCGAGCGGCCGACGAGCTCGCCGACCGTGTGGATGCCCTCCCGCTTGAGGCAGTTGTAGGACCGGACCGTGAGGTCGAGGTCCTCGATGGGCATCGCGAACGCGGCGATCGAGTCGGCCTCGGCGGGCGAGGGGCCGATCTCGATGCCCTCGGCGTCGACGTTGAGCTCACGGGCCAGGCCGAAGAGCTCGACCAGCGTGCGACCCGCGGACGCGATGGCGTCGCGCGGCGTCATCGACGGCTTGGTCTCGACGTCGAGGATCAGCTTGTCGAAGTCGGTGCGCTGCTCGACGCGGGTCGCCTCGACCTTGTAGCTGACCTTGAGCACCGGCGAGTAGATCGAGTCGACCGGGATGCGGCCGATCTCGGCGCCGGAGGCCTTGTTCTGCGCGGCCGGGACGTACCCGCGGCCACGCTCGACGACCAGCTCGACCTCCAGGCGGCCCTGGTCGTTCAGGGTCGCGATGTGCAGGTCGGGGTTGTGCACGGTCACGCCGGCCGGCGGGACGATGTCCCCCGCGGTCACCGTGCCCGGGCCCTGCTTGCGCAGGTACATGGTCGCCGGCTCGTCCTCCTCGGAGCTCACGACGAGCTCCTTGAGGTTGAGGATGATGTCGGTGACGTCCTCCTTCACCCCCGGCACGGTGGTGAACTCGTGGAGGACCCCGTCGACACGGATGCTGGTCACGGCCGCGCCCGGGATGGACGACAGCAGGGTGCGACGCAGCGAGTTGCCGAGGGTGTAGCCGAAACCCGGCTCCAGCGGCTCGATGACGAACCGGGAGCGGGTGTCGTCGATGGCGTCCTCGGAGAGAGCAGGACGCTGGGAGATCAGCACTGACGAATTCCTTCCGATGCGGCGTCCGCTATTTGACGCCGAACCCGACCCGGCCCGAGCAGGCTGCCCGGGCCGGGGTACCGACTACTTCGAGTAGAACTCGACGATGAGCTGCTCCTGGACCGGCGTGTCGATCTGCGACCGCTCCGGGAGCGAGTGGACGAACACGCGCAGGCTGTCCGGGACGACCTGCAGCCACCCCGGGACGGGGCGGTCGCCGAAGTTCTCCTTCGCCACCACGAGGGGCAGCATGTTCCGGGACTTCTCCCGGACGTCGATGATGTCGTACTGCGTCACCCGGTAGCTGGGGACGTCGACCTTCTGGCCGTTGACCAGGAAGTGGCCGTGCCCGACGAGCTGGCGGGCCTGACGACGGGTCTGCGCGAGGCCGGCCCGGTAGACCACCGAGTCGAGCCGCGACTCGAGGAGCTTGAGGAACTCGTCGCCGGTCTTGCCCTCGCGACGGTTCGCCTCCTCGTAGTAGGCGCGCATCTGCTTCTCGAGCAGGCCGTAGGTGAAGCGGGCCTTCTGCTTCTCCTGCAGCTGCAGCAGGTACTCGGACTCCTTGATGCGGATCCGGCCGTGCTGCCCCGGCGGGTACGGGCGGCGCTCGAAGGACTTGTCGCCGCCGATCAGGTCGACCTTGAGACGGCGGGACTTGCGGGTGGCGGGGCCGGTGTAGCGAGCCATGTGGTGTCTCCTCTCCGGCCTTAGACCCGGCGACGCTTCGGCGGACGGCAGCCGTTGTGCGGCTGCGGCGTGACGTCGGCGATGGTGCCGACCTCGAGGCCCGCGGCCTGCAGCGAACGGATGGCGGTCTCACGACCCGAGCCCGGGCCCTTGACGAAGACGTCGACCTTCTTCATCC
Source organism: Actinomycetospora lutea (assembly GCF_028737205.1). GTDB lineage: Bacteria > Actinomycetota > Actinomycetes > Mycobacteriales > Pseudonocardiaceae > Actinomycetospora > Actinomycetospora lutea. The sequence goes on along the minus strand of NZ_JAQZAL010000006.1, from coordinate 101,178 downwards.
CGTGCTCGGCGGCCTTGCGGGCGCAGTTCTCGGCAGCCATCTGCGCGGCGAACGGCGTCGACTTGCGCGAGCCCTTGAAGCCCACGTGGCCGGCCGACGCCCAGCTGATGACGTTGCCGGTGGGGTCGGTGATCGAGACGATCGTGTTGTTGAACGTGCTCTTGATGTGCGCGTGGCCGTGGGAGATGTTCTTCTTCTCCCGGCGCCGGACCTTCTTGGTCCCGGCCGCGCCCTGGCGAGTCCTGGGTGGCATGCCTTCTCTTCCGTTTCGGGGGGTGTGGGGGCGCGACTACTTGCGCGCGGCCTTCTTCTTGCCGGCAACCGTCTTCTTGGGGCCCTTGCGCGACCGGGCGTTGGTCTTCGTCCGCTGCCCGTGCACCGGGAGATTGCGGCGGTGCCGCAGCCCCTGGTAGCTGCCGATCTCGACCTTGCGCCGGATGTCCGCCTGGACCTCACGGCGCAGGTCGCCCTCGACCCGGAAGTGGTTCTCGATGTACGCCCGCAGCGTGGCGGCGTCGGAGTCCGACAGGTCCTTCGACCGCAGGTCGAAGTCGATGCCGGTCTCGGTGAGGATCTCGCGGGCTCGGCTGCGGCCGATCCCGAAGATGTAGGTCAGCGCGATCTCCATCCGCTTCTCGCGGGGGAGATCGACGCCGGCGAGTCGTGCCATGGGGCGACGTGCTCCTCGTGTCGTCCGGGAGGTCTGGCTCCCTGCCCGTCCCGGAGCGCTGGGCTCCGGGCCCCGGCCTCCCGTGCCGGGGGTGCTCCGCCGGGGCGCGATCTCTCGTGCCGACGTAGGTGCGGGGAGGTGTGTGGTGTGCGGCGCGGGGCCGCGGTGGGCGCGGTGGGCGCATCGGCCCGGTGCGCCCGGTCGGGCGCGTCAGCCCTGGCGCTGCTTGTGGCGCAGGTTGTCGCAGATGACCATGACCCGCCCGTGACGGCGGACCACCTGGCACTTGGCGCAGATGCGCTTGACGCTCGGCTGGACCTTCACGTCCTCTTCCTCACTGATCCCGAGGCTGTGATCACTTGTAGCGGTAGACGATCCGGCCGCGCGAGAGGTCGTAGGGCGACAGCTCCACGACGACCTTGTCCTCGGGGAGGATCCGGATGTAGTGCTGACGCATCTTGCCGCTGATGTGCGCCAGGACCTTGTGCCCGTTCTCGAGCTCCACCCGGAACATCGCATTGGGCAGGGGCTCGATGACCCGCCCCTCGACCTCGATGGCGCCGTCCTTCTTCGCCATGTCCTCCGCATTCTTCTCGACGTACGCTGCCGTCCCACGGGACGACCACGCTCGGCGAGCGTGGGAGTCCGGGGACGGGGAGCGCGGCGTCTCGGCGTCCCCGACGCGGAGCGCGCGGACACCGGCACGACACGCGCACCAGCTGTCGAGTGTACGCGCGGCGTGTCGAGTGCCGCGTCACCGGGGGGTTCTCACCGCGCACCCGAACGGCCCGGGCGGGGTGAACCCGGCCCGCGCCGCGAGCGCCTGCAGGACGAGCACCACGCCCCACGGCCCGGCGACCCAGATCCACCAGGGTGCCACCGGCGCGCCCGTCCCGACCGACACGGCCACCCAGATCACCAGGTTCAGCACGGACACCGCCGCCCACACGGCGAGGGCGGCCCGCAGCGGCGACACGCGAGGCCGGCGCCGCGGGGCCTGCTCGGCCGCGGGTGCCGGCGGGAGGTCGGCGGTCAGCGGCGCCAGGTCGGCGCGCACCACCGCGCCGTGGGCCGCGCGCACCCGCTCGTCGTACTCGGCGAGGGTCAGGCGCCCCTCGCCATGAGCCTGCGCCAGCGCCGCCGCCACCCGCTCGCGCTCGACGTCCGCCACACGCACCTGATCGGACCCGTCCACGACGACCACCCCGTTCTCCTCGACAGGGTCCGAGCGTAACAGCGAGCAGATAGTTCCGCTATCCGACTTCACTGGCGAGTGCTCCCGCGTCCGCGCCACCGTGCCACGTGCCCGGCCGCGAGGGTCACCCTCGCTGCCTCCCACGCACCCAGGGACGCCCTCGCTCCCGAGAGCGGCGCCGACCGCGCGGGCGGCGCCTCAGGACGCCGGTGCGGTGAGCACGCGGGGGCCGTCGTCGGTGACCGCCACCGAGTGCTCCCAGTGCGCGGCGCGGCTGCCGTCCGCGGTGACGACGGTCCAGCCGTCCTCGAGCTCCTCGGTCTCGTCGCTGCCGCCGGTGAGCATGGGCTCGATGGCGAGCACCATCCCGCTGCGCAGCCGCATCCCGGTGCCGGCGCGGCCGAGGTTCGGGACGAACGGCTCCATGTGCATCGAGGTCCCGATGCCGTGCCCGCCGTAGTCGGCGACGACGCCGTACTCGCGGCCGTCCTCCGCGCCGCGGCGGCGGGCCTCCTCCTCGATGGCGTGCCCCACGTCGCCGAGACGGCCGCCGGGCACGAGCCGGGCGATCCCCGCCTCCATCGCCGACCGGCAGGCCGCCGAGATGGCCTCGTCCTGCGGTCTGGGAGTGCCGATCAGCAGCGTCACCGCCGCGTCGCCGTGCCAGCCGTCGAGGATCGCCCCGCAGTCGATCGAGACCAGGTCGCCGTCGCCGAGCACCTGCTCCCGCGACGGGATGCCGTGCACGACCTGCTCGTTGACCGAGGCGCAGATCGACGCCGGGAACCCCTGGTACCCGAGGAAGGAGGGCTCGGCGCCGGCCTCGCGGATGGTCGCCTCGGCGACCTCGTCGAGGTCGGCGGTGCTGGCCCCGGGCCGGGCCGCCTCGGTGACCGCGGCGAGCGCGGAGGCCACGACGAGGCCCGCGGCGCGCATCGCCTCGATCTGGCCGGGGGTCTTCATCTCCACGAGGCGCCCCCGCACGCGGTCGGCGAGACCGCCGACCCCGGCGGAGACCGCCTCGGTGAGGCCGGTCAGACCGCGGCTCGGGTTGCCCACTCAGTCGTCGGGCTCGTCGGCGAGGGCGTCCATGGCGCGGTCGGTGATCTCCTCGACCGATCCGACGGCGTCCACCCGCACCGCGATGTCCCGGTAGTGCTCGATCAGCGGCTCGGTCTCCGAGCGGTAGACCTCCTGGCGGTGCCGGATGGTCTCCTCGGTGTCGTCCGAGCGCCCGCGGGCCATGAGGCGCTTGACGAGCTCCTCGTCCTCGACCTCGAACACGAGCACCGCGTCGAGGCGCTGATCGAGCTCGCCCAGCACGCTCTCGAGCTCCTGGGCCTGCGCGGTGTTGCGCGGGAACCCGTCGAGCAGGAAGCCCTCCTGCGCGTCGGGCTGCGCGAGGCGGTCCTTGACCATCTTCACGGTGACCTCGTCGGGCACGAGGTCGCCGGCGTCGACGTAGCGCTGGGCCTCCTTGCCCAGCTCCGTCTCGTTCTTCATGTTCTCGCGGAAGATGTCGCCGGTGGAGATGTGGGGCGCGTCCAGGCGCTCGGCCAGCCGTGCGGCCTGCGTTCCCTTGCCCGCACCCGGCGGTCCCACCAGCACGATCCTCACGACAACGCTCCTTCGCCCTGACTATCCCGTGTACACCGGACCCGCCGCTCGACCGCTCGCGGTCAGCGCAGGAAACCCTCGTAGTTGCGCTGCATCAGCTGGCTCTCGATCTGCTTCACCGTGTCCAGCCCGACGCCCACCATGATCAGAACAGCCGTGCCCCCGAAGGGGAAGTTCTGGTTCTGCCCTTGACCGGTCAGGCCCAGGAAGAAGTTCGGCAGGACGGCGATGATGCCGAGGTAGATGGATCCCGGCAACGTGATCCGGGACAGCACGTAGCTGAGGTACTCGGCCGTGGGACGCCCGGGACGGATCCCGGGGATGAACCCGCCGAACTTCTTCATCTCGTCGGCACGTTCCTCGGTGTTGAACGTGATCGAGACGTAGAAGTACGTGAAGAAGATGATCAGCGCGAAGTACAGCAGGATGTGCAGCCAGTTGGACTGGTTCGCGAGGTAGGTCGAGACGAACCGCGAGAAGCCCGAGTTCTGGTTGCCCGTGATCCGCGAGAGCAGGTCGGGCAGGTAGAGCAGCGAGGAGCCGAAGATGACCGGGATGACACCGGCCTGGTTGACCTTCAGCGGCAGGTAGGTCGACGTCCCGCCGTACATCCGGCGCCCGACCATGCGTTTCGCGTACTGCACGGGGATGCGCCGCTGGCCCTGCTCGACGAACACGACGCTCGCGATGATGACCAGGCCGAACGCGCAGACCACCGTGAACGCCAGCGGGCCGGCGTTCTGCAGGATCGTGTTGCCCTCGGCGGGGATGCGGGCGGCGATCGAGGTGAAGATCAGCAGCGACATGCCGTTGCCGACGCCGCGCTCGGTGACGAGCTCGCCGAACCACATGATGACCGCGGTGCCCGCCGTCATGACGATGACGATGACCGCGAGGTCGAAGATGTCGGCGTTCGGCAGGATCGGGAACTGCGAGGGGTCGCAGTCCTGGAAGAGCTGGTTGCGGTCGGCGAGGGCGACGATGCCCGTCGACTGCAGGACCGCGAGGGCGATGGTCAGGTAGCGCGTGTACTGCGTGAGCTTGCTCTGACCGCTCTGCCCCTCCTTCTTCAACTGCTCGAAACGGGGGATCACGACCGTCAGCAGCTGGACGATGATGCTCGCCGTGATGTACGGCATGATGCCCAGCGCGAAGATCGACAGCTGGAGCAGCGCTCCGCCGGAGAAGAGGTTGATCAGCGAGTAGACGCTCGCGGCGTCACTGCCCTGGACCTGACGCAGGCACTCCTGCACGTTCGAGTAGGAGACGCCGGGCGCCGGGAGCGTCGCCCCGAGGCGGTAGACGGCGACGATGCCGAGCGTGAACAGGATCTTCTTGCGCAGGTCCGGTGTGGCCAGGGCTGACCGCACGGCGCCGAGCACTCGGACCTCCAGATGTCGTTCGGCCGCACCGCGGGCTCGTCGGGATTCGGAGCCGCGCGGGCCGGTGATCACCGGCCGCGCGCCGCGGGGGCGGCGCGCCGGGGCCGGGCCGGACCGGTCGAAGCGGCCCGGGGCGAGACTACACGGGGAGACGCCACCGGCCCCGGGCCGCTCCCTGTGCGGAGCGGCCCGAGGCCGGAGACGTCGGCACGTTGATGCTCCTACTCGGCCTTACTCGACGACGGTCGCGCTGCCGCCCGCGGCAGACAGCTTCTCGCTCGCCGAGCCCGAGAAGGCGTGCGCGGTGACGCGCAGCGCCACCGAGCCGACCTCGCCGGTCCCGAGCACCTTGATCGGGTGCCCCGGGCGCACGGCGCCGGCGCCCACGAGCTCGGCCGGGCCGACCTCGCCGCCGTCGGGGAACAGGCGGGCCAGGTCGCCGACGTTGACGACCTGCGAGACCACCTTGTTGCGGTTGCGGAAGCCCTTGAGCTTCGGCAGCCGCATCTGCAGCGGCATCTGGCCACCCTCGAACGCCGAGGGGACGTTCTTGCGGGCGCCGGTGCCCTTGGTGCCGCGACCGGCGGTCTTGCCCTTGGAGGCCTCACCGCGACCCACGCGGGTCTTCTCGGTCTTGGCCCCCGGCGCCGGACGCAGGTGGTGCAGCTTGATGGGGGAATCACCCATCGGTCACACCTCCTCGACCGTCACGAGGTGACGGACGGTGTGGATCAGGCCCCGGTTCTGGGGCGTGTCGGGGCGGACGACGGTGGCGCCGATCCGGCGCAGTCCCAGCGTGCGCAGGGACTCGCGCTGGTTGCGCTTGCCGCCGATCTCGGAACGGGTCTGGGTGACCTTGAGGTCTCCCGTTCCGGTCGAGCTCCGCTTCGCTTCGTCTGCCGCCATGTCAGGACCCCTGCCCCGCGCGGGCGCGCAGCATCCGCGCCGGCGCGACGTCCTCGATGGGCAGACCGCGGCGGGCCGCGACGGCCTCGGGGACCTGCAGGCCCTTCAGCGCCGCCACCGTGGCGTGCACGATGTTGATCGCGTTCTGGCTGCCGAGCGACTTCGACAGCACGTCCGCGATGCCCGCGCACTCCAGCACGGCGCGCACCGGACCACCGGCGATGACACCGGTACCGGGGCTGGCCGGACGCAGCAGGACCACGCCGGCCGCCTCCTCGCCCTGCACGGGGTGGGTGATGGTGCCGCCGACCCGGGGGACGCGGAAGAAGTTCTTCTTCGCCTCCTCCACGCCCTTGGCGATCGCGGCGGGCACCTCCTTGGCCTTGCCGTAGCCGACACCGACCATGCCGTCGCCGTCGCCGACGACGACCAGGGCGGTGAAGCTGAAGCGGCGGCCGCCCTTGACGACCTTGGCCACGCGGTTGATGGCGACGACGCGCTCGAGGTGCGGGGTGCGGTCCTGCCCGCGGTCGCGGCCGCCCTGCTGGCGGTCGCGACCGGCGCTGCCGCCCTGACGCTCGCCGCCCTGCTGGTTGGAGCCGGCCGGTCCGTCGCGCCGTGTGCGTCCCGGCATCAGGAGTTCCTTCCGTTCGTGTTCATCTCGGAGCTCGTCCGCTGGGTCGAGCTCCGCTTCGCTGCGTCTCCCGGCATCAGAACTGGAGCCCTCCCTCACGGGCCGCGTCCGCGAGCTGCGCGATGCGGCCGTGGTAGCGGCGTCCGCCGCGGTCGAAGACGACCGCGTCGATGCCCTGGTCCTTGGCGCGGGAGGCGACGAGCTCCCCGACCTTGGCGGCCTGGGCCTTCTTGTCGCCCTCCATCCCGCGCACGTCGGCCTCCAGGGTGGAGGCGTGGGCGAGGGTGTGGCCGGCGATGTCGTCGACCACCTGCGCGGTGATGTGCCGCGTGGAGCGGGTGACGACCAGGCGGGGACGCGTCGGGGTGCCGGCGATCTTCTTGCGCAGCCGGACGTGGCGGCGCGTGCGACCCGTACGCCGCGTCTCCGAGACGTTCTTGCCCAGGTGACCCCGAGCCTTGGTGGTGGTGCCGTTGTTCTCAGCCATCACTTGCCCGTCTTCCCGACCTTGCGGCGGATCTGCTCGCCGGCGTAGCGGACGCCCTTGCCCTTGTAGGGGTCGGGACGGCGCAGCCAGCGGATGTTGGCGGCCACCTGGCCCACCAGCTGCTTGTCGATGCCCTGGACCGAGAAGCGGGTCGGGCTCTCGACCGCGAACGTGATGCCGTCCGGCGGGGTGATCTTCACCGGGTGGCTGAAGCCGAGCGCGAACTCGAGGTCCGAGCCCCGCAGCTGCACCCGGTAGCCGACGCCGTGGATCTCGAGCTTGCGCTCGTAGCCCTGCGAGACGCCCTGCACCAGGTTGTTGAGCAGCGAGCGCGACAGGCCGTGCAGCGCGCGGCTCTCCCGCTCGTCGTCGGGGCGCTGGACCGAGAGCACACCGTCGTCGAGCGAGACCGTGATCGGCTCGTCGACCTGGTGGCTCAGCGTGCCCTTGGGCCCCTTGACCGTGACGTTCTGCCCGTCGACGGTGACGTCGACGCCCGACGGCACGGTGATCGGGGCCTTGCCGATGCGTGACATGGTTCGGTTCCCCTTCCCGCTACCAGACGAAGGCGAGGACTTCCCCGCCCATCCGTCGCTGGTGGGCCTGCCGGTCGGTCAGGAGCCCGGACGACGTCGAGATGATCGCGACGCCGAGGCCGCCGAGCACCCGCGGGAGCTCGTTCGACTTCGCGTAGATGCGCAGGCCGGGCTTGGAGACCCGCTTGATGCCGGCGATGCTGCGCTCGCGGTTCGGGCCGTACTTGAGGTCGACCACGAGGGACTTGCCCACCGTGGCGTCCTCGGTGCGGTACCCGGCGATGTAGCCCTGCTCGAGCAGGACCTGCGCCACGTGGGCCTTGAGCTTGCTGTGCGGCATGGTCGCGTTCTCGTGGAACGCCGAGTTGGCGTTGCGGATGCGCGTCAACATGTCCGCGATCGGGTCGGTCATCGTCATGACCAGGTCACCTTCCTCGCCGTGGTTCCCCGGGTGGCGCGCGTGCGGGCGCTCCCGATGGCGGGCCTGCGGCGTGTGGAGCTGCTGTCAGCGGTGGTACGGACGCGCGTGTGCCCATGGACCTGGGCCGAGCCGTCGAGCAGGTGCTCGCGGTGGGCGACGCGCTGGATGAGGCGCAGGAGCTCGGGGTCGATCGCCCCGCTGCTCGGTGCCTCGGGGGTCACGGGACCCTCGGCGGTGTTCCCTGAGGTCTTCGTGGGGCTCACCAGGAAGCCTTGCTCACGCCCGGGAGCTCGCCCCGGTGCGCCATCTCGCGCAGGCAGACCCGGCAGAGCCCGAACTTCCGCAGGACCGCGCGAGCGCGCCCGCAACGGTTGCAGCGCGTGTACCCGCGCACCGCGAACTTCGGCTTGCGCGCGGCCTTGTTGACCAGTGCCTTCTTCGCCATCTCAGTTCTCCCTGAACGGGAAGCCGAGCTGACGGAGCAGCGCCCGGCCCTCCTCGTCGGTCGTCGCGGAGGTGACCACGGTGATGTCCATCCCCCGCGGCCGGTCGATCGAGTCCTGGTCGATCTCGTGGAACATCGTCTGGTCCGAGAGACCGAACGTGTAGTTGCCGGACCCGTCGAACTGCTTCGGCGACAGGCCGCGGAAGTCGCGGATGCGCGGCAGGCCGATGGTCAGCAGCCGGTCCAGGAACTCCCACATGCGCGCGCCCCGCAGGGTCGCGCGGGCACCGATCGGCATGCCCTCGCGGAGCTTGAACTGCGCGATCGACTTGCGGGCCTTGCGGATCTCCGGCTTCTGGCCGGCGATGAGGGTGAGGTCGCGGACCGCGCCCTCCATCAGCTTCGAGTCACGCGCGGCCTCGCCGACGCCCATGTTGACGACGACCTTGACGACGCCGGGGATGAGCATCGGGTTCGCGTACCCGAACTGCTCGTTCAGCGCCGGCTTGATCGCGTCGTGGTAGCGCTGCTGCAGCCGCGGACGGTCTCGATGGTCCGGCTCCGCTTCGCTGCGCGTCCCGTTCGCCGCGGGAGCTTCGGTACTGGTCACGAGAGGTCCTTCCCGCTGCGCCGCGAGATGCGCACGCGCTTCTGCTCGCCCTCGCCGCCCGCACGGGTGCCAACGCGGGTCGGCTTGCCGTCGGCGTCAACGACCATCACGTTCGAGACGTGGATCGGCGCCTCCTGCGTGACGATCCCGCCGCTCTGGGCACCGCGCTGGTTCGCGGACTGGGCCGTGTGCTTCTTGACGCGGCCGACACCCTCGACGAGGACCCTGTCGCGGTCGGGGTAGGCCTGGATGACCTTGCCCTTGGCGCCCTTGTCCTTGCCGGCGATGACGACGACCGTGTCGCCCTTCTTGACCTTCATCTGCTACAGCACCTCCGGCGCGAGCGAGATGATCCGCATGAACCTCTTGTCGCGCAGCTCGCGGCCCACGGGGCCGAAGATGCGGGTCCCGCGGGGCTCACGGTCGTTCTTGATGATGACGGCGGCGTTCTCGTCGAACTTGATGTACGAGCCGTCCGGGCGGCGCTTCTCCTTGCGGGTGCGCACGACGACGGCCTTGACCACGTCACCGCGCTTGACGCCGGAGGCCGGGATGGCCTCCTTGACCGTCGCGACGATGACGTCGCCGATGCCCGCGTAGCGGCGCGAGGAACCACCGAGCACGCGGATGCACAGGATTTCCCTGGCCCCGGTGTTGTCGGCGACCCGCAGCCGCGACTCCTGCTGAATCACTGCTTCTTCTCCTGACCTGCCCGCACCAGCGAACGGTTTCTAGGGCTCACTTGGCCTTCTCGAGGATCTCGACGAGACGCCAGCGCTTGGTGGCCGACAGCGGCCGGGTCTCCATGAGGAGGACGCGGTCGCCGGGGCCGGCAGTGTTGTTCTCGTCGTGCGCCTTGACCTTCTTCGTGCGCCGGATGACCTTCGAGTAGCGCGGGTGCTTCACCCGGTCCTCGAGGCTGACGACGATGGTCTTGGCCATCTTGTCCGAGACGACCAGGCCCTCACGCACCTTGCGCAGGCCGCGGTCGTCGTTGCGGGCCTCGGCCGGGCTCTGCTGGGCGTTCTCGCCCTGCTTCACCTCGGACCGGACCTGCTGCTCCTCGTCGCGCTCCGGGGCCGAGGCCCCCGAGCTGGACGGAGTCGTGTCCTGGGTCTCGCTCATGCCGCTCCCTCCTCATCGGGGGCGACCGACAGGCCGAGCTCGCGCTCGCGCATCACCGTGTAGATGCGCGCGATGTCGTGACGCACGGTCCGCAGTCGACGGTTGTTGTCCAGCTGCCCGGTCGCCATCTGGAAGCGCAGGTTGAACAGCTCGGCCTTGGCCTCGCGGGCCCGGGCCACGAGCTCCTCGCTCGTGAGCTCGCGCAGCTCGCTGGCGGGGGTTCCGGCGGCCATCAGAAGGTCTCCTCACGGCTCACGATGCGGCAGCGCATCGGCAGCTTGTGCTGCGCGCGGCGCAGGGCCTCGCGGGCCGTGGCCTCGTTCGGGTAGCTCATCTCGAACATGACCCGGCCCGGCTTCACGTTGGCCACCCACTTCTCGGGCGAGCCCTTGCCGGAACCCATGCGGGTCTCGGCCGGCTTCTTGGTCAGCGGCCGGTCCGGGAAGATGTTGATCCACACCTTGCCGCCACGACGGATGTGCCGCGTGATGGCGATACGGGCGGACTCGATCTGCCGGTTGGTGACGTAGGCGTGCTCCAGGGCCTGGATGCCGTAGTCGCCGAAGGACATCTGGGTGCCGCCCTTGGCGGCGCCCGTCCGGTCCGGCCGGTGCTGCTTGCGGTACTTGACCTTGCGGGGGATCAGCATGGGTCTAGGACTCCGTCTGCGTGGTCGCCTCGGGGGCGGCACCGGCCGGCGCGCCGCCCGTGCTGGCACCGGCGGCGGCCTGCTCCGCGGCGGCGCGCCCGGCCTCGGTGCTGGTGCCGGTCGTGCCCGACGAGCCGGAACGACGCCCGCGCGGACGGTCGTTGCCGCCACCGCGGCCACGGCCACCCCGCGGGTCGCGGGTCGCGGCGTCGAGCGCGGCCTGGCGCTCCGACTCGCGCTTCCCGCCGACGACGTCGCCCTTGTAGATCCAGACCTTCACGCCGATGCGGCCGAAGTTGGTCCGGGCCTCGAACAGGCCGTAGTCGATCTCGGCGCGGAGCGTGTGCAGGGGCACGCGGCCCTCGCGGTAGAACTCCGAGCGCGACATCTCGGCGCCACCGAGCCGGCCGGAGCACTGCACCCGGATGCCCTTGACGCCCGGCGAGCGCATGGCCGACTGCATGGCCTTGCGCATCGCGCGACGGAACGACACGCGGTTGGACAGCTGCTCGGCCACGCCCTGCGCGACGAGCTGCGCGTCCGCCTCGGCGCCCTTGACCTCGAGGATGTTCAGCTGGACCTGCTTGCCGGTCAGCTTCTCGAGGTTGCCGCGCAGGCGGTCGGCCTCGGCGCCGCGGCGCCCGATGACGATGCCGGGACGCGCGGTGTGGATGTCGACGCGGACGCGGTCGCGGGTGCGCTCGATCTCGACCTTGGAGATGCCCGCCCGCTCCATGCCCTTGGAGAGCATGCGACGGATCTTGACGTCCTCGGCGACGTAGTCGGCGTACTGCTTGTCGGCGTACCAGCGCGACTTCCAGTCGGTGGTGATCCCGAGGCGGAAGCCGTGCGGGTTGATCTTCTGGCCCATCAGCGGCCACTCCTCTTCGCGCGCGAACGGCCGCCCTGCGCCGGGGCCACCTCGGTCACCTCGACGTAGATGTGGCTGGTCCGCTTCCGGATGCGGTAGGCCCGGCCCTGCGCGCGGGGCTGGAACCGCTTCATGGTCGGACCCTCGTCGACGGTGATCGTCGAGATCACCAGGTTCGCCGGGTCCAGGTCGACGTTGTTCTCGGCGTTGGCCACCGCGCTCGCGACGACCTTGGCCACCGGGCCGGCTGCCTTCTGCTGGGCGAACTCCAGCACCGAGGCGGCCTGACCGACCGGCATGCCGCGGACGAGGTCCACCACGCGGCGGACCTTCATCGGCGACATGCGCACGTAGCGCGCCCGCGCCACGGCACCGCGGGGGGCCGTGTCGGCTGGTGCAGACATCTCTGACGTTCCTTCCTGATTCCGGGCCATGGGGGTCCCGCGCTCCATGTCGTCCTAGCGACGACGGGAGCGGCGGTCCTCCTTGACGTGCCCGCGGAACGTGCGGGTCGGGGCGAACTCGCCGAGCTTGTGCCCGACCATGGACTCCGAGACGAACACCGGGACGTGCTTGCGCCCGTCGTGGACGGCCAGCGTGTGGCCGATCATGTCCGGGATGATCGTCGACCGACGGGACCAAGTCCTGATGACGGTCTTGCGGTTGGCCTCGTTGAGCGCGTCCACCTTCTTGAGCAGGTGGTCGTCGACGAACGGGCCCTTCTTGAGACTGCGTGGCATCGCTTCGCTCCCTCCTGCTCTCGTCAGCGCTTCTTGCGGTTCTTGCCGGTGCGGCGGCGGCGCACGATCATGCGGTCGCTCTCCTTGCGGCCGCGGGTGCGGCCCTCCGGCGTACCGGCCGGGTTCACCGGGTGGCGGCCACCGGACGTCTTGCCCTCACCACCGCCGTGCGGGTGGTCGACCGGGTTCATGACGACGCCGCGGACCGTCGGGCGCTTGCCGCGCCAGCGGTTGCGGCCGGCCTTGCCCCAGTTGATGTTCGAGTGCTCGGCGTTGCCGACCTCGCCGATGGTGGCGCGGCAGCGGACGTCGACGTTGCGGATCTCGCCCGAGGGCATCCGCAGCTGGGCGTACGGCCCGTCCTTCGCGACCAGCTGGACGCGGGCACCGGCCGAGCGCGCGATCTTCGCGCCGCCGCCGGGGCGGAGCTCGATCGCGTGGATCACCGTGCCGGTGGGGATGTTGCGCATCGGCAGGTTGTTGCCCGGCTTGATGTCGGCCTTCGGGCCGGCCTCGACCGTGGCGCCCTGGGCCAGACGCTCCGGCGCGATGATGTAGCGCTTCTCGCCGTCGGCGTAGTGCAGCAGGGCGATGCGGGCGCTGCGGTTGGGGTCGTACTCGATGTGCGCGACCTTGGCCGGCACGCCGTCCTTGTCGTGACGGCGGAAGTCGATGAGCCGGTAGGCCCGCTTGTGGCCGCCGCCCTGGTGCCGGGTGGTGATGCGCCCGGTGACGTTGCGGCCGCCCTTGTTGTGCAGCGGGCGGATCAGCGACTTCTCCGGGTGGTCGCGCGTGATCTCGGCGAAGTCCGAGACGCTCGCGCCACGCCGCCCGGCGGTCGTCGGCTTGTACCTACGGATTCCCATTGGTCAGCTCCCTGCCCCGGGCGCGCCGAACACGTCGATGGTCCGGCTCTCGGGCGTCACCGTCACGACCGCGCGCTTGGTGTCCTTGCGCTTGCCGAAGCCGCGGCGGGAGCGCTTGCGCTTGCCCTCGCGGTTCAGCGTGTTCACGCTGGCCACCTGCACGTCGAAGATCTCCTGGACGGCGATCTTGATCTGCGTCTTGTTCGCGTCCGGGCGCACCAGGAACGTGTACTGGCGCTCCTCGAGGAGCCCGTAGCTCTTCTCGGAGATGACCGGCGCGATGATCACGTCTCGCGGGTCGGCGATCACTTCTCGGCCTCCTGTCCACCCGCGGTGCGGGCGGCGGTCTCGGACCGGCTCCGCTCCGCTGCGCGGTTCACGAACGCCTCGAGTGCCGCCGACGTGAAGACCACGTCGTCGGCACGCAGGACGTCGTAGGTGTTCAGCTGGTCCGGCGTGATCTGGTGGACCGCCGGCAGGTTGGCCACGCTGCGGCGGCCGGCCTCGTCGTCGCGGGTGATGACCGCGAGGACCAGGCGGTGCTCACGGCTCGGCGTCACGACGCCCTCGAGCGCGGTGCGCGCGCCCCTGGTGGACGGTGCGTCGCCGTCGACCAGCGCGGAGAAGACGTGGATGCGCTCGTGACGGGCGCGGTCCGACAGCGCGCCGCGCAGGGCCGCCGCCTTCATCTTCTTCGGGGTCCGCTGGTCGTAGTCGCGCGGCGTCGGCCCGTGGACGGTGCCGCCGCCGGTGAACTGCGGCGCGCGCACCGAGCCCTGGCGGGCGCGGCCGGTGCCCTTCTGGCGGTACGGCTTCTTGCCGCCGCCGCGGACCTCGCCGCGTGTCTTGGTGTCGTGCGTGCCCTGGCGGGCCGCCGCGAGCTGCGCGGTGACGACCTGGTGCATGAGCGCGGTGCTCGCCGGGGCGTCGAACAGCTGGCCCGGGAGCTCCGCGGTGCCGTCGGTGCCGCCGGTGGGCGTGTGCACCGAGACCGTGCGGGTCTCGCCGCCGGCCTGCGCGTGGGCGTCACGGCGCGCGAGGCGACGGGCCTCGCCGGCCGAGTAGCCGGAGCGGCGCGCCGTCTGCGGCGTCGAGGCCTCCAGCGTCGCGGTCGCGGCGGCCGTCGCCGAGGTCGTCGGGGCCGAGACCTGCTCGCCGCCGTCCTTGCCCTCGGTGTCGGTCACGCCGGGGGTGTGTCCGTCGGCGGCCTTGGAGGATTCGGGGGAAGTCACTGGGCACCGCCCTTCGCGGGGTCGACCTTCGCGGCCGAGGTCACGAGGACGAGGCCGCCGCGCGGGCCCGGGACGGCGCCGCGGATGAGCAGCAGGCCCGCGTCGGCGTCGACGCCGTGCACGGTCAGGTTCTGGGTGGTGGTCTTGACGTTGCCCATGCGGCCGGCCATGCGCGTGCCCTTGAAGACGCGCGCCGGGGTGGCGCAGCCGCCGATGGAGCCGGGCGAGCGGTGCTTGCGCTGCGTGCCGTGGCTGGCCCCGAGGCCGCCGAAGCCGTGGCGCTTCATGACACCTGCGGTGCCCTTGCCCTTGCTCGTGCCCGAGACGTCGACGACGTTGCCGGCGGAGAACGCCTCGGCGGTGACCTCCTGGCCGACCTCGTACTCGCTCGCGTCGCTCGTGCGGAGCTCGGCGAGGTGGCGCCGCGGGGTGACACCGGCCTTGGAGAAGTGGCCCGTCTCGGGCTTGTTCACCTTGCGCGGGTCGATCGCCCCGTAGGCGATCTGGACGGCGTTGTAGCCGTCGACCGAGGGCGTCCGCACCTGCGTGACGACGCAGGGGCCGGCCTTGACGACGGTCACCGGGACGATGCGGTTCGCCTCGTCGAAGACCTGGGTCATGCCGACCTTGGTGCCGAGGACGCCGCTCATCTTCCGCTCCGGCTTGGCCGGGGAGTGTGCTGCAGTCATCTCCGACCTCACTGGATGTTCACGTCGACGCTCGCCGGGAGGTCGATGCGCATGAGCGCGTCCACCGTCTTCGGCGTGGGGTCGACGATGTCGATCAGTCGCTTGTGCGTGCGCATCTCGAAGTGCTCGCGCGAGTCCTTGTACTTGTGCGGCGAGCGGATGACGCAGTACACGTTCTTCTCGGTGGGCAGCGGCACGGGCCCGACCACGGAGGCGCCGGTGCGCGTCACGGTCTCGACGATCTTGCGAGCCGACGCGTCGATCGCTTCGTGGTCGTAGGCCTTGAGCCGGATGCGGATCTTCTGTCCCGCCATGGTGGCTTTGCCGTTCCTCTTCTCGTCCCGCCGGGGGCATACGCCCCCGGTGGCTGGCCAGGTTCTCGAGACGCCCCGGTGCGTGCCGGTCGAATCCGTGTCCCCACCGGGACCGTTGCCGGTCCACGCGGTCGGGCGTGTCGAATCCGTCGGCAGGCTCCGCCGCGTGCCCTGAGCACGCTGCGGCCCCGCGGACCCCGCGCTGTTCAACGTGTGTCCGTCCCGCACCCGCGAGGGATGGCGGCACGGTGGACCTCCGGCGCGTGGCCGTCGGCCCGGGCCCACGGTGTGGCTCTCGGACCCCCGCTCACAGCAGGGCGGCCGGCTCGATACCGCATGAGCCGGCCGCCCCGTGCGAGCTAGGGCTCCAGTGTCGCACGGACGCTCTCGCGCCCGTTCACCGGGGCCTCGGGTGCTACTTGTTGATCTTGATGACCTGGCCGGCGCCGACCGTCCGGCCACCCTCACGGATGGCGAACTGGAGGCCCTCCTCCATGGCGATCGGCTGGATCAGCTGGACGGACATCTCGGTGTTGTCACCGGGCATGACCATCTCGGTGCCCTCCGGCAGCGTCACGACGCCGGTGACGTCGGTGGTCCGGAAGTAGAACTGCGGGCGGTAGTTGTTGAAGAACGGCGTGTGCCGTCCGCCCTCGTCCTTGCCCAGGATGTAGACCTGGCCCTCGAACTCGGTGTGCGGGGTGATCGAGCCCGGCTTGCCGATGACCATGCCGCGCTCGACGTCCTCGCGCTTGATGCCGCGCAGGAGGAGGCCGACGTTGTCGCCGGCGCGACCCTCGTCGAGCAGCTTGCGGAACATCTCGATGCCCGTGGTGGTGGTCTTCGTCGACTTCGCGCGGATGCCGATGATCTCCACCTCCTCGTTCACCTTGACGATGCCGCGCTCGACGCGGCCGGTGACGACGGTGCCGCGACCGGTGATGGTGAAGACGTCCTCGACGGGCATGAGGAACGGCTTGTCCGTGTCACGCTCCGGCGACGGGATGTTGTCGTCGACGGCGTCCATCAGCGACACGATCGCGTTCGCCCACTCGGCGTCGCCCTCGAGCGCCTTGAGCGCCGAGACGCGGACCACGGGGAGGTCGTCGCCGGGGAAGTCCTGCGAGCTCAGCAGCTCGCGGACCTCCATCTCGACGAGCTCCATGATCTCCTCGTCGTCGACCATGTCCGCCTTGTTCAGCGCCACCACGATGTAGGGCACGCCGACCTGGCGGGCGAGCAGCACGTGCTCGCGGGTCTGCGGCATGGGGCCGTCGGTGGCGGCCACCACGAGGATGGCGCCGTCCATCTGGGCGGCACCCGTGATCATGTTCTTGACGTAGTCGGCGTGCCCGGGGCAGTCGACGTGCGCGTAGTGGCGCTTCTCGGTCTGGTACTCGACGTGCGCGATCGAGATCGTGATGCCGCGCTGCCGCTCCTCGGGGGCCTTGTCGATCATGTCGAACGCCGAGGCCTGGTTGAGGTCGGGGAACTTGTCGTGCAGCACCTTGGTGATCGCCGCGGTGAGCGTCGTCTTCCCGTGGTCGATGTGACCGATCGTGCCGATGTTGACGTGCGGCTTGGTCCGCTCGAACTTGGCCTTCGCCACTGCTCTCGTCCTCCTGGACTTCTGTTCTCCCGCCCGCCCCTGGTGGTGGGACGGAACGGATGGTGCTCGTCGGTGTGGGTCCTGCCGTGTCTCGGAGGACCGAGAGGGCCGACACGAGGCTAGCGAAAGCCCCGCGACGGCCCGCGACCTGGTCCGTTGACGGCCTTCGGCGCGGCAGCTCCGCTGCGCTTCGTGCCGCCTCGACCCGGGCTCGCACCCGGGTCACGGACCGGCATCACTCGCCGGTCGCCTTGGCGATGATCTCCTTGGCCACGTTGGCCGGGACCTCCGCGTAGGAGTCGAACTGCATGGAGTAGTTCGCCCGGCCCTGGGTCCGCGACCGCAGGTCGCCGACGTAGCCGAACATCTCCGAGAGCGGGACGATCGCGCGCACGACGCGGCCGCCGGCCCGCTCCTCCATGGCCTGGATCTGGCCACGGCGGGAGTTGAGGTCGCCGATGACGTCGCCCATGTAGTCCTCGGGCGTGTTCACCTCGACGGCCATCACCGGCTCGAGCAGCGCGGGGTCGGCCTTGCGGGCCGCCTCCTTGAGCGCCATCGACCCGGCCACCTTGAACGCCATCTCCGACGAGTCGACCTCGTGGTACTGCCCGTCGAGCAGCGTCAGCTTGAGCCCGACCATCGGGTAGCCGGCCAGGATGCCGTACTGCATCGCGTCCTGGGCGCCCTCGTCCACCGACGGGATGTACTCCCGCGGCACGCGGCCGCCGGTCACCTTGTTGGAGAACTCGTAGAGCGGGCCGTCGGCCGTCTTCTCGAGCGGCTCGAGCTTGATGATGACGCGGGCGAACTGCCCCGAGCCACCGGTCTGCTTCTTGTGCGTGTACTCGTACTTCTCGACCGTCCGCCGGATGGTCTCGCGGTAGGCCACCTGCGGCTTGCCGATGTTGGCTTCGACCTTGAAGTCCGACTTCATCCGGTTGACCAGCACCTCGAGGTGGAGCTCGCCCATCCCCGAGATGATCGTCTGACCGGTCTCCTCGTCGAGGTTGACCCGGAAGGTCGGGTCCTCGTCGGCGAGGCGCTGGATGGCCGTGGAGAGCTTCTCCTGGTCGGCCTTCGACTTCGGCTCGACCGCGACGGAGATGACCGGCTCCGGGAAGGTCATCGACTCGAGGATCACCGGGTTCTGCGGGTCGCAGAGGGTGTCGCCCGTCGTCGTGTCCTTCAGGCCCACCACCGCGTAGATGTGGCCGGCGCGGGCCTCGTCGACCGGGTTCTCCTTGTTGGAGTGCATCTGCAGCAGCTTGCCGATGCGCTCCTTGCGGTCCTTGGTCGAGTTGATGATCTGCGTGCCCTGGGCGAGCTTGCCCGAGTACACGCGGACGTAGGTCAGCTTCCCGTAGAACGGGTGCGCGGCGATCTTGAACGCGAGCGCGGAGAACGGCTCGTCGGTGCTGGCGTGGCGCTGCACCGCGGTCTCGCCGTCGAGCAGCGTGCCGTTGACGGCGGGGACGTCGGTCGGCGCCGGCAGGTACGCGATGACGGCGTCGAGCATGGGCTGCACGCCCTTGTTCTTGAACGCCGAGCCACAGATGACCGGGTAGTAGTCACCGGTGACCGTCACGGCGCGGATGCCGTGCTCGATCTCCTCGACCGTGAGCTCCTCGCCGGCGAAGTAGCGCTCCATGAGCGCCTCGTCGTTCTCGGCGATGGCCTCGATGAGGGCAGTCCGGTACTCCTCGACCTCGTCGGCACGGTCGGCCGGGATCTCCTCGACGGCGTAGTCCTCGCCCTTGGAGACCTCGCCGCGCCAGGTCAGCGCGCGCATGCGCACCAGGTCGATGACGCCGTAGAACTCCGACTCCGACCCCATCGGCAGCTGCAGGACCAGCGGCTTGGCGCCGAGGCGGTCCTTGATGGTCTGCACGGTGAAGTAGAAGTCCGCGCCGAGCTTGTCCATCTTGTTGACGAAGCAGATGCGCGGGACGTTGTAGGTGTCGGCCTGGCGCCACACCGTCTCCGACTGCGGCTCGACGCCCTCCTTGCCGTCGAAGACGGCGACGGCGCCGTCCAGGACGCGCAGGGAGCGCTCCACCTCGACCGTGAAGTCGACGTGACCCGGCGTGTCGATGATGTTGATCTGGTGGTCTTTCCAGAAGCAGGTCGTCGCGGCGGACGTGATCGTGATGCCGCGCTTCTGCTCCTCCTCCATCCAGTCCATCGTGGCCGCGCCGTCGTGGACCTCACCGATCTTGTAGTTGATGCCGGTGTAGAACAGGACGCGTTCGGTCGTGGTGGTCTTGCCCGCGTCGATGTGGGCCATGATCCCGATGTTGCGGACCTTGCCCAGGTCGGTCAGCACGTCGCGTGCCACGAGATTTCCTCTTCCCGTCGGGTCGTCGCCGCGGGTCCCGCGGCGGATGTGTCTCGATCCGTGGGGCCCCGGGTGGTTCGCACCCGGGCGCCCCGCCGGATCACCAGCGGTAGTGCGCGAACGCCTTGTTCGACTCCGCCATCTTGTGCGTGTCCTCGCGACGCTTCACGGCGGCACCGAGGCCGTTCGAGGCGTCCAGCAGCTCGTTGGTGAGCCGGTCGATCATCGTCTTCTCCCGGCGCGCCCGGGAGTAGGTGATCAGCCAGCGCAGCCCGAGCGTGGTCGAGCGGCCGGCGCGGACCTCGATCGGCACCTGGTAGGTCGCGCCACCGACGCGGCGGCTGCGGACCTCGAGGGCCGGCTTGACGTTGTCCAGCGCCCGCTTGAGCGTGACGACGGGGTCGGCGCCGTTGCGCTCCCGGCAGCCCTCCATCGCCCCGTAGACGATGCGCTCGGCCAGCGAGCGCTTGCCGTCGACGAGCACCTTGTTCACCAGCTGCGTCACGAGCGGCGACCCGTAGACCGGGTCGGCGACGAGCGGACGCTTCGGAGCGGGTCCCTTGCGCGGCATGTCAGCTCTTGTCCTTCTTCGTCCCGTAGCGGCTGCGGGCCTGTTTGCGGTTCTTGACCGCCTGCGTGTCCAGCGCGCCGCGAATGATCTTGTAGCGAACGCCCGGCAGGTCCTTCACCCGACCGCCGCGCACGAGCACGATCGAATGCTCCTGCAGGTTGTGGCCCTCACCGGGGATGTAGGCCGTGACCTCGATGCCGTTCGAGAGCCGGACGCGCGCGACCTTGCGCAGCGCGGAGTTCGGCTTCTTCGGCGTGGTGGTGTAGACGCGCGTGCAGACGCCGCGGCGCTGCGGGCTCCCCTTGAGGGCCGCGGTCTTGGTCTTCTCGACCTTGTCCTCGCGGCCCCGGCGGACCAACTGCTGGATGGTGGGCATCGACCGGCTGTTTCCGTTCCTCTGCTGCTGTCTGATCGGGCTGCTGCTCCGCGTCCGGCACACCTGGCGTACCGACCGGCCACACGGGGGGCGCCGAGGTCCTCGGGATCCTCGGACCGGCGCACCGCACATCCGGGGCACGCGGAGCGACCCGACCACGTCGGGCACTGGACACCAGGGTACGCGCGTGCGTGAGGGCACGTTGCAGCGGGTCGGATCAGGGTGCCGGAGACCGCCTGCAACGGCCCGGCGACGCCGCCGGTGTCCTGCGCCGCGGCCCCTCCGTGGTCCTCGACCGCCGGTTCGACGGCCATGCCGGCGCGGGTCGACTGCACCGCACCGACCGGACTGGTGGCGAGGATACCGTGGCCCGAGCGACCTGCAACCCGCGCCCGACCCGTGTCCTCGTGAGCGGTACAACGCCGCCCCGGCGCCGGCGATTCCCGCCCGCGCGGCGGGGTCCGGGGTGGCGCAGCACGTCGCCGGGGGTGACGCAGCGAGGGACTCCCTGGCCGCGTCCTGCGCAGCGAAGGACGCCCTCGCTCCCCGACGCGGGGTCCGACGCGCGGGGTCCGGCGCGCTGCCGGTTGCGAACGAAGGTGCCCTTCGCGGGCGGGCGCGCACGACACCGTCGCGTGATCACGAGTACCTGGTGTGCGTCGCGCGGCGACCCCGGGGACATGGCGTGCTCGTGATCTCGAGATCTGCGCGGGACCGACGCCGGGCAAGGGCCGGCGCGCCGGCGCCCCTCGGCCTCCTGATCTCGGCGTGCGGCCCTGCACACACGACGGAGGGCGCCCCCGCCAGCAGCGGGGACGCCCTCCGGTGTCGTGCGGACTACAGCGCGGTCTCGATGATCGAATTCCGCTCCGCTCCGTCTCCGGTCAGCGGAACTGTCCGAAGTCGTAGTCGTCGAGCGGCACGGCCGCGCCGGTGCCCGAGCCGAAGACGTCGGGGGCGTAGTACCCGTCGTCGTAGCTCGGCAGGGCGTAGGCCGCCGCGCGCGCCTCCTCGGTCGGCTGGACCTGGATGTTCCGGTACCGGTTGATGCCGGTGCCGGCCGGGATCAGCTTGCCGATGATGACGTTCTCCTTCAGCCCCACGAGGCTGTCGGACTTCCCCTCGATCGCCGCGTTGGTCAGGATGCGCGTCGTCTCCTGGAAGGAGGCGGCGGACAGCCACGACTCGGTGGCCAGCGAGGCCTTCGTGATGCCCATGAGCACCGGGCGGGCCGCCGCCGGGTCACCGCCCTCGGAGACCACCTTGCGGTTGGCCGCCTCGAACTCGGCGCGGTCGACGACACCACCGGGCAGGAACTCGGTGGCGCCCGAGTCGATGATCGTCACCCGGCGGAGCATCTGCCGGACGATGACCTCGATGTGCTTGTCGTGAATGGATACACCCTGCGACCGGTACACCTTCTGCACCTGGTCGACGAGGTGCAGCTGCACCTCGCGGGGGCCCATCACGCGCAGGACCTCGTGCGGGTCGGCCGTGCCCTCGAGCAGCTGCTGCCCGACGCCGACGTGGTCGCCGTCCTGCAGCGGGCGCTCGGACCCGTCGACCGTGAGGGTCGCGAGCCGCTGGCGCTTGGACAGCTTGTCGTAGACGACCTCCTCGCTCCCGTCGTCCGGGATGAGGGTGATCTTCCAGAACTTGTCGCCGTCCTCGAGCTGGATGCGGCCGTCCACGTCGGCGATGGGCGCCTTGCCCTTCGGGACGCGGGCCTCGAAGAGCTCCTGGACACGCGGCAGACCCGTGGTGATGTCCTCACCCGCAACGCCACCGGTGTGGAAGGTGCGCATCGTCAGCTGCGTGCCGGGCTCACCGATCGACTGCGCGGCGACGATGCCGACCGCCTCGCCGACGTCGACGAGCTTGCCGGTGGCCAGCGAGCGGCCGTAGCACATCGCGCAGACGCCCTGGGCCGAGTCGCAGGTCAGGACGCTGCGGACGCGGACCTTGCCGACGCCGGCGCCCAGGAGGGCGTCGATCGCCTGCTGGCCGATGTCGGCGCCGCGGTCGAGCAGCACGGTGCCGGCGTCGTCGGTGACGGCCGAGGCCGCCGTCCGCGTGTAGACGCTGGTGTCGACGTGCACGTCGCGGACGAGCCCGTGGGGGCCCTCCTCGCCGATCGGCATCGGGATGCCGCGCTCGGT
Source organism: Actinomycetospora lutea (assembly GCF_028737205.1). Taxonomy (GTDB): domain Bacteria; phylum Actinomycetota; class Actinomycetes; order Mycobacteriales; family Pseudonocardiaceae; genus Actinomycetospora; species Actinomycetospora lutea. The sequence continues at coordinate 78,736 of NZ_JAQZAL010000006.1, read as the reverse complement.
GCCGCAGTCGATCTCGCGGACGATGACGTCCTGCGAGACGTCGACCAGGCGCCGGGTCAGGTAGCCCGAGTCGGCGGTGCGCAGCGCGGTGTCGGCGAGACCCTTGCGCGTGCCGTGGGTCGAGATGAAGTACTCGACCACCGAGAAGCCCTCGCGGAAGTTGGACTTGATCGGCCGCGGGATGAACTCACCCTTCGGGTTCGCGACCAGGCCCTTCATGCCCGCGAGCTGGCGCACCTGGGTCATGTTGCCGGCCGCGCCGGAGGCGACGATCCGCGAGATCGAGTTGTCCGCGGGGAAGTAGTCCTCCATCGCCTTGGCCACCTCCTCGGTGGCCTGGCCCCAGATGCGCACCATCTCGTCGTTGCGCTCCTGGTAGGAGAGCGCACCGCGCTGGTAGCGCTTGTTCACCTGCTCCGCGCGACCCTCGTACTCGTCGAGGATCTCCTGCTTGCGCGGCGGCACGACGACGTCGTCGATGGCGATCGTGACGCCCGAGCGCGTGGCCCAGTGGAAGCCGGCGTCCTTGAGCCGGTCCAGGGTCATCGCGACCTCGGTCATCGAGTAGCGCTCGGCGAGGTCGTTGATGATCGCGGCCTGGCGCTTCTTCGGGAGCTGGTCGTTGACGAAGGGGTAGTCCTCCGGCAGCAGCTCGTTGAAGAGCACCCGGCCCAGCGTGGTGTCGGCGAGCCACGGCTTGCCGGGCTCGTACTCCCCGTTGGTCATCCCCGGACCGGGCACGACCGAGCCGTCGACGCGGATCTTCGCCGGCGCCTGGAGGTCGAGCGTCCCCAGGTCGTAGGCCATGATCGCCTCGGCGGGCGACGAGAAGGCCTGGCCCTCGCCGGTGGCGCCCTCGCGCCGCTGGGTCAGGTAGTACAGGCCGGTCACCATGTCGAGGCGGGGCATGGCCAGCGGCTTGCCCGACGCCGGCGACAGGATGTTGTTCGCCGACAGCATGAGGATGCGGGCCTCGGCCTGCGCCTCGGCGGACAGCGGCAGGTGGACCGCCATCTGGTCGCCGTCGAAGTCGGCGTTGAACGCCTCGCAGACGAGCGGGTGCAGCTGGATCGCCTTGCCCTCGACGAGCTGCGGCTCGAAGGCCTGGATGCCGAGGCGGTGCAGCGTGGGCGCCCGGTTGAGCATCACCGGGTGCTCGTTGATGACCTCCTCGAGCACGTCCCAGACCTGGCCGCGCTGACGCTCGACCATCCGCTTGGCGGACTTGATGTTCTGGGCGTGGTTGAGGTCGACCAGCCGCTTCATGACGAACGGCTTGAACAGCTCGAGCGCCATCTGCTTGGGCAGGCCGCACTGGTGCAGCTTGAGCTGCGGGCCGACCACGATGACCGAACGGCCGGAGTAGTCGACGCGCTTGCCGAGCAGGTTCTGGCGGAACCGGCCCTGCTTGCCCTTGAGCAGGTCGGACAGCGACTTCAGCGGGCGGTTGCCCGGGCCGGTGACCGGCCGGCCGCGGCGGCCGTTGTCGAACAGCGCGTCGACGGCCTCCTGCAGCATCCGCTTCTCGTTGTTGACGATGATCTCGGGCGCGCCGAGGTCGATCAGTCGCTTGAGGCGGTTGTTGCGGTTGATGACCCGGCGGTACAGGTCGTTGAGGTCCGACGTGGCGAAGCGGCCACCGTCGAGCTGCACCATCGGGCGCAGGTCCGGCGGGATGACCGGGACGCAGTCGAGCACCATGCCGGTGGGCCGGTTGCCGGTGGCCTGGAAGGCCGCGACGACCTTGAGCCGCTTGAGCGCGCGCAGCTTGCGCTGCCCCTTGCCGCTGCGGATGGTCTCGCGGAGGTTGTCGGCCTCGGCGTCGATGTCGAAGGTCTCCAGGAGCTTCTGGATCGCCTCGGCACCCATGGCACCGGTGAAGTAGTCCGCGTAGCGGTCGTAGAGCTCGCGGTACAGCGTCTCGTCGGAGATGAGCTGGCCACGGTCGAGCTTGGTGAACGTGGTCCAGACCTCGTCGAGGCGGTCGATCTCGCGCTGCGCACGGTCGCGCAGCTGGCGCATCTCGCGCTCGCCGCCCTCCTTGACCTTGCGCCGCACGTCGGACTTCGCGCCCTCGGCCTCGAGCTCGGCGATGTCGCTCTCGAGCTTCTGGGCGCGGGCCTCGAGGTCGTTGTCGCGCTGGGTCTCGAGGCGCTTGCGCTCGCCCGAGATCTCGTTCTCGAGCGTCGACTGGTCGTTGTGCCGCTGCTCGGCGTTCACCTCGGTGATCACGTAGGCAGCGAAGTAGATGATCTTCTCGAGGTCCTTGGGCGCCAGGTCCAGCAGGTAGCCGAGACGCGACGGGACACCCTTGAAGTACCAGATGTGCGTGACGGGCGCGGCCAGCTCGATGTGGCCCATGCGCTCGCGGCGCACCTTGGCCCGGGTCACCTCGACGCCGCAGCGCTCGCAGATGATGCCCTTGAAGCGGACACGCTTGTACTTACCGCAGTAGCACTCCCAGTCCCGGGTGGGGCCGAAGATCTTCTCGCAGAAGAGGCCGTCCTTCTCGGGCTTGAGCGTGCGGTAGTTGATGGTCTCGGGCTTCTTGACCTCGCCGAAGGACCACTGGCGGATGTCGTCGGCGGTGGCCAGACCGATCCGCAGCTCGTCGAAGAAGTTGACGTCGAGCAAAGGTTCTCCCCTGGATGGGTGAGCGGTGTATCGAAGGTCCTCAGGGCCGGCCCCGGCACTGTCTCTCGTGCTTGGCCGGGGGCCGGCCGGCGAGGTGCTAGTTGACGACGTCGTCGACCGACGGCGACTCGTTGCGGGACAGGTTGATGCCGAGGTTCGCGGCGGCGCGCTCGAGGTCCTCGTCGTCGCCGTCACGCATCTCGATGGCGGCGCCGTCGGACGACAGCACCTCCACGTTGAGGCAGAGCGACTGGAGCTCCTTGAGCAGCACCTTGAACGACTCGGGGATGCCCGGCTCGGGGATGTTCTCGCCCTTGACGATGGCCTCGTAGACCTTCACGCGGCCGAGCACGTCGTCGGACTTGATGGTCAGCAGCTCCTGCAGCGTGTAGGCCGCGCCGTAGGCCTGCATGGCCCAGCACTCCATCTCGCCGAAGCGCTGACCGCCGAACTGCGCCTTCCCGCCCAGCGGCTGCTGGGTGATCATCGAGTACGGGCCCGTGGAGCGGGCGTGGATCTTGTCGTCCACCAGGTGCAGCAGCTTGAGGATGTACATGTAGCCGACCGCGATCTGGTGCGGGTAGGGCTCGCCGGTACGTCCGTCGAAGATCTGCGCCTTGCCGTCCTCGCCGACCAGACGCACGCCGTCGCGGTTGGGCAGCGTCGACGCCAGCAGACCCGAGATCTCGGCCTGGCGGGCGCCGTCGAACACCGGCGTCGCGGTGTTCGTGTCGGGCTCCACCCGGCGCATGTCGTCGGGCATGTCCACCGCCCACTCGGCGGTGTTGTCGGGGTCGACCTCCCAGCCGCTCTTCGCGATCCACCCGAGGTGGGTCTCGAGCACCTGGCCGATGTTCATCCGTCGCGGCACACCGTGGGTGTTGAGGACGATGTCGACCGGCGTCCCGTCGGCGAGGAACGGCATGTCCTCCACCGGCAGGATCTTGCCGATGACGCCCTTGTTGCCGTGGCGGCCGGCGAGCTTGTCGCCCTCGGAGATCTTGCGCTTCTGGGCCACGTAGACGCGGACCAGCTCGTTGACCCCGGGCGGCAGCTCGTCGTCGTCGTCGCGGGAGAACACCCGGATGCCGATGACCTTGCCGGTCTCGCCGTGCGGGACCTTCAGCGAGGTGTCGCGCACCTCGCGCGCCTTCTCACCGAAGATCGCGCGCAGGAGGCGCTCCTCCGGGGTCAGCTCGGTCTCGCCCTTCGGCGTCACCTTGCCGACGAGGATGTCGCCGTCCGCGACCTCGGCCCCGATGCGGATGATGCCGCGCTCGTCGAGGTCGGCCAGGACCTCCTCGGAGACGTTCGGGATGTCCCGGGTGATCTCCTCGGCGCCCAGCTTGGTGTCGCGGGCGTCGATCTCGTGCTCCTCGATGTGGATCGAGGTCAGGACGTCGTCCTGCACGAGGCGCTGCGACAGGATGATCGCGTCCTCGTAGTTGTGGCCCTCCCACGGCATGATCGCCACGAGCAGGTTCTTCCCGAGGGCCATCTCGCCGTCCTCGGTGCACGGCCCGTCGGCGAGGACCTGGCGGGCCTCGACGCGGTCGCCCTCGGAGACGATCGGCTTCTGGTTGATGCAGGTGCCCTGGTTGGACCGCGTGAACTTGTGGAGACGGTGGGTGGTGCGCTGACCCTCGTCGTCCATGATCGTGATGTAGTCCGCGCAGAGCTCCTCGACCACACCGCCGCGGTCGGTGGCGATGACGTCACCGGCGTCGACGGCGGCCCGCAGCTCCATGCCCGTGCCGACCAGCGGCGACTCCGAGCGCAGCAGCGGCACCGACTGGCGCTGCATGTTGGCGCCCATCAGCGCGCGGTTGGCGTCGTCGTGCTCGAGGAACGGGATCATGGCCGTCGCGACCGACACCATCTGGCGCGGCGAGACGTCCATGTAGTCGACGCGCGCGGGCGCGATGAGGTCGACGTCGCCGCCCTTGCGCCGGACCAGCACGCGGTCCTCGGTGTAGTGGCCGTCCTCGTCGAGCGGCGCGTTGGCCTGCGCGACGACGAAGCGGTCCTCCTCGTCCGCGGTCAGGTAGTCGATCTGGTCGGTGACGACACCCTCGACGACCTTGCGGTACGGCGTCTCGATGAAGCCGAACGGGTTGACCCGCGCGAAGCTCGACAGCGAGCCGATCAGGCCGATGTTCGGGCCTTCCGGCGTCTCGATCGGGCACATGCGGCCGTAGTGCGACGGGTGGACGTCGCGGACCTCCATGCCCGCGCGCTCACGCGACAGACCGCCCGGACCCAGCGCCGAGAGCCGGCGCTTGTGGGTCAGGCCCGCGAGCGGGTTGGTCTGGTCCATGAACTGCGAGAGCTGCGAGGTGCCGAAGAACTCCTTGATCGCGGCCACGACGGGCCGGATGTTGATCAGGGTCTGCGGCGTGATGGCCTCGACGTCCTGCGTCGTCATGCGCTCGCGCACGACGCGCTCCATGCGGGAGAGACCCACCCGGATCTGGTTCTGGATGAGCTCGCCGACGGTGCGCAGGCGGCGGTTGCCGAAGTGGTCGATGTCGTCGGTCTCGACGGGGATCTCGCCGGACCCGTCGGGCGCCGCGACCTCGGTCTCCCCCGCGTGCAGGCGCACGAGATAGGAGATCGTGTTGATGATGTCGTCCTCGGTCAGCGTGCCGGTGGACGGCTCGACGTCCGACCCCAGCTTCTTGTTGACCTTGTAGCGGCCGACCTTGGCCAGGTCGTAGCGCTTGTCCTTGAAGAAGAGGTTCTCCAGGAGCGTCTGGGCGCTCTCGCGCGTGGGCGGCTCGCCCGGACGCAGCTTGCGGTAGATGTCGAGCAGGGCCTCGTCCTGCCCGGCGGTGGAGTCCTTCTCCAGGGTGGCGAGCAGCGTCTCGGAGAAGTGGAACTTCTCCTGGATCTGCTCGGTGGTCCAGCCCAGCGCCTTCAGCAGCACGGTGACCGGCTGGCGGCGCTTGCGGTCGATGCGGACACCGACGGTGTCGCGCTTGTCGACGTCGAACTCGAGCCAGGCGCCGCGGCTCGGGATGATCTTGACGCTGAAGACGTCCTTGTCGGTGGTCTTGTCGACCGAACGGTCGAAGTACACCCCGGGGGAACGGACGAGCTGCGAGACGACCACGCGCTCGGTGCCGTTGATGATGAAGGTGCCCTTGTCGGTCATCACGGGGAAGTCGCCCATGAAGACCGTCTGGCTCTTGATCTCGCCGGTGGTGTTGTTGGTGAACTCGGCGGTGACGAAGAGCGGCGCCGAGTACGTCATGTCCTTGTCCTTGCACTCCTCGACGGAGGCCTTGACCTCGTCGAAGCGCGGGTCGGAGAAGGACAGGCTCATCGAGCCGGAGAAGTCCTCGATCGGGGAGATCTCGGAGAGGACCTCCTCCAGGCCACCGACGGGGAGCTCCTCACCCGCCTCCACGCGACGCTCGAACCACTCCTCGCTGCCGACCAGCCACTCGAACGACTGGGTCTGCAGGGAGAGCAGGTCGGGAACCTCGAGAGGCTGGTCGAGCTTGGCGAAAGAGACCCGGGTGGGCGCCCCGGGGAACGACGCGTGGTGGTTCGAGACCTTGGTGGCGCGGGTAACTGCCAAGATGCGTCCTTCCGGAACAACGCTGTCTGAACGCTGTCAGTAGCTTCACCGTCCGGAGGGCAGCGCAGCGCCCCGGTCGGCGTGGACGCGGCCCCGGGCGTCGGCACACGGGAGGGCGAGACAGACGTAGGGCAGCGCGATCCGACAGTCTAGCCATGCATGATGGCACCTGTCGAACGGCCCCCCTCGTGACGCGCCGGAGGAGGAGCGTCCGCACAGGGCGGGATCGACCTCCGGGGTCTGACGCAGGGGCGCCGCGCTGCGAACAGAGTGACCGCCCGTGCCCCCGGAGTCAAGTGGGACGCGCTGGGTGTCCCCCGGCCAGCACAACGATCCCGCGCAGGTCAGCGCACATGCGAACGCGCCGGGCGGGCCACGAAGAGGTTCGTGGCCCGCCCGGCGCGTCGTGGAACGGATCTATCGGTTGGCCCTCAGGGGTGTCAGCTCGGCGAGCTTCCAGCGCCCGTCGACCCGCTCCATGTCGAGGCGCAGCAGCCCCGGGGCATTCGTCGACTGGCCGGTCGTGGTGCGCTGAGCGGAGAACTGGGTCAGCGCCATGACCGTGGCCCGGTCGTCGCGCATCTCCGTCACGCCGATGTTGACGACGGTCGCCGTCTGGCGCAGCTGCTGCTGCTGGGCCGGCTGCCGGATCGTCTGGTCGAACACGGACATGTACCGCTGCGAGAACTGGCCCGTCGACATCGTCCGGGCCGCATCGGCCGAGTCGTCGAGGCGGGAGAAGTCGTACGAGAAGATCTTCTCGATGGCCTCGCGGCTCTGCCCGACGAGTTCCGCGGTGCCGCCGACGTCGACGACGGCCCCGTTGCTCACCGGCCCGCTCGTCCAGGCCTCGCGGCCCTTCCAGAACGCGAGGCCGCCGAGGACGAGACACACCACGATCGCCACGACCAGCGTGATCGGCAGTGCTCGCGAGCCGGCGAAACGACCGAGGGCCTCGCGCTGGCGCACCAAGCGACGCGGCGGGGCCTCCGCCCCGGCCCGGACCCGGGCGGGCTTCGCGGCGCGGGTCGGCCGCGCGGTCTCGACGTCCTCGGTCGGCACGGCGCGCGGGGTCATCCGCGTGCCCCGCCGGGCGCGGTTGGTCCGCGGGGCCGTCACGGTCGTCGGGCCCGCGGTCCTCGTCTCGGCCTCGTCCTCGGTGACCGTCGTGCTCTCGGCGACCGTGTCGCCGGGCTGCTCGTCGGTCTCCTGCGTCGACAGCGCGGTGGTCTCGGCCCGGGCGGTCGCGGCGTCGGGCTCCGCGTCGGTGGGGTCGTCGGCGGACGCGGCGGCGGGGTCGTCGACGGACGCGGCGGAGGCGGTCGCCGGCGCGTCGTCGTCGGTCGACACCGGGGGTGCGGTCGGAGCCGCGTCCGTCGGGGTCTCGACGGGCGCCTCGACCGGGCGCTCGACCGGCGACTCCGGCGGCGCGTCGAGGCGGTCCTCGAGGTCCGGCGCGTCGGCGTGGTCGACCGGGGGCGCGCCGGCGCCGGCGTGGGCGTGCTGGCGGAGTCCGGCGACCTTCGGGCGGCGGTTCGTCGAACCGGGCTTGGTGCGGGAGCGGGGTGGCACGGTGACTCCCCCTTTCTCGGGTCGGCCGGGGCTACTGCTGTCCGGTCGAGGGCGTCGCCTTGGCGGCCTTCCAGCCGTCCGGCGTACGGATCATCTCGACGAGGAACAGCTGCTGCTTGGACTGGGGCTGCGCGGTGGCGCTGCGGGCGTTGACGTCGATCGCGACGATCGCCGAGGCCGTGGGCGGCTCGTGGGCGGGGTCGAACGCGGTCAGGGCCGCGGAGACCGGGGTCGCGATGACCTCGGCCTGCGACTGGCGCAGGTTCTCGGCGAACTGCTGCCGGACCCGCTGGTACTCGCCGAGCATCGGCTCCGTCAGCGACGACTGGGCGGCCTCGAGGTCCGCGTCCAGCGTCGACGGCCGCACCGTGTTGATGTTGACGACGATCTGTTCGGCGGCGTCGATCGCCTCGTCACGCATCTGCGCCGAGCTCGCGTCGTCGCTCTGCGTCCCGGTCCACCAGTAGACGCCGCTGGCGATCGCGGCGCCGAGCGCCAGGACCGTCAGCACGGCGAGCACGGTGACCAGGCGTCGGCGGCGCTCCTCGGGGGTCGCCGCCTTCTTCGTGGCCCGGTCGTTCTCGGGGTCGTTCTCGGGGGCCTTCTGGGCCGTCGTCGGGGACGTGGCGCTCAGCTCCTCAGGTCGTCCGCCGGGCAAGGGGGGAGCGCCGGCGGGGTCGTGCACGGGGTCAGTCGCTGCCGAGGCCCGGGATGATCACCGGCGGGGCTCCGCGCGTGCTGCCCTCGAGGACACCGCTCGCCGGCAGCGAGGCCAGCGCGGCTGTGTCCTGTTGCTCATTCTGCGACGGGCCGGTGCCACCGGCTTCGGCGGGGCCTCGGGAGTTCTCCGAGTCGTAGGGCGCGGGGAGGTTCTGGGCCCCGCGGACGTTGACGGGCGGCGCCTCGTTGCAGCGGACGCTGGTGTCCATCGGGATGAAGTCCTTGGCCGTGGCCGGCCGCCACCCGGCGTCGGGCTGGAGGTAGCCGTTGCGGCAGTACGGCGGGTCGGCGACGTTGAGGACGAGACCGAAGTGCACCCGCCCGTCGGGGCCGGAGTCCTCCGCGTCCTGGAGCACCGACGGTGCCGCCGCCGACAGGGCCGGGTACGTGACGAGCACCTGCTCGATCGCCGACTGCCGGGGCTCGAGGATGCGGCTCACCGTCAGCAGGTTCGCGATGACGCGGCTCAGGTCCGGGCCGACGTCGCGGATGAGGCCCTCGAGCTGCTGCGCCGCGGGCGGAGCGGACGCCACCAGGCGCCGCAGGTTCGGGTCGTCGGCCTTGAGCTGCGCGGTGAACAGCTGGAGGTCGCGGCTGAACGAGATGATCTGCGGCCCCAGCGAGGCCTGGGTGTTGAGCACGATCCGGCCGTCACGCAGGAGCTGGCGGAACGTGGGGAGGTTCGCGATGGCCGCGGGCACCAGGGCGTTCGTGCCGTCGAGCAGGCGCTGGAGGTCCGGCCCCGTCCGGTCGAAGGCGTTGAAGAGCTCGTCGACGGTCGTCCGGAGCTCGGGCAGCGGCACCGAGGTGGCCAGCGCGTTGACGTCCGCGAGGAGCTGGTCCACCGGGACCGGGGTACGGGTGTTCTCGATCGGGATGACGGAACCCTCGTCGAGGTAGGGCCCGTCGTTGTTCGGCGGCCGCAGGTCGACGTACTGCTCACCGACCGCCGACCGGTTGGCGATCACGGCGATCGCCGACGCCGGGACCTGGGGCGAGTCCTGCTCGATCTCGAGGTCGACCTCGAGGCCCCGCGGGGTGACCCGCATGTCGCCGACCTTGCCGATCTCGACGCCGCGGTAGCTCACGGACGCGTCCGGGAAGATGCCGCCGGAGTCGGCGAGCTCGACCTTCGCCGTGTAGGGACCCAGGCCGATCAGGGCGTCGGCGCCGACGTAGCGCAGGCCGACGTAGACGATGCCCACGATCGAGATGACCGCGAACAGCGCCACCAGGCGCAGCGTCTTCGTGCCGATCATCCGCCGTTCCCTCCGAGACCGGGCAGCTGCGGAACCAGGCCGGCGGTGTTCTGGGAGCCGCGCTGACCGGCGCCACCGCCCGCCGCGTCTCCGGCCTGTGGTGTCGTGCCGGGCTGCTGCAGCAACTTGAAGATCGCGTCGACACCCGGCACCTGGTTGGTGTTCAGCAGTGTCGTCAGCAGGCTCTGGAGGTTGATCTGGAGGCTGACGTCGATGTTCGCGAAGTCGCCCTTGATGACGTTGAGGGAGTTGTCCGCGAACGGGATGGTCAACAGGATCTGCAGCGAGCCCGGCAGCGCGTCCCCGGCCTCGACGAGGTTGCGCAGGATCGGCTGGAGTGCTCGCAGGTCGGCCACGGTGTTGGCCTGACTGCGCCGGATGACGTCGGTACCCACCTCGGACAGCCGCTTCAGCGACTGCAGGGTCGCCACCAGGAGGCCGCGCTGCTGGTTGAGCACGTCGAGGCCCGGACCGAGGTTGTCGATGACGTTGGCGATCCGGGCCCGCTGGTCGACCAGGGTCCGTGTCAGCCGCTCGAGCGAGTCGATCGCCCGCACGATGTCGGCCTTCTGCCGGTCGAGCGTCCCGACGAGCGTGTCGAGGTTGTTGAGCAGCGAGCGCAGCTGCGCCTCGTTGCCCGATGTCGCGGCGTTGACCTCGCGGGCGATGGTCTGGATCTTCTCGACGCCACCGCCGTTGAGCAGCAGCGACAGGGCACCGAGGACCTCCTCGACCTGGGCGCCGACGTCGGTCTGATCGACGGGGATGACGGCGCCGGGCGAGAGGCGGCCCTGCGGCGGCGCCGTCGGCGAGGGCAGCAGCTCGACGAACTTCTCGCCGAGGAGGCTGGTCTGGCGCAGCCGGGCCGTGGCGTTCGCGGGAAGGACGACGGCGCCGTTGACCTCGACCACGACCTGGGCGGTCCAGCCGTCCGGGGCGAGCGCCACCTCGCGGACCACGCCGACCGGGACGTCGTTGACCCGCACGCTGTTGTTCGCGACGAGGTCGACGACGTTGGTGAACTGCGCCGTGACCGTGTACGGGTTCGGCCCCAGGGCCGCGCCGCCCGGGAGGGAGACCTCCTGGATCGACCGGATGCCGCAGCCGGTGAGGGCGAAGACCGCCGCCATCAGGAGCGTCACCACACGAGCCGAGCGGGACAGCGCGCGGGGCGTCCGGCGGGGCGCGCTCATCGGTCACCTCCGACGGTCTCGAAGCCGAGGATGCCGCTGCCGGGCTGGCTCGGGGTCGCGCCGCCCTCGCCCGTCCCGGGCTCGCCGCTGGTCGCCTCGCCGTTCGCCCCCGGCGCCGGCCCGGCACCGGGGGCGGCACCGCCCGCCAGTGCCGTGATCGGCACCAGCGCGTCGAGCGACGGCTGCTGGTTGAGGATCTTCAGGAGGTCCTGGATCGGGGCGAGGGACAGGCCCAGCGGTGAGGTGTTGACGACCTCGCCGTCGGCGTTCGTCCCGCCCAGCAGCGCACCGCAGACCACCGAGGCCCGGGCGACGTTCGTGAGGAGCGGGTCGGCGGGTCCCGCCAGCGCGTTCGGCAGCCCCGGCTGGTTGACCAGCATGCTGCAGAGCAGGGCGCGCGGGTCGAGGCCGGCGCCGAGGAGCTCCGGCGCCAGCACCGGGCGCACGTCGAGCGTGCCGGACCGCGCGTTGTACGAGTTCGTGAGGTTGCCCAGCGCCAGCGGCGCGACGTTGGCGAACTCGGTGACCGCGCGACGCTGCCGCACGAGGATGTCGGTGATGTTGGCCAGCCGGCCGACGTCGGTCCGGAGGATGTCGCGGTTGTCCCGGATGAACCGGGCGACGTCGTCGAGCGCGGGCGGCAACGTCGCCAGCACCGTCGAGAGGTTCCCGCGCTCCGAGGCCAGGAACGCCGAGATGTCGGCGAGCTGGTTGTTGAGGGTGCGCACCGCGCCGTCGTTGCGCGCGAGCATGTTCGTGAACTGGCCGAGGTTGTCGACGGTCGCGAACAGGTTGTCGCGGTTGTCCGCGAGCGTGCCGACGGCGCCGCCCAGCTCGGTGATCGTGCTCTTCAGCAGCTCCCCGTTGCCGCCCAGGGCGCCCGCCGACGAGCGCAGCAGCTCGTTGAGGGCGCCGGTCTGGTTGGCCCCGTTCGGCCCGAGCGAGCGGGCGATCGTGTCGAGGCTCTGGTACACGCGGTCGAGCTCGACGGGCGTGCCCGTGCGCTCCACCGGGATGACCGCACCGTCGGCCAGCTGCGGCCCGTTCTCGTAGGTCGGGCCGAGCTGGACGTACCGGTCGCTGACCAGCGTCGGGGCGACGATCACGGCCTGGGCGTCGGCCCGCACCGGCGCCTCGTTGTCGACCTTGAGCACCACCCGGACGATGTCGCCCTGCGGGACGATCGCGTCGACCGACCCGACCGGGATGCCCTGGATCGTCACCTCGTTGTCGACGTAGAGGCCGACGGTGTTGTCGAAGTAGGCCGTGACGGTGCGCTGGCTGCCCCGCTGCAGGGCGTACCAGAGGCCCGCGGTCGCGAGGAGCGCCAGGACCAGCGCGACCGACAGGGTGCGTGCCGCGCTCTCGAAGAACGTGACGAGACGGGACGACATCAGTTGCCACCGCCTTCGCCGCCGGCCGGAGCCGCACCGTCGGGCGCCGTACCGGCGGGCGCCGCACCGGCACCGGGCTGGAGCCCGCCTCCGGCTCCCTGCGTGAGCGCCTCGGTCAGCGCGGCCACGTTCGGCACTCCGTTCGGGAAGAGGATCTGTAGCTGCTGGGGCGTCAGTGCGCCCGGCGTGTCCTCGCTGCCGAGCAGCTGTTGGAGCTGCCCCAGTTGCGCGGGGCTCAGGCCCGCGATGACGGCCGGCAGGTCCTCCATCGTCGGCAGGGCCGGTAGCCCGAGCACGGCCAGCGCGTTCTGCAGGATCTGCGCCAGCAGCTGCGGGTTGAACAGCCCGGCCAGGCTGTCGGGCCCGAGGCTCGAGCCCGGGTCGCAGTTCTGGTCGCCCGGCGGGTCGAGGTTGCAGACGTAGGCGTCGAACCAGCGGCCGTTGCCGACGACGTTGGCGAACACCCGCGCGAACGGCGCCAGCAGGCGCAACCCGTTCTCCAGGTTCGCGGAGTTCTCCTCCAGCGTGCGCAGCACGCCGTCGAGCGACTCGAGCGTCGGCCGCAGCGTGGCCTCGTTGTCGGCGACCAGCCCGCGCAGCTGGGCGGCCAGCGCGATCGTCCCGGTGAGCAGGTTGTCGATGGCGGCCTTGCGGGCCCGCAGCTCGGAGAGCAGCAGGTTGCCGTCGTTGATCAGTCGCTCGATCTCGCCGTCGCGGTCGGCGAGCACCTGCGTGGTGGTCCGGGTGTTGGCGAGCAGCCGGGCGAGCTCCTGGTCGCGCGAGGAGATCGTGCGCGACAGCCGGCTCAGCCCGTCGAGCGCGCCCCGCACCGGGCCCGCGGCCCCGTCGAGCGTGTCGGACAGGACCCCGAGACTCTGGGCGAGCTGGTTCGTGTCGATGTCCTCGACGGTGGTCGAGAGCTGCGAGAACGCCTGGATGACGTCGAACGGCGCCCGGGTGCGGCTGCGCGGGATGCCCTGGTCGGGGTCGAGCGGACGGTCACCCGCGGGCTCGAGCGCGATGTACTTCTGCCCGAGCACCGTCTTGATCTCGATGGCCGCCGTGGTCCGGTCGCCGATCCAGGCGTCCGGCGCCTTGAACGAGATGACGACGTCGTTGCCCTCGAGGGTGAGGTCGGTGACCGTCCCGATCCGGATGCCCGCGATGCGGACGTCGTCGTCGGGCTGCACGCCGGCCGACTCGCTGAACCGGGCCGTGTACGTCGCGCCCTGCCCGATGAGGGGCAGGTCCCTGATGTTCAGGGACGCGGCGGTCAGCAGCAGCAGGATCACCAGGCTGGCGGCGCCGATGGGGAGGGGGTTCCGCTTGCGGAACGGCTTCATCCGTTGCATCGGTTCGCCGTATCCGGGAGTTGGATGATGGATCCCAGGTCGATGGGGGGCAGGGGCAGCGGGTCGAAGCTGACGTTGCCGCCCACCGCGCAGAGGTAGAAGTTGAACCACGAGCCGTAGCTGCCGGCCCGGCCGAAGTTGTTGGCCTTCTGCGGCGTGAGCCGCAGGAAGTTCTCCACGAGGCCCCGGTTGTCGTTGAGGTTGTCCGACAGCAGGCCCAGCTGGACGATGTCGTCGCGCAGCGGCGGGCGCGCCTCCTCGAGGAGCCCGGCCGTGGTCGTCGTCAGGTCCGCGATCGGCTGCAGGGTCTCCCCGATGCGCACGCGATCGGCCGCGAGGCCGCTGACCAGCTGCTGCAGCGACACGATCAGCCCGGACAGCCGCTCGTCACGGGCGTTCACCGTGTCCAGCACCGCGTTCAGGTTGTTGATCAGGGAGCCGATCACGGCGTCGCGGTCGGCGATCGTCGCCGTCAGCGACGCGGTCCGGGAGAGCAACGAGTTGACCGTGCCGCCCTCGCCCTGGAGCACCTGGATGATCTCGAAGGACAGCTGGTTGATGTCGTTCGGGCTCAGGGCCTGGAACAGCGGCTTGAAGCCGTTGAACACCACGGTGAGGTTGAGCGGTGGCCGGGTCTGGTTCACCGGGATCCGCGCACCGGGCGCGAGCATGGCGTTCATCGGCCCGTTGCCGCGGGCGACCTCGAGGTACCGCTGGCCCACGAGGTTCTGGTACTTGATCGAGAAGATCGACCCCACCGGGAGTCGCCGCGTCTCGTCGACCTTGAACGACACCTCGGCGACGTTGCGGTCCACGAGCTGCACGTCGGTGACCTGACCGACCCGGACGCCGGCGATGCGCACGTCGCTGCCCGCGATCAGGCCGGACGCGTCGGTGAAGCGCGCCGTGTAGTCCTCGGTGCTGCCGAAGTACGTGTTCTGGATCGCCGTGAGCAGCAGTGCCACCGACAGGATGGTGACGACCGTGAAGACGCCCAGCTTGATCAGCGGTGCGGCCAGCCCCCTCACCGGACCACCGCCTGGGCACCGCGCAGCGTCGCCGCGGCCAGGTACGGCGCGAAGGACGGCACCTCGGCCGGGCGGAGCCCCATCTGCATGGCCGTCACCTCGGTCACCAGCTGCCGCTCCTCGGGTGAGTTGGGCATGTTGGGCAGGCCGATGTTGGCGCCGTCGACGCGCCCGGACGCGGCCTGGCCGGTGGTCTGCCCGCCGCCGGAGGGCTGACGCGCCGACGCCGGCGAGTCGTCCCCGGTCTGCGAGTCCTCGTCGATCTCTCCGGCCTGGCCGCCCGCGTAGGCGTCCTCGGTGGCCGCGCTCGGGTCGGGCGGGATCGACCCGTCACGGATCGGGCCCCCGGGCGGGAACTGCGGCGCCTGGCCCTCGATCTGGTAGCAGCGCGGCCCGCGGTCGTCGAGGTACTGCGGCTCCTCGCCGGGCACGTACTTGCCGTTGTCGATCGTGATCTCGGCCTCGATGAGGACGCCGGTCGTCGGGCTGAGGACGTTGTTGATGTCCGGCGTGACGTCGGTCAGCTGCCGGAACAGGCACGGGAACTCCGAGCTGTACCGCGCGAGCAGTTCCAGCGTCGGCCGCGCCGAGGCCGCAAGGGCGATGATGTTCTCGCGGTTCGCGCGGAGGAAGTCGGTCGTCACGTTCGACGCCGAGGTGACCGACCGGAACGTCGCCTCGAACGCCGCGCGCTGCTCGACGAGCGTGCGGCTCGTGGTCACCAGGTTGTCCAGCGCGAGGATCAGGTCGGGTGCGGCCTGGTTGTAGATGTCGGCCGTCGGCGCCAGGGCCCGCAGGTTGGCCTGCAGGTCCGGCAGCGCCGGCTGGAGACCCTCGACGTACTGGTTCAGCAGCACCAGCGTGTCGCCCAGCTGCTCGCCCCGGCCGGACAGGGACTGCGAGATCGCACCGAGGGTGTCGGAGAGCTTCTCCGGCTGCACCGCGGTGAGCACCGGGAGCAGGTTGTTGAGGACCTCCTCGGTCTCGGTGGCGTTCTCCGAGCGGTCCTGGGCGATCGTGTCGCCCTCCTGCAGCGGCCGCGAGCTCGCGTTCGGCGGGATTCCCAGCGACACGTAGCGCTCACCGAAGAGCGTCTTCGGGATGAGGGTCGCCGTCGTGTTGCTCGGGATCGTGGGCAGGAAGTCGGGGTCCATCGCCATCTCGATGACGGCGCCCGACCCGTCGGAGTCGACCGAGGTGATCTCGCCGACGATGACGCCGCGGACCTTCACGTCGCCCTGCTTGGAGAGCTGGTTGCCGACCGTGGCCGTGCGCAGGTAGACGGTCTCGGTCGACTTGAAGACCTTGTTGAAGTTGGCCAGGCACAGCCCCACGACCAGCGCGATCACGAGCAGCATCGCCACGCCCATCAGGCGGCGGCGCGTCGGGCTCAGCGGCGGTCGCTTGTCCTTGATCTGCGGGGGCTCGGGCCGCTCCTGGACCTGCGTCGGGGCGCTCATCCGGCGATCCGGATCGAGGTGGTGGTGCCCCAGATGGCCAGGGTCAGCAGGTTGTCCAGGACGGTGAAGATGACGATCGAGTTCCGCACCGCGTTGCCGACCGCGACGCCCACCCCGGCCGGGCCGCCGCTGGCGTTGTAGCCGTAGAAGCAGTGGATGAGGATGATCGCCAGGGCGAACACCAGCACCTTGCCGAACGAGTACAGGACGTCCTGCGGCGGCAGGAACAGGTTGAAGTAGTGGTCGTAGGTGCCCGGCGACTGCGTGTAGAAGTTCGTGACCAGCAGCCGCGCCGCGAGGTACGACGCCACCAGACCGATGACGTAGAGCGGGATGACCGCGATGAAGCCGGCGACCACGCGGGTGGTCACGAGGAACGGCAGCGACGGCACCGCCATGACCTCGAGGGCGTCGATCTCCTCCGAGACCCGCTGGGCGCCGAGCTGGGCGGTGAAGCCGGCGCCGACCGTCGCGGACAGCGCCAGCGCCGAGACCAGCGGCGCGACCTCGCGGGTGTTGAAGTACGCGGTGACGAAGCCCGAGAACGCCGACGTGCCGATCTGGTTCAGCGCCGAGTAGCTCTGCAGGCCGACGACGGAGCCCGTGAAGAACGTCAGCGTCGCGACGATGACGACCGTGCCGCCGATGAGCGCGAGCGCACCCGACCCGAACGCCACCTCGGTGAGCAGGCGGAGGACCTCGCGCCGGTACCGGGTCACCGACTTCGGGATCCAGCCGATGGTGCGCGCGTAGAAGGACGCCTGGTCGCCGAGGGTGTCGAGGACACCCAGCGGCGCGTCGACGGCACGACGTGCGCGAGAAGTGATCGTCATCGAATCCTGGCCTGGGGAGCGGCGGTCAGAACTGGTTCAGACCTTGGTCAGAAGAACGGGGACGGGCTCAGAACTTGGTCGGGGGAACGAGGTTGAGGTACACGGCCGTCACGATCACGTTGATCGCGAACAGCAGGATGAACGTGATGACGACGGCCTGGTTGACCGCGTCGCCCACGCCCTTGGGACCGCCGGCGGGGTTGAGCCCGCGGTAGGCCGCGACGATCCCGGCGGCCAACCCGAAGAGGGCCGCCTTGATGAAGCCGACGAGCAGGTCGGTCGGCTTGGACAGGGCCGAGAAGCCCTGCACGTAGGCGCCCGGGGTGACGCCCTGGAGAACGACGTTGAAGTAGTAGCCGCCGGCGACACCGACGATCGAGACGAGGCCGAACAGCAGCGCCGACACGAGGATCGACGCGAGCACCCGGGGCACCACGAGGCGCTGGATCGGGTTGATGCCCAGCACCTCCATCGCGTCGATCTCCTCGCGGATGGTGCGGGCGCCGAGGTCGGCGCAGATCGCCGAGCCGCCGGCCCCGGCGACGAGGAGCGCGCAGATGACCGGGGCCGCCTGCTGGATCACCGCCAGGGTGCTCGCCGCGCCGGAGAACGACTGGGCACCGAACTGCCGGATCAGCGACCCGAGCTGCAGCGAGATGACCGAGCCGAACGAGATCGACACGAGCGCCGCGGGGAGGATGCAGACGCGCGAGATGAACCAGCACTGGTCGATGAACTCGCGGGTCTGGAACGGCCGCTGGAAGATCCCGACGACGACGTCGAGGCCCAGGGCGAACAGCTTGCCCGTCGACGACAGCGCCCCCGCTCCGGGGAAGTTGCCGGCCGCGATGCGAGAGCTCACGAGTCGCCCCGCCGGAACATGCGCCGCAGGCCGCCGAGGACGCCCTCGTCGTTGTCCTCACGCCCGCGGGGCACGCCCTGCTGCCCCTCGGAAGGTCCGCGACCCGTGCCGTCACCGGCCGGCGGCGCCTGCTGCTGCGAGCCCGGACCGCCCTCGGCGGGCGGGTCGGCGGCGGCGTCGCCCTTCGGGTCGGGAGCGGCGTCCTGCCCCGGGTTCGGCGCGCTCCAACCGGAACGCTCGGCCTGGCGGGGGCTGGACTGCTGCTGGCCGCCCTGCTGCTGGCTCCCCTGCTGGCCCTGCTGCTGCTCGTCGCCCTCGCGCGCCGGACGTGCCGCCATCGGCACGAGCCCGGCGACGCCCTGCTCGCCGGTCTGCTCGGGCTGCTGGGGCGGGTCGTCGCGCCAGCGGTGACGCCCGGCCGCCGCGGCACCGGCCGCGCCCGCGGCACCCGCCGCGGCGGCCTGGCCGGTGCCCTGCTGGTCCTGCTGCTGGCCCTGGTCCTGCTGCTGGTCCTGGCCCTGCTGCTGGTCCTGGCCCTGCTGCTGGCCGCCCGACTCGTCGACCGCCGCGAACTGCTCGGTCGGCGGGTCATCCTGGTCGCTGCCGCCCTGCTGGTCCTGCTGCTCGGTGGGGGCGTTGCCGGCCTCGTCGGACTGCTCGCCCTCCTCCTTGGTGTGCTCACCGGCCTGCGGGAGCACCACCGTGCCGCCGGCGTCCTCGTCCACGGGCACACCGACCAGCGGCTCGTCGGACTCGGGGTCGGCGGGCGGGGCCTTGCGCGCCTCCGCGTCGGCGTCCGGGTCGCCGCTGCCGGCCTGGTCGCCCTCGCCCTCGCCCTCGCGGGACCCGCCCTCGACGAGCGAGTTGTCCTCGGCCTCGGCCATCGCCTGGTAGCCGAACGGGTCGGCGTCCTCCGGCGGCTGGTTGCGGGTGACCTCGATGAGCTCGGTGCGGTCCTGGTCCCGGGAGATGCCGTAGCGCTCCTGGTCGGCCTCGGTGAGCTGCTCGAGGATCGCCGTCTGCGCCTTGGGTGGCAGGGTGTGCAGGACCTGCATGACGCGGTCCTTGCGCCGCTGCACCGCCTTGCGCTCGGGGACGCCCTCGCTGACCTCGAGCTGCGGGTCGATGAAGGACTCCTCGGACTCCGCCGTGCCGCCCTTCTTCTTCAGCTCCTCCATCTCGGCCTCCATCTGGGCCGAGTCCTTCTCCTCGGACATGCCGATCGGGCCGATGCGCCGGCCCTGGAGGAACTGCTGGACGACGGGCTCCTCGGAGGTCAGCAGGACCTCGCGCGGGCCGAACATCACCAGGTTCTTGCGGAACAGCATCCCGATGTTGTCGGGCAGCGACCGGGCGGTGCCGAGGTGGTGGGTGACGATGAGGATCGTCGCGTCGAGCTGGGCGTTCAGGTCGACGATGAGCTGGTTCAGGTACGCCGTGCGCACCGGGTCCAGGCCCGAGTCGGGCTCGTCGACCAGGATGATCTCGGGGTCGAGCACGAGCGCGCGGGCCAGGCCGGCGCGCTTCTTCATCCCGCCGGAGATCTCGCCGGGGAGCTTGTCCTCCGCGCCGCCGAGCCCGACCAGGTCGAGCTTCTCCATGACGATGTCCTTGATCTCGGACTCGCCCTTGCGGGTGTGCTCGCGCAGCGGGAACGCGATGTTGTCGAACAGGTTCATCGACCCGAACAGGGCGCCGTCCTGGAACAGCACGCCGAACAGCTTGCGGATCTCGTAGAGCTTCGACTCCGAGCACCGCACGAGGTCGGTGTCGTGGATGAAGATCGAGCCCTTCTCGGGCTTCAGGAGACCGATGATCGACTTGAGGAGCACCGACTTACCCGTGCCCGACGGGCCGAGGAGGACGCTGACCTCGCCGGCCGGGAGGGTGAGCGTGACGTCGGACCAGATGTTGGAGCTGCCGAAGGACTTCGACAGGTTCTTGATCCCGACCTCGACGCCGGCCATGCAGTTCCTCCGCTCGCCGCGATGTCGACGCGTCGTGGGACGACGCCAGTTACCGACGTCATAGGGGCGGCGCTCCCCGTCGGGAGCATCACGTCCTCAACGACGGCTGGCCGCGGAGGTTACTGACCCGGAAACCAGCGCAGCCGCCGGGTCCCTCTCCGCCGGTCACGCCGCTACGTTGCATCTCTCGGGTGGCGCTGAACGGCCGTTGCCACGCGTTCGGTGGAACCTCGGCGACCGCTCACGGCCCCGAACGGCGGTTCGCCGCTCCGCCGGGGGACACCCTTCTGCGCGAGAGCCGATGTGGCCCCCGTCACCTTCCGGACGATCGGCCACGGCCCCGGGGACGACGACGGGGCGGGGACCCGAAGGTCCCCGCCCCGTGCGTGCGGTCCTGCTGCGCTCGTGCGCGGGATCAGGTCAGGCTGATCTTCGCGCCGGCCTCCTCGAGCTTCGCCTTGGCGGCCTCGGCGGCCTCCTTGTTGACGCCCTCGAGGATCGGCTTCGGGGCGCTCTCGACGAGCTCCTTGGCCTCCTTGAGGCCCAGTCCCGAGACGACCTCGCGGACGACCTTGATGACCTGGATCTTCTTCTCGCCGGCGCCCTCGAGGACGACGTTGAACTCGTCCTTCTCCTCCTCGACGGGGGCGGCAGCGGCACCGCCGCCGGCGGCCGGGGCGGCCGCGGCGACCGGCGCCGCGGCGGTGACCTCGAAGGTCTCCTCGAACTTCTTCACGAACTCGGAGAGCTCGATGAGGGTCATGTCCTTGAAGGCGTCGAGCAGCTCGTCGGTGGACAGCTTCGCCATGGTGGCGCTCCTACTCAGTAACGGGGGTGGGGGTTGGTGGGGCCCGGTCAGGCCTCGGACGCGGCCTCGGCGTCGGCGGACTCGACGGCGGCGACGGCGTCCTCGGTGCTCGCGCTGCCCTCGGACGCACGCTTGTCCTGCAGGGCGGCCGCGAGGCGGGCGATCTGCGAGGCCGGGGCGTTGAACAGCCCGGCGGCCTTGGCCAGGTTGCCCTTCATGGCGCCGGCCAGCTTGCCCAGCAGCACCTCGCGGGACTCGAGGTCCGCGAGCTGCGTGACCTCGGTGGCGGAGAGCGCGCGGCCCTCCATGTACCCGCCCTTGACGACCAGGGCCTTGTTGTCGCGCTGGAAGTCGCGGAGCGCCTTGGCGGCGTCCACGGGCTCCCCGCTGACGAAGGCGATGGCCGTCGGGCCGACGAGCAGGTCGTCGAGTCCCTCGACCCCGGCGTCGGCGGCGGCCCGCTTGACCAGGGTGTTCTTGGCGACCGTGTAGGTCACGTCCGAGCCCAGCGAACGACGCAGCTGGGAGATCTGCTTCATCGACAGGCCGCGGTACTCGGTGACGACCATCGCCGAGGCGTCGCGGAACTCCGCGGCGATCTCGGCGACCGCGGCCACCTTGTCGGCAGCCGGAGCTCTCGTCTCATCTGCAGCCATGCGCGCCTCCTCTCTCGTACTCGGGCGACCGTGGTGCTCGGGGCCCGGAACGACGAAACGCCCCGTGCACAGGTGCACGGGGCGTCGGACGGCGCGGGGCACGGTGGCCCGGCGGGTCACGACCCTCGTCCTCCTGCGCGGGCGCCCCTCGTCGGGGCCTTCGACCGACCGAGCGGGGCTCGGGCGGCGACCAGCGGTCTCGGGTGGATCGGGGTTCGATCTGCGGATCAGTCTACGCGGTCCCCCCGGAGCGCCTGCGCACCAGGGGGACCGTCGCGACTACCCCTCGGCGGCGAGGAGGTTCCGCGTGCGGTTCGGGTCGACCGGGATGCCCGGGCCCATCGTCGTGGTGACGGTGATCTTCTTGACGTAGCGGCCCTTCGCGGCGGCCGGCTTCGCCCGCAGGATCTCGTCCAGCGCGGCACCGTAGTTCTCGACGAGCTTCTCGGTGTCGAAGCTGGCCTTGCCGATGATCAGGTGCAGGTTGGCCTGCTTGTCGACGCGGAAGTTCACCTTGCCGCCCTTGATGTCGCCGACGGCGCGGGCGACGTCCGGGGTGACGGTGCCGGTCTTGGGGTTGGGCATGAGCCCGCGGGGGCCGAGGATGCGGGCCACGCGGCCGACCTTGGCCATCTGGTCGGGCGCCGCGACGGCGGCGTCGAACTCGAGCCAGCCGCCCTGGATGCGCTCGATGAGGTCGTCGGACCCCACGACGTCGGCTCCGGCCGACTCGGCCTCGCGCGCCTTGTCGCCGGTGGCGAACACGATGACGCGGGCGGTCTTGCCGGTGCCGTGCGGCAGGTTGACGGTGCCGCGGACCATCTGGTCGGCCTTGCGGGGGTCGACGCCCAGCCGCATGGCGACCTCGACGGTCGCGTCCATCGACGTGGTCGTCGTGTCCTTGGCCAGCCCGATGCCCTCGAGGGGGCTGTAGAGCTTGTCGAAGTCCACCTTCTCGGCGGCCTTCTGGTAGGCCTTGCTGCGCTTCATTTCTCTCTGTCCTTCTCGAACGGATCAGGTGTGGTCAGGGCTGCGCGGCCCTCCCACGGGGGTCGACCGGCGGTCGCCGGCCGACGCGGTCACTCGGAGACGGTCAGACCCATCGACCGGGCGGTGCCGGCGATGATCTTCGACGCCTGGTCGAGGTCGTTGGCGTTGAGGTCCTGCATCTTGGTCTGCGCGATCTCGCGGACCTGCTCCTGCGTGACCGAGCCGACCTTCTTGGTGTGCGGCGTCGGGCTGCCGGACTTCACGCCGGCCGCGGCGAGCAGCAGCTTGGCCGCCGGCGGGGTCTTGAGCTCGAAGGAGAAGGAGCGGTCCTCGTAGACCGAGATCTCCACCGGCACGACCTGACCACGCTGCGACTCGGTCGCCGCGTTGTAGGCCTTGCAGAACTCCATGATGTTGACGCCGTGCTGACCCAGGGCCGGGCCGACGGGCGGGGCCGGCGTCGCCGCACCGGCGCTGATCTGCAGCTTGACGACCGCGGAGAGCCGTCGCTTCTTCGGGGGCATGACTTCCTCGTTGTTGCGGGTGGAGCGACACGGAGCGCAGCGGAGCCGGCGCCGATGCCGGGTGGCCTCGGGATCGGATCAGATCTTCGAGACCTGGTTGAACCCGAGCTCGACCGGGGTCTCCCGGCCGAAGATGGAGACGAGCACCTTGAGCTTCTGGGCGTCGACGTTGACCTCGGAGATGCTCGCCGGGAGCGTCGCGAACGGGCCGTCCATGACGGTGACCGACTCGCCGACCTCGAAGTCGACCTCGACGGCGGGCTTGCCGGCGGTGTCCTCGGTGCCGGCCTTCTCCGCGCCCTTGGCCTTCTTCGGCGTCTCCTGGCGGGGCAGGAGGAACTTGACGACCTCGTCGAGGGTCAGCGGCGACGGGCGCGAGGTGGCGCCGACGAAGCCGGTGACACCCGGGGTGTTGCGCACCGCGCTCCACGAGGCGTCGTTGAGGTCCATCCGCACGAGGATGTAGCCGGGCAGCACCTTGCGCTGGACCTGCTTGCGCTGCCCGTTCTTGATCTCGGTGACCTCCTCGGTGGGCACCTCGACCTGGAAGATGAACTCCTCGACGTCCAGCGTCTGCACGCGGGTCTCGAGGTTGGCCTTCACCTTGTTCTCGTAGCCCGCGTAGGAGTGCACGACGTACCAGTCGCCGGGGGCCAGGCGCAGCGAGTCCTTGAGGGCCTGCGCGGGGTCGACCTCCTCCTCCTCGACCTCGGCGGCCTCCGCGGAGACCGGCGCCTCGTCGACCTGGAGGTCGTCCTCGGTGTCGCCGCGGGCCGCGATGTCGCCCGCGCCCGCCGACTCCTCGGGCAGGTCGGAGTCGTCCTCGTCGGCCGGGGCGCCCAGGGCGGCGCGCGCCGCCTGCAGGTCGGCCTCCGGGTCGACGGCGTCGGCGTCGGCGGTGTCGGCGGTGTCGTCCGCGTCCTCCGCCTCGCGCGCCTCCCGGGCGGCGCGGGCCACCTGGGCGTCGTCGAGCGTGGCCGGGTTCTCCTCGGTGCTGAGGTCCCCGTACGTGCCACTGCCCTCACGCACCATGACGCCGCGCGTGCGGGCCTCGGCCACGAGCTCGGGCTCGCCGCCGTCGGGGGTGCCGTTCTCGGGCTCTGCGCCGGATCCTGCGGAGGTCACTTCTCACTCACTTCCTTTGCACGGCGGGCACCGCGGCGCGGTGCCCGGCCGGCCGCTCGGCGGAACGGTCAGCCGAAGAGGGCGAACACGGCCTTGGCGAACACCCAGTCGAGGCCTGCCACCAGCGCCACCATGAACGACACGAACACGAGGACGACGAACGTGTAGACCACGATCTGCCGGCGGGTGGGCCAGTGCACCTTGCGGAGCTCGGCCACCACCTCGCGGAGGAACCGCCGCAGGCGAGCGAACACCGACCCCTGCGACTCCTGGGTGCGGTCCCGCGTCGGGGTGGCCGTGCCCTTGCCCGAGCTGCCCGACGAGCGACCGCTCGCGGTGTCCGTCGCGTCCCCGCCGCTGCCGTTCCCGGCCGCGTCGGCGCGCCGTCGACGGCCGGCGGCGGTGACCGGACGCGCGTCGTCGTCGTCGCTCGCGCGCCGACGCCGGCTGCTGTCCTCGCTCACTGCGCCGTCCTCACCGTCCTCGTCCACCGACCCCGCCTGACCGGCGGGCTTCACCGTCGCGGTGCAGGGGCGACAGGACTTGAACCTGCAACCTGCGGTTTTGGAGACCGCTGCTCTGCCAATTGAGCTACGCCCCTGTGGCGTCCCCGGGAGGACGCCGTGGGCCGGGCCGAGGTCGATCCACACGGCGACGAGCGCGTGGGAGCGACGGACGATCCGTCCCGGTGAGCCATGCTACGTCAAGGCCCGCACCCCGACGGCGCCGGGGCAGGAGCGACGCCCGGGCAGCGAAGGCGGCCGGGGCCTTCTCCTAGGATACCGGGACATGACGTCGTCGTCCTCGACTTCCCTGCACCCCTCCGCGACCGACCGCCGCATCTCGGCGCGTGTCGGCGGGATCGCGGAGTCGGCGACGCTGGCGGTCGACGCGAAGGCCAAGGCGCTCAAGGCCGCCGGCCGCCCGGTGATCGGCTTCGGCGCCGGCGAGCCGGACTTCCCCACGCCGCAGCCGGTGGTCGACGCCGCGATCGCCGCGTGCTCGGACCCCAAGAACCACCGCTACTCCCCCGCGGCCGGGCTGCCCGAGCTGCGCGACGCCGTCGCGGCCAAGACCGCCCGCGACTCGGGGTGGCAGGTCGAGGCGCGCCAGGTGCTCGTCACCAACGGCGGCAAGCAGGCCGTGTTCGAGGCGTTCGCGACGCTGATCGACCCGGGCGACGAGGTCCTGCTGCCCGCCCCGTACTGGACGACCTACCCCGAGGCCGTGCGCATGGCGGGCGGGGACCCGGTCCAGATCGACACCGACGAGTCGACCGACTTCCTGCCGACCGTCGAGGCCCTCGAGGCGGCGCGCACGCCGCGCACCAAGGCGCTGCTGTGGTGCTCGCCGTCCAACCCCACCGGGGCCGTCGCGCCGCGCGAGCTCGTCGAGGCCGTCGGGCGCTGGGCCGCCGAGCACGGCATCTGGGTGATCGCCGACGAGATCTACGAGCACCTCGTCTACGACGGCGCCGAGCACGTGTCGATGCCGGTGGCGGTGCCCGAGATCGCCGACCGCTGCGTGGTGCTCAACGGCGTCGCGAAGACCTTCGCGATGACCGGCTGGCGGGTCGGCTGGATGATCGGGCCCGCCGACGTCGTCGCGGCCGGCATCAACATGCAGTCGCACCTGACCTCGAACGTCTGCAACGTCGCGCAGCGCGCCGCGCTCGCCGCCGTGACGGGCCCGCTGGACGCGGTGGCCGAGATGCGCGAGGCGTTCGACCGTCGCCGGCGGCTGATCGTCGAGCTCCTCTCGGGCATCGACGGCGTCACCTGCCCCGTGCCGCGCGGCGCGTTCTACGCCTACCCGTCGGTGACGGAGCTGCTCGGCAAGGAGATCCGCGGCGAGCGCCCGCAGACCAGCGTCGACCTCGCCGCGCTCGTGCTCGAGCACGCCGAGGTGGCCGTCGTGCCCGGCGAGGCGTTCGGGACCCCGGGGTACTTCCGGCTCTCCTACGCCCTCGGCGACGACGACCTGCGCACCGGCGTCACCCGCATGGCCGACCTGCTGGCGGAGGCACGCTGAGACCCGCGATCATCCGCGCCGACGGTCCCGCCGGGACCCCGACTTCCGAGGAGAGCCGGTGGGCCGTCGGCCGATCGTCCTGCGCCTGTTCATCGCCGTCGCCGTCGGGCTCCTCGGGATCGCCGTCGCGCCCGTGGCGATGGGCGCCCCGACGGCCGCCGGGCAGGCCTACGTCGCGCTCGGCGACTCCTACACGGCCTCGCCGCTGACCGGCGCCCCCGCGGGTCCGCCCCCGGGGTGCCTGCGCTCGGCGAACAACTACCCGCACCTGGTCGCCGAGCGCACCGGCGCCGTGCTGACCGACGTCAGCTGCAGCGGCGCGCGGACCCGCGACTTTGCGGCGCCGCAGCCGGTGCAGGGCGGCGCGAACCCGCCGCAGTACGACGCGCTCGGCCCCGGCACCCAGCTCGTGACCGTCGGCATCGGCGGCAACGACATCGGGTTCTCGGAGATCGTCCAGGCCTGCGTGAGCCCGACGCCGTTCGGCACGCCCTGCCGCGACCGCTACACCCAGGGTCCCCACGACGAGCTCTCGGCGCGGATCGACGACCTCGGCGACCGCCTCGACGACGTCCTCGACGAGGTCCACCGCCGCGCGCCGGACGCCCGCGTGCTGCTCGTCGGGTACCCCTCGGTGCTGCCGGCGCAGGGCCCGGGCTGCTACCCGGTCGTGCCGTACACCCCGGGCGACGTCGAGTACCTGCGCGGCGTGCTGACGCACCTCAACGCCGAGATCGCCGACGCCGCGGCCGACGGCGACGCGACCTACGTCGACGCCGCGACGCCGACCGTCGGCCACGACGTGTGCGCCCTGCCCGGCGAGCGGTGGATCGAGGGCCTGGTCCCGACGGCCCCCGCGGCGCCGGTGCACCCCAACGCCCTCGGGTCGGCGGCGCTCTCCCGCGCCGTCCTCGCGACCCTCGGCGTCCCCGCCGCCGCCTGACCGCACGCCCCTGACGCACGAACGGCTACTGTCGCGTTGCCTGCGTGGGCAGCGAGAGCGCCGTTCGTTCGTCGGGAAGCTCGGCGACCGGCCCTGTCGGACCTGTCGGCCTCGGTCGGGCAGGGCAGGGCAGGGCAGGCGAGGACTAGCGCGGGCGGACGGTCGCGACGGCCTTGCCGAGGACGCCCTTGCCTTCGTGGGTGGCCGTGACGCTCACGGTGCGCGTGCCGTCGTCGGCGACGTCGGTGACCTTGGCGCCGAGCTCGACGGTGGCGCCGGCGTCGTCGTCGGGGACCACGACGGGGCGCGTGAAGCGGGTGGAGAAGGCGACGACGGCGGCGGGGTCACCGGCCAGGTCGCCGACGTAGCGCGCGGCGAGCGACATCGTGAACATGCCGTGGGCGATGACGCCGGGCAGGCCGACCTCGACCGCGACGCGCTCGTTCCAGTGGATCGGGTTGAGGTCGCCCGAGGCGCCGGCGTACGCGACGAGGTCGGCACGGGTGATCGTCACCGTGCGCGGCTCGAGCTGGTCGCCGGCGCTCGCGTCGGTCAGGGCGCTCACGACGACCCCGCCGGCTCGGCGCGCCCGACGAGGGTCGCGCGGGTGGTCAGCACCGCGGCGCCGTCGGCGTCGGTCACGTCGACGCGGAAGGTGATGACGTCGTTGCCGGCCAGATCGCGGATGTCGTCGACGGCCACCACCGAGGTCACGACGTCGCCGGCGCAGAGCGGGCGGCTGACCTCGACGGACTGGTCGCGGTGCACGACGCGGGTGAAGTCGAGGCCGAGCGCCGGGTCGTCGACCACGCGGCGCGTCGCGGGCCAGGTGAAGACCACCGGGAACGTCGTCGGGGCGACGACGTCGCGGTGGCCCGCCTGCCGGGCGGCGTCACGGTCGTGGTGCACGGGGTCGTCGGCACCGATGGCGGCGGCGAACTCCCGGATCTTCTCCAGCGAGACCTCGTAGGTCTCCGCGGGCCAGGTGCGACCCACGAAGGACGCGTCGAGCGGCACGGGCGAGCGTCAGCGGGTCTCGCGGTGGCCGCGGTGGGTGCCGCAGTGCGGGCAGAACTTCTTGATCGTGAGGCGGTCGGGGTCGTTCCGCCGGTTCTTCCGCGTGATGTAGTTGCGGTTCTTGCACTCCTCGCAGGCCAGCGTGATCTTCGGACGGATGTCGGTGGTGGCCACGGAGGTTCCTCTCGTCACGGTGTGGCAGCAGCGCGGGACGAACCCACGACCTGGGTGGTAGCGGTGGCCGGACTTGAACCGGCGACACAACGATTATGAGCCGTTTGCTCTACCGACTGAGCTACACCGCCGCGGTGAGCACCCGTCACACGACACTGCAACGATCTTGTGGCGGGGCGAACCCTCGTTCGCCGGCCTGCTCACCGAGAGCCCCTTTACGGAATCGAACCGTAGACCTTCTCCTTACCATGGAGACGCTCTGCCGACTGAGCTAAAGGGGCCTGCCCCGGAGGGCTGGGAACCAGACTACAGGGCGCGTCACGCGATGAGCGTCCGGGGTCCGGCGGTCGCGCCGGGCACGCCCGGGTGCACGTCGAGCGAGTCGAGCCAGGTGTCGAAGCACCGCGCGGGCAGCGGGCGGGACACCAGGTAGCCCTGGGCGACGTCGCAGCCCATCTCGGCGAGCGCGGCGCGCACGGCGACCTGCTCGACGCCCTCGGCGACCACCGTGAGGCCCAGCGTGTGTCCCATCTCGACGATCGCGCGGACGACGGCGACGTCCCCGTACTCGGTGCCCATCCCGAGCACGAAGCTCTTGTCGATCTTGACCTGGTCGACGGGGAGGCGCCGCAGGTGCGCCAGCGACGACTGGCCGGTGCCGAAGTCGTCGACGGCGAGGTGGCAGCCCAGCGCGTGCAGCCGGCGCAGGACGGGCAGCGCGACCTCCCGCTCCGAGGACACCCCGGACTCGGTGAGCTCGAGCGTGAGCAGCTCGGCGGGGACCCGGTGGGCGGCGAGCAGTGACGCCACCTCGTCGGGGAAGTCGGTCGCCGCGAGGTTGCCGACGGAGACGTTGACGGCCACCGACAGCCGCATCCCGCGGTCGAGCCAGCGGCGTGCGGCCGCGAGCGACTCGTCGAGGACGAACGAGGTGAGCTCGGCGATCTGGCCGGTGGCCTCGAGGACGGGGACGAACTCGTCGGGCAGCAGCAGGCCGAGCTCGGGGTGGTCCCAGCGCGCCAGCGCCTCGACCCCGACGACGGTGCGCTCGCCGAGCGAGACGACGGGCTGGAAGTCGACGCGGACGTCGCGGCGGGCGACGGCGGCCGAGAAGCCGCGGATGAGGCGCAGGCGGCGGGCCGCCCGCTCCCCCATGCTCGGCTCGTAGCAGCGGACCGGATCGCCGCCGTCGCGCGTGGCGGCGAGGGCGACGTCGGCGCGGCGCAGCAGGGCGGCCGTGCGCTCGGGGCCTGCGGGGACGTCGGCGAGCCACGGCCCGTCGGCGGCCACCCCGACGACGACCGGGGGCTCGAAGCGCACGCCCTCCACGAGGTACGCGGCGAGGAGTCGCTCGCGCAGGTCCTCGGCGGCGGTGTGGGCCTCGTGCCCGTCGACACCGGGCAGGAGCACGGCGAAGGTGTCGCCCTCGAGCCGCGCGGCGACGGGCGCGTCGCCGGTGAGGACGGGGAGACGGACGCCGACGATCCGGTCGCTCGCGAGACGGACGAAGACCTCGCCGCGCGCGTGCCCGAGGGTGTCGTTGACCTGGCCGAGCAGGCGCAGGTCGACGACGGCGACGGCACCGCCCGCCGCCGGGTCCGCGTGCAGGAAGCCCTCGCGGTTGAGCAGGCCGGTCAGCGGGTCGCGGTGGGCGTCGCGACGCAGCCGGTCGGCGAGCTCGGCGGCCGCGAGGTCGTGCCGGCGGCGGCGGACCCGCTGGACCAGCAGGCCGATCGCGGAGCCCGCGACGACCAGGACGAGCAGGGCGGTCAGGACGAGCACGGTGGTGGACGACATCCCGTCGGGCGCGGCGAGCACGGGGGACGCCACCGGAGCGTGGCTCACGGCACCACACCCCTTCCCGGTCGTCCCCCGACGTGCGCCGGACACGGACCGCGCGCGGGCGCGCTCCGCCCTGCTGCCGACCGCTCCCCCGCCGCGTTCACGGTCGGCAACGCATCGTGATCACTTGACTGCCGAGTAGTTCACTCGCCCGGACCACTATGCACCTTGTACCCGCTCCAACGATGACCCACCGGTACAGATGTGCACGATCACGCATCCCGTCGGTGTCGTTCGGACGAGAACCACCCGACCGGCCCATCCCCGTC
Source organism: Actinomycetospora lutea (assembly GCF_028737205.1). Taxonomy (GTDB): domain Bacteria; phylum Actinomycetota; class Actinomycetes; order Mycobacteriales; family Pseudonocardiaceae; genus Actinomycetospora; species Actinomycetospora lutea. The sequence goes on along the minus strand of NZ_JAQZAL010000006.1, from coordinate 48,500 downwards.
CCCCGCCGGACGGCCGGGAACCGCCCTCTCTGATGGGATGGCGGGAGCAGGGACGGGCAGGATCGGACCGGGAGACGGGGTGCGGCGTGGCCGACGAGGGGCACGGGAGCGACGGCGGGGCCGGCGGGGTGCGGGCGGGCATCGTCGCGACCGGCAGCGAGCTGCTGACCGGCCGCATCACCGACCGCAACGGCCCCTGGGTGGCCGAGCGTCTCGGCGAGCTCGGCGTCGAGGTGTCCCACCTCGTGCTCGTCGGCGACCGCGGCGAGGACATGGCGGCGGCACTGCGGTTCCTCGCGGGCGACGGCATCGACCTCGTCGTCACCACCGGCGGGCTCGGTCCCACGGCGGACGACCTCACCGCGGAGGTCGTGGCCGACGAGACCGACCGGCCGCTCGAGCTCCACGAGCACATGGAGAAGGTGGTCGGCGACATCATCAGCAGGTTCGCCGACCGGCTGCGCTGGGACGCCGACGCCCTCGCCGCCGCCAACCGCAAGCAGGCCATGGTGCCGCGCGGCGCGACGCCGATCCGCCCGGCCGGCACCGCGCCCGGGCTCGCGGTGCCGCCGCACCCCTGGCGTGGCGGGCCGACGGTCCTGGTGCTGCCCGGACCGCCGCGCGAGGTCCGCGCGATGTGGGACGAGGCGCTCGCGTCCGGGCCGGTGCAGGAGGTCCTCGCGCGCACCGCGCCCTGGACCGAGACCCACCTGCGCCTGTTCGGGGTGCCCGAGTCCGAGATCGCGGCGACCCTGCGCGACGTCGGCGCCGGCACCGACCTCACGCCGCTCGAGATCACGACGTGCCTGCGCGACTTCACCCTCGAGGTCGACCTGCGCCACGCGCCGGCGTCGGCGGACGCGGCCATCGCGCGCGACGCCGTCGTCGCCGAGATCGACCGCCGACACGGGAAGACGATCTTCTCGCGCACCGGGCAGACCATCGACGAGCTGCTGTTCGAGCTGCTCGACGGCCAGGTCGTCGCGACCGCCGAGTCGTGCACCGGGGGCCTGCTCGCCGGGCGGCTCACCGCCCCGGCCGGGGCGTCCGCGCACGTCGCCGGCGGCGTCGTCTCGTACTCGAACGACGCCAAGGCCGACCTGCTCGGCGTGCCCCGCGAGCTCATCGAGACCCACGGCGCGGTGTCGCCGCAGGTCGCCGAGGCCATGGCCGACGGCGCGCTGGCCCGGTTCGGCGCGACGATCGCGGTGGCGATCACGGGCGTCGCCGGGCCGGGCGGGGGCACCGAGGCCAAGCCGGTCGGCTACGTCTGCTTCTGCGTGCGCACCGCCGACGGGCGCACGCTGGCCCGCGACCCGGTGCTGCCCGGCGAGCGCGGCGACGTCCGCGAGCGCTCGGTCGTGCTCGCGATGCACCTGATGCGCCGCGCGCTCACCGGCGAGGGCGAGCCCGCGCCGGCCTAACCGGCGACGCGGCCGATGAAGGCGGCGACGTCGTCGAGGACCTCGTCGCGGTGGGTCTCGTTGAGGACCTCGTGGCGGGCCCCCGGGTCGATGCGGGTCGTCCGGTCGGTGCCGCCGAGCTTCTCCATCACCGGGCGGGTGGAGTCCAGCGGGACGAGCTGGTCGTCCTCGCCGTGCACCCACAGCACGGGCAGCTCGCCGAACCCCGGCCCCGCGGCGATCGCCTCGACCGAGGCCACGAACGCCTCGAGCGTCGGGCGCTTGAACGCCCCGTGCCACACGAGGGGGTCGGCCGCGTAGGCCTCGCCGACGGCGGGGTCGCGGGAGAGCACCGCGGGATCGATCGGGACCTCGGGGATGGGGTCGTACTCGAGCAGCCCGAAGATGCCCGGGCTCCCGCCGACGACCGGGCCGGTGAGCACGAGGCCCGCGAGCACGTCGGGGTAGCGCTGGGCGTAGCGCGCGGCGACGAGCCCGCCCATCGAGTGCCCGAGCAGCACGATCGGCAGGTCGGGGTGCTCGTTGCGTGCGACGCGCCGGACCTGGTCGAGGTCCTCGACGACCTCCTCGAAGTCGTGCACGAGCACCTTCTCGCCCTCCGAGCGCCCGTGGCCCTGGTGGTCGGGCGCGTAGACGACGGCGCCGTCGCCGGCGAGGCGGTCGAGGACGTGGCCGTAGCGCCCGGAGTGCTCGCCGTAGCCGTGCGCGACGAGCACGACCCGGCGTGGCGGGCCGTCGGGGTCGCGGCGGCGCACGACGACGCGCCCGCGGGTGCCGTCGATCTCGAGGTCGGTCTCGGTGCCGATCATGCGGGTGTCTCCTCGACGACGGGTCGGTGGGCAGCGGTGACGCCGAGGACGGTGTCGACCACCAGGTCGGGGTCGTCCCACATCGGCACGTGACCGACGCGGGGCAGGCGCACGAACTCCGCGCCGGGCAGGCGACGGCGCAGTGCGACGCCGTGGCGCCGCCAGGGGACGAGGCGGTCGCGGCCGGACCAGGCGACGCGCACGGGGCAGGGCAGGTCGGTGAACGCGGCGACGCCGCCGTGCTCGGCGGCCCCGTCGAGCAGCTCGTGCAGGATCACGCAGCCGGCGAGGTCGTCGAAGAGCTCGCCGACCTCGGCGGTCGGCACCCGGTCACCGCGCTCGAGCACCCGCGCCAGCAGCACGCGGCGCAGCCACGGCCGGCGGGCCGCCGCGCGCAACCGGCGCGACCCGGCGAGGGCGGCCCCCAGGCGGAACGACCACACGAGCCGGCGCAGGTCCCACCGCGTGCCCCACCCGCCGGCCGGCGAGAGCGCCACCACCGAGCGGGCGCGCCCGCGGCGGGCGAGCTCGAGGGCCACCCACCCGCCGAGGGAGTTGCCGACGAGGTGCGCGGTGGGCGTGCCCGCGGCGTCCATGACCCGCTCGACGTCGTCGACGATCCCGGCGACGCCCACCGGCTCGCCGTCGGGCCAGCTCGCCCCGCCGCGGTGCCCGGCCATGGTCGGCACGAGCACCTCGTGGTGCGCCTCGAGCGCCGCCCGCACGGGGTCCCACGCGCGGGCGGACATGCTCGCGCCGTGCAGGAGGACCAGGGGCTCGCTCATGTCCCCGCCAGCGCCAGCACCTCGGCGAACCCGTCGGCGAGGTCCTGCTCGAAGCCCGCGAGGTCGGTGAACGACGCGGCGTCGAGGTTCGCGGCGACGCAGCACGTGTCGCCGTGGGTCACCATGGCGATCATCGCCGCGCAGCCGGGCAGCGGCGCGAACGGGTAGCTGCGCAGGATCTGCGCGCCGGCCAGGAACGCGTCCTCCCGCAGCCCGGGGATGTTGCTGGCCTGCAGGTCGTTGCTCTTCGTCGCACCGCCCCCGAAGTTCGCGACGAGCGCGCCGGGCAGGCGGGCGAGCCACGCGCTGACGATCTCGACGCTCTCCAGGGCCGGTTCGCCCAGCGCCACCTTCATCCGCCGGCGGACGTCGACCACCCGCGCGGCCGGGTCGACGATCCCCACCGGCGCCGAGAGCCGGGCCGGCGCGAAGTGGTTGCCGCCGGGCTCGTGCTCTTCGCGGCGGATCGACACCGGCAGCGTCACGGGCATGAGCCGGTCCGGGGGCAGCGGCTCCCCGCGGCGCTCGGAGTACCGGCGGAACGCCCCCAGCAGGCCGGCGACGTAGGCGTCGTTGACCGAGCCGCCGACCGACTTCCCCGCTGCGCGCAGGCGGGCGAAGGGCACGTCGAGCGTGCGGAAGCGCCACGACGGGCTGCGGTCGGCGAGCACCGGCAGCGGCGGCGCGGGCGGCGGCGAGAGCACCCGGGCCGCCGAGACCAGGTAGGCGGCGGCGTCGCGGACCGCGTGGTCGGGCCGCACCAGGGTCGCCGCCACGCCCAGCAGGCCGCGCGCGGCGCCGCCGACCAGCCCGAGATCGCTGCGGACCTGGCGCACCACCTCGCGCGACAGCCCGCCGGGCTCGGCCTCGGGCGGCGGGGGCTGGGGCTTGTCGGTCATCGGCTCCCGCGAGCGCGAGTGCAGCCCGGCCAGCAGCTGCGCGAGCCCCATGCCGTCGGAGAGGACGTGGCTGAGCTTGAACAGCAGCGCCGCGCCGCCGTCGGGCAGCCCGCCGACGAGCGTCGCCTCCCACAGGGGCCGCGACGAGTCGAGCGGCGTCATCGCGATCTGCTCGGCGAGGGTGAACAGCCCCGGCATCCCGGCGCCGTCGGGGAGCGCGAGGTGCCGCAGGTGGTAGTGCAGGTCGAAGTCGGGGTCGAGCGCCCAGTGCGGCGTGCCCGCCCCGAGGAACGGGGTGACGATCCGTTCCCGGAACCGCGGCACCACCCGCGACGCCCAGTCGGTGGCGGCGACGAGCCGGTCCCAGTCGGGCTCGCGGTCGAGGGTCTCGACGAGCACGACCGTCGAGCGCATCCGCGGGTCGGCCTCGACCCGCCACATCAGGGCCTCGAAGCCGGTCAGCTCCTCCGAGCGCGACCAGAGCAGGCGGCCGTCGTCGCTGCGGGGCGGGGTCGGGTCCCCCGTGACCGACGAGCTCACCGGGCTCCCTCCAGGACGGCGACGAACCGGTTCCGGACGTCCTCGACGTGCTCGGTCATCGTCGCGACGGTCCAGTCCGAGGTGTCGACGGGCGGCAGCACGTCGACGTGCACGGTGCCGCCGCGCAGCGTCTGGTGCCCGCGCCACATCACCTCGCCGGCGTCGTGGATGACGATCGGGACCATCGGCACGCCGGCCTGCATCGCGATGTGGAACGCGCCCTTCTTGAACCGCCCGAGCCGCGGGGTGGGCGAGCGCGTGCCCTCCGGCGCGATCGCCAGCGACCAGCCCTCGTCGCGCAGCTTGCGCACCGCGGGTTCGAGTGCCTCCTTGGCCTGGCGGGTGTTGCCGCGGTCGACGAACGCGACGCCGGCGAGCTTGAACATGGCGCCCCACAGCGGGATCGACGCGGCCTCCGCCTTCGCGACCCCGGTGAACCCGCCGCGCAGCAACTTCATGAGCAGGGCGACGTCGATCTTGGACTGGTGGTTGAACACGAACACGCACGGACGCGCCGACCACAGGTGCTCGGCGCCGGTGACCTCGACGTCGATCCCGGCGAGCGCCAGGCCGAGGTCGCCGGTGACCGAGCACGTCAGGTCGACCATCTGCCGGCGGGAGCGGCGGGCGAGCCCGACCGCGGCGGCCGTGCCCGCGGCGCCGACCAGCGCGCCGTAGAAGCCGGCGGTGCGCAGGACGTCGCCGGGGGTCGCGAGCGTGCCGCCGCGGGGCTCGACGGGCAGCACCGGGTGGGCGCCCTCGCGCGAGCCCACCGACGTCCCCGCCGACACCACCAGCGGGTGCGCGGCCGTGGCCAGCAGGGCCTCGGAGCACGGGCCGGCGTAGGCGAAGGCCACCGTCCGGTCGCCCAGCGCCGCGGCCTTGCGCTCGCCGCGGCCGTCGAACAGGACCGGCCCCGCGACCTCGCCGGTGAACGTGCCCTCGCCGACCTCCGCCTCGGTGGCGAGGAGCTCGTCGGCGCCGAGGTCCTCGGCGATGGGCGCGAGCACCGGGCGCGGCGCGTGCCCGGTGAGCACCACGTGGTGGCCCGCGCGGCGGTGCTCGAGGACCAGCGACCACATCTCCGGGCGCAGCGAGGCGCCGAGCTCGTCGCGCAGGAGCGCGCGGGCGCGGTGCGCGAGCGTGGCCTCGTCCTCGCCCGCCCAGCCCGCGACGAGCCGGCGGACCGCGTCCTCGTCGTCGCGTGCCCCGGCGAGCAGCGCGACGTCGCCGGGCACCGCGCGCCACGCGGTGCGCCCCGACCGCAGCGCCTCGCCCGCGTGCGCCGCCACCGCGGAGCTCGCCAGCAGGGCGGTCTCGTCGACCACCGCGACGCTGCCCGAGGGCGCGGCGCGGATCGCGGCGCGGCGGGTGTCCAGCTCACTGCTGCGCGGCACCGGGCACCCCTCCGAACACGTCGGCGCGCAGCTCGCCCTCGCGCTCGCCGGCGCGACGCAGCCGGTCGCGGACGGCGGCGACCTCGTCGCGCCAGGCGGCGCGGGCCTCCTGCGTGGCGTCCGCGCCGAGCAGCCCGCGGTTGTCGGCGGCCCGCAGCGCCGTGGTGAACAGCTCGCGGGACACGGCGTCGGCGCCCTGGAGCAGCTGCTGGCGCCACCACTGCTGCCCGAGTCCGGTGCACGCGTCGAGGAACGCGCCGCGGTCGTCGAGGGCGCCCCCGGAAGCGTCACCGTGGTCGGCGAGCACGGTCGCGACCACCCACTGCGACTCGACGAACGGCAGCAACGTCCGGGGCGCGACGAGCAGGTCGGCGCGGCCGAGGAGCGCCGCGGCCCCGCCCGCCGAGGCCGGCGTGGTCGCCCAGCCGGGAGCGAGGCGTTCGAGCTCGGCGAGCAGCTCGTCGCGGAACTCACGCTTGCGCGGGAAGAAGAACTCGAACTTCAGCATGTCGCGCAGGGCCAGCGCCTCCTCCCAGCAGGCCTCCAGCACCTCGTCGTGCGCGAGCTCGCGCCCGGAGTCGACGACGGCGAACAGCGCCATCTCCAGCACCGCGCGGTCGAGCAGGTGGTGCAGCACGCCGTTGCGGTAGAAGGCGGCGACGTGGTGGCGGTCGGGCCCGATCGACCACACCGTCTGCGGGCCGCCGTCGAAGCGCTCGACGACGCCGACCGACACGAGGCGCTCGAGGGTCTCGGCGACCCCGTCGTCGGTGTCCAGGTCGCCGATGGCCGGCTCGTCGGCGAGCAGCCGCCGCACCGGGGCGACCACGTCGCGGACCTGCTGATGGGTCAGCGCCCGCCCGCCCGCGCCGAGCAGCGCGAACGTGACCACCGAGGTCGGCGTCACCGGCGTCGCGCGGTTGATCCCCAGGCAGACCCGGAAGGCGACCTTCTCCAGCTGGGCGGTGCCCTCGCCGGCGTCGCGCAGGGCGCCGCGCAGCGGGATCGGCTCGCCGAAGCGGATGCGGGCGGAGCCGATGCGGCGCTGCTGGTCGCGCATGTAGCCGGCGAGCCACCCGAGCCCCTCGGCCTTCTTGCCCGCGCCGCCCTGCTCGGCCGCGAGCGCCCCGACCTCGTGGAGCTGGTCGTAGTGCAGCGACACCGGCACGAGCAGCGGGTCGCGGCCGGGCGAGTCCTCGGGGAGCTGGTCGGCGGCGTCGACGAGGTAGCGCAGCAGCCCGTACTTCGGCGGGCGCAGCTTGCCGGTGCGGGTGCGGCCGCCCTCGATGTACCACTCGAGGTTGAAGCGCTTGTCGAGCAGGTGACCGAAGTACTCGCGGACCGCGAACTTGTAGACCGCGTCGTCGCCGAAACTGCGCCGGATGAACACGATCCCGGCGCGGCGCCCGAGCGTGCCGAGCGGCCAGAACGCGAGGTTGTTGCCGCCGAGGACGTGGTTGCGGGGGAAGTCGTGGGCGTGCAGCACCTCGGCGAGCACCAGCGGGTCGGCGTAGCTGCGGTGCGACGGCAGGAACACCAGCGGCCGGGCGCGGCCCTGTTCGCGCAGGTCGCCCAGGCTCGAGGTGTCGACGTCGAGCTCCCAGGCCCGGCGGTGCAGCGGGCTCATCACCGAGCGGAACGCCTCGATGGCGGGCGGGCTCTGCACCGCGGCCATCTCCTCCAGGCACGATGCGGTGCGGCCGAGCACCTCGTCCACGCCCAGGCCGAGCTCGCCGGCGAGGGCGGCGGCGCGCTCGCGGACCGCGGCCGACGCGACGATCTGCTCGGCCATGAGCCGCGGGACCTTGTAGCGGTCGCCGGTGAGCCGGCGCTCGGCGCGGTCGCAGGCCAGCGTGGCCCGGCGGCGCACGAACGCCACGAAGCCGGCGCCGTCGGGGGCGCCGAGCTCGCGGTCGCCCTCGCGGCGCAGCTGCGCCAGCGTCGCCGCATCGCCCGCGACCACCCGACCCCGCGACGCCGACCAGCCCCGCACGCGGGCGTGCGCGTGGCGCAGCCCGCGGCGCCGGGCGCTCAGCGAGAGCAGGTCGGAGAGCGCGGGCGGGTCCGAGGAGGCCCGCTCGGCCGGCGGCCACACCACGCGGACCGGCACGACGGTGGTGTCCGGGCCCGCGCCGTCGAGCGCGCCGGCGAGATCGCGGCCGTCGTCGGGGACGACCCGCACCCCGTCGTCGCCGTAGGTCGTCGCGGTCCACTCGCGCACGAGCTCCCGCTCGACCCGCGACCGTGCGCCCGACAGGACCAGCGTCGACACCTGCGCCCCCTCACCGTCCCGTCGGGGACGTGCTCAGCCCCCGAGCGAGCAGGGCATGGTCTTGACCGCGTGCACGAAGTTGCTGCGCAGCATCTCCGGTCGTCCCACCGTCAGGCCCGGGGCCCGCGTCAGGAGCTGCGCGAAGATCTGCCGCAACTGGGTGCGCGCGAGCATGTTGCCCATGCAGAAGTGCGGTCCGCCACCCCCGAAGCCGACGTGCGGGTTCGGGTCACGGGACAGGTCGAAACGCTGCGGGTCGGTGAAGACCTCGTCGTCCCGGTTGCCCGACTCGTAGAACATGACGACCTTGTCGCCCGCGGCGATCCGGTGCCCGCGCAGCTCGGTGTCCTCGACCGCCGTGCGGCGGAACGTCAGCACCGGCGACGCGTGCCGCACGAACTCCTCGACGGCGGGATGCATCCGGCCGTCGAGGTCCTCGAGGAGCCACGCCCGCTGGTCGGGGTTCTCCTGGAGCCGAAGCACCGAGTGGGCGATGGTGTTGCGGGTGGTGTCATTGCCGGCCACCGACAGGAGCACGAAGAACGCGCCGATCTCCTGGTCGGTGAGGCTCTCGCCGTCGACCTCGGCCGACACGAGGTTGGTCATGAGGTCGTCGCGGGGGTCCTTGCGGCGGGCCTCGACCAGCTCCATCGCCGGGCCCAGGAGGTTCATCAGCGCCTGCCCGGCGGCCGCGATCGGGTCCTCGAGGCCGAGGTTCTCCAGCACGTCGGGGTCGTTGGTCGCGACCAGCAGGTCGGCGGCCTCGGCGAGCGAGTCCTGGTGCTCCTCGGGCGCGCCCATGAGGTCGTAGATCGTGCCCCTCGGCAGCTGCTTGGCCACGAGCTGCACGAAGTCGCCGTCGGCGCCGTCGGAGAGCCGGTCGAGCAGCTGGTCGACGATCGTGCGGGCGCGCTGCGCGATGCGGTCCTCGACGCGGGCGACCTGCTTCGGCGTGAACGCCGCGCTGACGATCTTGCGCAGCTTCGTGTGCCGGGGCGCGTCCATCGCGAGGAACGACTGGGTCGCCTCGAGGATCTCCGGCGGCGCGTCCTGGAACTGCACGCCCTGCCCCGAGCAGAAGAGCTTCGCGTTCTTGCTGACGTAGCCGATGTCCTCGTGGCGCACCACGGCCCAGAACCCCGGGTCGTCCGCGCTGGGCATGAGCATGCCCTCCGGCGGGCGGTGCCACGAGATCGGCCGCTCCCGGCGCAGCTCGGCGAACGTCGCGTCCCGCTCGGTCATCGGCCGGCCCCAGAAGTCCAGGGAGGACAGGTCGAGCGGGTCGATGTCGGGCTCGTCCGCCGTGGTGGTCACGTGCAGGCTCCCTCGGCTCGCTGTCGGGCCTTCTCCTCGCGCTGCCGGCGTCGCTGCTCGGCGAGCTCCAGCGCGTCGTCCCACGTCTTGCGCCCGCCGATGAGCCGGCGGTACTTCATGACCTCGGCGGGCATGTCCACCGCCAGCGCGCCCACGATCCGGTCGCCGGCGCGGTAGATCGCGGTGAACGGGCCGCCCTGCGCGTCGTCGCCGGCCACGACCTCGATGTCCTCGCCCGCGGCGATCCCGACGAACTGGACGCGGCCGTCGTACCAGTCCGACCAGAAGTAGGGGACGGTCTCGTAGGGCGTCGCGGCCGCGGGGTCGACGGCGTGGCGCGCCGCGCGCCCGCCCTGGTCGGCCGCCGAGGTCCAGTGCTCGAGGCGCATGGTCCCCTCGGCGACGTCGGTGAACAGCGCGTTCGGCCACCGCGCCACGTCCCCCGCCACGTACACCCCGGGCGCCGCGGCGAGGGTCTCGTCGGCCACGACCCCGTCGTCGATCGTCAGCCCCGAGCCCTCCAGCCACTCGGTGGCCGGCCGGGCCCCGATCCCCACGACCAGGACGTCGGTCGCCATCTCGGTGCCGTCGCCCAGGCGCACGCCGCGCACGTGCCCGTTCTCCGCCAGCACCTCCTCCACGGCGACCCCGGTGCGCACCTCGGTGCCGTGCCGGCGGTGCAGGTGGGTCAGCGCGCGGCCCATCCGCTCCCCCACCGCCCGGGCCAGCGGGGTCTCCAGCGCCTCGAGGATCGTCACCTCCAGGCCCAGCTTGCGCCCGACCGCGGCTACCTCCGAGCCGATGAACCCGGCCCCGACCACGGTCAGCCGCCGCGCGTGCTCGGCGCGCAGCGCGGCGCGCAGGGCGATCGCGTCGTCGAGGGTGCGCACCGTGTGCACCCCGGCGATGTCCTCGGTGCCCGGCAGCACCCGGGCGTGCGCGCCGGTGGCGATGACCAGCCCGTCGTAGGACAGCGTGCGCTCCCCGACGGCGACCGTGCGGGCCGCGCTGTCCAGGGCGGTGGCCGGGGTGCCGAGCACCAGCTCGACGTCGAGGTCGCCGGCGAAGGTCTCCTCCTCGCGGTAGCGCGGGTCGGCGATCTCGTCGGCGGAGAGGTACTCCTTCGACAGCGGGGGCCGGTCGTAGGGCAGGTGCTCCTCGGCCCCGACCAGCGTCACGTCCCCGTCGAACCCGTCGCGCCGGACGGCCTCCACGGCCCGCAGCCCGGCCAGCGACGCCCCGACCACCACTAGGTGCGTCACGCGCTCACTCGCCCTCGAGCGACAGGGCCTCGGTCGGGCAGGCGGCGACGGCCTCGCGGACGTCGCTCTCCATCCCCTCCGGGACCTCCTCGGCGTGCACGATCAGCGAGCCGTCGTCGTCGACCTCGAACACGTCGGGGGCGAGCGACTCGCACATGCCCATCCCCGTGCACCGGTCCCAGTCCACGTTGATCTTCATCAGGTGCCTCCTCGCGGGTGGTGTCCTCCGTGGCAGCTCTCGCCCGGGGCCGCGCCGGCGACCATAACGTACGTTGTGCTACGGATGCGAGACCTGTGTCACCATCCCACCACCCACGGTCACGCCCCGCCGCTCAACCTCGTGGCGCGCCCCGGCGTTCCGGGCATGAGAACGTGCTCGGCGAACTCCGGGTGGACGGCGAAGGGAGCACGGCACGTGAGCACGCTGGACGTGGACGCGACGACGGCACTCTCGGTCACCCGCGACGGCGGCGTCGCGACGGTGCGCCTCGAGCGCCCGCAGGCGGCGAACGCCCTGGACCGGACGCTGTGGCACGAGCTGCGCACGACCTTCCGCGCGCTCGACGAGGAGCCCGGGGTGCGCGCGGTGGTGCTCACCGGCGCGGGCAGGCACTTCTGCGCCGGCATCGACCTCTCGATGCTCGCCGAGATCCAGGGCATGGCGCCGGCCGGCGCCGACCCGGGCCGGGCGCGCGAGGCGCTGCGCCGCCTGATCCTCGACCTGCAGGACGTGCTGACCACCGTCGAGCGCTGCCGCGTGCCCGTGCTCGCGGCGATCCAGGGCGCGTGCGTCGGCGCCGGGCTCGACCTCGCCGTGGTGTGCGACCTGCGCTACGCGACCCCGCGCACGAGGTTCTCGCTCAAGGAGGTCGACATGGGCCTCGCCGCCGACGTCGGCGTGCTCCAGCGCCTGCCGCGCCTCGTCGGCGAGGGCCGGGTGCGCGAGATGGCCTACACCTGCCGCGACGTGCGCGGCGGCGAGGCCGAGGCCATGGGCCTGGTCAACGCGTGCGTCGACACCGAGGACCCCGAGGTCCTCCTCGCCCACGTCACGGAGGTCGCGCGCGGGCTCGCCGCCAAGTCGCCACTGGCCCTGCGCGGCACCAAGCATGCCATCACCTACGCCCGCGACCACACGATCGCCGACGGCCTCGACCAGATCGCCACGTGGAACGCCTCGGCGCTGATCTCCGACGACCTCACCGAGGCCGTCACCGCGTTCACCCAGGGCCGCGCCCCGGACTACGCCGACTGAGGCACGACCAGGACGGGACGGTGCACGTGGTGGAGCACCGCCATCGCCGCGCTCCCGAGCACGACCTCGCGCAGTGCCGTCCGCCCGCGCGTCCCGACCACGACGACCCCGGCGTCGCGCGCCACCGCCTCCGCGTCCAGGGCCGCGGCGATCGCGCGGGCACCCCGCCCGTGCCCGGTCACGGCGACGGCGTCCGGAGGCCCGGCCTCCGCGACCCCCGAGCCCGCCCCGACGTGGACCACGACCTGTGCGCGCCCGGGTAGCAGCGCGCCCGCCGTGACCCGGGCGTGCTCGGCGCCCGCGGAACCGTCGTGCCCGACGAGGACCGGACCGGTCGCCGCGGCCGCGCGCTCGGCGTGGAGCAGCGGGGGCACGACGAGCACGGGCACCGGGCTGTGGTGCACCGCGAGATCGGAGACGCTGCCCAAGAGCGCGGCCGCGCCGCCCAGCCCCCGCGAGCCGACCACGACAGCCGCCGCGGGCAGCTCCCCGGCCAGGCGCGCGAGCACGGCCCCCGGATCGCCGTGTCCGCGGTGGGCGAGCGGCTCGGCGCGCCACCCGGCGGCCCGCGCCAACGCCGCCCCGTCGGCGGCGACGTCCTCGGCGGCGGCGGCACACTCGTGCTCGATCCATGTGCCGAGCTCGTCGAGGGTGCGGGCCCGACGCGTGATCCGGCGTCGCAGCACCGGGTCCGTACCGGGCGGCGCCCACACCGTGACCACGCGGGCCGCCACCTCGGGCAGCACCCGCGCACCAACGGCGATCGCCCCGGACGCTTCCCGCGAGCCGTCGAAGCCGACGAGGATGACCGCACCCGCTGCCTGTCCGCTTCGTCCCTCCGTCACACCGCGAGTATGCCGTCACCCGCACCCGGGCGGCGACGGGATCGGACGAATGCGACACCGGTTCCCGACGATCGCGAGAGGGGCGTGCTCGTGGACGGAGCACCGAGGTCTGCCGACCCCGACGACGGCGGGCAACCGTCGAGTCGCGCGATGGACGGCGTTCGCGCCCAGGGCATCGTCCGGGTCGTGGTCGGTTTCGACGGCTCGGAGGACGCCGCCGAGGCCGTCCGCTGGGCGGCCTCGCTCACCCGGCTGACGAACAGCACGCTGCGCGTGGTCTGGGCCTGGAAGATCCGGGACGTCTGGGACACCACGGTTGCCGCGCGGGAGTCGGGGACGCCCTCGCTGGCCGAGATGGAGGTCGTCGCCCGTCAGCGCCTGAAAGAGAGCATCGCCGCGCTGATCGGCGACGAGGTCCCCGACGTCGAGGTCCACGTCGACCAGGGGCCCGACGCCGCCGGCCTCGTCCTCCACGCCGCCACCGACGCCGACGTGCTCGTGGTGGGGTCCCGTGGGCGCGGCCGCACGACCTCTGCGCTCCTGGGCTCGGTGAGCAGCCGCTGTGTCCGCGAAGCCGCGTGCCCCGTCCTGGTGATCCCGCGTGGCCTGGCGGAGCGCACCGGCAGGACGCCGGGTCCGAGCGGCGGTCAGCCGGGGTAGGGCGTCGGAGGCCAGCGGTCACCGATCCTCGTGCGCCGGGAGCCCGCGGGTCGGCGCGCCGGTCCGCCACGGGTCCGCCACCCGCTCCGGGGACTCCCAGCCGGCGTCGGCGTGGTTGCGCACCGCCGCCTCGAACTCGTCGAGCAGCGCCGAGAGCTCGACGTCGACGACGCCCGCGATCTGCTGGTGCCCGGCGAGCACCGCGATCCCGAGCGCGGCGAGGCGGGCGCGGGCCCGGGCGTCGCCGACGACGGGGGCGAGCACGTCGGCGAGGGCCTGCACGCGGCCCCGGTCGACCGCGCGCTGGGCCGCCTCGACCGTCGGGTCGACCGTAGCCCAGGCGCGGATCGCGGTCTCGGCCTCGTGCGGGATCGTCAGCGCCAGGTGCTTCATCAGCGTCACGCGCTCCACGGGGTCGTCGCTGGCGTGGACCAGCTCGACGATCCGGCCGACCTCCTCACGCTCCCAGTGCTCGAGCAGCGCGGCGACGAAGCCCTCCCAGCTGCCGAAGTGGTGGTAGAAGGAGCCGCTGGTGACGCCCACCGCCGCGCAGAGCTTGCCGATGCGCAGGCCGTTGCGGCCCTCGCGCGCGAGCACGCGCAGCGCCTGGTCGAAGTAGGCCTGCCGGGTCGCCGTCGGCATCGGGTCGTCCTCCCGCGGCGGTCGGTTCCCCCCGAACACAACATAATCTACTCTACGGCGGCCGATCCGACGCGATCTCCGAGGAGACGACGATGTATCCCGGGACGTTCGCCGCCACCCATCCCGACCGCCCCGCGGTGATCATGGCCGAGACCGGTGAGGGCCTGACCTACCGCCAGCTCGAGGACGGCTCGGTGCGCCTGGCGCGCACGCTGCACGAGCACGGCCTGCGCCGCGGTGACGTCGTCGCCCTGCTCTCGGACAACCACCCGCGGGTCTTCGAGGTCTACTGGGCCGCGCAGCGCGCCGGCCTGCTGGTCACCGCGGTCAACCACCACCTCTCCCCCGACGAGGCCGCCTACATCGTCGCCGACTGCGGCGCGCGCGCCCTGGTCGTCTCGGCCGCCACGGACGAGCTGGCCACGGCGATCGTCGATGCGACCCCCGACGTCACGCTGCGCCTCGCGTTCGGGGGCCCGGTCGCCGGCCACCGGGACTACGATGAGGTGGTCGGTGCGCAGAGCGCCGAGCCGATGGCCGACCAGCCCCGCGGCGGCGACATGCTCTACAGCTCCGGCACCACGGGGCGCCCCAAGGGCATCAAACCGAACCTGCCCAACCGTCAGATCGACGAGCCGGGCGACCTCTACATCGCCGTGTTCAAGCCGATGTACGGCTTCGGCGAGGACACCGTCTACCTCTCGCCGGCGCCGGCGTACCACGCCGCGCCGCTGCGCTTCGGCGCCACGATCCAGTCGACCGGCGGCACGGTCGTGATGATGCACCGGTTCGACCCCGAGCAGGCCCTGGCCGCGATCGAGCGCTACCGCGTGACCCACAGCCAGTGGGTGCCGACGATGTTCGTGCGCATGCTCAAGCTCCCCGCGCAGACGCGGGAGCGCTACGACGTCTCCAGCCTGCGCGTCGCGATCCACGCCGCCGCGCCGTGCCCGGTCGAGGTCAAGCGGGCGATGATCGAGTGGTGGGGTCCGGTGCTCCACGAGTACTACAGCTCGAGCGAGGCCAACGGGATCACGTTCATCGACTCCGCCCAGTGGCTCGAGCGCCCCGGCTCGGTGGGCCGCGCGGGGCTGGGAACGATCCACATCTGCGACGACGAGGGGCGCGAGCTGGCCGCGGGCGAGGTCGGCACCGTCTACTTCGAGCGCGACACCGTGCCGTTCCGGTACCACAACGACCCCGAGAAGACCCGGGGCAGCCAGCACCCCGACCACGAGACGTGGACGACCACCGGCGACCTCGGCTACGTCGACGCCGGCGGCTTCCTCTACCTCACCGACCGCAAGAGCTTCATGATCATCTCAGGCGGGGTGAACATCTACCCGCAGGAGATCGAGGACGTCCTCACCCTGCACGACGCGGTGTACGACGTCGCCGTGATCGGCGTGCCCGACGACGAGATGGGCGAGTCGGTGTTCGCCGTCGTCGCACCCGCGCCGGGCCACGAGCCCTCCGACGCGCTGGCCGAGGAGCTGCTCGAGCACGTGCGCGGGCGCATCGCGCGGTACAAGACACCCCGGCGGCTGGTGTTCACCGACGACATGCCCCGCACGCCCACCGGCAAGCTCGTCAAGCACCGGCTCCGCGAGCGCTACGCGGCCGGGGAGTTCGCGGCGCCCTAGAAGAGGGAGCGGAAGAACGTGGCGATCGAGGACAGCGCGTCCCCGATGATCGCGAGGATCGACCGGACGACGTCGGCGGCGCCCTCCGGCTGCGAGATCACGAAGAACAGCAGGACGGCCACCACGACCAGGATCAGGAACCGCCTCAACCCTTTGGACATGCGCTCGCGCCGCTCCCTCGTCCCGGCCCCCGCCCCGCGTCCGGGGGTGGGCGCGGTGTGCACCGACCGTAACGCGACGCTCCCTCGCAGGGTGGCCACTTCGACGGAGTGTCGCGCTCCGGCGAAGTGAACGATGCGCACACAAGATCGACGGATCGGGCGCGGGCGCGGCACGATCGGGCCGTGGACTCCTACACCCGTGGCGCGCTGCGCTTCGACGTCACCGAGTACGGCGACGCAGACGGCGAGCCCGTGCTGCTCCTGCACGGCTTCCCCCAGACCGCCGCGAGCTGGGAGCCCGTCGCCCGCCGCCTCGCCGACGCGGGGTATCGGGTGCTCGCCCCCGACCAGCGCGGCTACTCCCCCGGCGCGCGGCCCCAGGGACGGCGCGCGTACCGCGTCGAGGAGCTCGTCGACGACGTCGTCGCCCTCGCGGACGTCGCGGGCGCCGACACCGTGCACCTGGTCGGCCACGACTGGGGCGCGGTGGTGGCGTGGGCCCTCGCCGCGCTGCACCCCGAGCGGGTCCGCATGCTGACCGCGGTCTCCGTGCCGCACCCGGCCGCGTTCGTCAGGGCGATGGCGACGAGCCGGCAGGTCGCGCTGTCCTGGTACATGTACTTCTTCCAGCTCCCGGGGGCCGCCGAGCGGCTCCTCGGCCGTCCCGGCGGGCTCGCCGCCGCCGCGCGCCGCGCCGGGCAGAGCCGCGAGCGGGCGCATCGGGACGAGGCGGCCCTGGCGGCGAAGGGCGGGCTGCGGCCCGCCCTCACCGGGGCGATCAACTGGTACCGGGCGATCCCGTTCTGGGAGCACAAGGGCCTGCAGCTGAGCGTCGGCGTGCCGACGCTGCTGGTGTGGAGCGACGGTGACGTCGCCATCTCCCGCACGGCCGTGGACGGCACGCCGCGCTGGGTGACGGGGCCCTACCGCCTGGAGGTGCTGAGCGGGGTGAGCCACTGGATCCCCGACGAGACGCCGGACCGGCTCGCCGACCTCGTGCTGGAGCAGCTGGCCACGACGGCCGCATAGGAAGTTTGGGGGTTCCGGGAGCGCGGGGGGATGCGCTCCCGGAACCATGGTCGGCCGAGGGGGGCGCGGCCGACACAAGTCATGTTACGGGCGAGTTGTGGTGCCCGCGTTGCGATTCACGCCATAACGCGCCTTATCTCCCACAACCGCCAGAGGTGTGATACCCCCGTGAATTCCTTCGACGATGGCCCGGGGGAGCTGCGGGTCACCGCCATCGGGAAAAGGGCGCTCCCCCCGCCCGTGGCGCAGCAGCGAGTTGCGGTGCGCCACGATCGCGGTCGCCAGTGCCTGGGCGTGCGACTCGGCGCCGAAGGCCTCCTCGCCGGAGACGCGCTCGATCGTGCGGCCGAGGAGCTCGGCCAACCGTGCGAGCTCGTCCATCACGTCCGCGGACCAGGTGAAGTGGTCGACGCCGTCCGGCCGCAGTGTTCGCCCTTCGGCGTCGAGACGCTGTAGGGCTTCCATCGCCTGCCGGGCCAGCGCGACGCCTGTGTTCCCAACCGTCACGGAAGGGCTGTACCCGCGCGCCCGATGGGCGACGCCATCGGTCGCACACGATCAAGTGCGCTGCGCCGATCAGGCCCGCGAGCACGCGCCCCGCCTCGGCTCGACAACTCGACCCTCGCGGATGAGCGGGAGAGTGGGCCGGCCCCGCTCCTGGCTGCTCCCCAGCGCCAGGGGCGGGGCCGACCTCCGAACGGCCCACCGTCGAGCCCCCGAAGCCCGACGTGGCCTGTTGCGACCAGCGTGCCCCAGCGCTGAGCAGGGAAAACAGGGCTCGCGCACTTGGATCGGTTCAGGACGAGGAATCCGCCGGCCGGACGGTTCGGGCTCGGCGGAGGTGGTTAACCGTCACGGCCGCTGCTCGCGACGCAGCCTCGGCGACGGGCGCACGGTCCTCATGCCGGGTCACGCTGCTGCCCGCAGTGTCGGGAGGTGTCCCCCGAGAGCCGAGCGTCACCTGTCGGCATGGGGCTCCGTGTGCCGGGTCAGCAGCAACACGGCCTCCAGGACCGGGGACGGCGCGACCCCCTCGGCTCGGACCTGGATGATCAACGCCCTGAGCTGGGCCTCGAAGGCCTTCTCCGCGGCCTCAGCTTGGCCTGCTGTCGCGCGAGGCGCGCCCGGGCGCGCACCTCTGTCGCCGTCCGCGGCATGGCGCCGTCGTCCTGGGGAGCACGCCGCAGGGTGGAGCTGGGCGAGCAACCGTGCCGCTGCCGGTACTCGACGGAGAACCGCCCGGCGTTGGTGAACTGCCATCGCGCAGCGATCTCGCCGACGGTGCTGCCCCGACCCGGGTCGCCGGCCACGAGGTCGCGGTGGGCGCCCCCGAACCGGACCTCGCGCAGGTACTCGAAGGGCGTCTGACCGCGATGCCGTTTGAACGAGGCCTGCAGCCCACGGGGTCCGATGTGCGCCGCCCGTGCGATCTCGCCGGTACTGACGACACGGTGGGCGTTGGCGTCGATGAACTCGACCGCGCGTCGCACACTCGCCGGTTCGTCCCCGTCGGTGCCGGTGACGGCGGGGTCCCGCGGCTCGAGCAACGTGACGGCGTACTCACCGACGGCGCGCCCGTCGCCGGCGGCCATCGCCGCCAACATCACGGAGGCTTGTTCGACGTCGAGCCGGTAGCGCTCCACGAGCACACCCGTGGCGACGTCGACGAGGTCGTGGTCCCGCATGGACACCTCCCGGGGACCACGGGGCGCGGTCACCGCGACGCTGACCTTGCCACGGCCCGTGCTCCCGGCGCACCCGATGGCCTCTCGACGCAGGCGTCGTCGTGCCCGCGCGTCAGGTGCCGGCCGGTGTGGGGCACGGGAGGAGGGTGCGGACCGCGTCGCACAGGCCTTGGATCTCGCTGATGGGTGCGGCGCTCAGCAGGTGGATGAAGTGCCCCACCGTGCTCCGTCGACGCTGACGACCATGGTGCCGGGGCTGGCGGCCAGCGCCAGGAGCCCATCGAGGCCGGCGCGATGGCAGTCGGTCACACCGGTCATGTCGAGGCGCAGCTCGAGCTGGCCGCCGCGCTGGAGGTGCTCGCAGTAGTTGGCGAGGCTGGTCATCTCGGGTGCGTCGATCTGACCGGCCAGGATGATCGTCCGCGGCGTGTGGGTGTCCACCGGCGGCCCCCGCTCGGGTTGGCTGCAGGCCAGCGTGTTCCTCGCCGGGGTCATCCGCAAGTGATCGGCGGCGTCGGTGGGTAGCCGGCGGGGCCGTCACCGGGGCCACTCGGTCAGGAGCGGCCCGGCGGGGGCGGTCGGCGGGTGGCGTCGGCCGACGCGGCGGTGTGAGGGACTCGCGTCACGGTGTCTCGCCGAGGGCGTCGTCGAGCCGGTTGAGCAGCTCGGACGAGACCGGTCCGCTCAGGACGTCGAGGAGCTCCCAGAGTCCGCGGCCGTGCAGACGTTGGCGTTCGGGCTGGTCGTCGAGGCTGATGATCTCGGATGTGAGGGCGAGCGCGTGGGCGGTGGCCTGCTCGACGGCGTCGGCGTCGAGCCCCTCGCTGACCAGCGGGGTGAGGTTGCTGAGCACGGCGTGGGCCAGGACGCGCAACAGCTCGCTGTCGAGGGAGCTGGTCAGGGGGAGTCCTCTTCGCGGCCGTCGAGCGGCTGCCCGCGAGCCTGATCGGGGACCGGAGCCTCGGGGGCCGCGGCGGAACTGGTGCAGCCGGGAGTACCCGGACCGGCGCGCGTCACGCGCGAGTCCGGCGAGGTCGATCAGGTCAGTCGTCGCCGCAGGGTGGCTTCGGTGCGGGCGTGGGCGGTCCAAGCTCCTGGTGGAGCTGTATCTCGTGCACCCGCTCGCACGCGGCGTCGCCGGGAGAGTCGTCGTCTTCGTGCGCCCGCTCGATCACGGATGTCGGGATGTCGAGAACGGGCGGGAGGATGGCGGATCAGCTCGAGGTGGGCTGGCCGTGGACGACGGCGGCGGCACCGGGTGATCCACCTGCGTGGCGCCCGGGGTGATCAGCGACGGAGCGTCGCGCTCGGGGAGCAGCCGAAGACCTTGCGGTACTCCACGGCGAAGCGGCCCGGGTTACTGAACCACCATCGCGCCGCGATGACGGCGACCGTGTGCCCCTGGGTCGGGTCGGCAGCCACGAGCTCGTGGTGCGCGTTCTCCAGCCGGACCGCACGCAGGTAGCCCAGGGGCGTCTGACCGCGGTGCTTGCGGAAGGCAGCTTGCAGCCCCCGGGGTCCGAGCCCTGCCACGTTCGCGATGTCCTCGAGCCCGACGTCGCGATGCGCGCTGCTGTGGATGAACTCGACGGCTCGGCGGACGACCGCCGGCTCGCCCGGTCCCGCCAGGTGCTCAGAGTCCACCACGAGCCACGCGGCGTAGTCGTGGACGTCACGACCGGCGGCTCCGGCCAGCTCGGCCAACATCCTCGAGGCCTGCTCGACCTCCTGGTGGTGGCGCTCCACGAGCACGCCCGTCGCGAGGTCGACCGGATCGCGAGGAACAGGCATCGCGGTCTCCTCGGGTTGACCGGTGCTCGAACAGGCACCACCGGGACTCAGGCCATCCGGTTGACCGCGTCCGTGACCTTCGCACATCACCGCAGGTCGATGCACGGCCTGTCTCGGCACCGTCGGGATCTCTCCCCCGACGGCGCGGGCTCGGCCCTGCCCGGCCGCTCGTGCGGCTGCCGGCGCGCCCGTACGACTGCGCGGCGTTCCGTTCCG
This sequence comes from Actinomycetospora lutea, assembly GCF_028737205.1. GTDB lineage: Bacteria > Actinomycetota > Actinomycetes > Mycobacteriales > Pseudonocardiaceae > Actinomycetospora > Actinomycetospora lutea. The sequence goes on along the minus strand of NZ_JAQZAL010000006.1, from coordinate 27,871 downwards.
GACTGTTCCGCGGAGCGTCCGCGCCGGTCAGCGCCAGTCTCAGCCGATGTGCCGGCCTTCGGCGTTCTCCCAGTAGGGCTTGCGGAGGTCCTTCTTGAGGATCTTCCCGGAGGGGTTGCGCGGGAGGGCGTCGATGACGTCGACCGACCGCGGGCGCTTGAAGCCCGCGATCCGCTCCTTGCACCACTCGAGCAGCGCGTCGGTGTCGATCTCGCTGCCCTCGTTCGCGACGACCACCGCCTTCACCGCCTCGCCCCACCGCTCGTCCGGCACGCCGATGACGGCGACGTCGGCGATGTCCGGGTGGCCGGACAGGACGTTCTCGACCTCGATGGGGTACACGTTCTCGGCCCCGGTGACGATCATGTCCTTGATCCGGTCGGTGAGGAAGAGATAGCCCTCCTCGTCGAGGTAACCCGCGTCGCCGGTGTGGAACCAGCCGTCGGAGAGCGCCGTCGCGGTCTCCTCGGGACGCGCCCAGTAGCCCGGTGTCACCTGGGAGGAGCGGACCCAGATCTCGCCGACCGTGTTCGGGGGGACGTCCTCGCCGGTCGCCGGGTCGACGGCCTTGAGCTCCACCCACGGGTAGGCCTTGCCCGCCGAGCGCATGAGGTGCGCGCGGGGGCCGTCCGGGTCGTGGTCCTCGGGGTCGAGCTGGCTGATCGCGCCCGTGGTCTCGGTCGAGCCGTAGACCTGGAACAACGGGGCGCGGAACGTCGTGAGCACGCGGTTAAGCACGGTGCTCGTGATCGGCGAGGCGCCGTAGGCGATCGCGCGCAGCTTCGACCAGTCCTTGTCGGCGGCACCCGGCACGCCGGTGAGGAACTGCAGCACCGCCGGCACGAGGAAGGCGTTGGTGACGCCCTCGTCGGCCATCGTCGCGAGCAGCTGGTCGGGGACGATGTCGGCGATCAGGACGCAGCGCGCCCCGAACGACAGGCAGACCAGCGCGAACCCCGAGCCGCCGATGTGGAACAGCGGCATGGCGACGAGGCCGACCGACTCGGTGTCGAAGCCCCAGTGGTCGCCGACCGAGAGCAACGCGGCGAACTGGGTGTGGGTGAGCACGACGCCCTTGGGCAGCCCGGTGGTGCCCGAGGTGTAGAGCTGCAGCACGCAGTCGTCGTCCTGCGCGTCCTCCGGCGGGTCGAGCACCTCGTCCGACGCGGTCAGCCAGCCGTCGTAGTCCTCCCCCACCACGAGCACGCGGCGCACGGCGTCCAGCGCCTCGACCCGGCCGCGGAGGTCGGCGAAGTCCGGCCCGAGCACCACCAACGGCGCGGCCGAGTCCTCGATGATCGCGATCAGCTCGTCGTGGGTGAGCCGGTTGTTCAGCGGCGCGGTGCCCGCCCGCACGCGCGGGGCGCCGAAGAGCAGGTCGAAGAACTCGGGGCGGTTCTTGCCGAGCCACACCACCCGGTGGCCCGCGCCGACCCCGTCGGCGGCCATCGCGCGGGCGGCGAGGCCGGCGCGGCGGTCCATCTCGGCGTAGGTGGTGTCCTGGCCGTCGAACGTCATCGCCACCAGGTCGGTGGTGCTCGCGTGCTGGCGCACGACGTCGGTCAGGCGGAACGGCACGGGGACCTCCACACGGAACGGGACGAAACGGGGCCGTGGTGACGCCGACCACAGGGCAGGCGCGACCGTAACTGCTCATACGGAACGGCGGAAGAGTCAGGCTTGACTGTTACCCGCCGGTGCGGTCACGCTGAGCCGGACCGGCACGGTTCCCGGGACGCCTCGGGACCGCGACGGCGTCCGAACCACCCACAGTGGAGGCCACCCGGTGGAGCGCACGATCTTCTCCGACGAGCACAACGACTTCCGGCAGATGGTCCGGGACTTCCTGGAGAAGGAGGCCGTCCCGCACCACCCGGAGTGGGAGAAGCAGGGCCACGTCAGCCGCGAGATCTGGCACGCCGCCGGGAAGACAGGCCTGCTGGGCATGGACGTCCCCGAGCAGTACGGCGGCGGCGGCTCGCCCGACCTGCGCTTCCAGTGGGTCGTCACCGAGGAGGTCGCCCGGGCCGGCACGAGCGGGTTGGGCTTCACGCTGCACAACGACGTCATCGCGCCGTACCTCACGGAGCTGACCACCGACGAGCAGAAGCAGCGCTGGCTGCCGCGCTTCTGCACCGGCGAGATGATCACGGCGATCGCGATGACCGAGCCGGGCACCGGCTCCGATCTGCAGGGCATCCAGACCCGCGCCGTCCGCGACGGCGACGAGTGGGTGATCAACGGTCAGAAGACGTTCATCACGAACGGCATCATGTCCGACCTCGTGATCGTCGTCTGCAAGACCGACCCCGACGCCGGCGCGCACGGCTTCAGCCTCATCGTCGTCGAGCGCGACACCCCCGGCTTCGAGCGCGGCCGCAACCTCGAGAAGATCGGCATGTCCGCCCAGGACACCGCCGAGCTGTCCTTCACCGACGTCCGCGTGCCCGCGTCGAACCTGCTCGGCGAGGAGGGCAAGGGCTTCATCTACCTGATGCAGAACCTGCCCCGCGAGCGGCTCTCGATCGCCGTCGGCGCCACGGCGGGCGCGGAGCGGGTGCTCGACGACACGATCACCTACGTCAAGGAGCGCACCGCGTTCGGCAAGCCGCTCGCGAAGCTCCAGACGGTGCGGTTCACCACCGCCGAGCTGGCCACCAAGCTCGCCGTGACCCGGACCTTCGTGGACCGCTGCATCACCGAGCTGAACGAGGGCAAGCTCGGCCCGGCCGACGCCTCGATGGCCAAGTACTGGGCCAGCGAGTCGGCCAAGGAGGTCATCGACGGATGCCTCCAGCTGCACGGCGGCTACGGCTACATGAAGGAGTACCCGGTCGCCAAGGCGTACCTCGACACCCGCGTCCAGACGATCTACGGCGGCACCACCGAGATCATGAAGGAGATCATCGGACGGGTGGTGCTCGGATGAGCGCGATGAAGGTCGGGATGGGCATCGCCTACGCCCACGGCGGGTTCCGCGAGACCGTCGAGAAGCTCGTCGAGCTCGAGGAGATCGGGCTCGACGCGGTGAGCGTCGCGGAGCTGTACAGCTTCGACGCGGTCAGCCAGCTCGGCTACATCGCGGCGCGCACCTCGCGGGTGCACACCCGAGGTCGGGGTGAAGTGCAACGTGACCCTCGGGTGGCGAGCCAGCGAGTCCGGGATCGTCCAGATCTACACGCGCACGCCGTCGCTGACGGCGATGACCGCGGCGGGGCTCGACTACGTGTCCGACGGACGCTTCGTGCTCGGCATGGGCGCCTCGGGGCCGCAGGTCATCGAGGGCTTCCACGGGATCAGGTACGACGCCCCGGTCGGGCGCACGCGCGAGATCGTCGAGATCTGCCGGCAGGTGTGGCGCCGCGAGAAGGTGCAGTACTCCGGCAAGCACTACACCGTCCCGCTGCCCCCGGAGCAGGGCACCGGGCTCGGCAAGCCCCTCAAGCTGATCAACCACCCGGTGCGGGAGCGGATCCCGGTCATGCTGGCCGCGCTCGGGCCGAAGAACGTCGAGCTGGCCGCCGAGCTCGCCGAGGTGTGGGAGCCGATCTGGTTCCACCCGGGCCGCGCGCACGAGGTGTGGGGCTCCGCGCTGGAGGCCGGCAAGGCCCGCCGCGACCCGTCGCTGGGCGAGCTGCAGACCTCGGTCAACGTGCCGTTCGCCGTCGGTCCGGGCGCCGGGAAGCTGCGCGAGCACGTGCGTCCCCAGCTCGCCCTCTACGTGGGCGGGATGGGCGCGAAGGGCAAGAACTTCTACAACGACCTCGCCGCGCGCTACGGCTTCGCCGACGAGGCGGCCGAGATCCAGGACCTCTACCTGTCCGGTCGCAAGGACGAGGCGGCGGAGAAGGTGCCCGAGGAGCTCGTGCACGCGGTGTCGCTGATCGGCAGCGAGGACGAGGTCGCCGAGCAGGTCCGCGAGTTCGCCGCCGCGGGCGTCACGCAGCTCAACATCCAGCCCCTCGAGCCCGACCACGACACCGTGAAGTCGTCGCTCGAGACGCTGAAGTCGCTGCTCTAACTGACCTCGACCGGACCGGGCCCGCCCTCGGGCAGCAGCAGCAGCATCCTGGCGAGCTGCTTCCACTGCTCGAGGTGCGGGTCGGTCTGCGGGTCGCGGGGGTCGAAGCCGTAGGTCAGCGCCACCCCGCGCATGCTCGTCAGCAGGGTCTCGCGCAGCAGCGCGGCGCGGGCCGGCTCGGCGTAGTCCTCGAAGAACGCGTCGACGGTCTGGCGGATGGCCGCCCCGAGGCGCCGCTCGGCGGGCAGGAGCGCCGCGGCCAGCGACGGGTCGGTGCGCGCCGCGGTCCACAGCTCGACCGAGGCCCAGAAGTAGGCCTGCTGATAGGTCCACCACATGACCTCGACCGCGCGGTCGAGCCGCGCGTCGGCGTCGACGTCGGCGGCGGGCAGGTCGGCGCGCGCGAGCCCGTCCTCGGCGAAGCGGCTGGTCGCCAGGTGCTGCGCGGCGGCGACGAGCAGGTTCTCCTTCGACGGGAAGTGGTGCAGCAGGCGCCCGCGGGACACCCCGGCGCGGTTCTGGATGGTCAGCGTGGTGGTGCCGGCGTAGCCCGACTCCACGAGACAGGCCACGGCCGCGTCGAGGATGCGCGTGCGACTGTCGGACGTCCGCTGCTCGCGGGACCGTCGCTCGGGCTCGGCCGCGGCGCGGCTGCTCACCATCTCGACTCCCCCCGTCTGCTCGCCGGTCACGTGTCGCGGACGATCGTGCCGCCGCGACCGCGAACGGTCAAACCTGACTGTCACCGGGGCCCGGACCACGCAGCACCGCGAGCAGGACGTCGACGAGGAGCGCCCGGGTGCCGGCGCGGTCGAGCGTGCCGCGCACCAGCCACTCGCGGGACGCCGAGCGGACCAGGCCGAAGAACGAGCGCACGCGGGCGCGGTACGGGTCGTCGGGTGCGCCGGGCGCGAGCGCGGCGAGGACGCGGTCGGCGGCGATCTCGTCGGCCTCGGCCAGGATCGCGTCGACGTCGATGTCGCCCGCCGCACCCGTGCCGACCGAGAGCCACAGGCCGCGGTGGCGTTCGACCGCGTCGAGGAACCAGTCCACGGCCGCGCCGGCGCGCACCTCGACCGTGCCCGGCGGCAGCTCGGCGACGGCCACCTCGGGGATCGTCGTCAGGCGCCGCACGACCTCGAGGTAGAGCCCGCGCTTGGTGCCGAAGTAGTGGTTGATCAGCCCGCGGGCGACGCCGGCCTCGCGGGCGAGGTCGGTGGTCGAGACCGCGGCGTAGGGGTGCGCGGCGAACAGGCGCAGCGCCCCGGCGACGATCTCCTCGCGACGCGCGTCGGGGTCGAGGCGCCGGCCGCGGACCGGGGCACTCATCGGCGTGTCGCGGAACCGAGCGTGTGGCGATCCTGGCGTGTGACGCCAGCGATGCCGCATCGCTCGTTGTCCTGCTCGTCCTTCGCGCGATCGGTCGGCGTCATCCCGAAGAGCATCGCGAAGTCATGGAGGGTCGCCGAGACGATCGGGCGCTTGCCGGCGAGGAACCGCAGCGGGCCCTCGACGTCGAAGCGCCAGTCGGCGCGCAGCATGCCGAGCGTGGCCCGGCTCGCCACCGGGCTCTCCCACCGCCGCCCGTGGAGGTCCTGGGCGAGGGTGAAGCCGAGGGGCGGGCGCCCGGGCAGGCGCGGGCCGTGGCGCAGGACCGCCCGCGCGGCGGGGCGCGCGGCCCCCTCGAGGGTCATCGTGGGCGTGCCTTCGTCGAACCCGCTGAAGCTCGCGAGGCCCTTGGGGATGCCCCAGAGCTCACGCCCGCCGTCGCGCGAGGCGGGGCTGTCGACCCAGATCGCGACGATGTGCGGGCGGATGCGCGCGCCCACGCGCCCGGCGACGGCCACCAGCAGCTCGCGGTAGCTCAGGACCCCGCCGGGGTCGTAGCGCACCCACGCCGCGCCGACGGGCGTGTGCCCGCCGAGGACGAGCGGGGTCCAGCCGTCGGGCCAGGTCGCGGTGGGCAGCGTGTCGGTCGGCACCAGGAAGGTCGACACGTCCATGCGGCCGACGAGCGTCCAGGGCTCGGGCGGGTAGGTCGTCACGGTCGGGCTCCCAGGGTCGGGGTGGGGAGGTCGATGCGCAGGGCGCCGGGCGCCTCCGCGGGCACGGCGGGGTGCTGCGGCGCCACGGGGGTGACGCGCTCGTAGGGCGCGCCGGGCGCCGGGCGGGGGTCGGGCTCGCCGCGGCGGGGCCACAGCGACATCGCCCGCTCGGCCAGCGCGGTGATCGGCAGCGACGGGTTCACGCCGAGGTTCGCCGGCACCGTCGACCCGTCGACGACGTGGACGCCGGGGTGCCCGTGCAGCCGGTGGTACGGGTCGACGACACCGGACGCCGGCGACTCGGAGATCACCGCGCCGCCGAGGAAGTGGCCGGTCACCGGGAGGTTCACCAGCGTCGAGCTCGCGCCCACGGGGAAGCCGCCCATGCGCCGGGCCACGCGCCGGGCCACCTCGTGGCCGGCGGGGATCCACGCCGGGTTCGGCGTCCCGGCGCCCGGGCGGGAGCGCAACCCGCCGAGGAACCGGCGCGGCCGCAGGGTCAGCGAGTTGTCCAGCGTCTGCATCACCAGCAGCACGATCGACTGCTCGGCCCAGCGCCGCGGGCGGTGCAGCGCGCGCAGCGTCCCCCGCGACCGCACGAGCTCGCCCGCGATGCGCCGCCACGAGGGACCGCGCTCGCCCCGTGACGCGTCGTCCGCCGCCGAGGTCCCGTCGACCAGCACGGCCGAGAGCAGCGCCAGCAGGTTGGAGCCGCGCCCGTAGCGCACCGGCTCGACGTGGGTGTGCTCGTCGGGGTGGATCGACGAGGTGATCGAGACGCCGCGGGTGAAGTCGGCGGCCTCGCTGGCGGTGCGGGCGGCGAGGATCGCCTCGGAGTTGGTGCGCGAGAGCTCCCCGAGCCGCGGGGAGATGCGGGGCAGGTCGCCGCGGCGGCGCAGCCGGTGCAGCAGCCGCTGGGTGCCGAGCGCGGAGGCGGCGACGACGACCTGGTCGGCCCGCAGGGTGCGCCGACGGCCCGGGCGACCGGTGGCGCGCACGTCGACCTCGTAGCCCGACGCCCCGGACAGGTCGCCGCCGCGCGGGCGGATCGCGGTCGCCGTCGTCATCGGGTGCACCTCGGCGCCGGCGGCCTCCGCGAGGTAGAGGTAGTTCTTGACCAGCGTGTTCTTGGCGTCGTGCCGGCAGCCGGTCATGCACTCGCCGCAGTGCCGGCAGCCGTGCCGCGACGGTCCCGCGCCGCCGAAGTAGGGGTCGGGCACCTGCTCGCCGGGCGGCGCGCCGAAGAAGACGCCGACGTCGGCGGCCCGGTAGGTGTGGCCGACGCCCATCTCCTCGGCGACGTCGCGCATGACCGCGTCCGAGGGCGAGACGCGCGGGTAGGTGGTCACGCCGAGCATGCGGGCGGCCTGGTCGTAGGCCGGGTCGAGCTCGTCGGCCCAGTCGGTGACACCGGCCCACTGCGGGTCGTCGTAGAAGGCGCGCGGAGGGCGGTAGAGCGTGTTGGCGTACACGAGCGAGCCCCCGCCGACGCCGGCACCGGAGAGCACGAGGACGTCGCGCAACGGGGTCGCCCGGAAGATGCCGAAGCAGCGGGCCCACGGCGCCCACAGGTAGTCGCGCAGGTGCCAGGACGTGGCGGGGAACTCGTGGTCGGCGAAGCGGCGCCCGGCCTCGAGCACCCCGACGCGGTACCCCTTCTCGGTCAGGCGCAGTGCGGTGACCGAGCCGCCGAAGCCCGAGCCCACCACGATGACGTCGTAGTCGGGCTCGGGGTCGGTCTCGGGGCGCGGGCCGGGCACGCGATCCAGCCTCGCCAGTCGTTGGCAACGTGTCAACGAGAGCCGCACGACCCTACTCGCCAGTAGGCGGCGTTGACACCTGCGCAAAACAGTCCATCATGACTGTTGAGAGCAGTCGGCTCGCATCTGCGAAGGGATCCACCCGTGACCGAGGCATTCATCTACGACGCCCTCCGCACCCCGCGGGGCCGGGGCAAGGCCACCGGTTCGCTGCACGCGACCAAGCCGGTGTCGCTGGTCGTCGGCCTGATCGACGAGCTGCGCAAGCGCAACCCGGAGCTCGACCCCGACAAGATCGAGGACGTCGTTCTCGGCTGCGTGTCCCCGATCGGCGACCAGGGCGGCGACATCGCCAAGACCGCCGCCATCGCCGCGGGCCTGCCCGACCACGTCGGCGGCGTCCAGCTCAACCGCTTCTGCGCCTCGGGCCTCGAGGCCGTCAACCAGGCCGGCCAGCGCGTCCGCTCCGGGTACGAGGACCTCATCGTCGCGGGCGGCGTCGAGTCCATGTCCCGCGTCCCGATGGCCTCCGACGGCGGCGCCTGGGCGATGGACCCGGAGACCAACTTCAAGACCTCCTTCGTGCCCCAGGGCATCGGCGCCGACCTCATCGCCACCCTCGAGGGCTTCAGCCGCGAGGACGTCGACGCCTACGCGCTCGAGTCGCAGACCCGCGCCGCGAAGTCGTGGGCCGACGGCGCCTTCGAGCGCTCGATCGTGCCCGTCCTCGACCGCAACGGCCTGACCGTGCTCGACCACGACGAGCACGTCCGCGAGACGACGATGGAGGGGCTCTCGAGCCTCAAGCCGTCGTTCGCCGGCATCGGTGACATGGGCGGCTTCGACGCGGTGGCCCTGCAGAAGTACCACTGGGTCGAGGCGATCAACCACGTCCACCACCCGGGCAACAGCTCGGGCATCGTCGACGGCGCCGCGCTCGTGCTGCTGGGCACCGAGGAGGCCGGCAAGCAGAACGGCCTCACCCCGCGCGCCCGCATCGTCGCCACCGCCGTCTCCGGCGCCGACCCGACGATCATGCTGACCGGCCCGACGCCGGCCTGCGAGAAGGTCCTGGCCAAGGCCGGCATGACCGTCGACGACATCGACCTCCTCGAGATCAACGAGGCGTTCGCCGCCGTGCCGATGAAGCTGATGCGCGACCTCGGCTTCCCGCACGAGCGCACCAACGTCGCCGGCGGCGCCATCGCGCTCGGCCACCCGCTGGGCGCCACCGGCGCGATGCTCGTCGGCACGATCGTCGACGAGCTCGAGCGCCGCGACCTGCGCCGCGCCATCGTCACGCTCTGCATCGGCGGCGGCATGGGTGTCGCCACCATCATCGAGCGCGTCTGAGCCACCCCGGAACCGACCGACCGACGACAGGAGCGATCACCGCAGTGTCCGAGAACATGTTCCGGTGGGAGGCCGACGGGGACGGCATCGTCACGCTGACGATGGACGACCCGACCGCCTCGGCCAACACGATGAACGCCAAGTTCGGCGAGGACTTCGCCGAGACGCTGCAGCGTCTCGAGTCCGAGAAGGACTCGATCACCGGCGTCGTGCTGACCTCGGCGAAGAAGACCTTCTTCGCGGGCGGCAACCTCGACGACCTCGTGAAGTACACGAAGGCCGACGCGCAGAAGGTCTTCGACCAGTCCCAGCAGATCAAGAAGCTGATGCGGCGCCTGGAGACCCTGGGCAAGCCGGTCGTCGCCGCCATCAGCGGCGCGGCGCTGGGCGGCGGCCTCGAGATCGCGCTGGCCTGCCACCACCGCATCGCCCTCGACGCCAGGGGCTCGAAGATCGGGCTGCCCGAGGTCACGCTCGGCCTGCTGCCCGGCGGCGGCGGCGTCGTGCGCGTCGTGCGCCTGCTCGGCCTGGCCGACGGCCTCATGAACGTGCTGCTGCAGGGCCAGCAGCGCGCCCCGCGGGCCGCGCTCGAGGCGGGCCTCGTGCACGAGGTCGTCGACAGCCCCGAGGAGCTGCTGTCGAAGGCCAAGGAGTGGATCAAGGCCAACCCGGAGGCCGTGCAGCCCTGGGACCAGAAGGGCTACAAGATCCCCGGCGGCACGCCGTCGACGCCGAAGTTCGCCGCGAACCTCCCGGCGTTCCCGGCCAACCTGCGCAAGCAGCTCAAGAACGCCCCGATGCCCGCGCCGTACCTGATCATGGACGCGGCCGTCGAGGGCTCGCAGGTCGACATCGACAACGCCGGCACGATCGAGTCGCGCTACTTCGCCGAGCTCGCCTGCGGCCAGGTGTCGACGAACATGACCCGCGCGTTCTTCTTCGACCTGCAGGCCATCAACAAGGGCGCCTCGCGGCCCGACGGCTACGAGAAGCACACCGCCCGCAAGGTGGTCGTGCTCGGCGCCGGGATGATGGGCGCGGGCATCGCGTACTCGTGCGCGATGTCGGGCCTGGAGGTCGTCCTCAAGGACGTCAGCCAGGAGAACGCCGAGAAGGGCAAGGCGTACTCGCAGAAGATCCTGGACAAGGCCGTCTCGCGCGGCAAGCAGACCCAGGAGAAGGCCGACGAGGTGCTCGCGCGCATCACGCCGACCGCCGACGCGTCGGCCGCCGCGGGCGCCGACCTCGTCATCGAGGCCGTCTTCGAGAGCCCGGACCTCAAGAAGCAGGTCTTCGCCGAGATCCTCCCGCACCTGGCGCCCGACGCCGTGCTGGGCTCGAACACCTCGACGCTGCCCATCACCGGGCTCGCCGAGGGCGTCGACCGCCCCGAGGACTTCGTCGGCCTGCACTTCTTCTCGCCGGTCGACAAGATGCCGCTCCTGGAGATCATCAAGGGCGAGAGGACCAGCGACGCCACGCTGGCCAAGGCGATCGACATCGCCCTGCAGATCAAGAAGACGCCGATCGTCGTCTCCGACAGCCGCGGGTTCTTCACCAGCCGCGTCATCGGCACGTTCATCAACGAGGCCGTCGCGATGCTGGGCGAGGGCGCGGCGCCGTCGTCGATCGAGCAGGCGGGCTCGCAGGCCGGGTACCCGGCCCCGCCGCTGCAGCTCATGGACGAGCTCACCCTGACGCTGCCGCAGAAGATCCGCCAGGAGACCCGCCGCGGCGTCGAGGAATCCGGCGGCACCTGGGTGGAGCACCCCTCCGAGGCGATCATCGACCGGATGGTCGAGCTCGGCCGCAAGGGCCGCTCGTCGGGCGCCGGGTTCTACGAGTACGACGAGTCGGGCAAGCGCACGCGGCTCTGGCCCGGCCTGACCGAGGAGTTCGGGGCCGCGCAGGGTGACCTGCCGTTCGAGGACATGCAGGAGCGCATGCTCTTCGCCGAGGCCCTCGAGACCGTGAAGTGCTTCGACGAGGGTGTCCTGCACACCATCGCCGACGCCAACATCGGCTCGATCATGGGCATCGGCTTCCCGGCCTGGACCGGCGGCGTGGCGCAGTACATCGACGGCTACCCCGGCGGCCTGCCCGGGTTCGTCGAGCGCGCCCGCATCCTCGCCAAGGCCTACGGCGACCGGTTCCAGCCGCCGGCCTCGCTGGTCGAGAAGGCGGAGAAGGGCCAGACCCTGCGCGGGGAGTGAGCCCTCGGCGTAGCCGGCAGGTCCGGCTGCGCGCGGTGTTCCCGAACGAACGGCGCCCTCGCTGCTCCCGAAGCAGCGAGGGCGCGTTCGTGTTCCGGGCCTGGGGGTGGCGGCGAGCGCGCCCCTGCGCACCAGCGGGACGGCGGCACACCCCCGCGAACGGCACCGTGCGCATGATCGAGAGAGCCGCCGCCCCGCCGAACGTGCCTCTCGCCCGTCTCTGCGACCGACGGTGCCCTTCGCTCAGAACGGCCGCGCACCCATACCGTCAGCGCTGACTGTCTCGTAGGCTCGCGTCGATCCGCGAACCACGAGGAGGACGAGGGCCCCATGGGTGTGCTGGACGGCGTCAAGGTCATCGAGGTCGCCGGGATCGGGCCGGGCCCGTTCGCGGCGATGATGCTCGCGGACATGGGCGCCGACGTGCTGCGCGTCGACCGGCCGGCCGGCGGGCGCGGGCTCTCGCTCGGCAACACCGACAAGGACGTGCTCGCGCGCGGGCGGCGGTCGGTGGCCCTGGACCTCAAGGCGCCCGAGGGCCTCGAGGTGCTCATGGACCTCGTGGAGACCGCCGACGTGCTGCTCGAGGGCTACCGCCCCGGGGTGGCCGAGCGGCTCGGGTTCGGGCCCGAGGACTGCCACGGCCGCAACGAGCGCCTGGTCTACGGCCGCATGACCGGCTGGGGCCAGGACGGTCCGCAGGCCTCGCGCGCCGGGCACGACCTCACCTACCTCTCGACGGCCGGCGTCGTCGCGCACATGCAGGGCCGCGACGGCGCGCCCGCGATCCCGATCAACCTCGTCGGCGACTTCGGCGGCGGCGGGATGCTGCTGGTGGTCGGCGTGCTCGGCGCGCTGGTGGAGCGGGGCGTCTCGGGGCGCGGTCAGGTGGTGGACGCCGCGATCGTCGACGGCGCCGCGCTGCAGATGGCGATGGTCTACGGGATGCGCGCGGGCGGGCTGTGGCCGAACCCCCGCGGCGGCAACATCCTCGACGGCGGCGCCCCGTTCTACGACCACTACCGCTGCAGCGACGGCGGGTACGTCGCGGTCGGCGCCCTCGAGCCGCAGTTCTACGCCGAGCTCATGACGGGCCTCGGGCTGCAGGACGAGGAGATCGCGGGCAACCAGTGGGACATGGGCCGCTGGCCGGAGTTCCGGGCGCGGATCGCCGAGGTCTTCGCGACCCGCACCCGCGACGAGTGGGCCGCCGACCTCGAGGCGACCGACGCCTGCGTCGCCGCGGTGCTCGAGATGGAGGAGTCCGTCGAGCACCCGCACAACAAGGCCCGGGGCCTGCACATCGACGCGTTCGGCGTCACCCAGCCGGCGCCGGCCCCACGCTTCAGCCGCACGCCCAGCGGCACGCCGACGCCCCCGGCCACGCCGGGCCAGCACTCGACGGAGGCGCTCGCCGACTGGGGCGTCGACCGCGACCGGATCGCGAAGCTGCAGGAGGCGGGGGTCGTCCACCAGACCTAGGCTCGACTCTTCGGCCGTCCGAACGCTCGCCCGAGGAGGCACCGTGATCCTGACGCCGGCCGGGGCGTGGCGCGCCGTGGGCAACATGCGCGCGCGGGTGCTCGAGGGGCCGCTGGCGGACCTGCGCCGCATGCCCCGCGCCGCGTTCGACACCGGTCCGGGCGACGTGGGCCCCGACGGGGTCGGGCGGGCACACGGGCTGGCGCGCGCCGGGTCGGTGAGCACCTACCGGTACGCGGTGCACCCGACCGCCCGGCTGCGGGGCTCGCCGGTGGTGCTGGTGTCGCCGCTCGGGGCCTGCGGGGTGGCGTTCGACCTGCGACGCGGCAACAGCCTCGTCGAGCACCTCGTCGGCGAGGGCCGGCCGGTGTACCAGATCGACGACGAGGACCTCATCGGCTACGGCGGGTCGATCACCCCGGGGCTCGCCGACCTCGAGCGCTGGGTCGACGAGATCCTCCCCCACGTCGTGCGGACGGTCAGCGCCGCGCACCAGGGCGCGCCGGTGCACCTCGTCGGCTGGTCGATCGGCGGCCTGCACGCGGTGCTCGCCGCCGCCGGCCACCCCGACCTGCCGCTCGCGTCGGTGACCGCGATCGCGACGCCGTTCACGCTCGCCGAGGTGCCGCCGGTGGTCGGCGCGCGCCCGCTGGCGATCGCCGCCGGCGGGCCCGTGCTCGCCACCCTGCAGACCCTGCTCGCGCTCATGCCGCTGCCGCGGCTGCTCCGCGCGCTCGGGCTCGGCTCGCTCGACGAGCTGCTCACCGCGCCGCTGACGATGGTCGCCCGCCTCGACGACCGCGAGTTCCTCGCCCAGCTCGAGGCCGTGGACGACCTGCGGGCCCTGATCGGCGACCAGGCCCGCTACATCGGCACCTACTTCCGCGCGATGGTGGCGCCCGAGGACCTCGAGGCGGGTCGTGTTCCCGTCGGCCACCGCGTCGTCGACCTCGCCGACCTGCGTCGGCCGGTGCTGCTCGTGGCCGGCGAGACCGACCAGGTGGTGCCGCCCCGTGCCGTCCGCGCGGGGTCCCGGCGCATCACCGGCGCGGACACCCGGCTGACCACGGCTCCCGGCGGCCACCTCGGTGTGCTCGCCGGCCGGACCGCCAAGAGCACGACCTGGGCGCGGCTGTGCGCGTTCCTCGACCGGCACGACGCCCCGACCACGGTCGAGGGCGGCAGCCCGACCGGACGCCGGGTCCTGCGTCCCGCGCAGTCCCGGCCGCGCGCGGCGGTCGAGCCGCTGCGCCCGACGCCCGCCGCGGCCCCCGCGCCCCCCTCCGCGCCGGCCGAGGTCGAGGACCGCACACCGCCCGAGGCCGCGGTCAGCGAGCCGCCGGCCCGGACCCCGGTGCGGCGCTCGTCGCGGCTGCCGGCGCCCAAGCGGGCGTCGCGGTCGCCGCGCCGGAGCTGACGCCGCGTCGTCTACTGTGACGACGTGGTTTCGTTGCGCGATGCCCGCCGGGATCGAGGGTGGTCGCAGACCACGGCCGTGGCGAGATTGCGGGAGCTGGCCGAGCGCGGGCAGGTCGACGTGGCCAGCGCCGCGAGCCTGAAGACCCAGCTGTCGCGCTGGGAGAACGGCACCGTCCCGGACGAGCCGTACCGCACGCTGCTCGCCGAGCTCTACGAGAGCGAGCTCGGCGAGCTGGGCATCGACGTCACCCCGCACTGGGAGCGCAGCCACGAGATCCCGGGGCTGCTCACCGAGATCCGCGACGAGCTGCGCACGCTGAACGACCTGCTGCGCGCGCGCGGCGGGGCCTGACGGCCCGCCCCGCTCAGGTCTGCGGGGGCCGCCCGACCACCCGCAGGTGACGACGCTCCTCGGGCGACTCGACCCGCGCGAGCACCAGCCCGAGGGCGGCGACCGACACGGTGCCCACGGCGGCCACGGCCTCCGCGGTCAGGTCGAGGACATCGGCCAGAGGGCGCAACGGCGCCAGCAACACGTTCACGAATCCCCTACGGCGTTCGGCGGTCCAGGACCGGGGCGAGAACCCTCACGACATCGCGGCATCGGTGCCGCGGGACGTCGGGGCCGCTCGCGAGCTCGCGCCCTCCATCGTGCCAGCCGCGCCCGGAGGCGAGACCCGCCGTCGCGGGAATTCACACGTCGGCCACAGGCGACTGCGTCGACCGGTCGATCCCCTGAGCCGATCGGCGCCGTCCTTCCGGTGATCGGCAGTGTCGATCGCCGCGCAGGCCGTGTCCGGCGACGGCTCCTACGGTACGGAGGTGCGCCATCGACAGCTCGGTACGAGCGACCTGCAGGTGTCCGAGATCTCCCTCGGCTCGTGGCTGACCTACTCCGGCGGCGTCGAGGCCGACGCGACGGCCGCGTGCACACGCGCCGCGTTCGACGCCGGCATCACGTTCTTCGACACCGCCAACGTCTACGGCCGCGGGGCCGCGGAGGAGGCGTGGGGCGGCATCCTCGCCGACTACCGGCGCGAGGACTACGTGCTCGCCACGAAGGTCTACTTCCCGATGTCGGACACCGACCGCGGCCTGTCGCCCGCGCAGATCCACAAGCAGATCGACGCCTCGCTGCGCCGGCTGCGCACCGACCACGTCGACCTCTACCAGTGCCACCGCTTCGACCCCGAGACGCCGATCGAGGACACGATGGAGGCGCTCGCCGAGGTCGTCCGCGCCGGCAAGGCCCGCTACCTCGGCGTCAGCGAGTGGACGCCCGACCAGATCCGCGCGGGCGTCGAGGCCTGCCCCGACGACGTGCGGATCGTGTCGTCGCAGCCGCAGTACTCGATGCTGTGGCGCGCCCCCGAGGAGGAGGTCTTCCCGACCACCGCCGAGCACGGGATCTCCAACATCGTGTGGTCGCCGATGGCCGAGGGTGTGCTCACGGGCAAGTACCGGCCCGGCGAGCCCGTGCCCGTCGACTCCCGGGCCGCGAGCGACGAGATGAACGGCTTCATCCGCCAGAAGCTCACCGACCGCACGCTCGAGGCGGTGCAGCGCCTGGTGCCGATCGCCGAGGGCGCGGGGCTGTCGATGGCCGAGATGGCGCTCGCGTGGGTGCTGCGCCGCCCGGAGCTCGCGTCGGCGATCGTCGGGGCCTCGCGCCCCGAGCAGGTGCACGCCAACGCGGCCGCGGCGGGCATCGAGCTCTCGGCCGACACCCTCACGGCGATCGACGAGGCCCTCGGCGACGTGCCGGTCACCGGCCAGCAGCTCGGTCCCGGCGCCTCGGCGACGATCACCCACCGCTGACCCCGGAGTGAGCGGAAGGGTCAGCGCGGCAGTCGCCGCCAGGCCCACCGGGGCAGCAGGCGCATCACGGTGAAGAGCACGCGCAGCGCGCCCGGCACCCAGACGACGTCGCGTCCGGCCGTCAGCGCGGCGGCGGTGGCGTCGGCGACCTGACCCGGCGTCGACGACAGCGGCGCCGGGTCCAGCCCGCTGTCGGCCGTCATGCGTCCGATGACGAAGCCCGGGCGCACGAGCGTGAGGTGCACGCCGCTGCCGTGCAGGGCGTCGGCGAGGCCGGAGGCGAACCCGTCGAGCCCGGCCTTCGCGCTGCCGTAGACGTAGTTCGCCCGCCGGACCCGGACCCCGGCCACCGAGGAGAACACGACGATCTCGCCGCGGCCCCGTGCCCGCAGTCGGGCCGCGACCTCGGTGAGCACGGCGACCTGGGCGACGTAGTCGGTGTGCACGACGGCGGCGGCGTGCGCGGCGTCGCGCTCGGCCCGCGCCTGGTCACCGAGCACCCCGAACGCGACGACGACCGTGTCGGGCACGCCGTGCGCGGCCTCGACCTCGTCGAGCACCGCCGCCTGGCCGGCGAGGTCGTCGGCGTCGAACTCGACGGTCGCGACCTGCGCGCCGGCGCCGCGGACCGCCGCGGTCTCCGCGCCGAGCTCCCCGGCGCGGCGGGCGGCCAGCACGACCGTTCCCGCGCGCCCGGTCGCGGCGAGGCGGCAGGCCAGCGCCACCCCGATCTCGCTGCGGCCGCCGAGGACCAGGACGACCGGTGGCTCGGGCACGCCCGCAGCGTAGGAGGTCCTCGCCCGATCCCGTCCGGCCCCGTAGCGTCTCGGCGAGGCGGACGGGAGGACGCGCGGTGAAGACGGTGCACGCGATGATCCCGCCCCACGCGCTCGACGCCGCGCGCCGGGCGCTCGAGCGGCACGCGGTGCTGGGGATGACGGTCGCGGAGGTCCTCGGCCCCGCCGGGAACGGCCAGCGGACGATCCAGCGCGGCCAGGTCGTGCAGGACAGCTTCGCGCCGTGCCTGCGCCTCGAGACGATCGTGCACGACGAGCTGGTCGACCGCGTCGTCGACGAGATCGCCGCGGCGGTGCACCCCGAGGGACGGCTCTGGGTCACGCCGCTGGATCTGGTGCTGCGGGTCCGGACCGGGGAGCGCGGCGAGGACGCGGTGTGACGGGGTGACCCGAGACGCCCAGTCGTGCCGACCGTCTGCCGCAGCGCCCGACCCGCTGGGCGGAACCCGCTGTCGCGGTGGCGCATGATCCGGCGAGGATCGACACTGCTCGGGGGAGAGCGCCATCGGACGGGTGATGGTGGGGGGTGAGGACGTCGGACGACACCGGACGGCACCGCCGCGGCACCGACGTCCTCGGATTCGAGCACGCGGCGCTGTTCTACGACGACGACGCGCAGTTCGTGGCGCGCATCGTGCACCACGTGCGCGAGGGCCTCGAGGCCCATGACGTCGTCGTCATCGCGCTGCCCGCCGAGCAGCTGGCCCCGATCCGCGAGGCGCTCGGCGGGGAGGCGCGCTCGGTGGTCCTCCAGGACGTGCGGCGGCTGGGGCCCAACCCCGCCCGGCTCGTCCCGGCGCTGTACCAGTTCGTCGACGAGCACCCCGGCCGGCGCATCCGCGCCGTCGGCGGAGGGCTGTGGCCGGACCGGCCCGCCGACGAGCGCGTCGCCTACCTGCAGCACGACGCGCTGACCAACATCGCGTTCGCCGAGCGGCCCGTCACGATGCTCTGCCCGTACGACACCCGCTGGCTCGACCCGGACACCGTCGCCGACGTCCGCGCCGCGCACCCCCTGCTCGCCGAGGGCGGCCTGTCCGTGCCCAACGCCACGTACGGCGACCCCGCCAAGCTCGCCGAGGCCGTGCTCGGGCCGCTCTCGGAGCCCCCGGACCTCGGCGAGACGCTGGTCTTCACCGCCCCGCACGGCCCCCGCGCCGTCCGCCGGGCCGTCGCCGACCACGCCGCGGGCGCCGGCCTCTCGCCCGAGCGCGTCGCCGACCTCTGCCTGGCGGTGCACGAGGTCGCCGTGAACACGGTGGTGCACACCGAGGGCCCCGGCATCCTCTCGCTCTGGCACACCGAGGACCGCGTGGTCGCCGAGATCCAGGACTCGGGGTACATCGCCGACCCGCTCGTCGGCCGCTACCCGCCCGCCGCCGCCGACGGCCGGGGGTACGGTCTGTTCCTCACCCACCGCCTGTGCGATCTCGTCCGGCTGCACAGCGCCGAGGACGGTGGCACGACGGTGCGCATGACGATGTACCAGGACGGGCTGCCCCGCTAGGTTCTGCCTCCTCGCGACATCCGAGGGGCCCGCCGTGGACGACGCCGACCTGCACACCGCCATCGAGTCCGAGCGGCTCCGGCTGGCCGACGTCCTCGACGAGCTCGCCCCCGAGGAGTGGGCGTACGCGACGCTGTGCACCGGGTGGAACGTGAAGACGCTGGTCGCGCACCTGACGTTGACGTCACGGCTCTCGCGCCCCGCAGCGCTGCGCGGGGTGGTCGCCGCCCGGTTCGACATCAACGCCTTCATCGACCGCGCCGCCCGCGCCCGGGCCGCGCAGTACTCCGTGCCCGAGCTGATCGCCCAGTTCCGCCAGTCGGCGGGGTGGACGCGGCGGCCGATGGGCGCGAAGCCGATGGACCCGTTCGTCGACATCCAGGTCCACGGCCAGGACCTGACGCGCCCGCTGCGGCGCCCGCTCCCGATGGCACCGGACCACGCGGTGCCCGCGCTCGAGTTCGTGCTGTCGACCTCGTTCTACGGGGCCCCGAAGCGGGTGGCGGGACTGCGCCTGGTCGCCACCGACACCGAGTGGTCGCACGGCACGGGCGGTCGTGAGGTCCGCGGCCCGGCGGGCGACCTGCTCCTCGTGGCCACCGGCCGGCCCGCCGGCCTCGCCGCCCTCGACGGCGACGGCGTCGCGGACCTCGCCGCTCGCCTGTAGCGGGCCGGCCCGGCGGAGCATGCCGAGCCCGTGGGTGCACGCGGGGTCCTCGACCCGGACCGCAACACCCTCTCGCCGGCGCAGTCCCCGTGACGGGATCCGGCGCGCGCTCACCCGTCGTGACCGTGTCCGGCGGGAGGCGCGAGCACGTCGAGGACCGTGAGGGTGACGGCGCTCGCCCCCTCGTCCACGAGGTCGAGGAGGTCGGCGACGACGCGGCGGCCGGTCCGGAGCATCAGGTGTCGAGGGCCGGCGGGCCGACCTGTCGACAGGCCTCTGCGACCGTCGTCCACTGCTGGCGCGCCTCGGGGTCGTGCGTGAATCTGCTGTCTACGACCACCTGGTCTCGGGCTGGGGCGTGGCCGCGTTGTACGTCGTCCCTGGCCGGCCCACGACGTGACCCCACCGGTGGCATCCCCGCCCCCGGACGCCGGGGTCGGCGCCGGTCAGGGCTGGAGGGGTGTGGTGTCGGCCTTGACGGCGTCGCGGTGGCCGAGGGGCTGGGGTGGGCCCTGGGTGGTGTCGCGGGCGGTCTGCTTCTCGGCCTCGGCGTTGATCTCGGCGCCGAGCAGCACGATG
Organism: Actinomycetospora lutea; assembly: GCF_028737205.1. GTDB lineage: Bacteria > Actinomycetota > Actinomycetes > Mycobacteriales > Pseudonocardiaceae > Actinomycetospora > Actinomycetospora lutea. The sequence continues at coordinate 8,210 of NZ_JAQZAL010000006.1, read as the reverse complement.
TAGGCGCTGAGGTAGAGCCACAGCATCAGGACCACCACCCCGGCCAGGGTGCCGTAGGTCTTGTTGTAGCTGCTGAAGTTGTCGATGTAGACGCTGAACGCGACGCTGCCGAGGAGCCAGAGCACGGTGGCCACGGTGGCGCCCAGGCTGACCCAGCGGAAGCGGGGGGCGTCGCGGTCGGGGCCGAACCGGTAGACCACGGCCAAGATGACGGTCAGGATCGCCAGCAGCAGCACCCAGCGCACGATCTGTGCGAGGACCCGCCCGGCGAGGGGCAGCCCGTCGAGGACGATGGGGGCCACCACGACCAGCGCCACCGCGACGAGGACGAAGACGATGCCGCCCAGGGTCAGGGCCAGGGCGGTGCCCCGCAGCTTGAGGAAACCTCGGGTCTCCTGCTCGTCGTAGGCCAGCGTGATCGTGTTGATCAGGGTCTGGGTGCCGCTGGAGGCGCTCCACAACGCGGCCAGCAGCGCGACGACGAGCCCGACACTCAGCGTGCTGCCGCCGCCCTGGCTGATCGACATGAGTTGATCGGCGATCAACGGCTGGGCCGTGGACGGGAGCACGGTGGTCAGCCCCGAGAGCTGGCCGGCGACCTCGGCGGGGTCGGCCACCAGCCCGTAGAGGGTCAACAACGCGATCATGGCGGGGAACAGGGCGAGGAACGCGAAGAAGGCCACGGCCCCGGCCAGCACGCTGATGTTGTCGGCGCTGCCCTCCTTGACCGCTCGCCGCACGATCTGGCGCCATCCGCCGGCGGGAATCTGGGTCGGGGACTCGGCGTCGATCCCCGGCGCGGCGGCTGGGACATGCGCCGGGGAAGGTCGGGTTCGACCGCGGGTTCGCTCGCTCACCGGCGGGCTATACCCGCACGGGAAGCCACCCATCCTGGCTCGCCGGTTGAGGTCGACCACCGCGGCGCAGTCGATGATCTCCATCGGCCGCGACCCCGCCAGCGAGCGGCGTCGAGGGAGGAGAGCATTGATGTTGTCGTCGCGCGGCGCGCCCCGCGAGTCGCCGACTGATGGTGTGCTGAGCCGGGACGGGACCACGTCTTCGTACGTGGGGAAACGGCGCCCACGGTGTCCCGCTGGTGATCAGCAACGGGCTCGGGGCACCGCCCTCGGCCTGGCTCCGGCTGACCGGGGCCGACTGCGGGTTCGCGGCGGTGTCCCGCAGAGGCCGCCGAGGGTGCGATGTCCGTCCAATAGCCGCGACGCCTCGCGGTAGTGGTCGGCCGGGCTCTTCACGCGTCCTCCTCTGCGCAGCGTCTACCGCGCGGGTCATCGCACGACCTCCTCAGCTGCGGTTGAGCACCCAGACATGGGTGGAGAGGGCGGTGGCGAACGCGGTCCAGGCGGCGTAGGCCGCGATCGGCGCGGCCTTCGCGCCGCGCACGCACACCGAGCGCCTGGCCAGGTCGGCGCTGCTGGCCGCCAGCACGCCGGCTGCGACCGCTGCGGTGCCGAGCCGGCGGCGGTTGAAGAACAGCCAGGACCAGCCGGCGTTGAGCACCAGATTGGTCGCCAGCGCCACGATGTACGCGCGGCGCTGCTGGCGCTGACCGCGCCGCTCCATGTCGCTGAGCGTCGATGCGGACACTGCGGCGATATCCGCGTACAGGATCGGCCACACGATCGGGAACGTCTGCCGCGGGGGTTGGTACGGGGGCTTCTTCAGCGCCTCGTACCACACCGATTGCGCCGGCCTGCTCGCCAGCCCGCCGATCACAGCGGTCGCCGTCACGGCCAAAGCGGTGGGAACGAGTGTTCGTGCCTTCACGTGCCCTCCTCCGAATTACCGACGATCACGCGGGCGCCGCTCATCTCCAATGAGCCGTGGTTGCGGGCTCCGCTGTCGATGGTCGTCGCGCCCGGTTGGATGGGGGTCCGGGGATGCGGCGCGATTCTCGCGGCCTTGCCTCCCTGTTTCGTGGGGGTTTTCGATCCAGTCGCCGCGGGCGCTGCGAACAGCCAGGACGGCGCCGGCCTCGATGCGGATCCCGGGCTGCGTCGCCACCTTCCCGCCGACCTTGACCCGGCTCTGGGCGATGAGCCAGGCGGCGTCGTCCTCCGACCAGGCGAGGTTCCGCTGGACGAGCTCTTTGCCCAGGCGCGGATGGGCCTTCTCCCAATCCTCCTGTCGTTGCCGCTCAGTCCGTGCAGATCTTGCACGTCGTAGCTGCTCAGCTTTAAGTCGCTGCTCAGCCGCTTGACGCTGCTTCTTCTCGACCGACGAGTCGTGCGTCTCCAAGCCCATCGTTAGTCACCTCTCAGAGGCCCTATGGCGACATCTACGAGGCAACGCCACTGCGCCTGCCCGTGCAGGGGTCCAAGGGCCCGGGACCGTCAGGTCATCCGGAACCCCCGTGCGGCTCGGCCGTCACCTCGGCCGCCAAGCTCGGCGTGTTCGTTGCCCGCCTTCTCCCATGCGCATGAGTGGTTCATAAAGCTGGGAGTGTCGGTCCGGCTTAGCTCGGCGGCCCGAAGGAGGAGGCCATGGTGCCGAGCTTCGCTCCTCCCGGGCGGGATCGTCACCGACCGGCGCGACGAGGTCGGTGGCCGTTCTCGGGGTTCTCGGTCATGGCTGGTTCCCGCCTCCCCCGGGGGACACCCCCGGAGCCTCAGGACCAGTTCCGCCTCTCGTCGGACAGACCCGTCGCCGGGGGCCAAGGACGCCGAGGCGCTCAGGGGTGCCGGTGCAGGTGCTGGAGGTTGCCGCGGGCGGCGAGGGCGGCCGCGAGGGCGTGGGCGTGGCGCTCGATGGCGGCGCTCTTCTCGCCGATGACTCGTTGCGCCGCGCTGCCCAGAAGCTCAGCGGCTCTGGCGAGATCGTGCAGGACGTCATCGGCCGAGCGGTAGGGGTCGACGTCAGAGGGGCAGAGCGTGCGGCCGTGCTCGTCGAGTTCCACGAGCGCCTCGACCGCTCGGCTGGCCGGTGCGATGCTGTCGCTTCGCGCGTTCATGGCCTGCCATGGTGCGCGCCGAGCAGACCCGCGTCGCCCCTTGTCGCCGTTGGTGACCAAGCTGTTGCCATGGACACCCCGCAGCGCTCGTACTTCCCGGATTGGCTGCTTGAGCGTCGCCGCCGCGCCGAAGCCGCCCTGACCTCGGTGGTGGCCACCTGCTACCTGCTGGGCGTCTCGACTCGGCGCATGGAGAAGCTGGTCGACAGCCTCGGGATCACACGGTTGTCGAAGTCGCAGGTCTCCGCGATGGCCGCCGATCTCGACGAGCAGGTCGCGGCGTTCCGGACCCGCCCGCTCGACGGCGGCCCGTACACGTTCCTGGCCGCCGACGCCCTGGTGCTCAAGGTCCGCGAGGCCGGCCGGGTCGTGAACGTGACGCCCTGATCGCCGTGGGCGTGAACGCCGACGGGCACCGCGAGCTGCTCGGCCTGCAGGTCTCCAGCGCCGAGGACGGCGCCGGTTGGCTGGCGTTTTTCCCTGACCTGGTCGCCCGCGGCCTCTCGGGCGTGGCCCTGGTGACCAGCGACGCCCACGCCGGACTCGTCGAGGCCATCGGAGCCTGCCAGCCCGGCGCCGCCTGGCAACGATGCCGCACCCACTACGCGGCCAACCTGAATGGCGGTGACCCCGAAGTCGTCCTGGCCGTGGGTGAAGGCGCTGTTGCACTCGGTCTACGACCAGCCCGACGCCGCCTCGGTGCACGCCCAGTTCAACCGCGTCCTCGACGCCCTCGAGACCAAGCTCCCGCAGGTCGCCGCACACCTCGACCGAGCGCGCGCCGACGTGCTCGCCTTCACCGTGTTCCCTCGAGAGCTCTGGCGGCGGGTGTGGTCGAACGGCAGGTGTGGTCGAACAACCCAGGAACGGCTCAACCGCGAGATCCGCCGGCGCACCGACTTCGTGGGCATCTTCCCCGACCGTGACGCACTGATCCGCCTGGTCGGCGCCATGCTCGCCGAGCAGCACGACGAATGGACCGAAGCCCGCCGCTACCTCGGTCTCGAGCTCCTCGCCCGAGCCCGCACCGCCACCACGCCCGACACCACCGAGGAGGCCAGCACCGACATCGTCCCGGCGCTCAGCGCCTGACCCGACCAGAGGATCACGCGAACAACCGCGCTACACCACCTCCCGGGGCTTGACCACCAACCCGCGCATATCAGCCTGACCGCGCGTCGCGCCGACACGCCTCCACCCACCCGGCCCTGCCGGACCCACAACGTCCTGACCAGCCACGATGCCTCACATCGCGGGCGCTGATCCCTGCCTACTTGAAAGGGACGCCCTCCATATCAGCTGTACTGACTGCGCGCGGCCGAGACGAACCGCACACCGACGTCGTCGGCGCTGCGGTGGCGCCGTCTGGATCGCCTCGGCCCTGTGCAACCTCGCGGCGACGCCCACGTGTCAGGATGGCGGCGATCTTCGACTTGAACAGCCGCGCGGCCCGGTCCGGTCTCTGGCCCGTTCGAGTAGCTCGAGCGCGTCGGGGTCGGCGAGCTCGAGCTTTGGCCGCGTCGGGAGTTGCTGACCCGCCGGCCGTTACCAGCTCCGACCCTCCCACCAACGGGCCGGCAGCCCCCGCAGCGGGGCGGCGACCGTTCTAGGTGTGCGGCCGGCCACGCCGGGCCGGTGACGGTTTCACCGAAGGCGACGGCGAGAACCCATTGTGTGCTCGGTGACGCGCCCTGCCGACAGGAGTTGAGCGTCCCGACCGTGTTTACCGAGGCAAGCCGACCCTGCGCCCCTCGGGCTCCCCCGATGCGTGCCCCTCGTGGGGGCTGGGAGACCACTCCATGAGCACAACCATCACCACGACGACCGAAACGACCGGGACCACGGCGCACCTGTCCGACGCTGATGTCGAGGCGTTGGGTGCGGAGCTCGATGCGATCCGCGCGGGAGTCATGGACGACCTCGGCGACGACGACGCCCGCTACATCCGTCGGGTGATCGCCTGGCAGCGCGGCCTGGACGCCGCCGGCCGAGGGATGCTGCAGTTCTCGCTGCTTCCGCCCGCCTGGCTGGGCGGCACCGCCGCGCTGTCGCTGGCCAAGATCCTGGAGAACATGGAGATCGGCCACAACGTCCTGCACGGGCAGTGGGACTGGATGCACGACCCCGAAATCCACTCCTCCACCTGGGAGTGGGACTCCGCCTCATCGGCAGAAGGCTGGAAGTACTCCCACAACTACGTCCACCACACCTACACCAACGTGTTGGACAAGGACCGGGATCTGGGCTACGCGGTGTTCCGGGTGGACCCCGAGCAGCCCTGGAAGCCGTGGCACCTGCTCCAACCGTTGATGAACATCGGCCTGGCCGCCGGGTTCGAGTACGGCATCGCGATCTACGACCTTGAACTCGAGGAGGTCATCGCCGGGCGCAAGCCCTGGGCGCAGGCCAAGGACGATCTCGGCGGGCTGTGGCGCAAGATCCGCGGTCAACTGCTCAAGGACTACATCGGTTTCCCCCTGCTCTCCGGGCTGGCCGCCCCCACCACCCTGCTGGGCAACCTGACCGCGAACATCACCCGCAACGTGTGGTCGCACGCGGTGATCTTCTGCGGGCACTTCCCGGCCGGGGCCGAGACATTCACCGAGGAGCAACTCGACGGCGAGAGCCGCGGCCAGTGGTACCTGCGCCAGATGCTCGGTTCGGCCAACCTCGACGGCAGCCCGCTGATGCACCTGATGACCGGCAACCTGTCCCACCAGATCGAGCACCACCTGTTCCCCGACATGCCCTCCAACCGCTACGCCCAGGTCGCCCCGAAGGTCCGCGCGCTCTGCGAGCGCTACGGCCTCCCCTACACCAGCGGCCCGCTGCACAAGCAGTACGCCAACGTGCTGGCCACCATCGCCCGCCTCGCCCTGCCCGGGGGCGCGGCCGAAGCAGGCGACGCCGCAGACCCGGCGCCGACTGTGCCCGCGTCCGACGACGCATGCACCCCGCTCGGGGTCGGCGCAGCCTGAGCCCGCTGATAAGGGCGAGCACCAGGAGCGGGATCGTCCTGGTGACGGTGCGGATGTCGGGGGCTGCGGCGGCGACGTCGAGCGTGCCGCCCACGAGGGTCACCAGGAAGTACACGAAGCCGGTGTCGATCGCGGGGTGATCGTTGGCCGCGAGCAGCGGCGTCACCGTCTACAACAGATCGCCACCGATATCGAGGCGTTGCGAGCAGGTCAGTGGGCGCGGTGGTAGGCGTCGGTGACCTCACGGGGGATGCGGCCCCGGCGGGACACGGCCATGCCCTGCTTGCGGGCCCACTCCCGAAATCGACTTCCTCTGACTGAACCGCCGACTTGTATGTCTCCTGGGACGCGGAAGGTAGTTGATCTAGCGTCCTCTGCTGGAGCGCTGGCCGGTCTGACTCGTGAATCGCCTGCCGCCTTCGGGCTGGCTGTCCCGGGGTTGGTCGCGCCGGCCGGCGTTCCAGGCCGTGGTCTGACTCAACAGAGGTGTGTCCGGAGCTTCGGCGCTGGAAGTCGGCATGTCGTCCGCGGTCCCCGCCCAGGTCGTCGAGCGAGAGGTCGGTCCACGTGGTCGTCATCGGGGTCGATCCCCACAAGCGCACGCACACCGCCAGCGCACTCGAGCCGGGCACGCACCGGGTGCTCGACAGCATCGAGATCGAGGCGACCCTGGCCGGTTATCGCCGTCTGCTGCGCTGGGCGTCGAGATTCGACCAGCGGCGGTGGGCCGTCGAGGGCGCCCGTGGGTTCGGCCGGCACCTGACCGGGTGGCTGCTCGCGCGGGGCGAGCTGGTGCACGACGTCCCGAGCACCGCCACGGCGCGGGTCCGTGAGCTCTCTCGGGGTGGGCGTCGCAAGAACGACGTCATCGATGCCGCCTCGGCGGCCAGCGTCGCCCTGCTCGCCGGCGACGCCAACCCGGTGCGCGGCGAGGACCTCACCACGGTGCTGGGCCTGCTCGACGAGCGTCGCGCGAACCTGGTCGCCCAGCGCACTCGCTCGGTCAACCAGCTCCACGCCCTGCTGCGTGACCTCGTGCCCGGCGGGGCCCGCAACGCCCTCACCGCGGCCGCTGCGGCCAAGGTGCTCGCCGGGCTGCGCCCGGCAGGCCCGGTCGAGGCCACTCGCAAGGCCATCGCCCGTGACCTCGTCGCAGAGGTCCGCGACCTCCACGCCCGGATCAAGAAGGTCACCGCAGAGATGTTGCACGTGCTCGCCGAGCACGGCACCCGGCTCACCGAGCTCGACGGCGTCGGGCCGGTGGTCGCCGCCCGGCTGCTCGGGCGCACCGGTCATGCCCGCCGCTTCGCCAGCGCCTCGGCGTTCGCGAACTACGCCGGGGTCGCTCCGGTCGAGGTCGCCAGCGCCCAGAAGGCTCGCCACCGGCTGCCCCGCGGCGGGGACCGCCAGCTCAACCTCGCGCTGCACGTGGTCGCGCTGACCCAGGTGCGGATGCGCGCCAGCGCCGGACGCGGCTACTACGACCGCAAGATCGGCGAGGGCAAGACCCACAACGAGGCCATGCGATGCCTCAAACGGCGCCTCGCCGACCGGGTCTGGCGCACCATGATCGCCGACGAATGGCGAGCAGGGGCGGGCCCGGGAGGACACTCGGGGGCGGCTCTGTCGTCAAGCGCGGCTGGCTCAACCCCGAACACCAGCTCTTCGGACAGTCACTTCCCGGACCCGCCGCCACTGAGCCTACGACTTCAGATCCAGCCGCTTGACAGACACAGAGGAACCCCGGCGTGTCCGGAGAGCTTGGGGTGTCCCGGGTTCCGCGGAGTCGGGTAGCTGGAAGCTTCAGGCCACGACGATCTTGCTCTGGTTCTCGAACTCTATCGGTGATCGCCAGCCCAGCGCGCTATGTCGGCGGCGCCGGTTGTGCCAGATCTCGAGGTACTCGAAGATCGCGTTGGCCAGCTCGATGCGGGTCTTCCACCGCCGCCGGTCCAGCAGCTCGACCTGCATCCGCGACCAGAACGACTCGATCACCGCGTTATCGAAGCAATCCGCGATGCTGCCCATCGACGGCAGCAGCCCCGAAGCCTTCGCCCGGTCGGTGAACGCCCAGGACCCGAACTGCGTCCCCCTGTCGGAGTGGATCACCGCTCCCGCCGGCGGCGTGCGGGAGTCGATCGCCATCCCCAGCGCGTTGGTGACCAGCGCCGCGGTCGGGGACGCGTCGATCGACCAGCCCACGACCCGCCGCGAGTACACATCGAGCACGACTGCGCAGTACACCTTGCCCTCCCGGGTGGGGT
>NZ_JAQZAL010000069.1 GCF_028737205.1 Actinomycetospora lutea | reverse complement strand
TTTGTGGGTGTGGTGTCGTTGGGGTTTCTTTGGGTGGCCTGGTCCTTGTTTGCCAGTGGGGGGCCGGGTCGTTTTTGCTGGGACTGTTTGTTCCAATGTTTTTTGTTGGAGAGTTTGATCCTGGCTCAGGACGAACGCTGGCGGCGTGCTTAACACATGCAAGTCGAGCGGTAAGGCCCTTCGGGGTACACGAGCGGCGAACGGGTGAGTAACACGTGGGTGACCTGCCCTCCACTTCGGGATAAGCCTGGGAAACTGGGTCTAATACCGGATAGGACCTCCTGGTGCATGCCGGGTGGTGGAAAGTTTTTTCGGTGGGGGATGGGCCCGCGGTCTATCAGCTTGTTGGTGGGGTGATGGCCTACCAAGGCGACGACGGATAGCCGGCCTGAGAGGGTGATCGGCCACACTGGGACTGAGACACGGCCCAGACTCCTACGGGAGGCAGCAGTGGGGAATCTTGCGCAATGGGCGGAAGCCTGACGCAGCAACGCCGCGTGAGGGATGACGGCCTTCGGGTTGTAAACCTCTTTCGCGATCGACGAAGGCCCTCCTTGTTGGGGGGGTTGACGGTAGGTCGAGAAGAAGCACCGGCCAACTACGTGCCAGCAGCCGCGGTAATACGTAGGGTGCGAGCGTTGTCCGGAATTATTGGGCGTAAAGAGCTCGTAGGCGGTGTGTCACGTCGGCCGTGAAAACCTGGGGCTTAACTCTGGGCGTGCGGTCGATACGGGCATCACTAGAGTTCGGCAGGGGAGACTGGAATTCCTGGTGTAGCGGTGAAATGCGCAGATATCAGGAGGAACACCGGTGGCGAAGGCGGGTCTCTGGGCCGATACTGACGCTGAGGAGCGAAAGCATGGGTAGCGAACAGGATTAGATACCCTGGTAGTCCATGCCGTAAACGTTGGGCGCTAGGTGTGGGGTCCATTCCACGGGTTCCGTGCCGCAGCTAACGCATTAAGCGCCCCGCCTGGGGAGTACGGCCGCAAGGCTAAAACTCAAAGGAATTGACGGGGGCCCGCACAAGCGGCGGAGCATGTGGATTAATTCGATGCAACGCGAAGAACCTTACCTGGGTTTGACATGCACCAGACGCGTCCAGAGATGGGCGTTCCCTTGTGGTTGGTGTGCAGGTGGTGCATGGCTGTCGTCAGCTCGTGTCGTGAGATGTTGGGTTAAGTCCCGCAACGAGCGCAACCCTTGTCCTATGTTGCCAGCGGGTGATGCCGGGGACTCATGGGAGACTGCCGGGGTCAACTCGGAGGAAGGTGGGGATGACGTCAAGTCATCATGCCCCTTATGTCCAGGGCTTCACACATGCTACAATGGCCGGTACAGAGGGCTGCGAAACCGTGAGGTGGAGCGAATCTCGTAAAGCCGGTCTCAGTTCGGATCGGGGTCTGCAACTCGACCCCGTGAAGTCGGAGTCGCTAGTAATCGCAGATCAGCAACGCTGCGGTGAATACGTTCCCGGGCCTTGTACACACCGCCCGTCACGTCACGAAAGTCGGTAACACCCGAAGCCCGTGGCCCAACCCTTGTGGGGGGAGCGGTCGAAGGTGGGACTGGCGATTGGGACGAAGTCGTAACAAGGTAGCCGTACCGGAAGGTGCGGCTGGATCACCTCCTTTCTAAGGAGCTTCACCGAACACCGCTGTTTCTCGGTGTCCGTGGGCGGATGTTCCACGCGCCGGGTGTGGTGGTGGAGGGCCTCGGTACCAGCCTGAGCTTCCGGCTCGGGTTCGGGAAGAGGTTGCTCGAGAAAAAGTGGAAACACCGGACTTCTTCTTCGGGAGACAGCACACTGTTGGGTCCTGAGAGGACAACGCGCCGGCTTTCGGGCCGGTGGTGGTTCTTTCTTGGGACGGTCGGGGCCGGCTTCGCCTGTGGGTGGGGTGCGGCCTCGGTTCGTGTGGTCGTTGAGAATTGTACAGTGGACGCGAGCATCTTTTGTTTCTGTGCACATTTGTGTCGTGATTTCTTGATGTGTGTGTTGGTCAAGTTGTCAAGGGCGCACGGTGGATGCCTGGGCATCAGGAGCCGATGAAGGACGTGGGAGGCCGCGATAGTCCTCGGGGAGCTGTCAACCGAGCGTTGATCCGAGGGTGTCCGAATGGGGTAACCCGGCACCCGTCATGGGGTGTCACCGCTGTCTGAATGTATAGGACGGTGGGAGGGAACGCGGGGAAGTGAAACATCTCAGTACCCGCAGGAGAAGAAAACAACAGTGATTCCGTGAGTAGTGGCGAGCGAAAGCGGAAGAGGCTAAACCCCGCCAGTGTGAGAGCCGGCAGGTGTTGCTGGTGGGGTGTTGTGGGGCGTCACGTACTGCTGCTGCCGCGGTGGTGCGGGTGTTCGTGGTGTTAGTCGAAGGCGTTGGGACGCGTCGGCGTAGAGGGTGAGACCCCCGTAGGCGAAAACACTGCGAGCGCGCGTTGTGGCGTGCCCGAGTAGCAGCGAGCCCGTGTAATTCGCTGTGAATCTGCCGGGACCACCCGGTAAGCCTAAATACTCCCTGATGACCGATAGCGGACAAGTACCGTGAGGGAAAGGTGAAAAGTACCCCGGGAGGGGAGTGAAACAGTACCTGAAACCGTGTGCCTACAAGCCGTCAGAGCCTTAGCTGTATAGCGGGGTGATGGCGTGCCTTTTGAAGAATGAGCCTGCGAGTTAGTGGTGCGTGGCGAGGTTAACCCGTGTGGGGTAGCCGTAGCGAAAGCGAGTCCGAACAGGGCGTTGGTAGTCGCGTGCTCTAGACCCGAAGCGGAGTGATCTACCCATGGCCAGGGTGAAGCGCCGGTAAGACGGCGTGGAGGCCCGAACCCACCAGGGTTGAAAACCTGGGGGATGAGCTGTGGGTAGGGGTGAAAGGCCAATCAAACTCCGTGATAGCTGGTTCTCCCCGAAATGCATTTAGGTGCAGCGTCGCGTGTTACTCACCGGAGGTAGAGCACTGGTTGGCCTAGGGGGCCTACAAGCTTACTGAAGTCAGCCAAACTCCGAATGCCGGTGAGCTCGAGCGCGGCAGTGAGACGGCGGGCGATAAGGTTCGTCGTCGAGAGGGAAACAGCCCAGATCGCCGGCTAAGGCCCCTAAGCGTGCGCTAAGTGGGAAAGGATGTGGGATCGCCCAGACAACCAGGAGGTTGGCTTAGAAGCAGCCATCCTTGAAAGAGTGCGTAATAGCTCACTGGTCAAGTGGTCCTGCGCCGACAATGTAGCGGGGCTCAAGCGCACCGCCGAAGCCGCGGCAACACCGCGTGAACACTGTCTTCGACATCGGTCGTTGGCTGGTGGTGGTGTTGGGTAGGGGAGCGTCATGCGGGCGGTGAAGCGGCGGAGTGATCCAGCCGTGGAGCCCGTGTGAGTGAGAATGCAGGCATGAGTAGCGATAGCAGAGTGAGAAACTCTGCCGCCGGATGACCAAGGGTTCCTGGGCCAGGTTTTTCCGCCCAGGGTGAGCCGGGACCTAAGGCGAGGCCGACAGGCGTAGTCGATGGACAACGGGTTGATATTCCCGTGCTCGTGTAGGCGCGTCCCTGGCGAATCCAGGTGTGCTAACCGCCCGAACCTCGGGTGTCTCCTTCGGGAGCACTGCGAGGGGAGCGCGGGACCCCGCCTGGTAGTAGCCAAGCGATGGGGTGACGCAGGAGGGCAGCTCCGCCAGCTAGTGGTAGTGCTGGTGCAAGCGTGTAGGCCGGTCCGCAGGCAAATCCGCGGGCCATCCAGGCTGAGACGTGACGCATAGCCGTTTGAGGCGAAGCAGAGTGATCCCATGCTGCCGAGAAAAGCCTCTAGCGAGTTCCTACGCGACCCGTACCCCAAACCAACACAGGTGGTCAGGTAGAGAATACCGAGGCGTTCGAGCGAACTGTGGTCAAGGAATTCGGCAAAATGCCCCCGTAACTTCGGGAGAAGGGGGGCCCTGTCCCGTGAAACCCCTTGCGGGTTAGCGGGGTGGGGCCGCAGAGACCAGGGGGAAGCGACTGTTTACTAAAAACACAGGTCCGTGCGAAGTCGCAAGACGATGTATACGGACTGACGCCTGCCCGGTGCTGGAACGTTAAGGGGACCGGTTAACCGCAAGGTGAAGCTGAGAACTTAAGCGCCAGTAAACGGCGGTGGTAACTATAACCATCCTAAGGTAGCGAAATTCCTTGTCGGGTAAGTTCCGACCTGCACGAATGGCGTAACGACTTCCCCGCTGTCTCGACCACAGACTCGGCGAAATTGCACTACGAGTAAAGATGCTCGTTACGCGCGGCAGGACGGAAAGACCCCGGGACCTTCACTACAGCTTGGTATTGGTGCTCGGTTCGGCTTGTGTAGGATAGGTGGGAGACTGGGAAGCGGCCACGCCAGTGGTCGTGGAGTCAACGTTGAAATACCACTCTGGTCGAATTGGGCATCTAACCTCGGACCATGATCTGGTTCAGGGACAGTGCCTGGTGGGTAGTTTAACTGGGGCGGTTGCCTCCCAAAGGGTAACGGAGGCGCCCAAAGGTTCCCTCAGCCTGGTCGGCAACCAGGTGTCGAGTGCAAGTGCACAAGGGAGCTTGACTGTGAGACCGACGGGTCGAGCAGGGACGAAAGTCGGGACTAGTGATCCGGCACCACCAGGTGGATGGGGTGTCGCTCAACGGATAAAAGGTACCCCGGGGATAACAGGCTGATCTTGCCCAAGAGTCCATATCGACGGCATGGTTTGGCACCTCGATGTCGGCTCGTCGCATCCTGGGGCTGGAGTAGGTCCCAAGGGTTGGGCTGTTCGCCCATTAAAGCGGTACGCGAGCTGGGTTTAGAACGTCGTGAGACAGTTCGGTCCCTATCCGCCGCGCGCGCAGGAGACTTGAGGAAGGCTGTCCCTAGTACGAGAGGACCGGGACGGACGAACCTCTGGTGTGCCAGTTGTCCCGCCAGGGGCACGGCTGGTTGGCTACGTTCGGAAAGGATAACCGCTGAAGGCATCTAAGCGGGAAGCCCGTTCCAAGATGAGGTCTCCCACCCCTCCGAGGGTTAAGGCCCCCACCAGACCAGTGGGTTGATAGGCCAGACATGTAAGCGCCGCAAGGCGTTCAGTGGACTGGTACTAATAGGCCGAGGACTTGCCCACACACACGTCAAGCAATCACGACGTGCCACGGCAACCAACTGCGTAACGAACAACAGAACTGCTCGCGTCCACTGTGCATATCCCAACGACCACACACCCCACCCCACAGGCC
>NZ_JAQZAL010000068.1 GCF_028737205.1 Actinomycetospora lutea | reverse complement strand
CGTGCGCGACCAGCTCCGGCGTCGACACACGGACGCGATGGCGCTCAAGGAGCGCGTCGGCGACAGCGTGCCTCGGGCACGGGAGTACGTCGAGGCGGCTGTGAACCGCCCTCGCGTGGCACTCGATGGATCTTAAGGCTCTTCCGATCCGCGGGTTCGTCGACGAGGTCGTTGAATCTGTGCACCGATCTCAATTCCCGGGAGGCGGGGTGGTGCACGAGCAAGGCGTGGCCGCATCGCCGACCAACGACGCCAGGGTTCTATCGCCGCTTGAGACCGGCAGGCGGTGGCGCCGGGGCCAACGTCCAGGACATGGGTTCGCGCGGGTCGTACCGGCAGTGCGTGCCGGTCTGCACGGACCGGTCGAGGTGCGCGCCGAGCTCGGGGAGGACGGTCCCGACGCGCTGGATCGCCTCCCGCAGCCGGGCACTGACGGCCTTCCGTGCCCGTTCCGTCGTCCCTGCGCCGAGCGGCCGCTCGCGGCCGGCCAGCCCGGCCGCCTCCCGAAGCTGCTCGAGCAGTGCCGTGCGCTCGGCGTCGGCGCGCGCGCTCCGTCCGTTGTCGTGGTCACTGCGGGCCGACGCGAGGTCGTTGTCGAGCTCGGCCAAGCGGCGGCGGTAGGCGGCGCGGGCGGTGGCGTCGAGCAGCGGACCGCCCTCCCGGTCGTGCTCGGCCGCCCCGGCCAGCTCCAGGACGTGGACGTCCCGGCCGGACCGCGCGAGCAGCGCGGCGAGGTCGGCCAGGCCCTTGAGGTCGGGCAGGTGCACGGTCGTCGCGCCGTGGCGGACCCGCCACAGCTCGCCGTCGCGGCGCAGCTCGGCGTGGGCCGGTGGGTCGCCGGGAACGTCCTGCGCGCCGGACGCTGCCGTGCCACCCAGCCGCGCGGTGATGGCGTGCAGGCCCAGTTCCGCGGCCGTCCGCGCGGCCCGTTCGCGATGGCCGTCCCCGGCCCCGAGCGTCGCCAGCTCCGCACCCGTCTCGGCCTCCCACGCGCGGGCCCCGAGCCGCCGGTGCACGTTCAGTGCCTGGCGCAGCCATCGCTCGGCGTCGGCTCGGCGGCCCAGCGCGGCCGCCAGCAGGCCGGCCCAGTGGGCGTTGCTGCCCATGAAGCAGACGAGGGCGCCGTTCACCCCGCATTCGTCGGTGACCGGTTCCAGCTCGGCCAGGAGCTGGGCACACACCGCGCGGTTGTCCAGTCGCACCGCGGCCGTCGTCATTCCGCCGACGAACACCGGCCACAGGTAGGAGCGGTCGTCGCGCCACGTGTCCAGCGCCAGCACGATGTCCAGGTGGCGGCGCGCACCGTCGAGGTCGTCCGGCTCCCCGCTCAGCGCCAGGAACCCGGCGGCTACCGCGTGCGCGTGTGAGGGGACGCCGATCCACCACCGCACGGCCTCGGCCGCAGTGGCCCGCAGCAGGTCGGGCTCACCGCGCGCGCGGACCAGCCCCAGCAGCTGGGACATGCGCACGTTGCCGGTGTCCGGCTCGCCGATCCGCTCGCCGAGCGCACTCGCCTCCTCGATCAGCTGCTCGCCGTCGTCGAGCCGTCCGTCGACGAGGGCCAGGGCGGCGCGCCGGGTCAGCGCCAGGTAGTCGTGGCGGGGCTGGCGGAACCGCTGCGCAGCGTGCAGGTAGTCTCCGAGCACGGCGCGGAACGCCGGAGACCCCAGCTCGAGCAGCGCGTTCGCGGTCAGCAGGAGACCCTCGGCGTGCCGCTCGGCGTCACCGGTGCGCTCGGCAAGCGCTGTGATCTCCCTGGCGAGCTCCCGGCGGGCGGCGGCCCGTCCGGGCGTCCACAGCACGTCGTGCCGTGCGAGCAGGCAGGCGGCGAGCGTCGCCGGATCGTCCAGCGTGCGGGCCAGGTCCAGCGCCCGCTCGGACAGCGGCGCCGCCCGCACCCGCTGGGCGGGCACCGAGTGGCGCAGCTCGCGGGCAAGGCCGGCGGTGAGCTCGGCCTCGAGCGCGGTGCCCGCACCGCGCACCCCGGCCAGCGCCGTCTCCAGTTCCTCGACGATCGCGTCGCGGGCCATCGCGAACCGCGCGCCCAGGCGCTGGACGGCGAGCGCGACCCGGCCGAGGCGATCGGCGTCTCCGAGCGCGCCGGCGCCGCGACGGGCGTCGTCGAGCAGGACCCGCGCCGCGGACGCGTCGCCGGAGCGGGCCCGCGCGTCGGCCTCGTCAACGAGCAGGTCGACCAGCTGCGGCCCGGCGTCCGGTGCTCCCGCGTCCTCGAGGGCCCGGCGCGCGCGCACGAGGTGGGTGGCGGCCTCGGCGAACGCGAGCCGGGACCGTTCGGCCGCGGCCGCCATGCGCGCCCAGTGCACGGCGGGTGCGCCGCCCCGCAGCGGGACGGCCGCGGCCGCGTGCCGGGCCACGTCCGCCGCCTCGACCGGGAGCCCGCGGGCGTGCCGGCGTTCGAGCGTCTCGACCAGCTGCTGGTGCAGCTCCAGCCGCCGCGCGACCGGGAGCGCCGCCGCGACGGCCTCCCGGACCAGATCGTGCGCCAGCCGCGTCCGCGACCCGGCCGTACCGGTGACGAGCACTCCCGCGCGCACGCCGTCGGCCACCCGCTCGGCCAGCTCGGTCGCGCCGAGGCCGCAGACCTCGCCGAGGACGTCGGGCAGCAGCTCGGTGCCGGCCACCGCGGCGGCCTCGACGAGCCGGCGGCTGCCTTCGCCGAGCCGGTCCACCCGGCGCAGCACGAGGTCGCGCGCGGCGCTGGGCACGGCGCCCGCGGGCTGCGTCGGGTCGGCGAGCATTTCCGCGAGCTGGTGCACCAGGAACGGGTGACCGTCCGTGCGCCGGTGCACCTCGGCCGCCCATCGGTCTGCGGTGGCGCAGCCGGCCACGGCGGCGACCAGCTCGTGTACCTCGCCGCCGGCGAGGCCGTGCAGGAGCAGTGACTCCCCCCGCGCGGCCAGCTCGGCGACCGTCGCGGCCCGGCCGGCGTCGAGCTCGTCGTGCCGGTACGCCGCGACGATCACCAGCGGCACCGGCCGGTACGGCCGCGTGACGAACCTCAGCAGCGCCAGCGTGGACTCGTCGGCCCACTGCAGGTCGTCCAGCACGACGAATACCGGTGCGCGCCGGGCGAGCCGCTCCAGAGACCGGGAGACGGCGTCGAACAGGCGCAGCCGGGCCGCGTCCGGGTCGGCCGGCGGCTCGGCGGCCGGGGTGCTCGGCTCGGTCAGCTCCGGGAGGAGCCGGGCCAGCTCGGCGGCGTCGGCCGCTGGTGGCGCGTCATCCGGACCGGTCGCGCGCAGGCTGCGCAACGCCGTCGTCCACGGCCAGAACGCGGGTGCCTGGTCCGCATCCGCGCAGGTCCCCCAGCCGACCGACCACCCGCTGCGGGTGGCCGCCTCGCCGACGAGCGTCGTCTTGCCGATGCCGGCCTCGCCGCCGACCAGCACGAGCCGGGCCCGTCCGCCGGCAGCCTCCTCGACGGCGTCGAGGAGGCGGGACAACGCATGGGCACGGCCCACGAACGTCATGCGTCGAGATTATGCCGCGAAGCCCGATCCGATCGCGTCGATCGCGCGCCACGTCCTGGCGGGTGCCAGGCGGTTCCTGGCGCCGTTGGGGTGTGACCAGCCCGCGCCGTGCGACGAGGAGCTTTCGATGATCGTCACGTTCGACCCCGCCCGGTACAAGCAGACGACCCGAGCCCAGTGGGAGGACGCGGCCCCGGCCTGGCACGCGTGGGGACCGACACTGGAGACCTGGCTCGGCGAGGCGACCACGATGATGCTGGACGCCGCGGGTGTGACCGCGGGCGCCGCCGTGCTCGACGTCGCTGCCGGCGCCGGTGGCCAGACGCTCGCCGCCGCACGGCGGGTCGCGCCGTCCGGGCGCGTCCTGGCCACCGACATCAGCCCGGCAATCCTGGAGCGCGCGGCCGCGGACGCCGCCGCCGAGGGCCTGGACGAGATCGTCTCGATCCGCGAGCTGGACGGCGAGTGGCTCGACGTCGAGGCCGGCACGTTCGACGCCGTCGTCTCCCGGCTCGGCCTGATCTACTTCCCGGACCGGGCCGCCGCGCTGGCCGGCCAGTACCGGGCGCTGCGTCCCGGCGGGCGGGTGGCTGCGGTCGTCTATTCGACGGCGGAGCGCAACGCGTTCTTCTCCGTGCCGGTGTCAGTCATCCGGCGGCGTGCGCAGCTGCCCGCCCCGGCGCCCGGCCAGCCGGGGCCGTTCAGCCTCGGCGGGCCCGGCGTGTTGGAGGACGCATTGCGCCAGGCCGGCTTCCGCGACGTTGGGGCCCGC
Organism: Actinomycetospora lutea; assembly: GCF_028737205.1. Classification (GTDB taxonomy): domain Bacteria; phylum Actinomycetota; class Actinomycetes; order Mycobacteriales; family Pseudonocardiaceae; genus Actinomycetospora; species Actinomycetospora lutea. The sequence goes on along the minus strand of NZ_JAQZAL010000068.1, from coordinate 2,924 downwards.
ACCGTGCCGGCTCCGCTGCGGCTGCCGTCGGCCGCCGAGTGCATACGGTTCGAACGGGAATCGTTCGGCGCGCTGCACCAGATGCTCGCCGGGCTGTCGCTTGAGGAGCGCGACGCGGCATGGCGGGAGATCACCGAGGAACTGACCACCTTCGAGACCGGCGACGGCTTCGAGGGGCCGTGCGAGCTCGTCGTGGCGTGGGGGGTGAAGTGAAGCCGGTCGTCGCGGCCGCGGTGCAGGCCACCCCGGTGTTCCTGGACCGCGACGCGACCGTCGAGAAGGTCGCCGACCTCACGGCGACAGCCGCGACGGAGGGCGCCGGCCTGATCGTGTTCCCCGAGGCGTTCGTCCCGACCTACCCGGACTGGGTGTGGCGGGTCCCGGCCTGGAGCGACGCCGGCTACTACCGCGAGCTCGCCGACCAGGCGGTCGACGTTCCCTCGGCCGCGACCCGCCGAATGGGCGAGGCCGCGCGGTCCGCCCGGGCCTGGTTGGCCGTCGGCGTGAACGAGCGAGACCCCTCGGGGGGGACGCTCTACAACACGCTGCTGTACTTCGCCCCGGACGGGTCGCTCGCCGGACGGCACCGCAAGCTCATGCCGACCGGGGGCGAGCGCACGGTGTGGGGCCAGGGCGACGGTTCGTCGCTGACCGTGCTGGACACCCCGTTCGGCAGGCTCGGCGGGCTGATCTGCTGGGAGAACTACATGCCGCTGGCCCGGGCGGCGCTCTACGCCCGCGGGATGGACGTCCACCTGGCGCCCACATGGGACACCAGCGACTGCTGGCTCTCCACGCTGCGGCACGTCGCCCGGGAGGGGCGGACGTTCGTCGTCGGCACGAACTCCTACCTACGGGGTTGCGACGTGCCGTCCACCCTGCCGGACCGGGACGCAATTTACGGTGGTGAGGAGGACAGCATGTCGCACGGCGGGGCGGCCATCGTCGGGCCGGACGGGACGGTCTTGGCCGGCCCGCTGCTCCACGCGGAGGGCATCCTCTACGCCGAGATCGACGCGGTCGCCGCGCGGGTGGCCCGGCGGGAGTTCGACCCGGCCGGCCACTACGCACGGCCCGACGTGTTCGCGCTCACCGTCGACACGACGGCGCGTACGTCCGCCCGGTTCGTGACGAGGGGGCCGGCTTGTGACGGCGAGGATCCCGGTGACCGACGGACGGCATCCTGACCCGGCGTTCGCAGGCTGGTCAGACCCCGGGGCACCCCAATCCCATTGGCCAGATGCCGGCGAGCATGGTCTTTGGTCCGGGTGCGTTAGACGGCTTCGTCCTCCTCGCGGTGCCAGCCCAGGGCGCTGTAGCACCGAGCACGCCACAACCACGTCAGGTTGCGCACCACGTGAAGCAGGACGCGCTGATACCGCTAAATCAGCACCGCGAACGCGTCGGTGTCCCCGTCCAGGGACGCGCGAGCAGCTCGGCGTCGTCGCGAGCGTTGGTCCGCGGTCAGCACTGCTGCGATGGGTGGGATCGCTGCTCACAGTGGGCTCCGACCAACGGGAAGAGGCCCGGGGCTGGTGGGCCCCGGGGGGCAATGGGTGCGAGGCGCTCGCCGCCTCGACCGCCCGAAGGGCGCCGAGCGGGCCGTCGAGGCTCACGGTCACTGGGGACAAGATCGACCGGCCGGCCCCGCCAGGGTCGGTGCGCATCCCGGCCGGGCGGGTCATCGCCCAGGCTCGCAAGCCCTTCGAGGTCTTCCTTGACAAGTGCGAGGCCCAGCGGGACGGGGCGCGCTGACCGGCGGTGGGGGTTGCGCGCCGCGAGCGCTTCAGTGACCGACCGGCAGCCGCGCCCAACCGGAGCGCTCCATAGTCGTGACAGGAGCACCGACACCGATGAGCCAGCCCGAACTGGCCGAGAACATCCCCACCACCGAGCAGCCGCAGCAGGTGCGGTGGGCGGGCGTGGACTGGTCGTGGTCCGAGCACGCGGTCTGCGTCATCGACGACGACGGCACGGCGATCGCTCGGTTCACCGTCGCGCACACCAAGGCCGGTCTCGCCAGGCTGGTCACCACGTTGGACCGTCACCGCGTCCGTGGCGTCGCGATCGAACGCGGCGACGGACCGGTCGTCGCGGCGCTGCTCGAGGCGGGCTAACGGTGTTCGTCATCGCGAGCCGGCAGGTCACCGCGCTGCGCACTCGCTACAGCCTCGTTGGGAATAAGGACGACCGCTTCGATGCCTACCTGCTCGCCGATGTCCTGCGCACCGACCGCCGGCGGCTGACCCCACTGACCACCGACACCGATGCCACCGTCGGGCTGCGGATGCTCGTGCGGGCTCGCGCGGACCTGGTCAAGGCGCGCGTCGCGGCGCACAACCAGCTCCTGACGCACCTGCAGCTGTCCCACCCTGGCGCGGTCGGGCTCTTCCACGAGCTCGACGGGAAGGTCTCGCTGCGTTCCTGACCCGGTTCCCGACCCCCACGCCACGCGCGCTGGCTCTCCGAGAAGCGCCTGGCCACCTGGCTGACCAACGCCCACTACACGCGGGCGAACACCCGGACCCGGCCCAGCTGTTCGAGCACCTGCGCCACGCTCCGGCCGGGCACCCCGACGGGCCCGCGGCCGACGCCGCCCAGGCCGTCACCCTCGAGCTCGTCGCGCTGCTCCGCAGCCTGCGCGAGTGAAGCGCACCGGGTTCAGTGGAGGCTGTGGGGTGCCCCGGGTTCCGCGGAGTCGTGTGGCTGGAAGCTTCAGGCCACGACGATCTTCTTCTGGTTCTCGAACTCTATCGGTGATCGCCAGCCCAGAGCGCTGTGGCGGCGGCGCCGGTTGTGCCAGATCTCGAGGTACTCGAAGATCGCGTTAGCGAGCTCGATGCGGGTCTTCCACCGTCGCCGGTTGAGTAGCTCGACCTGCATCCGCGACCAGAACGACTCGATCACCGCGTTATCGAAGCAAT
>NZ_JAQZAL010000067.1 GCF_028737205.1 Actinomycetospora lutea | reverse complement strand
GCATCCGGTCCCTGCTGCACTGCGGATCTCTCGCACTCTGATTCCGGAAGAGCCCCTTTAAGGATCGTCCCCTACCGGTAGGGCGTTGGACAGGGGTGTGCCGGCCCTCCCGTGCAGGTTCACCGCGCAGATTCTCCAGCTTGCGATCAAGCTATTTCCGGGCGTTCGACCCTGGTGTCGCTGTGGTTGACGCCCGGGAGGCCAGGGCCAGGGCCAGCGGCGAAGGGGTCAGGGCGATGCGCATTGTTCACCCGGGCCCCTGGTTGTCGTCCTCGGCGTCGTTGTCCGGATCGAGATCGCGGAGGAGCTGGTCGTCCGGGCTGTCGGTCAGGACCGGCGTGTCGTCGTCGACGGTCTCGCTGGGGGTCAGGCAGTGAGGGCAGATCGCCTGGCCGCCGGCGGTGACTCGCCAGTGGATGAACTCCGTGTAGAGGTCGACGGATGTGACCCGGCCGCATCGAACGCACTGCGCGGAGTCGGCCATCGCTACTCCTTCCCGGTGCCGCGACGCGTCCGCGAGCAGGTTGCTCTGGGTGGCCCCGGCGCTCCCCTCGAAAGCGAGCACGCCGCCCGTTGGGACCGCGGCCCATTCCCGTGGGGACGGCCCCGGCGTGTTCCGGCACGCCGGCTGCGCCGGGGCCTGGTCGCGCCCGCTGGGTGGTCAACAGGCGGACGTGGGCGCTCCGATCGACGATCCACGGCCATCGCAAACCGAGCGAAGCGTTCATCCGCCAACCATGGCGCGGGGGTCGCCGGCGGACGGCCGAGCACCGCCCGCGCCTGAAGTCGCCGCCGTCCCTAGCCTTCGACTCTCGAAGGCCGCCCTCGGCCAACGAACTCGGCCATGCAGGATCGTGCAGCCGTTCGACCCCACTTGAGCCCCAGGTGCGCGTAGGTTGAGGGTGCGGGTCGACGTCACGGGCCGCGCACGGGCACGGGACGCAGTCCTACCAACAGGACCGCGCCCGGCGGTCCCGACACCTCATGTGCGTCCTTCTCCGCCCGCAGCGGTAAGGGGGCAGAGCGCAGCGCATGTCGCTTCGGCTCTGCCTTGTCAGCACGGATTCGATGTGCTGTTCCTCGTTCCCCACCACGGATCGCGCAGGTGGAGAAACCGCATGACTTGCTATCACCACGATGAATTGGTCGTCGCCCTGCGCCGCGCATCGCGCGTCCTTGTCGAGCAGCGCAGCATCCGCGACCTGGAAGAGACCCTCGGCCTGATCGTTTCCGCGGCCGTCGACACCATCCCCGGGGTGGACGCGGGCAGCATCTCGATCACCGAGCACGGGCGGATCGAGACCCGCCACCCCACCAGCGACGCCATCGGCAAGCTCGACGACCAGCAGAGCGAGCTGCGCGAGGGTCCCTGCATCGAGGCCATCGAGGACCCGCCGGAGACCGGTGTCGTGGTCGCCTGTGACTTCGCCGGGGCGGACGCGGAGCGCTGGCCGAGGTTCGGTCCGCTCGCCGTGGAGGCTGGCTTCCGGGCATTGATGTCGACTCAGCTGACCGCCACCAGCAGTATGCGGGCCGCGCTGAACCTGTACTCCCATCGCGAGGACGCCTTCGACGAGCACGCCCGCACCCTCGCCGGGCTGTTCGGTAGCCAGGCCGCCCTGCTGCTCTACGGCTCGGACCACATGACGCACATGCAGCGCGCCGTCGACAGCCGCGACCTGATCGGGCAGGCGAAGGGCATCCTCATGGAACGCAACAAGATCGACGACGAGGCCGCCTTCCAGATGCTGGTCCGCACCTCCCAGGACACCAACCTCAAGCTGACCCACGTCGCCACCTGGCTCACCCGAGACGTCAGCGCACCGAATGACGAGCCATCCGGCGAAGGGTGAGCAACCCCGTCGGGTGCGGGAGAGGGGACATGGCTCAGCTGTGTTCCCCGTGACCCTCGGTTACGCCTGATGACCAGCTAACAGCGGCACCGGACGAGTGACCTCCGGCCGTTACGTCTGCCAGGGCGGGTTCGCCGCGCAGGCTCGCGCAGGAGCGCTGGACCTCGTCCCAGACCCGACGAGCCTCCGGGTCGGTGCACATCCACTGCTCTGCGGCTTCGGCGGCCCCGATGTCGCCGTGCTCGGAAAGCACGTGCAGATCCACGAGCCTGTCCACCCACGGCGCACGCGCCGCCTCCAGGGCTGCCATTTCGGGCAGGGTGTCGCCGTCCCATGCGTTCCGTGCATGCATCCGTTTCTCCGAACCGCCTCGATGCGCTGTGTGAGCGCATGTGTACGTGCTGCCACTAGGCCACGGAGCGTGCTGTGACCGGAGGAACCCTGCGGTGGCCGCCCGGTCCTGCCGCGCTGCTCGGCGCCGCCTGAGACGTTCGGCGTACGGGGCGTGTCGCGGTGGCGGCTGTCGGCCCCAGGTGTTCCTCGTGGTGGTGTCCTTCCAGCTGGCCCACATCGGCCCTGTTCTCCCCTCTACTGCCGCGGATCGAACTCTGATCGTGCTGGTCGGCCGGGTCGGGGCACGACGACGGTGATGGCACCGTTGACGCTCTCGGCGCGCTTAAGCCCGGATCCACCGCGGCGGCCGGGTGGTTGATCATTTTGTCCCTCTGGGTCGACCTTCGCGCCGCTGAGGTCGAGATGGTTCAGAGGGCTGTGTCGGCGAAGGCGTGGCACCACGGTTCATCAACGAGCTCATCAACGTCGCTGGTCAACGTCGCGGTCGCGACGCGCGAGGCTCGACCTGGTCGTCACCACTCAGGAAGAGACTAGGCGCGGGGGAGTCCGGTCCGTTCGGCGAGCGCCACGAGCTCCTGATGGAGCCGATCGGGCTGTTCGAGGGGCAGGAAGTGGGTGCCGACGAGCGGCACGAACCGGGCCTGCGGAATCGTCTTGGTCGCGGCGCGGACATCGGGGGCCGCGGCGCCGATATCGAGCGTGCCGCCCACCAGGGTCACTGGAAACGATACGAAGCCGGTGTTCATCGCGGCGTGATCCCCTGCCGCGAGCAGCAGATCGGAGTACCAGCTCCACGGGTGGGCCGCGAACTGCCGTACGGCCGCCGCCGACGAGCCCGGGTCGGGCAAGGGCGGGACGTGGCCGACGCCGAGCGCCCGCGCGCACTCCACCACCGGGAAAGCCAGCGCCGCCGCGGGCGGCCCCACCAGGCGCAGCAGCCACGCGGCGCTCCGACCGGCCCCTTCTCGCCAGGCCCCCCACAGACCCGGGGGCCCGAACGCCCGGAACGACGCCCCGGGCACGCCGCCGACCCCGAGGATGCCCGCGACCCGTTGGGGATGGGCGCGGGCGAACTCGAAGGCGACGTTGACCCCGAATGACCATCCGAGCAACACAGCGCGCTCGAAGCCCGCGGCGTCCATGGTCGTTTCGAGGTCGGCGGCGTGGTCCTCGACGCGGATGCGGGTCGGGTCGTCGGGACGCTCCGAGCCGCCGAGTCCGCGGTGCCACCAGGACACCGCCCTGAACCCGCAGTCGGCCTCGGCCAGGCGAGGCCACGCCGCCGGCGGCGCCCCGAACCCGTTGCTGATCACGAGAGGTACGCCGACGGCGCCGTTGGTCCACGTGCGCACGCCGGTGCCGTCACGGCTGGTCACGCCCTGGGGTAAGGGCGTGCCATCTGCGGAGCGGGACGGAGGGATGAGCGCTACCTCTCTTCGAGGGCGTTGTCGGCGGCGGACAGCGACAAGGGCGAGGCTAGCGATCGAGGGGCCGGGATGAAGACGCATGCTCAACCGGCCGAAGGTTGCGCGTGGCCGCGATCCGGGCGGTCTGCTTGCTGGCGTTGCTGGACCGTGGTCAGGTCGCGTGCGGGCACGGGGTGGCGATCTCGCCCGTCACGGTAGGGCCTATCGGAGGCGTGGGGGATCGTCCTCCGTCGGCCGCCTCGACGGGACAGTGTCGGCCAGGAGCAGATCGTCGGGCTCAGAGCTCCCGACCGGCCGCCCGCAGAGATTGAGTACCGCACCCACCCCCGCGGGCGCGGGCAACTGCAACGACGGCGCCCCCTGGAAGCCGAGATTCGATGGCCGACCGGGCGAATCGCGGGCACCGCGCCGGGTACGACGCGGCGAGGAGAGGTGGAGAGTCTCCTTGGCGACACATCCAGCGATGGTGAGCCCCTGTTGGACCAGGGAGAACCCTGGAGGCGAAGCGGTGGCCCGGTCTCCGGAGGGCGGGCGGCGGGTTCGTGCCCACCAGCGAGCAGTCATCTTGGCTGGCCAGGCGCCGCCGGATACGGGCGGCGTGGTGAGCGTCGACGCTGAGGTACCTCAGGATGGTGTGCGCGGTGGCGGGGTCGGCGCTGGCGAGCAGCGCGTCGAGCACGTCGTCGTCGCGGACCTGTCCGTCCCCGAGGAGCTCGGCGCGCGCGCGGGCGGCCGCGTCGAGGATTGCGGCGGCGCGCCGCCCAAGTTGCACCTCGGCGGCGTTGCCGGGTGCGGGCGGGGGACCTGGACCGTGCCGGGCAGCGAGCACCGTTCGCACCTCCGCCAGCTCGATTCCGGCGAGAGCGAGGGCCTGCCGGGCGGGCCCGCCGGGTCGCATGAGCAGCGCTACTAGCAGGTGTTGGGTGCCAACGTAGTGATCGCCATCTGCGGCGGCCGCGGCACGTGCTTGCGGGAGTCCAGGCCAGGGAGACGGGCGCGACCGCCGAAGCCCACCGTGCGGCGCGTGCATCGACACTTCGTCATGGTGGCCGACGTTCACGCCTCGCGCCTTGTCCTGCAGGTGGGTGATAGAGCCAGGTCGGTTTGATCTCCTCCCAGCTCCCGGACCGATTGCGCCAGGTGCGCTGCTGGGTAGCGCCTTGAGCGCGCGGGGCTTCCGCCGCCACGTTGTTTACGCCGGGTACCGACGCAGTCAATTCCAACGTCAGGTCGCGTGGTTGACCAGCCGAGCCATGCGGCCCAGGCCCCGGCGCTGCCGGTTCCCGGGACACGCCGGGGCCGTCCTGATCTCTCCCCCCACGAGGGGGATCGACCCATTTCGCCCACGGGCCAGTCCACTCGCGTCGAGCCCAGTCCGACGTTCCCCGGTTTCCGTCCCGACGGGCACCGTCAAGCCAGCGACCGTCCCGGGGTTCACCCCCGAGCGTCGGGGCGAGGCTCCGGCACCGGCCCTGCAACTCCTTCATGGTGCCGGGGCCTTCTAGCCGCGGTCGTGGTGTTGGGCCCTCCACCAGCGTCGTGCCCTCGCCCGACCGCAGCGCACTAGTCGGCGTGGGAGGGGGCGCGCGGAACCGGGCCAGGGCCTCACCAGGACAGGTGAGCAGACCGATGCCGGGCGGTGCGGCCAGGACGCCGGAGCCCTCCTCGGCGGCCGGGTGCAGCATTCTCACCACTTCGCCGGAGTCGACCGGAAACGACGCTCGCGGGGCGCACTGCGCGTGGACCAGGCCGTTGACCACGGCAGCGATGGTCGCGCCCGGGCTCGTGGACGCACCGCGGTACCCAGAGGAGCGACGATGACCCGCGGTTCCCAGAAACGAACCTCCGACGTGACCCGTGTGCTCCTCGCCGACGGGTGGCACGAAGTCGATCAGCGGACGTTCGCGCTGGACGGCCACAGCTCTTGGGTTCGCCGAGCTCGTAGTCGAGGGTGAGTATGGCGAACTCACCGCCACGCGGCCGCTTCATCACGGGCCCGCTCAGGACGGTGCTCGGGGTCGAGTCCGAACCAAAGCCCTTCAACAACGACTCCGGGCAACCCGTGCGACCTCCAGCATGGCCGTAGATTCGGACATCGGCACGCCCGGCCGTTCGCGCTCGGCTGGCCGACGCGCCGCGGCGACGGAAGGAGAGCAGCGATGGCCGATTCCGCGCAGTGCATTCGATGCGGGCGGGTCACATCCGTTGGTCTTAACACAGCTTTCATTCGCTGGCGTCTCACGCCCAACGGCCAGGCGATCTGCCCTCACGGCCTGACCCCTAGCGAGACCGTCGACGACGACACGTCGGTCCTGACCGACAGCCCGGACGACCAGCTCCTCCGCGATCTCGACCCGGACAACGACGCCGACGACGATCAGGATCCCAACTGAGCGATCAGCAAGTCCCCTTGGGCGCGATGGTCATCGACCCCTCGACACTGCCGGGACCGGCAGCCCCTCGGGAAGCACCGCAACACCGTCACCAGCAACTACACCTTTAGGCGGGACCGGACGCCCCCGACACGACTGTCGCGGAGGTACGAGGACCTCGATCCCTGCAGATCAGGGCCGACGCTCGTGCCGTCCTGTCGTCGCTACCGTCGTGAGGTCGCGGCTGGGCAGCTCGAGGCGCACTCGCTGGGGTGGTCGTCGCCGAGAGCCACGTCGGTGCCCGAGCGCGTATGTCAGGGCGCCCACGGTCGCGTGGGAGAGGGCTCCAGCTGCGATGAGCAGCGCAATGGTCACCGCGCGTCCCCTTCGAACGTGCCCAGTCAGTGCTTAAACGTCACCCCATCGACCATGCTCGTTAATTGGTCGTTATCAAGCGGGCCAGGAGATGGCTCTAGGGCAGCCGTTCAGACGCGCGGCCCGGTTGGCAGCCGGTGTGCCCGGTCTGTAGCTGCCGGCCGGGGTGCCTCAGCCCGGACAGATGGCGGCCTTGATCGCCTCCGGGGCGCGGCGCGCCGCCAACAGGGCGTCGACCGCGCCGTCGAGGTCGTGGTGCGAGGTCACCGTCGCGGCTCCCTCGCCGTGGCCGCCTCGGGGGGACGCATGATCGGCCCACCAGACGAGTGCGCCCTTGCGGTCGGAACTCGATAGCTTGGAACTCGATAGCAAGGGCAAGCGGACGAGGGCGCGTCGCGAGGCGGAGCGCCCGAAGCGATCACATAGGGGCGGTAGGTCGTGACGACCTGCCGGCCCTCGTCGTGTCCGACGCGCAACGAAGTGTGCCGAAGAATCGGGCGGATGCCGTCGGAATTGCTCCGGTCGCCTCATCGGGAACAGGATTGGGCCTGTCTCACATCGGCCACCCAACGTGGAGCCGGACGGACCTTAGACAGGTTGGGTTCGTCGCCAGTCGATCGCCGGGCCCCGATCGGGACATCCCCGCACTCTCCATCCCGCGCGAGTCGCGGCTGCCCCTACGCAGGCGCTCGCATGCCCCGAGCAGGCCGACGCCGAGCTGCGATGGCTGGACCACATTGATCAACTACCGGGCACGGCCTTCGGCGGCCGACGCCCATCACGAGGAGATACCTTGGCACAGCCAGGCAATCGCTCGACCACGGCGAACCGCCGCAACGAGGAGTCCACGAGCACCGCGTCTACCTCGGAGCGTCGCCGGAACACCGCCGACGCCCAGCCGCAGGGT
>NZ_JAQZAL010000066.1 GCF_028737205.1 Actinomycetospora lutea | reverse complement strand
CGTCGCCACGCCCTACGCCGTGGTCAGCTCGTACACCACCTTGCTGGACGCCACTCGCAGCTGGTGACCAGCGGTGAGCCCATCTGGCCACCGCTCTTGACTTGCACCAACAACCGCGGCGTGTCGGTCCCGGCGAACTCGACGAAGCTCGGGGGCGTACAGCATCGGTGGCATCGGGTCAGCGGCGGCGATCGGTGCCCTAATTGACGTTCGCTCCCCAGTTGTTGGTGGTGATCACGATCAGACCCGGTGAGGCGTTCCGGATGCCCTCGAAGCGCGGTAACGCGCGCACCCCGCACTGCGCAGCGAGCGTGTGGGCGGCGCCCTCTTCGTCGGTCCCCGGGCGGAAGTAGACGGTGCTCTCGGGGATCACGCCGTAGGGGTAGTTGCCCACTTCGACCACATTCCAGCCCTGCAGGCGCAGCTCCTTGGCTGCGCGCTGAGCGAGACCGATGATCATCGAGTTGTTGTACACACGGACCGAGAGAGCCGAGACACCGAGCGGACCAGTGAGGGCGGCACGGGGAACGGGACCGGGGCCGAGCAACGAACCACCCGCAGTGCCCGCACCTGGACTGCTCTGACCGGGCCCAGCGCCGGGTTCGATCGGCGAGCCCACCACCAGCCCGGGTCCCGGCACCGTGCCGAGTGCACCACCGGGTGCACCGCCGGGTGCACCGCCGGGTGCACCGCCGGCGCTGTCGGCTCCGGGACCGGCACCAGGACCGGGCGGGAAGCCGCCGGGAGCGCCGCCACCGGGAGCGCCGGCACCGGGAGCACCGCCGCCGGGAGCGCCACCGGGAGCGCCGCCGCCGGGAGCGCCACCGGGAGCGCCGGCACCGGGAGCACCGCCGCCGGGAGCGCCACCGGGAGCGCCGCCGCCGGGAGCGCCACCGGGAGCGCCGGCACCGGGAGCACCGCCGCCGGGAGCACCGCCACCGGGCACGATCGGGATGCCCACCACCGGGCTGCCGCCGGGCTGGGCGGCCATCGGCGGCGAGGTGGGAACCGGGCCGGTCGAGGAGGTCGAGCCGGGTGTCGCCTCCGGGGGCAAGGCCGGCGGTGCCGCACTCTTGATTGACGATCCCTCGCCGACCAGCCCGAGCAGGCCCACGACGGCAGCGATACCGGCGATCGCGAACAGCACGACGCCTGCGATGCGCCTGCGCGAGACGTCATCTGACTCGGGCGCTGCCATCTCCTGCTCCCTTCGTCGACGACACGGGCCACCGGCGCCGCGATCACCCGATGGTGTGTCGTGTCGCGGGGCAGGAGACCATCAACGCGGACCCTGATGGAGGCGCCGCGCCGGACCCGGCGCGCGGCGCGATGCCCCGGCGTTCTCGGTGGTCGTCCGACCAGGCGAATCTGACTGGCGCCAGCCTCAGGGGGGCGAATCTGACGGGCGCCGTGCTCTTCGAGGCGACCCTGAGCGGCGCCTACCTCAACGAGGAGACGTTGATCGAAGCCGCAGACCTAACGGACGAGCAAGTCAACTCCGCTCACGGCGAGTCGAAGACTCGACTCCCCGGGAGCATCACCCGGCCCGAGGCCTGGGCGTCCCCGGCTGAGTGAAGCGCGCCGGTCACGACCCGCCGAGTCGCCCCGCGGCCGTCAGCCCCGCGGATGTCGCCATAGCCGTCGCCTGCTGGTTGGGCAGCGTGGGCCGGTCTGAACGCGGAATCCCGGGGCGGCACCACGAGCAAGGTCGTTCGGGCTTGGGGCAGAAGCGGAGCCAGCAGTGGGTGCGAGGCGCAGGCGCCGTCCGGGTCAATTGGACCGATACCGGCCCGGGCCGCTTGCGGGCCGAAAGCGCCTCTCCGAAGCCTGGCTACAACGACCATCCGCCTGCCCGACCCGAGCGACACCCGGGCCGTCCTGGTGCCGGGGAGGGGCTGAAATAGCAGAGCCCGGAGGACCGGTCACCTCTCGTGGGTCGGCTGTCCCCCGTGCACGTGGCGACTCATGGCGTCCGTGTAGGCCCCGAGGAACCGCGCGACGGCGTGGAGCTCGGGGGTGGTGAAGGTGTCGAGGACCTGGTCGCTGAGCTGGGTGAGCGGGCCGAAGAACTCCTCGGCGACGGCACGGGCGGCGTCGCTGCAGCGCACGATGACCTTGCGCCGGTCGCGCTCGTCGCGGTGGCGCTCGACGTGGCCCACGCGCTCGAGGCGGTCGATCACGGCGGTGGCGGCGCCGGTGCTGACCCCGAGCGATTCCGCCAGCGCGCCGGCGGTGGGTGGTTCCCCGCGCGCCTGGGCCTGCATGACGTGGAGCAGCGCCTCCAGGTCCGTGGTGTGGAGCCCCGCCTGGGCGGCGAACGCGTCGCCGACCCGCCGGGACGCGACCCCCATCCGCTGTACGGCCGCGACGATGTCCTCGCCCAGATCTCGGCGCTCCCGCTGGTCGTCCCGCGCCACGGCCGCATCCTCCTCGATCGCCCTCTTGCGATCATACAGCTCGTCGGGCAAGTATCTCTATCAATGAGATACTAGCTCAGCGAGGGAGAGAGTCATGGCAACTGAACGCATGCGGCGCGGGGCCATGGTCGTCCTCGCCGTGGGGCAGGTGATCGCCTCGGTGCTGGCGAACCTGTTCGGTGGCGCCTTCACCACCAGCGACCGACCCGGTGAGCCGGCGATCGTGCCCGCGGGGTGGGCGTTCTCGATCTGGGGGTTGATCATGCTGCTCAGTGTGGGGTGGGCGGTGTGGGCCGACCGGGCGGCTCCTCGGGAGGACACGGTCGCCCGGCTGGTGTCACCGCTGCTCGTGGTGTTCGCCGGCTTCTCCGCGTGGATCGCCGCCGCCGAGCTCGAACCGGTATGGACCACCGTCGCGGTGTTCGCCGTCATGCTGGGCGGACTCCTCGTCGCCTGCCGGATTGCCCTCGCCCAACACGGCGTCATCCGCGCCTGGTCCCGAACCGGGCGCTGGCTGACGTGGACGCTGCTCGGGCTCTACACGGGATGGAGCAGCGTGGCCATCTGGCTCAACCTCACCACCGCGCTCGCCACCAGCGGTGCCCCGATCAGCGGGGTGGCCGGCGTCGCCGGGCAGCTGGCCGTCCTCGTGGCCGCCGTCGTGACCGCGGTGACGCTGCTGCGGTTCGGGCGTCGGGCGCCCGTCCTCGCGCTCTCCGCCGCCGCGGCCGTGACCTGGGCGTTCGTCGGCGCTACCGTCGGCGCCGGTGCCGCGGGCGAGCCGCTGCTCGCCACCGCCGCGGGCGTCGGCACCGCCACCACCGTTGCCGCCGCGCTCCTCGTCCTGCGCGCCGGTCGTCGGGCCACACCCGCTGCGCCGTCGCCGGGGCGCCGGCCTCCGTCGGTCGCGCACGCGTCCGTCGACCCGGGGACGGCGTCGTGAGCGCGGAGCTGTTCGCCTACCTGAGCTACGGCGACGCGCCGGCGGCGCTGCGATGGCTCGAGACCGTCGGCTTCGAGGTCGTGCGGCGACAGGACGGCGACGACGGTCGCGTGGTCCATGCCGAGGTCCGTCTCGGCGGGGTCGTGCTGTTGGTCGCCAGTGACGACGCCGAGTACGTCACCCCGCCGCTGCTCGGCCGGTCGACCGGGAGGGGTCTCTATCTGCTGGTCGACGACGTCGATGCGGTGCACGCCCGGGCCGTCGACGCGGGCGCGACGAGTGTCATCGATCCGGAGGACACCGAGTGGGGCACCCGCCGTGCCCGCGTCCTCGATCCCTGGGGGCAGGAATGGAGCTTCGGCACCTACCGTCCCGGCGCGAGCTGGTGAGGTCGGTCCGCTCTCGCCGCTACCGAGCTCCGGGGCCCGGCCGCGTCTCCACGTCGCTCTCCCGCAGCTGGGCGTCGCAGTCGCCGCAGGTGAACTGCGGTCGATCGAAGACTGACCGGCGTCTTCACGCTGCCCGAGGTCGGTGCGCCGGTTTCTCTTGGTGGATCAACGGGCGCTCCTTGTTACGTGCGGATGGCCCGTCGGCGGTGCCGCGCTCCGCCGTGTCAGCGCGGGGCGGTCGTCGAGGGGTGGATCGTGACGGGCCGCGTGGCGATTCGGGCCAGGGCCTCGACGAGCTGGATGCCGGCGTCCTTGCTGGGTTGCTCCTCGGTGAGGACGGCGAGGAGGACGGGACGCCCCGTCGTGGTGACGATGCCGACGGACCCGACGGCCCACCGCCCGTCCCCGGAGTCGGAGGGCGCCCACCCGTTCTTCAGTGCGGGCATCGTCCCCGGGTCCGCGGCCGCGCTGACGCCCCACCGCTGCTCGTCCACGACGTTCCTCATCAGGTCGAGGGCGAAGGAGCGCAAGTCCGGGCCGAGAGGTCCAGGAGCGTGCAGGGCGGCGAGCAGCGTCAGCTGGTCGGATGCCGGGGTCGTGCTGCTGCCCCAGCGGCCGACGAGGCGGGTGGCCCGCACGCCGAGACGGCGGTTGGCGGCGTCGAGGGCCGGCGCGCCGCCCAGGTCCTCCCAGAGGCGCGAGGCGGCGTCGTTGTCGCTCTCCTGGATCATCCGCGCGGCCAGCTCCCGGTGGGCGGTGGAGGGCGCGCGGCCGTCGTCCTGGCTCTGCAGGAGCAGGACCGCGAGGACGTCGAGCTTGACCACGCTCGCGGTCCGGATCGGGGTGTCGGCGGCGTACCGGAACGACTGCCCCGTCGTCACGTCCAGTGCGGCCACCGACACGTGGCCGGCCGACGCCCCCTGGACAAGACGATCGATCGCCGCGGTCGCCTCCCGTGCGGCGGCGCCGGGGTCGGTGAGCACGGCAGGCGGAGGGTCCGGCGTGCGAGCCGGTCTGCTGACCGGTGAAGGAGCAGGCGTCGGCGCGTGATTGACGTCGTGCGTGACCGTGGCGAGGAGCAGGCCCAACACCAACGCGAGGAGGGCCGCACGGCCCCGGTCGCCCGGCCGCCGCCGGGGCCCTCCGGGAACCGGGTCGGATGGTCCTCGTGGTGGGCGCGGCCAGCCGGGCACGGCCGGCGCCGCACCGGGGCGTTGGTTCCGCGGAACGGTGGGCTGCTCCGAGCGCGGAGGCGGGACCAGCGGGACGGTCTGTGGATCGTCCGGCAGCGGAGCCGCGGGCCGCGGCACAAGGCGAACCTCGACCATTCGCTGGCGACGCGGACAATTCCCGCCGCCGGGGATGACGGCCTCGCCGCCCAGATCACTCCCGGCGATGAGCGGGGCCTTCCCCTCCCCGTCAAGCGAGGGTGCCGCGGGCGCGTCCTCCGCTGACGGCACACGCGGGCCGAGGTCAGACACGGGGTTCGATGGCCGACGGCCGACGAGCGGAGCGCGCGTCGGCCACGAGGGCGAGGTGGTCCCGGTGCGCGCAGAACGTGGAGGAGGTCACGTCACCCGGTCGCCGCTGCGGGGGCCGTGGAGCGGCGAAGCGGCCCGATACGCCGAGAGGAACGCGACGAGCTCGGGGATGGCCTGCCCGACAGCGTGCGCCACCGGCACCTCAGCGGGCGTGTACCCGTGACGTCCCAGGAGCGCACCGAGCTCGCCGAGGAACTGGACGGACGGGAACACCTCGTCGTACGGGGGAGCCATGCACACCACGGTGAAGTGGTGCAGGCGCGACGTCACGCCACCACGCCGAGGGACGGCCCTGCGAACGGCAGCCCGTCACCGGCGACACCTCACAGAAGGTGCCCACCCGCGGGCTGCCGTTGCACGAGTCTTGTCGGCACGTCTCCCGCGCTCTAGGGGTGTTCGTGTCGTGCCCGGCGCCGAGGTCGCGGACTCCCTTGACCGCGAGGTAGGGGTTGTCAGTGCTGGTGGGTACGCCGTACCCCTTGGCTGCGGGCCCGGGGGCGAACAGGCCGAGGCTCGGGTCGAGGCGTCACCGTCGACGGACGTCGCCGCAGCGACGTCCAGGTCCACTTCGCCGGTGAGTCGCGAAAGAGCAAGACATCTCGAGCAGCATGTCTATCCGGAATGCGGTGTCTTCCAGCGCCGTCGTCCGCGCGATCGCGGCCACCACGCGAGGCTCGCCACTTCAGATTCGGGACGATCGATCTCGTCAGGTCACTCCGTTCCCGACGAGGATGCCGACCGAGTAGGTCAGCGCGGCGGCGGCGCCGCCGAGCAGCAGCTGCCGCGATCCGGTCCACCACCACGACCTCACGGTCACGAGGGAGACGAGGGCGCCGGCGCCGAAGAGTCCGACTCCCGACACCAACAGTGCGGGCAGCAGACTGGTCGCGCCGAGCAGGTAGGGCAGCACCGGGAGAAGCGCACCCAGGGTGAACGCCAGGAACGAGGCGACAGCGGCGAGCAGTGGCGAGGGCAGGTCGTCGGGATCGACCCCGAGCTCTTCGCGGGCGTGTACCGCGAGCGCTTGGTCAGGGTCTCGGGACAGCTGACGGGCCACCTCCCGCGCGACGCCGGCCTCGACCCCTCGCTCGATGTACCGCTGCGCGAGCTCTTCTTGCTCGAGCTCCGGTGTTCGCGCCAGAGCCTGGCGTTCGACGGTCAGTTCACCCCGAGCGAGTTCGGTCTGCGAGGCGACCGAGGTGTATTCGCCCGCAGCCATCGAGAACGCCCCGGCCGCGAGGCCGGCCATCCCCGCCAGCACGATCGCGCTCGTTCCGCCGCCGGCGCTCGCCACTCCGCCCGCCACGCCCGCGACCAGAGCGAAGTTCGACACCAGGCCGTCCATCGCGCCGAAGACCGCTGGACGTAGCCAGCCCCCCGTCACGTCAGGGTGGGTGTGTCCCGCATTGACCACACGACTTCGAGCCCCGGCGTCGTTCACTCCCTCACGGTCTCGGGAACCCCCGTGGAGCCGGGACCGTCATCCGTCGCACACGGCGCCGCCGAAGGTCCCGCGTCGACGTCAGGGATGGCGTGTGGTCTCCCAGCCGGCCCAGGTCGCCGCGAAGTGCCAGGGCCGCGTTCCTCGACTGCGCAAACGCCGCCCGAGCCCTCAGTTCACGGTCGCTCTGGCCTGATGGGGTCGGTAAGCGGGAGCCTCTTGCGGTCGGTCGCCGCGACCGCGGCCACGAGGACCCACAACGTCGCGCCGAAGGCGAGGCTGAAGAGCAGGTCGGGTACGCCCATCATCGCCGGGGAGGCGAGGACGAACCCCATGACGCTGATCGGGAGGTGCATAAGGATGGCCAGCAGCACGCTCTGCGTATGGCCGTAGACCCACACCATGAGCAGCCGGTATGCCAGCATCCAGAAAAAGGTCGCGGCTAAGGAAAGCGCCCGCGGGACAGCCCCCGAGTCAGCTCCCGCGAACAGCGACAAGTGCAGCAC
Source organism: Actinomycetospora lutea (assembly GCF_028737205.1). GTDB lineage: Bacteria > Actinomycetota > Actinomycetes > Mycobacteriales > Pseudonocardiaceae > Actinomycetospora > Actinomycetospora lutea. Next base: position 330 of record NZ_JAQZAL010000066.1, on the reverse strand, counting down.
ACACCACACAGCCCCACCACGAGACCGGCCGCCAGCAGGCTCGCCGTGTCGTCGGTGGTGATGATGCCGGGGATGAAGGCGTCCGAAGTGAGCGACAGCGCACCCTGGATCGCCGTCCACAGAACGGGGGCGGTCAGCAGCGCGACCGCATACCAGCGAACACCCACCCGCCACCTGAGCAATCGCGATCCCAGATCACGGAGCCCCGCCCTCCCATAGGCGAGGGCGATCACCAGGACCGCTAGTACTACAGCCGGATTTTGAGGTGGCTGGTGCGGGTTGCGTGGTGGCAGTGGCGGGCGCGGGCTTGGTGGCGTCGGCGCCAGTATG
>NZ_JAQZAL010000065.1 GCF_028737205.1 Actinomycetospora lutea | reverse complement strand
CCTTCAGCAAGCCAGATCATCGCAGGTCAGGAGCACCTTTCGTCTTTCAGGATCTTGTGTGAACCCAGCCCGATGAAAGCCCCGGGTTAGGCAGCGTGCGGGTGAGCGGCGGAGAAGCACGTCTCCAGTGGTCGCCGACGAGCGCACCGAGCCGAGCTACAACCCGCAGGTGCGCGGGGTCGAGCTGCTCACCCCGAAGCCGCTGGGGTGGGCACCCGGTTCCGCGCACATACGGGCAGCGCCGCCATGACGATCGGAGGAGGGTGACGGGCGTCCGGGGGACGTGGAGGTTGCTGATCTACCGTCCTCGGTGAAGTGGCCGACACGGTGACCTCACTGCAGTCTGAAGACCAGAAGCACGGCTCCGATCACGCCCGAACGGGCGACAACCCCGGCGCGCCGGTGTCCTCCTTCGAGGCGCGATGCTGAGAGGGCGGATCGAGGCTCAGGTGGCCAACGCGCGCGGCCTACGCGCGTCACTGCCTCAACGCCGCTCGAGCCATCCCTCCCAGGCACGACAGTCCTGGGCTTATCGGCTCGCCCCGTCTAGTAGTAGCCGGGGGGTCCGCTCGCTGTTGCGTCCATACCTGTCGATCGCCCTGATAACCCCCGACTGTGCTGCTCACCCTCGGCGCCATCTGCATCGTGCTGCACCTCGCCGAGCTGAACGGCAGGTGCCTCGATGATGGCGCGGTTGGCCCGCACGCGGCTGGGAATAGCCGGAGAACGTCGTGACTTGGAGCACACATGCGGATCGGGGTTCTCGGCAGTGGACAGGTCGGCCAGGCGCTGGGTCGGGGGTGGGCCCGTCACGGCCACGACCTCGTCCTCGGTACCGGCGACCCGCAGCGCACCCAGCTGCAGGAGTGGGCCGGGGAGACCGGCGCGCAGGTGGCCGGGTTCGCCAACGCTGCTCGCCACGGTGAGCTCGTCGCTCTCGCCCTACTGGGCACGGCCACGCTCGATGTGCTCGACCAGGTCGGTCCGGACGCCTTCGCGGGCAAGGTCGTCGTCGACGCCACCAACCCCCTGACCTTCGAGGGCAGCCGCCCCGGCCTCTTCGTCGGCCACACGGATTCCCTGGGCGAGCAGGTCCAGCGCGCGGTGCCCGACGCACGGGTCGTGAAGGCGTACAACACGGTGGGCAACGCGCTCATGGTCGACCCCCAGCTGCCCGGCGGTCCACCGACGATGTTCCTCGCCGGTGACGACGACGAGGCCAAGCAGACTGTCGTCGACCTGCTGGCCGCCACCGGGTGGGACAGCGCCGACCTCGGCGACATCTCGGCCGCCCGGGAGCTCGAGGCGATGTGCCTCGCCTGGGTGAAGTACGGCGCACGCACCGGCACGTGGAACCACGCGTTCCGGCTCCTGCGGGCCGACCGCTGACCCGCCACCGACCGCGCGCGCCCACGAGTGCGTCCTCGTCCTCCGAGTGAGGACCGATGGTCAGCGTGCACTGCGGAGCGAGGTCGCCGACATCCTGACGGCGGACGGCGTCCGGTCATGGCGGAGGCCCCTCAGGCACGGGCACGAGGGCCGAGGCGGCCGGGCGGGGCGCGAGCTTGACGATCAGGAGCCCGGACAGCGCGCTGACGGTGAGCGCTCCGGTTGGACCGAACACGGTCCACTGCGTCGCCACGTCGACACCGGCGAGTGTCGTGACGGGCCAGCCGAACGCCCACAGCGGGGGCATCACCACAGCCCAGGCCCACCGGGCACGCGCGCCGCCGGGCAGGGCGAGCGCCTGCGCCGGACCGAGGACGGCCCCGGTCAACGCTCCCATGACGGCGAGGTCGCCGAGCGAGGTGCCGTACCCGACGACGGAGGCCCACAGCAGCAGCCCCAGGCCCATCCCGATCGCGGTCCCGGGGATCCAGGTGCGACCGCGGAGTCGGCGGCGCGCGGCGCGGATCATGGCCGGCTACATCTCCACCGACCAGTACCTCTGGAGCCTGCACCGCGTCCTCGACGGCATCGCCACCAGAGCCGCGGCCGCCGAGGAGCGGTAGAAGGCGACGCCTGTCAACCAGCTCCACCTCGGCTACCGAGTCGCCCTCGACGACGTCGCGCAGGTCGGCGGCTGGGGATGCTCTCTACGGCTGTCACCCAGCGCGAGACGGCTTCACGCCCGGACCGACGTGGACGGACGGGACGACCGAATCGAGGAACTCCGCCACGACCTCGTGCACGGTGTCGCGGTCGTGCTCGTTGAGCACATCGTGCAGGTCGCCCGGGAACGTGCGTACCTGGACCTCGGGCAACTGCGCGGCCACGCGCCGGCTGTCCTCGACGGGCACCACCGGGTCGGCCTCGCCGTGGACGAGGAGCACAGGGACAGCGGGCCGGCCGGTGGCCATGCCCTCCGCGATCTCCGGCCAGGTGGCGACGAGCGCGTACAGCATCTCCGCCCGGAACCCACCCTTCCACGTCAGTGGGTCGTGGAGCAGCGCGTGGACGTACTCGGGGTGGGTGCTGAGAAGCTCGGTCGGGTCTCCCGCCTCGGTCTCGACCAGCCCGGCGGCCAGCTCGGCCTCCATCCAGTCCTGGGGACACAGCGGTCCCGCCGACAGGACGACGGCGTCGACCAGCTCGGGTGAGCGCAGGGCGAGCAGGGTCGCGGTCACGGCGCCCGCAGAGTGGCCGGCCACCGTCAGTGGCACGCCAGGGTGCTCCTCGCGCGCCAGCTCGAGCAGGCGCCGGGCATCGTCGACGTAGTGGTCCCAGGACCCGATGACAGCGCGCTCGCCGTCGCTGCGGCCGTGTCCCGCGACATCCAGGGCGTGCACCGCGTGCCCGTGGACGGTGAGCCGCTGAGCGAACGCGTCATAGAGCCCGAGGTGTTCGCCGTAGCCGTGGATCAGCACGACGGTGCCGCGGACGTCGCCGTCGGGCAGCCATCGATCGTGGAAGATGCGGCCGTGGCTGCCGGTGAAGGTGGACATGGTGGCTCCTTCTCTCGAAGCGGTCTCGAAGCGGTCGGCGCGGTCACGCCGCCGGCGTGGCGGCCGGGGACCCGAAGAACTCGGTGACGGGGACGGTGCCGGCGAAGACACCGAAGAAGCGCTCGGTTCGCCGGGGGTCGTCGCGTAGCCCGGCGAAGAAGGCCTGCATCTCGGGTGTCGGAGGCTCGAGGCGGGCCCGCTGGCAGGTGAACTCGTACATGGGCATGACCGCCGCGTTGCGACGACGCTCGTACCCGGCGAGCGCCTCGCCGGTGGGGCGCTCCTCGCGGAGCGCGGCGTCGAGGGCCTCGGCCAGGAGCTCGGCGTGGTGGAAGGCGTCGGTGATGCCCTGCGCGGTGCACGGGTCCTTGAGGTATCCGGCGTCGCCGACCAGCGCCCAGCCCGGGCCGTAGGGGCGGCGGAAGAAGCCCGGCACGGTCGAGCCGATCCAGCGCCCCTCCCGGCGCCCTGCGCGCATCTGCTCGGCGAGCTCGGGCGCGATCTCGTCGAGGGCGCGGAAGTACGCACCGGGACGGTCGGCGGCAGCGGCGTGGAAGTCCTCGAGGGCGAAGTTGACGCTGACCACCGTGAGCTCGTCGTGGGTCGGGAACGCGACCACGGACCGGTACGGGCGGGGATACAGCGTCGTGGTCGATGTAGGCACACCGCTCCAGTAGCTGAAGAAGGTCCCCAGGCTGGCCGGGCGCTCGAGGTAAAGGGGCGCGTCGACCAGGCGCGCCACCGTCGAGCGCATGCCGTCGGCGCCGATGACGATCGTTGCCGCAGCCTCGTACCTCTGCCCACCGGGACCTCGACCACCGATGCCCCGCACCCGCGGACCCTGCGGACCGGAATCCTCGACGAGAAGCTCGTCGACCGAGCAGGCCTCCCAGAGCTCGGCACCGGCACCGACGGCGGCCTCGACGAGGATCGCGTCGAGAATCTTGCGCCGGGGCGCGTAGGCGGCGTCGATCGGGCCCGACGGCGGGAACCCTCCCGAGAGGACGAACGGCCCGAGATCGATATGTCCGGTGGTGAGGGCCGGGCAACCGGAACCGACGAGCTCGCCGAGCAGACCCCACCGCTGCAGCGCAGCGACACCCGGCGGCCACACCAGGTGGTTCGACTGCGGCATGTCGCTGGGAAAAGTGGCCCGGTCGACGAGCAGCACCCGGTGACCGGCCCGGGCGAGGAGCATGGCGGTGGCGGCGCCGGCGCACCGGGCGCCCACGACGATCGCGTCGTACATCACGTGCCTCCGAGGGTCTCGTGGCCGGTTCCGGCCTGGTGGGAGCAGCGTGGAAGCCGGCCCTGTCGTCGCGGTGTCGTCGCGGTGTGGGACACCCGTGCCGGGCCGGTGGACTCCCGAGGGCAGCCGATGCAGCATCGCTTCCATCGAATGCGAACGGTGGGCCATGTCGATGCGGGCCCGCCCCGAGGAGGCGCGGGAAGGTGTTTCGTGTCCTGGGCCCGCTCGAGATCGAGGTGGACGGGGTCACGAGAAGGGTGTCCGGTGCGCGGGCGCGGGCCCTGCTCACCGCGCTCCTGCTGCGGGCGAACAGTGTCGTGCCCACGTCGTCACTCGTGGACGTGCTCTGGGGGGAACGGCCGCCGCGAGACGCGGCGAACGCCCTGCACCAGGTCGTGGGTCGGCTCCGGTCACAGCTCGGCGAGCTCGGCCGATCCCTGGTCACCCGTCCGCCCGGGTACGTGCTCGTCGTCGACGAGTCGTCCGTCGACGCCGAGCGCTTCACGGTCGGCTACCGGGTCGCCCGCGGGCTGTCCGACAGCGATCCCGCCCGGGCCGCCGCGCTGCTCGACGAGGCTCTGGCCTGGTGGCGGGGTCCCGCCTACGGCGAGTTCGCGGAAGGGTTCGCGCTCGCGGCCGCGGCCGGACTGGAAGAGCTCCGGGTGGCCGCCCTCGAGGACCGGGCGGCACTGCTGCTGAGCTGCGGCCAGACCGCCGAGGCGGTGGCCGCTGCGCGCGAGCTCGCCTCCCGCTGGCCGCTGCGCGAACGGCCGGTCGAGCTCCTCATGCGCGCCCTGCGTGCCGACGGCCGCGCCGGCGAGGCGCTCGAGGCCTTCCGCGGCTATCGGGAGGTCCTCGCGGAAGAACTGGGGCTCGATCCCGGCCCTGCGCTGCGGGACATCGAGGCCGACGTGCTGCGCGACGACGCGCCGCCTGCGCTGCGTACAGCGACACGCCGACCCGAGGTCGCGGCGCCGCGGGCGTCACCCGAACGTGTCGCGCCCGCCCTGCCCTGGCGCCCCGGTGCACTGCTCGGACGCGAACGCGAGCTGCGCCTCCTGCAGGGATGCCTGCAGAAGGAGCGCCTGGTGACCCTCGTCGGTCCAGGTGGGGTCGGCAAGACACGGTTGGCTCTCGAAGCGGCCCACGAGCTCGCGCGGGACCGCACGGTGTGGTGGGCCGACCTCACGACCGTGCGGGTCGACCGGCTCGTCGACACGCTGGCGGACACCACGGCGACCGACCTCCCGCGCACCGCCGACCCCGTCGGAACGCTGTGCACCACGCTGCGGGCCCATCGCGGCCTGCTGTGCCTGGATAACGCCGAGCACGTGCTCGACGCCCTGGCCCCCATCCTCGAGAGGCTCCACGACGCCGCTCCGGATATCACCGTCGTGACCACCACCCGGGAGCGGCTCGCGCTCGCGGACGAGCACGTCCACACGGTGACGCCGTTCCCGGTGTCTGGGAGCACCCTCGAGGACAACCCGGCGGTCCAGCTGTTCGTCTCTCGCGCCCCCGATCTCGAACCGGAGGGCCTGGACGGAGGCGACCTCGCCGTGGTCGTGGAGCTGTGCCGACGGCTCGACGGACTGCCGTTGGCCATCGAGCTCGGCGCTGCGTGCTCCTCGACCTTCGGTCTCGCCGAGCTCGCCGCCCGCCTCGGGCAGCGGCTCGACCTCCTGGCCGGCGGCCGGCGCACCGCCGCCGCCCGCCACCGCACCCTGCGCGCCGTCGTCGACTGGTCCTATGCGCTCCTCGGCGAGGACGAGGCACGGCTACTGGAGCGGCTCGTGGTCTTCCCCGGCACCTTCTCGCTCGGGGCCGCCGAGGCCGTGTGCGCCGACGACCAGCTGCCGCCGTCGTCGGTGGGACCGCTGCTGGCCCGGCTCGTCGAGCAGTCGTTGGTCCAGGCCGGGGCGGGCCACTTCTCGCTGCTCGAGACGCTGCGGGCCTACGCCGAGGAACTGCTGGACGAATCCCGTCGAGACGCACTGCGGGCACGGCACGCACACGTGACCGCGCAGCGCCTGACGACCCTGCGACGCCGGCTGCTGGCCCCACGACACGACGCGCCCGTGGCCGCCGCCGCGGATCTCGACGCGCTCCGGCCCGACCTGCACGCCGCGTGGGCGTACGCGGCCGAGCACGACCGGACGCTGGCCGTCCGGCTCGCCGGTGATGTCATGGAGTACGCCTACTACAGCCAACGACTCGACCTCCTGGAATGGGGACGCGAGGTCGCCGCGTGGGACCCGACCGACGCCGTGTCCCCGCTCCTGCCGGACGCGCTCGCCGCCGGAGCTGCGGCGTGCTGGGCGGTCGGATCGATGAGGGAGGCCGCTGAGCTCGCCGCGCGTGGGGTGGCGGCCGCCGGTGGCGACACGTCCCCGGGCGCCGCGCACGCGATCAACCAGCGCGCCTGCCTGGCGATGTTCGCCGGGCGCAGCGAGGAGGCCGCTGCCCTGTTCGCCCGCGCGGCCTCGCTGCACGAGGCCGCGGGTCAGCCGGTGCGCGCGTTGCTGTGCGAGATCTCCGTCTGGCAGGCGACCAGCTACCGGCGCGGCGAGGACGGCGCGAACGAGGCCGCGGCCCGGATGGGCGATCTGCTCGCCCGCGCCCGCACCCTCGGCCACCCGAGCGCGCTGGCCTGGGCGCACTACGTGCACGGCGAGGCCGTCGCTGATCTCGCCGTCGACCGGGCCCTGGCCGACTACGCCGCCGCGATCGGGGCCAGCTCGGCGGTGGGCAACCGGCTGTTCGTCATGCTCGCCCGCACGTCGGCGGTGCGGCTGACCGCCCGGCACGCGCCGGTGGCCGAGGCCCTCGAGGAGCTCGAGCAGGTCGTGACCCAGTGGGAGGACCTCGGCAGCGAGGCCACGCAGTGGTGGGTGCTGTTCAACCTGGTCGTGTTGATGGTGCGCGCAGGGTCGGACCGCGACGGTGCGGTGCTCGCCGGAGCCGCGCTGGCGGCAGGCGCCCGTCACCCCAGCTTCCCGCGCGACGAGGCGGTCCTGGAGGACACCCTTCGGCAGCTCCGTGACCGCCTCGGCGACGAAGCGACCGACACGGCGCTCGCCGAGGGCGCCACACTCCCGTTCGCGACATCCGTGACCTGGGCCCGACGAGCCGTCCGCGCGGCCGGGCCTCGAGCGGCGCGCGTCCCGGAGCCGCGCTAACGAGCGGTCGACACATTCCGCTGCTCCGCGGACCGGTGACTCGGATCGACGGTCCCCGTCGGCTCTCGGAGACCCAACGCCCCCAAGGACCGAGTGGCGACTGCCCGCGGCGATCATCGGCTGATGAGCCGGCTCACGCGAGCCGAAGGGTGCCGGGCCGAAGGTCCCGGGCCGAGGTCCGCGCTCGACAGGTCCGGGGGCGTGGCCCTTGACCTGCCACACGCCGAACGTGGAGCCCCCGCGCGAAAGCGTGGCGCACCACGCAAGAGCGCCTCGGTCTCGGCGCGCTTCGCACCA
>NZ_JAQZAL010000064.1 GCF_028737205.1 Actinomycetospora lutea | reverse complement strand
TGGTGCGAAGCGCGCCGAGACCGAGGCGCTCTTGCGTGGTGCGCCACGCTTTCGCTTCTCGCGAGATGCTGTTCGCTCGGAGAAGGACGCGACGGCCCAGGGCCACGATCACCCTCGAATAGGGACGGAGTGCTGATGAAGCCGATAACCGGCTTCACTGTCGGCGCTCGGAGCTGGCTGTCACGTGGACGGTTGTGAGGTCGACATGGAATTGCATGGACTTGTAGGGGGTGTTGGCGGGGCCGGTGTTCCACTGGCTGATTACGAGGTGGACGTCGGCGAGGGTGGAGCCGGGCAGGATGTAGCCGCCGTAGAGCTGGGCGATCTGACCTTGGGTGTGGTCTTCCTGGCCCCAGGCGGTGCCCTGGGCGATCGTGGTGACGGGCGCGGTGGTCATGTCGGCGGTGGGTGATGGCAGGAGGCGCACGTCGATGCGGTAGTGGCCGGCGTCGAACAGGCTAAGCACCCAGTGGCCGTCGATGCGGCGCAGGCTCTGTTCGCCGAAGGCGCCGGGCAGGACGATTCCGGGCGGCTCTCCCCAGGCCCAGCCGCCGCTCGGGGTCCAGCCCCACGGTTGCCAGGCGTGGGGATCGGTGAGCTCGTCGACGCGGACCCGGGAGAGCATGAGTCCTTTGTCTCGCTTGAACCCGGTGGAGACGCAGTACAGGTAGCCGTCATCGCCGGGGCACCAGCTGAGGTTCTGGAACCAGCCGTTCCAGTGATCGCCGGGCCACCAGCAGCCCGTCGAGGACCAGTGTCGACCGTTGTCCAGCGAGTGGTAGAGCTCGGTGAAGTGGACGGTGCCGAGCCCTTCGCAGCCCATCACCTGTAGGTAGAGCACGTCGCCGAGACGGACCACGTCGCTGGGAAGCTGGGTGCTGATCGGGAAGCCGCGGATGCGGGTGTGGTGGGGTTGCGGGACGAGTTGGCCGGCGCGGGTGCTCGATCCGTCGGCTCCGGGGGCGGCGCCGGTCCAGCGCAGGCCGCGGGTCGAGGTGTCCGGGTCGGCGAACAGGGCCGTGGGTGCTCGCCAGCCCGAGCCGCCGGCCCGGAACTGGTCGAAGGTGTCACCGAACACGAGCAGGAGCCGACCGTCGGGGGTCAGGGTCGGCGCTCCCAGGTCGGTACCTCCGATGCCCCAGGCCGTGGAGCGCTCGGGCCCGGTCAGGTCGGTGACCTTGGCGGCCGGCACGAAGTGGGGCGCCGGTCCGGTCGATGGAGGCGGCGGCGGTGGGGGCGGGGACAGCTTGGGCGCGAGCGTCCGATCGAGCGCGGGCCCTCGGCCGAGGGCGGCGCTCCTGGCGGCCCACGCGATCAGGCTCGTGACCAGTCCCGTTAGGGCGTGTGCCGATCGCTCGACGACCGTCCTGACCTGGATCATGGGTTGCGCTCCTCACCCGACCTCGGACTGTGGCCCACCGCAGGGGCGCTCAACAGCCCAAGCGATGCTCCTATGTCAAGCCGCTGGCGCGAGAGCGCCCGTCCCGGAGTCGGCGCTGGCCTTGACGGTGCTTTCGTCGGCGCGCAGCGCGGTGAACACGGCGTCGGAGAGCCGGCGGCGCAGCAGACGCAACGCCTCGGTCCGGGTCTTGCCCGCGGCGGTGAGCTTGTCAAGGTAGGCCCGACCGGGGCCGAACCCGCGGGACTGGGTCACAGCGATCATGTGTAGGGCGGTGTTGATGGTGCGGTTGCCGCCGCGGTTGAGTCGGACCTTGCCGTCGCTGCGCCCGGACCAGACCGGGATTGGGGCGGTGCCGGTGAAGCGGGCGTAGGCATCCCGGCTGCGAAAGCGGTGCGCTCCGGCGGTCTCCCCGAGGATCATCGCTGCGCCCAACACACCGCAGCCCGGGACGGCCAGCAGGGTCGGCGCCAGACGATGCACCAGCGGCCGGAGCTCGACCTCGAGGGCGTTGATCTGGCGGGTGAGCTCGCGGCAGCGGCCGATGTGATCCCGCGCCAGCCGGGCCACGAGGCGATGGTCGTCGGCCAGCTGCGCCTCGAGCCGGTCGAGGACGCAGTAGCGGCGCAGCCCTCGCGAGGGCACGTGCAGAGCCGGGTCAAGTTCGTGCAGCCACCATCGCAGCCGAGCCTGCACCCGGGTGCGCTCGGAGACCAGGTCGCGGCGGTGGTCGACCAGCAGCTTGACCTCGCGGGCGGGTCCGTCGAGCTCGGCGACAGGCAGATCGGTGTGGCGCAGCGCGGCCACCGCGACCGCTTCGGCGTCGATCGGATCGGACTTGCCCGGACGTCGTCCACCCCGACGCCCGGCCATGAGCTGGGTCGGCACCCGGACCACGCGGTGTCCCGCGCCGAGCAGATCACGTTCAAGTCGACGAGTCAGGTGTCGGCAGTCCTCGAGCGCGAGCACACCTGCGGCCACTGACCCGACCAGGCGACCAGCTCGAGGTGAGCGTCGCTGGTCGTCCTGAGCGTCTTCTCCGCGACGCGACGCCCGAGCTCATCGAGCGCGACCACGGTGTGGCTGTGCTTGTGCGAGTCGACACCGATCATGACCACGGGCAGCTCCAGCAGTGAGGCGAGACGAGGGCCTCGGGACCGGCCGGCTGGTGGGCACGCCTCAGTCGAGCGAGAGCAGGCTCCTATCAGGCCACACCCGCCAGCCGATCCCGACGCCCGGCGGAGCCGCACATCGCCGGACAAGCCACCGACCGAAGGTCTGGGGCAGCGAAAAAACGAGCGAACCCCGCCGAGCAATGATCATCGTGGCACTGAGGCGAAAAAAGCACTCGCCGCCTTCAGGATTTCGTTCGCTCGGCGCAGCTCGGAGACTTCCTTGCGCAGCCGGCGCAGCTCCTCGTCCTCGGCGCTGGTCGGGCGGCCGTCGCGCTCGCCGGCGTCGGCCTCGGCCTGACGCACCCAGTTGCGCAGCGCCTCGTGATGCACTCCCAGCTGCTCGCCGAGCTGGCGGAACGTGGGCCGCGGGTTGCTCGTGCGGTAGAGCCGCACCGCTCGCTCGCGCAGCTCGTCGGGGTACTTCTTCGGTGCTGCCATCGGAGACTCCTTCACGGCCTACGGCCACGATCGTCGGTCTCCGAGCTAACGGGGGAACCTCACGGCGCTCTCCGTGGATATCAAGATCGGTGTCGTGTCCTGCGCGGTCGACCAGTGCTTCGCGAGCTGGCCGGCGGACGCGCGCGAAGGCCTTGCTGATCAGCTCCGTCGGCAGACGACGCACGAGACGCTCACCGTCGATTGAAGTCGGCCGGCCCTATCTCGTTCCGATTCGGAAAGAGCTCCCTTGCAGGCGACGCACACGCAATAGGTATGTCTGCGTAGCTCCTCCCACTTGGACATATGCGACAAAAGCAGGATATTAGTACACTTTGGCCGACCGGGGCGTGCCGAGTTGAGCTCGATGGGGGAATGCTTGTAGCCCGCGAGTCGAGATCGATCCTTGGTTAGGGGGCAGTGTCACGAAACTCTCTCACACCTTGCTGGCCACTGCCGCAGCCTTGCTCGGCACGTTCGCCCCTCCTTGAAACAGCACATGCCGCTCGCTACTCGTAACCGCCGCGTCAAACCTCGATGACACAGCGTACCGATCAGGGAGCGCTCAGGCTCCACCTCTAGTCTGATTGGGTAATCGTCAGAGCGGTCGACACCGAAGCTATGAGACGCTGAGTGATGAACTAGCGGTGCTGAGGGTGCGTCCGTGCTTCAGGGTGCTGATGGGCATGGTCTTGGACGGCAACGGCTTGGTTCTGATTGTTTGCCTCACAACAACGAGATGTATGGCGTTCGAAGGGCGACGACGATGGCTGGACGCCGACACCGAGTGCAGCGGTTGCTAGCTTGCCTGGCCGTGTTCTCCGGCCTGGCGCTCGTGGCGACGGGTTGCGCGGGCAGCCGGACCGAAGTGGTGGACCAGGCGGCCGTGCTTGCTCAGAGTTCTGTATACGTCCAGGACATGCCGGGCATCGATGGTATGACCTATAGGCAGGCTCTGCCGGGAATTCAGGCGCGCATCAGGGCAGCGTGCGGCGGAGGTCTATGCCTTAAGACCAAGGCTGTGCCGGACCGACCCGACTGCGCCGTCAACATGCGGTCGACTAACTACCCGCTTCCCGGTCGCTTCGCCCGTGGCGCCACCCTCCAGTTCCCCGTGACGTGTGGGGTCCTTCCTAGCGCCCCCGGGCGCAACACTCCCTCTTGTCCGCCCGGGAGCATGAGCTCGCCCGGGATGTCGGGGTGCAACATGGGCGGGCCGGAAACTGGCGGGGACGAACCAACCCCGACCCCATCTCATACACAGCGCCGCCATGTCCCACCGGCTCATGGTTCGACGGGGTAGAGCGATTCTCGAAGTACAGGCAGCCGGATCACGGAGTACCCGGCGCGGCAAGCAGGCGCTCGTTCTACAACGTGCAGAATCCTGGTCGCGCAGTCACAGTTCGCAGACCAGGCGTACTCCGATTCTCCCTGGCCAGCCTTCGAGGTCAGAGTCCATGCCGTCTCGGTAGGCCGCGCGACAGATGGCGGGATTGTGGGACCATGAACCGCCGCGCAAGACGCGAGTCGGCCCATTACTGGAGAACGGTTTTCCGTCATTGGGGACCTGACCGTAGCCCACTGGGCCGTTGTCAGCGCAATGCTCCCACACGTTCCCGTGCATCTCATGGAGACCAAAACGGTTCGGCGGGAACGTCCCGACTTTGGTGGTCTCGGTCTGCATCCATCCCGACGGGCCCTCGCCGTACTCCCCTAGCGTGTAGGTCACGTCGTTGTACGCCGCTCGAGTGATGTCGGGACTGCAGACAGCGAACGGCAGTCCACAATAGTTCGCGAGCTCCGGCGTCACCGTCGGGCCGAAGTGGAAGGGAGTCGTGGTATCGGCGCGGCACGCGTATTCCCATTCGACCTCGCTGGGTAGCCGCAGCGTGAAGCCGGTGAGGCTCGAGAGTCGCGCGCAGAATTCGGTGGCAGCCAGCCAGCTGATCGTCTCGACCGGTAGGTCGCCGTTACCCTTGAAGTGCGAGGGATAGGGACTCAAGGCCTGCTCAATGGGTCGCGGTACGGCGGCGACAACAGCAGCCCACTGAGCTTGGGTGACCACCGTTCGCCCCATCGCGAAGGTAGCGACATTGAAGGACTGCTGCGGGCCCTCGTTTGGTCGTCGGAGCAGCTCCGTGTCCGGAGAGCCGATCAGACGCCTACCCCCCGGCACGATCACGAACGGCATCTTCACCGGTCCGACGGGGATTTCGAAGGCGTCCACGGTCTGCACCTGATCGGGAAGCCGGGCACCCCTCGAGTCGACCTGAGCGGCCCAGACTTCGATCGGCTGCGTTTGGGGCGGTGTCGGTCCCGGCCAGGCTGCCCGCACACCCGCCCCCGCGGTGATGAGGAGCACTCCCGCCCCGACCAGCATCTGACGGCGTGTCAGCGTCGGCTTGTCAGGCTTGTCAGCTGGTAGCTGGTAGGGCTTCGCAAGCTTGTCGGGTTTCTCAGGCTTGTCGGGCTCCTCAGGGATATGGGGCTTCTCAGGGTGGTGGGGCTTCTCAGGTGGTAGCTGGAAGAGGCTGGGAATTTCTCCCCGGACGAACAGCACCGGTGTCCCGAATTCGGTTTCGTGACCGGCGGCGAGGATCGCGAGACGCGCGGTCGCCATCGCGCCATCAACTGGGTTGCCCTGGGCCAGGGCCCGGTAGAAACTCGTTGCAAAGCTCACGGCGGCATCGTCGGTGATCTCAAACTGCATTCCCACGATGGCCGGAATCCCGTGTTCCACCAGGGCGGAGGCGACGCCCGAGAAGGGGTCGACTGCTGATGTCCGCGCCCCCTCGCAGGAGTTGAGGACGACGAGGCGGAGGCTGATCTCGCCGTCGAGGAACCACCCGAGCTGCTCACCGGTGACCTCGTGCGGCATCTCGTCGTCCTTCTCCAGTACTACGATGCCGCCGGCCGTCGCGTCGTCGTAGGCGCCGTGACCGACGTAGTGCAAGACGTGGAAGTCGTCTGGAGCCGAAACCCGGTCGTTCAGCTTGGAGGCTGTGGCGGCCTCCAACCACTCCAGCTCGACCAGTCCGTCGCGCACCAGAGGGTCGAGGGCCTTCTCGAGGTTGGCGCGCTCCCGCCGGTAGTCGAGCATGGGGAACCTCCGCGGCGAGCTGACCACCGCCAGGATGCGCAACGGATACTCGATCGGCTGTGGCGGTCGCGGGTCGGTGAGGTCAAGGGACCGGACGACCGGAGTGAAGCGGGACTGGGCGAGGAAGTTGGGACGCTCGTAGAGGTACTCCCAGGGGACCGCCATCAGCGCGGGTGCGTCGTTGAGGACGAGATTGAGACGAAGGCCCCGGCCATGCGATTCCGCGCGGCGGCGGGCGTCTCGATAGATGTCACGCACGTTATCTTTCACGATGGCATTGAAGAGGCCCGAGCCCAAACGTTTGGCCTCGTCGAGCTCGGAACGTCTCCCCGACCGCACGGTGCGCCGCGGATGTCCGATGCGTTCGACGAGCTCGCCGAGAGCGTCGAGATCGAACGGCATGGCGGTCAGGAGCACGCCCGCAGCGCCGTCGGCTGCCCTGGCGTGGACACGGACGCTCCCATCGGATTCCTGCGTGATCCGCAGGACCAGCTCGTCGCACTCCGGCATCTCGCTTCCCCGGTCCCTGCTCGGCGTCGTCAGGGCCTCTCCGGTTCCCATCGCACGAGAACGCGGAAATTGGCCTCGCTGCCGGCGCTCGCAATGACGATCTTCGCGTCCGCCCTGATCTTCACAGAGAACTCGATCTCGATAGTCCGGGGTGACGACACCGAGGAGCGCAACTGGGTCACGACACCGTTGACTGCAGGCCCGATCTGCCCAAGGAGCGCCTCGAGCCGGACGCCCGACCTGGTGACCTCGTCCTCATAACGACCGCCGCGCGTGACTGAACCCGGTGTCGCCGGCGTAACCTCGACCAGAACCGAATCGTTTTGATCGATGGGGAATTCCAGATATCGCGTCACGGCGCTCCTGTCGGTTAGACATCCGATCTGCCGTGAGCAAGTGTGTCACCTTCAGCGTCGAACCTCCGATCGTTGTCCCCCGTCTGTCGCAACGAAGGGCGAGCGCACGTCATCCAGATGCGCACCCTCGGCGTGCGTTCTGCTACGGGGAGCAACGCCTCGGACCGCCCTCGGGTTGCCGCGCCCTGGCTGGCGCAACCCGCAGCCGTGTCGACCACGAGCACCTGGTCGAAGCTTTCGGAACTGACCTGGTCGACCGGACGTATTGACCTGCGACGGCGCTATGCCGGGCTGGGCCGCGAGCGCAGCGACGAGCAGATCGCCGAGGAGAACGAGGGCAGTGACAACGCGATCGCCCTGGTCGGCGACACGTGGCCGGAAATGTCGTCGCGGGGCGAGCAGCCCGATCTCCTGTCGACACCGACGAGCAGGGGCTGCCGGGTGCCGGCTGTGGCTCGACGCGCGCGGCTACGCATGGGCGTGGTGTCGGCCGGGCGGCCGTCAGCGGGAGCGGTGTAGAGGTCCCGTGCCAAGGACGCGGGACGAAGCGCGAGCAGTACTTATGCGACGGCGGGAGTGGTGGTGACGGGGGAGAGCCGGAGCTCGTTGAGAGCCGGAGCTCGTTGAGAGCCGGAGCTCGTTGAGAGCGTATTACTGAGGTCTGTCCTTCTCCTTCGCGCGTTCGGCTCGCGCGAGCTGACGTTCAAAGCGCTCAACGCTGCGCAGCTGCATTGTGATTCGTAGTCGCTCTGCCGCGGAGCTGATCGACACAATTCGAGGTGGTTGTTGCACCTCGAGGAACAGCCGTCTCTGCACAGCGCTCTGTGCGTCCCACGACAGTCTGCAGCTTCGACAATGCGATGGCCGAGTCGGTGATCGGGCTCTACAAGATCGAGTGCGTGCGCCGCGACGGTCCCTGGCGCACCGTCGACGACCTCGAGCTCGCC
>NZ_JAQZAL010000063.1 GCF_028737205.1 Actinomycetospora lutea | reverse complement strand
CATCCGGTCGCTGCTGCACTGTGGATCTCTTGCACTCTAAATCCGGAAGAGCCAGATCAGGTCGTGGATCGAGATCAACTGAGGCGCCCGCCACCGGCGGGAGCCCATTGCGCACGGGCAATCTCAATGAGGCCGCGGAGATAGCGCAGCTTCTCTCCATTCCACTTGCTGTTGTTCCCGTTGCTGGTGCGCTGTGGTCATGGAGCCGGTCGACGCGGCCTTCCTACCTCGCACGGTGGGCGTGCTTCCGGCAGCGGTCGGAGCAGTAGCGGTGCCGCGGGCCAACGGGGATGAAGGTGGTCTCCCACCTGCCTCGGGCCGGCCGCGACGCCCTGCGCCGTCCGTCCTTTGCCGACGCGACGCAGCGGGTCGATGCGATCGGCGTAGTCGCGTGCCCACCGCACCCACGTCTGGACCTCCTCGCGAGCCGCGGAATGGGCGGACGTTTCGGCGGCCGCGTCGAGGGCGGCGCAGTAGTCGCGGACGCGGGCCGCGATCGACCAGTTGTCGAGTTGCCCGCAAAGTTCAGGACTCGATCGTTCCTTCTCGCGGTCCAGCAGCTGCGTTAATTCGAGCCGCACGGTAGACCCGTCTTGGCTAGAACATGTTCGCTCGGGGCAGACGTTGACGGAGCGCCATAGTTGGTGCGGACAGTCCCGTCGTCTGCCCTCGCCCACAACCCCCGGCCGGCCTAATGGTTCCACTCTTTTAGCCGCTTGATTATCCAGTGTCGGTCACAGATTGTAGTCACTTAGCGGTTTGCGGGTCTAGATCAAAGTCGACGTCGAACCTCGATCTGATTCAGAAACCAGCGTGGCTTGCGCCGCGCGACGGTGGCCCAAGGGCCCGTTGACCGGTACCTGACAACATCGACGAGGAAGCTTGATCAAGGAGAGTGAGGACGGGGATGACGCGGATGAGCTGGCCGGTAGCCGTGGTGGCCTTGGGCTTCCTCGCCCTTATTGGTGTCATGTTCTGGAAGGCGTCCTCCGATATGAACAACTTTGCGTCTCTGTGGGCTGCAGCGGGGCCGATCGTTGGCGTCGTCATCGGTGCGATCCCCGGCGCCGCGTTCGGCGCGACTGCACAGCAGCAGCAAAGGCGCACACAGCATCGAGCTGAGGTTTATGCCCGACAGATGCCACCAGAACGTGCGGCGATCGCGGCCGACGAGATCGCCGAGGCAGAGAAGGCAAACGTGGCTTAAGTGGTCGACCGCGAAGGCAGGACCTTGCCGCACCCTTCGCCTGTCGAGAGCGCGGCGAGAACGCCGCTGTCGGCGCACATCGCGGGGCCGACACCGTCGATGGCAGGCTGGCGCTGCTTGTGCGAGCCGAAGTGCGGTGGGTGAAGTGGGCGTTCCTATACAACGAGCCCGACGGGCAGAAACCCTGGGACCGCGACAGGCGCTTCTTGCGCTTCCTCATGGCTCTCGACGTTGCGGGTGCAACCCTAAGTCTGAACGCAGCCGACCGAGACCGCCGCTCGTGGCTGGGGGGCAGCGACGCCGCGGCAGCAATTGTCACGGTCGTCTAGGAGCTCCGTGAGGCGCACCAGGTGCTTACGTGCTCCAGCCCAAGTGACGCGGCAGGTCTCGCCGTGAGGGCGCCGCGAGCTGAAGGAGCGACTCTT
This sequence comes from Actinomycetospora lutea, assembly GCF_028737205.1. Classification (GTDB taxonomy): domain Bacteria; phylum Actinomycetota; class Actinomycetes; order Mycobacteriales; family Pseudonocardiaceae; genus Actinomycetospora; species Actinomycetospora lutea. The sequence goes on along the minus strand of NZ_JAQZAL010000063.1, from coordinate 6,543 downwards.
GTCTGACCGTACGGGACCCACAAACCCAACAGCTCCCATCGCCACGGACACTTTTGCGGACGCGCCCGGGGCGGCGGGGATAGCGAATTGCGATGACAGCGTCTCCCATGACGTCGACGTCGTAGTTATGATCGATGTCTTGTGGGCTCGCTGGGGGCCCCTCTATGCGGAACCACCGGAGCGTCAGCCGTGGCGCCGCCACGAAGAGCTCCTCAAGTATCTACTTGGCGATTCTCCGAATGCGGCGTTGTCTCACCAGCCCAGGAAAGGTGCGAATGATGCCACGAGCCGGCACGGCTCCGCTATGCGTGCCGAGCTTGAATGGTGGCGCCCTCTTCTCTCTTTCCCGGGCGACGCACGGTCTCTTTGGTCTCCGAGCACCGAGTCGACGCGCCAAATATCAGCAATCGTCTCGATGATGGAGCGGTGCACCACCCAGAGTGGCCAGATAGACAATTCCGATCTCAAAGACTTCTATGATTTGGCCGCCCACCGGGTCTCGCTTTGCGGAAGCGCGCTCGAGCAGTTGCGCCACCCGAGTTACAGCATCAAACCGCTTACCGACCAGCAGCAACCGGTACACGCGTGTCTCGATTTCCGCCTACGTCACCATCTCGGTAGCATTTGGCTCTACGCCACCCTCTCGCTGTGGTCGGACTGTCCGCGACACCACGTCTATGGCCCTTGCGCGGACCTCGAGCCAAGCGCGAATGGAACCACCGCGACGTCATTCGCCCGCAAGTGCGCCGGCTACGAGAACATTCGGGACGCGTTCCAAGACAATTTGCTCAGGCGCTTCCAGACTCTTGCGGCACCGGTTTTAAGTGAAGCGGGCGCTCAACAGCCTCCGAGGAAGTACCGACCCCCACGCTTTTGGGTCGCGTTGTGCAAACCCGAGTCTGCTGAGCACAACGTGTCCACGCGGTGCGCGCCTATCGCCGAACTCTGTCGGAGCACTCTGTCTGTACCGTCAGCGGATGCTCCTGAAATTGCGATAGATCGCCTCGTCGAGCGCGACCGAACGAGCGATTCAGCGGTCGAACTACTTGTCTTGCGAGCACTCAAGCGCCTAGCAACAGGAGCTGGGCCGGCCTACGTAATCAGTCCGGGCCCTAGTACGGATCGAGCTCGACGGGAGTTCGCGGTCCAGAACCTGATCGCGGAACTGACTGCGGTGGAGACCCGTGTCGGCGCCCAGCTGATGAGGCAGACGACTGATCTCGATATCGACCACGGCTTTGCCCGACTCTATTCGGCCTCAGTTTATCGCGCCTCCGAGCTATGGGACCAGTTGGTCATGCGGCTCCCTGATGCGCGCGGCAAAGAACTCGACGAGCTGCATGAGTCGATTGAACTCATTCACCTCATTCTACTGCAGGGCCTGGCCGACTTGGACTACTTGAAGGCTAAGGCCGAACGTCTGGCCTCAGAAGTCGAGAACCAGCAAACAGAGCTACTCGACGACTTGCAGGTCAAGTTTGCTCCGGTAGCTGTTGCTGGCGCTCCTCGGACGAATGCGCCGCTACAGGACTCCCTGCTCTCTGGTGGTTATGTCGCCCCTACCGCGGCCTGGGCGAGGGCGGTTGCCGCAGCAACGTCGGCTACCCACAACAGCTACGTCGCCTTATTGGAGGCTATCTCCAAGGCATTCGATGAGCGGCGCGTCCGAGAGACCGACAAAATTGCCAAATGGGCTCCCGCGCTGGCCGTGACCTTGGCGGGAGTGCCGCTTATAACGGAGGCGTATGGTAAACTCATTTCCAACGTCTGGACATGGGCTGCCGCATTGTTGTTCCTCCTGCCAGCTGTGGTGCTCGGGGGCGTCGGTGGCTATGTGTACTTGCGGCGAGGGCGCCTACTGGGGCAGCTAAAGACGTCCAAGAACTTCCAGGACGATTATCAGCAAGTACGCGACTTCCTAGCACTCTGCCGCACCGAGAATCTTGAGCGCATTCGCCAAGAACTGAGCGTCGAGAGGGCGCAGCAGGAGAACGCGGGCATGGACGCTCTGCGCGCGGCCGCGATCTATTTCGATCAGTGGGATGCCATCGACCGAAAGCTGGCACACGATCTGGCTTGCTTAGTGGAGCGGCTGAATAAGCATCTGCCGTCCGCTCCCGCAGCGCGGAGCGACGCGCGAAAGCGGCTCAAGCCGCGTGATGGCACGACGACGGAGTCACTGAAACAGTCCGTTGAGACCTGGGCACTGTTCAGTATGTTAGCCAACGAGCGTCCGCGCGAATTCCTTCTGTTCCCTCTGCCTCGTCTAATGCTGCTCTACCGCGCCTATCCGATCATTCCACCGCAGGTCTCGCTTCGGGAAGGTTCGGAGCGCGCTCCCCGCCTAGTGAGCGACGCCGAGCTACGCGTCACTTTACGAGTCTTCTGTAGCGCTCGCATCGAGGACGTAGAAGCGTTTGACGAGCGAGTCTGCCACCTCGCACACAGCAGCACCGGCCGGAGCAGTGCCAGGCGCTTCTTGGATATTCTTGATCGAGAGATTGGTATCCGGGCCGGGATGGCCGAAGGCGACTGGGTCGTCGCCAACGCGCGGATTAGGTCGATCGGTGGTCTTTGAGATGCGCCGACTCAGCGGTGGTGAACCCCCGGCACCGGCTCGCCCTGCGCGGTGGCCAAGGCAACACCTGGGCTCTACGGTCGGGGACATGTTGGGAGCGGGGTGAGCATGAAGCAATTCATGCCTCGTAGAGATTTGCGGCAGCCGTGTCCGTGTCATAGAACCGGGTTATCGCGCAATCGTCCTCGCCTACCCCGCCGAGCGACTGCTGTATGCGGCTTGCCGCAGGCGCTACCGTCCGGTCATCAGCCGTTGGGTGGAAGCGCCTGCTTGGACTACCCGAGAGGGCGCTGGGGTTCGGCAGCGACGGTTTACCGATGGGGAGATGACGCGATCCGATACCAAGGTCACCGGGGGTCCGATCGGGCCGAAGGACGGGCCTTCCGGGTGCCCGGTGCGTTCGCTCTCCCAGGGCTCGCCCGTGAACCTCGTCCGCGGGGACGACCCCGAACGACGCGACGCCGCAGGACACTGGCATGGGCTTAGCGGAAGGCCGTCGATGGCGCAGCGCACCGTTGGCGCGTTCCGGAAGCACCTGGCCAGGCGTGTTCGCTACCGCTGCCTTCCGCCCGCGGGACAGCCCGTTGACTACGACCCAGCCGATCGGACCAGCGGTTGCTGGCCGCCGCGGGACTAGCGTTGCGGGGAGGCGGTCGGGCCGGTGGAGGGGGACACCGTGGGCGATACAGCGGTGGATGGTGTGGAAGTCAAAGCGACGCTCGTCGGCTCGGAGCTCGACCGGGCGGTCACCGCACTCGACCTGGACCGCGACGAGGCCGAGCAGCACCGGGTCTGGTTCTTCGACACCATCGACCCCGACTCCGGAGACCTCCGCTTGCTGTCAGCCGGAGTGATCTTGCGGCTGCGCCGCAAGAAGAACAAGAAATGGACCAGCACCCTCAAGCTGCGACCCGCCGAGGCGGACCGGCTCGTCGGCGACTTCCATGCCGAGGCGGATCGCTTCGACGCCTACAAGGTCGAGTACGACTGGGCCATCGAGCCCGTCCTCGCCGCGAGCATGGACACGGACGTCGACGACGCCACCATCGACGCCTTGCTGGCGCGGCCCGACGTGATCCCGACGCTGTACACCGACGACCAGCGGCGTCTGCTCACCGAAGTCGGCGCACCGCCCAGCGACCCGTTTCTCGACCTGCGCTGCGCCGGGCCCGTCCGCGCGCACCGATGGGACGACGTTGACACAGGCGCGCTCGGCGACGTGCGGGCCGAGCTCTGGGAGTACGACGGGGGAGGCGCCTTTCTCGAACTCTCGCTCAACGCCGCCGACTACGACCAGGCGCGCCAGCAACGCACCCAGCTGCTCGCCGACCTCAAGCGGCACCAGCTTGCCCCCGACCCAGAAGCAGGATCGAAGACCGCAACGGTCCTCTACGACCTGCTGCCCACACGGCCGACCCGGCCGACGTAGCCGATGCCGGGCCACACCACACCCTCGCCTGTGGTCGGTCTCATTCCTCGAGGTGATGCCCACATTGTCGGGCGCGTGCAGCGACAGTCGGGCATGCCCTCCAAGGCCGGTGAGAGTTTGGAACAGGACGTGGGCGCTGCGTGCCGCCAAACGAGGCACGGCCCTGGCCTTGGTCACGGAGGGTGGCGACCTGCCAACCCGTGGGCCTGCTCGACAGCGCCCTGCTGGCGCCGACGGCGCCATCAGCTTTCGGCGGCGAGGGCCCGTCGGCGAGAGACCACGTGTGCGTCGGCATCGAGCTCGACCACCCATGAATTGGAAGGGCTTCTGATGACCGACATCGCACTTGGGTTCAGGCCCAACACCAGGCGCGTCTATGACGCACCGCTGCTGCGCGGTGTCGACGGCGACACGGTCAACATCGACCAGGCAGTGCGCATGGTGTCCATCGACACTCCCGAATCCCACCTCGGGGGCGCTGCTCCCACCGCGCAAGCCACCCTCGACCGGTGCCGACAACGACTTGAGAACGGCGACTACGACGCCATCGACACAGCCCTGCGTGAGCACCTCGTCGAGCGTCTCACTCCTGACGCAGCGGCCAAGCACCTCGGCGCTGGCGCCCGCGCCGGCCAGGAGTTCGCCCGGATGCGCGCCGAGAGACTCGTCATCGACCCCGGCACCGGCGTCGGCAAGGTCGGCATCATCGTCACCGGTGAAGTCATCGAAGAGAACGGGCGCCTGCTGGCCTACGTCACGCCCTGGCTCAAGGCGCCCCTCCCGCCCCCGGACGACCCGCGCCGACGGACCTTCAACCTCCAGCTGATCGAGACCGGCTGGGCCGCGTTCTTCCCGATCTACCCGTCCCTGCCCCGCGACGCCGACCTTAACCGCGCCGTCCGCGCGGCCGAAGACGCCTGGGGACGAAAGCTCGGCGTCTGGGACGAGTTCGGTGAACACGTCCTGCTCGGCTACGAGTACCGCGCCTGCCTGAAGCTCGGCGCCGCCGACCCACCCAACGGACCCGCCCCCACGCCCGCAGAACGCATCACCCAAGCCTTCCGACGCGTCTGCATCGACGTGCGCGATCGGACGATCCTCGGGCTCTATGGATACCACCAGATCGCCCCACCCCATCGGCTCTGGATCTGGCAGGACGACCTCGACAAAGCCCGCGCCGTCCTTGACCTCCGCGATGCCTGACCGCCTGCTCTCGGAGGCCCGCGAATCATGGCAGAATTCGCCACTCTAGCGCCCGTGGACCGCAGTGAGGTCTCGGCCCTCAATCTCTCCGCTGAGATCGCCACCGGATCGACACAGGCTTCACCCGTTCCCTACTACGTCGTTGCGGCCATCGTCAGCCTGGTCGCTGCTCTCATCCTCGCGAGCTGGACGACTCTGCAGGCGCTGCAACGCGGCTGGCGCTTCACCAAATTGATCCGCCGAGAGCTCGAGGAGATCGGGCCGCATCCCACGCAACCGGACCCCAACAACCCGGCTCGGCCTTGGTGGGAGTACGCCACGAGGCGTACTGTCCACGAGGAGATCTTCCGTACCGAGAGAATCGTTGAGAATCGCGACTTCATCCTGGGCCTGGACCCCACCACTGTATACCAGGTCTCGCAGCTATGGCTAGCTCTCCAGAAGCGCGATGGCCACAATTGGATGCACTTCTTGGCGGAATGTTCCGGTAATCGGAGACTAGCGAGCGAGGATCTTGCGAAGGCTTCCCGCCGATGGGCGGCTCTCATGAGGAGCCAACCTCAACATCTCCGCGAGACCATGGGCGTTCCTACGCCGTACCGCCAGTCTGCGAGCTTGAACCGGGCAGCTGAGCTGTTCAAAGCTCGTCTTACCGCGTACGGCAAGCTGCTCCCCCTTCTCAATCCCCGCTCAATGGAATCCGGCCACGCGCAACCACGGGCCGTCGCAGAGAGGATGCTCGATTGGTATTACCAGGAGGGCAACGGGCTTCTTCTTTCGGGCCGGGCGCTCGATCAGTTCCGAAGGACACGGGAAGCCCTTGAACGCTCGGACGAGACCAGTAGCCGTAGGGATGTTGAGCTCAGCCAGCTGCGCACGGACCTGAAGATCGACCTTGGTGTTCGGCAGCCGCAGGAGCGGGGAATCGACTTTCCGTGGCCCGAAGACGAACGATGGTAATGCTCGTCATCCACCTCCACCGCAACCCCACCACATATCGCGGATTGGCCACTGGGTGCGGCGGCGCTGGCGGCGACAGCTCGTCGCCAACCGGTTGGCCCCCCGACCGCGTGCGCCACGACCCGCCGGGACGGCGAGCCTGAGGCGGCCAGGGCGGCCGGTAGACGTCGAGGTCGGCGGCTTCCCCCCGTTCCGCTCGCGGGGTGGTGCCGCCGCCGACCAATGTGGCAACAGCCCCGCCCAGAACGGGCGGCGGCGTCGACCCAGCTGGGCTGATGGTCCGTTCGGGCTGTCCTGATCTACGACGGCGAGGTAAACGGGCTCTTCCGGAAATGGAGTGCAGCTGAGGGCGTGACCGTTGCGGGAGCTGGGG
>NZ_JAQZAL010000062.1 GCF_028737205.1 Actinomycetospora lutea | reverse complement strand
CGTCAACCATCAACTGACCCGCCAACGCCAGTTACACCGGTCATCAGACAGTCCCAGGGCCTGTACGGCGGCGGCCGGGGAGTCGGAGTGCTTGCTGATGAGGCCTGCCTCGACGCTCGGCATCGGTCGGTCCATTCGCAGCGCTGTGAGGGTGTCACCGGCGTCGTCGTCGGCGTAGGCGGGACGGAAACTCCGACAACTCCCATCCCGGCCGCTGTCGCGAGGAATCGGGCTTGGATGCCGTTGATCTCGAGTGTGGTGTCGGATGGCCCCAGGTCGATCTCGCGGAGAACCTGCTCGTAGTGCACCCATTCCACGTCATCGAGCGGGGCGGTGATCAGCCCGGCGCGTGCGACCTGGGCTGCGGTCACGGTCACCGCTCGAGCTAGGGGGTGACTCGGTGCGACGAGCAGGGTGAACCGGAGCTGGTGCAGGCGCTCGTAGCGCACGTTGGTCGGCACCTGCCAGCCCTGCAGGTACGCCAGGTCGAGCTCGTCGTCGAGAACGTCCTGAGCCAACGCCACGCTGTGCCCGAAGCGCACCGAGAGCAGTACGTCGGGATGGGCCCTTCGATACGGCGCCAGCACCTTGTCGAAGAAGAAGGGCTGCTCGAACGCGATGCTGACCCGAGGTCGCCTGTTTCGCGTGGTCGTCGCGAACGCTGCGCATCAATCGCTGCTCCTCGCGCAGCATCCGCTGTGCGCGGCGGTACACCTGCTCTCCGGCTGGTGTCAGTCGTACGGTGTGCTGCTCGTAGCGCACCAGCGGCGCCTCGAGGTGGCGTTCGAGGCTCTGCACGTGGAAGGAGACCGTGCTCTGGCTGAGCCCGAGGTGATCCGCGGCAGCCGAGAACCCGTGGTGCTCCACCACGGCGACGAAGACGCGCAGCTTCGCGAGGTCCAGGCCCACCGCCTCATCCTCCTCGCACAGAGTGCTGTTGACCGACGCCATGTCGGACGCCCTCCGCGCGATCAGACGACCACGGTTGCCTCATAGTCGGCCCGGGCCTGGCCGGTCGGGTCGAGCAAGTCCCACTCGCTCATCCAACCCCGCGTGCGTCGCCGAGCACGTCCACGATCGCCCATATGAGGTTGTCGTGCACGACCTGGTACTGGTCGGGGCGGATGCCCAGCGACGCATGCTTGTGCGCGATGCGCGACAGCAGGTTCTCCGGCACGCGCTCCGGGCCGCGGACCAGCGCCGCGGCGAACGCGGCGACCGACCCGGCCAGCGCCGGCTGATGCTCGCCGCGGGCCTGGTTACCGTGGTTGAACGTCCCGTCGAGAAGCTCCGGATGGGCGTCGAACATGTGCCGATAGAAGCGTTGGGCGATCTCGCCGACGTGCCCACGGGCGCCCTGCGCCAACCCCAGCAGCCGGTGTCAACACGCTTCCCGCCTGCACCGCCGCCGGCAGCTCGACATGCCGCGTCGGAGCCGGTCGAAGGGCCACGAGCTGGAACACGAAGGCGGCCACGACGACCGTGGCTCGTGGCGCCCGCCCCGGCGCCGCGGGCCGGTCCATTGCGGAGACACCGCGGGTGTGCCGGCCCGATCCCGGGCTCGGGCCACGACCTCGGGAGCGCGGGCAGGACCGGATCGAAGCTCGGCCGCGTCTTGCTGAGGCGAAGTTCCTACTGGGGGTGTGTGCGTTCCCGTCCCGTTCGTCGATCACGTCACTCCTGCAGGCCCATCTCACGGCCGGTCGTGCGCATCGCTCTACCTACAGCGAAGTGTTACCTCGCCATCCAACATTGGTCGTCAAACGAGCACGCCATCCGCGACCGGAGGGCGTTGACTCCGCCATCAAGCTGTCTCCACAACCGAATGCCAGTCGATGATTCGAACGATCGCCGCAATGGGGGAGCTGCCGATCGCCTCCGCACTTCCAGCTGATCAACACCGTCACGAGAAAATACTTCCCGTTCGTCCGCAGCGGCTCCCGGCGACGCCGTGGACACTTGGGACGCCCCCACCTCGGGCGTCCGCCGGCCCCGCCGTTCAATTGAGAGCGGCGGGGCCCGCCCATCTCATGAGGACGCCGAGGGCGCTGTGGCAACGTCTTCCGCCCACTCGATAGTGGCCGCCGCCTGGGCGTCGTGATTCCGTTTCCCAGCGTGTCTCAGTGCCTCAACCTCATGTTGAGCTTTAGGGTCTATCCCCACCGGTCGCGGAGCGCAGTCCGCGCGGCGTCGGTGACTGTGCCGGACGACAGGGAGACCAAGAGATGTGGGAATGGTGCGAGGACGCGAGGCGCGGAGGGCGACGGCTTGATGCGGTCAGCATCTGGGCCCGGCAGGCGCGCGACGAGCAGGCGGACGAGTCGACGCCAATCTTCTGCGCCATGGCGTCGGCCTGGGAGGACCGGCAGCGGCAGGTCGCCGGCGGCCGCAACGCCGTCGACACCGCCCGCCACCGTGAGCGGCATGCGGGGGTGCCCGAACCGCGTTCGGGATCGGGATCGTCGCCAGATCAGCGGCCGCGCGACATCGGCCGCTCGCGGAACCTCGCATCGATGAACACGATGCCGCCACCCGCGCCGATCAGCACGCCCGAAGGCACGCTCGAGTATCGCGCGAAGCACCGACGTGAGGCACAGGTAATGCCGTTGACAGCTGGTGGGCGGCACGCCCTGCAGCTGCGCGAGGAAGACACCGGCCGCCACGTGTGCGAGGTCGTCAGACTGGTGCCCCGAACCTGACAGCCCGTGGCCGGCACACCCCTGCCGGCGGGTGCGGACGAAGCTGGTCAAGCCGGCAAACCGTCCGGTCCGGGTCGACTGCGACCCCGTGCTCCCCGAGGCGCTCGGCCAGCAGCTCGTGCAGCCGGGCCACCCGACCACGCCCTCGGGCGGCAGCCGGGCGCACGCCGGGCGGCGGCAGAGATCACCGAGCAGGGGGCGCACGGTCTGAGCCTGGAGCTGACCGGCGCTCCCTCGCCGGGAGTGTCGACCCGCCCGCCGCGACCAGCGCCGACGCTCCAACAGATGGCCAGGCAGCCCCAAGTGGCGCCGTGCGCCCGACCATCACCGGCCCCGTGTCCTTCTCGTCCTGCCCGCTGTCCTGGCCACCCTGGTCTCCGCCGGTCGTTGCCTCGGACCTGTCGTCGTGGGTCTCGGCGACGCCGCCGGCGGCGCGTCGGCCTGGTCAGCGACGGCCACCAACCCGCGCGGCGAGGACCCGGCCCGGCCTGGCCCCACCGCGAGGGCCCGGCGCGGCGGGCGCCACCGGCCCGCCGACACTGCCTGATGCCGTCCGCCGACATGCCACAGCGCGGAGTTCTGTCGGGGAGCGCCGCGGACGCCCCTCGTCGGTGTGATCGGACGCCAGGGCGCCGACGACGGTCAGAACAGTTGCCGCGGCATCCTGGTCGCCCGCGGCCTCGGGGGGCAGCTCCGCGATGGCCAACGGGCGCGGGGCGTGCCGCTGGGTCCCACGTCCGCTCGGCCGGACCCCCGTGCGGGGCCAGAGGTACTCATACCGACGGATGGTCGAACTTGCTCAGGGCTCCGCTCAGGACCGTAACCCCGGCGTGATGGAGGGCGACAGGTCACCAACGCGCCTCCCTCAGCGGGAGGCCCCAAGGAAGGGGAGTCGGTCTGGCTGCCCTCTCACCATGTGGAGGTGTGAATGGCGGTACGCCTCGAGGTCACCCCGACCGGTCTGCGCGTGCACTTCTCCGGCACCGACCTGCTCGCCGCGTGCTCGCAGGGGCTCTTCGTGCCCTACACGAGGGTCCTCGGGGTCCGGGTGATGACACGAGCCGACGCCGTCGCCTCGAGCCCCCGCTTTCCCTCTCCGGGCCTGTGGTGGTCGCAGCGCTACCGCGCCGGCTGCTGGGGGGTCGGTGAACGTCGCCAGCTCTGGAGCGCCCGCCAGGGCACGCATGTGGTGGTCATCTACCTCACCGGCCGGCCGTTCCACCGTGTCGTGGTGGAGGTCGACGAGCCCGAGCGGGCTCACCGACGGATCGACGCGGCACTGCTGCGCAGCAAGAAGACCAGCGCTCGACGCTCAATCCGTAGTCACAGGCGATCCGCCCCCGCGCGGGGATCGGCGTCGGCGATGGCGCCGCTCCTGGAGGGCCAGCGGGAAGCGGGGAGTCGCTCCTGCGAATCCGTTTCTCCCACTCCGGCGCCTCCGCCACCATGGTCGAGCTCCGCGATTGCCAGCGGCACACACCACGACCGCGCGGCCACCGAGGATTCGGCGCCGAGCGAGATCGACCCGAGCGTCGCCGCGCGACTGCGCCTGTACGAGTACCGCTCCTCGCTCTCGCGAGGACAGCACCCGAACCGGACTTGTCTCGACGCTTGATGCTTGGTCGGACTCGGTGGCCGGTGGTTCTAGGTGAGCCCGCTGAACGTCAGGACCTCTGCCGCTGCGCCGAACGTGTTGAGATCTTCGCGCAACGTCGGCTCGTCCCCGTCGCGCGGCCGTAGGGCGTGTCGTCCGCCCTCTACTGCCGCCGTGGCGAGCGGACGGCGCCGGCGCTGCGCGCGACGGGTCAGCTCGTCCTCCAGCGAGCGGTTCCGCGCCGGGGGCGGGGGCACCACGCCCGCCGGGACGAGATCGCGCCCGCTCGCGCCCCGAGGCAGCTGGACGGGCAACGGTCCTGACCCCGAACGGGGCTCGGGCACCCAGCCAGACCCATCCCTCTCGCCGACGGGCGCAACGCCCGGACGGTGGCCGGCGACCTCGTGGTGCTGGGCGCCGTACGGAGGGGGTGGCGGCACCGCGGGGAGATCACGGGTGCGGCCCGCGTCCCGCGGTCGTTGGACCGGCAGCGGTCCCGTTCCCGCCCGCGTCGGCCCGTAGGCGTCCGCGATCGCCCGCAGCTCGGCGTTCGAGCCGAAGACGAGGTCGACGAAGGTGGCCGTCACTTGGCCTCACCGGTCGCGCGGTTCCGCCATCACCTCGACGATGTCCCGCTTGAGGCTCGACGTCGAGGCCTCGAACTCATGCGCGTACGTGGTCGTCGCCCATCGGGGGTCGGAGCGGGCCGAGTGCTGGCGGAGGGGTTCTAGATCCAGCCGGTTCAGCCACCCAATCCCGGTTCGTCCGCGGCCGCTGGAGGGACGCGTCGGGTGACGACCCACGTGTGGCAGAGCCGCCGGGACGCAGTTGGGGCATCGGCCCCAGGAGAAGCCCTCGGCTTCGTCGATCTCGTAGCCCGCGTGGTCGGCGGCCGCGAGGTCGAGGGCGCCGCTCATCTCGCCCTCGACGTCGGCGAGGCCACGGCACGACCGGCACACCATGTGATCGTGGTTGTCCCCCACCCGCGACTCGTACTGCGCGGTGGAACCCTCGGGCTGGGATGCGCTGTACGAGGCCGGCCGCCGTCAGAGCACGGAGCACGTCGTCGACGGCCTGGTGGGACACCTCACCGAAGCCTGCGCGGACCGTCCCAATGATCGTGTCCGTGTCCGCATGCGGAAGGTCGGGCACCGCAGCCAGAACCGTGACCCGGGGGACGCGCCACACGCAGAGAAGCCCGCGCAACCTGCGTTCGAGGTCCGAGGTCGTGGGCACCAGTCGAGTCTGAGACATGCGTCTTCAGCTACTCAAGAAGCACATCTACGGCACCGGTGCCTTGTCCGGGCAGTCGAGATCGGCCTGTCACATGTCGGGGACGGGAAGCTCAGAGTGGATGTCGCGGGGTCCGGCGCAACCGCAGCCAGTGATGTCGGGAGCCCTGCACGACGCCCTGCCCATAGTCGCGATGACATTGCGCCGATTGTCTCGCCACCGAATGGCGCCGTATCACTTTTCAGCGCGCCGCCGGTATTCTCCGAATGTCGGCACTTGCTCAGCGGAAGGGCGTCACCGCACACCGGGAAGGGTCGCCGCCACGCGGTCCTCCACGGTCGGCCGTGGCGATCTCCGCGCGGAGCGGACAGGGAGCACGGCATGGCTCGGATGATGATCGCCTTCGTGGGCGCCTACATCTTGGGCCGCATGAAGAAGTTCAAGCTCGCCATTGCTTGGTTCGGACTCATGACGGGCTACAAGCTCAAGCTCTCGCCTGAACAGCTGCTCGAGCAGGGCTCCAAGCTCGTGGAAGCCTCACCGCAGCTCCAGCAGCTCGTCGCTGCGCTGCGGGGACCACTGCTCGAGGCTGTGAAGGAGGCGGCCACGTCTACGGCCAGCACGCAGCTCAGTGGGCTCGCCGACCGGCTGGCGAGCCGCATCGAGGACCTCGGCCGCGCGCCCGAGCAGCCGCCCACCGCGTCCGGGAGCGCCCGTCGCGACAGGGACACCGACAGGGCGCCGGCCGCCGGCAGTCCTCGCCGCGCCTCCGGAGGTGGCGCCCGCTCCGGCGCCTCCTCCGATCGCCGCCGACGCGAGGGCCGCTGATCGAGGGTGAATCTGCCCGGGCTGCTTCCACCGGCCCGGGTGTCGGCGCTGCCGACAGGGACGTTGACGTCGCCCGAGCCCGAACGCACAGTCCAGTCGTTGTGCCTACCTCTGGACCGTGAGCTGGAGAACCGAATGCTCACCACCGACTCTGCGAACCCTCGGAGTCGAGCTCCCGATCCCTGGCCACTGCGGTGGCGAACGCCGGCGGCTATGAAGACGGGGCCCTGCGGGCCGCCGGCGTCATCATCGGGGTGGTGAAGCGGAACCGCTTTCAGCGGACGTACCACCCCGTGGCGCGGGCGGGCCCGCCTGCTCGCCGGCATGATGGGCACATTCTGGGGAGACCCGACCCCCTACGTCGAGCGAGCCCACGCGGTCGGGACGCGGGTCTTGGCCGCACGCGCGCCTCCACAACATACGGCAGCAGACGTGACTCTCGTCCACTGGGTTCGGGGTTCGAGTCCCTGACGGCGCACCTTTCTGCAGCTCAAAGCCCTATGGAGCGATCTTCGGGCGTGACTCTCTTTGCTTGCGGGCATGCCTACTCCTGACGGTTGCGCTGCTGGAGATCATCTCAACGGGGAGCAAGAAGGATCTCTGGCCGATCTTCGAAGATGGCGTTGGGCGCGTCGACCGTGAGCATCGTCGACGTCGGCGCCATCCAGATCGGATGGTGGTTGAGGCCGGTGCGGTGGTTCGGTGAGCACGACGACTTCGCCGGCGGCATCGCCAAGCTCGCCGAGGGCGTCCACCCATTCCGCGAGGCCTTCCCAGCCGCCGTTGCGCAAGGCGGTGTCGAAGTCGTGCCCGATGGGGCGCAGCGGCGCTCGCGGCGTCCAACCGGTGGCGAGCAGGGCTTTGACCCGGTGCTGTCCCCGGACGACAGCGGCCGGTTCTTCGACCTCGCCCTGGTCAGCCTGCTCGACTCCGATCGCGCCCGAGCCCCGGCCACGCCCCTCGCGGGCAAGCGGATCGTCCCCGCGATCGCTGAGCAGCCCAGCTCGATCTGCTCGGCCGCCTCGTCGTCGTCCCGGCGGTGGGATCCGACGTGAGAGGAACGGGACGACGTGCTGCCCCGCCCGGGTCCCGGACGGGGCAGCACGAGTCGTCGTCTCCGGCGTCAGGACAGCTGCCTGGCCATCTCCTGGTAGCGCTCGAGGATCTCCTCGGGATCGCCGGTGCCGTAGAACCCCCATTCGAAGTCGGGCAGGATCAGGCTGCTCCGCATGCTCAGGGACTGGAACTCCGGGTCCGCCGCGAGTGTCACCAGGTTCTCCGTGTCGCCGCGGAGGACGACATAGTCGCCCCGGTTCCCCTGGCCCGAGGTGAACCACATGTAGTCGGTGATGCGTCCGTCCGATCGTGCCTTGTCGAAGAACGCGTGGGTGTCGCGGGTCAAGTCGACCAGCGCCGCTTCGCGCCCCGGGACCACCTTTGCCGAACGGAGAATTATGGCTCCCTGCATCTCACACTCCACTCGTCGATGATGTGGGCCCGCGAGTGCATCTCGTCGTGACGGTCCGACGGAGGGTCGCCGGTCGCGGATGTGGGGGTCGACGGTCCCTGGCCCGCAGCTCTCCGCGATGCCCGGCGGCAGGCCAGGGCAGGCGGGGTGCGCCGAACGGGGCGCGCCGACGACGACCACGACAGCCGCCGGCTCGTGCCCGGCGAGGTGTGCGCTGGTCCCGGTGCCCTCCAGCATCGGACCGCTACAGGACGTGCGGGGGTGTGTTGCCGGCAGCCCGGACGGCCTTGGGGACCGCGGCCACCACAACGAACCCGATCACGAAGAAGACGATCAGCGAGATGATCGCCATGCGGGATGAGCTGGCTGAACAGCGACCGACTCAGCGCCTGGCTGCCGCCGAGCACGGTGCCGAGAAGTGCGCCGAGCAAGACGAACGGCACCGGCCGGTGGGCCGGCAGCACGTACGCGACGGTGACCAAGATCCACAACAACAGGGCTGAGCAGAACGGTCTTCCAGGCGCCGAGTCGGCGGGCGACCCAGCCCAGCAGCAGGGCGCCGAAGAACGCCAGGAACAGGAGGATCGTCTGGACCTGCACCGACTGGTCGAGGCGCAGCTCCTTGTGGGCATACACGCTCGCCAGTGCGATCACGGTTTGGATACCGTCGTTGTACATCACGTAGGCGAGCAGGAAATACAAGGTCAGCGGGTAGGCCTTCAGCCCTCGAAGGGTGCGGCTCAGCTGAACCCGTCGAGAAGGTACGGTCCGCCGCCTTCGCCCGCGACCGCGGGCCGGTTGCGCAGTTGCCGCAGCGGTATCGTCGTGAACCCCGCCCACGAGACACCGGCCGAGACGATGCTCCATCGGGCGATCTCACCGGCGGACATGCCGAACGTCGCGGCGCCGCTGACTGCCGCCACGTTGAGCGCGAGCAGCAGACCGCCACCGATGTACCCGACCGCCCAGCCGATGCTCGAGACCCGGTCGCGCTCATCGCGGCCGGCGATCTGCGGAAGAAACGAGTTGTAGACGACCACGCTGGCACCGAAAGCGATGTTGGCGACCAGAAACGGCTGCGTTGTCGACGATCGATCCCAAGTACGGACCTAACCCGGATCTTTCATGATCTTGGTGTTGGTGATCGTTGCGCGGCTCGGTGGCCGGT
>NZ_JAQZAL010000061.1 GCF_028737205.1 Actinomycetospora lutea | reverse complement strand
AGCGCGCTCATGCCCGAGCCGCCGTGCGAGCCCTGGATGCCGGGGCCGTAGATGTCCTGGTCGGGGTACCGGACGTAGCTGGTCGCGGGGCCGCCGGCCGTGCAGCGCGCCAGCGGCTGGGTCGAGACGACCGTCCGGCCGTCGGTGGACAGGAAGGACGCGCTCTCGTTCTTGTTGTTGCTGGGCAGGACGTAGTCCGCCGGGATCGGCACCGTCGCGAGCGTCGTCCGCTCGGTCTTGCAGCGGTCGCCGCCCCAGCCGCCGGAGCTGGCGAGGACCGGCGTCAGGGGAGCGGTCGGGGTGAGCACGATGGGCTCGTCGTCGATCTGCGGGACGCGGGCCCCGGTGGAGCCGCCGGGCAGCTCGGGCAGGTTCGCCGGCACGTACACCGCTGCGCTGCCGATCGGCATGTTCCAGATCGAGCTCGACGCGAAGGGCTGGCGCAGCGGGTCGCGCGTGCCGGTCGGGGGCGGGGTCGTCGTGGTGGTCGGCGGCGCCGTCGTCGTGGTGGTGGTCGTGGTGGTGGTCGTCGGCGGCGCGGTGGTGGTGGTGGTCGTCGGGGTGGACACCGCCGGCACGGTCCAGCGCTGGGCCGGCGCGGTCGAGCAGCCGGTGACGACCACGGGGGTGCCCGGCGCGGTGGCGTTGCTCCGCGGCGCGAGGCACCGGTTGGCCTTCTGGTTCTGCACCGTCCCGTCGGGGCGGAACGTCCACCGTTGCGAGGTGGCCGTGCCGCAGGCCGCGAGCACGACGGGCGTGTTGTTCCCGGACCCGCCGCCCGCGATGTCGAGGCACCGGCCCGCCGGGGTCCGGATCGACCCGTCGGACCAGCGGCTGAACTGCTGCGCGGTCGCGGTGGCCGGGCCGCAGAGGTTGATCGTGGTCGCCGAGCCCGGGGTCGTCGCGTCGTTCGGGTTCTCCAGGCACCGGTCGGTCGCGTTGCGGAACTGGCCGAGGACGGTGTCGGCCACGGCCGTCGGCGCCGACAGGACCGAGAGGACCACGAGGACGGCGGAGGCGAGCACCGCGAGCGCGGAGAGCGATCGCCTCGTGCGCGGTCGGACGTGGACGTGTCTCGTGGTCGGCGTCGGCACGGTGCGATCCCCCCATGGATACGGCAGCCGCGACAGCGTTCAGTGACGCGGCGACCACGGGGCAGGGCCGCACGGGTGACGTCGACGACGCGCCCCCGAGTCGGCGTGACACGCCGTCGACGTTCCGTGCGGCGTGCTCCGCGCGGCCGACTCAGTTGGCCGGGATGGCGGGCGTCGAGGTCACCGGCACCGGGGCCGCCGACTCCGTCGTCGCCGGTGCGGTCGGGACCGTCGGCGGGATCGTCACGAGCGGTTCGACCAGCTCGGGCAGCAGCGGCTGGCGCGGCGTGCCCCCGCCGCCGACGCTGCCGGGCCCGTTGTTGTTCACCACCTGCAGCACCTGGCGCAGGCGCTGCACGTCGCGGCCCCAGGCGTTCGTGGAGCTCGCGTAGACCTCGAAGTCCTGGCCGTAGTCGGCGCGGAACTGGGTGCGCATGTTGCCGCCGGGGCCGTTCTCGGCGTTGAGCGCGAACGACGGGCCGTAGGTGTCGTCGACGACGTAGGCGCCGTAGTTCTGCAGGGTCCAGGCGATCTGCCGGCCGGGCTCGGTGGTCAGGCCCAGCGAGCCGATGTTCACCGAGGGCGGGATCGCGAGCAGCGCGCCCATCCGCATGGCCGTGTTCGTGTTGCCGCCGACCGAGCCGTACCAGCCGACGGCGTAGCTGTCGGACTTCACCGCGGGCCACCGGAAGCACTCCGGGCGCGACGCGCACCGGCCGAGCTCGGCGCGGGCGTAGAGGTTGATCTTCAGGGCGTGCCGCGGGCCCTGGCCGCCGGGGCGCAGCTCGCCGACGCGGATCGAGCCGCCGAGCGCGCTCATGCCCGAGCCGCCGTGCGAGCCCTGGATGCCGGGGCCGTAGATGTCCTGGTCGGGGTAGCGCACGTAGCTCGTCGCCGGGCCGCCCGCCGCGCAGCGCGCCAGCGGCTGGGTCTGCACGACGGTGCGGCCGTCGGCGGCGAGGAACGCCGCGCTCTGGTTCTTGTTGTCGCTGCGCAGCACGTAGCCCGCCGGGATCGGCACCGTGGCCAGGGTCGTGGCCGGGTCGGTGACGCAGCGATCGCCGCCCCAGCCGCCCGGGCTCGCGAGGATCGGCGTCAGCGGCGCGGTCGGGGTCAGCACCAGCGGCTCGTCGTCGACCTGCGGGACGCGGGCGCCGGTGGAGCCGCCGGGCAGGGCGGGCAGGTTCGCCGGGACGTACTGCGCGCCGCTGCCGATGGGCATGTTCCAGATCGAGCTCGAGGCGAACGGCTGGCGCAGCGGGTCGCGCGTGGGCGGCGGGGTGGCCGTCGTGGTGGTCGTCGGCGGCACCGTCGTCGTGGTGGTGGGCCGCGGGGTGGTGGTCGTGGTCGGCGTCGTGGTGGGCGTCGAGGCGGCCGGGACCGTCCAGCGCATCGCGGTGGCCGTGGTGCAGTTCGCGACCACCATGCGCGTGCCGGCGGTGGTGCTGTTGTTCAGCGGCGCGAGGCACTTGACGGCCTGCCGGTTGACGATCAGCCCGTCGGTGCGCACCACCCAGTGCTGGCTGTTGTTGGTGGGCGCGCACGTCTGGAGCACCACCGACGTGCCCGCCGCCGTGCCGTTGTCGAGGGTGCCCAGACAGCGGCCGGCCGGGGTCTTGATCGCCTCGTCGTTCGCCCACCGGCTGAACTGCTGGGCCTGGTTGGTCGCGGCGCCGCAGGCCGCGATCTGGATCTTGTTGTTCGCTGCCGTCGCGTTGTTCAGGTTCTCCAGGCAGCGGCCCGCCGCGTTGCGGAACTGCCCGAGCACCGTCGCGGCCTCGGCCTGCGGGGCGGCGACGACGGTCGAGAACGCCAGCACCGTGGCGACGAGCACCCCGAGCGCGGCCAGCCAGCGGGACGTGCGGTGACGGACGGTCCTCGCGCGTGCCGTACCCATGGTGATCTCCCCCCGAGAAGCGCCCGTGCCGTCGTGCACCGTGGCCTCCCGGGTGGCGGCTACCCAGAGCCGAACGGGTGAAAGCACGCGACGCCACTCGATGGGTCGTCACTGGACCGGGCGGCCGCCCGGCGGGTCACCGGTCGTCGACGCTGAGCACCCAGGTGGAGCGGGTGGCGAACTCCAGTCCGTTCGGGCCCTGGCTGATCCGGGCGCCGTACTGCTGGACCTCGGCGCTCTCGAGCTGGTCGGTGGCGACGGGCAGCACCAGCGTGAACGACGGCGTCGTGCCGGGCGCGAACACCGGGCTGCGGCCCTGCTGGATCGCGCCGGCGGGGTCGCGGAAGGTGAAGGCCAGCTGCCACGGGGTGCTCACGACCTCCTCGGGCACCGTCACGGTCAGCGGCGTGTTCGGCGGGACGCGCAGGACGGCGTTCGCCTCCGGGTCGTCGCCGCACTCGGTGACCTGCACGTCGCAGAACTGGCTCGCGCCCACCGTGGCCGTCGCGCCGCCCGCGGCGAACGTGACGTCGCCGGGGGAGGACGGTCCGGCCGTCGCGCGCACGACGAGCACGACGACCACGGCCACCACGACCACGAGCAGCACGGCACCGATGACGACGGTGCGCCGCGACAGCGATCTCACCGGCGCCGCCCCGGGATCATCGAGGACCCCCGCGTGATCAGCACGGTCTGCACGGTACCGATCGCCATCACGACGCCGATGACGGTGAACCCGATCCACCACGTCGGCGGCAGCAGCACGCCGAGCGCGCCGCCGAACACCCAGGACAGCTGCAGGATCGTCTCGGAGCGCCCGAACGCCGAGGCGCGGCTCGCCTCGGGCAGGTCGCGCTGCACCACCGCGTCGAGGCAGACCTTGAGCAGCGCGCTCGTGGTCGCGGCGACCAGCGCGGCGACGGCGGCAGTGGTCAGGCCGGTGACCGTGGCGGCGAGGACCACCGCGGCGAGCGCCAGCACCAGGCAGACGATCATGAGCACGCGGGGGCGGCCGAAGCGCTGGCGGGCGCCGATGAAGTTGCCGGCGAACCCGCCCGCCCCGGCCGCGGCGCCGACCACACCGAGCAGCAGGAGCTGGTCACCCGGCGCGCCCTCGGTCTCGTTCTTGACGACGAAGGCCGAGAACAGCATGAGGAACCCGGTGAGGCTGCGGATCGTGCCGTTGGCCCAGAGCGCGGTGACGACGTCGCGGCTGAGCGGGGAGCGACGGCGCTCGCCGGTCGCGCCGTGCACCGGGAGGATCTGCGTCGGCTCCTCGCCCTCGGTGACCTCGACCCACGCCGGGATCCGCAGGCACAGCCACACGCCCGCGAGGCAGATCGCCGCGGTGAGCCACGCGGCGCCGGGGGAGCCGAACAGCCATGCCACGCCCGCGGCGATGCCCCCGGCGACCCCGGAGGCGACGAGCCCGAAGACGGTGAGCCGCGAGTTCGTCGTCACCAGCGTGATGCCCGGCGGCAGCACACGCGGCGTCACGGCGGCCTTGAGCACGCCGAACGACTTCGACAGCACCATGATCCCCAGCGCGGCCGGGTAGAGCGCCCAGGTGTCCATCCACAGCGCCAGCACCACGGCCAGCACGCCCTGCCCGGCGGTGGACACGGCCATCGCGGCGCGCCGGCCCTGCTGCAGCCGGTCGAGCGCCGGGCCGATCACCGGGGCGACCAGCGCGAACGGCGCCACGGTGATGAGCAGGTAGAGCGCGACCCTGCTCTTGCTCTCGGCGCTCGCCGCGGAGAAGAACAGGGTGTTGGCCAGCGCGACGGCGAGCGTCGCGTCGGAGGCGTAGTTGGCCATCCACGCGTAGGTCAGCGCCGTGAGCCCGGAACGGTCGGCGCCGTCGGCCGACGCCGCGCGGTGGAACGCCCGCGCGCCCTGCTGGGTCAGGCGCCGGGCCCGCCAGGCCGCGACCCGCGTGACGGTGATCTTGCGGGGGCCCGCGTCGTCGTCGTGGCCGTCGTCGCCCCGCGGGTCGTCGTGCGCGTCGTACCGCGTGTCCGCCCGCGGGTCGTAGCGCGTGGACCAGCGCGTGTCGTCCTCGGCGCTCCCGGGGTGCTCGCCCTCCGGGAACGCCCGCGTCGACCGGGCCGTCGGCGGCAGGCGCTCGGGCCGGTGCCGGGGTCGGGGACCGTACGGACCGTGCGGATCGTGGGACGGTCCGGTCACGCGTCCATGATGACCGAGGGTGGTGGGCGCCCGCCTCCCGTGCACCCGGGACGGACGGGCACAATCGTGCTGTGGTCCCCGAGCTCGCCGACCCCGCCCCGACCGTCCCCGCCCACCTCGCCGGGGCGGCCGACCTCGCGCGCGCCGCGGCGGTGGAGACCGCCGACGGCGACGCCGCCCAGGTCGGTGCGCCGGTCGCCGTGCGCGCGGAGGACGTCCCCGACGCCGCGACCCACTACTTCGCGGCCGACAAGCCCGGCTACCGCGGCTGGTACTGGGCGGTGACGGTCGCGGGCCCGGAGTTCGACGTCAACGTCAGCGAGGTCGTGCTGCTGCCCGGCCCGGAGTCGGTCGTGGCGCCGACCTGGGTGCCGTGGAACGAGCGGCTGCGCGCCGAGGACCTCGGCCCCGGCGACCTGCTGCCCGTCGAGGACGGCGACGAGCGCCTCGTCCCCGCCCACGCCTCGCTCGACCCCGACGACGAGGACGAGGGCGAGGCCTCCGAGCCCGGGCCCGGCGTCCGCGAGGTCGGCGACGAGCTCGGGATGGGCCGCCCGCGGGTGATGAGCCGCGAGGGCCGCCTCGACGCCGCCGTGCGCTGGTCCGACGGCGACTTCGGGCCGGGGGCGGACATGGCCCGCGCGGCGTCCGCGCACTGCGGGACCTGCGGGTTCTACCTGCCGGTCGCCGGGTCGCTGCGCGCGGCGTTCGGCGTGTGCGGCAACGGCAACGTCCCGGCCGACGGGCACGTGGTGCACGCCGAGTACGGGTGCGGCGGCCACTCCGAGCTGCAGATCGACAGCGGCGCGGTCGTCGCGGTCGCCGACCTCGTCTACGACGACGGGGTCGAGATGGAGCCGGAGACCGCCGGATCGGGCGGCTAGGAACCACCGACGCACGGGAAAGGGGAGCCGTGACCCCCGATCCCTTCGGCACCGCCGCCCTGCGGCGGGCCGTGCTCGACGCGTGGTCGGCGTCGCCGGCGCGCTTCCGCGAGGACGCCAACGCCGAGGAGGACCTGCTCCGCGGCGGCTACCGCGACCGCTGGTTCGTCGAGCTGGCGCAGAACGCCGCGGATGCCGCCGAGCGCGCGGGGACGACGACCACCCTGCGGGTGCGGATCGTGGACGGCTCCCTGTGCGTCGCCAACACCGGTGCCGCGCTCGACGCCGACGGCGTCGCGGGGCTGGCATCGCTGCGGGCGTCGGCGAAGCGCGACGGCGGCGGGGTGGGGCGGTTCGGCGTCGGGTTCGCGGCCGTCACGGCGATCAGCGACGCGCCGCGCATCGTCACCCGCACCGCCGACGGCGCGCCGGCCGGGGTCGTGTTCGACCGGACCCGCACCGCGCGGGCGGTGGCCGACCGGGGCGTGCCCGGGCTCGCCGAGGAGCTGGCCCGCCGCGACGGCGCGGCCCCGGCGCTGCGGTTGGTCTGGGCCACCGACGGCGACGAGCCCGCGCTCCCGCCGGGCGCCGACACCGAGGTCCGGCTGCCCCTGCGCCCCGGCACCGACCCCGACGCGCTGCTCGCCGCCGCCGCGGCCCAGGCCCCCGACCTCCTGCTCGCGCTGCCCCCGCTGCGCGCCGTCGACCTGCCCGGCGGGGTCGTGGCGCGCACCGAGGAGAGGGACACCGTGCGCGTCGGTACCCGCGCCTGGCACGTGGTGCGCGCCGAGGGCACGATCCCGGCCGCGCTGCGCGCCGACCTCGCCGTCGAGGACCGGGCGCGCTCGGTGTGGCGGGCGACGTGGGCCGTCGCCGTCCCGGGACCCCCCGACGCCGCCGAGGTGCTGCACGCGCCCACCCCGACCGACGAGCGGACCACCCTGCCCGCGCGCCTGCTGGCGACCGTCCCGCTCGACCCCGACCGCCGCCACGTGCGCGCCGGGGCGGTCACCGAGCACGTCCTGCGCGCCGCCGCGGCCCGCTACCCCGACCTCGTGCGCGCCCGCCCGGCCGAGGAGCGCCCGGGCCTCGTTCCCCTGCCCGCGCTGCCCGCCTCGGCGGTCGACGCCACGCTGCGCGACGCGGTCCTCGACGCGCTGCGGACGTCGGCCTGGCTCCCGGCCGTGGCCGGAGAGGACCTCGCCCCGGCGAACGCGCAGGTCCTCGACCTCGACGACGCCGGCGGGGAGCTCGCCGCGCAGCTCGCCGAGGTCCTGCCCGGGCTCGTCGACGCCCGCCTCGCCGCGCCCCGCCACGCCGCCGCGCTCGCCGCGGTCGGGGTCACGCGGGTCGGGCCCGCCGCACTCGCCGAGGCGCTCGCCGGGCTCGACCGCCCGGTGGCCTGGTGGCGCGCGCTGTACGCGCGGCTCGCGGCGCTGCCCGCGCTCGTCGCCCCCGGCCTGCGCGAGGAGCTCGCCGGCCTGCCCGTCCCGCTCGCCGACGGCCGGGTGGTGGGCGGTGCGCGCGGCGTCCTGCTGGCCGGCGGGGACGAGGAGCTCGCCGCCCGCCTCGCCGCCGCCGCGGTCCCGGGGCTGCGCGTGGCCGCGCCGGGGCTCGCCGAGGACCCGGCCGTCCGCGACCTGCTCGTCGCGCTCGGCGCCCGCCGCGTCGACGGTGCCGCCCTGCTCGCCGACCCGGCGCTGCGCGAGGCCGTCGAGCGCTCGGCCGACGACGCCGAGGCCGGCGTCGACCCCGAGGCGCTCGCCGCGCTCGGCGCCCTGGTGCTCGCCCTGGTCGCCGCCGGGGGCGGGGCCGGGTCCCTCGACGGGCTCGGGGCCGTCGCGCTGCGCGACGCCGAGGGCGGCTTCCGGCGCGCCGACGAGCTCGTGCTGCCCGACGGCGCGCTGCGGGGACTCGTCGACCCCGACGGGCCGCTCGGGGTGCTCGACCCCGTCGTCGCCGGCGCCCACCCGCGCCCCGTGCTCACCGCGATCGGCGTCCTCGACGGGTTCGCCGTGCTGCGCGACGAGACCCCGGCCGGGCCGGACCACTACCTCGACGACGAGGAGACGTGGTGGGCCGAGGAGGTCGACCCGGTCCTCGACCGCCTCGACGGCGCCGACGGCCCGGACGGGCCCGAGGGGCCGTTGGTGGCCGTGCGTGACCTCGAGCTGGTGGCCGAGGACCGCTGGGACGCGGCGTGGTCGCTGCTGGCCGGCGACCGCGCGGTGCGCGAGGCGCTCGGCGGCGCCCGCCCGGTCGAGTCGCGGGCCCCCGAGGGTCCGCGGCCCTACACCGCCTGGTGGCTCGGGCGCCACGGGCGGCTCGCGGGGGACCCACCCACGTCGTGGCGCCTGCCCGGTGCGAGCGCGGTGGAGGGCCTCTACGACCCCGTCCCCGCCGACGTGGCCGCCCGCCTCGACCCCGCGTTCCTCGCCGCGATCGGCGTCCGCACCCGGGCGCGGGTGGCCTCCACCGAGGACGCGACCGACCTGCTCGCCCGCCTCGCCGACCCGGCCCGCGTCGTGCCCCCGGCGCGGGCGGCCGCCGCGCACGCCGCGCTCGCCGACGCGGTGGCCGCCGGGCGGGTCTCCGTCGCCGACGTCGAGCCGCCCGACCGCGTCCGCACCGCCGACGGCGGGGTCCGCGACGCCGACCCCGCCCGCGACGTCCCGCCGGCCGTGCTCGACCGCGCCCAGCTCGCCGGGGTCCTGCCGCCCGGGGTCCTCGTGCTGCCCGGCACCGGCGACCCGGCGCTGCTCGCCGACCTCCTCGACCTCGCGCCCGCCTCCGAACGCGTGCGGGTGACCGTCCGCGAGGGCGGGCGCGCCGTCCCGTGGGACGAGCTGCCCGCGGCGGTGGCCTGGGCGTCCGCGCTGGGCCGGCCCCTGCCCGACGGGGCGCTGGTCGTGCACGAGCGCCTGCGCGTGCTGGTCGTCGACGACGAGCGCGGCGGCGCGCCCGTCGAGTACACGCCCTCGGCGTGGGTCGACGACGACGGCGTCGTACACGCCGACGACCCGGTGCGCGGGCTCGTCGCGGCGCTGGCGCCCTGACCGGGCGCGGGAGCGTCTCCGGGAGCGACTAGTACTACAGCCTGATTTGTGGCGGGGTGGTCCGGCGTGTCGGCTTGGCTGCG
>NZ_JAQZAL010000060.1 GCF_028737205.1 Actinomycetospora lutea | reverse complement strand
TGCTCGCCAGCCTCGTGCTCTGGTCCCGGTCGTGATCCAAGAGACACGCCCTAGGGGGTAGGCGCCCCATCACCGAGAGCGCAGCTTGAACATCGCTGCTGACCCGAGTACGTGGCCCAAGGCGAGGGTAAGGAAGCACCTTGGCGGCTGTCGGCTTCACAGCTCGATCGGGCCGGGTGTGTTCCCAAACGAAGGCGCTAAGCGCTTCAACCACGGCGGGGGTGGTCCCGTTGGGAGTCGATGGCGAGACGCTCAAGGGCGTAGATGTCGCCGAGTCGTACAGAAAGATCATCGTCCCTAAGCTGACTTGTCGCCTTGAAGTAGAGCTCGGTGAGCTGGTTCTGCTGCGCGGCCCCCATCTCGGCTGCAGCGATGGTCTGGTCAGCTGCGGTCTGCAGAGCTGGGTGATCATCGAGTGCGCGATCTCTGGGGAGAACGTGTCCGATGGCGCGTCGCCCACCGCGCGCGAGAGCGCGACTTGGCTGCACCTGGCTGATGGTGGCTACGCCTCGGTGCTCTACTTCGCGCTCCTGTCGGGGAACAGCGGCCGCAGCACCGTTCCCAACTGTCAGCCCGGCGAGCCCGAGCTCCCGATGGCCCCGGTGCTCGTGGCGAACCCGCCTCCGACGACCACACCCAGTCCGCCGCGCCGGCGACACCGCGCGCCACCACGACCACCGCGCGCTGAGCCCCCAGCCAGCAGCCGGTTTAGGTAGACGTTGACCAGGGCCAGCAGAACCAGGGCGGTGACCAGGGTGACGACGGCCGAGACGGTGGCGGCGGCTTGTTGGAGGCTGATCAAGTGCTCGGCCACCGGAAACCGGCCTGCACCTCGGGAGCGGGTGTAACGGGCGATCATGGTGAGCGACGCCCACCCCGTGGGGATCACGACGAGGGCCGGCGGCGCGAGGGAGTCGGGGCCTCCCGCCCGTCGGCCGTGGGCGCTCGTCGCGAGCCCGGTGCTAGTGCTGTTGGTGCTCATCGCCACGCCATGGGGCATGGGCGGCGGCGCCCGATCTCTGCCCGCTCACGACCGTGCTGGAAGACGATGCAACGGTTCCCTGCAGGTATTGGTGTTCGCCCCCCGGACTATCGGTGTGCTCTCCTTCGCTCTTTTCTAGTGTTATAGCTACAAGAGTTTGGTCAACAATATCGCCAGCAAGAACAAAGCAGTGAAAGCCGCGAGCGAAGTCGCAAGTAGCCGGTCAATCAACGCGTATTCAAGATACTTGAAGAGTGCTGGGTCGTCCTTGTCCGAGAGTCCTCGTTCCGTTATCCACGACTGAATCGCTCGGGCACTTCCGACTCTGAATCGATCGTCGCCATATATTCGCTTACCTTTGCACGAGCGGACAGCTTCCCGAGCTGCTATCGGCAGGACGAGTACCGAGCATTCCAAGCGATCCGCGAGCTCCCAGGAACTTACACTTTTGCTCATTAAAGGGTCGCCGAAGCGCCGCCTCGTCAGGCCGGAACGAGCATAAAGCACGCGGTCGATCTCGTGGTCAACCACGAAGGTGAGCTCTGACAGGCGGGTGGCGCTTATGTGGCTATCGATCAGGACCAATAGGCCCTCCACCTCCTCCGCGCTTATGCGGGTGTCCATGCCGACTTTCCAGTTAAATACTACTTCTGACTCGCGAAGTACTTGTTCGAGTAAAGGGCGAGGGTGATTATCGCGCACGCCTGGTGAGGCTGAAACGGCCGAATCGATGGTCTCTTTCAGCGCTTGTGGGGCGATCCCTTCTATCGGAACTTCAATGCTCTCTTTGCGCCAAACGACCCACCTCGGTGGCGGCAGCTCGTTGACCCCGAGAAAGTATCCTAGGAATGACCTTGCCTCGTTCGACCCCTTCGGCACGAAATTCGCCCAGCCGCGCGGGGAGGAGATCGTATCGATCTCTAGACGCGCAGTGGCGACGGCGCCCTCTCGTTCAAAGGCGAGCCGGACTTCAGTGCCAGTCCAGCGGATTTCAACGAGACCCGCTTCTCGCGCCAAAGGTTCAGCCTGGGTGGGCTCGATGAGGAAATTTCTGGTCGAGTCACGCTGTGCAGACAGATTGCGCCAGACCTCGCGCCAGAACTCATCTCGCTCCGGGTCGCCTTGAAGGGTCCTGGCGAGGCAGACCAGAGTGTCTGCGTCCTTTGGTACGGCTCCATCGGTCACGATGCGTTGCGCAGTTGCCGAGGAGAACGAAGGAAAGCCTTCTATTGCCACCGAGGCTTCGGCGAGCTCCTTCATTGTGCGATTGGCAACGCGCCGCATGCGGCTCAGCTCGCGCGCCAGTTCTGCGGACGATGCTATGGAATTCGGTATGCTCGCTTGCCCCGTCCCACGATCACTGGCTGTAGCGTGCACCCCGCCTGAGCTGGAAGATAGAGATCGTATCAGTTCAACTCAGGACGGTTCAGTCCGTCTCACTGGACAGGACACGGGATCAGCGACGCTCGATTACCCTAAGAGGGATCAATTTCCCAAAGCGCAGAACTTCAGTCGCCCTCACGCTTGCGGTCGTTCAGCCCCGAGCAGGACAGTCGGTGGGTCTCAAGCAACTCTGCCCGCCGTGGAAGGGGTGACTAGATGTCGTGGCAAGACCTAATCCACAAGATCATCAGCTCCAAGAGTCTGTACCGGCGCGCGCTCGTGTTCGCGTCAGTACTGGCTCCGGTACTTCTGGTCGTCGGAGTTCTGATCTTGCTGGTGCTCGTATAGCCGGTAGGGGCTGGTGGTCTAGGTTGACGTCGCTCCGAAGAAGCGGGGCTCCAGGGGTATGCATTCGTGGCACGCGCGAGGAGGCGATCCGCAGACTCAAGGACGGGTCTCCCGTTTCGCGTTCTCTCGCACGGTCACCTTGAGTGCTGTTCTCGATGACTCCGGACGGGTGATTACGCTGAGTCCTGTTGGCGCCGGGTGAGGGGCGGGCCTGGGCGAGTCCTCCGCTCCCCGCCCCTTCCGTGCTCGGCTCTTCATGCCGAATTCGCGCTTGTCGGCAGGGAGCACTAGTAAGTCGAGCTGGAGTTGCCAAGTTCATGATGTCGACGAGGTCCACTTCGCGGCGGGCAGAACTCCAACGGAGGAGTGCGGAGCTCCGACAGGCGCACCGGCCCGCGCCTCCTGGAAGGTGCGCGGGCCGCTGGTGGCGTCGGTAGCCCCATGGCCGCAGGCCGGGGCTACTCGTTGGGCATATCCACGAATTTGCACTTGAAGCTCTCTAAGGATCGCAGCCCGAGCAAATTGGGCGGTAATCCGGTACGGCGCAGCTTCTTGTAGAAGGTGATCGCTGCCTCGCGGAGGCGCATTCAACGGCCGGGCGCCCCAACCGGGTTGGCGCCGTCGCTCACGCACTCGTGCGGCTGTCGCGGACTCGGCCCCGTTCAGGCACTCCTGGTCGGAGTTGACCTCGGGTCCGTTCGGATTGTCGCCGGGGGCTGCCGGTCTGTGGTGGAAGTGGAATTGGACCCAGTCGCTCCTCAGCGGGGTGCTGCCGGTTTGGTCATCGGTGGAGCGGCTGGTCTGGCCGTCGCCAGGCGAAGTTCGCCGACCAGCGGTCACGCGGTCACGCGCGGACCTTTAGACAAGGTGATCGACTGCGGTGCCAAAATATAAACGACCGTTTCCATTAAGGTGAGGGCGTGGCCAGCCCCCGCCGTCCCCGTCGGGACCGCCCCGCTAACGCCCCGGTGCGGGCGCTCGGTTACCTCCGCGTCTCCAGCGGCGATCAGGTTGACTCCGGTGCTGGGCTCGACGCCCAGCGCGCCGCGCTCACCTCGCGCGCCGCGCTGGAGGGCTGGCAGCTCGAGGTCGTCGCCGACGAGGGCCTCTCGGCCAAGAACGTCGACGGGCGCCCCGAGCTCGTGGCCGCGCTCAGGCGCCTCGACGCCGGCGACGCCGACGTGCTCGTCACCGCGAAGCTCGACCGCGTCAGCCGCTCGGTCCGCGACTTCGCCGGGCTGCTCGACCGCGCCCGCGACAACGGCTGG
Organism: Actinomycetospora lutea; assembly: GCF_028737205.1. GTDB lineage: Bacteria > Actinomycetota > Actinomycetes > Mycobacteriales > Pseudonocardiaceae > Actinomycetospora > Actinomycetospora lutea. Next base: position 5,338 of record NZ_JAQZAL010000060.1, on the reverse strand, counting down.
CGCCTGGTGCTGCTCGACCTCGGCATCGACACCATCACGCCCGCCGGCGAGTTCGTGTCCAACACTCTCGCCTCGGCCGCGCAGTACGAGCGCCGCATCATCGGCCAGCGAACCCGCGAGGGCCTCGCCGCGAAGCGCGCCCAGGGCGTCCGCCTCGGCCGCCCGTCGATTGCCCCGGCCGAGGTCGTCGCTCGGGTGGTGGACCGGGTCGCCGCCGGCGCCGGCTGGTCGGCCATCGCCCGCGAGCTCAACGCCGACGGCGTGCCCACTCCCTCAGGGAAGCCTGTCGCTCGCTGGTTCCCGAACACCGTCCGCCAGGTCGCACACGGTCAGGACGCTGCGCGTCTGGCCTCATAACTCAGCGCTGACGGATGCCCACCACGCGGACGTCGCCGCTCCAGCTCACCGCCGCGATCTCGTCGGTGTGCACCGTCGTGTGCGGTCCGACCGTCATCCAGGTGCTGGCCGCTCCCGACGAGAGCAGGTCGTCCACGCCTCGGACGTCTTCGGCCATCTCCTGGGGGTACTCCAGCACTGCGCCGGACTTCAGGACGATGCGCGGCGGCTCCGGGCCCAGCGAGGCGCTCACTCGTGCACCGTGACCGGGTGGTCGATGTCGAGCTCCAGCGCCGCACGGGCGCTACCGAGACCGAGGGTCACGTGCGTCTCTCGGTCCCCGGGCTCGTCCTCGTCGTCAGGCCGAGCGGTGTGCTCGACGCCCGCGAGCCGGCCCGTCAGCGACCACGCGACCTCACCGCCGGGTGCGGACCATGGCACTGCTGCCGCGCTCGGTCTCGACCGCGTCGAACAGGGCCCGCAGCTCGGGTGGGTCTTGTGTGCATGAGCTACGACTCGACGTAGTCACATATCTTCGACGCAGCCAGCCGGTGTGCTCTGACCGGACGAACTATCTCCAAACGGGCGCGCACGGCCCCATTCGTGTGTAACAGTTTCGCGCTCATCCACCGTCAGATGGGGGAGACGCCGTGGACCGCCTTGATCAGTTCCTGCCTTCACAGAAGTGGACCTGGAACGGATTGTCACGCAATGCAATCGCCGGGGTGCTTAGCGTAGCCGCCGCAACAGTGCTCGCGTCTTCGCTCGTTGCAACCGACGCGTCTCTCACCTCTGATCCCTGTCCGCGCTACTTGGTATACGGAGTTCGCGGTTCCTGGCCCGATACACCAGGCTTTGGAGGCGTGGGGGATGTATTCCTCGCTGAGTTCAAGGACTTGGTGGGTGCGCACAATGTGCAACCGCTGGCGAGCGAGTACCCGGGCAGTTGGGATTTCGAGAACAGCATAAAGGAGGGGCAGAAACTTCTAGAAGAAGATCTGGCTGAGGCGGTTCCGGGGCAGTGCCTCGATACTAGGCAGACTGAGGTCGTGCTGGTTGGATACTCTGCAGGTGCCGCCGTAATTCATCGGTCGTTCGCTGAATTGGCAAAATACCCCGTCGAGGGTATCGCCTTGTTTGGTGATCCGGACTTCTGTTACGACGACGACGTGACAGAACGAGAAGCGGCGCTCTCGTTGGCCAGTGGGCCGTTCAACCCCACACAGCGTGGGACTTTGCGCTCGGGCTGCGAAACGCGTGGAGACCCACCTTTCGAGGCGGACGTGATTTCTAGTTGCATCGGCGGCGACTGGACAACATGCGACGGCCTTTCCTCTTTCAATTTCTCACAACGGGCAGCTCACTGGGAGTACGTCAAGCAAGGCTATGCGAAAGCAGCGGCGCGAAAGATGGCTCTGCTGCTGGGCCATTATCATGATCATCCCGTCGCACACCTCGAATGCACCGAGAACAAGCTGATAGTGCGTGACCCATATATACCTCCTGGCAAATCAATAAGCCTGATCGCATATGGAACCAATCCCGATGGGTCCACATCCGCATCCACAATCGCGACCATCACCTGGCCACCGTCCGGGTTGCCGTTGCCGATACCTCCCGGTACGACCGTTGTGCGTGCCTTGGACGGCAAGAACGAATTCGTGGATGAGATAGCCGTCAACCTGCACGGCTGCGCGATGACATGGGAGGAGTTCGGGGCGCAGTTGCCGGCCGTCCCAGTTTCCCCCGAAAGCAGCGAGCCTGGACGTAGCAGCTCGGAGAGCAGCTCTAGAAGCACACCCGAACGCGAAAGCTCCGAGAGCAACTCCGAGGTCACCGCGCCGGACGAGGGCGAATCCCGAGAGAGCGGACCTGAAGAGAGCGCACCTCAGGAAAGCGTGCCGGAAGAAGGTGCGCCCGAGGACAGCCCCGGCGCCGACGAGTATGGCAATACCGGCGGGTTGTGATGCTCCGGGGCAATGAAGCCCGTATAGCGCTCGTCTCGCCAGCGCGGAGGTAAAGTGGTAGTTCGCGCTGTGCCCGGTAGGAGTTGCCATCGTTGCGGTGACTCACCGGTCGTACTCCTCAAGGGCATGATCCGGACGGAAGATGCGGATGTCCACAGCGAGCTCGTCCTCCCGCGGGCGCGCGACCGGCGGGGGACGCGGTGCCACTCCGACGTCGCCGGCGGCGGCGAGGGTGATCAGTCCGAACGCCAGCGCGAGGACCCACCTCCGTCGCGCGGAGCGGCTCGTCCCACGCGGTGCCGAGCGGAGTACCGAGATCGCCACGATCGACCGCCTCGTCGCGGGCGAAATCGACGCCCGGTGGGCGGAGCCCGACCACACACGCTGTCCGGGGATCCCCGCCCGACCTGTCGCCCCCGGTCCCCGAGATGGATCCGGCCGCGTTAGCGCCGATCGAGGCGAGGGCTGAGCGTCGAGCACGATCGCGCGCCCGACATCACGGGGCTCGACGTGTGCCTGCGAAGACTGCGTTCGAGAGGCATTGCGGGCAGGCACGACGGTGACCTCGTCCGGGCCGCGCCAGTCGTTCCCGTCCATGCGCCTCCCCCCACCGACAGCGTGTAACAGTGGGGCTGATGGGGCGCATGAGTTAAGAGAGGTGGATGTGACTAGTGGGATTCGCACCGAGATGCGCCGCCGAGATCGCGCCACACCTTGATGGGTCGATCTTGCCTCGCGCGAGGAGCAATCGGCTCAGGCGCGCCTGTCCGAACGGTCGCGGTCAGAGACCTGAGGCGCCGCCTTCGATGAGGATGACCAGTCCGATCCCGACCAGCACGACCGGCAGCAGGACATGGCCCCAGCGGGCGAGGGCTCGTGCGATGGGCGGCCGCGTCGCGGGGAGCCTCCCGGCCGAGACCCAGACGGCGACGAGCACGAGAACACCCCCCCCTAGACGATCAGCCCGCTGACCCCCGGAGACGGCAAACGGGGGACGTAGACCCCGATGTTGTCGCCGCCGTTGGCAGACGGTGTGGTTCGGTATGGACGTGATCCCGACGTCCGATATCTGTACCCCCCGGATACTCCGGAGCATTGTCGATCGGGCACCTCTCACCCTGATGATCAAACCTTCGGGTCAGCGCCACGCGAACTGGGCGCCGGGCGAGGCGGTGTCTCGGCCTCATAGAACGGTTTCCGAGAAGAGCTGGTCGCTCTGGGTTCCCCTGCTTGGGGATAATCGCCTGAATCGGGCGGTGGAAGGCAGCACCCGTGGCGTGATCTGTTGGGGGGCTCGTGTATCAGGAGATGTCTGTTCACGAGCTCGCCCAGGGACTCGAGCGCCGCGATGTCGCGCTGCTCGATCTTCGCGTCGCCGAGCAGTTCGCGGCCGGCCACATTCCGGGCTCTTTGCCCGTCGCGCTGCAGGACCTGCCGGGTCGTCTACGGGATCCCGACGACGAGCTCTGGGCGCTGCTGTTCGGCGCGCGGCGCCCCGTGCTCGTCCGGGTAGGCGTCCTGGCTGATGCCGAGCGCATCACCGATGCCTCCGTCATCCTGGGCGAGCTCGGCGTCGAGTCCTACGTCGTGACAGGGGGAGTACGGGCTTGGAGCGCGGCCGGGCTCCCGCTCAACCGCCGTTGGTAGGCCCGCGGACCCGGCGGTCGAGGGCACCGAGGACGCCGCTGCGCCGCCGAAACAGCCTTGGACAGGGGTCGGCGGCCGGCCCGCGGCTCTCTGCGATCTTGCGGAAGCTGGCAACGGCGCCGAGGTCGTGCCGCTTAGCAAGACAAGCGGGCGAGCGGAGGCGGAGCGCCCCTCCGGGTTTCAGTTCGAATATCCGAACCCGCCCCAGCAGCTGATCCACCACCCGCGTGGCAGCCCCGACGACGACTGTCGTCGCGTAGCTCGCTGTCGAGACCTCCACGATCACTGGGGCGCGCGGAACGGCTTGCCGGGGCAGTGGTTCGCCGCAGGTTCGGACACAGTCGTAGCTGGGACTTGCTCGCGTGACCCTCGGCCCGCTCGGCTGACCGACCAGAGGTTGGTGCGCCGACCCGGTGATGCCCGTCGAGGAGGTGTTTCGTGTCCTGGGCCCGCTCGAGATCGAGGTGGACGGTCTATCAGGTGCTCGTACTCCTCGGGTGACAGTCAGCCCAGGCTGCAGGCCCGCGTCGATCCGGTCCTGCCGACGCCACGTGTAGATCGACTCCGCGCTGATCCCGAGGTCCCTAGCGACGTCGACAACCGGGCGCCCGGCCTCGACCAGGTCCAGGACCTTGCGTCGGAACTCCGGCGGATAACCACGCCTGCCCACGCACTCTCCTCAGGGGTCACGCGACCAGACTCCCCGCTACCCGACTCCGCCGAACCGGGGTCGAACCATACGACCTACGGAACTGCCCCAAGTTCGTTGACCCATGGAACTGGCACTTCGGATCGATGAAGCCCTTTGAGCTTTCCGGGTCGGCTCGTTCGCGCAAGTCGCAGCCTAACGCTTCGCTCTCCTTGCCATTGGCGGAGGGTGCGCTGCACCACGATCGAGCGGTACGCGATGTGAGAGTGTCGGTTGCGTGCTTATCATAGTCTCGTTTGGGTTTGGCGTCACCAGCCACGCGACGAGGGGCTTTCCCGAGCAGCACGTCTAGCGAAAGGCGCGAACCGATGGCACAACGAACTACGGTCACCCTCCTCGATGACCTCGATCAGAGCCCAGCCGACGAGACCGTCGAGTTCGGGCTTGACGGGGCGACCTATGAGATCGACCTGTCTGAGGACCATGCGGCTGCCCTGCGCGACGCCCTCAGTGACTACCTCGAGCACGCCCGCCGCACCGGCGGGCGCCGTCGTAGCAGCTCAGGCGCCTCATCGGGACAACGGTCTGAAGCCCGCCGCGCCCAGAGCAACGGTACGGGTGGGCGCCCGCCGGTCGACCGCGAGCAGAACCAGGCGATCCGGGAGTGGGCGCGCAAGCAAGGCGTGACCGTCAGCGATCGGGGCCGCATCCCCCGCGAAGTCACAGACGCCTATCACCA
>NZ_JAQZAL010000005.1 GCF_028737205.1 Actinomycetospora lutea | reverse complement strand
AGCCCCAGCCCCGAGCACCCGCTCCGACACCCCACTTTCTTCAGCACTCTCCTAGGTCGTGGCTGCCGCGCCTCCGGTCAGGACATCACCACCAGCGCGCTGCCGGCCGTGACGCGGTCGCCCGGGGCGACGTTCACCGCGTCGACGCGCGCCGCGTGCGGCGCCCGCACGGGCAGCTCCATCTTCATCGCCTCGAGCACGACGAGGACCGCGCCCGCGGCGACGTCGTCGCCGGCCTTCACCGCGACGTCGACGACCGTCGCATCCATCGGGGCGACGGGGTCGCCGGTGGCCGCGGCGGCGCCCGGGATGCCGGCCGACGGGGCGGCGGCCTCGCTCTCGGGCCGCGTCGCCGGCGCGCCGTGCCGCGGGACGCGCAGGGCCAGCGGGCCGCGGTCGGTGGCGAGGCGGACCGTGCGCGTCGCCGAGGGCGTGACCGGGGCGGCGGGCGCCGCCACCGGTGCCCAGTCGCGCTCGACGCTGCCGGTGTCGTGCGCCATCGCCGCGTACCCGGGGCGGTCGAGCACCGTGCGCAGGTAGGACGCGGTGGTGGGCACGCCGGTGACGTCGAGGTCGTCGAGCGCGCCGGCCAGGCGGGCCACGGCCGTCGCGCGGTCGGGGCCCCACGCCAGGACCTTGCCGAGGAGCGAGTCGTACGCGCCGGGCACGGCGTCGCCGGCCTCCACGCCGAGGTCGGCGCGCACCCACGGCCCGCTCGGCACGCTCAGCGCGCTGACCCGCCCCGGCGCCGGCCGAAAGCCCGCCCCCGGGTCCTCGGCGGCGATCCGGGCCTGGACCGCGTGGCCCCGCACCTCGACGTCACCGACCACGGCGGCGAGCTCCTCCCCGGCCGCCAGACGCAGCTGCGCGACGACGAGGTCGACGCCGGTGACCATCTCGGTGACGCCGTGCTCGACCTGCAGGCGGGTGTTCATCTCGAGGAACGCCGGCGCGCCGGTGTCGCGGTCGAGCAGGAACTCGACGGTGCCCGCGCCCCGGTAGCCCACCGCCGCCGCGAGCCGGCGCGACGCCGCGTGCAGCTCGGCGCGCACCGCGTCGGGCAGGTCGGGCGCCGGGGCCTCCTCGAGCAGCTTCTGGTGGCGGCGCTGCACCGTGCAGTCGCGGTCGCCGAGCACGGCCACGGCGCCGTGGTGGTCGGCGAGCACCTGCACCTCGACGTGGCGCGCGCGGGCGACGTGGCGCTCGAGGAACACCGCGCCGCGCCCGAACGCCGCCGTCGCCTCGCGGCCCGCGGCGGCCAGGGCGTCGTCGAGGTCGCCCGGGCCCGCGACGACGCGCATGCCCCGCCCGCCCCCGCCGTGCGCGGCCTTCACCAGCAGCGGGAAGCCGATCCGCGCGGCCGCCTCCCGGGCGGTCCCGGGGGGCACCGGCCCGTCGGTGCCGTCGAGCACCGGCACGCCGGCGTCCCGGGCCAGCGCCCGCGCCCGGACCTTGTCGCCCATCGCCGCGACGACCTCGGCGGGCGGCCCCACGAACACCAGCCCGGCCTCGGCCACCGCCCGCGCGAACCCGGCGTCCTCGGCGAGCAGGCCGTAGCCGGGGTGCACGGCCCGGGCGCCGCCGTCGACGGCCGCGCGCACCACGGCCTCGGCGTCCAGGTAGGAGGTCACGGACACGGCGGCGTCCGCCCGCCGCGTGACCAGCGATCCCGCGTCCACGTCGGTGTGGATCGCGATCGAGCGCAGACCCAGCTCCCGGCAGGCGCGCACGATGCGCACGGCGACCTCACCCCGGTTGGCGACGAGGACCGTGCCGGGCATCGCGACCTCCTGAGGAGTCATCTACCAAACGGCCGGATGGTAGATTACCGTCGCCGCGAGAGCCACGTCACGCCACGCAGGAGGCACCGTGCCAGTCGAGCACGCCGGAGGGCGCGCCAACGGTCACGAGGCGCCCCCGGACGACGCGCCCCGCTCCGGCATGGACGCCGCGCAGGCCGAGCTCGACCGTCGCCGCGCCGCCGCCGAGGCCATGGGCGGCGAGCAGGCGATCGCGCGCCACCACGCGTCCGGCCGCATGACCGTGCGCGAGCGGGTCGCGGCGGTGGTCGACGCCGGGACCTGGTTCGAGATCGGCGCGCTGGCCGAGCCGGAGATCCGGCGCGACAAGCCGGTGCCCGGCGACGCGGTCGTCACCGGGTTCGGCACGCTCGACGGGCGCCGGGTCGGGGTGATCGGCATCGACGCGACGGCGGTGGCGGGCACGACGGCGCCGATCAGCATGCGCAAGCAGGGCCGGCTCATCGAGCACGCCCAGCGCGGCGGCTTCCCGCTCGTGCTGCTCTGCGACGCCGACGGCGGGCGCATGCCCGACGTCATGGGCTGGCGGTTCTCCGGCCTGCCCCTGGACTTCACGAGCTTCCTCGGTGCCACCGACGGCTCCCCGGCCGTCCCGCGCGCGGCGGCGGTCCTCGGCCCGAGCTACGGCGACTCAGCGCTGCACGCCGCGACCGCGCACTACGTCGTCATGACCCGCGGCTCCTCGGTGGCGCTCTCGGGGCCGTCGGTGGTCGAGCCCGCGATCGGCGAGCGCCTGTCCGACGACGAGCTCGGCGGTCCCGGGGCGGCGACGGCCGCGGGCAACGCGCACCTCGTCGTCGACACCGAGCACGACGCCCTCGCCGCGCTCGGCGCGTTCCTGTCCTACCTGCCGTCGAACGCCGCGCGGCCCGCGCCGGTGAGCGAGCCCGTGGCGCCGGCCCGCGCGCCCGCCGAGCTCGCCGACGTGGTGCCCACCGGCGCCCGCGCGGGCTACGACATGCGCGAGGTGCTCGCCGCCGTCGCCGACGCGGACTCGGTGCTGCCCTGGGCCGACGGGTGGGGCCCGAGCCTGCTGTGCGCGCTCGCCCGGATCGAGGGCCGGCCGGTGGGGATCGTCGCCAACCAGCCGCTGGTCCGCGCCGGCGCGCTCGACCCCGAGTCGCTGGCCAAGGAGCACGACTTCGTCGACCTCTGCGACACCTTCGGGCTGCCGCTGGTGTTCCTGCACGACGTGCCCGGCCTGATGATCGGCAGCCAGGCCGAGCGCGCCGGCATCCTGCACGCCTACGAGCGCACGGTGTCGCGCATCGCCCGCGCCGCCGTGCCGCGCGTCGGCGTGGTGCTGCGCAAGGCCTACGGCGGCGGGCACTTCGCCATGGGCGGACGCCCCACCCGGCCGGACTTCCTCTACGCCTGGCCCACCGCCGAGATGGGGTTCATGGCACCCGAGACCGGCATCCGCACCGTGCACCGCCGCGCGCTCGACCGCCTGCTCGACGAGGACGGCCCGGAGGCCCGCGACGCCCGGGCCGCCGAGCTGACCGCCGAGTGGGTCGCCGAGTCCGAGCCGTGGGAGGCCGCCGCGCACCTCTCGCTCGACGACGTCATCGCGCCCGCCGCGACCCGCCACGTGATCGCCACCAGCATCGAGATCGCGTGGGGCGAGCGGCCGCACCGCACGGGCCACCAGGGGGGTCGATGAGCGAGTACACCGAGATCACGGTCAAGGACGACGGCCCGGTGGCGGTGATCCACCTCGACCGGCCCGAGAAGCTCAACGCGCTCACCGAGGCGTTCTGGCCGCAGATGCGCGACGCGCTGTCCCGGCTCGAGGCGTCCGGCACGACGCGCGCGGTGGTGCTCACCGGCGCCGGCGACAAGGCGTTCTCCGCGGGCGGCGACATCGCGGGCTTCGGCGAGCTCGAGGGCACCGCGGCCAAGCGCGCGTTCCAGGCCGACTGCCTGCGCACGTTCGCGGCGATCGAGGAGTCGCCGCTGCCGGTGATCGCCGCGGTCAACGGCTACGCCTTCGGCGGCGGCTGCGAGCTGGCGCTGGCGTGCGACCTGGTGCTCGCCTCCGAGCGCGCGGCGTTCGCCATGCCCGAGAGCGGGATCGGTCTGGTCCCGGGCTTCGGCGTGCTGCGCGGGCCGGCGGTGATGGGCCGGCACTGGACGAAGTGGATGGTGCTCGCCGGCGAGCGGCTCGACGCCGCGACCGCCGAGCGCGTCGGCCTGGTGCAGAGGGTCGTGGCGCACGACGCCCTGCTCGACGAGGCCGTCGCGCTCGGCGAGCGCATCGCCCGGGCCGCGCCGCTGGCCGTGCGCGTCGGCAAGACGATGATCAACCGCGGCGTAGACCGCGGCGAGACGGGCTACTCGCTCGAGGCGGTGACCATGCTGCAGGAGACCGCCGACACCGCCGAGGGCATCGCGGCCTTCACCGAGAAGCGCCCGCCACGGTTCGAGGGGCGGTGAGGGAGACGAAGCGCAGCGGAGCTCGACCCGGCAAGACCGTGGAGCCCTTCATCGCCCTCATGCGCCGCTACGTCGTCGACTACACCAACTCCCACGACCTCGCGGTGTGCGACGAGATCATGGAGCCCGACTACGTCCTGCGCATGGGCCCGCACGAGGTCGCCGGCCGCGACGAGGCCTACAAGCCCGCGACGCGCCGCCAGCTCGAGCAGTTCCCGGGGCTCGGGCTGACCGTCCACGACGTCGTCACCGACGGGGAGCGCCTGGCGCTGCTGTTCTCCGAGCACGGTGCCTCGGTGCGCCACGACGGCGCCGTCGCGGCCTGGCGCGGCCTCGGCCTCTACGCGTGGAACGGGACGCGCCTGACCGCCAACCGCGTCGAGCAGGACTACCTCGCCCGCCGCCGCCAGCTCGCCGACGGCGTCCCGGACGTCGTGCCCCCGCCGGCCCCCGCGCCCTGGGACACCCCGGCGCGCGAGCCCGACACCGCGGTGGAGAAGGTGGCCCGCGCCTGGGCGGAGCAGGGGGCGCCCGCGGTCGGCGAGGTCGTGCTCGACGACGGCCGGGACCCGTCGGCGCTGGTCGAGGCCGACGAGGTGGTCGTCGACGACCTGTTCACCGCCGGCGACCGGGCCGCCCTGCACGTCACCGTGCGCGGCGCCTACCGCGGCGGCCTGCCGGGCCTCGACGAGCACGTCGGGGCTCTGGCGACGCTGCACGCCGCCGCGCTCGTCACCGTGGCGGACGGGCACGTGGTCGCCGGCCAGGTCGTCCGCGACCGGCTGGGACTCGCGAAGGCGCTGGGGGGTCGCTGATGCCCCGCGTCGGCCTCTACCTCGACCTGCGCATCCCGCCGGGCACGCGCGGCGCCGACGTCTACGCGCGCACGCTCGACCGCGTCGCCGACGCCGAGCGGCGCGGGCTCGAGGCCGCGTGGGTCACCGAGCACCACGGCTTCGCCGACGGGTACCTGCCCGCGCCCCTGACGGCCGCGGCGGCGATCGCCGCGCGCACCCGCACCCTGCGCGTCGGCACCGCGGTGGTGATCGGGCCGATGCTGCCTGTCGAGACGCTCGCCGAGCAGGCCGCCGTGGTCGACCTGGTCTCGGGCGGGCGGCTCGAGCTCGGCGTCGGCGCGGGGTGGAGCGCCGCGGAGTTCGCCCGCGTCGGCGCCGACCACCGCGCCCGCTACACGACCCTGGAGGACCAGCTGCGCCGCCTGCCCGGGCTGTGGGCCGACGGCACCGTCACGCCGGCGCCGGTGCAGGACCCGCTGCCGACGTGGGTCGGGGCGCGCGGTCCGCGCGGGGCGCGGCTGGCCGGGCGCGTCGGCGCCGGGCTGCTGTGGCTCGACCCGGCGCTGCTCGCGCCGTACGCCGAGGGCCTCGCCGCCGGCGGCCGGACGCGCGGTCGCCTCGGCGGCCTGGTCAACGTGCTGCTCGCCGACGACCCGGACGCCGCGAAGGAGGAGGTCCGCGCGGCGGCCCGGCGCAACCGGGCGTCGTACTCCGGCAACGACGACGCGGCCGCCAACAGAGCAGATGGTCCGGCTCCGCTCCGCTCCGCGTCCGGGGGCGACGCCACCTTCCCGAGGCTCACGGTGCGCACCGCCGACGACGCGGTGGCGGCGATCCGCGAGCAGCTGGCCCCGCTGGTCGGGACATACCCCGTCACCGACGTCTTCTGCTTCGCCGACCTGGGCGGGCTGCCCGCCGACCTCGTCGACCGCCACCTCGAGCTGGTCACCGACGTCCTGCGGCCCGGCCTCGCCGATCCCGTGCCCGCCCTCGGAGGTGTGACGTGACGGTCGATCTCCCCGACGACCTGCTGGCGCCCGACGCCGTGCGCGACCCCGACGCGGCCGCCGCGGTGCTGCGCGAGCACGACCCCGTGCACTGGAGCCCGACCCACCGGGCCTGGCTCGTGACGCGCTTCGACGACGTCGTCGCCGCGTGCCGCCACCCCGCACTGTCGTCGGATCGGGTGCGGCCGCTGATGGAGCGCCGCGAGCCGTCGCACGACGCCTCCCACCGCATGCTCGCCCTGATCAGCGAGTGGATGGTGGTCACCGACCCGCCCGCGCACACCCGCCTGCGGCGCCTGGCCGGGGCGGCGTTCAAGCAGCAGCAGATCGCCGCCATGGAGGAGCGCATCCAGACCCTCGTCGACGAGCTGGTCGACGGGTTCCTGGCCGACCAGGGCACCGACCTCCCCCGGGATCTCATCGCGGGCGTCGCCTACCCGCTGCCCGCCATCGTCATCGCCGAGATGCTCGGCGCGCCGCCGGAGGACCGCGACCGGTTCCGGGAGTGGTCCGACGAGCTCGCCCTCGTCGCGTTCGGCGCCGGCGGCGACGCGCGCCCCGACCGCCACGAGCGCGCCCTGCGCGGGCTCGAGGAGATGGCGGCCTACTTCCGCGAGCTGGTCGCGCTCCGCCGCCGCGACCCGGGCGGCGACATGCTCTCGGCGATGATCGCGGGCGACGGGTCCGACACGGACGGTCTGTCCGACGACGAGCTCGTCGGCATGTGCGCGCTGCTGCTCTTCGCGGGGCACGAGACGACGACCAACGCGATCGCCAACGCGATCCGCCTGCTCACCGCCGACCCCGCGCTGCGCGACCGCGTGCGCGACGACCCGGCGCTGGTCAACCCGGCCGTCGAGGAGGCGCTGCGCCTGGTCGGGCCGATCAAGGTGCTGGTGCGCTGGGTCATCGAGGACCACGAGCTGCGCGGGCGCACCATCCGCCGCGGCGAGCGCGTCTACCTGCTGCTCTGCGGCGCGAACCGCGACCCCGAACGCTTCGCCGACCCGGATGCCGTCGACCTCGCCCGCGAGCGCGCCACGCACATCGCGTTCGGGCGCGGCATCCACGCCTGCATCGGCGCCCAGCTCGCGCGCATCGAGACCCGCATCGCCGTCGGCACGCTGCTGCGCCGGCTGCCCGGTCTGCGGGTCGAGGGCGAGCCGGAGTACCTGCCGACGATCGCGTCGCGGGCGCAGCGATCGCTGACGGTGGTGCACGACGGCGTCGCCGCGGGGAGCCCGCGATGACGCGCGCGCGGGTGACCACGCTGCACGAGCTGGTCGACGAGTCCGCCGCCCTCGACCCGCACGCCGAGGCCCTCGTCTTCGCCGACGGCGAGCGGCTCACCGTCGGCGCGCTCGCCGAACGCTCCGTGCGCCACGCCGCGGCGCTGCTCGCGCTCGGCGTCACCGCGGGCGACCGGGTGGCGCTGCTGCTGCCCGCGTCGGCCGACCTCGTCGCGCTGCTGCTCGCGGTGACCCGCGTCGGGGCGGTCGCGGTGCCCGTGAACGCCCGCTACCTGCCCGACGAGGTGCGTCACGTGGTCGTGCACTCCGGTGCCGCGCTCGTCGTCACCGCGTCGCCGTCGACGCCCGGCGCGCCCGACCTCGACGACCTCGCCCGCCGCGCCGTCGACGCGGGGCCCGCGCCGGAGCTGCGGGCGCTGGTGACGCTCGCGGAACTGGGGGATCACGACACGGGACCCGTCGCGCCCGATGTCGACACGGCCCAGGCCGGCACCCGTGTCCGCGACGCCGCCGTGCTCGTCTACACCTCCGGCACGACCGCGGCGCCGAAGGGCGCGCTGCTCTCGCACGAGGCGCTCGTGCGGCTCGCGGCCGGGATCGCCGAGCGGATGGCGCTCACGCCCTCCGACCGCATCTGGACCGCGATCCCGCTGTTCCACGGCGGCGGCATCACGTTCGCGCTCGCGGCGCTGACCGCGCGCGCCGCGTTCGTCCACCCCGGCTTCTTCGACCCGACCACCACGCCCGCGCTGCTCGAGTCCGAGCGGGTCACCGTGGCGCTCGCGGCCTTCGAGACGATCTGGATGCCGGTGCTCGACCGCCCCGACTTCACCGACCGCGACCTGCACCGGATCCGGCTCGTCATGGCCGTCGGGGTGCCCGAGCGGCTGCGCACGATGGCCGACCGCGTCCCGCAGGCGGTACACGTCTCGTGCGTGGCGATGACCGAGTCGTCGGCGTTCCTCGCGCTGGGCCGGATCGACGACCCGCTCGACGCCCGGCTGACCACCGGCGGCCACCCGATGCCGGGGATGAGCGTGCGCGTCGTCGACCCGGAAACGGGTGCCGACCTGCCGCCCGACACCCCGGGCGAGCTGCTCTTCCGCGGACCGACGGCGTTCGACGGGTACTTCCGCGACCCCGAGGCCACGGCCGCGACGATCGACGCGCAGCGCTGGGTGCACACCGGCGACGTCGTCACCGTCGACGCCGACGGCCGGGTCACGTTCCGCACGCGCCTGAAGGACATGCTCAAGGTCGGCGGCGAGAACGTGTCGGCCGCCGAGATCGAGAACCACCTGCTGACCCACCCCGCGGTCGGCGTCGTCGCCGTCGTGGCCGCGCCCGACGCCCGCTACGTCGAGGTGCCCGCCGCGTTCGTCCAGCTCGCGCCGGGCGCCACCGCGACCGCCGAGGAGCTGATCGCCCACTGCGTCGGGCGGATCGCGAGCTTCCGCGTGCCGCGCTACGTGCGCTTCGTCGACGCGTGGCCCATGTCCGGCACGAAGATCCGCAAGGTCGAGCTGCGCGGCCGGATCGCCGAGGAGCTCGCGGCCGCGGGCATCACCGAGGCGCCGCGGGTCGGCGCGTGACGGCACCCGCGCCCGAGGCGCTCGCCGGCCGCCGCCTGCCCGGCGGCACCTGCCGCGTCGAGGGCTACGAGAGCCTGCTGATGCACGACGCCGTGCGCGCCCCGCGCGACGAGCACCCGCACCCGATCTGGGCGTTCCTCGCCCCGCAGCGGGGGATGGGGATGACGCTGGCGGGGCTGTTCGACAGCTTCGGGTGCCGGCTGGAGGACGGCCCGTTGCTCGGGCGGTTCGGGGCGCGCCTCGCCGGGCCGCTGGTGCTCGACGTCGAGCACGAGGTGCGGGGCGGCATCACCGCCGTCCGGCGCCGGCGGGGGCGCGTCCTCGGTGTGGTCGACGAGGTGGAGATGGTGCTCGACCTGCGCCGCGACGGCGCCCCGGTGCTCACCGCGACCTACGGCTTCCTGCTGCCGCGGCCCGGGGTGACCGACGCGCCCGCGGCCGACCGGCCTCCGGAGCGGACCGCGGAGAGCACCGAACACCTCGGATCCCCGATCACCGTCCGCGCCGACGAGATGAAGCTGCTGGCGCTGCTGCTGCGCGACCCGAACCCGATCCACCTCGACCCGGACGCCGCCGCCGCGGTGGGTCTCGGGCGCGCCTGCGTCAACCAGGGCCCGGCGAACCTCGCCTACGCCCTGACCCACGTCACCGCGCGGCACCCCGGCGCGACGCTCGCCGCGTTCGACGCCCGCTTCCGCGCGACGGTCGTGGCCGGCGACGTCGTCACCCCGGTCGCGTGCGACGACGGCCGGTTCGCCCTGCGGCACGCGGACGGACGCGACGCGGTCACCGGGACCGCGCGGTTCTGAGGACGGGAGGTCCGGCATGGGACGGGTCGAGGGCAAGGTCGCCCTGATCACCGGGGCCGCGCGCGGCCAGGGACGCTCGCACGCGCTGCGGCTGGCGCAGGAGGGCGCCGACGTCGTGCTCGTCGACGCCTGCACCCCGATCCCCAGCGCGCCGATCTCGATGCCGGGCGAGGACGACCTGGACCGGGTCGCCGAGGAGGTCCGTGCAGCGGGCCGGCGCGCGATCGCCCACGTCGTCGATGTGCGCGACACCGGCGGGCTGGCGAAGGTCGTCGACGACGCCGTCGGCACCCTGGGGCGCCTCGACGTGGTCTGTGCGAACGCCGGCATCTTCGCGACCGCGCCGGCCGTCGACACCGACGACGCGCTGTGGGACGAGACCCTCGCGATCAACCTGACCGGGGTCTTCCGCACCGTGCGCGCCGCGGTCCCGCCGATGATCGACCGGGGCGAGGGTGGCTCGGTGATCCTCACCAGCTCCACCGCCGGGCTCAAGGGCGTGCCCAACACGGTCGCCTACGCCGCGGCCAAGCACGGCGTCGTCGGGGTGATGCGGGTGCTCGCGAACGAGCTGGCCCGCCACCGGATCCGGGTGAACTCGGTGCACCCCACGGGCGTCGACACCGACATGATCCGCAACGAGGCGACCTACCGGCTCATGGTGCCCGGCGAGGAGCACCCGACCTCCGAGCAGGCCGAGCCGGTGTTCCGGTCGGTCAACGCGCTGCCGGTGCCGTGGGTCGACGCCGCCGACGTCAGCAACGCGGTGCTCTGGCTCGCCTCCGACGAGTCCCGCTACGTCACGGGGGTGACCCTGCCCGTCGACGCCGGCGCGACGGTGAAGTGAGCGCTCCGCATCCGGATGCTCGCGGACCGTTGTGATGGAGAGCACCACGAAATAGACTACCGACCGTTTGGTAGCGAGGAGCGGAGGCCCATGGCTCTCGACGACGCGAGCACGGCGCTGCTGATGCAGCTCGGGGAGAGCGGCCTCCCGCCGATCAGCGACATGACCCCGGAGCAGGCCCGCGCCCTCGGGCCGGCGCTCGCCGAGATGTACGGGCCCGGGCCGGACGTCGAGGACGTCGTCGAGCCGGCGGACGCGCCGGTGCCGGTGCGCGTGATCGTGCCCGCGGGCACGCCGCGCGGCGTCGTCGTCTACTACCACGGCGGCGGCTGGGTGATCGGGGCGCTCGACGAGTTCGAGACGCTCGGCCGCACCCTCGCGGTGCGCACCGGCTGCGTCGTGGTGCTCGTCGACTACCGGCTCGCGCCCGAGCACCGCTACCCGACCGCGGTCGACGACGCGTGGGCCGCGCTGCGCTGGGTCGACGAGCACGTCGAGACCCTGGCCGGCGCGCGGGACACCGAGCGCAGCGGAGCCGGACCATCGGGTCGGCTGCCGGTGATCGTCGCCGGCGACTCGGCGGGCGGCAACCTCGCCGCCATCGTCGCCCGCCGCGCCCGCGACGCCGGCGGTCCGGCGATCACCGCGCAGGTGCTCGTCTACCCCGTCACCGACGCGAACGTCGACCGGCCGTCCTACACCGACCCGGCCAACCAGCTCATCGTCAGCCGCGGCGCCATGATCTGGTTCTGGGGCCACTACGTCCCCGACCCGGCGCTGCGCGGCGAGCCCGACGCGTCGCCACTGCGCGCCGAGGACCTCGGCGGGCTGCCGCCCGCGGCGGTCCTGCTCGCCGAGCACGACCCGCTGCGCGACGAGGGCCAGGCCTACGCCGAGCGCCTGGCGGAGGCCGGCACCACCGTGTCGACGCTGCTCGTGCCCGGCCAGATGCACGGCTTCTTCACCCTGCTCACGCTGCCCGGCGCGGCCGTGGGCATGGACTTCGTCGTCGAGGAGATCGCGAAGCACCTCGCGCCGACCCCCTGACGTCCGTCACCGGAGGTGACCCGTGACCGCTCCCGCCACCCCCGTCCGCCGTGTCGACGCGCTCGTCGTCGGCGCGGGCCTGTCCGGGCTCTACATGCTCCACCGCTTCCGCGGACTCGGGCTCGACACCGTCGTCCTCGAGGCCGGCAGCGACATCGGCGGCACCTGGTTCTGGAACCGCTACCCCGGCGCCCGCTGCGACGTGGAGAGCATGGAGTACTCGTACTCGTTCTCCCCGGAGCTCGAGCAGGACTGGGACTGGACCGAGAAGTACCCGACGCAGCCGGAGATCCTGCGCTACATCCACCATGTCGCCGACCGGTTCGGCCTGCACGACGGGGTGCGGCTGGAGACCCGCGTGGCGTCCGCGCACTACCGCGACGCCGAGGGCCGGTGGACGGTCACGACGGAGGCGGGGGACCGGTACGACACCGAGCAGCTGGTGATGGCCACCGGGTGCCTGTCGACCTCGAAGCTGCCCGAGATCCCCGGCGTCGAGCGCTTCGCCGGCCGCACGTTCCACACCGCGCACTGGCCCCACGAGGAGGTCGACTTCACCGGCCGGCGGGTGGCGGTGATCGGCACCGGATCGTCGGGCATCCAGGCGATCCCGCTGATCGCGGAGCAGGCCGCCGACCTCACGGTGTTCCAGCGGACGGCGAACTTCAGCATGCCGGCCAACAACGCCCCGCTCTCGGAGCAGGCGCAGGCCGAGCGCAAGCGGGGGTACCGCGAGCACCGCGAGGCCGCGCGCACGTCCGGGTTCGGCATCCCGGTGCCGGAGGCGACGCGGTCGGCGCTGGAGGTCGACCCGACCGAGCGGCACGCCCAGTACGAGAGCGTCTGGGGCCGCAACCTCGTCGGGATGCTGACCTCGTACACCGACAGCATCGTGGACCCGGCCGCCAACGAGACCGCCGCCGAGTTCGTCCGCGAGAAGATCCGGGGCATCGTCGACGACCCGGAGACCGCGGAGACGCTGTGCCCGCGCGACCACCCGTTCGGCACCAAGCGCCCGTGCCTCGACAGCGGCTACTACGCGACGTTCAACCGGGAGACCGTGCACCTGGTCGACCTCAAGAAGACCCCGCTGACCGAGATCACCGAGCACGGGGTGCGCACGTCGGAGGCGGAGTACGCGGTGGACGACATCGTCTTCGCCACCGGCTTCGACGCGATGACGGGCAGCCTGGCCGCGATCGACATCCGCGGGCGCGCGGGTCGGCCGCTGGCCGACAAGTGGGCCGACGGGCCCGTGACGCACCTGGGCCTGCAGGTCGCCGGGTTCCCGAACCTCTACATGATCACCGGTCCCGGCAGCCCGTCGGTGCTGTCGAACATGATGGTGTCGATCGAGCAGCACGTGGACTTCGTCGCCGACACCGTCGCGCACGCCCACACCCGCGGCGACACGGTGGTCGAGTCCACCGAGGAAGCCGAGCAGGGGTGGACCGACCACGTGCGCGAGGTCGGCGACTACACGCTCTACCCGCAGGCGGACTCCTGGTACATGGGGTCCAACGTGCCGGGCAAGCCGCGGGTGTTCATGGCCTACATCGGCGGCGTCGGGGCCTACCGCGCGCACTGCGAGCAGCTGGCCGCCGACGGCTACCCGGGGTTCGCGTTCTCGGCGCGCTAGCCGAGGTCGACGACGAGCGCGGCGACCTCGCGCAGCTTGATGTTGTGGTTCTGCGAGAGCCGGCGCAGCAGGGCGAACGCCTCGCCGTCGTCGCGGCCGCGCGCCATGAGCAGGCCCTTCGCCTGCTCGATGACCGCGCGCGACTCCAGCGCGGTGCGCAGCTCCTCGGTCAGCTTGGTCATCGCGGCCTGGCGGGCGAGGGCGGCGAGCGCGGTCGAGGCGAGGTCGGCGGCGAGGCGGGCGACGGGGCGCACGACGTCGAGGTCACCGGCCGGGTCGGTGGCGTAGAGGTTGAGGCTGCCGAGCACCTCGTCGCCGGCCGAGAGCGGCACGACCAGGCAGGAGCGCACGCCGAGCTCCGCGGCGCACGTGGCGTAGGGCGGCCAGGTGCGGCCCGCCGTGGCGTCCACGAGGACCGCACGGTGCTCGCGCAGCGCGAGCGGCACGGGCCCGACGCCGCCGGCGTACTGCACGTCCTCGAGGGCGGTGAAGCGCGCGACGTCGCGGCGCACCGAGCGCGGGACACCGTCCCGCAGGAGCGTCACGCCGTGGCCGGCGACGCCCGGCAGACCCGGCAGGGCCTGCTCGACGGCGGCCACGGCGAGCTCGTCCGCGACGTCGGGGGCGGCGGTCGCCGGCTCCTGCGCGAGGCGGTCGAGGACGCCCGCGACGGCGTTGAGCCCCCGGTCGACGGGGGCCGACGGGCGGGCTCGCGGGCATGCACTCACTCCAGGGGAATCGACCCCGAGCGCGACGCGCCGGGGCAGCTCCTCCGGTGGCGTGAGCGTCTCAACCACCGTGTCTCGGCCGCGCGAACCTACTGGACATGCCGATGTGAGCGAACGTCGGGGCCATGGCCCCGACGTTCGCTCACAGGGGGTGGGTCAGGCGAAGCCGTCGGGGTCGGTGCGGACGGTCTCGTAGGTGCCGTCGGCGTCGGTGTCGATGGCGGCGGTGTCGAAGTCGCCGTCGTCGTCGGTGTCCATCATGATCGTCTCGCCGTGGCCGTCGGCGTTGGTGTCGACCACGCCGGTCTCGAAGGTGCCGTTGTGGTCGGTGTCGGCGACGACGGTGTCGACGCGGCCGTCGCCGTCCTCGTCGGTGGAGGTGGAGGCGAGGTGGCCGTGCTCGTCGAGCTGGTAGGTGCCGACCACGGTGCCGTCGGCCTCGTAGATGTTGCCGTCGGCGGCGAAGTGGCGGTCGCTGGTGTCGGCAGTGTCGGCGCTCATGGTCGGTGCTCGCTCTCTGTGGGTGCTCGGTGCCCTCGTGGTGGGCGTTCGGCCCTCGTGGTGGGCGTTCGGCACTGTGACGGTGCGGGCGGGGCGGGATGTTCCCCGGGGAGCAGGGAAATCTCTCCGCGAACCGGCGACTACGCCCGGTGGCGGACGCGGAATGTGCTCGGCGGCTCGTGGAACGTCCCCTTGAACGCCCGGCTGAACGTGGCGAGGTCGCCGAAGCCGCAGCGCAGCGCGATGTCGGTGACCGAGAGGTCGGCGAGCCGCGGGTCGGCGAGCTCCCGCTGCCCGTGCTCGAGGCGCCGCCGGCGCACCAGCCGCCCCACCGTCGTCGACGCCTCCGCGAACGCCCGGTGCAGCTGGCGGGTCGACACGAAGAGCGCCCGCGCGATGGTCTCCGGGCCGAGCTCGGGGTCCTCGAGGTGCTCGGCGACGTAGGCCTCCACCCGCGCGCGCAGGTCGGCGACGCCGCGGGGGCCGGCGAGCCGGTCGTCGTGCAGGGCCTCGCCGGCCACGGTGCCCAGGAGGTCGGCGAGCTCGGTGGCCAGCCGCGCACCGGCCACCGGGGAGAGCTCGGGCGGCGCGGCCACCACGTCGGCGAGCGTGCGGCCGACGATGGCGCCGAGGCGGTCGCCGCCCAGGGCGCGGGCGGTGACGGCCCGCGACGTGTCGCGCCCGATGCCGACGAGGTCGCGGGGCCAGGTGAACACCAACATCCGCCAGTCGCCCCGGAACCGCCACGCGAACGGCCGCCCCGTCTCGTAGATCGTGTAGGCGCCGGGGCCGAGCAGCGCCTCGCGACCGTCCTGGCGCACCACCGCCTCGCCGCGCGCGATGAGGCCGACCTGGAGGTAGTCATCGGGGTCGTGACGCGCCAGCCCCGGCGTGCGCACGCACTCCTGCCCGGTCGAGTCGACGGTGGCCACCGCGAGGTGCCCGACGAGGCTGCTGCGCACCGCGCCGTCGAACGGGTCGTCGGGCTCGGCGTTGACGTCGAGCGCCACGAAGTGCTCGCGCAGGAGGTCGCGCCAGCCGTCCAGACGGTCGGCGCGCCCGTGCACCTGCGGCGACCCCGGCGCGCGCGCCACCGTCGTGCGGGGCCGGGGGAACGGCCCCACGGGGCGGGCGGTGGTCGCCACGAGCGGCTCCCGGGAGGGGAGTGAACGGGGGCGGGGGACGGTGGTCGCTCGACGCTAGGGAACCGGTGGCCCGCTGGTCAACGGGGCGCGATCCGTCGCGGAGCGACAAGCGCCCGACACCGGTGGGTGGTCACGCTGTCACCGGCGGTCGCCCCGCCCCTCGGGGCGACCGCCACTCCACCAGGACACAGCCCGAGACCACCACCCCGGGAGCTGCCGTGACCGCGCTCGACGACCTGCCGCTCACGCCCACGACGACCACGGTGCGCGCGGCGTGTCCGCACGACTGCCCCGACACCTGCGCGATGACGGTGACCGTCGAGAACGGCGTGGCCACCGGCGTCCGCGGCGACCCCGAGCACCCGATCACACGCGGCGGGCTGTGCGTCAAGGTCAACAACTACCAGGACAAGGTCTACAACCCCGACCGCGTCCTGCACCCGCTGCGCCGCACGGGACCCAAGGGCAGCGGGGCTTCGAGGAGATCACCTGGGACGAGGCGCTGGAGACCATCGCGTCGACGTTCCGGGCGAAGATCGCCGAGCACGGCGCCGAGACGGTCATGCCGGTGAGCTACCTCGGCACCCAGGGCATCCTCAACGGGCTCTCGGTCGGTGACGCGTTCTTCCACCGTCTCGGCGCCACCATCACCGAGCGGACCTACTGCGACTCGGGCTCCTGCACCGCCTACGCCGCCACGATCGGCGCGACCGCGGGCGTCGACCCCGAGAGCATCGTGCACTCCCGCTACATCATCATCTGGGCCTGCAACATGGTCTCGACCAACCTGCACCTGTGGCCGATCGTGGCCGAGGCGCAGAAGCGGGGCGCGAAGGTCGTCGTCATCGACCCCGTGCGGCACAAGACCGCGCGGCGCGCCGACTGGTACATCCCGATCCGGCCCGGCACCGACGGCGCGCTCGCGCTCGCGATGATGAACGTGATCATCAGCGAGGGCCTCACCGACGAGGACTACGTCCGCGAGCACACCGCGGGCTACGAGGAGATGGTCGAGCGCGCCGCGCAGTACACGCCGGAGTGGGCGTCGCAGGAGACCGGCATCCCCGCGGAGGACATCCGCACGCTGGCCCGCGAGTACGCCACCACCGATCCCTCGCTCATCCGCATCGGCGTCGCGATCGAGCGGCACGCGGGCGGCGGGCAGACGGTCCGCTCGATCGCCTGCCTCCCGGCCCTGGTCGGCGCCTGGCGCCACGTCGGCGGCGGGCTGCTGCAGCTCCCGCTGTGGGCGCACCCGGTGAACTGGCCGGCCTTCATCCACCCGGAGATGGCGACGCCGGGCACCCGCGTCGTCAACCAGTACCTGCTCGGGCGGGCGCTGACCGGCGAGGGCGGGGCGAGCGGAGCGACGGGGAACGACGGAGTGCTGGACCCGCCGATCTCGGCGCTCGTGGTCTACAACTCGAACCCCATGGTGGTCTGCCCCGAGCAGGAGAAGATCGCGCGCGGGCTGGCCCGCGAGGACCTGTTCACCGTGGTCAGCGACCACGTCCTCACCGACACCGCGCGCTACGCCGACATCGTGCTGCCGGCGACGACGCAGCTCGAGCAGCACGACATCATGTTCAGCTGGGGGCACTTCTACGTCACGCTGAACACCCCGGCGATCGAGCCGCTGGGCGACGCGATCCCCAACACCGAGCTGTTCCGCCGCCTCGCCGCGGCCATGGGCTTCGACGACGAGTACTTCACGCTCACCGACGAGCAGCTGCTCGAACAGTCCTACGACTGGTCCGCGCCGGCGATGGAGGGCATCACCCTGGAGTCGCTGCGCGAGACCGGCTGGGCGCGGCTCAACCTGCCGAGCCCCGACGAGTACCGCCCGCACGCCGAGGGCGGGTTCCCGACGCCGTCGGGGAAGACCGAGTTCCGGTCGTCGGCCCTGGAGGCGGCGGGCAACTTCGTCGTCCCGCTGTTCCGCCAGCTCTGCGAGGAGTACCAGCCCGGCGGGGTCGTCGACCCGCTGCCGCACTACGTGGCGCCGCGCGAGACCGGCGACAGCCACCCGCTGAACCTGCTCTCGCCCAAGTCGCACGCGTTCCTCAACTCGAGCGCCGGGGACCAGGCGATGCAGAAGCGCGTGCAGGGCGAGCAGATGGTGACCCTGCACCCCGCGGACGCCGAGGCCCGCGACATCGTCGACGGCACCTACGTGTCGGTCTACAACGACCGGGGTCGGTTCGTGGCGCTGGCGCGCGTCAGCGACGAGGTGGCCCCGGGCGTGGCGGTGGCGCCGATGGGGGCGTGGCCGAAGAACGCGAAGGACCAGAGCACGGTCAACGCGGTCAACCCGTTCGTCTTCGCCGACCTCGGCAACGCGCCGACGTTCTCCGACACCCGGGTGGAGATCGCGCCGGTCTGAGCTGCCCGTCCGCCTACCGGGCGGCCAGGACCTCCGGGACCTGGTCGCCCGGGGCGCGGGGCGCGGGCGTGGTCACCGGCGGCGGCGACGCCGCGTCGAGCGCGGCGGAGATCCGGCGCGCGGCACGGTCGGCGACGTCGGCGACCTCGTCGGCGTCCCGTCCCCGCCCGACGGCCCGGAAGAGCTCGGCGACCGCGGCGATGGCCGCCGGCGAGAGCGTCACGCCGCCGCCCGGGACGGCGCGCGGGGCGAGGGCGGCCGCGGCCCGGGTGCAGGCCGCGCCGGGCGCGATCTCACCGACCCCGGACACGGACCGACTCCGGGACGTCGGCGGCCACGGTGGCCGCAGGGGTGTCGCGCCAGACGCGCTGGAACGAGCCGGCCTTGGCGGTCGTGCTCTTCTCGGTGCGCGTCCCCTTGGCCCGCGTGTCGGTGCGGCCGAGGTCGGGTCGCTTCGTCTCGATGCGCGCCACGTCGGCGCGCCAGTGCAGGTGCCACATGGGCGGGGTCCTCCTCGTCCGCCACCGGGACCCGTGGTCGCGCGCCCGTACGGGCTAGGGCGCCGGCGCTCACGGAGGGTCGACCGTGGCTCGCGGACTGAACACGGCACCCGCGATGGTGGTCCAGATCACGCACCGCTCGCCATGCGAGCGAAGTCTGAACCGAAACAGCACCGTATCGGCTGAGGGTTCCTTCACCGGTGGTCCACCGGCTGCTCATCACCCGGTCACGGTGGCGAGCAGGACGCCGTCCCAGCCCTTGCGGTCGACGACCTGCAGCGCGGTCGCCCCCGCGAGACGCGGGTCGGCGTCGACGAGCTCGACCACCTCGCGCACCCCGCGCACGGTCGCGGAGTCGTCGCCGGGGTCGGCGACCCGCCCGCCGCGCACGACGTTGTCGACGACGACCAGCGCGCCCGGGCGGCACAGCGGCAGCGCGGCGCGGACGTAGCCCGCGTTGTTCTCCTTGTCGGCGTCGACGAACACGAGGTCGAGGGGCCCGGGCACCGTCGGCAGGGTCTCGAGGGCGGGACCGAGGACGATCTCGACGCGGTCGCCCACCCCGGCCCCGTCGACGCACGAGCGGGCGACCTCGGCGTGGTGCGGGTCGATCTCGAGGGTCGTGACGAGGCCCCGCGCGCCGACCGCGCGGGCGAGCCAGATCGTCGAGTAGCCGCCGAGGGTGCCGACCTCGAGCACCCGCCGCGCGCCCGCGAGCCGCGCGAGCAGGGCCAGGAACGCGCCCTGGGCGGGCGCGACCGCGATGTCGGGCAGGCCGGCGCCGCCGGCCCGCTCGCGCGCCGCGCGCAGGGCGTCGTCCTCGAGGTGCAGGTGCTCGGTGAACCAGGCGTCGACGTCGTCCGCGGTGGGGCTCATGGGTCGACCGTAGGCGCGGGGCGCAGCCCCAGGAGGCGCTCGAGCACGCGGTACCGGAGCACGAGGCTCAGCGTGACGAACCAGAGCACGGTGCCGATGAGGGCGGTCCTCACCACCGGTGGATCCGGGGCGGTCAGACCGAAGTAGGCCCGGGTGGACGGGACCAGCAGCACGACGGCGAAGGCCACGAACAGACCGAGCGCCAGCCAGAGGGGCCGACGGTCGTCGCTCACGGGCGCCCAAGCGGTGAAGATCCTGTGTGGTGGCTTGAGCAGCAGGATGAGGATCAGCGACGTGGTTGACACGAAGATCGAGAGCCCGGACTGGGCGCCCAGGGTGGCCGAGGCCTCCACGAAGTCGGCGTCGACGCCGTAGGTGAGCCCGGTGTAGCTCTCGAAGAGCTCGACCGCCCGCGGGAGCGGCGTGCCGGACAGCCCGGTGGTGACCCTCCGGTAGAGGAAGGCGTAGATGGCGGTCGCGAAGCCCGCGGTGAGCACCCCGACCGGGATGACGAACCGCGCGAGCGAGACCAGCAGGTCCTCGGCGGGCGGCGCCGGGCGGGCCCACATCGTGAGGAAGAACGTCGGGACCCCGACCGTGAACAGCGTCAGGCCCACCTGGGTGGGCGTGTAGGGGAAGCCGAGCCCGAGCAGCGTCACGGTGAGGATGACGAGCATCTGCGTGGCCACGCGCGACAGGAACAGGTACATCGACGAGCTGACGCCCGCGATGATCCGCCGGCCCTCGGTGCGCGCGGGCGGCAGCGTCGTGAACGAGTCGTCGAGCAGCACGATGTCGGCGACGTCGCGGGTCACCGAGCTCCCCGAGCGCATCGCCACCCCGACCTGCGCGGCCTTGAGCGCCCGGGCGTCGTTGACGCCGTCGCCGACCATCGCGACCTGGTGCCCGCGCCGGCGCAGCGAGGCGACGATCTGTTCCTTCTGCTCCGGGGCGATCCGGCCGAAGACGCCGTGGGTGTCGACGGCCTCGTCGAACGGCTCGCCCTCGAGCGCCGCGAGCTGCGGCCCGGCGATCGCGGGGGCGTCGAGCCCGGCACGGCGCGCGAGGGCGGCCACGGTGTCCGGGTCGTCGCCCGAGATGACCTTGACCGCGACGCCCTCGGCGCCCAGGTCGGCGAGGACGTCGGTGACGCCGTCGCGCAGCTCGTCGGCCAGCGCCACGAGGGCGACGCCGCGCAGGCGGGGCAGGTGCGGGTCGCCGTCGGGGGCGCGCAGGCCGTGCTCCGACCGGGCGAGGACCAGCACCCGCAAACCTTGGTCGGTGCGCCGGCGCACGGCGTCCTCGGCCGCGAGCGCGGGGTCGGTCAGCGCAGGGCGCAGGGTCGAGGGCGCGCCGAGCACGAGGGACGTGCCGTCGGCCAGCGTGATCCCGCTCCAGCGCAGCGACGAGCGGAACTCCACCTCGTCGACGACCTCGACCGGCTCGCCGGGGAGCGTGCCGTCGGCGGCGAGGGCGGCGGTGGTGGCGTTGGTCGCCGACACGGACCGGGCGAACGTGCCCAGGAGCCGCCGCGCGCCCGCCGCGTCCGTCTCATCGGGTCGAGCTCCCCTATCGGTGTGCTCGTCTGATCGCTCCGTCTCCCGCCCCTCGGGCACCACCTCCGCGAGGGTGAGCCGTCCGCTGGTCAGCGTCCCCGTCTTGTCGGTGCACACGACGTCGACGCGGCTGACCGCCTCGACGGCGTTGGTGCGCTGCACCAGGGCGCCGCGCCCGGCGATGCGTGCCGCCCCCACGGTGTAGGCCACGGCGATGAGGAAGAACAGGCCGTAGGGCACGAGGCCCGACAGGACCGCGGACGTCTGGACGAAGCGCAGCACCGTCGATCCGTCGAGGGCGGCCTGGGCGAGGATCGCGCCGCTCATCAGCACCACGAGCAGGATGAGCAGGCGCACCACCAGCTCGATGCGCCTCTGCAGCGGGGTCAGCACCGTCGTGTCGGCGCGGGCGGCGAGCGTCAGGCGCCCCGCGTGGCTCTCGGCGCCGACGGCCGCGGCGCGCTGCAGGCCCTCGCCGCCCGCGCACGAGCTGCCCGAGAGCAGCGGATCGCCGAGGGCCTTGGCGATCGGGTCGGACTCGCCGGTCAGCAGCGACTCGTCGGCCTCCACCCGGCCCGCGACGAGCGGCCCGTCGACGACGATCTGCTCGCCGGTGCGCACGCGCACCAGGTCGCCCTCGACGACCTCGCCGGGCGCGACCGTCCGGTCCGCGCCGTCGCGCACGACCGTGACGGGCTCGCGGGCGAGCAGCTGGAGCCGGTCGAGCTGCCGCTTGGCGCGCAGCTCCTGGACCGCGGCGAGCGCCGCGTTGATGATCCCGAGACCCACGCTGACCAGCGCGTCGCTGTAGCGCCCGAGGACGAGCAGCGCGAAGCCGATGACGAACAGCGTGTTGTTGTAGAACGAGAAGACCGTCGTGCGCAGGATGCGGCCGGTCGTGCGGCCCGATCCCGAGACCGGGTTGTTCGCCCGGCCCCGTCGCGCGGCGTCCTGCGCCTGCGCCTCGCTGAGCCCCTCGAGCGTCGCCGCCTGTCCCACGGGGGCATGATCCCGTCCCTTCCTGGTGCGGAGCTGAAGGGGCGGCCGGGGATCCCCGGTCAGGGCTCCGTGGGGTCGTCGTCCCCGGACCGGATCGCGCCGAGGGCCTGCTCGAGCGACCGCCACACCTCCGCCGCGGGGACGGGGCTCTCGAGCACCTGGCCCTCGGGGGCCGGTCCGAGCTCGAACCAGATCCGGTGCCCGCCGCGGTAGGGCTCCTCGCCCCAGCCGCGGGCGAGGGCCGCGTGGGGGAGGCCGTGCGTCTCGCCCCGCGCGACGGGGCGCACGGCCGATCCGTCGGCGATGCCGACCCGCAGCACTTCGTCGGCGAGGCTCAGCTCGAGGACGAGGCTGGTCTCGTTCCCGGCGTGGGCGACCACGTCGCTCGTCAGGTCGTCGACGAGCACCGCGAGGTCCTCGACGGCCGCGGGTGCGCTCCAGGCCGTGGCGAGGGCCAGGGTGATGGTCCGCGCGTCCCGGACGGTGAAGGTCGTCGTCGGCAGGTCGACGGTTGCGGTGAGTGTTGACATGGGCGTCCGATCTCCGGCGCTGGGCACCAGGACACTCGCTCGGAGCAACGCGTCGGAGGGTACAACGCCTGCTCTCCACAGAGTGTCACACACTCGATTGTGCGCAACGTGATCGCGACGCCGAGCCGGGACCGTCAGCCGGCCCGCAGCGCCCGCCGCCACTGGTCGGTGACGTCATGGCGCAGGCGTTCGGTGTCGACGCCCTCGGGGTCCACGAGGCGCTGCATGCCGATGCCGCGCAGCTGGCCGACCACGGCCACGGCGACGGCGTCCGGGTCGGCGTCGGAGCGGACGTCGCCCGCGGCGATCCCCGCCTCGACGTCCACGCGCAGGTCGGCGCGGAAGCCGCGGTCACGATCGCGGAACGTGTCGGCGAGCTCGGGGGTGGTGGCCGCCTCGGCCCAGAGCAGCAGGAACGCGCGGTTCGCCGTGCCGAGCGCGGTGACGGCGTGCAGGTAGCCGTCGACGAGCGCGAGCAGGCGGCCCAGCCCCGGGTCCATCGCGTCGAGACCGGGGACGAAGCCGCCTTGGATCGAGCGGGCCAGCGCGTCGACGAGGCCCTGTTTGGAGCCGAAGTGGTGGGTGACGATCCCGCGGCTGTAGCCGGCGCGCTCCCCGACGCGGGCGAGCGTGAGGGCCCGGACCCCGGACTCCACGACCACCTCGGCCGCGGCCGCCACCAGCGCGGTCTCGGTGTGCTCGCGGCGCTCCTGCTGGGTGCGGCGACGGGACGGGACGGTCACGGCCGGAGCCTAGCAGCACGACTTGCGTGTCGAATGACAAGTATGCAAGCGACCACCGGGCGGCCCCGGGGTCACGCACGCCCCCGACGCACGGGGGTGACCGGGGCGAGCCACACGCCGACGAGCACGTCGACGAGTCCGGTGGCGGTGTCGGCCCACGTGGCGCGGACGGTCGGCGCGCCCTCGGCGAGGGCCCGCTCGCGCTCGGCGGGGACGTGCACGAGCAGGTGGCGCCCGACGTCGCCGCGCTCGCGCCGCACGGCGGCGGGCAGGGCCGGCAGGCACGCCTGCAGGCCCTCGAGGACGCGCTGGAGCACCGGCGAGCCGAGCGACTCGTCGACGAGGATCGCGCGCAGCGCCGGGTCGGTCATCACCTGCGCCCCGAAGCGCGCGTACCAGGTGGGCGCGCCCAGGGTGGCGAGGTGGTCGAACGTCGGGCGCACGAGGCAGTCGAGCCAGTCGCGCAGGTCGTCGCCGTGCTCGATGCGCGCGACCATCTGCTCGCGGAGCTCGTCGATGGCCGCGGTGTGCCGGTGCACGATCGCGCGGACCAGGTCGGTCTTCGTGCCGAAGTGGTAGCCGACGACGGCCGTGTTGCCCTGCCCGGCGGCCTCGGCGACCTGGCGGTTGGAGACCTCGTGGACGCCGTGCTCGGCGAAGAGGCGCTCCGCGGCGTCGAGGATGCGCTCCCGGGTGGCGGCGTTGCGGTCGGTCCGGGCCTTGGCGGGCACGGCACCGAGTGAACGACCTCCTCTCGCCCGCGTCAATCGACTGATTTAGATTGTGGCCGTGACCTCGGCTGCCACCCCGGCCCGCGCACCGGCCTTCGTCCCGGTGCTCGCGCTGGCCGGCATCACCGTCTCGCTGCAGCAGACGCTCGTGGTGCCGCTGGTGCCGCAGTTCCCGCGGCTGCTCGGCGCCCCGCCGGCCGACACGGCCTGGATCGTCACCGCGACCCTGCTCACCGCGGCGGTGGCGGTGCCGATCGTCGGGCGCCTGGCCGACATGGTCGGCAAGCGCCGGATGCTGCTCGTCTGCCTCGCCATGCTCATCGCGGGCTCGGTGGTCGCGGCCCTGTCGACGTCGCTGGTCCCACTCGTCGTGGGACGCGCGCTGCAGGGGCTCGCGACCGGTGTCATCCCGCTGGGCATCAGCCTCATGCGCGACGAGCTGCCGCCCGAGCGCCTCGGCTCCGCGACGGCGCTGATGAGCGCCTCGCTCGGCGTCGGCGGCGCGCTGGGCCTGCCGCTGGCCGCGCTCATCGCGCAGACCTCCGACTGGCACGTGCTGTTCTGGGCCGCGGGCGGGCTCGGGGTCGTGGTGCTCGTCGGTGTCGTCGTGCTCGTCCCCGAGTCCGCGCAGCGCGCGGGTGGGCGCTTCGACCTCGTCGGTGCGGTCGGGCTCGCGGTCGCGCTGGTGTGCCTGCTGCTCGCGGTGTCGAAGGGCGGCACCTGGGGCTGGGGCAGCGCGACGACGGTCTCGCTGTTCGTCGCCGCGGCCGTCGTCCTGCTGGCGTGGGCGTGGTGGGAGCTGCGGACGCGCCGGCCGCTGGTCGACCTGCGGGTCAGCCGGCGCCGTCAGGTGCTGCTGACCAACACCGCGTCGATCGTCATGGGCTTCTCGATGTTCGCGATGTCGCTGGTCTACCCGCAGCTGCTGCAGCTGCCCGTGGCGACCGGCTACGGGCTCGGGCAGTCGATCCTGGTCGCGGGCCT
The DNA here is from genome assembly GCF_028737205.1 of Actinomycetospora lutea. Taxonomy (GTDB): domain Bacteria; phylum Actinomycetota; class Actinomycetes; order Mycobacteriales; family Pseudonocardiaceae; genus Actinomycetospora; species Actinomycetospora lutea. Next base: position 197,387 of record NZ_JAQZAL010000005.1, on the reverse strand, counting down.
CGTCCTCGCCCCCGGCGGGCTGTGCATGATGGCGATGTCGCCGGTGTCGGCGCGCATCAGCGCCGCCTCCGGCCCGCGCACGACGCTGATGCTCGGCGCGCTCGTGGTGGCCGTCGGCTACGGCGTCGGCGCGGCGTTCCACGGGTCGGTGGGGGAGCTGGTCATCAGCTCGATCGTCATCGCGTGCGGCATCGGGCTCGGCTACGGCGCGATGCCCTCGTTGATCATGGCCGCGGTGCCGGTCGAGCAGACGGCCGCGGCGAACAGCCTCAACAACCTCATGCGCGCGCTCGGCACGTCGTTCGCGAGTGCGGTCGCGGGCGTCCTGCTCGCCTCGCTCGTCACCGCGGCGGGCGTGCCCACCGAGGGCGCCTTCGTCCTCGTCATGCTGCTCGGGGCCGGGGCGGCCGTCGTCGCGGTGGCGATCGTCGCCGCGATCCCGCCGCAGCGCCCGGGGGCGCGGACGACGGCGGTCGCCGGCGCGCCCGAGCCGACCGGGCCCGCGCTCGTCCGCGGCACCGTGCGCCACCGCGACGCCCCGGCCGCCGGCGCCGTGCTGACCGTCGTGAGCACCGACGGCCACCAGCTCGGCACGGTCCGGGCGGCCGAGGACGGGACGTTCGCGGTCGCGCGCACCGGCGCGGGGCGGGCGCACCTGCTCGTCGTGCAGTGGTCCGGGATCGCGCAGGCCGAGCCGCTGAGCGGCACCGACGGCGTCGAGCGCGACGTGGATCTCGTGGCGCCCGAACGGGGCGGGCGCCCCGATGATGCAGCGCCCGCCCCGGTCGGTGTCTAGCCGCGCAGCAGCGCCTCGAACGGCGTCGGGTCGGCGAACGGGTCGGGCGCCGCCGTCGTCGGCCGGGCCGCCACGAGGTCGGCGAGCTCGCCGGCTGCCCGCGTGATGCGGTCGGTCAGCTCCGTGCTCGACCCCCAGTCCTCGGACGCCGCGAACACGCCGGTCGGCACGGCGGTGGCGTGCAGGTAGGCGAACAGCGGGCGCATCGCGTGGTCCAGCGCGAGCTGGTGGCGCGCGGTGCCCGCGGTCGCGCCGAGCAGCACCGGGGTGCCCGCGAGCGCGTCGCGGTCGAGGACGTCGACGAACGTCTTGAACAGGCCGCTGTAGGACGCCGAGAAGATCGGGGTGACGGCGACCAGCCCGTCGGCGCCGGCGACGGTCTCGAGCACCGGGCGCAGCGCGGCGTTCGGGAAGCCGGTGACGAGGTGGTCGGCGAGGTCGCGCGCGTGGTCGCGCAGCTCGATCACCTCGGGCCGCGCCTCGACCCCGCGCTCGCGCAGCGCGGTCACGACGCCGTCGGTGAGACGGTCGGCCAGCAGACGCGTCGACGACGGTGTCGACAGCCCGGCGCTGACCACCGCGAGGGTGCGGGTCTCCATCAGACGGTCACCTCCACCTTGCTGTCACGCGCGGCGACCAGCGACCCGTGGGTCGGCGCCTCCGGCACGTGGGCGGGCTTGAGGGCGGCGAACTCCCGGCGCAGCACCGGCACGACCTCCTCGCCGAGCAGGTCCAGCTGCTCGAGGACGGTCTTGAGCGGCAGGCCCGCGTGGTCGATGAGGAACAGCTGGCGCTGGTAGTCGCCGACGTAGTCGCGGAAGCCCAGCGTCCGGTCGATGACCTGCTGCGGGCTGCCGACGGTCAGCGGCGTCTCGCGGGCGAAGTCCTCCAGCGACGGGCCGTGGCCGTAGACCGGGGCCTCGTCGAAGTAGGGACGGAACTCGCGCACGGCGTCCTGGGAGTTCTTCCGCATGAACACCTGGCCGCCGAGGCCGACGATCGCCTGGTCGGCGTCGCCGTGGCCGTGGTGCTCGAAGCGGCGGCGGTAGAAGTCGACCATGCGCCGGGTGTGGTCGGCGGGCCAGAAGATGTGGTTGTGGAAGAAGCCGTCGCCGTAGTACGCCGCCTGCTCGGCGATCTCGGGGCTGCGGATCGATCCGTGCCACACGAACGGCGCGATGCCGTCGAGCGGGCGCGGGGTCGAGGTGAAGCCCTGCAGCGGCGTGCGGAACTTCCCCTCCCAGTCCACCACGTCCTCGTCCCACAGACGGCGCAGCAGCGCGTAGTTCTCGATCGCGAGCGGGATGCCCTGGCGGATGTCCTGGCCGAACCACGGGTAGACCGGCCCGGTGTTGCCGCGGCCCAGGGTCAGGTCGACGCGGCCGGCCGCGAGGTGCTGCAGCATCGCGTAGTCCTCGGCGATCTTCACCGGGTCGTTCGTGGTGATGAGCGTGGTCGCGGTCGACAGCTGCAGCCGCTGGGTGCGGCCCGCGAGGTAGCCCAGCGTCGTCGTGGGCGAGGACGAGAAGAACGGCGGGTTGTGGTGCTCGCCGAGGGCGAAGACGTCGAGCCCGACCTCCTCCGTCTTCTCCGCGATCCGCAGCACGGCCTGCAGCCGCTCGGCCTCGGTGGGAGCACGGCCGGTCGTCGGGTCGGGGGTGATGTCGCTGACCGAGAAGACACCGAACTGCATGGCCCTCCGCTCCATTCGTTGACGGTTCAACTTGCACTCTGGCGAACACTGGTTGACCTGTCAACTATTCCGGGATCTTGTTGACCGCCGTTCTGCCCGTGCGTTGTACTCAGGGTCATCGCCGGTCCGGGCAGAGGTCCCGTTCGGCCCAGTTGTCGGGGGACCGCCAGGACGTCGTGTGACGAACAGGAGCGTGCCATGGCCGAAGACGTCGTCGTCGTGGGTGCGGGCCCGGTCGGGCTGACCACCGCGGTCGAGCTCGCCCGGCGCGGGGTGCGGGTGCGGGTGATCGATGTCCTCGCCGCCCCGCGGCACTACGCGAAGGCCGTCGGGCTCCAGCCGCGCACGCTCGAGCACTGGGAGCGCAGCGGCATGCTCGCCCCGGCGCTCGACGAGGTCCGTCACCTGCGGGGCCAGATCGTCCACCGCGACGGCGTGGAGGTCGCGCGGACGGAGATGGTGCTGCCGCCGGACGTGCCCTACGTCTTCTCCACGCTGCCCCAGTACACGACCGAGCGCCTCCTCACCGAGGAGCTCCGGCGCCGAGGTGGCGCGGTCGAGCGGGGCACCGAGCTGGTCGGCTTCACCCAGGACGCCGACGGCGTGGACCTGCTCCTGCGCACGCCCGCCGGCGACGAGCAGGTGCGGACGTCGTACCTCGTCGGCGCCGACGGTGCCCACAGCGTGGTGCGCAAGGGTCTCGGTCTGTCCTTCGAGGGCGACGCGTTCCCCGAGTCGTACATGCTCGGCGACGTCGTGCTCGACTGGTCGATGCCGGCCGGGTTCGCGGTCCGGTGCACGCGCGGCGACGACGGACTCGTCGCCGTCCCGCTGCCCGACCACGGTCGCTACCGCATCTCGATGCTGGCCCCGCCCGAGCTCGTCGACAGCGGCTCCGGTGGCGACGGTGTCGTGCACGGTCTCGAGGCCGGCCGGACGCCGACCCTCGCCGACCTCCAGGCCGTCGTCGACCGCCTCGCCCCGGAACCGACGACCGTGTCGGACCTGCGCTGGTCGTCGGTGTTCCGCATCAGCCACCGGCTCGCCGGCGGCTACGGCGCGGGACGCTGCTTCATCGCCGGCGACGCCGCGCACATCCACCCGCCGACCGGCGGCCAGGGCATGAACACCGGCATTCAGGACGGGCTCAACCTCGCCTGGAAGCTCGCGCTCGTCCTCGACGGCACCGCCGACCCGGCGCTGCTGGAGAGCTATCACGCCGAGCGGCACCCCATCGGCGAGGAGGTCGTCGGCCGCACCGTGCGGCACGCCCGCGAGGGCTTCGACGCCGAGGACCCGGCGATGATGGCGCGGCGCGAGGCGCAGCTGCTGGTCGCCTACCCGGACAGCCCGATCGTCGGGGCCGCCGGCGAGGCCCTCGGGGTCCGGCCGGGGGAGCGCGCCCCGGACGCGCGTGGCCTGCGCCGCGAGGTGGTCAACGACCCGCTGCGCCTGCACGCGGTGCTCGCCGCCACCGAGTTCGCGCTGCTCGCCTACGTCGACGATCCCGCCCAGCTCGCCGCCGTCGCCGCGGCCCGCGAGGTCGCCGCGGCGTCGGGGCTGTCGCTGGTCGTGCACACGGTGGCCGCGCCGGACCTCGGCGCCGCGTTCGCGGACGCCGGCGAGCCGTGCCTCGTCGACGGTGCCGGCGACGTCGCCGCCGCCTACGGCGTGCGCGGCGGTGACGCGGTGCTCGTGCGTCCCGACGGCTACGTCGGCTGGACGGCGCGGCCGCTCACGGCGGCGGGCCTCACGGCGCACCTCGCCGTGCTGACCGGGGCGCCGCTGCCGGAGCCGCCCCCGGTCGCGATCGCCTAGGTCCCGCAGTACGTGACGTACCCCGTGGCCGACGGGTCGCCCTGCGCGTACTCCTCGAGCCCCGGCCGCTCCTCGAACGGGCGGGAGACCACGTCGACGAGCCGGTGGAACGGCGCGGGATCGCCCGCGACCGCGGCGTCCAGCGCGGCCTCGACGTGGTGGTTGCGCGGGATGTAGACGGGGTTGACGCGGTCCATGGCGTCGGCGGACTCGGCCGCCGGGCGGTCCTGGTCGTCCAGCACCGCGCGCCAGCGACCCAGCCAGGCGTCGAGTGCGTCGCGGTCGACGACGAGGTCGAGCACGGGGGAGGCGTCGCCCCGCGCGGCGCTCGAGAGCCCGCGGAAGAAGCGGGTGTGGTCGGGCTTCTGCTCGGCCATGAGCGTGATCAGCTCCTCGGCGAGCTCCCGGTGCTCGCCGACCAGCCCGAGCTTGGCGTGCAGCCCCGCCGAGCGGTGCCGGGCGAAGCGCGGTGCGAACGAGGACACCACCTCGGTGGCCGCGGGGATCGCGGCCTCCGGGTCGTCCTCGATCCGGCTCAGCAGCGACTCCGCGAACCGCGCGAGGTTCCACTGCGCCACCTGCGGCTGGTTGCCGTACGCGTACCGCCCGCCGTGGTCGATCGAGCTGTAGACCGTCGCCGGGTCGTAGGCGTCGAGGAACGCGCAGGGCCCGTAGTCGATGGTCTCGCCGGAGATCGTCATGTTGTCGGTGTTCATGACGCCGTGCACGAACCCGACGTCCATCCACTGCGCGACGAGCGCCGCCTGCGCCTCGACGACCGCCTCGAGCAGGGCCAGCGCGGGCCGCTCGGCCTCGGCGGCCTGCGGGTGGTGGCGCGCGATCGCGTGGCCGGTGAGGCGCGCGAGCAGGTCGGCGTCGCCCGTCGCCGCGGCGTACTGGAAGGTGCCGACGCGCAGGTGGCTGGACGCGACGCGGGCGAGCACGGCGCCGGGCAGCGGCCGCTCGCGCATCACCCGCTCGCCGGTGGTGGCGACGGACAGCGCGCGCGTGGTCGGGACGCCCAGCGCGTGCATCGCCTCGCCGACGACGTACTCGCGCAGCATCGGACCCAGGGTCGCCAGCCCGTCCCCGCCGCGGGCGAACGGGGTGCGGCCGGAACCCTTCAGGTGCAGGTCGCGGCGCCGCCCGGCGGTGTCGGTGATCTCGCCGAGCAGCAGCGCGCGCCCGTCGCCGAGGCGCGGGGAGTAGTTGCCGAACTGGTGGCCGGCGTAGGCCATCGCCACCGGTGTCGCGCCCGTCGGCACGGCCGTGCCGGTGAGCACCGCGACGCCCTCGGGGGCGCGCAGGGCGGCGGCGTCGAGACCGAGCTCGGCGGCGAGGTCGTCGTTGAACGCGACCAGCTCCGGCGACGGGGCGGGCGCGGCCTGCCACGGCTGGTAGAGGCCCCCGAGGTCCCGGACGAACCAGTCGTCGAGGGGGACGGGCGACGCGGCGACGGTCATGTCTCCGAGGCTAACCGCGCGTCCCGGCCGGTATTCACCGTCGGCGCGGCGGCTCCGCCGCGCTGCGTGCCGCCGGTATGCCTAATCGACGTCGTGATGCGCACCAGCGACGGCGTCCGCGGCGTCGACCCGAAGCCGAAGTGCACCGGCGGGGAGACCGCGGTGAGCGCACCCTGGTCGGCACCCTCCCAGCGCACGCGCGCGCGGGTCACCCGGAGCAGGTCCCGCGCGCCGTAGTACTCGCGACGCCCGCCGCCCGCGGTGCCGACCGTGCGCACACCGGGCAGGACACGCCGCGCCACGGCGTCGATTGCGGTGATCCACGCCGGGGCGGTCGCGAGCCGTGCGGGCACCGCGCGCAGCAGCCACCCCAGCGGTGGGCGGCCGCCGACGTGCAGGGTGAGGTCGAGGTCGGTGGTCGTGACGCGGTGCTCCCGGCCCTCCCGGGCGTGCGTCACCGGGCCCAGCCGGGTCTCGTCGAAGGTGTACGTGGCGCCCACGAACGCGGCGACGCGCTCGTCGGGCGCGAGCAGGATCCGGTGGCCGTCGGGGCGCTCGACCATCACGTCGGTGAAGGCCCCGAGCGGCGACGCCGGCCAGTGCCCCACCACCGCGCGCAGCCCGCCCGCCGTCCCGATGCCGGCGATCCAGCCCTCGAACCTGTCCACGACCTGGGCGTACCCGCTCCCGGCCGACGCCTGCGGTGATCGGTCACGATGCCGAGGCGGTGTCCGTGACGGGCACGGAGCCGCACGCTCCGGGCAGGCGCCGGCCGATGAGCGACGTGGTCGCCCGGCTCTGGGAGGCCGTGCGGGCGGCCACGCACGGGGTGATCGGAGAGGTCCTCACCGAACCCGGCGCGTGACCCAGTCCGCGAGCACCGAGAACGCGGCCTGGTGCCCGAGCGAGCCGTCCGGGCCGACGTCGAAGGCGTGGTCGGCGAACGGGATGTCGACCTGCTGCGCGTCCACCCCGGCGGCGCGCGCGGAGGCGACGAAGTGGGCCGCGCCCTCGGGGGGCACGAGGTGGTCGCGGGCCGGCACGATCGCGAGGGTCGGCGGCGCCGCCGGCGTGAGCGCGTCCGTGCCCGACACCGCGCCGTAGCGGCCGGGGACCTGCTCGGGCGTGCCGCCGGTGTAGGCGACGGCGAACGGCTGCGCGCCGATGCCGCGGCGGTGGGTGTCGGCGAGGTCGACCGCGGGATAGATCGTGGCGACCGCGCGCGGGACGGGCACCGGCACCGGGGACGCGCACGCCGAGGGCTGGGTGCCGGCCGCCGCCCGGTAGCCGACCGAGATCGCGAGCTGGCCCCCCGCGGAGTCGCCGCCGAGCACGATGCGGCGCGGGTCGCCGCCCTGCTCGGCCGCCTGCTCGGCGACCCGGGCGAGCGCGCACGCGACCTGCGGGCCGGCGACGTCCCAGGTGGGGCGCCCGGGTGCGGAGAGCGTGTACTCCACCGAGACCGCGAGGAAGCCGGCGTCGGCGAGACGGCGCATGTCGGCGGCGCGGTCGAGCTCCGAGCCGGTCGCCCAGCCGCCGCCGTGCACCCACACGAACACCGGCGCGGGGCCGGGCGTGCGCGGGCGCGTGACCGCGAGGTGGAGGTCCTGGCCCTCGGGGGTGGTCGTGTACACCGTGCGCGTGTCCGGGGCCGCATCCGCGGGCGGCCCGGCGAGCGTCAGCGCGCGCCACGGGTCGATGCTCCCGCCGGCGCCGAGCGTCGCGGTGACCACGCCGCCGATGGCCCCGGCGAGCACGAGCGTCGCGACCGTGGCGGTCGCCGCCACCGCGGTGCCGACCATCCGGAACGCCCGGCGCGACGCGCGCACGAGCCACGCGCCGACCGACACGACGAGCCCGAGGAGCACGAGCAGCGGGCCGTGCACGACCACGACGCGCTTCGAGGGCTCCGTCCCGAGCAGGGCCGCCCCGGGCACCAGCGCGGTGACCGCGGCGGTGAGCAGGAACAGCGCCGCGAGGCCCAGCACGACGAGCAGCGCGACGGTGACGGCGCGCGGGGTCGTGTGCTCCGGCGCCTCGTCCACGTCCACCACGTACCCAGGGTGCCGTGCGGGCAGGTGGTCGCTGTCGGGCCGGGTGCGTTCCGAGCGTGCAGGCGCGAAGATCGCGCCATGGCTCGCACCGTCGCCGACCAGATCATCGAGGTCCTGATCCAGGCCGGCGTCCGCCGGATCTACGGCCTGGTCGGGGACAGCCTGAACCCGATCGTCGACGCGGTGCGCCGCTCGGGCGGGGCCGCGGCGGGCGGGATCGACTGGATCCACGTGCACAACGAGGAGGCCGGGGCGCTCGCGGCCGCCGCCGAGGCGCAGCTGACCGGCGCGCTCGCGGTGTGCGCCGGCAGCTGCGGGCCGGGCAACACGCACCTCGTCCAGGGGCTCTACGACGCGCACCGCTCCGGCGCGCCGGTGCTCGCGATCGCGTCGCACATCCCGTCGCTGCAGATCGGGACGAACTACTTCCAGGAGACGCACCCCGAGCGGCTGTTCGTCGAGTGCTCCTCGTGGGTCGAGCTGATCTCGCGGCCGGAGCAGATGCCGCGGCTGCAGCGGATCGCGATGCAGACCGCGCTCGCCGACCGCGGGGTGTCGGTGCTGGTGCTGCCCGGCGACATCACCGCGCTGCCCGCCGCGCACCCCACCGGCCGGGGCGACCTCGTCGCCCCGTCGTCGGTGGTGCAGCCCGCGCCCGACCGCGTCGAGGCGCTCGCCGAGCACATCAACCGCGCGCGCACGGTGACGCTGTTCGTCGGCGCGGGGGTGCGGGAGGCGCGCGACGAGGTGCTGGCCCTGGCCGAGCGGATCGGGTCGCCGGTCGGGCACTCGCTGGGCGGCAAGGAGTGGATCCAGTACGACAACCCCTACGACGTGGGGATGAGCGGGCTGCTCGGCTACGGCGCCTGCTTCGAGGCGAGCCACTCCGCCGAGCTGCTCGTGCTGCTCGGCACCGACTTCCCCTACGACGGGTTCCTGCCGCAGACGCGCACCGTGCAGGTCGACCGCGACGCGCGGCACCTCGGGCGGCGCACCGTGCTCGACCTCGGCGTCGAGGGCGACGTCGGCGCGACCCTGCGCGCGCTGCTCCCGCTGGTCGAGGAGAAGACCGACCGCACGTTCCTCGAGGAGATGCTGCGTCACCACGCCGACGCGCTCGAGCACGTCGTCGACGCCTACACGCGGCGCGTCGAGGACCACCGGCCCGTGCACCCCGAGTACGTCGCCTCGGTGCTCGACGACGAGCTCGACGACGACGCCGTCGTCACCGTCGACACGGGCATGTGCAACGTGTGGGCCGCGCGGTACATCACGCCGACGGGGCGGCGGCGCATCATCGGCTCGTTCCGCCACGGGACGATGGCCAACGCGCTGCTGCACGCGATCGGGGCGGCGGTGTCGCACCGTGACGTCCCCGGGGGCCGTCAGGTCGTGTCGATGTCCGGTGACGGCGGGCTGACCATGCTGATGGGCGAGCTGCTGACCGCCGCCGAGCAGGACCTCGACCTCACGGTCGTCGCGTTCAACAACGGCTCGCTGGGCATGATCCGCCTGGAGATGATGGTCGCGGGGTTCCCGTCGTTCCAGACCGACCACGGCCCCGCCGACCTCGGCGCGATCGCCCGCGCGTCCGGTCTGCACGCCGTGACCGTGGCGGACCCGCAGGAGCTGCGCGGCGCCCTGCGCTCGGCGCTCGACCACCGCGGCCCCGCGCTCGTCGACGTGCGCACCGACCCCAACGCGCTCTCGATCCCGCCGCACATCACCGCCGAACAGGTCCGCGGCTTCGCGCTCGCGGGCATGCGCACGGTGCTGGCCGGCGGCGTCGGGAAGATGGTCGACCTCGCGCGCTCGAACCTCCGCTCGGTGCCTCGCCACCCCCTGCGCTGACCGCTCGCTCCACCGGGGGGCGCCGTGCCGCGAGCTTCAGCGTGTCGCGTCGGCGAGGATGTGGCGATCCTGGCGTCACACGCCAGCGATGCCGCATCGCTCGTACGGCGGTCAGCCCGGCGCGTGCACGCGGGTGACGCGCGAGCGGCCGCGCAGGCGCACCACTCCAGCAGAGGCCGACGAGCACCGCGGCGGCGAGGTAGAGGCCGAACCCCACAGGTTGCGGTCGAGGGCGCCCTCGAGGTCGGCCACCAGCGACTGGGTCGGCAGCACGTAGCCGGCGAGCCCCAGCACGATGGCCGCGCCGACGACGTTCGCTCGTCTCAGGTGTGTCGATCGCCACCGCCGTCGCCGCCGTGGCTCACCCACCCGCGGCGACTGGTCCGATCGAGTGATCGGTGACGGCACGCCCGGTACGGCGTGTCATCGCCGGTGGTCACGGCGTGATCGGCGACGCGCAGATGTTGCTCGCTCACCCCGGATTCTTGATCTGTTCCAGAAAAGGGGCGACACTGCGACGCGTGTCTCCGCCGGTCCGGACCCGCCTCGACGGGGCCGCGAGCCCGGCTCCACCGCATTGACAGCTCAGTGACCCGGAGGACTTCCTCGTGTCAGAACACGTGACCCGCGAGACCGAGATGAACACCCAGGACGCTGGTGGGTGCCCGGTCAACGCCGGTCGTCTCGCGCACCCGACCGAGGGCGGCGGCAACGTCGACTGGTGGCCGAACCAGCTGAACCTGCGCGTCCTGCGCACGCACACCGCCGTCTCCGACCCGATGGACGACGACTTCGACTACGCCGAGGCGTTCAAGACCGTCGACCTCGACGCGCTCGCCGCCGACGTCGACCACGTCCTGACGACCTCGCAGGACTGGTGGCCCGCCGACTTCGGCCACTACGGCGGCTTCATGATCCGCATGGCCTGGCACTCGGCCGGCACCTACCGCCTCGCCGACGGTCGGGGCGGAGCGGGCATGGGCATGCAGCGCTTCGCGCCGCTGAACAGCTGGCCGGACAACGGCAACCTCGACAAGGCCCGTCGCCTCCTGTGGCCGGTCAAGCAGAAGTGGGGCAAGAAGGTCTCCTGGGCCGACCTCATGATCTTCACGGGCAACCGTGCCCTCGAGACCATGGGCTTCCCGACCTTCGGCTTCGCGGGCGGGCGCCCCGACGTGTGGGAGCCCGACAACGAGACCTACTGGGGCCCCGAGAACTACTGGCTCGGCGGCGACCAGCGCTACACCGGCGACCGCCGGCTCGAGCAGCCGCTCGGCGCCTCGCAGATGGGTCTGATCTACGTCAACCCGGAGGGCCCGGACGGCAACCCCGACCCGCTGGCCGCCGCCCGCGACATCCGCGAGACGTTCGGCCGGATGGCGATGAACGACGAGGAGACCGTCGCCCTCATCGCCGGTGGTCACACCTTCGGCAAGACCCACGGTGCCGCCGACCCCGACCAGTACGTCGGCCCGGAGCCCGAGGGCGCCGACATCACCGAGCAGGGCCTCGGCTGGCACCAGCAGTTCGGCAAGGGCAAGGGCCGCGACACCATCACCTCCGGCCTCGAGGTCACCTGGACCTCCACGCCGGCGCAGTGGAGCAACGGCTACTTCGACAACCTCTTCGGCTACGAGTGGGAGCTCCACAAGTCGCCGGCGGGCGCGTGGCAGTACCGGCCGGTGGACAACGGCGGCGCGAACACCGTGCCGGACCCGGAGACCGGTGAGCTCACCCGCCAGCCCACGATGCTCGTCACCGACATCTCCCTGAAGGTCGACCCGGTCTACAAGGAGATCTCGCAGCGGTTCCACCAGAACCCCGACGAGTTCGCCGACGCGTTCGCCCGCGCCTGGTACAAGCTGACCCACCGCGACATGGGCCCGATCCAGCGCTACCTCGGCCCCTGGGTCCCGCAGGAGACGCTGATCTGGCAGGACCCGGTGCCCGCGCACGAGGGCCCGGTGATCGGCTCCGCCGAGATCGCCGACCTCAAGAAGCAGATCCTCGACTCCGACGCGACGGTGTCCGCGCTGGTCAAGGCCGCCTGGGCCTCGGCGTCGACGTTCCGCATCGGCGACAAGCGCGGCGGCGCCAACGGTGCCCGCGTGCGCCTCGACCCGCAGAAGGACTGGGAGGTCAACGACCCGCAGGAGCTGCGCCGCACGCTGGCCACGCTCGAGGGCATCCAGTCGTCGTTCAACGCCTCGGGCACCCAGGTGTCGCTGGCCGACCTCATCGTCCTCGGCGGCGTCGCCGCGGTGGAGAAGGCGGCCCGCGGCGCCGGGTACGACGTCACCGTCCCGTTCACCCCGGGCCGCACGGACGCCTCGCTCGAGTGGACCGACGTCGACTCGTTCACCCACCTCGAGCCGCAGGCCGACGGCTTCCGCAACTACCTCGGCAAGGGCCACCAGCTGCCCGCCGAGTACCTGCTGGTCGACCGCGCGAACCTGCTCAACCTGTCGGCGCCGGAGATGACCGTGCTCGTCGGCGGCCTGCGCGTGCTCGGCGCCAACACCGCCGGCGCGACGCACGGCGTGCTCACCGACCGTCCCGGGCAGCTGACGAACGACTTCTTCGTCAACCTGCTCGACATGGACACCCAGTGGGCGAAGGTGGCCGAGGAGGACGGGCTGTACGAGGCCCGCGGCGCCGACGGCGAGATCCGCTGGACCGGCACCCGCAACGACCTCGTGTTCGGCTCGAACTCCGAGCTGCGCGCGATCGCCGAGGTGTACGCCTCGTCCGACGGCGCCGAGAAGTTCGTCCGCGACTTCGCGAAGGCGTTCGACAAGGTCATGATGCTGGACCGCTACGACCTGAACTGATCGCCCTCTGATCACGACGCCTGATCACGACGAAGGCCCCGGCCGCACCAGCTGTCGGGGCCTTCGTCGTCCTCGGGCGCGCTACTCCTCGGTCGGCAGCCAGGCGCCGTGCAGGCCGAGCGGGACGCGCACCGGGATGCGCACCCTGGCGACCGGCCCGGCGCCGGGATCGGCGGCGGCGAACACGACGAACCAGCTCGAGCGGTCGGTGCGGTCGGTCGCGAACGTGACCCACCAGCCGTGCGCGGTGTCCCCGTCATCGGTACTGCCGCCGGGCCGCGGCACGAAGCACGGCTCACCGACCGACAGGTCACCGGCGTCCCACGTGACCGTCTGCTCGGTGGCGGTGTCGAGCCACAGCACCGCGTCGAACTCGCCGTTGGCGAGCGCGACGCGCTGCGTCTTCGTGCCGAGCGCGACGACGCCGTGCTGCTGCCCGATGCGACGGTCGTCGACGCGCGGGAACTCCATGCCGTGCGGGTCGGTGAGGAAGCGGCGGCGGATCGTCCCGCTCACCGGGTCGATCTCGGCCCGCGCGATGCCGCCGACGACCGGGCCCGTGTCCGGCGACAGGCCGCCCGGCCGGGACCACTCCACGTAGTCCAGCACGACGCCGCCGTCCGGCGCGTCGTAGGCGTTGGCGCTGTGCCAGCTCCAGAACGCCTCGGTGTGCGCCCACCGCACCGGCCCGCCGTCGCGCGGGATCAGCGCGACGCGGGTCCCGTCCCCGGGGCGCCACGCGAGGAGCGACCCGCCGCGCATCGCGGCGGCGACGTCGAAGTACATCGGCCCGAGCACGAGCACGACGAAGCGTTCGGTCAGCGCCATGTCGTGGATCATCACCGGCTGGTCGACCCCGGCCACCGCGGCCGGCGCCCGTCGCGTGCCCCCGTCGGGGCCGAGCACCGACCACGTGAGGTGGGGCGCCTCCAGTCCGTAGCAGAACACGACCATCTCGCCGGTGCGCGGATCGACCTTCGGGTGCGCGCAGATGCCCGCGGGCAGCGAGCCGCCGAAGGTCTCGCGGCCGACGGTCGCGAGCTCGGGGGTCAGCGCGTACGGCGGGGCCGACTCCGCGAGCGCGAGGAGCTTGCCGCCGTGGCGGACCACGTTGATGTCGGGCAGGTCCTTCATCGTCCCGGCCAGCGACGGCCCGACCTCGGCGGCGCCGGGCGTGTAGCCGGTCATGAGCCCGCCCCACAGCGCGCGGCCGGCCGCGATCTCCGCGTCGAGCATCGGCGTGTGCACGAAGCGGTTCGCGTAGCGGGCCTTCCCGCCGGAGACCCACATCCCGTGCACCATCCCGTCGCCCTCGAGCGGGAAGATGTACGAGCCCAGCGGCGTGAAGCGCGGGTTCGGGCCGTTGCGGACGTACATGCCGTCCATCTCGGGCGGCAGCTCGCCGGTGACCTCGAGGTCGCCGGCGTCGATCTCGTCGATCACCGGCTCGAACGTCCCGGACAGGTGCGGGTCGTGGGCGGCGTCGACGGGCGGGGGTGCGCCCGGCACGGTGGCGGTCACGGTGCCCTCCTTCAGGCCGGCTGGCCGGGGGACGGGACGCCTCGTGCGCGCCCTGGCTGCGGGCCTGCTGCGCGGCGTGCTCGGGGTACGAGCTGGTGATCTTGACCGCGACCACGATCGCGACGACCGGGACGACCCAGTTGCAGAGGTCGGGGCTCGCGCCGAGGAAGCCGACCGCCGCGTCGCACAGCGCGTTGAGGACGAACACGCCGCCCCACAGGCCGGTGAGCACGCGGTTGACCTTCTTGAAGGTCGGCGTCTCCCAGACCTCCCGCGGCGCCTCCTTCTTCGCGTAGAACTCGGTGAACGGCCGGCCGACGGCCAGCGAGCCGAGGGCCACCACGGCGATGACGACGCTCGAGATCAGCTGGGCGCGGTCCTCGATCGGCTGCAGCGTCGCGCGGTCGAGCACGAGCGCGAGCACCACCAGCACCGCGAAGAAGACCAGCGCCGCCGCGTCGAGGACGCTGATCGACCGGCTCCGCCGCCAGTCCGGGACCGACAGCACGAGCGAGCACACGAGCGCGGCGAGCGCCGCCCACATCCAGGTGCTCGGTCCCGCGATGACCGAGAAGACGATCCAGGGCACGAACCCCAGGAAGATGGCGGCCTTCTGCACGATGCCTCCTGCCGGTGATGATGACTCTCCGTCATCATGAGAGCGGGAAGGCCCGGAGAACAAGAGATCTGTCGTCGGTGTGACTCGCGGAAGGTAACGATCTTACGTGCTCGATGGCCCGGACGGGTGACGAGAGCTCAGTGCGCGGGACCGACCGGGCGCAGGGTGGCGATCGCGGCGCGGAGGGGGACCCCGCCGACGGTGCGCGGCATCGGGACGGTCCCGGCGGTGGCGCCGACCACGACCAGCCCGTCGACCGCCGGGTGCTGGGCGTAGCGGGCCAGGCGCGTGCTCAGTGCCTCCGAGGAGGGAGGCGCCGCGACCGCCGGCACGATCCCGATCGAGGCCTCCACCCGCGGGAACGGCTCCGCGACGAGCAGGGGCAGGTGGTCGCCGGTGCCGAGCGCATAGTCCCGGACCGTGACGAACCCGGCGCCGGCGAGCAGCAGCGCGATCACGCTGATCACCGAGGTGGCCTCGAGGTGTGGGAACGCAGCGCCCTCGATCAGGTCCACCACGCGCTGGGCCAGCAGGTCGGCGTGCACGATCCCTCCCTCCCCGCGTCGGGTCTCGTCGGCACCATGATTCCCGTTGGGGGGCCGCGGGGCGAGACCCAAGTTCGGCGCGTCGTGAGGGGATCTCCGTCAGGGGCGCTCGGCCTCGACGAGGTGGGCCGACATCGCAGCGGTGACCGGGCCGTCGCCGAGCAGCCGGGTCATCGCGACGGCGACGCGCTCCACCGTGCCGTCCAGGTCGCCGCGGCGCTCGAGCTCGGCGCGCAGCGGCGAGCCGGTGCACAGGCCGACGGCGACCTGGCGCGCGTCCTCGGCGCGGCCCTCGAGCGTCAGGGTCGCGACGTCGACCACCTCGAGGCCGCCCGCGCGCACGTCGGCGCCGACCTGCTCGGTGTCGTGGTAGCCGTGCGGGACCGCCTCGAGGAACGCCGGCACGTCTCCGGCGAACACCTGCTCCAGGGCCAGCCCGAGCGGATGGCCGAAGCCGTGCGAGGCGAGCGCGTCCCACGTCGTGAAGAGCAGCCGGCCGCCGGGCGCGAGGACGCGCGCGGCCTCGGTGAAGGCCGCCTTCTTGTCCGGCACGAACATCACCCCGAAGCCGCACACCACGCGGTCGAACGACGCGTCGGGGAACGGCAGGGCCACCGCGTCGGCGACCTGCCACGTCGGCCCGGGGACGCGCGACGTCGACAGCTCGACCATCGCCGGGTTGAGGTCGGTCGCCGTGATCTCGGCGTCCGGGCAGGTGGCGAGGAGCTCCCGGGTCACGGCGCCGGTGCCGGCCGCCAGCTCCAGGATCCGGTGCGGGTCCCCGCGCGCGACGCGCGCGGCGAGCTCGCGCGCGAACGGCGTGAAGAACGGCCCGACCAGGCACCGCTCGTACACCTCGGGCATCGACCCGACCCAGCGGGCGTCCTCACCGTCCATCCCCGTTGTTGTCCTCGCCCTGCCGGCGCGAGGCAAGAGCCGGACAGAGCAGAGAGGAGAGTGGAGGATCGACGTCGATGACCGACATCCCGTACCTCACGCTCAACGACGGCACCGCGATCCCGCAGTTCGGGCTCGGCGTCTACCAGGTGCCCCCGGACGACACCGCCGCGCTCGTGCGCTCCGCGCTGGAGATGGGCTACCGCCACATCGACACCGCCCAGGGCTACGGCAACGAGGAGGGCGTCGGGCAGGGGCTGCGCGCGTCCGGTGTCCCGCGCGAGGACGTCTGGATCACGACGAAGCTCGACGATCCCTTCCACGGCGACGCCGCGCCGGCCTCGCTGGACGACAGCCTCGCCCGGCTCGGCACCGACCACGTCGACCTGTTCCTCGTCCACCGCCCCGGCGACGGCGACGACGTCGACACCTGGCGGGCGCTCGAGTCGCTGCGCCGCGACGGGCGGGCGCGCTCCATCGGGCTCTCCAACTTCACACGGGACGGCATCGAGCGCCTCGTCACCGCGACCGGCGTCGTGCCCTCGGTGCACCAGATCCGCCTCAACCCCCGCACCCCGCAGAGCGTCTTGCGGCGCTACCACCGGCGCCGGGGCATCGCGACCGAGTCGTGGGCTCCGCTGCGCGAGGGCAAGCTCGCGCGCGACCCGATCGTGCGGCGCATCGCCGCGCGCCACGGCCGCACGCCCGCGCAGGTCGTGCTGCGCTGGCACCTGCAGCACGGGCTCATCGTGTTCCCGAAGTCGTCGAGCCCGCAGCGGCTGCGCGAGAACCTCGACGTCACGGGTTTCCGGCTCTCCCGCGCGGACCTCGCGGCGCTCGCGCTGCTGCGCCGCAGGCCCTAACGCGGTGCCGTCCACGGGGCCTCGGCGCGCGACACCACGTGGCTGCCCGCGCCGACCGCCGCGATGATGAGCAACCCGAACGCCAGCGCGGCGCCGGGCGAGACGAGGCGCACGAGCAGACCGCCCGCGAGGACGCCGGTGACGAAGGCCGCGACCGCGAGACCGCGGCGCAGGACCAACGGGTCGTGGTGCTCCGCGCCGCGCTCGGTGAGCATCCCGATCGTCGTGAACGTGACCATCGCGGTGAGCAGGTCCGGGACCTTGACGTAGCGGATGAGCGCCATCTGGGCGCCCATCGACGCGGCGAGCAGGGCCGTGACGACGAACCGGACGGTGGGGTGCAGCGGCTGGTCGCCGGCGAGCACGACGACGACCGTCACCGGCACGGCCAGGACGGCCTTGGTGATCGCGGTGTCGCGGACCGCCCGCCCGCGGTGGCGCCCGCCGGGCCGCCGGCAGACGCGGGCCGAGACGATCGCGCCGACGATGAACCCGCCCACCGCGACGGCCGGGGAGACGATCGAGAAGCCGCTCGCTCCGGACAGTCCGAGCCCGAGGAAGACGATGTTGCCGGTGATCGCGGCGACGAAGACGTGGTCGAGCGCGAGGATGCTCGTCGCGTCGACGACGCCCGCGAGCATCGTCAGCGCGATGAGCATGGCGGGCAGCGGGCCGTCGCGGTCGTCGACGAGCGCACGCCGCAGCGCGGAGCCGCCCGCGGGCGCGCTCACGCCGCGAGCCCCTGCCGCACCAGGCGCTGCGCCGCGTCGATGACACCCTCGAGCGAGCCGCGCGCCGGGTCCCACCACTCGGCGGTCCAGTTGAGCGCGCCCAGCACGACCATCAGCGCGGTGCCCGGGTCGAGCGCGGGGTCGAGGTCGCCCTCCTCGCGCACCTGCGTCACCAGCGCGCGCCACACGTCGACGTAGTCGCGCTGGGCCTGGCGGTGGCGCTCGCGCATCGCCTCGGGCAGCTGCGGCACGGTGCGCACCGCCGCGGCGGCGTGGTCGGAGTGCGTGAGCAGCGTGCGCAGGTGCGCGGCGACCGCGATCGCGAGCCGGTCGATCGCCGGGGCGTCCGCGGGCGCCTCGGCGAGCGCGTCGGTGACGAGCGACCGCGCGCGGTCGAGCCCGACGGCGACGGCCTCGTCGATCAGATCCTCGCGCGAGGAGAAGTAGTAGTAGATCGCCGGCGCCTGCACCTGCGCGACCTCGGCGACGTCGGACAGGCGCGTGCCCGCGTAGCCGCGGCGCAGCAGGACGTGCGCGGCCGCGTCGACGACGCGCCGGCGGGTCCGCGCCGACTTGCTGTCGTGCGCGGGCCCGGTCACCACGCCAGCCTAGGGCCGCGCGTCAGTACGAGGACGGAAGACCGAGGCTGTGCTGCGCGACGAAGTTCAGCACCATCTCGCGGCTGACCGGCGCGGTCTTGAGCATGCGCGCGAGGAACCAGAGGTCGGCGAGCCCGTACTCCAGCGCCAGGCCGTTGCCGCCGTGGGTCTGCATGGCCTGGTCGAGCGCGCGCAGCGACGCGTCGGCGGCGGCGAACTTGGCGATGTTCGACGCCTCGGCCGCATCGGCGCCGGCGTCGAAGAGCTCGGCGGCGCGGGCCGTCATCAGCCGTGCCTGCGCGACGCCGATGTAGGCCTCGGCGAGCGGGTGCGCGACGCCCTGGTGCGCGCCGATCGGCACGCCCTTCCACACGGTGCGCTGCGTCGCGTACGCCGCGGCCTTGTCCAGCGCGTACCGCGAGATGCCGTTGCTGATGGAGGCCGCGGTGATGCGCTCGGGGTTGAGCCCGGAGAACACCTGGCGCAGCCCGTTGCCGTCGTCGCCGATGAGCGCCTCGGGGCCGAGCGGGACGTCGTCGAACCACACCGTGAACTGGTGCTCGGGCTGCACGAGCGCGGCCTCGATCGGCTGCCAGGTCAGGCCGGGGGAGTCGGTGGGGACGACGAACAGCGACAGCGGACGGCGCGTCCTGCCGGCCTCCGCCGTGCCGCTGCGCGCCACCACGAGGATCGCGTCCGCTTCGTCCACGCCGGAGGTCCAGTACTTGGTGCCGCTCAACCGCCATCCGTCCCCGTCCCGGTGCGCGGTGGTCGTGATCTCGTGGGAGTTCGACCCGGCGTCCGGCTCGGTGATCGCGAACGCCATCTTCGTCGAGCCGTCGGCGATGCCGGTGAGCCAGCGCCGGTTCATCTCCTCCGACGCGTGGCGGGCCAGGATCGTGCCGCAGATGGCGGGCGAGATGACGGTCATCAGCAGCGGGCAGCCCGCGGCCGACGCCGCCTCGACGACCACCGAGAGGTCGCCGAGCGTGCCGCCGCCCCCGCCGTACCGCTCGGGCAGGTGCACGCCGAGGAAGCCGCCCGCGCCGAGGTCCTTCCACAGCGCGGTCGGCTCCTCGTGCGCCCGGGCCCGCGCGACGAAGTAGTCGTGGCCGTAGCGACCGACCAGGCCCGTGACGGCCTCGCGCAGCGCCGCGCGCTCGTCGGTCTCGGGGACGATCGAGGTCTTGTTCACGCGGGCTCCCGTGCTCGGATTCTCATCGAGAATAAAAAACGAGTGCGGCCGTGTCTACGGCATGGAGGAACCACCGCCGACGGCGATCACCTGGCCCGTCACCTGGCGCGCCGCGCGCGGGGAGGAGAGCCAGACGACGGCGTCGGCGACGTCGCCGGGCGTGGTGAGCCGACGCAGCGGCTGCTGCTCGAGGACGGACGCGACCTGGTCCTCGTCGAAGATCGCGTCCCGGCCCGCGGACCAGAGGCTGTCCGCGCCGACCCCGCCCTCCTCGGGCAGCACGAGCCCCGGGCACACGACGTTCGCGCGCACCCCGCGGCGGCCCTGCTCGCGCGCGGTCGTGCGCGCGAGCGCGATGAGCCCCGCCTTCGTCGTGCCGTACACGCCCTGGCGGATCGCGCCGAACGCGGCGTCGCTGGAGATGAACACGATCGACCCCGCGCCGGCCTCGCCCAACGGCCCGAGCGCGGCCTGCGTGCAGTCGATCGCCGTGTAGAGGTTCGTCTCGATCGTGCGCTGCCACAGCGCGCGGTCGGTCTGCTCGGTGAGGAAGCCGGGGACGCTCCAGCCGGCGTTGTTCACCAGCGCGTCGACGCCGCCGAAGCGGTCCACCGCCGCACCGACCACCCGCCCGCCCGCACCCTCGACGGTGAGGTCGAGCTCGAGCACCTCCACCGCCGCGGCGCCGAGCGCGAGCCCCTCCTCGCGTACGCGGGCGGCCTGCTCGCCGTCGCGGTCGACGAGCAGGACGCGCGCCCCCTCGCGCGCGAACCCGTGCACGATGCCGCGCCCGATGTTCGACGCGCCGCCGGTGACGACGACGCGGGCGTCGGCGAGCGCGAGCTCCATGGGCCCTCCCGTGTACGGTTAATCCGCATTAGAAACCAGCGAGGAGGGTACCGGTGGGCGAGCAGCTCGTGGGGTCCGGACCGGTGCTGCTCGACGTCGACGACCGGGGTGTCGCCCGCCTGCGGCTCAACCGGCCGGAGGCCTCGAACGGCCTGGACGTCGAGCTGCTGCGCGCGTTCCACGACGCGGTGATGGCGTGCCACGCGCGCCCGGGTCTGCGCGTGCTCGTGATCTCCGGCGAGGGGAGGCACTTCTGTGCCGGCGGCGACGTCAAGACGTTCGCGAGCAAGGGGACCGGCCTCCCGGACTACCTGCGCGAGGCCACGTCGCGGCTGCAGATGGTGGTGCAGGCGCTGCTCGCGCTGCCCGCGCCGGTGGTCGCGTCGGTGCACGGGTTCGCGGCGGGCGGCGGCGGCTTCGGCCTCGTGTGCGCGGCGGACCTGGTCGTGGCCGCCCAGTCCGCGCAGTTCCTCAGCGGCGCGACCCGCGTCGGCATGGCGCCGGACGCGGGCGCGACGGTGACGCTCCCGGCGCTCGTGGGCCTGCGCAAGGCGATGGAGATCGCGCTGACCAACCCCGTGCTGTCCGCCGCCGAGGCGCTCGACGCCGGCATCCTCACCGCGGTGGTGCCCGACGACGAGCTCGCCGCGCGCACCGAGGAGCTCGCCCTGCGCCTCGCCGCCGGCGCCCCGCAGGCGCTCGCCGCCACCAAGCGCCTGCTCTGGTCCGGGCTCGGCGCGCGCGTCGAGGCCCAGTTGGGAGAGGAGGCGCGCACGGTCTCCGAGCTGTCGGGCACCGCCGACGCGCGCGAGGGCCTCGACGCGGTGATCGAGCGCCGGGCGCCGCGGTTCACCGGCCGCTAGCTGCCCTGGCGAGCCCCCGGCGCACGACGTGCTGGGTGGTCGCGACGACCTCCTCGAGCGGCCCGCGCTCCGGGTTCCACCACTCCGGCGCCCAGTTCAGCGCGCCGAGCACGAGCATGCGCGCCGCGCGCGCGTCGACGTCGGCGGTCAGCTCCCCGGCGGCGACGGCGTCCTCGACGAGCCCGCGCCACACGTCGGCGTACGCGCGCTGGCCGACGAGCTGGCGCTCGCGGATGTCGTCGGGCAGCTGCGCGGCGTTGCGGATCGCGGCCAGCGAGAACTCGGAGCGGCGCAGCACCACCTCGAGGTGCGCCGCGATCGCGCGGTCGATCCGGTCGAACGCCGAGGCGTCCGCGGGCAGGGCGTCCAGCGACGCGACGACGTGCTCGAGCGTCGCCTGCTGGCCGGTGACGACGACCTCGGCCAGCAGGTCCTCGCGCGAGGTCCAGTAGTAGTACACCGCGGGCGCCTGCACCGCGGCGACCTCGGCGATGTCGACCAGCCGCGTGCCCGCCCAGCCCTTGCGGCTGAGGATCTGCGCGGCCGCGGCGAGGATGCGCTCGCGCGTGCGGGCGGACTTCCGTCCCGACGTGGGCGCGCCGTCGGCCGACGGCCGCGCGGTCCGCTCCCGGGGCACGGCGTGATCCTAGGCGGGCGGCTCCTCGGGCGGCTCCGGCATCGACTCCTGCGCGGGGCCCCGGTCGGCGTCGCGCCACCGGTGCTGGGACGGGTCGAGCAGCGCGCGCATCCAGCTCTCCGGCGCCCACACGATCGACTCCAGCTCGAGCGCGTCGAGGAAGCGCACCGTCCCGGTGCGCAGGTCCTCGAGACGCAGGCGCGTGCCGTTGCCGTGGTCGTCGACCGAGACGGACACGGTGGCGAACTCGCTGGCGACGACGTCCATCAGATCAGGAACGACATCGTCGGCAGGGCGCGGTCGCTGTCGACGAGGACCACGGTCTTGGCGGCCATGCGCAGCTCGCCGTCGAGACGACGCAGGCGGTGGGTGACCCGCCCGACCCACCACGTCGCGCCGCGGTCGCGCGACTCGAGGATCTGGACGACGGAACCGACGACGGTGTCGCCCCTGTCGTCACCGCCCTCGACGCCCAGCACCTCGACGTTCGTCACCGACCGGCACAGCCGCGACGGCGGGCGCTGCGAGTGCCGCCGGCCGGTCTGCAGCTGCTTGATGCGCGTCGCGATCCGCCCGCGGTTGTCGAAGACGATCGACATGTGCGTGCGCGGGTCGGCGTCGGGGTCGACCGGCACGTGGTAGACGGCGTCGTCGGTCCAGAGCGCCTCCCACTCCTCGAGCGCGAACGCATCGGCCAGGCGCGCCTCGCGGTAGAGGAACTGCTCGGCCTCCCGGAGGTCGATCGCGAGCGCCGTGGTCATGTCATCAGCTCCAGGTAGTGCCGCCACATCGCGCGCATCGACGTCTCGTCGGTGGCGGTGCCGATCGTGTGGCCGTCGTCGTCGACGCGCTCGCGGTGGAGCCCGCGGGTCAGGTCGAGCCACTCCGGCCGGCGCTGCGCGACGCCGCGCTGGTTGCGCTCGTACATCTCCGCGTCGTCGGCCAGCAGCATCCCGGCGGGCCCGACCGAGCCGACGCACTGGGTGACGAGCCGGCGGTTGAGGTCGGGCGCGCCCGCGAACTGGATCGCGGTGACGTGCTGGACGGTGCGGTCGACCGCGAGCGGCTGGATCTGGAAGAGCTGGATCTCCGCGACGAACAGGTTCGGGAAGATCATGACGTGGGGCGAGCCGTCGATCATGATCTCGTCGGCGGTGTCGGTGCCGTAGGCGTCGCGCATGGCGGCGACGTAGTCCGGGATCTTGGCCTCGGGCGTGCCCGCCCAGCCCATCGGCACCCCGAGGCGGCGGAACTCGGGGCTCAGGTCGTTCTCGGTGTGCCCGCCGCCGAGCGCGCGCGTCACCGCCGTCGACTTGTCGCTGTAGAGCGCGCCGATGCCGCTGCCCGAGATCGAGAAGATCGAGGAGTGGACGAACTGCGGGTGGTAGCCGTCGGTCTCGTTCTCGACGAGCATCTTCCAGTTCGCGGTGACCTCGTGGCGGACCCAGCCCGCGGTCAGCTCCACCTCGCCGGAGGGGGAGAGCCGGCAGAGCCGGTCGAGGCGCTCGGCCGCCGCGCCCAGGTGCTCGCGCAGCGTCGGCCCGTCCGGCGACAGGCTCGCGAACACGAAGCCGCGGTAGGACTCGACGCGCGGGGCGGTGGCGAGGCCGGGCAGCTGCGCGCGGGCGGAGGAGCCGCCGTAGCCCTGGTTGAACGGGAAGCCGAGCAGGTCGCCCGTGTTCGCGAACGTCCACCCGTGGTACGGGCAGCGGAACGAGCCGGCGTTGCCGCGCTCGGCGTCGCAGACGAGGTTGCCGCGGTGCGAGCAGCGGTTGTGCAGCACGTGGATCGCGCCGGTCTTGTCGCGGGTCATGACGACCTGCTGCGGGCCGATCGTCTTGCGCACGTAGTCGTTGGGCTCAGGCACCTCGCTCGCGTGCCCGACGTAGACCCACGTCGTGTACCAGATGCGCTCGAGCTCGCGGGCGTAGACGTCGGGGTCGGTGTAGATCGAGCCGTGGACGCGGTCGGGGAGGACCAGCGAGCGGATGCGGGCTGCCTCGGGGTCGGTATCGACGTCGGTGGTGGTCACGGCGTGCCTCCTCTGCTCCTCGTGCTCGGACCCGGACCCGCGCCGAGGCCTAGCGTCCCCGGAAGTCGGGACGCCGGCGCTCGACGAACGCCGTGATCCCCTCCCGCGCGTCGGCCGTCGCGCCGCTCGCGGTCATGCGCCGGGACTCCTCGGCGAGCTGGTCGGACAGCGTCGCGTCCTGGCTCGCGAGCAGCAGGCGCTTCATGTGCCCGAACGCCCGCGTGGGGCCGGCGGCGAGGGTCGTCGCGAGATCCCGGGCCCGCGCGGCGAGCTCGCGGGCCGGCACCACCTCGGTGACGATCCCGGCCTCGAGCGCCTCGGGACCGGTCAGCACGCGGTTGAGCAGGAACATCTCCTGGGCGCGCCGCATCCCGACCAGGCGCGGCAGGTACCAGGTGTTCGCCCCGTCCGAGGCCAGCCCGATCGCGCCGTAGCCGACGGCGAACTTGGCGTCCTCGGCGGCGACGACGATGTCGCTGACGTGCGCCAGGCCGAGCCCGCCGCCGGCGAGCGCCCCGTGCACCGCGCACACCACCGGCGCCTCGAGCGTGGCGAGCCGGTCGAGGGTGACGTGGTAGCGGTCGATGATCCCCCGCAGGCGCGCCGGGATGTCGTCGGCATGGCGGGCGAAGTACGCGAGGTCGCCGCCGACCGAGAGGCTGCGTCCGCCGCCGCGGATCAGCACCGCGCGCACCGCCGGGTCGTGCGCGGCGCGGAAGGTGGCCTCGTCGAGGTCCTCGACCATCGTGGGGTCGATCGCGTTGCCGGCCTCGGGACGGTCGAGCTCGACGGTCGCGACACCGTCGGCGACGTCGTAGCGCACGACGCGCAGCTCCCGCTGGCCGGCGGGCGCGGACCGGGTGGCAGCCGGATCGAGGGCCTGGGCCCAGCGGGCGCTGTCGGTGTACTGGCGCAGGGAGGCGATGCGGCCGTCGTCGGCGAAGGTCAGGACGTGCGCGAACGCCGCGTCGAGCGCGCGCCCGCCGTCGCGCGCGCTGCCGGTGTAGCGCCCGAGGACGACGAGCCCGCCGTCGGCGAGGGCCAGGAACTGGGCGGGCTCGGCGCGGGCGCGGTAGTGCTGCCCGATCGCCCACCAGAAGTCGTCGATCATCGCCTCGGCGCCGTGGTGGGCGCCGCCGAGGCCGAACGGCAGCCCCTCGGTGGCCTCGCCGGTGAAGGCCGGGTCGAGCAGCGTGTCGAGGAGCGCGCGGTCGCCCGTCGCGAGCGCGTCGTAGAGCAGGCGCGCGGACTTCTCGTGGGACGTCATGCAGGCCCTCCTCATTCTTCTAATATAGATTAGAACACGCCGTGGGAGAGGAGTCACCGTGTCCGAGGACGCCCCGGTGCTGGCCCGGCTCGAGGGGGACGTCGGGCACGTCGTCCTGCACCGCCCGCGGGCCCGCAACGCGATCACCGTGGCGCTGGCCGAGGCGCTGCACGACCACCTCGTCGACCTCGCGACCCGCGCGCGGGTGATCGTCGTCCGCGGCGCCGGCGGGCACTTCTGCGCGGGTGGCGACGTGGACGAGGTGACGCGGCGGCGCGCCGCGGGCGGGGACGCGCTGCGCGGGCTGTTCGACGCCTTCCACCGTGCGTGCTCGGTGGTGGCGACACTGCCGGTGCCGGTCGTCGCGGCCGTCGAGGGGTCCGCGACCGCGGGCGGCTTCGAGTTCGTGCAGGCCGCCGACGTCGTGGTGGTGCGCGACGACGCGGTGCTCGCCGACAACCACGCGCGCCTCGGCCAGGTCCCCGCGGGCGGCGGCTCGCAGCGCCTGCCGCGCCTGCTCGGGCCGCAGCGCGCGCTGACCCACATCCTGCTCGGCGAGCGGCTCTCCGGCGACGAGGCGGTCGCGCTCGGGCTGGCCTGGCGCAGCGCGCCCGCCGAGGGGTTCGAGGCGCTGGTGGACGAGGTCGTCGAGCGCCTGCTGCGCGTCGACCCCGGGGCGGCGGCGCGCACGAAGCGGCTCGTGCACGAGGGCTTGCGCGCCCCGCTGTCCGACGGGCTGGCGCGCGAGACCGCGGTGGTGCTCGAGCACCTCGCCGACCCGGCGGTGAGCGAGCGGCTGGCCCGGTTCCGCGCCCGCGGAAACTGAGGGTGGTCCGGGTCACGGGTCGCCCATATTCTTCTCGCGACTAAAAAACGGGGGAACGGCCCGGGGAGTGGTGCGGTGATGGGTGCGAGCCTCGAGGAACGACGCGACGCGCTGCGGCGGCGCTTCCCGGAGTGGACGCCGATGGCGCTGCACGAGCGGCTCGCGCGGTGCGCCGAGGAGTTCGGCGACCGCCCGATGGTGATCACCGACGACCGGACGGTGACCTACGCCGACGTCGCCGCGTGGACCGAGCGCCTGGCCGACGGGCTCGTCGCGCTGGGCGTGCGCCCGGGCGACCGGGTCGGGCTGGTGATGGCGAACTACGTCGAGTTCGTGCCGCTGAAGTTCGCGATCTCGCGCGCCGGCGCCGTCGCGATCCCGTTCAACTTCCTCTACCGCACCGACGAGCTGCACTACGTCCTCGAGCAGTCGCAGGCCAACCTGCTGATCACGATGACCGGGTTCGCGGGCCTCGACCACCTCGGGATGCTCGACGAGATCGCGCCCGGGTGGGACCGCGGCGAGCAGGACGCGCTCCCGGACCTGCGGGGTGTCGTCACGCTCTCGACCGATGGGCGGTGGCGGGAGGGCGTCGGGTCGGTCGAGGACCTCGAACAGCTCGGCCGCGAGCACCCGGGCGGCAGCGCGGGCCGCGGTGGCGCCGCCGACGACGTCGCCGACATCCTCTACACGTCGGGCACCACCGGCTCGCCCAAGGGCGTGCTCATCACCCACGACGCGAGCCAGCGCACGGGCTACGCGTCGGCGCTGACCCGGGCGTTCGAGGACGGCCGTCGCATCCTGTTCTCGCTGCCCTGCTACCACATGTTCGGCTACGTCGAGGGCCTCATGGCGGCGATGATGGTCGGCGGCGCGATCATCCCGCAGACCGCGTTCGACCCGGGCCGCTACCTCGAGGGCATCGAGCGCCACCGCGCCACCGACATCCTCTGCGTGCCGACGATGACCGTCGCGATCCTCGAGCACCCCGACCTCGCGACGCGCGACCTCTCCAGCCTGCGCGCGATCCTCTCCGGCGCCGCGCCGGCGCCGGTGTGGCTGTGGGAGAAGGTCCGCGACACCCTCGGCGTCGACGAGATCGTCACCGGCTACGGCATGACCGAGCAGGGCGGGGCGATGACGCTCTCGCTGCCCGAGGACCCGTTCGAGCGCCTCGCGGGGACCGTGGGCCGGGTCAAGCTCGCCGGGTCCGCGGGGCTGCCGGAGACCGGGGACCTCACCGAGTACCGCACGATCGACGTGCTCACCGGCGAGCCGCTGCCGGCCGGCGGCGAGGGCGAGCTCGCCGCGCGCGGGCCGACGAACATGCTGGGCTTCTGGGGCAAGCCCGAGGAGACCGCGCGGGCCCTCGACGACGAGGGCTGGGTGCGCTCGGGCGACCTCGGCTACCTCACCGAGGACCGCTACGTCGTGCTCACCGGGCGCAGCAAGGAGCTCTACAAGTCCGGTGGCGAGCTCGTCATGCCCAAGGAGGTCGAGGAGGTCCTCTCCCGCCACCCGGGTGTCAGCCAGGCGTTCGCCGTCGGGGTCGCCGACGACCGCTGGGGCGAGATCGGCGTCGCGTGCGTGGTGCCGAAGGCCGGCGCGGCGGTCACCGCCGACGAGCTCGTCGCGCTGTGCCGCGAGCAGCTCGCGCGGTTCAAGGTGCCGCGGCGCGTGGTGTTCCTCGAGGCGGCGGACCTGCCGACGACGCCGACCGGCAAGGTGCAGAAGTTCCGCCTGGCGCGGATGGTGGCGCAGACCCAGCCGGCGCCCGCCTAGCTGCACCTAGCGCAGAGCCGCGACCGGGTACCGCGCGGCGATCTCGTCGGTGACGAGCGCGGCGGTCTCGGCGCACGCCGTGGTGCCGCCGTTGGCGTACTGCTTCACCGCGTCGCCGACGTTCCAGAGGTTCGCGATCGGTGTGGTGTGCGGCAGGTCGTGGCCGGCGACGGCGCGCTGCGGCGGCCACGCGTCGCGCCACACGGTCGTGGAGAGCACGCGCGCCCCGTCGAACCCGGGGATCTGCTCGCGGAGGTCGGCGTGGAGGAGCTCGAGCTCGGCGTCGGCGTTGAACGCGCCGGTCGCGGGCTCGGGCACCGAGGTGCCGTTGTAGAGGTGCCAGCCGTCGGGGGCCATCTCCGGGCAGGTCGCGGTGAAGTTCGCGACGTAGGCCATGCGCCGGGTGGTGGCGAAGCTGAGCAGTCCGGGTGCCTCCACCAGGGGTTCGCGGCTCGCGAAGTTGACCACCAGCATCGCGCACGGCGTCGTGTCGACGGCGGCGGTGTGGTCGGCGGGCAGGCGGTCGCGCCCGACGAGGTCGGCGGTCGCCGCGGGCCCGGCGTCGCTGATCGCGACCCGGCAGGTGACCTCGATGTCGCGCCCGGCGCGCCGCACCGTCGCGGCGCTGACCGTGCCGTCGGCACCGAGCCGCAGCGACGACACCTCGCTGTCGAGCCACACCTCGCCGCGGCCCGTGCCCTCGATCGCGTCCGCCAGCGCGCGCCAGACACCGATCGTGCCCTCGGGGCAGAAGCCGAACCTCTTGAACGCGCTGCGCCGGGTGAAGTAGGTCAGGAAGACCGCCGCCGGGAGGTCCTCGGAGCTCACCGCGAAGATCGACGCGCACATGTTGCGGAAGATCCCGTGCACCTTCTCGTTCGCGGTGTACCGGCGCACCCAGTCGGCGGTCGAGAGCTCCCCGTCGGGCAGTCCGTCGTCGGTGCGCGCCGCGCCGAGGCCGTCGAGCAGCTTCGCGCCCTGGCGCGTGAGCTTGCCCAGCAGGTAGCCCCAGCCGCCGCCGGTGACGTCGACGTCCTTGCCGCCGAGCCGGTAGAGGATCGGCGGCGTCGCCGGGCGCACGTCGAAGCGCGCGCCGACCTCGGCGAACGTCGCCTCGGTGATCCCGCCGGTCTCGATGACGATCGCACCGTTGTTGACCGTGAAGCCGTCGATCACCTCGCTCGAGGCCCGCCCGCCGAGGCGGTCGAGGCGCTCGACCACGAGCGTGCGGTAGCCGCGGTGGGCGAGCCGGGCGGCGGTGAACAGCCCGCCCGCGCCGGCGCCGATCACCAGGACGTCGACCGCGGGGTGCTCCATGGGTCCGGATCGTCGCCCACGCCGCCCAGTTTTTCTAGTCTGTATTCAAAGATGTGGGGAAGCGCGTCGGGATGAGCGGGCCGGCCGTGGCCGCGAGGCGGCGACCGAACGCCCGGACGATGCCGCCGGAACCGCCCGCCACCAGCGCCCGAGGTCGGCTCACGGGGCGAGGCAAGATCGCCCGCGGGGCGGGCCTACACGGGCAGGACGGGCGCCGTCTGCGGGCGCCGGGCGACGAAGTGCGCGCCGTCCTGGTCGTCGGGGACGTGGTTCCACCCGCTGACGAACACCCCCTGCTCGGTGAGCACACGCACGGCCACGGCCTGGGCGACGGCCGGGCGCACCCGCGGCGCCGCACCACGCGGGGCCAGGGGCATCGACCACGCGATGCGGCCGGCGCGACGGCACAGCAGCGACCACCCGTCGCGGGACGGCGGGACCTCGCAGAGGAGCTCGTAGGTGATCTCGTCCAGCGGCGCCGGCCGGGCCGGGGCGGCGAGGTCGCCGAGGTCGCGGACCCCGATGACGTCCAGATCGCGGTTCGTGATCACGATGAGTCCCTCCCCGCCGCCGTGCCGCCCCTGCGCCCACCCGGCGATACACAGCAGCCATGTATCGAATCGACCCAAACGTTATCCTCGCCACAGCGCCGTGAGCAACACGGTCTGTATCGGTCACCCCGGTGGCGCAGGGAGTCCGTGGTCACACGTCACCCTGACGGAGCAGTCATGATCGCCCCTGGTGAGAGCCGGACGGCGTGGCGGGCAGCGGTCACTGTCCGCAGCGATACGACACGTTTGTGTATCCGTCCGGCAGGGTCACCTAGGGGTCGTGTCCGCGGCCGAGCACTCTCCCGTGCCCCCACCGGCGGCGCCGCCCCGCCCGGCGGCGTCCGGTGACGGTGCGGTGCACGTGGGCGGGCGGCCCCGCAACGCCGAGATCGACCGGCTCGTCCTCGAGGTGGCCCTGCGCCACCTCCGCCACCAGGGCCTGCCGGGCCTGTCCGTGGCCGCCGTCGCGGAGGAGGCGGGTACGACGCGCGCGGCGGTCTACCGCCGCTGGTCGGGGCGGACCGAGCTCGCGCTCGCCGCGGTCGCCACCATCGAGGCCCGCGGGCCCGCGCCGGCGTCGGGCGACGCGTTCGCCGACCTCGTCGCCGAGCTCGCCCGGTTCCGGCACTTCGTCGTGGAGCACGATGTGGCCGCCCTCGTCGCCGTGGCACTGGGCGCGGGCGCCGACCCGCGCGTCCGCGAGGAGATCCGCCGGCGTCTCCTCGAGCCCTGTCGCGCCCGCCTGCGCGCCTGCCTGCGTGCCGGCGTGGAGTCCGGCGCCCTGCGCGGCCACGCCGACCACACGACGGCGGAGGACCTGCTGACCGGCTCGTGGCTGGCGCACGCCGCCCGCGGCGAACCCCTCGCCGAGGACTGGGCGGCCCGCACCGCGGCGATGGTCTGGGCGGGCTGCGGAGGCGTCCCCGGGGAGCGCCGGGGACACGCCGCCCCGATCGAGTGATCGAGTTCCGGGCGGAGCGTGCCGTTGGGAGGATGTGACCGTTTCGCCGGGTATCGCCCCCCAGAGAGTCTCCGAGCGAGCCTCCGACCGCCTCGTCGCCGGTGTCGCCGCAGTGCGCGCCGGGATCGCCGACGGGTCCCTGCACCACCACCGACCCGAGGACGTCCCCGCCGGTCACCGGTCGCATGCGGTCGACGTGGCGCGGGCCTGGGCCGCGGGGGAGGACCTCGACGCCCAGCGCCGTCGCTGCGGGGTGTGCGCGCCCGCCCTCGTCACGCCCCGCCCGCGAGAGCGCCGGTGACGAGACCGGCCCGCACGGGCGGGCCGAACCACTGCGCCAGCCGCGCGGTGAGGCCGGCCGGGTCGTCGCCGACCCAGGCGACGTAGCCGTCGGGGCGCACGAGGACCGCGGGGTGGTCGAGCCCGGCGCCGGGGTCGGCGACGTGGTCGACGCGGTCCGCCCACCCCGCCGTGCTCAGCCCGCCGGTGCGGTCGAGCAGCACACCGCGGCCGGTGCGCTGGCGCTCGTAGAGCCGCCCGTCGGAGAGCGGGACGTCGCGCAGCCGCCGCCCGACGAGCGGGTGCCCGTCGCCGAGGTCGTAGCGGATCCCGATCGCCGTGATCTTCTCGATGAGGAACCGGTTGACCTCGTCGAAGTCCATCAGCTGCGCGAACAGCCGTCGCGCCGCCTGCGGGCCCGGCTCGGTCGACATCAGCTCCATCTGCGCGCGGGTGTTGTCCAGGACGTCGGCGGCGACCGGGTGGCGCTCGGCCTCGTAGGTGTCGAGCAGGCCGTCGGGCGCCCACCCGGCGATCGCCGCGGCCAGCTTCCACCCGAGGTTCGCCGCGTCCTGGACGCCGAGGTTGAGCCCCTGCCCGCCGGTCGGGGGGTGGACGTGGGCGGCGTCGCCGGCCAGCAGCACCCGCCCGACGCGGTAGCGCTCGGCCTGCCGGGTGGCGTCGCCGAAGCGCGAGAGCCAGCGGGGGGAGTGCACGCCGAAGTCGGTGCCGGCCACCGCCCGCAGCTGCTCGCGGAAGTCCTCGAGGTTCGGCGACGCGGCGCGGCCCTCGATCACGCCCGCGGCCGGCACGACGACCCGGTACACCCCGTCGGTGCCCGAGGGCCCGAGACCGAAGCGCAGCTGCGTGCGCCGGACCTCGGCGACGACCGAGGCCACCTCGTCCGGGGACGCCGTCGCCTCCATCTCGCCCAGCAGCGTGTCGTGGCGGGACGGCTCCCCGGGGAAGCCGACCCCGAGCAGCTTGCGCACCGTGCTGCGCCCGCCGTCCGCCCCGACGAGGTACCGCGCGCGCAGCGAGGTGCCGTCGACCGCGGTGATCGTGACCCCGCCGTCGTCCTGCTCGAGCCCGGCGACCTCGACGCCGCGCCGGACCTCGGCGCCCAGCTCGACCGCCCGCGCGGCGAGGAGGCGGTCGGTCCGCGTCTGCGGGATGCCGAGCACGTACCCGTGCGCGGTGTCGAGGTCGCGCGACAACGGTTTCGCGATGCCCGCGAAGAATCCCCCGAGCGGATACCGCTTCCCCTCCGCGAGGAATCGCCCGAGCATTCCGCGCTGGTCCATCAGCTCGATGCTGCGCACGTGCAGCCCGAGCGAGCGCACGTACGGCGGCGGCTCGGTGTCCCTCTCCAGGACGACCACCCCGACACCGTGCAACCGCAGCTCGGCGGCCAGCATCGTGCCGGTCGGCCCGCCGCCGGCGATCACCACGTCGACCACGTCGGTCACGCATTCCCCCTCGCGTCCGTCTCCGAGGACCGCGATTCTGGGGACCACCCCGGGTCTTGCGGCAAGTCCCCCGCCGCGCTATAGCTTGGGGGCGGCGGGGGAATGCCTACACGTCGACCGATGCCGCTTCCGGATCGGCGGACGCACCCCGCACCGGCAGGTCCGCGAAGAACGCCGGCGGTTCGGTCCAGGGGTCCGCGGACGTGCCGGCCTCCGCGTCGCGGATCGCGCGCCACACGCGGTCGGGCGTCAGCGGCATGTCCACGTGGCGCACGCCGAGCGGGGCGAGCGCGTCCACGACGGCGTTCTGCACCGCGGGCGTCGATCCGATCGTCGCGGCCTCCCCGATGCCCTTGGCACCCAGCGGGTTGTAGGGCGTGGGGGTCTCGGTGGACGAGGCCTCGTACATCGGCACCTCGGCGGCGGTCGGCAGCAGGTAGGCCGCGAACGTGCCCGAGGTCGGGTTGCCGTCGGCGTCGTAGGAGAAGCCCTCCCACAGCGCCTGCGAGATGCCCTGCGCGAGTCCCCCGTGCTGCTGTCCGGCGACGAGCGTCGGGTTGAGCACGGTGCCGCAGTCGTCGACGGCGACGTGGCGCACGGGCGTGACGCGCCCGGTGTCGAGGTCGACCTCGACCACCGAGACGTGCGCGCCGAACGGGTAGGTCGCGCCGGGCTGCGTCTCGTCGCGAGCCTCGGACAGCGACACCCCCTGCTCGTCGGCCGCGGCCGCGATCTCGCGCCAGGTCAGCGCCCGGTCGGGGACACCGGCGACGCCGAGACCGGCGTCGGTGCCCGTGATGTCGTCGACGTCGGCCTCCAGCGCGGACGCGACGACCTCACGGGCCCGGGCGAGCACGGTGTCGGCGGCCACGAACACGCTGGAGCCGGCGAGCTGCAGCGACCGCGACCCGCCCGTGCCCCCGCCGCGCGGCACCGCTGCCGTGTCGGACTGCACGAAGCGCACCTGCTCCATCGGCACGCCCAGGCGGTCGGCGACGATCATCGCGAAGGACGTCGCGTGCCCCTGGCCGTGGCCCGAGGTGCCCACCGAGACCGTGGCGCCGCCATCGGCGTCGACGCTCACCGCGCCGTACTCCCCGCCGCCGCCCCCGGCGGTGACCTCGACGTACACCGCGAGCCCGATGCCCAGCGCGACGCGGTCGCCGCGCTCGCGGCGCTGCGCCTGCTCGCGGCGCAGGGCGTCGTACCCCGCCTCGCGCAGCGCGACGTCGAGGGCGTGGCCGTAGTCGCCGGAGTCGTAGAGCGAGCCGGTGCGCGTGGTCAGCGGGAACTCGTCGGGCTGCAGGAAGTTCTTGCGGCGCAGCTCGGCGGGGTCCTCGCCGAGCTCGCGGGCCGCCATGTCGACGAGCCGCTCGATCATCGCCGCGGCCTCGGGGCGCCCGGCCCCGCGGAACGCGCCCATCGGTGTCGTGGTGGTCAGGACGG
Source organism: Actinomycetospora lutea (assembly GCF_028737205.1). Classification (GTDB taxonomy): domain Bacteria; phylum Actinomycetota; class Actinomycetes; order Mycobacteriales; family Pseudonocardiaceae; genus Actinomycetospora; species Actinomycetospora lutea. The sequence continues at coordinate 163,632 of NZ_JAQZAL010000005.1, read as the reverse complement.
CGGCGCCGTCGTAGGTGATCTCGGGGATGTGGTAGACGCCCTGCGCCATGTTCCGCGTCGGCCCGAGGGTGAGTGCGCCGCCGAACCCGGCGTAGGCACCCGAGTCGCCGACGACCCGGGCGCGCAGCCCGACGATCGTGCCGTCGCGGCGCAGCCCGAGCTCGCCGTACTGCACCTGGCCGCGCCCGTGGGGCATCGCGGTGAGGTTCTCCGAGCGGGTCTCGGTCCAGGTCACCGCCCGGCCGAGCTGCCGCGCCGCCTCGATGACCACGGCGTGCTCGGGCGCCAGGCCGGCCTTGCCGCCGAAGCCGCCGCCGACGTGCGGCGCGACGACGCGCACCCGCTCGGTGTCCCATCCCCACTGGGCCGCGACCTGGTTGCGCAGGCCGTGCGGCATCTGCGTGGAGACGTGCACGGTCATGTCGTACGGCTCGTCCGCGCCGTCCTCACCGGTCGAGATCCGCTGCGCTGCGTCTCCCCCCGGCGTCGCCGTCACCGCGTTGCCCTCCATGGGCGCGACGGCGAGGCGCTGGTTGACGATCCGGGCGCGCACGACGACGTCGGCGCCGTCGAGCGGACGCACGTCGTCGGGGTCGCGGAACCCGGCGGCGAGGTTCGAGCCGAGCTCCTCGAACTGCAGCGGGGCGCCCTCGGCGAGGGCGGCCTCGGGGTCCACGACCGGCTCGAGCGGGTCGTAGTCGATCTCCACGAGCTCGGCGGCGTCCACGGCCTCGGCGCGGGTCGCGGCGATCACCGCGGCCACCATGTCGCCGACGAAGCGCACCTTGCCGCGGGCGAGCAGCGGCCGCGCGCAGGCGTCGTTGAGGACCATGAACGGCCGATGGTCGGGGAGCTCCGTCATGTCGTCGCCGGTGAGGACCGCGACGACGCCCGGCGCCTCCCGGGCCTTCGCGACGTCGACCGCTCCCAGGCGGGCGTGCGCGAGCGGTGAGCGCACGAAGACGCAGTGCAGCGCCCCCGGCGGCACGATGTTGTCGACGTAGGTGGCGTGACCGCGGATCAGCTCCGGGTCCTCGACGCGTCGGACGGCCGTTCCCATGATCGAACCAGGCACGTCTCGACGCTATGCCTTCGAGTGCACTCCAACGCAAGTCCGGCGGGTACTCCCCGATCATGCCGCTGCCGCCGCCCGGACCCACCTCCCGCGTCCTCGTCACCGGGGCGTCCTCGGGGATCGGGGCCGCCGTCGCGCGGGCGCTCGCGCACCGCGGATACCCGACCACGCTCGTCGCCCGCCGGGAGGACGCGCTCGCCGACCTCGCGGCGGAGCTGGGCCCCGAGCACGAGGTGCACGCCGCGGACCTGGGCACCGACGCGGGGCTGGATGCCGCCCGGCGTCTGCTCGACGACGAGCGCGTCGTCGGCCTGGTCAACTCGGCCGGCTTCGGTGTCACGGGGCGGGTGGCCGAGCTCGCCGGCGACGCCGAGCAGCGGGCCGCCCTCGACGGCCTGGTGCGCCTCAACGTCCTGGCGCTGCACGACCTCCCCGTCGCCGCCGTGGGGGCCCTGACCCGGCGCGGACGTCCGGGCGCGCTGCTCAACGTCTCGTCGATCACCGCGTTCCAGCCGCTCCCGGGTGCTGCGTCCTACGCCGCCAGCAAGGCGTTCGTGCATTCGTTCTCCGAGGCCGTGCACGCTGAGCTCGCGGGCACCGGGGTCACCCTGACCACCGTCAGCCCGGGTCTGACCCGCACCGGGTTCGCCGACGCGGCCGGCACCGACGCCTTCGACCAGGTGCCCGACCTGCTCGTCGGGGAGGCGGGCGACGTCGCCGAGGCCGGCGTCGCGGCGATGGCGCGCGGCGACCGCGCCGTCACGCCGGGCCTGGTCAACCAGCTGACCGCCCTCGGCGGGCGGTTCGCCCCGCGCACGCTGCTGCTGCCGGCCCTCGACGCCGGGATGCGGGCCTTCGACGCCTGACGACGATGTCCGAGCGTGTGTCGAAGGGGGTCGACGCCGTTCGACGCCAGGGTGCCAGCACGGACCGCACCCCTCGGAGATCCTGATGAGCACCACGACGACGACCGGCTACGCCCCCCTCGGCGACCTGCAGATGTACTACGAGATCCACGGCGAGGGCGGCGTCCCGCTGCTGCTCCTGCACGGCGGCCTGTTCGACATCGACCTGCAGTTCGGCGCGCTGCTGCCCGACCTGGCGGCGGGCCGGACCGTGATCGCCGCCGACTTCCAGGGCCACGGCCGCACCAACGACATCGACCGGCCGCTGTCCATCCCGGAGCTCACCGGCGACGTCGTCGCGCTGCTCGCGCACCTCGGCATCGCGCAGGTGGACGTGTTCGGGTTCAGCGTCGGCGGGGCGGTGGCACTGACCCTCGCGATCCGGCACCCGGAGCTGGTCCGCCGCGCGGTCGTGTCCTCGGCGGCCTTCACCCCCGACGGGATGCGCCCGGAGAACAGCGAGGCCGTCGGTGCCATGACCGTCGACATGATCGAGGGGACGCCGATGGCGGACTCCTACCGCGCGAAGTCGCCGCACCCCGAGCGCCTGCAGGGCCTGCTCGACAAGCTCGGCACGCTCGACCCCGGCCCGGCGTGGAGCGAGGCCGACATCGCCGGCTACGCCGCGCCGACGCTCTACACGGTCGGTGACTGCGACGCGGTGCGCCTCGAGCACGCGCTGCGCTTCCTGCGCCTGCGCGGCGGCGACGTCAACGGCGACTTCGTCGGCGTCCCGGCCACCCAGCTCGCCGTCCTGCCGGGCACCACGCACTTCGGCGGCATCGCCCGCACGGCGCTCGCCGCGGACATGGTGACGACGTTCCTCGACGCGTGAGCCTCACCCCAGGAGCTCGGCGTGGAGCTCCTGGGCGGCCGGGCTGGGCAGGGCGCCGAGGTGGTCGCGCAGGGCGCAGCGCATCCGCTCGTACACCGCCAGCGCGGCCGCCCGGTCGTCCTGCGCGAGGTGGGCCCGCATGAGCAGCCGGTAGCCGGTCTCGGCCAGCGGGTCGAGCGCGATGAGGGTGCGGGCGCTGCGCTCGGCGCCGGCGCGCTCGCCGGGGCCGAGGTGCAGGCACGCCTCGGCGTAGCACTGCAGCACGCGGCGGTGCTGGTGCGCGGCCTCCTCGCGGCGCTCCTCGCTCCAGGGGTCCTCGAAGTCGCCGAGCAGGCCGCGCTGGGTCACGAACAGCGCGCTGAGCGACTCGGTCCACGCCCGCGGCCAGTCCTCGCGCGCCGCGGCCGCCTCGGCGGCGTGCAGCGCGCCCTGCGCCACGACCGCGTCGATGATCGAGCCCGGCGGCAGGACCAGCTGCAGGGTGCGCCGCCCGCGGATCTCCCCCGGCGCGAGCGCCGTGCGCACCTTCGACAGCAGCGCGGCGAACGTCCCCGCCGCGCCGTCCCCGGGGCGGGCCGGGCGCCACAGCACGTCGATCACCGTCGAGCGCTCGACCGCGCTGCGGGGCGAGAGCGCCAGCACCGCGACGAGCAGGCGGGCGCGCCGGCCGGGCAGCAGGTGCTCGACGCCCTGCCCGTCGACGGCGAGGGCGAACCGGCCGTGGAGCTGGATCCGCACGGGTGGGTCGCCGTGCGGTGCTGGGGCGGTCTCGGTCATTCCCCTCCCCGTGCCGCGCTGACCGGGAGTCTAGGCAGCGGGCGACCATCCGACGACAAGGTTGTGGCAAGCGCGGGCCGGGATCGTTCCCGGCGCCGGACGCATCCCACGGGAGGAGCAGGACCATGAACCAGGTGACGTGCGAGTGCGGCTTCGAGGTCCGGGCGGGCGCGGAGTCGCAGGTCGTCGACCAGGTGCTGACGCACGTGCGCACCGACCACCCCGACCTCGTCGGCCAGGTGACCCCGGACGTCGTGCGCGGATGGATCGAGCTCGTGCCCGACTGATCCCGCGGTCGCACGCCGCCCCTTGACGAGCCTTTCGTTGGTGTCGAATACTCAACGGCACCGTCAAATGCGTGGCTCGGGTCACGCCCCTGGCTCGATGAGGAGTGGCCATGACGTATGTGATCGGCGTCGACGTGGGGGGCACGTTCACCGACGCGGTGCTCGACGACGACTCCGGATCGGTCATCGCGGCGAAGGCGCCGTCGACGCCCCCGGACTACTCGCAGGGCGTGCTGGACGTGCTCGAGCTGCTCGCCGAGCAGCTCGGGCGCTCGGTCGAGGAGATGCTGGCCGACACCCACCACGTCGCCCACGGCACGACGTCGAGCCTCAACGCGCTGGTCATGCGCCGGGTCCCCGAGGTCGGGTTCCTCACCACCAGGGGCCACCGCGACTCGATCTTCATCATGAACGTCGAGGGCCGCTACCTGGGCCGCAGCCCGCACGAGCTGCAGCACGTCCTCGCCCAGGACAAGGACCACCAGCTGCTGCCCAAGCGGCACGCCCTCGAGGTCACCGAGCGCGTCGACCGCGACGGCAACGTCGTGGTCGCCCTCGACGAGGACGAGGTCCGCCGCCGGGTCGAGAGGCTGCGCGCCGACGGCATCCGCGCCATCGCCGTCTCCCTGCTCTGGGCCTTCCGCAACCCCGTGCACGAGCGCCGCATCCGCGAGCTGGTGGGCGAGATCGACCCGGACATCTACGTCGCGCTCTCCAGCGAGGTCAGCCCGCGCATCCGCGAGTTCGCCCGCAACTCCACGACGATCATGAGCACGCAGGTGGGCCCCGGCCTGCGGGACTACCTGACGAACCTCGAGAGCAGCCTCACCGACCGCGGTCTCGCCGGTCCGCTGCTCGTCATGCAGTCCAACGGCGGTGCCGTCGCGGCCTCGGAGGCGCCCCAGCAGGCCATCTCCACCGTCGGCTCGGTGCTCACCGGCGGCGTCGTCGGCTCGAGCCAGCTCGGCCGGCGCCTCGGGCACCGCAACATCATCTCCACCGACGTCGGCGGCACGACGTTCCTCGTCGGGCTCATCGTGGACGGCGAGCCGGAGCGCGACACCACGACCGTCATCAACCACCACCCGATCAACGTCCCGACGCTGCGCGTGCACGCCATCGGCTCGGGCGGCGGCGCGATCGCGTGGGTCGACGCCGGCGGCAACCTGCGCATCGGGCCACACTCGGCGCAGGCCGACCCCGGCCCCGCCTGCTACGACCAGGGCGGCACCGAGCCCACCAACACCGACGCCAACCTCGTCCTCGGCATCCTGCCGACGACGGGCCTGCTCGGCGGCCGCAAGGCCCTCGACCTCGGACGCGCCCGCGAGGCGATCCGCACGAGGATCGCCGAGCCGCTGGGCCTGTCCGTCGAGGACGCCGCCGCCGCCATCCACGCCGCGCAGAACGCCCAGACCGGCGACCTGCTGCGCAAGAGCGTCGTCGAGGCCGGCCACGACCCCCGCGACTTCGTCCTCTACGCCTTCGGCGGCTCCGGGCCGGCGTTCTGCGCGAAGTACGCCACCCACCTCGGGGTCGGCGAGGTCGTCGTCCCGCTCGGTCCCGTCGCCTCGGCGTTCTCCGCCTACGGGCTGGCCGCCTCGGACATCGCGCTCGCCCAGGAGCTCTCCGACCCCGCCCAGCTCCCCGTCGACGCGGTGCGCGCGGAGAAGAACTTCGCGCAGCTCGAGGACCAGGTCCGCCAGGGCCTCGACCGCCAGGGCCTCACGTTCGACCGCGTCGAGATCGTCCGCGAGGTCGACATGCGCTACGCGATGCAGCTCGCCGAGGTCACCGTGCCGGTCGGCGAGGGCCCGCTCGACGAGAACGCGATGCAGGCCGCGGCGGACCGGTTCGAGCAGAAGTACGCCGAGCTCTACGGCCAGGGCTCCGGCTTCGGCGCCGCCGGCATCCAGGCCATCACCTACCGCGTGCGCGGCCGCGGCGTCCTCCCGTTCAGTCCCGAGCTCCCGCCGCTCGCCGCGGCCGAGGGCGACCCGCCGGAGTCGGGGCGCCGGCCGGTCTACCTCGAGATCGGCCAGGGTTTCGTCGACACCCCGATCTACGACTACGCCGCGCTGCGCGCCGGCCACGTCATCACCGGGCCGGCCGTCGTCGAGGTCCCGACGACGACCGTCGTCGTCCCCGACGGCCGCACCGGCACCGTCGACGAGCTCGGCAACCTCCACATCCAGCTGAGTTCGATGGTCGAGCTCCGCTCCGCTGCGTCTCCCGAAGGAGCCTGACCCATGGTGATGGCCGTCCCCGGCTCCGAGAGGTTCTCGAGCCGCCCCGTCGACCCCGCCGTGCTCGCCGCGCAGCTGCCGGCGGGCCTGCCGGTGCACACCGTCACCCAGGAGCAGATCGACGCGCTCGACCCGCTCACCTACGAGGTGATCCGCCACCGCCTCTGGTCGGTCACCGACGAGATGGGCGAGGCGCTCAAGCGCATGTCCGGCTCGCCGATCGTCACCGACGCCAACGACTTCGACTTCGCGGTGTCCGACGAGTTGGGCCAGGAGGTCCAGGTCGGGCTCTACAACACGATGCTCGTCGGCGCCGTCGACCTCGCCATCTACTGGACCCTGCAGCACCGCGCGACCAACCCCGGCATCGCCGAGGGCGACATGTTCCTCACCAACGACCCGTGGGTCGGCGGCGGGCTGCACCAGAACGACGCGATGGTCTACCAGCCCGTGTTCTGGGAGGGGAAGCTCTTCGGCTGGACCTCGGCGATCGCCCACCAGCCCGACCTCGGCGGCGTCGGTCTCGGCTCGTTCTCCCCGGCCGCGCAGGACGTCTTCTCCGAGTCGCTGCCCACCCCGCCGATCAAGGTCGTGCGCGACGGCGTGCTGCAGGACGACGTCGCCGACGTCTGGGTCCGCCGCTCCCGCGTGCCGATGATGATCGGGCTGGACCTGCGGGCGAAGGTCGGCGCCAACACCGTCGGCCGCGACCGCCTCCTCGCGGTCATCGAGCAGTACGGCGCCGACACGGTCAAGGCCGTGATGAAGCGGATGATGGCCGACGCCGAGTCGCGCCTGCGCGGCAAGCTCACCGACCTCCCCGACGGCACCTGGCACGCCACCGGCTACCAGGACCAGTCGCACACCGGCGACCGCGGCCTGCACAAGATCACGGTGGCGATGACGAAGGCCGCCGACCACCTGACGTTCGACTTCACCGGCACCGACCCGCAGTCCGGCGTCGTCAACTGCACCTACGCCGGCATGCGCGGCGGGGTGATGCTCGCGCTGCTGCCGATCCTCGCCGGCGACATCCCGTGGTCGGCCGGCGGGCTGATGCGCTGCTTCGACCTCGTCGCCGAGGAAGGCACGATCAACAACGCCAGCTTCCCGGCCGCGGTCGGCCGCGGGCCGATCGGGCCGGCGTGGCTGACCGGCAACCTCGTCGCCGAGTGCCTGAGCCAGATGCTCGACCAGGCGCCGGGCCTGGACGCGCACGTCCAGGCCACCTGCTGCGGCACCTGGGACACCGCCGTCATCGCCGGGCTCGACCAGCGCGGCGCCGTCCCGACCCCGTTCCTCTCGATCATGATGGACCCGATGGCGGGCGGGTACGGCGCCCAGCCGCAGGCCGACGGGATGGACACCGGCGGGCTGTTCTGCATCCCGCTGGGGCGCGTGCCCGACGTCGAGATGACCGAGTTCCTCTACCCGGTGCTCGCGCTCTGGCGGCGCGAGGAGCCGGACTCGGGCGGTCCCGGACGGCGCCGCGGCGGTGTCGGGGCGTCGCTCGCGATCACCCCGCACGGCACGAGCTTCCCGATCGGCCTCGTGCTGGCCTCCAACGGCAAGGCGGTGAGCCAGAACAACGGGCTCGCGGGCGGCTACCCCGGCAACACCGGGGTGGAGTGGATCGCGCGCGGCAGCGACGTCACGGCGAAGCTGGACGAGGGCCGGCTGCCCGCCGACCTCGAGGAGATCGGCGGCACCGCGGAGCTGCAGCCCTGCTACGGCGAGACGTACGTGGCGCCCGGCGAGGTCTTCACCATGTTCTGGCAGGGCGGCGGGGGCTACGGCGACCCGCTGACCCGCGACCCCGCCGACGTCGCCCGCGACGTCCGGGAGGAGAAGGTCACCGCCGCGACGGCCGAGCAGGCCTACGGCGTCGTCCTCGACGGCGCCGGTGCGGTCGAGGCCGGCGCGACCGACCGCCGCCGCGGCGAGCTGCGGGAGGCCCGTCGCGCCCGCGCCGCGGTCGGTGACCGCGACCGCTCCACCGTCGACCTCACCGACAGCCGGCGCCTGGACGACAACCTCGTCGCGGTCGGGACCGAGGTCGCCTGCCGGCACTGCGCGACCGTGCTCGGCTCCGGCGCGGTCGGCGAGCTCGACCTCGTGCGCTACGAGGGGCCGGTCACCGACGCCGGCCCGCAGGTCGTGGACGGCGCGGGCGACTACGTCGACGGCGCGGTGCACTTCCGGCAGTACTGCTGCCCGGGGTGCTTCACGGCGATCTCGACGGCGGTCGTGCCGGTCGAGCACGTCGACGACGTGACGCGCACCAGCCGGGTGCTCGCGGACGCGAGGTCCTGACGTGCTCCTGAGACGCGTGGCCGTGCTCGGCGGCGGGCCCGGAGGCCTGTACGCCGCGCGGCTGCTGAAGCTCGCCCGGCCCGGGTGCGACGTCGTCGTGCACGAGCAGGGCGTGCCGGACCAGACGTTCGGGTTCGGGGTCGGGCTCGCCGCGCGCACCCAGCGCCGGCTCGCCGAGGCCGACCCCGCCTCGCTCGACGACATCCTCAGGAACGCGTGGTCGCACGACATGCGGATGCGCGTCGGCGACCGCGAGGCCGGGATGAGCGTGTCCAGCCTGGTGGCCGTCGGGCGCGCGGAGCTGCTGGCCGTGCTGCAGCGCCACGCCGAGGACGCCGGGGTGAAGCTGGAGTTCGGCACGCGGCGCGCCGCCGACGAGCTCGACGCGGACCTGGTGATCGCCGCCGACGGGGTCGGGAGCGCGACGCGGGGCGCGGGCGACTTCGGCGAGGACGTCGAGGTCGGCAGCGGCTGGTACCTGTGGGCCGGCGTCGACGTCGCCCTGCCGCACGCGCTGTTCGCGCCCGAACGCACCCGGCACGGCGTGTTCGTCACGCACGCCTACCCGTACGCGCCGGACCGCAGCACGTTCCTCGTCGAGACCGACGAGGCGACCTGGCGGGCGGCCGGCTTCGACCGCACGACGGCGCAGCTGCCGTTCGACGCCTCCGACGACGTCGCGCTGGACCACCTGTCCGACGTGTTCGCCCGCCACCTCGACGGCCACCGGCTGATCGGGAACCGGACACGCTGGCTGCAGTTCCGCACCGTGCGCTGCGCCCGCTGGCACGACGGGCGGACCGTCCTGCTCGGGGACGCCGCCCACACCGCGCACTACTCGGTGGGCTCGGGCACGAAGCTCGCGATGGAGGACGCGATCGCGCTGGTCACCGCGCTGGGGGAGGCCGACGACCCCGGGCCCGCGCTGACCGCCTACGAGGCGGCCCGCCGGCCCGCGGTCAGGCGCCTGCAGGACATTGCCGAGCGGTCCCGTCGTTGGTGGGAGACGTTCCCCGAGCGCCTGGACCTCCCCGTCGAGCAGCTCCTCGTGGCCTACATGAGCCGCGCGGGCAACGTCTCGCTCGACCGCTTCGCGGCCGGCACCCCCGACGTCGTCCGCACCGCCCTGCGGCAGTGGGCGGGGGAGGAGCCTCCGGCGGGCGCCGCGCTGGCGGACTGGGCGCTCACGCGGTCCCTGCGTGCCTCGACGCCGGGTCAGGAGCCGGACCTCGAGGCCGCGGACGGAGCGCCCGGGGCGCGGGGCTTCGACACCCGCGTCGTCCCCGACGACCCCCCGGCGCTGGGCGCGACCGTGCTCGACACCGGCACCGACGACCGGCCGGCGGGGCGCGAGGAGGTCGTCGAGGAGGCCGTCGCCCGGGGTGCCGCGGTGACCGGCACCGTCTGGCTGACCGGCGGCGACGACCGCGCCAGCGTGCTCACCCGCCTCGAGGTCGCCGAACGGCTGCGCCGCCGGACCCCCGCCCTCGTCGTCGTCGCGGGCCCGCACGACCTGCGCGACCTCCTCGCCGACGGCCTCGCCGCCGACCGGACCCACCTGGTGGCGCTGCGATGACCCATCCCGCGGATCTCGTCGCGCAGTACCGCGCCGAGGGCCTCTGGGGCACGCGCACGATCGCCGAGGAGCTCCACGAGGTCGCGATCGCCCACGCGGACCGCGACGCCGTCGTCGCCGCCCAGGGCCGCCTGGGCTACGCCGAGCTCGACGCCCGGGCCGACCGCGTCGCCGTCGGGCTCGCGGACCTCGGGCTGGCGCCCGGCGACCCGGTGATCGTGCAGGTCACCAACCGGCTCGAGACCGTCGTCGCCTGGTACGCGATGCTCAAGGCGGGCCTGGTCCCCGTGGCGACGCTCGCCGCGCACCGCGGGCACGAGATCGCGCAGATCAGCCGGGCCGTCGGCGCCCGCGCGCACCTCGTCGAGGCGGGGCTGCGCGGCACCGACCTCGTCGCCTTCGCCCACGAGCAGGCCCGCGACCACCCCACGATGCGGCACGTCCTGGTCCTCGGCGACCTGCCCGTCGCCGACCTCGATCCCGGCGAGGCCCGCCGGCGCGTCGAGGAGATCCAGCGCGGCATCGACCCCGACGACGTCGCCGTCTTCCAGCTCTCCGGCGGCACCACCGGGGTCCCGAAGCTGATCCCGCGGCGGCACGCCGAGTACTGGTACAACGCCTGCGCCTACGCCGAGGTGCTCGGCTGGACCTCCGACGACCGCGTCGGCCACCTCATCCCGGTGATCCACAATGCCGGCATCACCTGCGGGGTCCACGGGGCGCACGCCGTGGGCGCGTGCCTCGTGCTCACCGACCACGACCTCGACACCGCCCTGCCGCTGCTCGTCGCCGAGCGCACCACCTCGGTGCTGTTCGGCCACGTCCACTACCGCGCCCCGGAGCACCCGCTCTACGACCAGCTCGCGGCGACCCTGCGCGTCGTCCTGCTCTCCGGGGCCAAGGTCTCGGAGGAGCTGTTCGCCGCGACCGGCCGGGGCGGCGCGTGGGTCGGGCAGCTGTTCGGCATGGCCGAGGGCCTGTTCCTCGTCACGCCGCGGGGCAGCTCCGCCGAGCTGCGCCGCACGACGGTCGGGGTGCCGATCTCGCCGCGCGACGAGGTGCGCATCCTCGAGCCGGGCGGCGAGGAGGAGGTCGCCGACGGCGAGGTCGGCGAGCTGTGCTGCCGCGGCCCGTACACCCTGCGCGGCTACTTCGGCGTCGACCGGCCCGAGGCGTTCACCGCCGACGGCTCCTACCGCACCGGCGACCTCGCGGCCGTCCGCGTCCTGGACGGCCACCGGGCCGTGTCGATCGAGGGACGGATCAAGGACCTCATCAACCGCGGCGGCGAGAAGATCAACGCCGAGGAGGTCGAGCTCCTCCTGCTCGCCCACGAGCACGTCGTCGAGGCGGCGCTGGTCGCGATGCCCGACCCGCGGCTCGGGGAGCGGGGCTGCGCCTACCTCGCGACCGACGGCACCGCCGTCACGCTCGAGGACCTGCGTGCGCACCTGGCCGCGCTGGACGTCGCCAAGTTCAAGTGGCCGGAGCGCGTGGAGCTGGTGGACGCCCTGCCGCGCACGAAGGTCGGGAAGCTCGACAAGAAGGCGATGACTGCCGACATCACCGCGCGTCTGGAGACCGAGATATGAGCCACCACCGCGTCGGGCTGATCGTCCCGAGCTCCAACGTCACCGTCGAGACGGAGATCCCCGCCCTGCTCGCGCGCCACCGGGACGCGACGTTCTCGTTCCACGGCAGCCGGATGCGCATGCACACGGTCTCGCCCGAGGAGCTGGCGGCGATGAACGACCAGCGCGGCCGGTGCGTCGACGAGCTCGCCGACGCCCGGGTCGACGCCCTGCTCTACGCGTGCCTCGTCGCCGTCATGGCGCAGGGCCCGGGCGAGCACCGCCGCGTCGAGTCGGAGGTCGCCGCGCAGCTGCACGAGCGCGGCGTCGCCGCCGACCTGGTCTCCAGCGCGGGTGCCCTCGTCGACGCGCTGGCCGCGCTCGGGGCGCGCCGGATCGCGCTGGTCACGCCGTACGTGCGCCCGTTGGCCGAGCGGGTCGTGGCCTACCTCGAGGCCGAGGAGCTCGAGGTCGCCGACTGGACCGCGCTCGAGGTCGCCGACAACGCCGAGGTGGGCGCCATCCCCGGCGAGCGGGTGATGGACGCCGCGCGCGGGCTCGACCTCACCGGAGTCGACGCGCTCGTGATCTCCGCCTGCGTGCAGATGCCGTCGCTGCCGCTGGTCGAGCGGGCCGAGCAGGAGCTCGGCGTGCCCGTCCTGTCCGCGGCCACCGCGGGCGCGTTCTGCCTGCTGGCCGGCCTCGGCCTCGCCCCCGACCTCCCCGACGCCGGCTCGCTCCTGCGCGCCACCACGCCCGCCCGCCTCTGAGGAGCCGCACCTTGACCACCACCGAGTCGTTCGATCCCCTCGTGCCCGGCCCCCTCGACGAGGTGCGCGCCCAGCTCGCCGAGGTCCGCGCCGGCTGCCCCGTGCACCGCGTCGCCCCCGGCCTCGGCTTCGCCGGCCGGCACGAGGTGGTCGGCCGGGCACTGCTCGACCACGAGACCTTCTCGAACCAGGGCAACTTCGTGCTGGAGGGCGACGAGGGCGCCGAGCCGCCGCCCGCGCTCATCACCCAGAGCGACCCGCCCGAGCACACCGCCCTGCGCGCGCTGCTGCGGCCCGGCTTCGCGCGCAAGGCCATCACCGACGCCGCGCCCTGGGTCCGCGAGTACGCCGTGGAGCTCATCGACGCGCTGCCGGCGGGCGGCCCCGCGGACCTCGTCGGTCAGGTCGCGCTGCCGCTGACCGCGCGGGTGATCGCCCGGCTGGTCGGCGTGCCGGCGGAGGACTCCGACGAGCTGGCCCGGCTGTCGCTGGCGATCACCGCGATCCTGCCGGCGAGCTTCGTCGGCACCGACGAGTGGCGCCGGCTCGAGGAGTACTTCACCGCGGCGGCCCGGTCACGGCGCGCCACGGAGAACCCGCCCGACGACCTCGTCACGCGCCTGGCGCTGGGCCGCGTCGACGGGCGCGAGCTCACCGAGCAGGAGGTCGCGTTCCACGCCTGGCAGCTCTTCGTCGCCGGGCTGGAGAGCACCGCGTACACGATCGGCTCGACGCTCCACCAGCTGCTCGTCGACCGGTCGCGGTGGGAGCGGCTGCTCGCGGACCGCTCGCTCGTCGACGGGGTCCGCGAGGAGGGGCTGCGGTACGGCTCGGCGATCCGCTGGGTGCTGCGCACGGTCACCACGGACACCGACGTCGAGGGCGCGGCGCTCGCCGCCGACGAGCGCCTCATCATCGGGCTGGAGTCGGCGAACACGGACGAGGCGGTCTTCGGCGAGGACGCCGACGCGTTCGTCCTCGACCGGCCGACCGCCCGGCGGCACTTCTCGTTCGGCCACGGCGTGCACCTCTGCCTCGGTGCGGAGCTGTCGCGCATCGAGATCTCGACGGTGCTCGACGCCCTGCTCGACCGCCTCCCGACGCTCGCGCTCGCCCCGGGCGCGACCTACGACGACGTGGCCAGCCCGATGTTCTGCGGCCCGCAGCGCGTCGACGTCGTCTGGTGAGGCGGGGACGCCCGTATCGTCGCCGCCCATGAGCGCGGCGGAACCCGACGAGCTCCCGGCGGCCCGCAAGCCCCGCCGGGAGCTGGTCGAGGCCCAGATCTACGAGCAGGCGACCCGGCTCTTCGCCGAGCGGGGCTTCGCGGGCACGAGCCTGCAGGACATCGCCGACGCGATGGGCATGACGCGTCCGGCGCTCTACTACTACGTCAAGAACAAGGACCAGCTGCTCGCGCGCCTGGTCACCGAGATCACCGAGGGGCCGGCCGCGGCGACCGAGGAGATCGCGGGCCGCGACGCCGACGCCACGTCGAAGCTGCGCGACCTCGTCCTGCTCGTCGCCGGGCAGCAGGCCCGGCACGCCGCCCGGTTCCAGCTGGTCATCCGCTCGGAGTCGGAGCTGCCCGACGACCTCGCCGTCGCCCACGAGGCCGCGAAGCGTCGGGTGCTCGACGGGTTCTCGCGCGTGGTCGACCAGGGCGTGCGCAGCGGGGAGTTCCGCCCGCGTCCGGTGCGCACGACCGCGCTCGCCGTCATCGGCATGTGCAACTGGGTGGCGTGGTGGTTCCGGCCCGGTGGCGCGCAGTCGCCGGACGAGGTGGCCGAGCAGATGGCGGACATGGCCGTCTCCCTGGTCGCGCAGGCGCCCGACCGGCGGCCGGAGAGCCCGCGCCCCGACGACCCGGCAGCCGTCCTGCGGCTGCTGCGCCAGGACCTGGACTACCTGGAGAGCGTGTTGACGACGAACGCGACCGACGAGTGACCTGCCGACCCGACGGTGCTCGTGCGGGTGCGGCGGGCCGTACGGTCGCCACGTGGACCTGCGGCAGCTCCGCTACTTCCTCGCGGTGGTCGAGGAGGGCGGCGTGCACCGTGCGGCCGCCGCCCTGCACGTCGCGCAGCCGTCGCTGAGCCAGGCCATCCGCAAGCTCGAACACGATGTCGGGGCGGAGCTCTTCCACCGCATCGGGCGCCGGCTCGTGCTCTCGCCCGCCGGGGAGGCGCTGATCGGCCCGGCCCGACAGATGCTGCGGACCGTCGATGTGGCGTACGACGCCGTCCGGGAGGTCGCCGACGTGGAGGCCGGCCGGCTGGACGTGGCCTCGCTCGCCGACCTCTCGGCCGATCCGACTGCGATCTGGGTCGCGCAGTTCCGGGTGGTCAACCGGGGGGTGACGGCCCGCGTCGAGGAACGGGCGTACGCGGCGCAGGTGGCCGACCTGGTGCGCACGGGCGAGGCCGAGATCGGGGTGACCGTCCTGCCTCTCCCGGAGGGGCACCTCGCCCAGGAGCGGCTCCTCACCCAGCACTTCGTGCTGATCGCCCCGCCCGGCACGGAGAGCGCCTTCCCCGCGACGGTGTCGTTGCCGGCCCTCGACGGCGTCCCCCTGGTGATGGGGGAGCGCCATGCCACGACACGGGAGTGGGTGGAATCGGCGCTGCGCCGCCACGGGGTCGAGCCCTCGGTCGCGATCGAGGTGCCGCAACGGGGCGCGGTGGTCCCCATGGTGCTCAACGGAGCGGGTGCGGCCGTGGTCCCGTTGCGTCTCGCGCTCGACGCCCGACAGCACGACGCGGTGGTGCGTCCGCTGGACCCGCCGCTGAGCCGGGAGGTGGGGCTGCTCCACCGGCCGGGGGCCCTCACCGCGGCGGCCGCCGCGTTCCTGACCCACACCCGCGATCGGGTCGCCTCGTGGAACCGGGCGGTCGAGCGTCGACGTCGGGCCGGGGCCGGGTTGATCGAGGCGGCAGCGTCCACGGAGCGGTCGGTGCGGAGCCGCCTGCGGTCCGGGTTCGCGTCGGACCCGCCCGCGGCCGTCCGCGACGATCGATAGGGAGCGCCGATCAGCAGGCGGGTCAACCGGTCTTTGACCGCGCCGAGCGGCTGTCCTTGACTGCGTCGCAGGTCGCGCACCCTGTGCGCCTCGATCCGCGGGAGCATCCCCATGCCACCTCCGACCGACGCCGACGTCGCCACCCCGGGCCGGACCGCCGCCGGCATCCGCCGCGGGGCCTGGACGGCGACCGCGCTCGCCTTCGTCTTCATGGTCCTGAACTTCGCCGACAAGTCCGCGCTGGGCTTCGCCGGGACCCGGATCATGGACGACCTCGGCATCGGGCCCGCGGACTTCGGTCTCGTGCAGAGCGCCTTCTTCTGGCTCTTCGCCGCCGGTGCCCTGATCGTCGGCGCGCTGAGCACCCGGGTCTCGATGCGCTGGCTGATGCCGACGCTGATGGTCCTCTGGATGTTGACGATGGTGCCGTTGCTGACACCGGTGACCTTCGGCGTCCTCCTCGCGTGTCGCATCGTGCTCGGGTTCGCCGAGGGGCCGGCCTACGCGCTCGCCACCCACGTCGTGCACTCGTGGTTCCCCTCCGAGAAGCGAGCGCTCCCGGCGGGGATCATCAGTGCCGGGAGCTCGGTCGGCCCTCTGGTCGCGGCGCCCGTCCTCACCTGGGTCATCGTCTCGTGGAACTGGCACGCCGCGTTCGGCGTGCTGATCGTGCTGGGCGCGGTGTGGGTGGCGGCCTGGTTCCTCCTCGTCCGTCCCTCACCGGAGGAGGCGAGCCTGGCCGACCGTCCCCGCGTGCGCACCGACTGGCGCCTCGTCGGCCGTCAGCTGGCCACCCCGACGATCCTCGGGGTCGGGCTGCTCACCTTCGTGGGCTACTGGACGACGACGCTGCGGGTGTCCTGGCTGCCCCTCTACCTCGAACAGGGGCTCGGCTACGACACCACCGACGCCGGGCGGCTGGTGACCCTGCCCTACGCGGTGGCCGCCGTGGCGGCGATCGGTGCCGGGATGCTGTCGAACCGGATGGTCGCCCGTGGGGTGCCCAGGCGGATCGCCCGCGGATGGCTGTCCGCGGCCTTCGTCGTCACCGGCGGCGCGTGCATGTTCCTGCTGACGCTCCTCGGGGCCGGCGCCGCCCAGATGGCGCTCACCGTTCTGGCGTTCTCGCTGAACTCGGCGTCCTACGGTGTCGCCCTCACCGTCGTCGCCGACCTGGTCACCCCGGCCCATCGCGGTGCGGTGCTCGGCGTCCTCGTGGCGATCTACAGCATGGCCGGGGTGATCGCCCCGCTCGTGCTCGGCTTCGCCGTCGCGGGGGCGAGCTCGACCGTGGCGGGCTACGGGCTCGGTTTCGCGATCAGCGGCGTGGTCATCGTCGTCGGGGGTCTGCTGTCGGTCCCGCTGATCGATCCCGACCGCGACGCCGCTCGTCTCGAGCGGGCGGCCGCGTGACCGCCCCGCTCGCCGGGGTACGGGTCGTCGACCTCGGACAGTTCATCGCCGCTCCCGCCGCCGGCCGCGCACTCGTGGAGATGGGCGCCGACGTGATCAAGCTCGAACCGGTCACCGGAGAGGGGGCGCGTCACATCGGGATCTACGGCGACGCGATGGTGCGGACCTACAACGGCGGCAAGCGGGCGATCGCCGTGGACCTTCGCTCGGCGGACGGTCGCGCCCTCGCGCGGCGGCTCGTGGGGCGGGCCGACATCGTCCTGCAGAACGCGCGCCACGGGGCCCTCGACGCGGCCGGCCTCGGGCCGGCGGAGGTCCGGCGGGACCACCCGGGCATCGTCTACGGCACGGTGTCCGGCTTCGGCCGGAACGGGCCGTCCGCGCGCCGTCCGGGCTTCGACATCGCGGCCCAGGCGGAGAGCGGGATCATGTGGGTCACCGGCGAGTCCGGCGGTCCGCCGCAGCGTGTCGGCTTCCCGGTCGTCGACGCCGCGGCCGGGCACGTGCTCGCGGAGGCCGTGCTGGCCGCGTACATCGGCCGGCTGCGCTTCGGCGAGGGGCGCCACGTGGAGGTGTCACTGCTCGAGGTCGCCATCGCCCTGCAGAGCACGGTGTGGGGGGAGTACTTCGCCACCGGACGGGCGCCGAGCCGCAAGGGCAACGGCCAGCCGACCGTGGCGCCGGCCGCCGACCTCGTCGACACCGCCGACGGGCCGATCGTGGTGTCGGCCTACACCCCGGCCCACTTCGCGCGGCTGTGCGCCCTCCTGGAGCGGCCGGACCTCGCCGAGGACCCGCGATTCGCCACGAACGCGGATCGCGTCACCCACCGGGGCGCCCTGCTCGCCGAGCTCTCCGCCGCGTTCGGGTCGATGTCCCGCCACGATGCTCTCGATCTGCTCGTCGGTCAGGGGCTCGTCGCGGCGTCGATCGACTCCTACGACGAGGTCGAGCGCAATCCCGACGTCGTCGCCGGCGGGATCTTCACCGAGGTGTCGTCGGCGGCGGGTTCCCACCGGGTCGTCGGCGTCCCGTGGCGCGACGACGCGGCACCGCCCACGCGGACGTGGCACGCTCCCGCGCTCGGGGAGCACACGGCGGACGTCCTCGCCGAGATCGGTTGCACGCCCGACGAGGTGGCCGCGCTCGCCGCCGCGGGTGTCGTTCACCTCCCGTCGGTGACCTCCACCGCGTCGGCGTAGCTCGGGGTCCGGCGCTCCAGGAACGCCCGGGCCGCCTCGGGCGCTTCCTCGCCGTGGAAGGCGGCGACCATGCGTTCGCTCTCCTGGCGCAGGTAGTCCCCGAGCGTGGTCGTCGCGGCGGCCTGGAGGTTCTGCTTCATCGCCCGCGCCGCGGCCGGGGCGTTCACCGCGAGACGGCGGGCGAGGTCGTCGACCGCCGCGTCGAACCCCTCGTCGGCGACGACGCGCGTGACGAGCCCGGCGTCCGCGGCGGCGACCGCCGAGAGCTTGCCCGGCAGCAGGAAGAGCTCCCGGGCGCGAGCGGCGCCGAGCATGTGGGTCGCGAACCAGATCCCGCCGAAGTCGCCGGGCAGCCCGGCGCTGAGGAAGGCGGTGTTGACCACCGCCCGGTCCGTCGCGACCCTCAGGTCGCACGCCAGGGCGAGCGCGAGACCTGCCCCCGCGGCGGCGCCGTTGATCGCCGCCACGGTCACGGGCGGCAGGAGGTGGAGGCGCTCGACGATGCGCGTGGCGCGCCGCAGGCGGGTCAGGTCGCCCGCGACCGTCTCCCGTCGCAGCCACCGCTGCGCGGGGGGAGCTGCGAGATCGGCCCCGACGGAGAAGGCGCGACCCCGACCGGTGAGGACCACCACGCGCACCGACGGATCGGCCTCGATCTCCTCCAGATGGCGGTCGAGGTCCTCGAGCAGGTCGACCGACACCGGGTTCCCGCGGGCCTCCTGGCACAGGGTCAGGCGGACGGTGCCGCCGGTCGTGGTGCGGTCGACGAACGCGGGCACGCCGGTCTCCTTCCTCGGGACGGGCCGCCGAGGACGGGGCCCGCTCCAGTCAAGGCAAGGGCGCTGCACGGGTCAAAGACGGGAAGGTCGTGCCCGTGATAGCCCGGCCCTATCATCGCGCGGTGACGTAGACGTCCAAAGATTGACGCTTGCGTAGAGAACTCGTAGCCTCGTGCCAGGAGGTACGAGACATGGCTGAGCTCGAGCACAAGGTCCGCGGTGTCGACCACGCGGCGTTCCCGACGTTCGACCCGGCGGGGACGGTGCGCTTCTACCGCGACGTCCTCGGCTTCCCGGTGGTGCACTCGATCTGCGCCGCTGGGTGGGGCCCGGAGGACCACCCGGACTTCATCCACTTCTTCTTCGACATCGGCAACGACGACCGGATCGCGTTCTTCTACTACTTCGGTCTCGAGCCCCAGCACGCCCACGCGCGCGGCGACGTCTACGCGGGCTTCGGCCCGGAGGTGCCGGAGTTCTTCGTGCGGTCGCGCCACCTGGCCATCCACGTCGAGGACGACGCCGACCTGCTCGAGTACCGGCGCCGGCTCGACGACTCCGAGTGGCCCGTCGAGATGCAGATCCAGCACGAGACGATCGAGTCGATCTACACGCACGACCCCAACGGCTACATGGTCGAGTTCACCCGCGCGATGCGTCCGGTGACGCCGCAGGAGGACCTCGACGCCGACCTCACGATCGACGCGCTGCTCGACGTCGTGGCCGAGCCCGACCCGAGCTTCGGCAAGCTGCTCGCGCGCAAGGCGGAGCTGATCGTCGAGCGCGCGGCCGACTGGGAGCCGGCCCGGTCATGACCGCCCTCTACGTGCTCGACGTCCCGGAGAACACGTCGGTGGCGAAGGTGGCCGGCGAGGACGCGACCGTCACCGTCAACAAGATCGGCCCGTACTTCGAGATCACCGCGGAGGGCCCGATCGTCATCGACCGCCGCGCGACGGGGTGCCGCCACGCGGTCTGGTACTCGTGCGTCGCGGGCGTCGGCGGCGGCCGCATCACCCAGCACGACAAGGACGCGCTGCGGGTCGACCCGGCATGAGCGCTCCCACCGCCGGGCTGGGCGCGGGGCGGTACGTCGCCGCCGACGAGCGTCCTGCCGCCACCGTGACGAGCGTCCACGAGCTGACGACAGCCGACGGCGCCACGGTGCGCGGGGTGCTCGCGACCGTGCCGGGCGCCCGCACGGTCGTGTGCCTCATGCACCCGCGCCAGGACGTGACCCACCACGCGCTCGTGCCGCACCTCCTGCGCGCCGGGGCGGCGGTGTGGACCCAGCACACCCGCTCGGTCAACAACGATCTCACGCTCGTGCACGAGCAGGCGCTGCTCGACGTCGCCGCGGGCATGGTCTTCCTGCGCGAGCGGGGATTCGAGGCGATCGTCCCGCTCGGGCACTCCGGCGGCGGCACGCTCTACGCCTTCTACCTCGAGCAGGCCGCGCTCGCGCCGGGCGACCGGCTCGCGACCACGCCCGCCGGGCGCCCGACGAGGCTCGCCGCCGCGGCGATGCCCGTGGGCGACGGCGTCGTGTTCCTCGCCCCGCACCCGGGCCAGGGTCGCCTGCTGCTCGGGTGCATCGACCCCTCGGTGGCCGACGAGACCGACCCCCTCGCGGTGGTGCCCGAGCTCGACCCCTTCCGCGCGGAGAACGGTTTCGCCGAGCCGCCGGCGAGCTCGTCGTACGCGCCGGCGTTCCTCGAGCGCTACCGCGCCGCGCAGCGCGAGCGCGTCGCGCGCATCGACGCGGTCGCCCGCGAGCACGTCGCGCGCGCCGCGGCGGCCCGTGCCGCGCACCAGGTCTCCGGCGACCCCGCCGACCGGCGCCGCGCGCTCGCGCCGCGCGTCATCACGGTGTTCCGCACCGACGCCGACCCGCGCACCGTCGACCTCTCGCTCGACCCCAGCGAGCGGCCCTACGGCTCGCTGTTCGGGGCGCGGCCCGACCTCATCAACTACGGCCAGATCGGGTTCGGGCGTCTCACGACGCCCGAGGCGTGGCTGTCGACCTGGTCGGGGCTCTCCTCGCACGCCGACTTCGTGCGCTGCGCGCCGGGCGTCACCGTGCCGACGCTGGTCGTCGAGCTCACCGGCGACCAGGCGGCGTTCCCGTCCAACACCCGCGCGATGGTCGCCGCGCTGGGCGCCGCGGACCGCACCCACGTCGCGGTCCGCGGCACCCACTTCGGTGGCGCCATCGCTCCCGGCGAGCCCACCGGCAACGAGCTCGCCGCCGCCCGCATCACCGCCTGGCTCGCCGACCGGCACGAGCTCGCCACGCCCCCCGTGTGAGCACGCCGACGTCACGACGTTCGCGCGCGCGTTCCGGCGCCGCCACGTCGTGCGCCCGGCCGCCTGGTCGCGCACCCGCCCCTGACACACGACCGCCCCGCGACGGCGGGCGTCGCGGGGCGGTCGTGCGGCGTGCGGAAGGTCAGCGGCGAGGTGCCCCGCCCGGCGGCGTCGACGGCGCCACCGGCTCGGTCATGCCGGGCTGCGGGTCGCCGTAGGGGTCGCCGTAGGGGTCGCCGGGGCGGGTCGCCCCGCCCGCGGTGCCCGGCTGGGCCGGGGTGCCCTCGGGCGGCGTCGCCGCGGTCGGCGGCGCGGCGTACTGGACCGTGGCGTCGTACGGGCCGGCCTCATGGGCCCCGCCGCGGCCGTTGCCGGCACCGCGGGGCGCGTACGCACGGGCCTCGGCCTCCGCCCGCTCGCGGCCCTGCTGCAGGTCGCGCTGGACCTGGTCGGACTGCTGCTGGGCCTTGCGGTAGCCGGAGTTGATGAGGTCGGCGGCCGCGTCGCGGCCACCGAGCCCGAAGGCCAGCGCCGAGCCGAGCGCGACCGCGCCGATGAGCGCGATGTAGGTCGCGTTGACGATCGTCTGGGCGATGCCGAGCTGGTTGAGGATCATGAACACGGCGATCGCCATGACCAGCGTCGGCGCCGCGGTGCGGGCGACGCGGCCGGTGGGGGTGTCGCCCATGGTGCGGTGCACGAGCCCGCCGACGGCGGCGGCGATCGCGGCGGCGATCAGGAAGATCAGCAGCGCGGCGAGCACGTTGGGCAGGTACGACAGCACCAGGTTCACGAAGCCGGTGACCGCGGGGATGTTCAGGGTCCCGACCGCGGAGACGATCACGAAGACCATCAGCACGTACTGGACGACGAGGCCGACCAGCTGCGACGGCTTGCCCTGCGGGGAGAAGCGCGCGACGTACTCGCCGCCCTTGCCGTGGGTGAGCTTCTCGTCGACGCGGACCTTGCGCAGCAGACGGCTGATCCCGGCGCGCAGCAGCCGGGCGATGATGTAACCGATGAGCAGGACGAGCAGCGCGCCGATCACGTTCGGCACGTAGTTCAGCAGCGTGGTGAAAGCATTCTGCAGGCTCTGCAGAATGTCGAATCCACCACCAGATGGTGCAGGAGGCATCCCGTTCTCCTCATTCCGTCGTGGAGTGCCGTGGTGCCCGATCGATGCGCGCGGAAACCACACGGTCACCCGGTCGGCGGCTACCGCCCGGCCGTGCGGGAGGTCTGACCCGGCGCGGTGATGGGCACGGCCACGCATCGGGTACCAGCGGCTCCGTCTCACCGATCCGAGCGACCCGAGGGGGGCCACCGTGGGTCTCGTCGTCCGACTGCTCTCCGCCGTGCTCGTCGTCCGCCAGGTGCTGCAGGGCCCCGGTGACGACCCGCCGCGGCGCCGTGCCGCGCCGACGGCCGCGGGGGCGGGCACCGCTCCGGCCGTGCCCGGAGCCCGCGCGCGCTCGCCGCAGGAGGTCCCGGCGCGGGGCTGGTGGCAGATCGTGCGCCGCGGGTTCCGGGAGAGCAGCGCCGACAACGTCAGCATGCTCGCCGGCGGCGTGGCGTTCTTCGGCTTCCTGGCGATCATCCCGGCGCTCATCGCGCTGGTGTCGCTCTACGGGCTCGTCGCCGACCCCGCCCAGGTGGCCGCGACGATCGAGGGTCTCAGCGAGGCGCTGCCGGCGAGCGCGCAGAGCCTGGTCACCGACCAGATCGCGGCGGTGGTCGGTGCGGGCACCGGGAGCCTGACGGCCGGCCTCGTCATCTCGGTGCTCGCGGCGCTGTTCAGCGCGTCGAGCGGGACGCAGAACCTCATGGCGGCGATCAACATCGCGTACGACGAGACCGAGGGGCGCGGTGCGGTGAAGCTGCGCGCCCTGGCCCTCGCCCTCACCCTCGGGGCGATCGTCTTCGTCATCGTGGCGGTCGCCCTCGTCGCCGTGGCCCCGTTGCTGCTCGACGCCCTCGGCACCGCCGGGCGGGTCCTCGCGCAGGTCGTGCGCTGGGTGCTGCTGGTCGGGCTCGTCGTCGTGGGCCTCGCCGTCGCCTACCGCATCGCGCCCGACCGCGACGCGCCCCGCTTCCGCTGGGTGACGCCGGGCTCCCTGTTCGCGACGCTGCTCTGGATCGTCGGCAGCATCGCCTTCAGCTTCTACGTCGACAACTTCGGCAGCTACAACAAGACCTACGGCACGCTCGCCGGCATCGTCGTGTTCCTGCTGTGGCTGTACCTGACCAGCTACATCGTCCTGCTCGGCGCCGAGATCAACTCGGAGGCGGAGTACCAGACCGAGCAGGACACGACGCGCGGCGCCCCGCAGCCGATGGGCACCCGGGGCGCGGCGAAGGCGGACGACGCCGTCGACGCGTGAGGGCTCACCGAGCGGGCAGCACGCAGAACTCGTTGTCCTCGGGGTCGGCGAGCACGATCCACGGGTGGTCGGGCGCCTCGTCGAGCACGCGGGCGCCGAGGCCGACGAGCCGCTCGACCTCGACACGCTGGTCGCCGGGCGCCGCGATGTCGAGGTGCAGCCGGTTCTTGCCGGCCTTGCGGTCGGTCACGTGCTGGAAGAGCAGGACGACGTCGCCGGCGAGTCCGACCTCGACGTACGACGTCCCGTGCGCGTCGTCCCAGCGGCGCACCACCGACGAGCCCAGCGCGGCGCACCAGAACCAGGCCAGCGCCTCCGGCTCACGGGTGTCGATCGCGACGGCGGCCAGACGGGCGCGGGAGGGCGGCACGGAGGAACGCTAGCGACGACACCGGCTCAGGGCATCCCGCCGTCCACCCGGAGCACCGCGCCCGTGGTGAACGACGCCTCGTCCGAGGCGAGGTGCAGCACGGCGGGCACGACCTCCTCGGGCTCGCCGATCCGCCCCAGCGCGGTGCTGCGCTCGAACGCGCCGACGACGTCCGGGGTCCAGGCCGTCGAGATGTCGGTGCGGAACGGGCCCGCCTGCACGGCGTTGACCCGCACGGTGGGGCCGAAGGCCTGCGCGAGGCCCTCGGTGAGCGTGTTCAACCCCGCCTTGGCCACCGCGTAGGGCAGCTCCGAGGGCCCCGGGCGGATCGCCGCGATCGAGCTGATGTTGACGATCGCCCCGCCCCCGGCCGCCACCATCCGCGTGCCCAGGGCGGCCGAGAGCCGGAACGGGCCCTTGAGGTTGACGCCCAGCACCTTGTCGAACAGCCCCTCGGACACCTCGTCCAGCGCCGGGTAGAGCGGCGAGAGCCCGGCGTTGTTGACCAGCACGTCGACGCGGCCGAAGCGCTCGTCGACGGCGGCGACCAGGGCGTCGCAGTCGTCCCAGCTCGAGACGTTGCAGGCCACCGGCAGCGTCGCGACGCCGTGCCGCTCGGCGACCTCGGCAGCCAGCTCCCGGCACGCGTCGATCTTGCGGCTCGCGATCACGACCGACGCGCCCTCGGCGGCGAACGCGCGCACCATCGCCCGGCCCATGCCGCGGCTGCCGCCGGTGACGACGGCGACCCTGTCCTCGAACCTGCCCATGCGGGGCGATCCCCCTCCCGGTGATGATGGACGCATGCTGGCACGGGAGGAGACCGACGCCGTCGTCGCGTGGCTGGCCTCCGCCGGGCTGGGCGACGGGCCCTGGACCTTCGAGCCGCTCGCCGGCGGCACCCAGAACCTCATGCTGCGCGCGGTCGGCCCGGACCGGCGCCTCGTGGTCCGCAGCGGGCCCCGCCACCTGCGCCGGGGCAGCAACGCCGCGATCGAGCGCGAGATCCGTGTGCTCGGGGCGCTCGCGTCGACCGACGTCCCGCACCCGCGCCTGCTCGCGACCGCGCCGGCCGACGGGGTGCTGCCGGGTCGCGTCGTCTACGCGATGGCCGAGGTGCCGGGCGTCAACGTCGCGACCGGGGTGTCGCCGGCGCAGGAGGCCGACGCGGCGCTGCGGCACGGGCTGGGCCCGGCGATGGTCGACGCGCTGGCCGCCCTGCACGCCGTGGACGTCGACGCGGTCGGCCTGGGCGACGTCGGCAACCCGCAGGGGTTCCTCGCGCGCCAGGTGCCGCGCTGGCGCGACGAGCTCGCGCGCTACCGCGAGGTCGAGGGCTACCCGGGCTTCGGCGACGACACCGACGACGTCGCGGACTGGCTCGAGCGCCACCGGCCCGCGTCCGGCCCGCCCGCGCTCGCGCACGGCGACTACCACCTCGCCAACGTGCTGTTCGACCCCGACGGCGCGGCGGTCACCGCCATCGTCGACTGGGAGATGGCCACGGTCGCCGACCCGCTGCTCGATCTCGGCTGGCTGCTCGCCACGTGGCCGGTGAGTGGCACGGACCTCGGCTGGGCACGCGTGGACGGGCTGGCCGGCGAGGACGAGCTGGTCGCCCGCTACGCCGAGCTCACCGGCACCGACCCGGCCGTCGTGCCCTGGTACGCGGTGATGGCGTGCTTCAAGCTCGGCGTCCTGCTCGAGGGCACCCACGCCCGCGCGTGCGCCGGCAAGGCCCCCGAGGACGTCGGGTCGCGCATGCACGCCTCGGCGCGCAGCCTGATCGACCAGGCCCGCCGGCGGATCGGCTAGCCCCAGATCCGCGCCGCGGCCTCCAGCAGCACCTCGAACTTGCGCCACTGCGCGTCGGGGGTCAGGTCGTTGCCCTCGATCGTCGAGGCGAACCCGCACTGCGGGCTGATCGCCAGCTGCTCGACGGGCAGGTGGCGCGCGGCCTCCTCGACGCGGGCGACCACCTCGTCGACGGTCTCCACCCGCGCCGACTTCGTGCTGACCACGCCGAGCACCACCGTTGTCCCCGGCCGCACGAAGCGCAGCGGCGCGAACGACCCGGCGCGCTCGGTGTCGTACTCCAGCAGGAGCCGGTCGTGCTCGAGCCCGGCGAACACCTGCTCGGCGACGGCGTCGTAGTGCCCCTCGCGGTGCCAGTGGCCCTGCTCGTTGCCGCGGCACACGTGCAGGCCGAACGTGGTGCCCGGGAACCCGCGGACCACGGCGTTCTCGGCGGCGAGGGTGCGGGTGAGCACCTCGGCGGTGTCGAGGCCGCGACGGCGCATCCGCTCCAGCGACGGCGGATCGACGTAGGCGGTGATGCCCGGCGCGTCCATGTGCACGTACCGGCAGCCCGCGTCGACGAGGCCCGCCACGATCTCGCGCTCGACCGCGACGACGTCGTCGAGGAACGCCCACGGGTCGGGGTAGACCGCGCGGGAGCCCTCGGCGTCGAACGTCGCGAACACGCGGTCGGGCCCGAGCACCGTGGTCTTCACCGGCACGTCGGTGCAGCCCTGCGCGAAGGCGAACTCCTCGCGCGGCCGGTTGTGCACGAGTCGCAGTGGCTCGGTCGCGACCGTCGCGCTGGACGCCGACGGGGCCTCGGCGCGCTCCGGGGCGTCGACGTCGAGCGAGCGGGCCGCGTGCGCGGCCCACAGGTCGGCGGCGAGGTCGGCGTACCCGGCGACGTCGGCGAAGCTGTCCATGAACGTCGAGCGCCGGTACTCGCCGTCGACGACGACCGGCAGGCCCACCTTCTCCTGGGCGCGCACGACCTCGCGGACGGCCTCGTCCTGCGCCTCCTCGAGCGTTCCGGTGTCGATCTCGCCGCGCCGCCACCGCGCGAACGTCGCGGAGAGCGCGGGAGGGCGCAGGAGGCTCCCGACGCTGTCGACGCGCAGGGTCACCGCAGCCCGGCCTGCACGATCATCGGGTGGACCTCCTGCTGGAAGCGCCGCATGTCCTGCACGTAGCGGGGGAACGACAGCAGGATGCCGTCGAGGCCGGCCGCGACGAGGTCGCCGAGCGCGCCCACGATCTGCTCGCCGGTGCCGATGATCGGGTAGCCCGCCCAGCCGGCGATGAAGTGGCGCTCCATGTCCTCGATGGTCGACAGGTCGTAGGACTGCGAGTTCACGCCGAGCGAGGTGACGAGGTTCGACGCGGCCTCCCAGTCGCCGAGCTCGTCGACGTAGTGGTGCAGGAACGCCTGCGCGTCGGCCTCGGTGTCGCCCTGGACGACGTAGGCGTTGATCCAGACCTGGATCTCGCGCCCGTACTCGGTGCGGGCCAGCTCCCGGAACTGGTTGACCTTGTCCTTCATGCCCTCCGGCGTCTGGTTCTTGATGTCGGAGGACGCGAAGACGACGTCGCAGTTGCGGGCCCCGAAGTGCCGGCCCTTCGGCGAGCTGCCGGCGTTCATCGTCACGGGGTAGGGCGACTGCACCGGCAGCGGCGAGATGCGGGCGTCGACGATCCGGTAGAACTCGCCCTCGAAGTCGAAGGTCTCCTCGGCGGTCCACAGCCGCCGGACGACGTCGAACCACTCCTGCGACATGTCGTAGCGCTTGTCGTGCTCGAGCTGCGCGGCCCCGAACATCTCGATCTCCGGCGTGTGCCAGCCGGTGACGATGTTGAGCGCGAGGCGGCCGTTCGTGATGTGGTCGACCGTCGCGGCCTGCTTCGCCGCCATCAGCGGGTGGATGGTCGGGACGTGCGAGGTGACGAACACGCCCGCGTCGCGCGTCGTGGCCCCGATGCCCGCGGCCCAGGTGAAGCACTCGAACCCGGTGCCGTTGAAGTTGGTCGGGCCGCCGAAGCCGCGCCAGCGCCCGACGGGCACGAGCGCCTCGAACCCCATCTCGTCGCCCATCCGCGCGAGCTCCGCGGTGTTCTCCCAGGTCGCCTCGAGCGCGCCGTCGACGGTGGAGATCGAGCACCCGCCGGACAGGTTCGTCGAGAACGTGCCGAGGTGCAGCTTGCGGTCGTTGTAGACGGGGTGCTTCGCCGCGCGCAGCTGGTCGGCGCGCGTTTCGGTCGTGGTCATCGGGGTCCTCAGCGGCCGTAGTTGATGTGCACGTTCTTGAGCTGCGTGTACGAGAAGAGCTCGTCGAGGTCCTCCTCGCGGCCGATCCCGCTGTCCTTGACCCCGCCGAACGGCGTGCCGGGGACGTGGCGCCCGACCTCGTTCACCCAGACGTAGCCGGCCTCGAGGTCCTCGGCGAAGCGGTGGGCGGTGCCCAGGTCGCGGGTGAAGACGCTGGCGGTGAGCCCCAGGCTCGTGGCGTTGGCGATGCGCAGCGCCTCGTCGGCGTCGGCGAAGGGCCGGAGCACCGCCAGCACCGGGCCGAAGATCTCCTCCTGCGCGAGGTGGGAGGCCGGGTCGACGTCGGCGAACACGGCGGGCCGGACGAACAGGCCGTCGGCGAGGCCGCCGTCGGTGACGCGCTCGCCGCCCGTACACAGGCGCGCGCCCTCCTCCTGGCCGAGGCGCACGTACGACAGCACCTTGTCCAGCTGCCCGGCGTTGACGATCGCGCCGGTGTCGGCGTCGGGGTCGTCGGGCAGACCGGGTCGCAGGGCGCCGACCCGCGCGGCCAGCCTCTCGACGAACGCGTCGTGCACGTCGCGGTGCACGACGACGCGCGACAGCGACCCGCACGACTGGCCCTGCCACGTGAAGTTCATGCCGCGCACCGCGGCGGCGACCGCGACGTCGAGGTCGGCGTCCGGGAAGACGACCAGCGGGTTCTTGCCGCCCAGCTCGAGCGTCACCGTCTTGATGGCCACCTCGGCCGCGCGCCGCTGGATCGCGCGCCCGGTGGCCGTGGAGCCGGTGAACGCGAGGCGCCGCACGTCGGGGTGCGCGACCAGCGCGTCGCCGCAGCGCGCGCCGGTGCCCGTCACCACGTTGAGCACACCCGGCGGGACGACGTCGGCGACGAGCTCGCCGAGACGCAGCGCCGAGAGGCTGGTGTGCTCGCTCGGCTTGATCACCACGGTGTTGCCGGCGGCGAGCGGGGCCGCGATCTTCGACGCCGCGAACATCAGCGGGTGGTTGAACGGGATCAGCCGCCCGACCACCCCGTACGGCCGGCGCACCGAGTAGGTCAGCGTCCCCGGCTCGCTCGGCACCGTGTCGCCGTGGGTCTGGAGGACCAGGCCGGCGTAGTAGCGGAGGGAGAAGACGGCCACGTCGACGTCACGGCGCATCTCGCGGTACAGCGAGCCGTTGTCGTCGGCGTCGAGGCGCGCGAGCTCGTCGGCGTGCGCGGTGACGACGTCCGCGAGCGTCGTGAGCAGCGCGGTGCGCTCGCCCGGCGTGCTGCGCCGCCAGCTCGCGAACGCCGACGAGGCGGCCGCGACGGCGTCGTCGACGTCCTCGGTGGTGGCGTCGGGGATCGTGTCCAGCCGCGCGCCGGTCGCGGGGTTCCACGCGTCGAGCACGCCGCCGTCGGACGCGGGGCGCAGCTTGCCGCCGATCACCATGTCGGCGCTCATCGCTCCAGCTCCCGCACGAGGTGGTCCCACACCGCGGCGATCGCGGCCGGCGAGTAGATGTGCTCGCGCTTGGCGAGCGCCTCCTCCGGCGGGGACCAGGTGGGCCAGCCGCCCGCACTGCGGGTGAGGATCTGCTGGGCGCAGGCCCGCTCGAGGATCACCGCGGTGACGACGGCCGTCGGCAGGTCGGGGCCGACGGTGACGATGCCGTGGTTGACCAGGAACAGGGCGTTGTGGCCGCCGAGCTCGGCCGCCACGCGCTTGCCGAGCTCGCTGGTGAGGATGAGGTCGGCGGTGTCGGTGAAGCGCGGCACCTCGGGCGGCACGAACATCGTCGCGGTGTGGCTGACGGGCTGCAGCGCCTGTCCCGTCGCGGCGAGCGCCACGGCGTGCGGCGGGTGGGTGTGCACGACCGCGCCGACGTCGGGTCGCGCGGCCAGGATCTCGGTGTGGATGGGGTACTCGCTGTGCCGGGGGCTCGCCGGTCCGGCCGCCCCGTCCCGGACCGCTCCCGTGCCGTCGACCAGGTGCACCCGCTCCGCGGTGACCTCGCCGAGGCCCCACTCCGCCGTCTTGAGCCAGGCGCCGCCCCCGTCGGGGTCGCGGACCGAGGCGTGGCCCCAGATGAGGTCGTCGTGGCCGTTCGCGGCGAGCACGCGTGACGCCAGCGCCACCAGCTCCGCGATCTCGTTCATGCGTCCCTCCCGGGAGCGACGGGGTCACGTCGTCTGGGGAGACATCTAGTCCGGTGCGCGGACTTCCTGGGCGAGATTCTGCTGAGAAGAACCCGGTTCTGGTCAGAGGTCGCGGGCGATGCGCCGGGCGGTGTCGCCCAGCAGGCCCGCCCACTCGGTGAGGCGCGCCCGGCGGTAGCGCGCCGTCGGCATGGAGAGGGAGATGGCGCCGGGCACGGTCGGGGTCGGTATCGCCGTGCCGATCGCCGTCACCCCGGTCTCGGTGCGCTGGTCGTTGAGCGCGAAGCCCTGCCGCCGGGTGCGCCGCAGGTCGCGCAGCAGGGCCTCGACGTCGGCGACCGGGGAGTCGGCGCCCGCGTAGAGCGCGCGGACCTCGTCCTCGTCGCGCGTGGCGAGCACGGCGCGGCCCCCGGAGGCCAGGTGCGCGGGCAGCACCCGCCCGCCGCGGTCGCCGACGCGCAGGACCTGGTCGCACTCGACCGACGCCACGAAGCGCGCCTGGTCGTCGACCACCACCAGGAGGTTCGTCGTCTCGTCGGTCTGCCCGGTGAGCTCGTGGAGGTGCGGGAGGGCGGCGCGCCGCAGGTCGGCGACGGGCTCGGGCGCGGCCGGGCGGCGCAGCACCGGACCGGCGACGTACCGGCGGTCCTCGTCCTGCTCGGCGAAGTCGCGGTACACGAGCATCGCGAGCAGCCGGTGTGCCGTCGACCGCGCGACCCCCAGGCGCTCGGCGGCGTCGCTGACCCGCAGCGGGCCCTCCTGCTGCAGCACGGCCGCGAGCCGCAGCGCGTGGTCCACCGACTGGATCCCGTACGTCGGCTTGTTCTGCACGCCAGAAGAGTAGGGGTCGCCGGGCAGAACGCACCTAGCCTCGGAGCGATGGCGCAGTTCTACGTCGGCGGGTACCGCACCGGCGACCCGTTCCTCGAGGACCCGCACCCCTCGGTGGCGCGGCGACCCGAGGGGCTCCCGGAGACCGCGGACGTGCTGGTCGTCGGGTGCGGGCCGGCGGGCCTCGTGCTCGCGGCGCAGCTGGCGGCGTTCCCGGACATCACGACCGTGGTCGTCGACCGCCGGGACGGCCCGCTCGGGGTCGGGCAGGCCGACGGCGTCGCGTGCCGCACGGTGGAGATGTTCGAGGCGTTCGGGCTGGCGGGGCACATCGTCGCCGAGGGCTACCAGGTCAACGAGGTCGCGTTCTGGCGCTCGCCCCCGGACGACCCGGAGAGCATCGTGCGGACCGGGCGCATCCCGGACGTCGAGGACGACCTCTCCGAGATGCCGCACCTGATCGTCAACCAGGCGCGGATGCTCGCCTTCCTGCGCGAGCGCATGGCGCGGTCGGCGAGCCGTCTCGAGCCGCGGTACGGGCTGCCGGTCACGGGCCTCGAGGTCGGTCCCGGGGAGTTCCCGGTGACCGTGCAGCTCGGGTCGTCGACGATCCGCGCCCGCTACGTCGTCGGCTGCGACGGCGCGCGCAGCGCGGTCCGCGAGGCGATCGGGCAGCGCCTGGTCGGCGACCCGATGAACCAGCGGTGGGGTGTCATGGACGTCCTGGTCGACACCGACTTCCCCGACATCCGCCTCAAGAGCGCGATCACCTCGGGCGCGGGCAGCCTGCTGATCATCCCGCGCGAGGGCGGGTACCTCGTGCGGCTCTACATCGAACTGGACGGGGACCGCGATCGCGACGTCACTCCCGAGTCCCTCGCGGCCGTGGCCAACCGCATCCTGCACCCGTACACGATCGACGTGCGCGACGTCGGCTGGTGGTCGGTGTACGAGGTCGGCCAGCGGCTGTGCGACCGCTTCGACGACGCGTCCGGGTCGCGGGCGCCGCGGGTGTTCATCGCCGGCGACGCCTGCCACACCCACAGCGCCAAGGCGGGCCAGGGCATGAACGTGTCGATGGCGGACACGTGGAACCTCGGCTGGAAGCTCGCCGCGGTCCTGCGGGGCCGGGCACGCCCGGAGCTGCTGGACACCTACTCCGCCGAGCGCCAGGCGGTCGCCCGGGAGCTGATCGACTTCGACTGCGAGTTCGCCGCGATGTTCAGCGCGCACCCCGAGGGGAGCGCGGCCGACCCCGAGAAGTTCCAGCGCTACTTCCGCGACCAGGGACGCTTCACCGCCGGCGTCGCCGTCCGGTACGCGCCGTCGATGATCACCTCGGGAGCCGCGCACCAGCACCTCGCCGAGGGCCTGCCGGTGGGGATGCGGTTCCACTCGGCGCCGGTGGTGCGGGTGGCCGACGCGAAGCCGATGCACCTCGGGCACGTCGCGCGCGCCGACGGGGCCTGGCGGCTCTACGTCTTCGCGGACCGCGACCGGGCGCGGTTCGACCCGCTGTGCGGGTTCCTGGCGACGCTGACGGCGCGCTTCACCCCCGCCGGCGCCGACCCGGACGAGGCGATCGACGTCCGCGCCGTCCTCCCGTGCGGGCACCGCGAGGTCGCCGTCGTCGACCTGCCGCCGGTGCTCCGGCCGCGCAAGGGCCCGTTCGGGCTGGTCGACCACGAGAAGGTGTTCTGCCCCGACCCGGCCCGCGCGGACGTCTTCGATCTGCGGGGGATCGACCGTGCCGCGGGGTGCGTGGTGGTCGTGCGCCCCGACCAGTACGTCGCCCACGTCCTGCCGCTGGACGCCCACGGCGAGCTCGCCGACTTCCTCGACGGGGTGCTGCTCGAGGCGTGAGGTAACGCCCACCCGGCCACCGACGAGACATCCCCGTCGAGCCGTGATCAGTCGGGGGACCGCGATGACCCAGCAGTACCCGCCGCCCTACCAGCCGTATCAGCACCACTACGGCGGGCCGCCCTCGTACCGGCCGCAGCCGTCCAACGGGATCGGGACCGGCGGCTTCGTCGTGGCGCTGATCGGCGCGGTGCTCTCGCTCGTGCCGTTCCTCGGCATCGTGTCGTGGGTGATCAGCCCCGTCGGGCTCGTGCTCTCGATCGTCGGGCTCACCGCCGCGACCCGGAAGAACGGCGCCGGGCGCGGGCTCGCGATCGCCGGCGTCGTCCTCGGCGGGGTCGGGCTCCTGATCTGCATGCTCTGGGCGATCGGGTTCGCCGGGGCGATGGAGGAGTCGCGGACCGGCACGTCGACCTACACGGCACCGTCGTCCTCGGCACCGTCGTCCTCGGCACCGTCGTCCTCGGCGAGCGCGCCGACCACAGCCGCCGCGCCGGCGGGCAGCTTCACGGCGGGCACCTACACGGTGGGCTCGGAGATCGCGCCCGGGCGCTACCGCACGGCCGGCGCCCCGGCGGACGACATCTTCCGGTACTGCTCGGCGACACGGGAGAGCACCGACGGCGCCACGATCGGCAGCCCGGAGACCACGAGCGGGGGTCCGGCCTACGTCACCGTGCGGCCGGGCGACGGCCAGGTCGAGTTCTCCGGCGACTGCGTCTGGTCGCCTGCCTCGTAGGTGTCCCCGGGGCGCGAGAGGCACGTTCCGCCTGATCGACAGGGCAGCGGACCTGCGGAACGTGCCGTTCGACCGTCGACGGGTTCCGGCGAAGGGCGCCCCTCGCCCGTCGAGCTGAGCGAAGGTGCCCTTCGCTCAGTATCCCGGCGCGAGCGCGTCAACCGCGGCGGAACGACGGGTAGCCCGCCGCCGTCTCGGCCTCGCAGCGCGCGACGTAGTCGCCGACGCCGTCCACGGCCGCCCCGTCCGCGGCCACCGCCTCGATCGTGGAGCCGCCGGCCGCGTCGAGGTCGCGGATCGCCCGGGTGATCCACTCCGCCTGGTGCTGGCGCACCGTCGTCATCACCGCGCGCGCCGAGGTCGGGGCCGGGGCCGCGGCCGTGGTGAAGAGGTTCGGGAAGCCCGGGACGCCCAGGCCGAGCACGGTTTCCGGTGCGTCGGCGAGCGCGCGCCCGTCACGACCGCGCACGTCGACGTCGGCGAGGGCGGGCGGTCCGGCGTCCGGCTCCTCGGTCAGCACCAGGACGTCGATCTCGTGGACGGCTCCGGACGCGAGCTCGAGGCCCCCGGCGCGGACCGCGGCGACCGGGTCGGCGCGCAGGTCGACGAGGGTGACGTCCGCGCGACCGAACGCCTCGAGGTACCCGGCGTCGAGAGCCATCGGCGCGTCGTCGTCGGCGGGGACGAGCACCGCGGCCAGCGCGGGGTCGTCCAGCCGGGCCGTCATCGCCGCGCGGACGTACCCCGCCACGGCGGCGTCCGGCGGGCCGCCGAACCACAGCCGCCGCGAGCCGTCGGCGTAGAGCCCGGCCGGATCGCCCGCCCGGTGCCCGTCCTCGCCGCCCGTGACGGTGTGCGGGAGCGTCGCGCGCCGCTCGGCGAACCGCGACCGGTAGGCGTCGCGCTCCTGCCAGCCGTACATCGTGTTCACCCGCGGCACGACGGCCACCGGCTCACGCGCGAACAGCGTCAGGTGTGCGGTCTCCGCGGCGATGCGGGGCACGAGCTGCACGGCGGGCGTCCCGCTGCCGAGGACGCCGACGCGCCGGCCCCCGAGGTCGAGGCTCTTCTCCGGCCAGCGCGAGGTCCGCACGACCGTCCCGGCGAAGCCGTCGAGCTCGAGCGCCTCGGCCGGGCCGGGGATCAGCCCCGTGCAGGCGACGACGAACCGCGCCTCGACCGTCTCCCCGTGCCCGGTCCGGACGGTCCAGCGGGCGCGCTCCTCGTCGAACGCCGCGGCCACGACGGGGGTGCCCAGGACGATGTCGCGGCGCAGGTCGAGGCGGTCGGCGACGAAGCGCAGCCACCGCAGCACCTCGTAGCCGGCCGGGAAGCGCTCGCTCCAGCCCCAGTCGCGCACGAGGTCCTCGGAGAAGGAGTACTGGTAGGACGCGCCCTCGGTGTCGAGCCGCGAGCCGGGGTAGCCGTGCCACCACCAGGACCCGCCGACGTCGTCGGCGGCGTCGTAGGCCCGCACCCGCAGACCCTGGCCGCGCAGCAGGTGCAGGGTCGCCAGCCCGGCGACGCCGGCGCCGATCACGACGACGTCGAGCTCGTCTCCCATGGACCGGGATTCTGGCGCAGCTGATCGTCGATCGGCACGTCCGCGGCGGTGTCGACCGCGAGGTGCGGCACCGGCGGCGGGGTGTCGGGCTGCATGCGGGCGACGAAGGCGTCGAACGCCGCGAGCTTGCCGGCGTCCTGCGGCCGTCCCCGGGCCTCCAGGCGGCGCCGCAGCGTCGCCGGGTCGCACGCGACCCAGACGAGGTGCACGGGGGCGCCGCCGAGCTCGGCGACCCAGGCAGCCCAGCGCGCCGGGTCCCGGATCTGTCCGGTGAACGGGGCGCAGAGCACCACCGGGCAGCCGCGCGAGCGGATCGCCAGGGCGAGCGCCGTCAGGCCCCCGTACTCGTGGACCTTGACGTGCTCGTCGTACCAGGGCCCCTCGCGCTCCCCGGGCTCGCGACCGGCGGCGGCGAGGGTCGCGGCCACGAAGTCGCCGTACACCGTGTCCTTGTCGAGCAGCGCCGGAGCGGGGGAGAGCAGGGCGATCAGCCGGTCGGCGACCGTGCTCTTCCCGGCACCCGGGGCGCCGCCGACGATCCAGACGCGTGCCGTCACACCGGCACGATCGCACGCGACACGAATGGCCCTCCTCCGCCAGGATCGAGCGATGCGCTACGAGGACG
This sequence comes from Actinomycetospora lutea, assembly GCF_028737205.1. Taxonomy (GTDB): domain Bacteria; phylum Actinomycetota; class Actinomycetes; order Mycobacteriales; family Pseudonocardiaceae; genus Actinomycetospora; species Actinomycetospora lutea. The sequence continues at coordinate 127,972 of NZ_JAQZAL010000005.1, read as the reverse complement.
ACGCCCAGCTCGACGCGTCGGAGGTCACCGACCAGCGGGGCCGGGGCGGCGGCGGAGCCGGGTTCGGCGGGGGGACGGGCGGCGGGGGCGGCTTGGGCGGCCTGCTGCCCCTGCTGATCAGCCTGCTGTTCCGCGGGCGGAGCGGGAAGGTCAGCTGGGTCCTCATCGTCGTGGTGGTCGTCGGGTTCTTCGCGTTGCCGTACCTCACCGGCGGCTCCGGGACGTCGTCGCAGGTCGCGGGCGGCTTCGGGGAGCCCGGCGGGCCGCCGGTGGCGGGGACCTGGGAGCTCGCGAGCGAGTGCCGCACCGGCGCGGACGCCAACACCAACCCCGACTGCGCGATCGTCGCGGACATCAACTCGATCCAGGCGTACTGGGCGGGCGGGGGGTACGCGCAGATCGCCCGCGTCACCCGCGGCGCCCAGCCCACCTACCAGAGGGTCGACACCGTCTTCTTCTCCGGCGCGGTGAACACCCGCTGCGGCCGCGCCGACTCGAGCGCCGGCCCGTTCTACTGCCCCGGCGACGACCTCGTGTACATCGACCTCACGTTCTACGACCAGCTGCGCCAGCAGTTCGGCGCGCAGGGCGGCGGGCTGACCAACGCCTACGTGCTCGCCCACGAGTACGGGCACCACGTGCAGGACCAGCTGGGCACGGAAGCGGCGGTGCGCACGCGGCAGGGCGCGACGTCGGACGCCGTGCGCCTCGAGCTCCAGGCCGACTGCTACGCGGGCGTGTGGATGAACCACGCCGCCGAGCCGTCGAACGGGCGCCCCGCACTGATCACCGACGTCACCCGGGCCGACCTCGACGGGGCGATCGACGCCGCCCAGCGCATCGGCGACGACTACATCCAGGGCCGGCTCGGCGGCGGGACCGTCGACCCGGACTCGTTCACCCACGGCACGTCGGCGCAGCGCAAGAAGTGGCTGACCACCGGCTACACCACCGGCGACCCGACACGCTGCGACACCTTCCGCACCAACGACCTCGGCTGATCGCGGCCCGGTCGTTGCCCGGAGCCGCCCCGCTCGTTTGCCGGGTGACGGCGCGCGTGCACAGGCGGGAGTGGTCGACGATGGGGCACCACCGCAAGGGCCGGCCGGGTCGGCGCCAGGAGCCGGAGCCGCAGACCCCGGCACCCCACAGCACCGCCCCGGCGCCGCGCGGTGCCGGCGGCGTCACCGGGCGGGGTCTGGACGAGCTCGCCGACGCCGCCCGCGCCGCGCGCCGCACCGGCTGGCCGTTCGGGGCGGAGGTCCTCGCGACCGTCGACACCCGCGGGGTCCCGGCGACGACCCCGCCGCCGCGGGACGGGAAGCCGCGCCGCTACGCGACCCACCAGCCGACCGCCCCGCTCGAGGTCATCACCGAGAGCCAGGTCGCCGGGGCGCGCGAGGCCTGATACTGCGGGGATGGAGGGCGTCCCCGCGACGGTGCTCGGGAAGGCGGTCGCCGTCCTGCGCGCATTCACCGCCGAGGACACCACGCTCGGGCTCGCGGAGCTCCAGCGCCGCACCGGCCTGGCCAAGAGCACGCTGCACCGCACGCTCGGCGACCTCGTCGGCCACGGCCTGCTCGAGCGCCCCGAGCACGCCGGCGGGCGTTACCGCCTCTCGGGGCTCGTGTTCGAGCTGGGCATGCGGGCGTCGGTGGGCCGCGGTCTGCTGGAGGTCGCGACCCCCTTCCTCGAGGACCTCTACGAGCGCACCCACGAGACCGTGCACCTCGGCGTGCGCGAGGGCGCCGAGGTCGTCCACGTGGCGAAGATGGGCGGGCACCGGCAGGTGCGGGCGCCCTCGCGGCTCGGTGGGCGCATGCCGCTGCACGCCACCGCCATCGGCAAGGTCCTGCTCGCCCACGCGCCCGCCGAGGAGCGCGACGAGCTGCTCGACGCACCGCTGGCCCGGCGCGCACCCCGCACGATCACCCACGCCCCGGTGCTCCGCGCCCAGCTCGCCGAGGTCCTCGAGCGCGGGGTCGCGTTCGAGCACGAAGAGTCCGCCACCGGGATCACCTGCGTCGCCGCCGGGGTCGCCGAGCCCGGGCAGGGCGTGCGTACGGCCGTGAGCATCACCGGTCCCGTGCACCGCTTCCGGCCCGCACGCCACGCCGACGCCGTGCGGGCCGCGGCGTCGGGGATCGCGGCGATGCTCGCCCACCGGGCGGCCCTGCGCGAGCCCTGATCACGGCAGACTGGTCGCCATGGTGCGGACGGTGGACTGGGACGACGGCGACGGTGGTGCGGTCACGGCGATCGACCAGCGCGCGCTGCCCGGCGAGTACCGCGTCCAGCGGCTCGCGTCGGTCGACTCGCTGGTCGCCGCGATCGCGGACCTGACGATCCGCGGCGCGCCGGCCCTGGGCGCCGCGGGCGCGCTCGGCGTCGCGCTCGCCGCGCGCCGGCACCCCGGCGATCCCGCCCGTGTGCGCGCCGAGGCGGAGCGGGTGGCCGCGGTCCGGCCGACCGCGGTGAACCTGCGCCGCGGCGTCGAGCGGGCGCTCGCGCGGCTCGACGACGGCCCCGACGCCGTGGTCGCCGAGGCGTGCGCGGTGCTCGACGAGGACGAGGCCACCAACCGCCGGCTCGCCCGCCGCGCCGCCGACGTCCTCACCGCCCTGGGTCCCGACCGCCCGCTGCGCCTGCTCACCCACTGCAACTCGGGTGCCCTGGCCACCGTCGCGTGGGGCACGGGGCTCGGCACGATCCGCGAGCTCACCCAGCGCGGCCGGGTCGCCGAGGTGCTCGCCTGCGAGACCCGCCCGCTGCTGCAGGGCGCGCGCCTGACCGCCTGGGAGCTGCGCGAGATAGGGGTCGCCCACCGGCTGCTCGTCGACTCCGCGGCCGCCTCCGCGATGGCCCGCGGCCTCGTCGACGGCGTGGTCGTCGGCGCCGACCGGGTCGCGGCCAACGGCGACGCCGCCAACAAGATCGGCACCTACGCGCTGGCCTGCGCCGCGGCGCGCCACGGCGTGCCGATGGTCGTCGTGGCGCCCGAGTCGACCGTCGACCACGCCACCCCGTCCGGCGACGACATCGTCATCGAGGAGCGGGACGGCGACGAGGTGCGGGCGTTCGCGGGCGTGCCGATCGCGCCGCCCGGCACGCCCGTCTACAACCCCGCCTTCGACGTGACGCCCGCGGAGCTGCTCGCCGCGGTGGTCACCGAGGAGGCGACGTTCCGCGCCGGGGCGTGGGAGCGCACGGCGGTGCTGCGATGAGAGGGCTGCGATGAGGGGGCCGCGGTGAGGATGCGCGAGGAGCGCGAGGCCGTCATCGCCTACTCGCGCCGGATGGCGGGCGATGGGCTCGCGGTGGGGACGTCGGGCAACGTCTCGGTCCGCGCCGGTGACCTCATCGCGATCACCCCGACCGGCGTCGCCTACGACGACCTCACCGCCGCCGACGTGTGCCTCGTCGACCTCGACGGGGAGCCGGTGGAGGCGCGGCTGCGCCCGTCGTCCGAGGTCCCGATGCACACCGCGGTGTACGCAGCGACCGACGCCGGCGCCGTCGTCCACACCCACCCGCTGCACGCGACCGCGCTGTCGCTGCTGGTCGACGAGCTGCCCGGAGTGCACTACCTGATCGCGCTGCTCGGCGGCCCGGTCCGCGTCGTGCCCTACGCGCCGTACGGCACCGAGGAGCTCGCCCGCCTCGGCGTCGAGGGGCTCGCCGACCGCACGGCGGTGATCCTCGCGAACCACGGCGCCACGACCTACGGCGCGCACCTCGAGCAGGCCTACACGCGCAGCATCTACCTGGAGTGGCTCTGCCGGCTCTGGGCGCAGGCGCGCACCCTGGGCGAGCCGCGCCTCCTCGACGCCGACCAGCTCGAGGCGGCCCGCGTCGCGTTCGGCGGGTACGGGCAGCGGTGACGCCCCAGGCGGCTCAGGTCAGGGTCGCCCGCACCTTCGCGGCCCCGTCGACCATCGCGCGCAGCTTCGCCGTCGCGACGGCCGTCGGCAGGTTGCGCAGCCCGCAGTCGGGGTTGATCACCAGGCGCTCGGCCGGCACGAACTCGAGCGCGCGCCGGATGCGCGCCTCGACGATCTCGGGCGTCTCGACCGTGCGCGACTTGACGTCGATGACGCCGAGCCCGACCGCGCGGTCCCACCCGGAGCGCTCGATCACCGGGAGGTCCTCGTCGCCCTTGCGCGCGAACTCGAGCACGAGCTGGTCCACCCGCGCGTCGAGGGCGGCGGGGAACAGGAAGTCGTAGTGCCCCTCCCACAGCGGGCGCGCGTAGCGGTTGCCGTAACAGACGTGCAGCGCCCAGCTGACGTCCACGTCGCGGGTGACGATGTTGATCGCCTCGACCGCCAGGTCCACCTGCTCGGGGTAGCCCGCGAGGAACGGCTCGTCGATCTGCAGCAGTTGCGCGCCCGCGTCGCGCAGGGCCCCGGCGGCCCCGGCGAGTACGTGCGCGATCGCGCGCACGAGGTCGGCGGGGTCGCGGTGCACGTCGTCGGTGAGACGTCGCGCCAACGAGAACGGCCCCGTGAACGAGAACTTCACCGGCCGGTCGGTGCGGGCGCGCGTGAACGCGAAGTCGGCGTCGAGGCCCAGCCCGGGCGCGCCCGCCGACGAGGACGGTGTCGCCGCGACGGAGGCGTCGTAGTAGTCGTAGTAGAAGTCCTTGCCGGTCGGCGGGATCGCGATGCCGGGGATGCGCGCGAGCAGGTAGTCCACGTCGTTGTCGCGGCGCAGTTCACCGTCGGACACGATGTCGATGCCCGCGAGCTCCTGCTCCTTGATCGCCGCGGTCACCGCGCAGTCGTGGATCTCGTCGAGCTGGGTCCGGCTCATCCGGCTGCGGAACCAGTCGGTCTTGAGGCGTTCGAGCCACTCCGGGACGGGCCAGGATCCGACGACGGCGGTCGGCAGCAGCTGGGTCTCCATGGTCAGTCCCTCACCTGAGCGGTCATCGTGACGATGTTCGTGCCGGTCCGGTGGGCGAACGGCGCGTAGGAGACGTCGAACCCGCGGCGGCGCCCGATGTGCGCCAGCAGCGGGCCGTTCACCCAGTTCACGACCGAGCCGTCGTACTTGCCCGGCCCGCGGAAGCCGGTGCGGTAGGCGCCGACGTCGCGGGCGAACAGGTCGTGGCAGACGAGCTTGCCGAACGGGTGCAGCAGCCCGATCGTCTCGGTGAAGCTCGCGACCGCCCCGTTGCTGACGTGCATGCGCACGTCCGCGCCGGACTCCAGCAGCGGGCGCAGCGCCTCGCCGTTGACGGTGGGGGAGAGCTCGTAGAGGTCGAGGCCGGCGAGGCCCGCGTAGCGCTCGGCGAGCCGCACCGCCGACCACACCCGGCGCCAGAACGCCACGGCCTCGTCGGGGCTCCCGACGTGGTCCGGGCGCGCCTCGGCCAGCAGCGTCGGGCCCAGGCGCAGCAGCGTCGACACCAGCCCGGGCAGCTGGTCGGGGCGCGCGTTCACCGAGGCGGCGATCTCGGCGGCCTCCGCCGCGGGCAGGTAGGCCCGCGACTCGACGAGGTAGGTGCGCCCGCCGAGCTGCGCGACCTCGTCGTTGGGCAGGTTGTCGTAGACGTTCGAGATGTAGATCAGGAACACCCGGAACTGCAGGAACGCCAGCACCGAGCGCGGCCTGCAGGCGTCGACGACGAACGCGCTGACGTGCTCTGCGTGGTCGGCGACGGTCTCGCGGGCGAGGTCCAGGACGTGCTGCGAGTAGTCGCACATGAGGTAGTGCAGCCGCCGGTAGTACCCGCGCCCGTGCCGGGCGTCCATGTCGCGGAGCTCGTCGAGGAAGACCCGGGCCTGCGCGCCGTTGCCGACACCGATCTCGACGACGTAGAGCTCGGGCGGCAGGGCGCCGCGGTCGGCGAGCCCGTCCCAGACGGCGAACAGCTCGCCGATGACGTCCCGCGCGGCGCCCCGGTTGCGGGCGTCGCTCTCGCCGCCGGGCAGCGCCTGCTCGTAGGCCTGCCCGGTCGCCTTCTCCCAGAGTTCGAGCGCCGACCAGTACAGGGCGTTGAAGCCCCAGAGGCAGCTCTGCCGCGTCGGCGTCCAGTCCTCGAGGAACACGTCGCCGACGCCGGCGGTGCCCTCGAGGACCTCCCGCGTGCGGGCCCGCAGGTCGACCCCCGCCGCGCGACGGACGTCGACGGCGACCTCGAGGTCGTCGTCGCGCACGCCCTCGGGCACCGGACCGTCCGGGTCGCCCGAGAGGATCGGCCGCACCTCGACGACCTCGCGGAAGTTCTGCTTGTACTGCACCCAGTCGCACACGACGCGCACGCGGGACAGGTCGGTCCCGCTCTCGCCCAGCGCGCCCACCACCGGGCCGAGCGACTCGTCGATCGTCACCGGCGTCGTCGGACTGCACAGGCGGGCGTGCGGGCGGAAATCGACGAGCATCCGCGTCTCCTTCGCAAGGCGTCTCGTCGCAGCCTGCTGCCCGGGAGTGACGGGCGTCATCGTCGCCGACGACAGGAAACGGCGACCCAGCCTTGTGGTCGCGCACGAAGCATCCCGACGCCTCCGCCCGCGAGACTCGCGGACGTCCCCTGATGCGGAGGTCCCATGAACAACGCCGTGCGCAGGCTCCTGACGGACTTCAGCATCGAGGTGACCCCGCGCGAGACGGCGGCGCTCGACGAGGCGGCGACCGTTCTCCCGCCGGGCACGAAGGTCTTCGTCACCGACCTCCCCGGCGTCGACCTCGCCCGCGGCCTCGACGCCGCGACGCGCGTCCGCGAGCACGGGCTGCGCCCGGTGGTCCACCTCGCGGTGCGGTCGATCCCGGACCTCGCGGCGCTGGACCGGACCCTCGGCGCGGTCGCTGACGCCGGTGTCGAGGACGTGCTGCTCATCGCCGGGTCGCGCCCGGCGGCCGGCGCGATCGAGAACACGCTGCAGGTCCTCGAGTCCGAGGCGCTCGCGCGCCGGGAGTTCGCGAGCATCGGCGTCGCGGGGCACCCGGAGGGCAACCCGGGCGTCGACGAGAGCGCCGTCGACCACGCCCTCGCGCGCAAGGACAAGATCGCCCGCGAGGACGGGCTGCCGCTCTACGTCGTCACCCAGTTCGGCTTCGCCGCCGACCCGGTGCTCGGGTGGGAGCGGCGCATGCGCGAGGCGGGCCTCGGCCTGCCCGTGCGCGTCGGGCTCCCCGGGCTGACCTCGCCGGCGCGCCTGCTCAGGTTCGGCCTGTCGTGCGGGGTCGGGCCGTCGCTCGCGGTGCTGCGCAAGCAGACCGGCAGCGTGCTGAAGCTCGCGACCCAGGTCTACCGGCCGACCGAGACCGTGCTCGGCCTCGCCCGCGCGGTCGCGGCCGACCCGGAGAGCCTGATCTCGGCGGTGCACTTCTTCCCGTTCGGCGCCGTGGTCCCGACGGCGCGCTACGCCGTTTCCGGACAGGAGGATGGACTCGGGGCGCAGGGCGCGGCGATCATGGGCGGGTGACCACCGAGCAATCGCCGGCGGCGGCGACCACCGGGGGCCCGCCGCCGTGGGTCCTGCGGCTCCTGAGCCTCACGACCTACATCGGCATCGCCGGGTTCGTCGTCGCGGAGATCGTGCAGATCGCGCAGTACGGCACCGAGGGGCTGCTCGCGGCGTCGCTGCTCAACGCCCTGGCCTGGATCGTCGGCGTCAACGCGATCATCGTCGGCTCCGGCCACCTCGTCATGCCCGACCCCATCGCGGACTCCATCGGCTGGCCGCGCGGGAGCCCGTTCCAGTGGGAGGTCGGGCTCGCCGGGCTGCTGATCGGCGTGCTCGGGGTGCTGGCGCCGGCGTTCGACCGCCAGTTCCAGCTCGCCGCCGTCATCGCCTTCTCGATCTTCTACCTCGGTGCGGCGGTGGGGCACGTGGTCCAGAAGCTGCGCGCGCACAACACCTCGCCCGGCAACACCGGGTTCATCTTCTGGTTCGACATCGTGGCGCCGATCGCCGTGATCGCGCTCTACGTCGCGACCTGAGCAGCGCGGGGCGAGCCCGCCTCAGCCGGGCGGGTCGTCGAGGAAGTCCGCGGTCGGGACGACGTACAGGTTGCCGGTGATCGCCGTCGAGAAGTCGGGTGCAGCTCAGCTCGCCCTCGGAGCCGGAAACCGACCGAGCGCCGCAGGCCCTCCGCGTCGCCCCGTCTCCCCGGTCCATGGGCTCACCCTGCCCGATCGTGGATGCTGACGACCATGACGCTCGTCGACGACTTCGCCCGGCCGCGCCCCGTCCCCGACAACCTCGTCCCGGACCTGACCGGCGCGAACGCGTTCACCGGGGACCGGGTCGCGACGGCGGTCGTGGACCGGCACGCCCCCTGGGCGCGCGGGCGGGCCGAGGCGCTCGGGGCGCGGGTGTGGGACCCGCGGGTGCTCAAGGCGGCGCGCGACGCGCAGCGCCACACCCCGGAGCTGCGCACCCTCGACCGGCTCGGCCGCGAGGTGTGCGACGTCGACTTCCACCCCGCGTACCACGAGCTGATGGCCCTGGGTTTCGGCTCCGGCGTGCACTCGCTCGCGTGGACGGTCGACCGGCCCGGCGGCCACGCGGCGCGCGCGGTGCTGTCCTACCTGTGGAACCAGGTCGACGGCTCGACCGCGTGCCCGCTCGGCATGGCGTACGCGTCGATCCCGGTCCTGCGCAGCCAGCCCGAGCTCGCGCCGTGGGCCCGGGCGCTCGCGGTCGAGGGCTACGACCCCGCCGACGTGCCGATCACCGAGAAGTCCGCGGGCACCATCGGCTACTTCATGACCGAGAAGCACGGCGGCTCCGACCTGCGCGCCAACGTCACCGTGGCCCGCCCCGTCGGACGGCGCGGGCCCGGCGAGACGTACCTGGTCAACGGGCACAAGTGGTTCGCCTCGGTGCCGATGGCCGACTGCTACCTCACCGTCGCGCAGACCGAGGGCGGCGTCTCGTGCCTGTTCCTCCCGCGCCGGCGCGCGGACGGCGGCCTCAACGGGATCACGGTCAAGCGCCTCAAGGACAAGCTGGGCAACCGCGCCAACGCGTCCTCGGAGATCGAGTACCACGACGCCGAGGCCGTCCTGGTCGGCGAGGAGGGCCAGGGCGTCCGGACGATCCTGTCGTCCGCCGAGTACACGCGGCTCGACTTCGCGGTCGGCTCGGCCGGCCTCATGCGCGCGGCGCTGTCGCAGGCCCTGCACCACAACGACCACCGCACCGCGTTCGGGGCGCCGCTCGCGGCGCTGCCGATCCAGGCGCCGGTGCTCGCCGACCTCGTCCTCGAGTGGGCCGGTGCCGCGCACCTCGGCTTCCGGGTGGCGCGGGCGGAGGACGCGCACGACGACGTCGCCGAGCGTCTCGTGAGCCGCCTGCTCACCCCCGTCGCGAAGTTCTGGAACTGCCGCCGCGTCGCCGGCGTGACCGAGGAGGTCATCCAGTCGATCGGCGGCAACGCCTACATCGAGGAGCACGACTGCCCGCGCTACTACCGGGAGGCGCCGCTCAACGCGATCTGGGAGGGCACCTCGAACATGATGGTCATGGACGTCGGGCGCGTGCTGGCCCGCGAGCCCAAGGCCGTCGAGCCCGTCATCGACGAGATCCGGCCCGTCGCGGACGAGCACCCGCTGCTCGCCGACGCGCTCGCCGAGATCGAGGAGCTCGTGACGGCGCCCGAGGACACCGCGCGCTACCTGGTCGCGAAGATCGCCCTCGCGACCCAGGCCGCGCTGCTCGTGCGCGAGGCGCCCACGGTCGTGGCCGAGGCGTTCATCGCCTCGCGGCTCGGCAGCGGCTGGGGGCCGGGTTACGGCACCCTGCGCGGCCTCGACTTCCCGGCGATCATCGACTACGGGCGCCTGGCGTGAGCCCGCCCGTCCCCGCGGTGACCTCGAGGGCGTCGGCGAGGATGTCGAGCCCGAGGTGCAGGTCGTCGTCGGTGATCGTCAGCGGCGGCGCCATCCGGACGACGCCGCCGAGCCCGGGCAGCTGCACGATGTTGACGTGCAGGCCGCGACGCAGGCACTCGGCGGTGAGCTCGTGGTTGAGGGCGAGGTTCGGCGTCCGGCTCACCTTGTCCGCCACGAGCTCGATGCCCTGGAGCAGGCCGCGCCCGCGGACGTCGCCGACCTGCTCGTGACGGTCGCGGAGCTCGATCAGCCGCGGCGTCATGGCCTCGCCCAGCCGGCGGGCCCGCTCGGCCAGCCGGTCGCGCGTGACGACCTGCAGGACGGTGTGCGCGACCGACGCGGCGAGCGGGTCCGAGACGTGCGTCGTGTAGAAGAGGAAGCCGCGCTCGTGGCACGTCTGCTCGATCTCGGGTGACGTCACGACGGCGGCGACGGGCAGCCCCGCTCCGAGCGTCTTGGACAGCGTCAGCAGGTCGGGCGCCACGCCGTCGCGCTCGAACGCGTACATCGTGCCGGTGCGCCCGACCCCGGTCTGGGCCTCGTCGAGGATCAGCAGCATGCCGCGCTCGTCGCACTTCTCCCGCAGCCGCGCGAGGTAGCCGAGCGGGAGCTCGATGATCCCGCCCGAGGACAGGACGGGCTCGACGAGGCAGGCCGCGAGACTGCCCGCGGACTGCCGGTCGATCAGCTCGAACCCGACGTCCAGCTCGGTCCCCCAGTCGTGGCTGCCGTCGGCGCGCCGGAACGGGGAGCGGTAGGCGTCGGGTGTCGGGAGCGCGAGGTTGCCGGGGATCGGCGGGCCGTACCCGCGGCGTCCGGCCGAGAACGTGGCCGCGGCGGCGCCGGACGTCATCCCGTGCCAGGAGCGGTCGAACGAGACGACCTCATACCGCCCGGTGGCGAGCTTGGCCATCTTCAGGGCGGCCTCGTTGGACTCCGCGCCGGTGCTCACGAGCAGGACCTTCGACAGCGGCGCGGGCAGCGTGCCGGCCAGCGCGGCCGCGAACTCGAGCAGCGGCGGGCTGAGCATGCCGCTGTGCAGGTGGTCGAGGGTCGCGACGGCCCGGCCGACGGTCTCGACCACGTCGGGGTGCGAGTGGCCCAGCACGGAGCTCATCTGTCCCGACGTGAAGTCGAGGACCTCGGCGCCGTCGCGGGTGGTCACGCGCGAGCCGGCGGCCCGCTCGACGAGGTCCGGGGCGAACGGGACGCCGTAGCGGACGAGGTGCTCGCTGAGGTCCGACACGTCCTCGAGGGTGAGGGCTCGACTTGTCCTAGGTCAAGAGGGGCGCTCGCGGAGCTCGTCCACGACCGCGCCGACCATCCGGATCGAGCCCTCGTCGAGCACGTTGCCGAACTCCAGCACCGTCGTGTCCGGTCCCGCGCCCGCCGCCAGCGCGGGGTCCTCGCTCGGGACGACGAGCACCGCGAGATCGCGTGGCACCTCGTCGTCGTGGGGCACGACGGCGATGTCGGCGACGCCCGCCGACCGGAGCCAGTCCCGCACCTGCTCGGCCTGGTGCGCCGTCGAGTACCGCACGCCCACCCGGGCCCCGTCGGGCAGGTCCGCGACCCGCGCCAGGGTGCGGATGTGCGGCGCCACGACGACGGCGACCGTCGCGAGGTCGCGCTGCGCGCGGTGCGCCCACCGGCGGACCTCGGCGAGGTGGAAGAAGGTGGTGACGACGAGGTCGCAGTCGGCGGTCGTGGTGTCGAGCTCGTCGATGAGGCTCGGGTGCACCGCGGTGTGCAGGCGCGCGCTCAGCTCCTCCGCGAACGCCTGCGCGCGCTCGGGGTTGCACTCGACGAACACGGTGCGGACCTCGCCGGTCGCCCGCCGGGCGAGGGTGAAGGCGAGGTCGCGGACCTCGTCGGGTGACAGGCCGGCCCGCACGGCCTCGCGGACGGCGGCGGCGAGGTCGGCGTGGGGGTCGGGGTCGGGGTCGGGGTCGGCGGGGGCGTCGGGGTCCTCCGTGCGGCGCGGGAGGCGGGTCGTGACCGCGGTCCCGCCGCCGGCCCGGGTCTCGAGCACACCGAGCTCGCGGAGCGTGGCGTAGGCCTTGGAGACGGTGTTGCGGTTGACCCCGAGGCTGTCGGCGAGCCGGCGCACGGTCGGGAGACGCTCGCCCGCGGGCAGCCTGCCGCCCTCGACCAGCGAGCGGATCTGCTCGACGATCTGCCGGTACACCGGGGTGCCCGACGTCGCGTCCAGGCTCAGATCGGGCACGCGCCACCTCTCCACGGGGTGGCGGCATGCTACGTCCTGTCCGGCAGCTTGTCCTGGGACAAGCGGGCGGCGCCCCTCGCCCTCTATCCGAACCACGGTGCCCTCCGCTCAGAACCCCCGGGTCGCTCGCCGACCGCCACGCCGTCCGAGCACCCCGGGGAGCCCACCGATGAGTTCCGCCCGCCGCGTCCGTCCACCTCCCGACAGACGTCCGCGAGGAAGGGATCCTGATCGAGATGACCGCCGACACCGCCGCCGTGCTCGCCGAGACCCGGGACGAGCGGGCTGCGCTCGCCGACGACCTCGCGGGGCTCACCGCTGCGCAGTGGGCGACGCCCTCGCTGTGCGACCGGTGGACGGTCGAGGAGACCGTCGCGCACCTCACCGCCGCCGCGAGCACCGGACCATGGCGCTGGATGCGCAGCGTCCTCGGGGCCCGCTTCGACTTCGCCCTCCACAACGACCGGCGCCTCGCCGAGCACCGCGGCGCCACGCCCGCGGAGACCCTCGCGCGGTTCCGGGCGGTCATCGGCAGCACCACGTCGACGTGGGGCCCGAAGCAGGCGTGGCTCGGCGAGGTCGTCGTGCACGGCGAGGACGTCCGCCGGCCCCTGGGTCTCGTGCGCGTCCCGCCGGTGGCCGTGACGACCGAGGTCGCCCGCTTCTTCGCGAGCCGCGACTTCACCGTGGCCGGCCGGACCGTGGCCGCGGGCCTGCGCCTCGCCGCGACCGACGGCCCGTTCCGGGCCGGTGAGGGTGCCGGTGAGGGTGCCGGTGACGGCCCCGACGTCACCGGCCCGACGCTCGCGCTCGTCATGGTGCTGGCCGGCCGCGCCGCGCACCTCGACGACCTCGAGGGCCCCGGGGTGGCGACGCTGCGCGAGCGCCTGGCCGATCAGGGCAGGTAGCGGCGGACCTCAGCCGTCGTCATCGTCGTCGTCACCGCCGGTGTCGCCGGGCTGCTCCTGCTGCTGCGGCGCGGGCTGCTCGACCTGGCCGCCGGGTGCGGGCTGCTGCACCTGACCGGGGGCCGGAGCGGGCTGGCCCGGCGCGGCCGGGGCCACCTCGCTGGTCTCGGGGCCGTCGTCATCGCCGCCGCCGGGCTCGGACTGCGGGAACTGGAAGACCAGCACCAGCCCGATGATCGCGGCCAGGACCGCGAGGCCCGCTCCGACTCGATCCTTCGTCACCTCGTCACTCCCTTCTCGTTCGCGGTCGCGCGGGTCGGTCGTGCGGCTCAGTCGTCGACGGGGACCTCGCCGAACAGCACGAGGCTCAGGACGAAGTAGGTGACGTAGAGGACGAGCAGAACGATGCCGTGCCAGCGGCGCAGCCTTCCGGTGGCCAGGAAGATCGCGGAGAGCACGGTCATCACGAGCAGGACCGGCAGGTGCCAGGCGAGCGTGTCGTCGTCGACGAGGATGGCGCCGCCGACCAGCAGGATGATGCCGAGCTTGCCGGTCACCGAGAACACGACGCTGCCGATGACGTTCGCGATGCCGATCTCCGGCGCCCCGCGGCGCGACGGCTCGACGGACAGCAGGATGTCCTCGAGCGTCAGGGCCAGCGTCGCGATGGTGACGCCGAAGACGGTGCCCTCGATCTCGAAGGTCTCGAGGATGCCCTCGGTGCCCTGCCCGGCGATCAGGGCGCCGACGACGAGCCCGATCAGCGCGACGACGGCGAGGATGATCGTCCCGGCCGGCGAGGTCGCGCGGGCCTTGAGGAAGCCCTGGTCGACGCGCAGGTCGGGCGGCAGGTCGAAGCCGCCGGAGCGGCCACCGGACCCGCCGGGACCGGTGGCGGTCGCGTCGTTCCCCCCGCCCCCGCCGCCGCGCCCGCCGCCCTCGCGGGTCAGGGTCGCCGTCACCGTGCCGCCTCCGGGGGCGACCCCCGCCTTCTCGAGCTGCTCGTAGAGCTCGGCGTTGCGGAACACCGGGCGCCGGGCGGAGTACTCGCGGTAGGCGATCCAGCCGACGAACGCCACGAACAGCAGGATGAGCACGACACCGATGCCGGTGCCCAGCGTGCCGGTCAGCGCCAGCAGGTACATGACCACCGGAGCGGCGACGAACAGCGCGAGGTAGCTCTTCGGGACGTCGATCTCGCACGGCGCCACGACGGCCATGAGGGCAAGCACGATGCCGGTCATCGCGATCGTCGTGCCGATGACCGTGCCGAGGGCGACCTCGCTGAGGTCCTCGAGGTTCAGGGCGATCCCGAAGGCCAGGTCGTCGAACTCGATCCCGGTGAACACGACCGCGATGAGGAACAGCGAGACCGCCCACCGACTGGCCACGCCGACCAGGTAACCGATGAGCTTCTCGGCGCTGTACACGAGCACCGCGATGCCCAGGACGAACTCGATGATGGAGATCACGGCACCACTGCTCCTCGGTACGCCGATGTCGTCAAGAGATCGCGTCGCAGGAGATGGTGATGGTGATCTTCCGGGCAAGCAACGGTTGACTTGCGTCACACTGTGTGTATCGGTGCGGCCGAACGGCCCCACGGCAGGGTCACGCCGTTGTTCGGCCCGGGGAGGTCGGTGCCGGGGCGGACGAACCTGGTGACCTGGCACGACTCCCCGCCTCCCCGCTGCGACCCCCACGCGGCGGGCTCCGACACACGGGGGCGTCGCGCGCCGGGTGGACACTCGTGTCCGGCGCCCCGCAGGAATTGTTTCGGCGCGCCGAAACAATTCCTGCGGAAGGCCGACACGGGCTCTTCCGTGGCCGCGGTCACCTATTGTTGGAAATGGCGCGGACGATTCGCTACGGTCGTCCTCAGCGAAGGGGAGTAGCTCCCAACATCGCGGTCGACACACTGACGCCCCGCGCGTCCGGCCGCGGCGGCCGTCGGGTCCCGGCGGCGGGCGAGACCTTCGGCGACGACCCGTCTGCACGGGTCGGGCCGGAGAGTGCGCCCTCGGTCCGGCCGACCGAGAGGAGCGCGCAATCCCGTGACCGGCTTCCTCGCCGCGACCGCCCTGAGCTTCGCCGTCATCTTCGTCGCCGAGCTGGGCGACAAGTCCCAGCTGATGGCGTTGACCTTCGCGACGCGGTTCCGTGCACTGCCGGTCCTGCTCGGCATCACCGCGGCCACCACCGTCACCCACGCCGTGTCGGTCGGCGTCGGCTACGTCCTGGGCGCCACCCTGCCGACGTTCTGGATCGCCCTGGCGGCCGCGATCGCCTTCATCGTGTTCGGGGTCTGGACCTGGCGCGGCGACGCGCTCAGCGACGACGAGAAGAACAAGAGCAGCGTCACCCGGCGCTCGGCGTTCGTCGCCGTCGCGGTCGCCTTCTTCCTCGCCGAGCTCGGCGACAAGACGATGCTCGCGACGATCACCCTCGCCACCCAGTACCCGGGCGCCGGCGGCGTCAGCGGCGTGTGGCTCGGCTCGACGGTCGGGATGGTCGCGGCGGACGCCCTCGCGATCGTCGTGGGCCGCTGGCTCGGGCGGAACCTGCCGGAGCGGGCCATCCGGATCGGCGCCGCGGTGCTGTTCCTCGTCTTCGGGGCCTGGCTCGCGGTGGAGGCGTTCCTGGGGGTCTGAGGCGGGCGACCTGAGAGCCCGATGGGTCCGTCGGACCAGCCCGTTGCCCCGCGACGGCGTGTCGCCGGGCCGGGCATGATCGTTCGTCGTGCCCGGGCTGCCGCCGGTCGCACCCACCGGACCGGGCTCTCAGCGTGGCCCGGGACGCCGGGGCGCCGCCCTAGCCTCACCGCTCGTGATCGAACGGACACGGCCGGACAGGACGACGCGCCCCCCGCGCCTGCGGAGGGCGTGACCCGTGGGTCGACACCACACCGACGTGCCCGGCGCCCGGTCCCGCGGGCCGCGCCGCGCCCTCGAGGCCGTGATCGTGCTGCTCCTCGCCGCGGCCTCCCTCGTCCTCGGCGTCGCGTCGCAGGAGCCGCCGCCCGCGAGCGGCCCCCGGGGCGGTGGTGCCGCGGCGCCGGCTCCCGCCCCCGTCGCGCTCGACCCGTCCGCCCCGCCCGGCGGGTGCCTCGCGTTGCCCCCGAGCGGCCCGGGGCCGGCGGCGACCGTCGCCCTCGACGCCGGGCACGGCGGCCCCGACCCGGGCAGCGAGGGACGGTCCGCCGACGGGACGGTGCTCCGGGAGAAGGACCTCACGCTCGCCGTCACGCGGGCGGCCGCAGAGCGCCTGCGGGCGCGGGGGACGACGGTCGTGCTGACCCGCAGCACCGACGCGCTGGGCACGCCGCTGGGCCGCGGCGCGGTGCAGGACGGTGCGCTGACCACCGACGCGAGCCAGCTCGACCTCCTCGGCCGCGTGCGCTGCGCCAACCTCGCCCGCGCCGACGCGCTGGTGTCGGTGCACTTCAACTCGTTCGCCGAGGCCGAGGTCGGCGGCACCGAGACGCTCTGGGAGCCCGGACGCTCCTTCGCGGCGGAGAACCGCGCGCTGGCGCAGTCGCTGCAGACCACCATCCGCGCCCGCCTCACCGCCGCCGGGCACGCGCCGCTCGACCGCGGGATCGCCGACGACTCGTCCGGTGCCGAGGCCGGCGGGGGCCACCTCGTGCTGCTGGGGCCGCGGATCCCCGGCTACATCGACGAGCCCAGCGCCATGCCCGGCGCGCTCGTCGAGCCGCTGTTCCTCACCAACCCCGGCGACCTCGCGGCGATCGCCGAGCCGGCCGGTACCGACGCGCTGGGGGACGCGGTCGCGACGGGCGTGACGGACTTCCTGGACGGCGCGAAGCGGCGCTGACGCGGCCGATCGCGCCGACCGGGAGCGAGGGGTCCGCGGGTGGCACGGAGATCACCCCGCTGATCCGGTGGGAGCTCCACTCGGGGGTACACCCCGACGTCGGTGGCGCCCGCGGGTCCGGGCCCCGAGGATGCGTCAGACGTGACCGCACGCGAGGAGGAGGACCGATGAGCGACCTCGAGGTCGACGTCGTGGTGATCGGCGCCGGCCCGGTCGGTGAGAACGTCGCCGACCGCGCCCACCAGCAAGGACTCTCCGCGGCGATCGTGGAGTCCCGCCTCGTCGGCGGCGAGTGCTCCTACTACGCGTGCATCCCGTCCAAGGCGCTGCTGCGCCCCGTCGACCTCTACGCCGCGACGCAGCGCATGCCCGGCGTGACGCAGGCGGTGCCCGGCGCCGTCGACGCGGAGAAGGTGCTGGCGCGGCGCGACCAGTTCGCCGGCGAGGACGACTCGAGCCAGGCCGACTGGCTCTCCGGCGCCGGCATCACGCTGCTGCGCGGGCACGGGCGGTTCACCGGCGAGCGCGCGGTGGAGGTGACCCACCACGACGGGTCGACGACCTCCGTCGACGCCCGCTCGGTCGTCGTCGCGACGGGGTCGGTGCCCGTGTTCCCGCCGGTCGACGGCCTGGACACCGTGAACGCGTGGACCAACCAGGAGGCCACGCAGGTCAAGGAGGTCCCGGCCTCGCTCGTGATCCTCGGCGGCGGCGTGGTCGGTGTCGAGATGGCCACGGCGTACCAGGGCCTCGGCGCCCGCGTGACGCTCGTCCAGCACTCCGAGCGCCTGATCCCGGCCACCGAGCCCGAGGCCGGCCGGCGCCTGCACGACGCCCTCACCGCGAAGGGCGTCGACGTCCGGCTCGGCACGTCGATGAGCGCGGTGCGGCGCGAGGGCGGCGAGATCGTCGCCGCGCTCGGCGACGGCACCGAGGTCCGCGCCGCCGAGCTGCTCGTCGCCGCCGGCCGCCGGCCCGCCACCTCGGACCTCGGCCTCGAGACCGTCGGGCTGGAGCCCGGCACGCACCTCGCGGCCGACGACACGACGACCGTGCAGGGCGACTGGCTCTACGCGGTCGGCGACGCGAGCACCGGCGCGCAGCTGACCCACATGG
Organism: Actinomycetospora lutea; assembly: GCF_028737205.1. Classification (GTDB taxonomy): domain Bacteria; phylum Actinomycetota; class Actinomycetes; order Mycobacteriales; family Pseudonocardiaceae; genus Actinomycetospora; species Actinomycetospora lutea. The sequence continues at coordinate 110,042 of NZ_JAQZAL010000005.1, read as the reverse complement.
GCAAGTACCAGGCGCGCATCTGCGGCGACGTGCTCGTGGCGCGGTCGAAGGGCGCCGACCTCGGCGGGCGGTACTCCCACCACGCCACGACCGCGGAGCACACTGCCGTCCCGCAGGTGATCTTCACCGACCCGCAGGTCGCGGCGGTCGGGCTGACCGAGGCCGCCGCCCGCGGCGCGGGGCTCACCGTCCGCGCGGTCTCCTACGAGCTGGGGAGCGTCGCGGGCGCCTCGCTGCAGGCCGACGGCTACGACGGGTTCGCCTCGATCGTGGTCGACACCGACCGTGGCGTGATCGTCGGCGCCACGTTCGTCGGCCAGGACGTCGCGGACATGGTCCACGCGGCGACGATCGCGGTGGTCGGCGAGGTCCCGCTCGAGCGGCTCTGGCACGCCGTGCCCTCGTTCCCGACCATGAGCGAGGTCTGGCTGCGCCTGCTGGAGACCTACGGGCTGTAGTGGGGGCGGGCACCCGACCGTCACGCAGGTGTCACCGTCCGTGCTCGTGTCGGTCGCCACGACGCGGGCGGGCGCCCGGTAGGCACTGCGCCGGTGCCTGCATACTCGGGGGTCAGCATGAGTATTCGTCGCGTCGCCGTCCTGCCCGCGGGCCTGGTGTGGCGTGTCGTCGGCGCCGGGTGGTGGGTCAGTCGCGGCTGGTGGACGCTCCGGCCCCGGGTGCTCGCCGTCCGCGAGGTCAGGCCCCGTCCGGGGCGAAGGTCGGTCGACCGTCTTCGAGCCCGGCGCGGACCCGGGTCCCGATCGGGACCGCCGACCTCGCCCGTCCCATCGCCCGCACCCCCTCGTCGAGGTCGACGAGCACGAGCACGTACGGCTCGCCCGACGCGGGGTGCACGACGCTGACGGCCGCCACGGTCCCGAGCCCCGACGCCGACAGCCGCCGGGGCGCCGCCCCGCACCGCGGGCACCCGGTCCTGGGCACGGTCCAGCGGAGACCGCAGGAGGGGCACTCGTCGTGGGCGAGCGTCACGGGACCTCCAGCACCGCGCTCGCGTGCGCCGACATGACGCCGCCGTCGCCGTGCACGAACCCGACCCGCGGCGCGCCCGGCACCTGGCGCGCGCCCGCGGCCCCGCGCAGCTGCGTCACCACCTCCACGAGGTGCGCCATCCCGCCGCCGACCCCGCAGTGCCCGTACGAGAGCAGCCCGCCGTGGGTGTCGAGCGGGAGCGCGCCGTGCCGGGCGAACCGGCCGGCCGCGGCGTCGGCGCCCGCCGTCCCCGGCGTACAGAACCCGATCTCCTCGAGCAGCATCGCCAGCGTGACGGTGAAGCTGTCGTAGACCCCGGCGACGTCGACGTCGCCCACCGAGCGCCCGGCCCGGGCGAACGCCGTGGACGCCGCCCGCCGCGCCCCGAGGTCGGTGAGGTCGGCCTCGGTGAGGTGCTGGTGGCGGTGCGCCTCGCCCACGCCCGTGACGGCCACGCGCGCGGGCGCCGCGGTCACCACCACCGCCGCCCCGCCGTCGGAGACCGGGCAGCAGTCGAGCAGGCGCAGGGGCTCGGCGATCGGGCGGGAGGCGAGGACGTCGTCGACGGTGATCGGCGTCGTGAGGTGCGCCCCCGGCGTCGTCACGGCGTGCGAGCGCAGCGCCACCGCGAGCGGGGCGAGGTCGGCGGGCGCCAGCCCGTGACGCGCGAGGTACGCCGAGGCCAGCAGCGCGTAGTACGCCGGCACGGTCCCGCCCAGCGGCACCTCGAGCTCGGCGTGGCCCACCTGCGCCAGCGTGCGGGTGGACGACTCACCGGTCTGCCCGCTCGCCCGGTCCTCGCCGCCGACGACGAGCACCGCCCGCGCGTCGCCGGCCCGCACCAGCCGCACCGCCTGGGCGAGCATGACCAGCCCCGTCGCCCCGCCCGCGCTCGTCCCGTGGGCGATCGCCGGCCGCGCCCCGATCCGTTCGGCGAGCACGTCGGCGGGCATGAGGTGCCCCGACGTGGTGGCGTAGCCGCAGATCACGGCGTCGATCTCCGGCGCGACCAGTCCCGCGTCGGCGAGTGCGGCCCCCGCCGCGGCGGCCTGCCAGTCGAGCGCGGAGCGACCCGGCTGCCGGCCGAAGGGGGTCACCGCGACGCCGGCGACGTGCGCCGTGATCGCCATTCGCGCCACTGTCACCGACACTGGCGACGATGTCCATGGACCAGGTGTTCTCGCGCGTGCTCGTCGCCAACCGCGGCGAGATCGCGATCCGCGTGGCGCGGGCGCTCGCCGACCTCGGGATCGCGTCGGTCGCCGTCCACGCCACCGACGAGCCGGACGCCCCGCACGTCGCGAAGGCCGACGCCGCCGTGGCGCTGGCGGGGTCGGGCGTCGCCGCCTACCTGGACGTCGACGACGTGCTGCGCGCGGCCGCGGAGGCTGGCGCGGACGCGGTCCACCCCGGCTACGGGTTCCTCAGCGAGAGCCCCGCGTTCGCCCGCGCGTGCGCCGAGCACGGCATCGTGTTCGTCGGGCCGTCGCCCGCGGTGCTCGCCGACCTCGGCGACAAGACCCGCGCCCGCGAGCTCGCCGCGGCCGCCGGGCTGCCCGTGCTCGCCGCCGCCGACCGCGACGGTGCGGCGGCGCTGCTGGAGCAGACCGGCGCGGTGATGGTCAAGGCCGTCGCGGGCGGCGGCGGCCGCGGGATGCGTCGCGTCACCGACCCCGGCGCGCTCGCGGACGCGCTGGCCCGCTGCGCGTCCGAGGCGGGCGCGGCGTTCGGCGACGACCGCGTGTACGTCGAGGAGCTGCTGACCCCGGCCCGGCACGTCGAGGTGCAGATCGTCGGCGACGGCACCGGCGCGGTCGTCGCGCTCGGCGAGCGGGACTGCTCGGTGCAGCGCCGCCACCAGAAGGTCGTCGAGGTGGCGCCCGCGCCCGGCCTCGACCCCGCGGTGCGTGCGGCCCTGCACGCGGGCGCGGTGCGGCTGGGCGAGTCGGTGCGCCACCGGGGCCTCGGCACGGTGGAGTTCCTGGTCAGCGGCGACCGCTCCGCGTTCATCGAGGTCAACCCGCGCCTGCAGGTGGAGCACACGATCACCGAGGAGGTCACCGGCGTCGACCTCGTCCGCGCGCAGATCCGGCTCGCGGCCGGCGCGACGCTCGCCGACCTCGGGCTGGACCCCGCGCCCCCGCCCCGCGGCACCGCGATCCAGGCGCGCATCACCCTCGAGCACACCGAGCCCGACGGCACGACGACCCCGACCGCCGGCACGCTCACCGCCTACGAGCTGCCCTCGGGGCGCGGCATCCGCGTCGACGGCGCCGGCCACGTCGGCCTGCGGACGAGCCTGCGCTACGACCCGCTGCTCGCGAAGCTGATCGTCTGGGATCCGGACGCCGACCCCGACGCCGACCTCGCCGTCGTCGCCGCGCGGACCGCCCGCGCGCTCTCCGAGGTCAACATCGCCGGCGTCGGGACGAACGTCGACGTGCTCGCCGGCATCGTCGGCCACCCCGCCTTCGCCGCGGGCGCGCTGACCACCGACTTCCTCGACGACCACCGCGCGGCGATCCTCGCCGCGGTGCGTCCGCGGCGGTTCACGCCGGCACCGTCCGGCGAGCACCCGGGGTCCGTGGCCAGGCCGGTGCCCGACCGGGACGCCGTGCACGCCCCCGCGCCGGGCACCGTCGTCGCCGTCGAGGTCGCCGAGGGCGACACCGTGCGCGCCGGCGGGGCGCTGCTGGTGCTCGAGGCGATGAAGATGGAGCACGTGGTCGCCGCTCCGGTCTCGGGCACCGTGGGGACGATCGGGGTGGCCGCGGGCGACACGGTCGCGGCCGGGGACCCGCTGCTGGTGGTGGCGCCGGACGACGCCGCCGTCGAGGACCTGGACCAGCACGCCGCCGTCGACCCCGACCACGTCCGCCCCGATCTCGCCGAGGTGCTCGAACGCCACGCGATCGGCCTGGACCACCGGCGCCCCGCCGCCGTGGAGAAGCGGCGCCGCACCGGGCTGCGCACCGCCCGGGAGAACCTCGCGCAGCTCTGCGACCCCGACAGCTTCGTCGAGTACGGCGCGCTGGCGATCGCGGCGCAGCGGGCGCGGCGCTCGCTGGACGACCTCGTCGAGCGCACGCCCGCCGACGGCATGCTCGCGGGCACGGCCACGATCAACGCCGACCTCGTCGGCGCCGAGAACGCGCACGCCGTCGTCATCGCCTACGACTACACCGTGCTCGCGGGCACCCAGGGCTTCACCAACCACAAGAAGAAGGACCGCGCCTTCGCGATCGCCGCGGAGCGCCGCTGGCCGCTGGTCGTCTACGCCGAGGGCGGCGGCGGACGTCCCGGCGACACCGACGGCAGCTGGGCCTCGATGCTCGACGTCCCCGCGTTCGAGATCTTCTCGCGGCTCTCGGCGCGGGTCCCGCTGGTGTCGGTCGTCGCCGGGCGCTGCTTCGCGGGCAACGCCGCGCTTGCCGGGCTCTGCGACGTGATCATCGCGGTCGAGGGCGCCAGCCTGGGCATGGGCGGTCCGGCGATGATCGAGGGCGGCGGGCTCGGCGTCGTCGCGCCGGACGACGTGGGCCCGATGGACGTGCAGGTGGCGAACGGGGTCGTCGACGTGCTCGTCGCGGACGAGCAGGAGGCGACCCGGGTCGCGCGGCGCTACCTGTCGTACTTCCAGGGTCCGGTGGCCGACTGGGAGGCGCCCGACCAGCGGCGGCTGCGCCACGTCGTGCCGGAGAACCGGGTGCGGGTCTACGACGTGCGCGCGATCGTCGAGGGCCTCGCCGACGTCGGCTCGGTGCTGGAGCTGCGCCGCGGCTTCGCGGCGGGGATCGTGACCGCGCTGGTCCGCGTCGAGGGCCGCCCGATGGGACTGATCGCCAACGACCCCGCGCACCTCGGCGGCGCCATCGACCACGACGCCGCCGACAAGGCGGCCCGCTTCCTGCAGCTCTGCGACGCGTTCGGGCTGCCGATCGTCTCGCTGTGCGACACCCCGGGCTTCATGGTCGGCACCGAGTCCGAGACCCGCGCGACCGTGCGCCACTTCAGCCGCATGTTCTCGGTGGGCGGCAACCTCTCGGTGCCGCTCGGGCTCGTCGTGACGCGCAAGTGCTACGGCCTCGGCGCGCAGGCGATGATGGGCGGCAGCCTCAGGGCGCCGGCGTTCGCCGTCGCCTGGCCGACCGGCGAGTTCGGCGGCATGGGCCTCGAGGGCGCGGTGCGGCTCGGGTACCGCAAGGAGCTCGACGCCGTCGAGGATCCCGACGAGCGCCAGCAGCTCTTCGAGCGCTACGTGGCCGCCGAGTACGAGAAGGGCAAGGCGCTCGCCGTCGCCGGTGTGTACGAGATCGACGACGTCATCGACCCCGCGGACACCCGCCGCTGGATCACCTCGTCGTTCGTCCCGCGGCCGGTCGGCCCCCCGGCGGAGAAGGTCCGGCCGAACATCGACACGTGGTGAGCGTCAGCGCGCGCCGCGCAGGCCCAGGACGTCCAGCCAGGCGGTGATGCCGTCGAGGGCCGCCTTGCCGCCGGCCTCGGTCTCGGCGAGCGGGGTGAACGTGCGCTCGTCGCCCTCGCCGGTGACCTGCTTGGCGGCGAAGGGGATCGGCACGGTGGCCGGCACCGGCGACATGCGCAGCGCGATGAGCACGGGGAGCAGCGCCTCGGTCGCCCGCGCGCCCGCGGCCACGCCGCCGTACCCGAGCAGCGCCACGGGCTTGCCCGCCCACTCCTGGTTGAGGTGGTCGAGCGCGTTCTTCAGGGCGGCGTTGTAGCTGTGGTTGTACTCGGGGTGGACGATCGCGAAGGCGTCCGCGCGCGCGATCGTCGCGCTGAACGCCTTCGTCGAGTCGAGCGTGTAGCGGCCGAGGCGGGGGTGCTCGGGCTCGGCGAACATCGGGAGGTCGACGTCGGCGAGGTCGACGATCTCCACCTCGAACGCCCCGTGCTCGCGGGCGTAGGCGGCGAACCAGCGCGCGATCGGCTCACCGACGCGCCCGGGGCGGGTGCTGGCGACGATGATCTGCAGCAGGGGGCGGGCGGCCTCCGTCATGGGGCTCCTTCACGCGGGAAGACGGTTGAGCTGACAACCATCTTCCTCCTCGACGCCGCCACGCGCCCGGTGACCTACCCCGGCGGGGTCGTGCCGAGCCGCCGCGCGATCTCGTCGAAGACGTCGCTGAGGCGCTGTCGCGCCCCGGGGTTGGCCATGCCCTGCTGGCCGGGTCCCGGCCCGCGCACGGGGTCGAAGCTGTCGAGCGCGGGGTGGGGGAGGGCCGCGTCCCACGTGGTCTCCGCGTTCCGGCTGAGCAGGGCGACCACCTGCAGCTTCGGGAGCAGCTCGAGCAGGCCGGGCAGCCAGCGGGCGCCGGCGCGCAGGTCCTCGACGCCGGGGTTCTTCCCCTTCGGCAGGGGCTGGGGCACCGCGTTCCAGTGGGTGATGCGCTCGGGCTCGAGCCCGATGCGCAGGCACTCGTCGAAGCAGTTGCGCGAGGGGAAGTCCTTGTTCTCCAGCGAGAGCAGCCCCGACCCGCCGCGGTCACGGATCGCGTGCTCGCTGGGGTGGGAGAGCACGAACAGGACCTCGGCCCCGGTGCCGCCGTGCGCCGGGTCGGGGTAGGGGATGCCGCCGGGCTCCAGGCCCAGGGCCCCCGCGACCTCGTCGGCGTAGGCGATCAGGGGTGCGGCGTGCGGCGCCTTGAAGTCCATCATCTTCCGCGCGCGTCTCCGCGGGCCCTTGACGAGATACCCCCCGGGGGTATGGTGCGAGCCATGGACCACACCACCACCACCGGGACCCGAGGCTGGGCGTCCGTGTCCTGGTCCACCGCCGCCCAGGCCACACTGCACTGCCTGACGGGCTGCGCCATCGGCGAGGTGCTCGGCATGGTCATCGGGACCGCGCTCGGGCTGCACGGCGCGGTCACCGTCGTGCTGTCCGTGACGCTCGCCTTCGTGTTCGGCTACGCGCTGACCATGCGCGGCGTGCTGCGCGCCGGGGTCGGGTTCCGCCAGGCCCTGCGCGTCGCCCTGGCCGCCGACACCGTCTCGATCGCCGTCATGGAGATCGTCGACAACGGCCTCATGGTCGGCATCCCCGGTGCCATGGACGCCGGGCTCGCGAGCGTCCTGTTCTGGGGCTCGCTGGCCTTCTCGCTGGCCGTCGCGTTCGTCGTCACGGTGCCCGTCAACCGCTGGATGATCGGCCGCGGGCGGGGCCACGCCGTGGTGCACGCCCACCACGCGGGGTGAGCGCGGCCGGGCCGGGCGGAGGTGCCGCCCGGCATGCTCTCCTCGGGACGTGATCGACGCCGTGTCGGTCGTGGATCCGGGAGGACGCATGATCGACAGGTCGGTGATCGGGCGCGAGGCCGTCAGCGAGGTCGTGACCCTGGAGCGCAGCCGGCTGCGCCTGTTCGCCCGCCTGCTCGGCCATCCGCCCGACGGCGTGCACCGCGACGTCGCGGCCGCGCGCGCCGCCGGCCACCCCGACCTCGTCGTGCCGCCGACCTACCTCGCGGGCCTCGAGACCGAGACGGAGGCGATCTACCGGACGCTCGAGGACGTCGGCGTCGACCTCTCCGCCGTCCTCAACGGCGAGCAGCACTTCACCTACCACCACCCGCTGCACGCGGGCGACGAGATCGTCTTCACCACCCGGGTCACCGATGTCTACGCGCGCGGCGAGGGGCGTCTCGAGTTCCTGGTGCGCGAGTCGGCCGTGACGCGCGCCGGCGAGCTGGTCGCGCAGCTGCGCAACACCATCGTCGTCGTGCGCGAGGTGGCGGCGTGAGCGCGCTCGAGGTCGGCACCGAGCTGCCGCCCGTGGAGACCGGCCCGATCACGCGGGCGATGCTGGCGCTGTTCGCGGGCGCCTCCGGGGACCACAACCCGATCCACATCGACACCGACGTCGCGCGCGCCGCCGGGTTCGACGACGTCTTCGCGCACGGCATGGTCGCGATGGGCCACCTCGGCCGGGTGCTCGTCGCGTGGTTCCCGCAGGAGCGGCTGCGCGGGTTGGGCGGGCGGTTCCGCCGGATCACCCCGGTGCACGCGCGGCCCCGCTGTCACGGCCGTGTCGAGGAGATCGTCGAGGTCGACGGCGAGCGTCGCGCGCGCCTGGCGCTGTGGGTGACGATCGACGACGGCGACCCGGTGATCACGGGCTCGGCGGAGGTCGCGCTCGACTGACCCGTTCGGCCCAGCGTGCTCGGGGCGGGTGACACCTGGTGAGCATGTCCTTGACCGACTTCGGTCCGCCGGGGCGAGAATCGGGGTGGCTACCCCTGCCGACGACGCCCAGGAGCGGACCCATGAAGAAGCTTCTCAACGACCCGGCCAACCTCGTCGCGGAGTCGTTGCGCGGTGTGGAGCGTGCTCACCCCGAGCTGCGCATCGACCACGAGAACCGCATCCTCTACCGCGCCGACGCCCCGGTGTCGGGCAAGGTCGGGATCCTCTCCGGCGGGGGCAGCGGTCACGAGCCCGCGCACGCCGGCTTCATCGGCCCGGGGATGCTCGACGCGGTCTGTGCCGGCGAGGTGTTCACCTCGCCCGTGCCCGACCAGATGGCCGAGGCCACCAAGAAGATCGACGGCGGCGCGGGCGTCCTGCACCTCGTCTGGAACTACACCGGCGACGTCATGAACTTCGACATGGCCGCCGAGCTCGCCGCCGCCGAGACCGACACGCAGGTCGAGGCGGTCGTCATGAACGACGACGTCGCGGTGGAGGACAGCCTGTTCACCGCCGGGCGCCGCGGGACCGGTGCCGCCATCGCCGTCGAGAAGATCGTCGGCGCGGCCGCCGAGCAGGGCCGCAGCCTGTCCGAGCTGGCCGACCTGGCCCGCCGCGTCAACGACAGCTCGCGCAGCATGGGCATGGCGCTGACGTCGTGCACCGTCCCGGCCAAGGGCAGCCCCACCTTCGACCTGCCCGACGACGAGATCGAGATCGGCATCGGCATCCACGGCGAGCCGGGCCGGCGCCGGGTCCCGCTCGCCTCCGCGCACGACATCGCCGGGATGCTCGTCGACCCGATCCTGGCCGACCGCGACTTCACCGGCGGCGAGGGCGTGCTCGTGTTCGTCAACGGCATGGGCGCCACCCCGCAGCTCGAGCTGTACCTGATGTACAACGAGATCGCCGCCCTGCTCGACAAGGCGGGGATCGTCCCGGTCCGCACGCTCGTCGGGCCCTACGTCACCAGCCTGGACATGGCCGGCTGCCTGGTGTCGATCACTCGCTTCGACGACGACATGCTCCGGCTCTGGGACGCCCCGGTCGCCACCTCCGCCCTGCGCTGGGGCATGTGATGGCGGATGTCGACCTCGACACCCTGCAGCGCTGGCTGCGGACCTTCGCCGCGTCCGTCGCCGAGCAGAAGGACGCCCTGACCTCGCTCGACGCCGCCATCGGCGACGCCGACCACGGCGCCAACATGCACCGGGGCATGTCCGCGGTCGTCGAGGGCCTGTCCACGCCGCCCGCGGACCCGGCGACGCTGTTCAAGCAGGCCGGGATGACGCTGGTGAAGTCGGTCGGCGGGGCGAGCGGGCCGCTCTACGGGACGTTCTTCCTGCGCATGGCCCCGGCCACGGGCGGGGCGGCCGCGCTCGACCCCGAGACGTTCGCGAAGGCGCTGCGGGCGGGACTCGAGGGCGTGGTCGCCCGCGGCAAGGCCGAGCTCGGCGACAAGACCATGGTCGACGCGCTCACCCCGGCCCTGGACGCCCTCGACGCCGCCCTGAGCAGCGGCGAGTCGCTCGCCTCCGCGCTGCGGGCGGCGTCCGCGGCCGCCGACGAGGGCCGCGACGCCACCACGCCGATGGTCGCCCGCAAGGGCCGCGCGAGCTACCTCGGCGAGCGCAGCGCGGGCCACCAGGACCCGGGCGCCACGTCGACGGCCCTCCTCGTCGCCGCGGCGGCCACCGCCGTCGCGGAGCAGGGGGACGGGTGACGGTCGGGATCGTCGTGGTCTCCCACAGCCGGGCCCTCGCCGACGCGGCGGTGGCGCTGGCCGGGGAGATGGTCACCGGGGACGGCCCGCCGCTGGAGGTCGCCGCCGGGCTCGACGACGGGGGCTTCGGCACCGACGCCGTGGCCATCGGCGAGGCCATCGCGGGCGCCGACCGCGGCGACGGGGTGGTCGTGCTGATGGACCTCGGCAGCGCCGTGCTGTCGGCCGAGCTCGCCCTCGAGTTCCTCGACGACGACGTCCGCGAGCGCGTCGTGCTGTGCCCGGCGCCGCTGGTCGAGGGCCTGGTGGTCGCCGCGGTCAGCGCGGCGGGCGGGGCCCCGGCCGCCGAGGTGGCCGCCGAGGCGTCCGACGCGCTGCTGGCGAAGTCGGGCCACCTGGGGCCTGCGCCCGCCGAGGCCGCGACGCCCGAGCCGAGTGCGGGGGCCGAGGAGACCGCCACGTTCACCGTCGGGATGCCGCACGGGCTGCACGCGCGCCCGGCCGCGGCGCTCGTGGGCGCGCTGCGCGGCCTCGACGCCGACGTCCGCCTGCGCAACGTCACCGTCGACGGGCCCGAGGTGTCGGGCGCGAGCCTGTCCCGGGTCGCGACGCTCGGCGCGCTGCAGGGCCACGAGATCGCCGTCCGGGCCGGCGGGGGCGACGCCGCCGAGGCCGTCCGGCGCCTGCTGGCGCTCGCCGAGGACGACTTCGGCGAGTCCGCGACCGTCGCCCCGCCGGCGCCGGTGAGCACCGGTCGCCCGATCCCCGCCTCGGCGGGCATCGGGATCGGGCCGGTGCTCGCGGCGGGTGCCGCGACGGTCGCCGTGCCCGCGCCGGTGCCCGGGGACCAACGCCGTCGCCTGGACGACGCCCGCGCGGGCGTCCGCGACCACCTGCGGACCGTCCGCGACCGGGCCGCCCGCGACATCGGGGCCGCCGAGGCGGCGATCTTCGACGCGCAGGCGCTGCTGCTCGACGACCCGGAGGTGCTCGCCGACGCCGGCGCCCGCCTCGACGCCGGCACCGACGCGGCGCAGGCCTGGGCGGACGCGCTCGACGAGGTCGAGGGCCGGCTGGCGGCGGCCGCCGACGAGTACCTGCGCGCCCGGGCGGCCGACGTGCGCGACGTGCGCGACCAGGTGCTGCGCGCGCTCGGTGGCGTGGCGGACGCCGACACGGCGGGCGACGGGATCCTCGTCGCCGACGAGCTCACGCCCGCCGAGGCCGCCGTGCTCGACCCCGCCCGCACGCCCGCCGTGGTCCTCGCCGGCAGCAGCCCCACCGCGCACGCCGCGATCCTGCTGCGCGCCCGCGGCGTGCCCGCGGTCGTCGGCGTCGGCGCGGCGCTCGCCGCCCGGGCCCGCGAGGCCGCCGTCCTCGCCGTCGACGGGAGCACCGGCGAGGTGGTCGTCGACCCCGACCCCGCGGCGCTGGCGGACTTCCGTGCCCGCGCCGAGGCGCTGACCGAGCACCGCGACGAGGCGTCGCGCCGGGCCGGCGAGCCGGCGGTCACCCGCGACGGCACCACCGTGCTCGTCGGCGTCAACGTCGGCTCGGCCGCCGACGCGCGGGCCGGGGTCGGGGCGGACCTCGCGGGTCTGGTGCGCACCGAGTTCGGCTTCCTCGATCGTCGCGAGGCCCCCGACGTGGACGAGCAGGAGGCGGCCTACCGGGCGATCGCCGAGGCCATGGGCGGGCGGCGGATCACCCTGCGGACGCTCGACGTCGGTGGCGACAAGCCCCTCGACTACCTGCCGATGCGAGCCGAGGCCAACCCGTTCCTCGGCGTGCGCGGCATCCGGCTGGCGCTGGCCCGCCCGCCGCTGCTCGCCGACCAGCTGCAGGCGATCGTGCGCGTCGCCCACGATCACCCGGTCGACGTCATGTTCCCGATGGTCGCGGGCACCGACGAGCTCGCCGCCGCCCGCCGAGCGCTGGACGAGGCGGTCGAGGCCGTCGGCCGCGGGCGTCCCGCCGACCTCCGTGTCGGGATCATGGTCGAGGTCCCGGCGGCCGCCCTCAAGGCCGCCGCCTTCGCCCCGGACGTCGACTTCTTCTCGATCGGCACCAACGACCTCACCCAGTACACGCTCGCCGCCGAGCGCGGCAACGACGCCGTCGCCGCGCTCGCCGACGCCCTCGACCCCGGAGTGCTCGCCCTCATCGCGGCGACCGCCGAGGGCGCGGGGGAGGACGTGCTCGTCGCCGTCTGCGGTGAGCTCGCCGGCGACGAGCAGGCCGCCGCCCTGCTGATCGGGCTGGGGGTGCGCGAGCTCAGCGTCGCCCCCGGGTCCGTGGCGACCGTGAAGCAGGCGGTGCGGGACGTGGACCTCGCGCTCGCCCGCGACCTGGCCGCGGCCGCCCTGACCTGCCCGGACGCGACAGCGGTGCGGTCGCTCCTGCGCTGACGGAAATCGCCCTTGTGGGCGGTGTCCCGGCGGCCCCCCGCGGTGACATCGTGGGCAGAGCCTGCGGGGGAGACCAGCCATGACCTCTGCTGAGGATGCTGAGGATCGGCAGAGCGATGTCCTCACGCTGGACGACGCCGAGCTCGTTCGCCGCGCGTCAGCGGGTGATCGCGCGGCGTTCGCTGCGATCTACGACCGGTACGCGGACGCCCTGTTCGCCTTCGCGGTGGCGATGGTGCGGGACGGGCACGAGGCCGCGGACGTCGTCCAGGACGTCTTCGTGGTCGCCGCGACACGGTGGGGCCGGCTGCGGGACGCGGGGCGCCTCAGGCCCTGGCTCTACGCGATCACCCGCCACGAGGCGCTGCGGCGCACCCGGCGACGCGAGCAGCCCACCGAGGAGCTGCCCGACGTCCCGGCCCCGGGGGACGATCCCGCGCGTCGCATCTCGCAGGCGGAGCTCGCGCGGCTGGTGCAGGCCGCGTGCGAGGGCCTCGCCGATCGCGACCGCGCGGTGCTCGAGCTCCACCTTCGCCACGGGTTGTCGGGAGCGGATCTCGGCGCCGCGCTCGGCGTGGGCGCCGCTCACGCGGCCGACCTGTTCTCCCGCGCGCGGGAGAGCCTGGATCGGGCCGTCGGCGCGCTGGTCCTCGCCCGTCACGGCGCCGGCGACTGCGCCGAGCTCGCCGGGCTCCTCGCGGGCCGGGACGGGCGTCCGACCCCGCCCATGCGCAAGCGCCTCGCGCGCCACGCGGACCGGTGCCCGGTGTGTACCGAGCAGCGGCGACGTCGCGTGCACCCGTCGGCCCTGTTCGCCGCGATCCCGTTCGTCACCGCGCCGCTGTGGCTGCGGGACAGGACGGTGGGCTCGGTCGAGCTGGTCGCGCACACGCGGCCCCTGCCCCCGGGCACGGACGGCGAGTGGTGGCCGCCCCCGGTCAGGGAGGAGGCGGCCGCGGGCCGGTGGTTCCGCCGACGCCCGAGGGCGGTGCGCACCGTGCTGGTCGCGTCGGTACTCGCCGCGCTGCTCACCGCGGCCTGGATGCTCACGCGGCCGGCGATCGCCGTGTCGACCTCGTCGCCGACCTCGAACTCCGGCGAGATCGCACCGAGGCCACCGGGTGCCGGGCCCCCGGCCGCGCCGTCCGCGGCCCCGCCGACGACCGCGACGCCGCCCACCGCCGCGCCGCCGATCATCCCGGCCGAGGACGAGCCGTCCGACGGCGCCGACTCCCCGCCCGGCGAGCGCGCCGATCCGCCCGTGGGGGACGACGGGGACGGCGGGAACGGCGACGACGGGGGCGGCGAATCCGGTGGTGACGACGGTGGTGACGACGGTGGAGACGACGGTGGAGACGACGGTGAGAACGGGGACCAGCCACCGGACGACGGCGACGGTGGCGCCTCCGGCGACGACGGTGGCGGCGACGACGAGTTCCAGGTCGAATGACGGCGCGGGCACGACCCCGGGAAGCTCCCGGTCCATCGCGATGAGTCGGTCAGACTCGCGATCAGCGCATGACAACGGTGTCATTCGGCACTCGGGCCGGCTGATAGCGTCGGTGTGGTGAACGGGTCCTCGGCGCGGGTCGCTTCGGTGATCGCCGTCGTGCTCGTCGCGTGCGGGTTCGACCTCCTGGCCGACGAGTCGCTCCTGCACGTCCTCGGGGTCGCCCTGGCCGCCGCGAGCGTGGGCGTGGTCCGCCTCGCGCTGCGGGGCCGCCTGCAGGGCCTGTTCGTCGTCGTCAACCTGGCCGTGCTCGTGCAGCCCGCCGCGCATGCGCTGACGACGCTGACCCAGGCGGGCGCCGCGCGCCTGCACCACGAGCACGTCGTCCCCGAGCACCTGACCGCGCTGGCCCTCCAGCTCGCGATCACGCTGCTCGTCGTGGTGGTCGCGAGCAGCGAGCCGCTGCTCGTCGCGGGCCGCCACGCCCACCTGCGGCTGCTGCGGGCCGCCCTCGGGCTCGCGCCGGTGCCGGCGCCGGGCACGCCGCGGCCGCGCCCGCCGGAGCCCGCGGCCCGCGTGGGGCGCCCGGCCGCCCTCCTGCGGTGCCGCCCCCACCGGGGCCCGCCCGCCGTCGCCGTGTCCGTCGCCTGACCCCACCCGGCCGTCCGCCGGGCGGGGCTCCCCGCGCCGGCTCGGCCCGCCGTGCCCACGGACACCGCTCGACCCGCACCGGGGTCGACCCATCTCGAAGGCTGCCGCGTGACGCTGTCCGCATCCCTCCCGACCGACCTCCCCGCGACCGCGAGCCACGGGCCCGTGTCGCTGACCTGCCCCTGGTGCCGTGACCGGCTCGCGTTCACCCCGACCCCCGTCGCGGCGTTCGCCGGGTCGTTCGGTGTCCTGACCTGCGGCTGAGGCGAGTACCCCGTGCTCGACGGCATCCCGGTGGTGCGCCGCGGACGCGTGGACGTGCAGGAGCACGCGACGGGGCGCACCGAGGTCGACGGCCCCACCGCCGGCGACCTCGTGGCCCTGCTCCGCGCCGGCCGCGGCGTCGACGCGCTCGTGGCGATGCTGGCGTTCCCGCCGCGGCTGCCGGGTCGGCTCACGCGGCGCGGGCCCGTGGCCGCGCTGGCGCTCGCCGCCCGCCGCGCCGAGGTCCGCGCGATGCTCGACGAGGTCGACGCGCTGACCGCGCAGGACTGGATGGAGCTCGCCTACCTGCGGTCCTCGGAGCGGATCGACGATGAGATGTTCGGCTACTTCTTCGTCCGCTACGGGCAGCCGCGCTACCTGGCGTCGATCTCCCTGCTGCGGGCGCTGCCCGACACGGACGCCCCGGTGCTCGACCTCGCGTGCGGGTTCGGCCACACGATGTACCACCTCGGCGCGCGGGCGCGGCCGGTGCGCACGGTGGGGGTCGACCGCAACTTCTTCCAACTGTGGGTGGGGCGCCGCTACATCGCCCCCGGCCAGACGTTCGTCTGCGCCGACCGGGTCGACGCGCTGCCGTTCGCCGACGACGCGTTCGCCGCCTCCACGTGCACCGACGCGTTCCACTACTTCGACGACCAGCAGGGCGCGATGGACGAGCTGCGTCGCGTGGCCCGCGCGGACACGGTGCTCATCGACCGCGTCGGCAACCGCGCGATGGAGCCCCGCGACGCCGCGGGGGAGCGGGACGCCGCCGGCTACGTCGCTCTCCTGCGCGGAGCGCCGTGGCGTCTGACCAGCGAGGACGAGGTCGTCCGCGACTACCTCGACGGCCACGGCCCCCGCCTGGCCGAGCGGCGCCACCCCGCCGGGCTGCGCCGCAGCAAGTGGCTCGCGCTCTTCTCGAGCACCGACCGCAGCCTGTTCACCGACCACGGCCCGTTCGACGCGCCGCCCCACGCCGCGGGAGCGCTGGGGATCAACCCGGCCTACGCGGTGCGCCGCGACGGCGACGACGTCGTGCTCGCGTTCTCGTTCCCGTCGACCTGGTACGCGTTCGAGAACGCGGCGATGCTCGGCTACACCTCGCCGGGCGAGCGCCTCGACGCCGAGGAGTTCGAGGACCTGGTGGCCGGGCGGGCCGGCGGGTCGGTCGCGGAGCTCGTCGAGCGCTTCGTCCTGCTCGGGCTCCCGCCGCGCTACGCCCGCCGGCCGGGGTCGGCGCCGCACGCGTCGGTGCTGCGGGGCCTCGCGGCCGGGGTGCGCTCATCGGTGGCGGCTACGCGGGCGGGCGCGAGACGTCGTCGATGGTGAGCGTGCCCAGGTCGGTGTTGGCGATCCACACCTCGGTGCCGTCCGGGGAGACGGCCAGGGCGACGCCGTCGGCGAACTCCTCGACGAACCAGCCCGTGCTGACCGCCCGGGTCGCGACGTCGACGGCGGCGAGCTCCGGCGGGTCGGTGGCCAGCGTGACGAACACCCGGGAGCCGTCACGGGCGACCGCGATCCCCGACACCGGACCGGGCAGGGCCACCTCGTCGAGCGGGGCGGCCCGGTCGGGGTCGACGAGGGTCAGGGCGTGCCGCGGGTCGGTGCTGCCCAGGTAGATGGTGTCGCCGTCCGGGGCGGCGACGGCGAGGTGGGCGGGTGCGCCGAGCCGGATCGACCGCACGGGGGCGCCGGTGCGGACGTCGACGACCTCGGCGGTGGAGCGGCGGTCGTCGACGGCCAGCAGCCGGGTGCCGTCCACGCCCGCCGCGAGGCCCCCGGGACGCCGGTCGAGCCGGCCCACGGCCCGCCCGGTCCCCAGGTCGACGACCAGCACGCCGGCGCGGACCGGGACGAACACGGTGGTCCGACGGGCGTCGACCACCGGTGCGCCCACCGCAGGCTCCGGGAGCGGCAGGGTGGCCGCGACGGCCGACCGGCGCAGGTCGACCACGACGAGCTCGTCGCGCGCGCGGCGGGTGGTGGCCACGTACAGCTGCTCGCCGGCGGCGTCGGCGACGGCGCCGACGGTGCGCCCGTCACCGAGCGGGATCTCCGCGACGACGCCGCGCCCGCGGGTGTCGAGCACCGTGACCGTCCGGCTGCCCGCGTTGGCCACGACGGCCTCGGCGCCGCTCGCGGTGAAGGCCACCGCCACCGGACTGATCCCGATCGAGATCCCGGTGCCTGCGTAGCGGCGCACGGCGGCCACGCCCGCGACGACGACGAGGGCGACGAGCGCGACGACGAACGTCCGGCGGACCCACCGGGGCAGCGGCCGGGGGGCGATCGTGGACCACCGGTGCGGCGCGACGACCCGGTCGGCGGGGGGCGGCTCCGGGTCCGGCTCCGGCGGGTCGAGCGGCGCGGTGGGGCGTCGCCGCAGTGCCGCGGCGGCGTACGCGGCGAACGCGCCGGCGCTCGCGTACCGCGCCGCCGGGTCCTTCGCCATGCCGCGCGCGACGACCTCGCCGAGCGCGGCGGGGACGTCGTCGGGCAGGACGGGGGGCGAGAGGTAGAGGTGCGCCCCGACCAGCGCGGACGGGTCCCCGTCGCCGAACGGCGGCGCGCCGGTGAGGCACTCGTGCAGGACGCAGGCGAGCGCGTACACGTCGGACCGCGCGTCGGCGGGCTCGGCGCGCAGCCGCTCGGGCGCCATGTAGGCGAGCGTCCCGATCACCGCGCCGTCCTCGCCGACGCTCACCGAGCCCGCGGGGCGCGCGATGCCGAAGTCCGCGAGGTGGGCGAAGTCGTCCGGGCCGACGAGGACGTTCGAGGGCTTGACGTCGCGGTGCACCAGCCCCGCCCCGTGGGCCGCGTCGAGGGCGGCGGCGACCTGCGCGACCAGGGCGACCGCCCGCCGGGGGTCGAGCGGGCCGGCGCGGAGCAGCGTGGCGAGGTCGGTGCCGTCGATGAGCCGCATGTCGAGGTAGAGCTGGCCGTCGATCTCCCCGTAGTCGTGGACGGGCACGACGTGCGGCTCCCGCAGGTCGGCCGCCGCCTCGGCCTCGCGACGGAACCGCTGCCGGTAGCCCTCGTCGGCGCCGAAGCGGGCGTGGAGCAGCTTGAGGGCGACCCAGCGCGAGCGGCGGGTGTCCCACGCGTGGAACACCTCGCCCATCCCGCCGCTGCCCAGCGACCGGCCCAGGCGGTAGGGACCCAGCTCGGCGGCCACGCACTCCAGCGTCCACCAGCGACGACGCCGTCACCACCGCCCGTCGGGGCTCAGCGCGACGCGGACGCCCTTCCGCTCCGGCGCGCACCGGCCCGCAGCCTCCACCGAGCGCCGCACCGGTCACGGTCCGAGATCGATCTCGGGGTCGGCGTCCCCCGGTCGGCGGCTCGGGCGCGCGCCGCGTCCCGTCGATGGAGGGGGCGACGACGGACGGGGAGGCAGCGGCTTCCCGGCGAGGAGGAGGTCCACCCATCATCGACAAGACGGCCCGGCCGGTCGGCCGGCACCGCGCGGCAGACGCCTCTCGGTCTCCCCGGAGA
Source organism: Actinomycetospora lutea (assembly GCF_028737205.1). GTDB lineage: Bacteria > Actinomycetota > Actinomycetes > Mycobacteriales > Pseudonocardiaceae > Actinomycetospora > Actinomycetospora lutea. The sequence continues at coordinate 91,849 of NZ_JAQZAL010000005.1, read as the reverse complement.
TGGTGGACGACCATCGGCCTCGGGGTGGTCGCCGTGGCGACCGCCGGCACGCTCGCCGTCCCGGCGCTGGCCGACAGCGGCCCGACGGCGAACCCGGAGACCAGCCCCGTGGCGCAGGCGGCGCACGCGGAGGCGGTCGTCCCGGGAACGCCCTGCTCCGTGTCGGCACGGGCGTGCGTGGACCTCGAGTCGCAGCAGGCGTGGCTCATCCGCGACGGCCGGGTCGTGCGCGGCCCGATGCGGATCGCCTCCGGCGGGGAGGGCAAGGCCACCCCGGTCGGGCACTCCTACCGCGTCTACCGCAAGGAGGAGCACCACGTCAGCAGGGAGTCGACGACCCGCGACGGGCGGCCGGCCCCGATGCCGTACTCGACGTTCTTCGCCGACGGGGGCATCGCCTTCCACGCCGGTGACCCCTCGCGGTCCTCGGCCGGGTGCATCCGCATGGAGACCGCCGACGCCCGCGCCACGTTCACCGAGCTGCAGAACGGCGACAAGGTCCAGGTCGTCAACGCCTCCGAGGAGGCCGCCGCGCGCGGCGCCTGAGAGGTCCGCCGCGCCAAGGGCCCTCGCGGCGTCACGGGGCTCGACGGGGTCCACCCGGCCACGACGTGGTGTCCCCGGTGAGCTCGGCCAGCACGGTCTCCCCGCGGGCCCTGGCCTCGACACCGCGTCGGGCGGCCTCGGCGTAGAGGAGTCCGTAGGTGAACCCCGGTTCCCCCGCGGCGTGGGCGAGCGCCACGAGCTCGAGGATCACCTCCCGTTCGACCACGGTGTCCTGGTGGTCCCCGAGGCGGGTCTGGACGGTCTTCGCGACGGCGGCGACGCGCGCGGCCTCGCCGTCGTGCACGCCCTCGGCGGACTCCGCGGCGTAGCGCAGACGCTTGGCCGCCTTGCGGACCTCGTGCAGGAGCTCGGCGCGATCCGGCTCGGAGCTCGCGCGGGCCACGGCCCGCACCGCGGCGCGCAGACGCCGGTCGTCCCGGCGGACGCACCGGGTGAGGACGCCGGCGGCGTCGTCGGCGGCGACCTCGGTGAGCGGGGGATCGTCGGTCAGGTGCTGCAGTCCCGCGACCAGGTCGGCGAAGCGGGCCCCGTCGACGATGGTGACCAGCTCGCGGTGGGCCCGGCGATAGCGCCGGCGGAGGACCGCGTGCACCCGCTGGTCGACGGGCCCGAGGACGTGGACCGCGGGGATCGTCGCGAGCATCTGCGTGAGGTGCTCCTCGGCGACCTCGGCGTCGCGCGCGGTCCCGGCCTCGCCGGCCACCCAGCGCAGCTCGTCGCGCAGCGGGTCGGTGACCTCCCGTCGCAGCACCGGCCGGTAGGTGGCCATCACGGTCCGTAGACGCCGGGCGCCGACCCGGAACTGGTGGACCGCGTCGGGCTCGTCGGCCCGCACCGGGTCGACCGTCCCGCGCAGGGCGTCCACCCGCGCAGCCACGATGTCCAGCACGACGCGACCGGCGTCGGGCCCGGTACCCATGAGGTCGTCCTACCACCGAGGGGGTGGCGGCGGCGATCTCGATTCCGAGACGGGCGGGTCCGCACACCCCGGTACTCGATGGGTTGGTCCCCGGGATGCCCGGGACATCACAGAGCGCCCAGCAGGATTCGCACCTGGGACACCGGCTTCAGGAGGACCGCCGAGTCCTTGGCGGGCCGTTTCTCGGAGGACCGGACGGTTGGTCACGGGCCCGGCGACCTGCCCGCTTCGTCCGCACCTGCTTCGCCCCTCGTCGCGTCAGCCGTCGGTGATGATCCCGGTGTCCGGCTCGACGACCTCGCGGGGCTCGTCGCCGTGCTCCTCGGCGAGGCGCTGCTCGTGGTGGGTGCCGTCGTGGTGGGAGCTGTGGTGGTGGCGGCATCCGTCGTGCTGGTGGTGGTCGTGCTGGTCGGAGGAGCTGTCGTGGTCTCGGTGCTCGAGGTTCCCGAGCCCCTCACCGGGCTCGTCGCGGGCGCGTATCCGTATCGCCACGGCGGTGGGACGATCACGTAGGTGGTGTTGGTGGCCACGTCGACGACGGTGAGCTCGTCGACGAGCACGGCCGCGGGCTGGACGACCACGATGTTGCTCTGCGCGAAGGTCGGCCACGCCGTTCCCTCGAACCGGAGCGACAGGTCGCGCGGGGGTGCGGTGAGCGGGTTCCCGCAGTAGCACTTGACCCGTGGGGTGCCGTACCCGTCGACCAGGACCGCGGTGCCGCTCTGGAGGATCGCCGCACGGCTGGTGAGGTGCCCGTCGGCATACCCGTAGTTGGTCACCGCCGTGTCCGCGCGGAGGACCACGGGACTGAGGTGCGCCAGGAAGTCACCGATCTGGCTCGGGTCGATGCCCTGGGCCTGCGCCCACGCCGCGCCCAGGTCGGGGTGGCCGGCCAGGAAGTCCGCCATCTCGTCGCGCCGACACGCGTTGCTCCCGCTGCCGCCGAACAGGCCCGGGGTGTTGCCCCCCACCGAGCCGGCCGCGTCGGGCGGCGAGGCCACGCCGGGAGCATCGGTACCGCCGGCCTGCGGCAGGAACGGGTTGGCCTGGGCGGTGTTCACCGGCTCCAGGGTCGTCTCACTCGCCGCCGCCGGCGGCCCCACCAGCACGACCAACGCGAACCCGGCCACGACGAGCACCAGCACGACCGCGGCCGCCCAGACGGCGATCAGCCGGCGCCGCGGGATCGTGACCGCGCGCCGGCGGCCTCCGGCGACCGTCTGGGCGGAGGTGGCGAGTGCCGGGGACGGGACCGAGGTACCCGGCCCGGCCGGCCGCACCGGCGGGACCATCGGGCGGGCGGGGGCGCTCCGACCGATCGGGACCGGGCCCGTCGGTGGGTGCATCGCGTCACGCGGTCCGGTGGGGCCCGCGCCGGTGCGAGGGTCGGACCGGTCCATGGTCGTCGTCACCGGCGCGGCCCCGCTGCGCGGCCCGGTGAACGTGCCGCCGTCGTCGACGAAGCCGCGGCCGGACATCACCGCGGCGCCGAGCACGATCGCGTGCTTGGGGTGGGCGTCGACCGCTGTGGGTCGCCCGAGCTCCGCGGAGACCATCTGCGAGACCAGCGGGATGCGCGACGAGCCGCCGACGAGCAGCACGGTGTCCAGGTGGTCGGGCGTCACACCCGCCGAGAGCAGCGTCCGGTTGAGCGTCTCGATGGTCGCCCTGATCGAGGGCCGGATCATCTCCTCGAACTCGCCGCGCGTGAGGCGCACCTCGGTCTGCAGGTCCGGAAGCATCACCGGGATCGTGGTCTCGGTGTCGGCCGAGAGGGCCTCCTTGGCCCGTACGCAGTCCTCGCGCAGGCGGATGACCGCGCTGGTGTCGTGCGGGTCCGACGGGTCGAGGGCGGAGAGCGGACCACCGAGGCTGCGGTCGACGTGGCTGAACACGGCCTCGTCGAAGTCGATGCCGCCGAGCCCTTCGAGGCCCTCGGGCGTCCCGAGGATCTCGAAGCCCCTGCCGGCCTTGCGCAGGACCGTGGCGTCGAACGTCCCGCCGCCGAGGTCGTAGACGGCGACGAGCGCGCCCTCCTCGAGCCGCTCGTTGGACGCGTAGTGCGCGGCCGCCCCCTCCGGCTCGGTGAGCATCCGGACCCGGCCGAGGCCGGCGATCTTCGGGATCTGGCTGAACAGCTCCCTCTTGTACGGGCCCCAGTTCGCGGGGTGGGTGAGAGTCACCACGTCGGGCGCGCCGCCCTCGCGCTCGCTGACCAGCTTCACCACGTCGCGCAGCTGCAGGCCCATCAGCTGGGTGGCCGCATACGGACTCCCACCGAGCACCAGGGGCATCGGGTCGCCGAGGCGTCGCTTCACCTCGCGGGCGACGCGGTCGGGCTCGGTCACGGCGCGGCGGTCGGCGGCGTCGCCGACGAGGATCGTGCCGTCGTCGCGGATGAGGACCACCGACGGCACCGCTGCCGACCGGTCGCCGAGCGTCACCATCTCGACGCGCCCGTGGCGCTCGACCGCCGCGGCGGTGAACGTGGTGCCGAGGTCGACACCGAGCCCGTATTCCACCGGTCTTCCCCCTCGCCTGTCTCGCGCGTCGGCACCCCTGCGTGACGTGGTCGGACCCCCCCGCCGTGTCGGACGTGCCGCCGAACTCCTCTCCGCCCCCGTGATCCGCGCGGCGGCGTTCTCATCCCCACGACGTGCAGAGGCGTTCACGGAGCGTCGTAGCCGATCGCGGCCCGGTCTCAGTCGTGTGAACCGACCAGCGTAGCGAGCTGCACGCTCCGTCAACACCGAGAACGAGTTGCTTGTCGAGCAGGCTCCGTGTCCTGCACCGTCAGCGCAGCGCCGACCCCGTGGTGGGAGCCTCCGTCGCGATCACGCAGGCCACGTACACGGAGTTCTTGCCCGGCGAGCTCACGACACCGTGCATCCGCGCGGGCAGGTAGCGATCGTCGGTCCGCACGCCGTCGCGGAGATCGGTCCGGAACGAGTTCGTGCACTGCTCACCGGACTGCGCCTCGGCGCCGCCCTCCCACGTCAGGTTCGGGTAAGCGAGAGTGGTCACGACCTGGCGCGTGTGCGGGCTCGAGCAGGGCACGGGAAGGACCTCGTCGACGGCCACGGTGGACCCGTCGGCGGGGATCGCCGGCGAGTTGAAGCAGTCGCCGGTCGTGAGCTGGAGCACCGTGACCGGTCCCGGACCGGACGACCCGGCCGACCCCGGGCCCGTCGCGGGAGCGGCCGACGACGGGCCCCGGACGAGCGTGACCACCATCGCCATCACGAAGAGGAGGACGGGGACACCGACCATCACCGAGGCGATGATGCCGACGACGCGGAGCGCGCTGCGTCGTGGCCGGTCCGGGGGCGGCGGGGGCTGACCGGTCGGCGGTGAGGGTGGCCCCCAGGCGGGGCCGCCCTGGCCGCCGGGGTACGGGCCGCCGGAGTACGGGCCGCCGGAGTATGGGCCGCCGGGATACGGACCGCCCGAGGACTGCGTGCTGGTCATGATCGTCTCCTGGTGCGAGGTGGTCGCGCCGTGCGCTCGTCACCGCCCCCGGCGTCGTCGCCGTCGTCGATCGCCCCGCCAGGGGGCGGGCCAGGAACAATCGTCCGCGAGGTCGGAAAGGCGGGACCATGACCGCGGGGTGAGGGTGTGCTGCCGGTCCTGGCAGGTTTCACTCACCTGACGGTGAGGTGCGGCCTCGCATCCGCCATGGCGCACGGGTCCACCCCGACCCCGGGCACCGCTCCCTGGCCCGACGCACTCCACTCGCGGCCTACCTCGCCCGACGGGGCCACGCCACCGGTCCAGCCAGCCGCGCGAACCTGTGAGGGTCCGGGGCTGTGCCGATGTCCTGAGACACCCCTGAGCGCCCCCGGCAGGATTCGAACCTGCGACACCGGCTTTAGGAGAGCCGTGCTCTATCCCCTGAGCTACGGGGGCCCGGCGAGAAGGGTAGCGGCCGCGCCCGCGCGGCGATCCCGGTCCCGTCCGGGCCGTTTCGGGAGGGCACCGGATCGGGAAACGGTTGGGCACTGCTGGCCGACGGCCGGCGGTCGGGGCGGCTCCGCCGGCCGTTGAGCCAGCAGCGACGGCGGGGTCGTCACCGCTCCGGCCCGTCCGTGATGTGGGTCACCCGATGCGGACGAGCGATCACGAAACCGTGCTCGTCTGCGGGCATGAACCTCGAGACCGTCACCGCCACGCTCCGCTTCCCCGACACGCTGGTCGTCGAGGCGGACGGCGACGTCTACGCGATCTGCGATTCCGACGGCACCTACGCGCAGCGTCCGCGCAACGGCTGGGCCACGGTGGTCACGTCCGACGCCCACGACACCGCGTCGGACCTCGACCGGCCCGGCGTGTTCCGTCTGAACCTCGGGCTGCCGCGGGAGCGTGCGGCCGAGGTGGTCGGGGGGCGCACCGACCCCGCCGAGCACGACCTCACCGCGCTCGACGTGCTGATGCCGCACCCCGTCTACGGCGCGTACGGCTTCGTCTGCGTGCTGAACCCCGATCGCACGTGGTCGGAGGTGCAGCGGCTGATCGACGAGGCGCACGCCCACGCGGCGGCCCGGGAGGGCGCGCGCCGCCCGCGCCGCGAGGGGTCCTAGGAGACTGCTGAAGAAGTCAGCGCGTCGGCGCTGGTGGTCGGCGCTGGGGCTGGGATCCTCCTCGGGTGCAGGGTCGCTCGGATGATCAGCGTGAGTTGCTGGATGTGGAGTCGGTCGCGGGGCACCTGCTCAAGCCGGGCAGCGTGTTCGCGTTCCTGGCCGCGCACCGGGCCCGGCTGTTCCCGCCGGAGCTGTTCGCCGACCTGTTCCCCACCAATAGGGGCCGGCCGAGCGTGCCGCCGGAGGTGGTGGCCACGGTGCTGGTCCTCCAAGCGCTGCACGGGCTCTCGGACCGGGAAGCGGTCGAGGCACTCACGTTCGATCTGCGGTGGAAGGCCGCCTGCGGGCTGGCGATCACCGACACCGCGTTCGACCCGTCGACGTTGACCTACTGGCGACGGCGCCTGGCGGGCTCCGACCGTCCGAACCGGATCTTCGAGACCGTCGCCCAGGTCGTCGCTGAAAGCGGCGCCGTGGCCGGCAAGACCCGCCGGGCGCTGGACTCGACCATCCTTGATGACGCGGTGGCCCGCCAGGACACTGTGACCCAGCTGATCGCTGCGATCCGCCGGGTCGCTCGGGAGGTTCCCGACGGCGCCGACATCATCGCCACCGTTGCCACGAGTGGCCACGACTACGCGCGGCCGGGCAAGCCCGAGATCGCCTGGGACGACCCGCAGGCTCGTGACGAGCTGGTCTCGGCGCTGGTCAACGACGCGTTGGCGGTGCTGGCCGGACTCGAGGCCCGCTATCCCGGTGGCGTGGGGCTCGAGGAGAAGGCCACGCAGGCGGTGGCGTTGTTGGCGCTGGTCGCCGGCCAGGACGTCGAGCCCGCGGAGGGCTCGGATGGCACCGATGGGCGGTGGCGCATCGCGCGGCGCACCGCCCCGGACCGAACGATTTCCACCGTCGACCCCGACACCCGTCACGCGCACAAGTCCCGGGAGCGCCGCCAGGACGGGTTCAAGGCCCACGTCGTGGTCGAGCCCGACACCGGACTGATCACCGCCACCGGACTGACCAAGGCCACCGGCCCGGACAACAGTGACGCCACCGTCGGCATCGGCCTGCTCGCCGACGACCCGAGCCTCGATCGTGCCGCCGGTGAGCCGGTCGAGGTGCTGGCCGACTCGGCCTACGCCACCGGCGACGCCCTGGCCGCGCTCGAGGCGGCCGGGCACCGCGCGATGGTCAAGCCCTGGCCGCTGCGGCCGACCGTTGCTGGCGGGTTCACCCTCGACGACTTCACCCACGATGCCACCAGCAACACGGTGACCTGCCCGAACGGGGTTACCCGCCCGGTCGCCGCCAGCGGGGCGGTGACCTTCGGGACGCACTGCCGCGGCTGCCCGCTGCGCCAGCGCTGCACCACCGCCATCGCCGGGCGCAGCCTGACCCTCGGGCCCCATCACGCCCTGCAACGCGCCCACCGGCTCCGGGCACGCAGCGCCGATCACCTCGAGAGCTACCGCCGGCACCGGCCGATGGTGGAGCGCTCCATCGCCTGGCTCACCCGCGGCAACCGGCGCGTCCCCCACCGCGGGGTGACCAAGAACAACGCCTGGCTGCACACCCGCGTCGCCGCGATCAACCTGCGACGGCTCCTGAACCTGGGTCTTCACCTCGACCGCGGTCGCTGGGCCCTCGCCGGCGTCTAAGCCGCCGGCACCGGCAGCCAAGGACTCGACACCATGCCCCTTCGAAGCCACCATCCCCACCGAGCGGGGCAACCTCTTGTCGCACCCACGGGTGCCGACCTCACCGCAGCACGACTGCCGAGGCGCCCCGCCCCCAACCCCTGTTCTTCAGCGGTCTCCTAGGAGAACTCGGGCGAGCGGGTGCCGACCTCGGACTCCGCCGGGAAGCGCGACGCCGGCACGTCGACGCGGCGCGAGTCCTCGGCGGCCTCGAGCAGCGCGCGGTGGAACCGGGCGATCTCGGGGCCGGCGTCGGTCTCGATCAGGCGCGAGCCGCGCTCGGTGGCGCCGACCGGCGTGCCGACCAGCTCGAGGCCCGGCTCCGGGCCGTCGACGCGGGTGACCTCGAGCTGCTGGAGGCGGTGGAACGTGACCTGGGCGTCCGTGTCGGGTCCGTCCGGGTCGCGGTCGGTCACGACGAGCACGTCGGCGGTGAGCAGCAGCTCGATGGCCCGTCGGCGCTGACGGCCCCGGCCGAACCAGCCGGTGGTGCTCGTGACCAGCTCGGTGCGCACGGCGTGCGTCACCTCGGGCAGGGGGTCGCGGTACAGCCCGCGGACCGCGGCCTGCTCCTTGATGAGCGAGATGACGGCCATCGGCAGGCTGTGCACACCGATGACGCGCGATGTCGACTGACGGTGGGTCCCCACGACACCCTCCCCCTGCGCGCCGGAGCCGGGGTTCCGTCACCCGGAGGTGCTCGCGACGTCGCACGGGTGTGTTCGGGGTGAATCAAGTGCGCGTTACAGCCGCCACCCGGACGGGGGACAGTGAACGCATGAGTGCCGACGAGGATCCGGACATCGCCCGGGCCGCCGACCTCCTCGGCCGTGCGGAGCGCGTGACCGTGTTGACCGGAGCAGGCGTCTCCACCGATTCGGGCATCCCGGACTTCCGTGGCCCGCAGGGTGTGTGGACCCGCAACCCGGCGGCCGAGCGCCTGTCGACGCTGCAGGCCTACGTCGAGGACCCGGAGGTCCGCCGCGAGGCGTGGCGCCAGCGCGCGGTGCACCCGATCTGGGACGCCCGCCCCGGCGCGGCGCACGCGGCGCTCGTCGACCTCGAGCGCTCGGGGCGACTGGTCGCCCTGCTCACCCAGAACATCGACGAGCTGCACCAGGCGGCCGGATCGTCGCCCGACCTCGTCGTCGAGCTGCACGGGACGATGCACCACACGCAGTGCCTGAGCTGCGGGGCCCGTGCGCCGATGGGCGAGGCGCTCGCGCGCGTCGCCGCCGGCGAGGACGACCCGCCGTGCCCGCGGTGCGGCGGCGTCCTCAAGTCGGCGACGATCTCGTTCGGCCAGGCGCTCGACGCCGGCGTGCTGATGCGCGCGCGCCGGGCCCCGGTCGACGCCGACGTGCTGCTCGCCGCCGGCACCTCGCTCGGCGTGCACCCGGCGGCCGGCGTCGTCGACCTCGCCGCGGCGGCCGGGGCGGCGGTGGTCATCGTCAACGCCGAGCCCACCCCCTACGACGACGTCGCGACGGTGGTGCTGCGCGGCGGCGTGAGCGGGATCCTGCCGCGCCTCGTCAGGGACCTGACCGGCTGATCCTCAGCGACCGGGCCCGTGCAGCCCGAAGATCAGGGTGGGGTCGGCGGGGTCCCAGGTGTTGTCGACCTGCGAGCGCCGGCCGATGTCGCGGCAGCGCTCGAGCAGGCGGCGCCCCACGGCGAGCCGGCCGCGCTCCCACGCGGCGAGGGCGGCGGTGACCTCGCCCCCGTCGGCGACGCCGTGGTCGTGCAGCGCGTCGACCAGCGCCCACGCGTCGTCGGCGGCCTTGGCCGTCCCGGCGGCGGCGTGCGGGCGGACCGCGAACGCCGCGTCGCCGAGCACCGCCACCCGCCCCGAGGTCATCGCAGGGACCTCGATGTCGTAGACGGCCTGCACGAAGGGCTGCTCGGCGCCGGCGACGACCTCGGCGATCGGCGGCGCGAGCTCGCGGCGCGCGGTGCCGCGGAACTCGTCGACCGCCTCGTCGGTGAGCATCCCGGGCGGCACCGAGACCCGCCGCTCCGCCCCGTCGCGGCCGGCGAGCAGCCGGTCCAGCGGCTCGCCGTCGGCCACGTTGCGGTACCAGACGAAGTTGGCCAGCCGCTCGCCCGGCACGGTGGTGCCGCCGGGGCCGGGGATGGGGTAGACGAGCACGTGGCTGTCGGTGATCACCTGGTAGGTGATCGCGTCGCGCAGCTCGGCGAACGCCGCGTCGGTCAGCTCCCCCTCCGCCAGGGTGCCGCGGTAGGCGACGTAGCCCGCGTAGCGCGAGGTCGCGGCGGGGAAGAGCCGCTCGCGGGTGATCGAGTTGATGCCGTCGGCGGCGACGAGCAGATCGACGTCCTCGGTCGACCCGTCGGCGAACGCGACCCGCGCGCCGTCGTCGTCGGTGGTGAACGCGGTCATCTCGCGGCCGAGGTGGTAGCGGTCGGCGTCGAGGAGCGCCAGGAGCTCGCGGTAGATCGCGTTCCACGACGAGAAGCGGTAGGCGTGGTCGATCCGGTGGCGGCACGAGCCGTCGGGCCACAGGTAGCGGATCGCGGACGTGCGCGAGCAGAACCCGTCCGGGTCGACCCCGCCGCGCTCGCGGAAGTAGCGCACGGTGGCGTCGAGCACCGCGATCCCCGCCCCGCGGGCGTCGAGCTCGGCGTGCGAGCGCTCGTGGACGTGCACGTCGCAGCCGAGGTCGCGCAGCAGCAGGGCGGCGGTGAGGCCACCGATCGAGCCGCCGACGACGGCGACGCGCAGGGAGACGGAGCGACCGGACGAGCCCGCCGACAGCGCAGCTCGACCCGTCGATGTCGTCACGAGGGCGGGACGCCGAACGTCGCGATCTTGTCGACGGTCAGCTCGAAGAGGATGCGGCTCTCGCCCACCGAGGCGTCCCGCAGCCCGTAGCTGCCGTCGTCGCCGGTGTACTTGCGCCAGATGCGGTCGAGCTGGTCGGTGACCCGCCGGCCGTCGGTGGGGTCGTCCTCGGCGATCTCCCGGTGGACGGTCGTCTTGATCGAGACCCAGTGATAGGGCTCGTCGGGGTTCATCAGCAGGAACGTCGCGTGCGGGTTGGCGCGCAGCCAGCCCACCTTCTTGCGGTGGTGCGCGAGGTTGAGGAGCACCAGCTCGCCCTCGTAGTCGAACCACACCGGCGTCAGGTTGGGCAGCCCGTCGTTGCCGAGCACGGCCACGGTCGCGGTGACCGGCCGGTCGAGGAGCTGGCGGTAGGTCGGGTCGAGCTCGCCGAGGTGGCCCACGGTGTGCCGGTCGCCGACCGTGAACTGGCCGGGCTGCACGCCCTGGGAGACGTCCTTGATGTTGGCGACCCTGATGGCCACGACGGCCTCCCGCGACGGTGTGGGCGTGATCCGATGGCCGAGCGTAGGTTCCGGTGATCAGGCGCACAACGCTCCGACGACGCTGAGCAGGAGTCCCGTGACGGCACGAGCGCTGGCGGTCCACCTCGCGCGGGCCTGGCGGGCGGCGGGCACCCCGGTGCTGTTCGGCGTGCCCGGCGGCGGGGCCAACCTCGACGTCGTCGGCGCGGCCGAGGAGGAGGGCCTGCGGTTCGTCCTCGCCCACGACGAGACCGCCGCAGCGATCATGGCCGGCGCGCACGGCCTGCTCACCGGCACGGTCGGCGCCGCCGTCGTCACCCGCGGCCCGGGCGTCACCGCCGCGGCGACGGGGCTCGCGCAGGCCACGCTCGACCGCTCGCCGTTGCTGCTGGTCAGCGACGCCGTGCCGCGGCAGGCGGCGGCCCGGGTGGCCCACCAGCGCCTCGACCAGGAGGCGGCCACCCGCCCCCTGGCCAAGTGGTCGGGCACGCTCGGGACGCGGGAGCCGGCGGCGGTGGCGCAGGCGGCCGTCGCCCTCGCGCGCCGCGGCCCGGCCGGCGGCGTGCACCTCCAGCTCGACCCGACCGCCGACGGCGGACCGCCGCCACGGCTCGACCCGCTCCCGGACCTCGACGGCACCGCGCTGGACCGGGCGCTCGCCCGCGCCCGGCGTGCGCGCCACCCGGTGGTGCTCGTCGGCCCGGCGGGCGTCGACGCGCCCGGGCTCGAGGCGCTCGCGGCGCGTGTCCCCGTGCTCGTCACCTACCAGGCCGCGGGCGCGGTCGCGCACGACGCGGGCGCCGGGCTGTTCACCGGCGGGGCCCTCGAGCGCCCGCTGCTCGAGGCCGCGGACCTGGTGCTCGCCGTCGGCGTCGACCCCGTCGAGCCCATCCCGTCCGCGTGGTCGCACGGCGCGCCCGTGGTGATGCTGCACCCCGAGCCCCTCGACGGCCGGTGGTTCGGGGAGCCGGAGATCGTCGTCGGGCCGCTCGCGCGGACGCTGCCGGCGCTGCTCGACGTCCTCGACCCGCGGTGGGAGCCCGGGACCGCCGCCGGGCACCGGCGCCGCACCCTCGCCGCCCTCGAGCCCGCGGGGGCGGGGTTCACTCCCCACGAGGTCGTCCGCGCGCTGGCCGGGTGCGCGGGGCCGACCACGACGCTGACCGTCGACGCCGGCGCCCACATGCTCGTGGCCATGCCGCTGTGGCCGGCCCGGGCGCCGCGCCGCGTCCTGATCTCCAACGGCCTGGCCACCATGGGGTTCGCCCTGCCCGCGGCGATCGGGGCGGCGCTGGCCCGGCCGGGGGAGCCGGTGGTGTGCTGCGTCGGCGACGGCGGGCTCGGGATGACCCTCGCCGAGCTCGAGACGGTCGTGCGCCTGGACCTCGACGTCACCGTCGTCGTGTTCGACGACGCCGCGCTGAGCCTGATCGAGATCAAGCAGACCGCGGGCCAGGGCGCGGCGAACGCGGTGCGCTACGGGGCGATCGACTTCGCGGCCGTGGCCGCCGCGATGGGCATGCCGGCCGACGTCGTCGCCTCGCGGTCCGCGCTGGACGCGGTCCTGGCCCGGTCCGGTCGCGGTCCGCGGCTCGTCGACGCCCGCATCGACCCCGCGTCCTACGCCGCGGTCCTCGCCGCGACGCGCGGGTGACGGCGCGGGTGACGGTGCGGGTGACGGCGCGGTCTCAGCGCGCGAAGTCGTCCAGCACGCGCTGGATCGGTGCCGGCGGCACCGCGACGTCACCGAGGAACGGCTGGTCGATCGCGATGGCGACGAAGAGCAGCACGCCGATCGTCGCCGCGAGGCTGCCCGTCATGAACAGGTGCAGGGCGGTGCTGCGCAGCCCGAAGATCAGCCCGAAGGCGATCGTGACGACCCCGCCGAGCACCAGCGCCACCCAGAGGACGCCGGGCAGGCCCTGGCCGACGAAGTCGAGGCGCTGGGACCGGTAGGAGACCACCTCGGCGAACCGGTCGGCCTCGACGGCCACGTACTGCTGCTGGATCGGGGTGTCGGTGGGCAGGGCGGCGAGGTGCGCGGCGGTGCGGTCGAGCGCGGCCGCGACCGCGGGGTGCCCGGGCTCGCCGCGGCCCATCGCGGGCCACTCGTGGGCGATCACCACCGCCGCGTAGTCGCGGACGTCGCCCTGGATCTGTTCACGGACCTCGGGCGGGAACGCGACGCTCTCGCGGTAGAGGCCGCGCAGCGCGCTCGCCTCCTGGCCGACGACCTCGCCCGCCTGGCTGAACTGCTGCCACGTCACGACGACGACGAAGGCCAGCAGCACGGCGTAGATGACGCCGACGATGGCGATGAGGTAGCCGGCGACGTCGTTGTGCTCGCCCTCGGCGAGGTGGGGCCAGCGCCGGCGCACCAGCACCTGCAGCCCGAGGACCAGGAGCGGCCCCACGACCACGAGCAGCACGAAGAGCAGCCAGACGGGGAGCATGGTCACCGCTGGTCCCGGTCCTCGGCGGGCACGGGCGGAGCGTAGCGGGCCCGGGGGACCGACCCGCCGCTGCGCGCCCGCCGACACGGGCGCACGATCGGCCCATGACCACAGTCGACCTCGCCCAGGTACCGCAGCGTCTCGCGACGGGCGCCTTCATCCTCAACTCCGGCCTGCAGAAGTGGTCGGGCGACGAGGAGACCGCTGCCGGGCTGCACGGCTTCGCCGCGGGTACCTACCCGTTCCTCGAGGACATGGACCCGCCGACCTTCCTCAAGGCCGTCTCCGTCGGGGAGATGGCCGTCGGCACCACGCTGCTCGCGCCGTTCGTCCCCGGCCGCCTCGCCGGCCTCGTGCTCAGCGGCTTCTCCGCGGGCATGCTCGGGCTCTACCTGCGCACGCCGGGCATGCACGACGGGAACCTGCGCCCGACCCAGCAGGGCACGCCCATCGCAAAGGACATCTGGATGCTGGGCATCGGCGTGGCGCTCGTGCTGGGCAACGGGGCCCGGCGCGCGGAGAAGAAGGCCGAGAGGCGGGTGGCGAAGGCCGAGAAGCGCGCGGCCGTCGCGGAGCTCAAGGCGGGGAAGAAGGCCGCGAAGGTGGCCGACCGGGCCTGACCCCCACCACGCCGGCGTCGTGCGCGCGAGACTGGCGGCGACACCGGCACGGGAGGTCCTGTGATCGAGGAGCGGCTCGGGGATCTGCGCCGGCGCCTGCGCGCGTCGGGGCCGGTCGTCGTCGCCTTCTCGGGCGGGGTCGACTCGTCGGTGGTGGCCGCGGTCGCGGTGGAGCAGCTCGGCGCCCGCGCGACCGCGGTCACCGCGGTGTCGCCCGCGCTGGCCTCGGGCGAGCTCGACGGGGCGCGGGAGGTCGCGCGGGCGCTGGGGATCGCGCACGAGGTGGTCGACACCGCGGAGCTGGAGCGTCCCGGCTACCGGCGCAACGACCGCGACCGCTGCTACCACTGCAAGAGCGAGCTCTACGACCGCCTCGACGGGCTCGCGGCCGGCCGGGGCGGGGCCGTCGTGGTCTCCGGCGCCAACGCCGACGACCTCGGCGACTGGCGTCCGGGCCTGCGCGCCGCCGCCGAGCACGGCGTGCGCCACCCGCTGCTCGAGGCCGGGATCGGCAAGGACGGGGTGCGGGCGATCGCGCGGCTCCTGCGCGTCCCGAGCGCCGAGAAGCCCGCCTCGCCGTGCCTCTCCTCGCGGCTGCCCTACGGCACGGAGGTCCGCGTCGACGTGCTGGCGCGCGTCGACCGGGCCGAGGCGGGCCTCAAGGCGCTGGGCCTGCGGATCCTGCGGGTCCGCCACTTCGGGACGCTGGCGCGCGTCGAGCTCGGCGCCGACGAGCTGGCGGCGCTCGACGACGGGGCCCGGGCGCGCGTGCACGAGGTCGTCCGGGCCGCCGGGTACGACGAGGTCGTCGTCGAGGACCGGCCGTTCCGGTCCGGCTCGCTCAACCTGGTGCTCACGCCGGTGGAGCGCGGGTGACCGAGCACGCCGAGCTCGACCACGACCGGCGCCGGCGCACCGGGGTCCCCGAGGTGGTGCTCGCCTCCGGCAAGACCACCGGGCAGACGCTCGCCCTGCTGGCGGCGCTGCGGCGGGGCGACCCGTCCGGGCCCGCGCTCGCCACGCGCTGCCCCGACGCGGTGCTCGCCGCCGCGCCCGACGCGTTCCCCGGCGAGCCCGTGGCCGTGGATCCGGTGGGCCGCACGGTCGTCGTCGGCGCGGTCCCCGTGCCGGTGGGGGACACGGTGCTGCTCACCGCGGGCACGGCCGACGTCCCGGTGGCCCGCGAGTGCGCCGCGACCCTGGCGGTGCTGGGCGTCGCGGCGGAGCTCGTCCCCGACGTCGGCGTCGCCGGCCTGCACCGGCTGCTCGGGCACCTCGAGCGGGTGCGCGCCGCGCACGTGGTGGTGGTCGTCGCGGGCATGGACGGGGCCCTGCCGAGCGTCGTCGCGGGGCTGGTCGCCGCGCCGGTGATCGGGGTGCCGACCAGCGTCGGGTACGGGGTCGCGGCCGGGGGCCTCGCGGCCACCGCGAGCATGCTGGCCACCTGCGCCCCGGGCCTGGTCGTGGTCAACGTCGACAACGGGTTCGGTGCCGCCGTGCACGCGGCGAAGATCGAGAGGTCGGCGGCCGGTGGGTGAGGCCTGCTGGGTCGACGCCACGGCGGGCGTCGCCGGCGACATGCTGCTTGCCGCCCTGGTCGACGCGGGGGCGGACGAGGACCGCGTGCGCGCGGCGGTCGCGTCGCTCGGGGTGCCCGGGCTCGCCGTGCACACCGACACCGACCGCCGCGGCGGTCTGCGGTGCCGCCGGGCGCACGTCACCGCGCCGGGCGACGACCCGACGCACCGGCACCTCGCGGCGATCCTCCCCCTGGTCGACCGCAGTGCCCTCTCCGGACGTGCTGCGGACGCCGCCCGCCGGACGTTCACGCTGCTCGCGGAGGCCGAGGCCGCGGTGCACGGGACGTCGTCGCAGAACGTGACCCTGCACGAGGTCGGCGCCCACGACGCGCTCGCCGACGTCGTCGGCGTGGTCGCGGCGGCCGACGACCTCGGGCTGCTCGCCGACGGCGCCGCGGTCGTGTGCTCGCCCCTGGCCGCCGGGAGCGGGACGGTCCGCGCCGCGCACGGGCGGCTGCCGGTGCCGGTGCCCGCGGTGGTGGAGCTCGCCGCCCGCCACGGGCTCGCGCTGGGCGGCGACGACCTGGCCGGCGAGCGCACCACGCCGACCGGGGCCGCGCTGCTCGCCGCGCTCGCCCGCCCCGGGTCGTTCCCGGCGCTGACCGTGCGCGCGGTCGGTGTCGGCGGGGGAGCGCGCGACACCCCGGACCGGCCGAACGTCACCCGCGTCGTCCTCGGGGCCGCGCCCGTCACCGACGCCGTCCGGACCGGCGAGGTGGTCGTCCTCGAGGCCACCGTGGACGACCTCGACCCGCAGCTCTGGCCCGCGGTGCTCGAGGCCGTGCGGGCGGCGGGCGCGTGGGACTGCTGGACCAGCCCGATCGTCGCCCGGCACGGACGGCCCGGGCACGTGCTGTCGGCGGTGTGCGACGAGGCGGTGCGCCCGGCCGTCGCCGACGCGGTGTTCCGGCACACCACGACGATCGGGCTGCGCTGGTCGTCCCGGCACCGCGCGACGCTGCCGCGGCGCGCGGTCACCGTGCGGGTCGGTGCGCACGAGATCGCCGTGAAGATCGCGCAGCTCGGCGACGGCACCGAGCGGGCGAAGCCGGAGATCGCCGACGTGGAGGCCGCCGCGCGCGCCCTGGGCCTGCCCGCCGCGGAGGTGGCCGAGCGGGCCCGGCGCGCGCTCAGGTCGTCGTGATCGCGATCGGCGGGTTCCCGCGCAGGGTGTTCGTGACGTAGCAGACCCGCTCCGCCACCGTGGCGAGCCGCGCGAGCTCCTCGCCCCGCGGTGCCTCGGCGCGCACCGCGATCTCCACCGCGGTGAAGCGCGGGCCGTCGTAGGTGCCCGTCGCGTCCACCGACAGCCCGCGCAGCGCGATCCCGCGCTTGGCGGCGCTGTGGGCCAGCGCGAGGGTGAAGCACGACGCGATCGCGCCGAGGAGCAGCTCGGTGGGCTGCGGTCCCTGCCCGGTGCCGCCGGCCTCGGGCGGCTCGTCGACGACGAGGGGGAAGCCGCCGGCGTCGACCGTGCAGCGCATGCCGCCCTCCCAGACGGCGCCCACGGAACGCTTCGTCACCGTGTCGCACCCGCGTGCAACACCGGTGCAACAGCGCGGAGCACAGTGTCTCGCGTCACAGCGTCACCGTCCCCGGAGGTGAGGGCAGCATGACCCGGTCCGTCGCGAGCGACGTCGTCGTCCCGCTGACCCCCGACCTCGGGCCCGTCCGGTGCGGCTGCGCCCCGTCGCGTCGCCGCAGCGCCCACCACGATCGCCTGCTGGCGGTGGAGTCCGACCCGGACGCCGTGCTGGACCTCTTCGAGATCGCCGTGACGTGGGGCGAGCTGGACTACACGCACGAGGACGTGCTGTCGCCGGAGTCGTGGCTCGACTTCGCGTCCGACCACGTGTGGCGGTGCCCCGACCGCGTCCTGCGGCTGTTCGCGCTCGCCGCGGACGTGGCGCTGCGGGGCGCGCCGGTGACCGGGGTCCGGTGCGCCCTCTGAGGCTCTCACCGGTCGTCCCGCGTCAGCCGGGTGACGCCCTCGCGGGTCAGGTCGAACGCGTCGGCCACCTCGTCGCCGCGGCGCAGGCGCACCCGCCCGGTCTCGTCGATGCGCCCGACCACGGCCGCCTCGAGCCCGCGCGCCCGGAACGGTCCGACGGCGTCGGCCTCGCGTCCCGGGGGCACGCAGAGCAGGAAGCAGAAGCTCGGGAAGCAGGTCAGCCAGTCGCCGAGGTCGACGCCGGCCGGGGTCGGCACGGCGTCCAGGTCGACCTCGACCCCGAAGGTGCCCCACTCCAGCAGCATGGCCAGCGAGCCGACGAGGCCCGCCATGCTGACGTCCTTGGCCGCCACGGCGGCGCCGCGGCGCGCGAGGGCGGCAAGCACCCGGACATCGCCGGCGCAGCGCCCGCCGCGCTGCTCGAAGGCGGGGAAGAAGGGGAAGTCGGGGCGCATCGTGCCGTCGAGGGCGGCCGCGACGACGAGGCCCTGCCCGGGCGCCACGCGGGTCACCGAGAGCGGCTGGTCCACGGCGCCCAGCGCGAACGCGGAGATCGACGGCTCGCCGTCGTGGCTCGTGAGGTGCCCACCGAGGACGGGGACGTCGAAGAGGGCGCAGGCGTGCCTCATCCCCTCGAGGGCGGCGCGGGCGTGGCCCTCGGACGCGCTGACCGTGTTGACGATGCCGAGCGGCTCGGCGCCCATGGCGGCGACGTCGTTGACGTTGGTGAGCACCGCGGCGAACCCGGCGCCCCAGGGGTCGCGCGCCACGAACGGCGGCCACAGCGCCTCGCCGCAGGCGACCACGCGCCCGCCGCCGGTCTCCACGACCGCGCCGTCGTCGCCGGGGCCCCGCAGCCAGTCGGCGCCGCCGAAGACCTCGCTGACCAGCCCGATCGCCGCCTTGCCACGGGTGCCGGGGTGCGTGGCGACGCGGCGGGCGAGCGCGTGGAGGTCGCGGACGGGAGCCTCAGCAGGGGTCACCCGGGTCACGTCCCATCGTCATCGATAGTGGTTGCCCGTTCATTATGTGATCTAACATCGGCTCATGGCGACCCCGAGCTTCCTGACGCTGCCTGACCGGTCGTCCGCGCCGCGGACGGTCGGGCTCACGCACGTCCTCGACCCGGGGGTGAGCCCCGCCGCGGCGGCCGACCTGCTCGCCGGCGCCGGGGCCTTCGTCGACATCTGGAAGACCGGCTGGGGCACCGCCTACGTCGACCCGCGGATCGCCGAGAAGATCGCGGTGCTCGACGGGCACGGGGTCGCCTCCTGCCTCGGCGGCACGCTGCTGGAGATCGCGTGGGCGCAGGGCGTCGCCGAGCAGTGCCTGGCGTGGGCGCACCGGGTCGGGTTCCGCCAGGTCGAGGTCTCCCGCGGGACGGTGCCGATGACCGTCGCCGACAAGCGCGCCCTCGTCGAGCGGGCGGCCGACCGCTTCGCGGTCGTCACCGAGGTCGGCGCGAAGGACCCCGACCAGCAGCACACCCTCGAGCAGTGGCGCGACGAGGCCGCCGCCGACCGCGCGGCCGGTGCGCACCTCGTGGTCGCCGAGGGCCGGCAGAGCGGCACCGTGGGGATCTTCGGCGCCGACGGCGGCGTGCGCGAGGACGTCGTCGAGGCCCTGGCCGACGCGGTCGGGCCCGCGCACCTGGTGTTCGAGGCGCCGCGCGCGCACCAGCAGGCGTGGTTCGTGCGCCGGTTCGGGCCCGACGTCAACCTGGGCAACATCGCGCTCGACGACGTCATGGGCCTGGAGACCCTGCGGCTCGGGCTGCGCTCGGACACCGCCTCGAGCACGGTCGGCGCCGCGATCAGCGCCGAGCTGGCGCGATGACGGCGAACCTCGTCCCGGGCCGCTACCGCGGCGTCGCGGTGGCGCGCGCGCCGCTGCCCTACGACGAGGCGACGCTGCGCGAGCGCTACCTCGGGCGCGAGGCGTACTGGAAGACCCGCTTCCTCGTCGTGCGCCCGCCCGACACCGACCACGGCCCGGTCGCGCTGCTCGCGGTGGCCCGCGCCGGTGACGACGAGCTGTTCAGCCCGATCGTCGAGGTCACGCTGCTCGCGGGTCCCGACGAGACGGTCCTGCTGCACCGCCCCGAGCTCGACACCGGCGTGCCCACGCTGCTCGCGGCCGCGGCGGCCGAGGTCCCGGAGGCGCGCGCGGTCGTCGTGCAGGGCCGCTACGAGCACGTGAACTTCATCCTCGACGCCCGCCCGCTCCCCGTCACCGTGCGGGAGGTGGTGCCGCCCCGGCCGGCGAAGCTCGCCGACCAGGCGCGCCGGGTGCTCGAGGTCAGCGAGGACCTCCCGCCGATGGCGCTGACGCCGCACACCGTCGACCTCGCCGAGCTCGCCGCGGCGCACCCGGCCGCGCACTACCTGCTGCCCTGCCGCGGCGGCGGGGGCGAGGTGCCGGGCGCGGCCGTGTCCTACCTCGACGAGCGCCCCCCGGAGGCCGACTGGACGCTCCTGGGCTGCGAGCGCTCCCGGCAGATCCACCGCTGGTTCTACGGCCGCGAGGCGCCCGGGGTGGACACCTGCCCGCTCGCCGCGGTCGCCGCCGAGGGAGCCGGCGCGGTGCTCACCAAGTGCTGCCTGCAGCAGGAGGAGCTCGCCGAGGGCACCGTCGAGGGACCGGACGGCGCGACGCGGTGGGTGTCGGTGCCGTGGGGGTCGTCGCTCGAGCACGTCCGCGAGGCCCTGGCCCGCCTGGCGCAGCGGGAGGAGCCCCGGTGGTCGCCCGCCTGACCGACTCGCCCGTCTACGCGCACCTCTGGACGACGCCCGAGCTGACCGCGCTCCTGGGCGAGGAGGCCCGCTGGCAGGCGTGGCTGGACATCCTCGTCGCGCTCGCGCGGGTGCAGGCGCGGGCGGGCCTCGTGCCGGCCGGGGCGGCCGAGCAGATCGCCGCCGGCGCGCGCGTGGAGCGGCTGGACTGGGACGAGGTCGCCACGCAGACCCGCGCGACCTCGCACTCCACGCTCGGGCTGATCCGGGGCCTGCAGGCCGTGCTGCCGGAGAGCGCCCGCGAGCACGTCTACGTCGGCGCCACCGTCCAGGACGTCACCGACACCTGGTTCGGCACGGTGATGCGCGACGTCGGCGCGCTCGTGCGCCGCGACGTGCGCGCGGTCTCCGACCGCGTGCTGGCGATCGCCACGACCCACCGGGCGACCCCGATCGCGGGCCGCACCCACGGCCAGCCCGGGGCCCCCGTGACGTTCGGGCTCAAGGCGGCGTCGTGGGCCGACGAGCTGGACCGCCACGTCGCGCGCCTCGACGAGGGCCGCCCGCGTTGGGCGGTCGGCCAGCTCGCCGGGGCCGTCGGCGCGCTGGCCTTCCACGACGACGACGGCGTCGACCCGCTCGAGCTGCGCGCCGCGTTCTGCGCGGAGCTCGGCCTCGGCGACCCGGGGATCTCGTGGACGACGAGCCGCGACCGCGTCGCCGAGTTCGGCGGCGTGCTCGCGATGATCGCCGGGACCCTCGCGCGCATCGGCGGCGAGGTGTACGAGCTGGCGCGCCCGGAGATCGGCGAGCTCGCGGAGCCGACCACCCCGACCGCCGTCGGCAGCATCACCATGCCGCACAAGCGCAACCCCGAGGTCAGCGAGCACCTCGACACCCTGGCGCGCCTGGCGCGGTCGTCGGCCGGCGTGCTGCTCGAGGGCGTGGTCGCCGCGCACGAGCGCGACGGGCGCGCGTGGAAGGCCGAGTGGGCGGCGCTGCCCGAGGTCTGCCTGCTCGTCGGCACGGCGGTGTCGCTGGCGCGGACATTGCTCGACGGCCTGGAGGTGCACGCCGACGCGATGGCGGCGAACCTCGCCCGCCACGGCGACCGGCTGGGCTCCGAGCGCGTGCTCGCGGCGCTCGCCCCGCGCCTGGGCAAGCACGCCGCGCAGGACCTGCTCCAGTCGGTGCTCGCCGACGGCGGCGACCTCGCCGGCGAGCTGGCGGCGCGGGGGATCGCGAGCGCCGACGAGGTGCGGGGCTGGCTCGCGCGCCCGGCCGACCGGGTGGCCGTGGCGATGGTCGACGCGACGGTGGCGCGGCTCCGCGAGGCCGGGTCGTGACCCCGCGGTTCCCGCTCGCCGTCCTGCCGACCCCGCTCGTGCGGGCCGACCGGCTGCGCGCGGCCCTGGGCTGCGGCCCCCTCTGGCTCAAGCGCGACGACCTCACGGGGTTCGGCGTGGCGGGCAACAAGGTCCGCGCGCTCGAGTACCTGCTCGGCGACGCCCTCGCGCGGGGCTGCGACGTGCTGGTCACCGGCGGCGGGCCCGACTCGAACTTCGTCGCCGCCGCGGCCCAGGCGGCACGCGTGGCGGGGCTGGACTGCGAGCTCGTGGTGTGGGGCGACGTCCGCGGGACCACGAACCTGGCGCTGGCGACCGCCGCGGGCGCGCGCATCCACGCCCTCGGCTCCGACGACCGGGGCCGCGTCGACGGCGAGGTCGACCGCCTCGGCGCGGAGCTCGCGGCGGCTGGTCGGCGTCCGCTGGCCGTGCCGCGGGGCGGGTCGACGCCGGTGGGGGCGCTGGGGTTCGCGGGCGCGGCGGCCGAGGTCGTCGCGCAGTGGGGCGGGTCCGACGCGCCGACCGTCGTGCTCCCGGTCGGCTCCGGCGGCAGCGTCGCGGGGCTGCTGGCGGGGCTGGCGGGCACCGGGTGGCGGGTGCTCGGGGCGTCGGTGAGCCGCCCACCCGACGAGATCACCGCGAAGGTCCTGGGGCTCGCGGGGGAGACCGCGGCGCTCGCCGGCACCGCGTCGCCGCGCCCGGAGCAGCTGACGATCGTCGACGCCCGCGGTCCCGGGTTCGGGGTGGCGTCGCCCGCCGACCGGGCCGCCGCCGACCTGGTGCTGGGCACCGAGGGCGTGCTCCTCGACGACACGTACGGCGCCAAGGCGGCCGCCGTCGCCGTCGAGCACCGCACCGACGGCCCCGCCCTCCTCTGGCTCACCGGCGGCCTCGTCTCCGCCCTGACCCACGTGAGCGAAGTTCCGGGCTATAGCCCCGAAGTTCGCTCACATACGACAGAAGGAGCACCGTGAGCACCTCCCGCGACGAGGGGCCGCCGGTCGGCGGCCCGGCGCCCGAGCTCGTGGCGTCGGGGTTCGCGCTGGAGAACGCCGACGCCCCGTTCCTGCACCGCGGGCTCAACCTCGCGGACATGGCGCACGTGCTCGACCTGTCCCGCCGCGGCCTCGTGCCCCCCGAGGCCCGGCGCGCGCTGCTCGAGCTGCTGCTCGTCGCCCAGGCCACGCCCGCGCAGGACTTCCCGTACGACCCCGAGCTGGGCGAGCCCTACAACTCCCGCGAGGCGTGGTTCGTCGCGCAGCTCGGCGACGTCGCGGGCTGGCTGCACGCCGGCCGACCGCGCCGCGAGGCCGTGCGGATCGCGCTGCGCCTGCACGTGCGCCACCAGATCGCCGAGCTCGTCACCGAGGCCGCCCGGTTCGGGCGCGACGCCGTCGCGCGTGCCGAGGAGCACGCCGAGACGGTGATGCCCGACCAGACCTACCTGCAGCACGCGCAGCCCTCGACGTTCGCGCACTACCTGCTCTCGTTCGTCTACTCCACCGTGCGCGACGGGCACCGCCTGCTCGCCGAGCTCGACTGGGTGGACACCAGCCCGGGCGGCGCCGGCTGCGTCAACGGCACCCGGCTGCTGGAGGACCGCGCGTTCGTCGCCGAGGCGCTCGGGTTCGACGGGGTCATCGAGCACACGCGCGACGCGATGTGGCAGGTCGACGGCCTGATCTCGGTGCTCGCGGTCGCGTCCAGCCTGGTCTCGAACCTCTCGAAGCTCGCCGAGGACCTGGAGATCTGGTCGTCCAGCGAGTTCGACTACGTCGACCTCGACCACGGCTTCACGCGCGCGAGCGTGCTCATGCCGCAGAAGCGCAACCCGTACTCGCTCTCGATCATCCGCGGGGCGTCCGGCGTGCTGATCGGGCGGCTGTCGGGCTTCCTCGCGGTGAGCAAGAGCCCGTCCGCGCGCAGCGACAACCTGATCTACGCCTACGGCGAGGTGCCGCGCGCGCTCGACCTCACCCTGCGGATCACCCGCCTCGCGTCCGGTGTCGTGCGCACCCTGCGCGTCAACGCCGACCGGCTCGCCGAAGAGGTCCGCGGCGGCTACAGCCAGGCCACCGACCTCGCCGAGCACCTCGTGCAGACCTGCGACGTCGACTACCGCACCGCCTACCTCGTGGTCGGGCGCGCGGTGCGGACCGCGAGCCGGGCCGGCGTGCCGGGCGTCGAGATCACCGGCGAGATGCTCGACCGGGCGGCGGTCGAGCACACCGGCCACGCGCTCGGGCTCGCCGGCACCGACCTCACCGACGCCCTCGACCCCTGGCGGATCGTGCTCTCCCGCGACGCCCAGGGCGGCGCGGCGCCCGCCGCGGTCGCGCGCATGACGGCCGACCTCACCGCCCGCCTCGATGACCTCGACGCGCGGGCCCGCGCGCGCCTCGCCGCGTTCGACGGCGCCGAAGCGGCCCTGCTGGAGACCGTCCGGCACGCCACCCGCCAGATGGAGGAGACCCGATGAGAGTCCTGCCCGACGAGATCGCCGTGGTCAACGTCGGCCTGCCGATGTTCGCCGAGGCCGTCCGCGCGCAGGGCGGCACCGTCACCCACGTCGACTGGCGCCCGCCCGCCGGCGGCGACCCGGACGCCGTGCGCGCCCTGACCCGCCTCGCCGCCGACCCGGCGATCGACACCGCCAACGCCGAGGTGCTGCGCCGCCTCGACACCGGCGTGCCGTTCCTGACCGCCGTGCGCCGCGCCGACGAGGTCGTGCCCGGCGTGGCGGGACGGATGCTCCTGCACTGCGGTCCCGCGGTCGACTGGGCGCACGCCTGCGACCCGCTGCGGCGCTCGATGCGGGCCGCCACCGTCGCCGAGGGCTGGGCCGCCGACGTCGAGGAGGCCGACCGCCTGCTCGCCGGCGGCGACGTCCGGCTCGAGCCCGCGAACCACCACGACATGGTCGTCCCGATGGCCAGCGCCATCGGGCCGTCGGCGCCGGTGCTCGTCGTCGACCTCACCCCCGACGACGGGTCGGAGCCCGTGCGCGCGTTCGCCCCGATCAACCAGGGTCCCGGCGAGGTGCCGTGGTTCGGCCGCGACACCGACGCGGCGATCGCGCGCCTGCGCCTGCTGCGCGACGTCGTCGGTCCCGCGCTGTCCGCGGTGCTGGAACGCTCCGGGCCGCTCGACGTCCTCGCCGTCGCCGCCCAGGGCATCGCCATGGGCGACGACCTGCACATGCGCACCCAGGCGGCCACCAACCTGCTCGTGCGCAGCTGGGTGGGGCACGTCGCGGCGCTGCCCGACGACGTCCGCGGACCCTTCGCCGACTTCCTCGCCGGCAACCACCTGTTCTTCCTCACCCCCGCGATGGGCGCG
Source organism: Actinomycetospora lutea (assembly GCF_028737205.1). Lineage (GTDB taxonomy): Bacteria > Actinomycetota > Actinomycetes > Mycobacteriales > Pseudonocardiaceae > Actinomycetospora > Actinomycetospora lutea. The sequence continues at coordinate 66,741 of NZ_JAQZAL010000005.1, read as the reverse complement.
GCGAAGGCGCTGACGCTGTGGGCCGGGCGGGTGCCGGGCTCGTCGATCGTGACGTCGATGGCGCGCAACGGCACGACGTTCGGCATCCGCCTGCCGGGCTCCGAGCGCTGGTACACGACGGCCGCCCCGCCGGTCGGCGAGGCGCTCTACTACTCCGGGCTGGGCCCGGACGACGCCGCGCCCGACATCGGCGACAGCGCCGTCCTCGAGCTCGTCGGCCTGGGCGGCCCGGCGGCGGCGAACTCCCCGGCCGTCGCGGCCTTCCTCGGCGGCTCCATGGCCGACGCGGCCGCGGCCACCGACGCGTTCCGCCGGGTCTGCGTCGGGTCGAGCAGCCGGTTCACGCTGCCCGCGGCGGGGTTCGCCGGGACGCCGGTCGGTGTCGACCTGCGCAGGGTGGTGGCGACGGGCGTGACGCCCCGGGTCACCACCGGCATCCTCGCGGCCTCGTCGGGGCAGGGCCAGGTCGGCGCCGGGGTGGCGACGGCGCCGCTCGCGTGCTTCGTCGAGGCCCTGGCCGCGCTCGCCGGATGATCGTCGACGCCGGCCTCGGCGCCGCCGGGCTGCTGCGCCGTCCCGTCGCCGGGCGCGTGGTGTCGGTGCACCGCAAGGCCGCCTACCTGCGGCTGGACACGGAGCAATCAGGGGAGCACGCCGATAGGGGAGCCGGACACATCGACGGGGCGGGCGCGCTGGTCGCGCTCGTGGCGCCCGGGGTCGAGCCGGGTCCGGTGCACGTCCGGTGCACGACACTGCCGCCCTGCCGCATCGGTGAGGCGGTCACCGGCGACGGGAGCAGGCTCGCCGGTCCGCGCTGGGCGCTGCGGGGGCCGGGCGCGGTGTGGTGGGGCACGACGCCCGGCCCGGACGCGCTCGCGGCGCGTGACGACGACCTCGTGCGCGCGGCCCTCGTCCCGGGCGAGCTGCTGGCCGCCGCGGCCCGGGCGACGAGCCCCGAGGACCTCGCCGCCGCGGTCGGCGGGCGCGGCCCGGGCCTGACACCGGCGGGCGACGACGTGCTGGCGGGCGTGGTGCTCGTCGAGCGCGCCGCGGGCGGGCCGGGCGTCGAGGACCGCCTGGCGGCGGTGTGCGCCGCGGTCCGCACCACCGGGCCCTCGCGCGCGTTCCTCGCCTGGGCCGCCCGCGGCCAGTCCGTCGCCCCGGCGCACGACTGGCTGCACGCCGTCGCGGCCGGCGACCGGGCCGCCGCGACCCGCGCCCTGGCGCGGCTGCACGCCCTGGGCGCCGACTCGGGCCGGCACCTCGCGGCGGGGATGGCGCTGCGCCTGCTGACGCTGCCGGGTCAGCTGCCCCGCGTGGTGAGCCAGACCGCGCGCGCCGCCCCCGGCCCGGGATTGCGCCACCGGGTGTGACGGTCGGCGGGGAACTGGATGGTGTCGCCCGCGCCCAGGACGTGGCGCTCCCCGGCCACCTCGACCTCGAGCGCGCCCTCGAGCAGGTGCACCAGCTCCTCGCCGGCCTGCGGCCCCGCCGACGAGCCCTCCGCGCCGGGCTCCACCACCACCGCCGCGCCGCCGACCCGGAAGCGCTCCGGCGCGGCCGTGATCGCGGTGCGGGTGGTGCCCGATCCGTCGGTCACCTCCGCGCCCGCCCCGGCCGCGACGACGCTCGCGACGGTCGTGGGGCCCTCGTCACCCACGAAGTGGGCGATGGGCCGCTCGAGGGCGTCCGCGAGCTTCAGCAGCGTGGTGATCGTCGGGACCATGTCGCCGCGCTCCACCTTGTGGATGGCGGCGGCCGAGACGTCGGCCCGGCGGGCGAGCTGCTGGAGCGACAGCCCCGCCTGTTGGCGCAGGTCACGCACCTTGGGGCCGATCGCGTCGACGACGGTCTCCCAGACGCGCGGCGTGTCGGCCGGGCCTGCGGGCTCGGCTGCTGATCGGGCCATGGCGCTACTCCTTGACACCCACGACGCGGTCAGTATGGTCAACACGCATCAACTTTGGTGGACATCTTGTCGGATCCGGCGCGTGTCGTCGACCGGCTCGCAGCCACGCATCGTAGGGCTTTCGAGGAAAGGGTCCGCGTGCCGCACAAGACCGTGATCATCGGCGGCGGGGCCGCCGGTCTGGGCGCCGCCGGTGGGGTGAAGGCGGCGCGGCCCGACGCCGAGGTCGTCGTCTACACCGAGTTCGAGGACGTCGCCTACAGCCCGTGCGGCATCCCCTACGTCCACGGGCAGGAGATCCCGGACTTCGAGCGCCTGTTCCTGGCCACGAAGGAGCAGTACGTCTCGGTCGGCATCGACGTCCACTACGAGACCTCGGTGACGGGCATCGACACCGCGGCGCGCACCGTGCAGGTCACCGGCGAGGGCACGGTCGGCTACGACACGCTCATCGTCGCCACCGGCTTCGAGTACGCCGACCCCGGCGTGCCCGGCGGCGACCTCGAGGGCCTCTACTACGTCAAGAACATCCGCGCGGCGATGGAGTGGGACAAGGTCCTCGACTCGGTGAAGCGGGCCGTGGTCGTCCACGCGACCCCGCTGGGCGTCGAGATGACCACCTCGCTGGCCCACCGCGGCATCGAGACCCACCTCATCGACCCGAACCCCTGGCCGCTCGCCGACATGGCCGACGCGGACATCATGGCGCCGGTCGAGGAGTCCTGGCGCGAGCTCGGGGTGGTCGCGCACTTCAACACGACGCTCAAGGGCTTCGTGGGGCAGGGCCACGTCAGCGCCGTCGCGACCTCCGACGGCGAGCTGCCCTGCGACCTGGTGGTCGTCGCGACCCACAAGACGCCCAACGCGCGGCTCGCCGCCGCCGCCGGCCTCAAGATCGGCTCCACCGGCGGGATCATCGTCGACGAGCGGATGGCCACCTCGGTGCCCGGGGTGTTCGCGGCCGGCGACGCCGTCGAGGTCCCGCACGGGCTCACGCGGGTGCCGCTGCAGGGGCTCACCGGCAGCCACGCCTACGCGCAGGGCAAGACCGCGGGCACCAACGCGGGCGGCGGCTCGCGGGCCTACAGGGCGGTCTACGTCCCGTGGGGCACGCCGGCCGGCAAGTGGGTCATCGGCGGCGCCTCGTTCGGCGAGACCACGGCCACCGCGCTCGGCATCCCCTACGTGCTCGGGCAGGCCCAGGGCATCTCGCGGGCGCGCTACTACCCGGGTGTCAAGCCGGTGAAGGTCAAACTGCTGGCCGAGCCGGGGAGTCTGCGCCTCATCGGGGCCCAGATGGTCGGCCAGGAGGGCATCAAGGAGCGCGCCGACTTCCTGGCGATGGCCGTCAGGCACGGCTTCACGTTCCACGACCTGTCGACGATGGAGAACGTCTACTCCCCGGCCATCGGGGCGCTGAACGAACCGATCGTCGTCGCCGCGACCAACGGGCTCGAGGAGCTGCGCACGGCGGGGAAGCTCTGACATGGCCGGCAGCAGGGCGCGCCCGTCCTTCTCCCGGTGGCTGCGCGAGAACTCCCAGCACTACCTGCTGGTCGGCGCCCACGAGCAGATCGCGCGGCGCTACCCCGGCACCCGACGGCCGCGCCGCCCGCACGGGGCGCTCGAGCTCGCCTGGCTGCGCGTGTTCGCGCCGGTCTACCGGGCGCTGCCGTGGCCCCTGCGCCACCGGATCCTGCGCGCGATGCCGGGCAGCCACCGGCAGACCTGGGCGCCGCCACCGGAGCGGCGCGAGCCGGCCGTCTGACGGCCCCACCGGACAGCGGCGGGACCCACCCGCCGGGAGCACCACCGAAGACAGAGACGAGGGGTACCAGTGGTCCAGATCGTGGGTGAGCGTGTCAGCCCCGGCGACGCGATCGTCGACTACGAGGACAAGGTCTTCGACGACATCCAGGCCGAGGCGGGCGAGAAGGCCTACATCTTCATGCACACGGTGCCCTTCGAGGGCTCCGTCGGGCTGGTCAACATGCTGACCGCGACCCGCGTGAACCGGAAGGGGTTCGACACCAGCATCGTGCTCTTCGGCCCGGGGTCGCTGATGGCCTCGGCGTCACGCGGCTTCCCGAAGGTCGGTGACGAGGCGTTCCCCGGAGCGCTGGGCTACAACAAGCAGCTCACGACCTTCATGAACGAGGGCGGCAAGGTCTACGCCTGCCGGTTCTCCGCCGCGATGCTCTACGGCATGCGCGAGGTCGACATGATGGAGGGCGTGAAGCCGATCAACCCGCTCGACGTCCTCGACGCCCAGCTCACCGCGCGGCGCGAGGGTGCGCTCGTGATGCAGACCTGGACCGTCTGACCCCACCGCCCGCGGGGCGGCCGGACCCGACGCCGGCCGCCCCGGGACGTCCGCGGAGCCCGAGGAGGGGCCTGGAGCATGGACTCGATCGCCGACATGGGCGGGATGCACGGGTGGGGCCCCGCCCAGGTGCCCACCGACGAGCCGCCGTTCGCCGAGCCCTGGGAGGGTCGCAGCTTCGCGATCACGGTCCTCACAATGGGCCGGATCTCGGGGCAGAACCTGGACGCGTTCCGCCACGCCCTGGGACGGCTGCACCCCGTCGACTACCTCGTCGACGGTTACTACGGCCGGTGGCTGAACGCCGCGGAGCTGATGCTCACCGACTCCCGCATCCTCGCGCCGGGCGCCGTCGACGCCCGGGCGCGTCGCAAGCAGGGGCAGGACGTCACCGAGCCGGCGTTCCCCGAGCCGGCCCGCCCGGACTACAAGCCCACCGCGGCCGGCTCGCTGCGCGAGGTCGACGCCGAGCCGCGGTTCGGGGCCGGGGACGTGGTGCGGACCTTGGACCTGCAGCCCGAGGGGCCGACCAAGCTGCCGCGCTACGTGCGCCGGCGGTCGGGCACCGTGACCGCGATCCGCCCCCCGCACGTGCTGCCCGACACCCACGCCGTGTTCGCGGGGGAGAACCCCCAGTACGTCTACACCGTCGGCTTCCCGTCCACCGAGCTGTGGGGTCCGGACGCCGAGCCGTTCACGCTGCACGTCGATCTGTTCGAGAGCTACCTGGAGAACGCGTGAGTGAGGCCGCCCCCGCCGACCGCCTGTCCCCGGCGCTGCGCACCGAGGCGCTCGAGGAGCTCCTCGTGGAGCGCGAACTGATCGACCCGGCGGTGATGGACAAGTTCATCAAGACCTACGAGCAGGACGTGGGCCCGCTCAACGGCGCCAAGGTCGTCGCCCGCGCCTGGACCGACCCCGAGTACCGGGCGTGGCTCCTGCGCGACGGCACCGCCGCCATCAAGGACATGGGCTTCGGCGGGCCGCAGGGCGAGCACATGGTCGTGGTCGAGCAGTCCGACGAGGTGCACCACGTCGTCGTGTGCACCCTGTGCTCCTGCTACCCGTGGCCGGTGCTCGGGCTGCCGCCGAGCTGGTACAAGGACCCGGCGTACCGGGCGGGCATCGTGCGCACCCCCCGCCGCGTGCTGCGCGAGATGGGTCTCGAGGTGTCCGAGGGCAAGGACATCCAGGTCTGGGACTCCAGCTCCGAGGTGCGCTACCTGGTGCTGCCCCAGCGCCCCGCGGGCACCGAGGACCTCGACGCCGAGGCGCTCGCCGGCCTCGTCACCCGGGACGCGATGGTCGGCGTCGCCGAGGTGGCCGCGCCGTGACGACCGTGATCGCACCGCTCGACGTCGACGGGCCGGCCGCGCCGCCGCGCAGCAACGGCGAGCTGGTGTTCGCCGCGCCGTGGGAGAGCCGCGCCTTCGGGATGGCGGTGTCGCTGGCCGACGCGGGCGCGTTCACGTGGGACGCGTTCCGCGACCGCCTCGTCGCGCGCATCGCGGCGTGGGAGGCGGAGCACGGCGTCGGTGCTCCAGGGGCCCCGGACTTCCGCTACTACACCTGCTGGCTCGACGCGCTCGAGGACGTGCTGGTCGACGGCGGCTCCCTGAGCGGCGACGACGTCGCGGCGCGCTCGATCGAGCTCGCCGCCCGCCCGGCCGGGCACGACCACCGCGACGACGAGCATGGCCACGGGCACGGTCACTGACGCACGGCGCTCGCCCGCACGTCGTCGTACACGGCGATGTGCCGGCGGGCGCTCGCGGCCCAGGTGTAGCGCGCGAGCGTCTCCCGCCCGCCGGCGCGCAGCCGGCGGCGCAGGGCCCGGTCGGCGTACATCTCCTGCATCGCGCGCGCGAGCTCGGCGGGGTCGCCCGACGCCGGCATGAGCGCGTTGTGACGGTGCAGCAGGTACTCGCGGAACACCGGCAGGTCGCCCGCCACGACGGGCAGGTCGGCGGCCATCGCCTCGAGCACCGCCAGGCCCCAGCCCTCCGAGAGCGAGGGGAAGCAGAGCGCGTCGGCGCTGCGGTACCAGCCGCCGAGGTCGGCCTCGGACACCGTGCCGAGCAGCACCACGTCGCGGCCGAGCTCCAGGCCCAGGTCGGGCAGCCGGGCGAGGGTCTCGGCGCGGTAGGCCGCGTAGTCGCGGAACGAGTGCCCGCCGACGATCGCGAGCATCGGCGGGTGCGGCATGGTGGCCGTCAGCCGGCCGAGGGCCTCGAACGCGACGTGGGTGCCCTTGCGCGGCTCGACCCCGCCGACGCCGAGGAACAGGAAGCGGTCCTGCGCGCCGATCGAGGCCCGCAGCTCGGCGACCCGCTCGGGCGTCACGGGCGGGAACCGGTCGGGGTCGACGCCGTTGGGCACGACCGTCGACTCGCGCGCGTGGTCGTCGCGCAGGATGCGCCGCCACTGCTCGCTGACGACGAGCACCCGGTCGGGCTCGCGGATCGCCGCGCGCTGGCACTCGACCAGCGCCGGGGTGGTGAAGTCGTCGACGTGGTGCACCGTGCGCACCACCGCCACGTCGGCGCCGGCGTCCCGCACGCGAGCCGCGGCGCGCGCGGCGATGCAGTCCTGGGTGTGCAGCACGTCGAAGCGGGGGGCGAGCTCGCCCAGGGCGCCGGCGAGCCGGTCGATCGAGGCGAACACCTTGTCGGTCAGCGACCCGCCCGACGGCGGGGCCGGCAGCACCGTGAACGGCACCGTCGTCGGCCGGAAGAGCCCTGCCGCGGGGTCGCCCTGGCTGATGACGTGCACCGGCTGCCCGGCGGCCTGCAGGGCCTCGGCGAGCGCGAGCGTGTGCACCATCCCGCCGCGCGGCGAGGTGGAGTGGGTGACGAGGGCGAGCTCCCTCACCGGGCCTGCCCGATCGGGACGAGCTCCGCGAGGGCCGGATCCCGCCGGGCGATCGCCGCGGCCGCGAGGGCGGCGCGCGCGGCGGTCTCGGTGACCACGCACCCGGCGTCGCGGAAGGCACGCCGCTGCGCGTCGAGGCCCTGCGGGTCGCGCTCGGTGCCGAGCACGTAGACCACGACCCGTCCGCCGTCGGCGACGATGCGCGCGCACTCGGCGGCGAGCTCGCCCGCCGGGTCGGGGTGCGCGCCGTGACCGAGCACGACGTCGAGCACGATCGCGGCGACCTCGGGGTCGGCGCCCTGCTCGCGCAGGTGCTCGAGGCGCGCCTCGGGGTCGATCATGGGGTGCGGGCGGCCCTGGGTGTACTCCTCCTCGCCGAGGTCGAGGCACACGTGGCTCGACGGCGGCGCGGGGACGGCGAGGGCCTCGTCGAGCGGGGTGTTCGACCACACCGGGCCGAGCGCGTCGGCGAGCACGACCAGCGACTCGTAGCAGAGTGTCCCGCCGGAGTAGAGCCCGCGGACGAGCGTGCGGCGCGGGTCGAGGTCGGCGATCGCCGCGTCGACCTGCGCGCGCAGCCCGGCCGCCGGGTCGGGGGCGTCGCGCCCGAGCACACCCAGCACCGCCAGCGCGCCCGCCTCGAGCGTCGGGGCCTGGACGGCGGCGCCGCCGAGCGGCTCGTCCATGCCGATGAGGGCGGCGACGAGCGGGGTGTCGCCGGCCTCGGCGACGACGGTGCGCGCGACCTCGGGGTCCGGCGGCTTGGAGACGAGCAGGATCGCGTCGGTGGCCGGGTCGGCGGCCATCGTGCGCACGGCGAGCCGTCCCATCGGCCCGCCGACCCGGGCGCCGAGGTCGCGCCCGCCGAGCCCGACGACGTGGGTGACGCCGACGCCCCAGCGGTCGAGCAGCGCGGCGACCTCCTGGGCGCCGGTGCCCGCGGCGGCGACGATCCCGACCGCGCCGGCGCGCTCGGCGAGCGGGGCGACGACGTTGGCGAACCCGAGGCACGTCCGGCCGAGCATCGCGGTGCCCGCGCCGGGCCCCATCACCAGCCGGCCCAGCTGCGCGGCGCGGGTCTTGAGCGCGATCTCGTCGTCGAGCGAGACGTTGTCGCTGAACAGCAGGACGTCGAGCCCCGCGCTCAGGGCCTGGTGGGTCTCGAGGGCGGCGTAGTCGCCCGGCACTGAGATCACCGCGACGTTGCTGTCCGCCTGCCGGGCGACGGCCTCGGCGAGCGAGCGGGGGTCGGGCTCGGCGACCCCGGTGGCGGCGGCCTCGCGGGTGCGGAACGCCGCGTCGCGCCCGGCGTCCTGCGCGGCCGCGCGCGCCTCCTCGGAGTCGGCCCGCACCGCGAGGAACAGGTCGCCCGGCCCGGCGCCCGCCCACGCGGCGGGGTCGAAGCCCTCCTTCTCCAGGGTCTCGAGGTTCGCCTCGGTGGCCATCGCCACGGCCGCCCAGTCGACGCCGGGCACCTCGCGCATCGCGCGCGTGCCCGAGAGCTGCACGACCGAGTCGAGGTAGGTGTCGCGGAAGAGCAGGAGGCTCGTGCCCGCGCTCATCGCCCGTTCCCCACGATGCGCGTGCCGATCCGCTCGGCGTCGTAGGCGTCGCCGGCGTCGAGCGACGGCCCGGCGCGCTCGGCGGTGGTGATCACCGCCGTGCGCCCGCCCTCGCGGATGAAGCGCACGGCGGCCCGCACCTTCGGGCCCATGCTGCCGTCGGGGAAGTGCCCGTCCTCGAGGTGCTTCGCGGCCTCGTCGACCGACATCTGGTCGATCGCGCGGCGGTCCGGGGTGTCGAAGTCGACGTAGACCTTGGGGGTGTCGGTGACGAGCACCAGCGCGTCGGCGTTCACCGACACCGCGAGCCGCTGCGCGGTGAAGTCCTTGTCGATCACGGCGTCGATGCCCTCGAGGCCGTGGTCGCCCGCGATCACCGGGATGCCGCCGCCCCCGCCCGCGACGACGATCATGTGCTGCTCGATGAGGGCCCGCACGGCGTCGACCTCGACGATCCCGACGGGCTTCGGCGACGGCACCACGCGGCGGTGGCCGCGCTCGCCGTCGGGGATCATGTCCCAGCCGCGCTGCCGGGCGAGCACGCGCGCCTGCGCCTCGGTGAAGTAGGGCCCGACGGGCTTGGTCGGGCGCTCGAAGGCGGGATCGGCCGGGTCGACCATGACGTGGGTGACCACCGAGACGACGCCGGGCAGCCGCCCGCGGCCCTCGGCGAGCAGGGCCAGGCCGAGCAGGCTGCCGAGCTGGCCCTGGGTCATGGAGTTGACGCAGAACAGGGGGAGCGCGGGGACGATCGCGGCGGCCTCGTCCTGCTGGATGGCCAGGTTGCCGACCTGCGGCCCGTTGCCGTGGACGAGCACGACGTTCCAGCCCGCGTCCCGCAGCGCGCACACCGCACGGGCCATCGCGTGGGCGTTCTCGGCCTGCTCGGCGTAGGTCCCGGCCTGGCCGCCCCGGGTGATGGCGTTCCCGCCGAGGGCGACCACTGCGGTTCTGGGCATCGGTGTCCGTCACTCCTGATCCATGATGAGCAGCGCTCGTCTACTATAGTGGACATCATGAACGCTGCGGTGCGCTCCGGGGAAGAGGCGGCGCTCGACCGGGCGCGCGCCCGGTGGCGGGCGGCGGGCGACCGTCTCTGGTCGATCGCGGTGGTCGACGGCGAGGAGTACCGCCGGGTGGCCGAGCGCGTCGGCGGCGTCCTCGACGAGGTCCGGGCGGCGACGCCGACCCTCGAGGCCCTGGTCGCGCTCGACGCCGACCCCGGCCCGGCGCTCGCGCGGGCGGGCACGCGCGCCGTGCTCGACGCCGCCCTCGCGGTGCGCGCCGACGAGCTGGTCGCCGCCCGCGCGCGCGACCGGCGGGCCGCCGCGATCGCGGCCGCCCGCGCGGCGGGGGAGCGCTGGGTGGTCCTCGACGAGACGGCGGGCGCGACCCACCGCACGGTCGAGATGCACCTCGCCTCGGGGCTCGCCCTGGTCGCGACGGCCGACCCGTACGCGGGGGCCGAGCCCTACGCGCTGGGCGAGGTCGTGGTCGACGCCGTCACGGGCGAGGCGATCACCGGGCGGGACGGCGACGAGCGGTCGTTCGCCGACGCGGCGGCGTGGCACGACGAGCGCGCCCGCCGCCGGGAGGAGATCGACTCACGCCTTGACGGCGGCGACGCGATGCTTTCCGATAAGTGATGACCGTAGCCGAAAGTGGACGCGAGGCGGGTGGCGCATGACGGGCCTGATGGGCGAGGAGACGGTCGCGGCGCAGGGACCGGACCCCGCGGCGATCGCGTCGGTCATCGTCGCCGTCCAGAGCGCCGGGATCCGTCTCGAGACGCCCGTGGAGACCCGCACCGGCGGGGCGGGGCCCACCGACGCGGGCATGCTCTGGATCGAGGGCTTCCCGGTCACCGTGCCCACCACCCCCTCGTCGGAGTACGTCCTGCGCTCCGAGGACAACGGCGCCCAGGGCCTCTACCGCCACGGCGAGCGGCTGGCCTCGGTCACCGGCGCGCGCCGGCCCCGGTTCTACGACCGCGCGACCGCCGACGGCACGCCCTACTGGAAGATCGCTCTGCTGCACCTCGACTCGCTCGCGAGCACGGTCGTGCAGGCGTGCAACTACTGGAACACCGCCGACCAGTGCGCCTTCTGCGGGATCGGGGTCTCGCTCGACTCCGGCAGCACGGTGGCCCGCAAGACCCCCGAACAGCTCGCCGAGGTCGCGGTCGCCGCCAAGGAGCTCGACGGCGCCGTCGACGCCACGCTCACCACGGGCAGCTCGGTGGCCCCGGACCGCGGCGCCCGCTACGTGGCCCGGTGCGGGCGCGCGGTGAAGGACGCGGCCGGGCTGCCGGTCGAGATCCAGTTCGAGCCGCCGCGCGAGCTCGGGATCCTCGACGAGGTGCACGGCACGGGCGGTGCCGACGCGGTCGGCATCCACGTGGAGACCTTCGACCCCGCGGTGCTCGCGCGCGTCGCGCCCGGCAAGGCGCGCACGGGTCTCGACACCTACTACCGGACCTGGGAGCGCGCGGTCGCCCTGTGGGGCCGGGGGCGGGTGTCCACCTACGTCATCCTCGGCATGGGCGAGGACCCCGACCTCACGGTCGAGGGCTGCCGGCGCGCCGTCGACATCGGCGTCTACCCCTTCGTCGTGCCGCTGCGCCCGGTCGCGGGCAGCCTGCTCGCCGACGCCGCCCCGCCCGACGCCGCCTACACCGATCGCGTCTACCAGAAGGTCGCGGCCTACATGACCGAGCGGAACATGTCCTCGGCCGACGCCGTCGCCGGCTGCGCCCGCTGCCAGGCCTGCTCGGCGCTCAACGCGGTGCAGCCGCTGCTGCAGATCGGGCGCCGTCCGGGGTCAGCGGGGTCCGGGTCGTGACGCGCTCGGTCGCGCGGCCGGTGGTCTGCGCGGTCGCCGCGGACGCCGCCGAGCGCGCGGAGCACCACCGGGTGCGCCGCGCGGTGTTCGTCGACGAGCAGGGCATCTTCGCCGGCGACGATCTCGACTCCCACGACGCCCGCGACGACGTCCTGCACGTGGTCGCGCGCGTCGGCGACGACGTGGTCGGCACCGTGCGGCTCTTCCCGCTCGACGGGCGGACGTGGCAGGGCGACCGGCTCGCCGTCCTCGGCACCGCGCGCACCGCCGGCGCCGGCGCACCCCTGGTCCGCTTCGCCGTGGCGACCGCGGCGACGCGCGGCGGACGGCGCATGGTCGCGCACGTGCAGCCCGCCAACCAGCGCTTCTTCGAGCGCCTCGGGTGGACCGCGCACGGCACCGAGGACTACGCGGGCCGCCCGCACGTGTTCATGACGATCGAGCTAGCGGACGGTGTGCGGGACGACCAGGCGCCCGTGCTCGACGAACCGGGGACGCAGCTCGGCGGGTAGCGCCGCGGCGATACGGTCGCGCGCCGGGCCCCGCGCCGACGGGGCGCCGACCTGTGCGACGACGAGGTCCGAGCGTGTGCGCAGCGCGGCCGACGCCGCTTCCTGGGGCCGCCCGAGGTGGGTCAGGGCGAGCGCCTCGTACTTCGCCGACCGGTAGGTCCGGGCGGTCGCGAGCAGCTCCTCGGCGCGCTCGGGCTCCCAACGCGCCTGCATCTCGAGCAGGCGCATCGCCGCCCGCGGCCGGAAGGGCAGCGAGCGGCGCAGCAGCGGTGCGGCCTCCTCGACGGTCGCGCCGGCGTCGTCGTCCTTGCCGGCGAGCAGCAGGCAGTCGGCGCGCGCGAGCAGGGCGTGCAGCTCCTGCTCGAGCTCGAGCGCCCCGCCGCCGCGGTGGGCCAGGTCGACCGCGGTCTCGGCGTGCTCGCGCGCGCGCTCGAGGTCGCCGAGCTCCTGCCAGAGCCACGACGTCGTGGTCTCGATGCCCGCGCGGTAGTAGCCGACGCCGGCGTCGTCGATGAGGCGCCGGGCGCGGTCCAGGGCGCGCAGGGCCCCGGCGAAGTCGCCGGCGTCGCCGCGGGCGAGCCCGCAGAAGAACAGGCTCTGCAGCAGGCTGCGGAACTCCCCGGTCCGGCGGCACAGCCCGACCGCGCGCTCCAGCACCGCGCGGGCCTCGGCGAAGCGGTCCATGTGCTGCAGCAGCGCGCCGCGGTAGGCCATCGCCACCGCGCCCAGGGCGTCCTCGGTGCCCACGGCCAGCACCTGCTGGTAGGCGTGGGTGGCGCCGGAGTAGTCGCCGTCCCAGTGCCGCACCCGCCCGAGCAGCAGCAACGAGCTGCGCCGGGCCCCCGGGGCGGCCGCGGCGGACTCGGCGAGGTGCCCGGCCTGCTCGGCCAGCTCGACGGCGGCGAACGCGTCGCGCGCCCAGAGCGCGGTCCAGCCCAGGGCCTCCAGCGCGCGGGCCTCGAGCTCCTCGTCGCCCAGCGCGCGGGCCAGCGCGAGCGCGGCGTCGTGGTCGGCGTGCGCCCCGTCCGGGCCGTCGAAGCGCGCGAGGTCGCAGCGCGCCTGCCCGCGGCGCAGCAGCACGGTGGTGCGCAGCACGGCGTCGCCGGTGCGCTCGGCGCTCTCCAGCGCGGAGGTCAGCAGGCGCTCGGCGTCGCGGTGGGCGAACACCAGGTGGGCGGCGTCCGCGGCGGCCAGCCACGCCTGCGCGGCGGCCGCGTGGTCGCCGGCGGCCGAGTGGTGCCCGGCGGCGGCCTCGGGCCGGTCGGCGAGGAGCTCGGCGGCGCGGCGGTGGCGGCTGATGCGCACCGGGAGCTCGGCGCGGGAATAGGCGACGGTCCGGACGATGTCGTTGGCGAAGCGGTAGCGCTCGCCGTCGGAGACCAGCAGGCCCGCGCGCACGGCCCGCTCGGCGCGGCGGGCGCACTCCTCGGGCCCGACCCCGGCGAGCGCGGCGGCGTCGTCGAGCGAGAACGACGACCCGAGCACCGCGGCCTGGCCGAGCAGCAGCGCGACGTCCTCGGCCGTCGCGTCCAGCCGGCGGCGCAGCAGCGCGTAGAGGTCCTCGGGGATCACCGGACCGTCGGCCGGGGCGGGCGCGGGGTGGCGCAGCAGCTCGCCCACCAGCAGCGGCGAGCCCCCGGTCCAGGCGAAGAACGTGTCGGGGTCGTAGCCGGCGCCGGACGCGGCGAGCAGGGCGGTGACGGTGGCGCGCGGCAGCGGGCGGACGCGCAGGTGCGTGGCCACGTCGAGCAGGCTCTCGGTGCCGCTGCGCTCCTCGGCGGAGCGCTCGGTGGCGAGCACGAGGACCCGCCGGGCCGCGAGCCGTGTCGCGAGCACGTGCAGGGCCTCCACGGTCGTCTGGCTCGCGTGGTGCAGGTCCTCGACGACCAGCAGGATGGGGTGCACCTCGGCGGTGCGCCCGACGAGCTCGGCCAGCGCGAGCAGCGTGCGGCGGTGCCTGAGCTCGTCGGTGGCGGGGCGGGGGTCGGCGGTGTCCGGGGCCAGTTCGGGGGCGAGGTCGGCGAGCGCCTCGCGCTCGACGGGGTGCAGCACCCGGGAGCCGGCGGCCTGCCGGCCCACCAGCGTGCGCACCGCCTCGGCCAGCGGCTGGAGGTAGAGCGAGCGCTCGGCCTCCTGGCAGCGGACCTCGAGGACGGTGGCGCCCGCGTCACGTGCCTCGCCGGCCAGGACGCGGACGAGCGCGCTCTTGCCGATGCCGGCCTCGCCGGTGACCAGCACGAGCCCGCCGTGGCCGCGGGTCGCGGCCGACCAGGCGCGGCGCAGCTGGGCGAGCTCGCGGTCGCGCCCGCGGACCGCGACCGGCGCGGCGGCCGGGGTCCGGTCGTCGGGGAGCAGGAGCGAGCGGTAGATCTCCTGCGTGGCCGGCGACGGATCCGCGCCCAGCTCCTCGGACAGCGCCCGGCGCAGCTGCTCGTAGGCGGCGAGCGCGGCGCCGTCGGCGCCCTGGCGGATGTAGGCGCGCATGAGGGCGCGGGCGGCCGGCTCGTCGAGGGCGTCGGCGGCCAGCGCGCGGGAGGCGAGGTCGATCGCCGTCCGGTCCTCGCCGAGCGCCAGCGCCGCGGTCCAGTGGCAGGACCGCGCCCGCGACAGCGTCGTCGCGACCAGGCGCCGCACCTCCTGGGCCCACGGGGCGTCGGGCTCGCCGACCAGGGCCGTGCCCCGCCCGAGCAGCTCCTCGGCGCTCTGGGCGCCGGAGAGCGCGCGCAGCATGAGGCCCCGGTCGAGGTCGCGTTCGGCCTCCTCGGCGAGCGCGAGACCCTCGTAGACGTCGACGGTCGTGGTGGCGTCGCGGACGAGGCGGTAGCCGGTGGGGTCACCCTCGACACGGTCCCGGCCGATGCTGCGGCGCAGCCGGCTGACCAGCGCGGCGAGGTTGCGCCCCGGCCGGCCTGCCTGGCCGGGCGCGGCGTCGGGCCAGAGCGCGCCGATGATCGTGTCGGTCGGCACGAAGCGGCCCTGGTGCGCGGCGAGCACGGCGAGCAGCCGCTGGGCACGGCCGTTCGGGACGGTCACGGACGCGTGACCGTCGAACCCTTCGAGGGCGAACCGGCCGACGAGCCGGATCCGCAGACCGCCCGCTGTCATCGGCCTCATCGTACGTCCGCCTGGGTGGTCGCGGTCACACGCGCGGCGGTCGGCTCATCCCTCGACGGGCGGATCGAGGGTGGCGAGCCAGCGCACCCGGTCCTCCAACCAGCAGCGGGCCGCCTCCTCCGAGCCGGTGCGTTCCACGACGAGCAGATGGGCGAGCCGGCTCAGCCCGCCGACGAACCCGACGAGGACGTGCGGGTCCTGCAGCGCCCGGGCGAAGGTGTCGTCCATCGCCGTGCGGTCCTGCCGGGCGGTGGCCAGCACGTAGGCCGTGGCGAGACGGTAGGCCTCCCAGTCGTCCACCGCGCCTCCGAACGACCGCTATCGTCGATGAATGCCTACGATAGTGGACGGGCGTGGTGGTGTCAGCTCGTCGGGTTGGGCGGGCGGAGATCGGTGACCCCCTGTCCGTGGCGGAGGAGCGCGGGGACGTGGTGGAGCAGGGCGCCGACGACGGGCTGTTCGGGCCGACGTCGGTGACGTGGCGGGTCCAGCTGGAACCCGTGCTGTGGGTCGCGGGCATGCGGGCGCTGCTGCTGCAGTCGCTGCACCCGCAGGTGATGCGCGCGACCTACCAGAACTCGGCGCTGTTCGACCCGAAGAAGGCCTGGCCCCGGTTCCAGCGCACGGTCGGCTTCGTCGGCACCCGCACCTTCGGCACGCGCGCGGACGTCGCGACGGCCGCGAGCCGGGTGCGGCGGCTGCACGCGGGGCTGCGCGGCACCGACGCCGACGGCACGGCGATCGCCCTCGACGACCCGGAGAACCTGCTCTGGGTGCACAACGCCGAGATCGACTCCTACGTCGACGTGGCCCGCCGCGCCGGCGTCGTCGACGACGCCGAGGCCGACGCCTACGTGGCCGAGAGCGTGCGCGCGGCCGAGGTGGTGGGCCTCGATCCCGCAATCGTGCCGGCGTCCCGCGCCGAGCTCGCCACCTACTTCGACCGCGTGCGCCCCCGCCTGCGGCTCACCGACGAGGCCCGCCGCGGCGTCGGGGGCCTGCTCACCCCGCAGCCGAGCGCGCCGACCGGGATCGCGCTGACCCTGTCGTCGGTCGCCGCGATCTCGTTCTCCACCCTGCCCCGCTGGGCGCGGCGGATGTACGGGCTGCCGGGCCTGCCGACCACCGACCTCGGCGTCACCGTCGCCCTCAAGGCGCTCTACACCGCGACCACGGTGCTGCCCGACATCCCCGCGCCGCCCGAGATCGCCCGCGCCCGCCGCCTCGTCCGCGAGGCCCGCGCCGCGGGGTGACGTGGTCGCCTCTGGTGTCGGCCCGGGCGGCCATGCTGACATGCACCGTCAGCGGATCCCCGCGATCACCGGAGCGAGGAGGCACGCGTGGCCGTGACCGAGGCCTACATCGTCGACGCCGTCCGCACGCCCGTCGGCACCCGCAAGGGGGTGCTGGCCGACGTGCACCCCGCCGACCTCGGGGCGCACGCGCTCACCGCTCTCGTCGAGCGCACCGGCATCGACCCGGGCGCCGTCGAGGACGTCCTCATGGGCTGCGTGAGCCAGCTGGGCCCGCAGGCGGGAGTCATCGGACGCACGGCGTGGCTCTCGGCCGGCTACCCCGAGCACGTCCCCGGCACGACGATCAACCGGGCCTGCGGGTCGTCGCAGCAGGCCCTGCACTTCGCCGCGCAGGCCGTGCTCTCGGGCACCCAGGACATGGTCATCGCCGCCGGCGTCGAGAACATGGCGATGGTCCCCATCGACGCCAACGCCGCCGTGCTCGAGCGCATGGGCACCCGCCGCGAGGGCCCGGGCTGGATCGAGCGCTACGGCGAGCAGGAGATCAGCCAGTTCCGCGGCGCGCAGCTCATCGCCGAGAAGTGGGACCTGCGCCGCCCGCAGCTCGAGGAGTTCGCGGTCGAGAGTCACCGTCGCGCGGCGCGGGCGACCGACGAGGGCCGCTTCACGAGTCAGCTCGCCCCGCTGAACGGCCTCGACCGCGACGAGGGCATCCGGCCCGACGCGAACGTCGAGAGGATGTCGACGCTGCCCCCGCTGCGTGAGGGCTACGAGATCACCGCCGCGGTCTCGAGCCAGGTCTCGGTCGGCGCGGCGGCGCTGCTCGTCGTCTCCGAGGACGCGCTGCGCACCCACGGGCTGACGCCGATCGCGAAGGTCACGACGCTGTCGGTGGTGGGGGAGGACCCGGTGCTCATGCTCACCGGCCCGATCCCCGCCACGCGCGACGTCCTGCGCCGCGCGGGGCACACCATCGACGACATCGACCTCTTCGAGTGCAACGAGGCCTTCGCCCCCGTCGTGCTCGCCTGGGCGCTCGAGACGGGCGCGGCGCTGGAGCGCACCAACGTCAACGGCGGGGCCATCGCCATGGGCCACCCGCTGGGCGCCACCGGCGCGATCCTCGCGACCAAGCTGATCCACGAGCTGGTGCGCACCGGCGGCACCCGCGGCCTGCAGACGATGTGCGAGGGCGGCGGCCAGTCCAACGCGACGATCATCGAGCGGGTCTGACACCGTCGCCCCATGGAG
This sequence comes from Actinomycetospora lutea, assembly GCF_028737205.1. GTDB lineage: Bacteria > Actinomycetota > Actinomycetes > Mycobacteriales > Pseudonocardiaceae > Actinomycetospora > Actinomycetospora lutea. The sequence goes on along the minus strand of NZ_JAQZAL010000005.1, from coordinate 49,102 downwards.
CTGACTGATCGCGTCGCCGTCGTCACCGGGGCCGGCGGCGGCATCGGGCGGGCGCTGGTGGCCGCGCTGCGGGAGGCAGGCGCCCGGGTCGCGGCCACCGACCGGGACGGGGCGCTCGACGGCATTCGCGACGGGACGGACGCGGACCTCGTCCGCCCCCTCGACGTCACCGACGCCGACGCCACCGCCGCGCTGCTCGCCGAGGTCGAGGGCGCCCTGGGCCCCGTCGACCTGTTCTTCGCCAACGCCGGCGTCGCGGCGGGGACCGACCCCGTCGAGACCCCCGACGACGTGTGGGACACCGTCCTCGACGTCAACCTCCGCGCCCACATCACCGCCGCCCGCCTCCTGCTGCCCGGCTGGCTGGAGCGCGGCGCGGGCTACTTCGTGGCGACGGCCTCGGCAGCGGGGCTGCTGACCCAGATCGGGTCGGCGCCGTACGCGGTCAGCAAGCACGCGGCGGTGGCGTTCGCCGAGTGGCTCTCGGTGACCTACGGGGCCCGCGGGATCCGGGCCAGCGCGGTGTGCCCGATGGGCGTCGCGACCCCCATGCTCGAGGTCGACCCGGGCGGCATGGGCTCACGTGCCACCGGTGCCGTGCGGGCGGCGGGCGAGGTGCTCACCCCCGGGGCGGTGGCGGGCGCGGTCCTCGAGGGCGTGCGGCACGAGGAGTTCCTCATCCTGCCGCACCCCGAGGTGCTGACGTTCTTCCGTCGCAAGGGCGACGACTACGAGCGCTGGCTCGCCGGGATGCGCCGGTTGCAGGACTCCCTGGGCTGAGTCACGGGGCCGACCAGCGCCGGCGCAGCGAGTCCGCCTCGGTGCGCAGGTAGCTCCTGGTCAGCCCGGTGGTCAGCGCGCCGAACACCGCCGAGAGGCCGCGCTGGTCGAGCCCGAGCGCGATCCGCGTGGCGCCGTCGGGCAGCACCGTGAGCTCGTGGGTGGCCCGCGTTCGCCCGGCCGACGGGCCGCTGACCCACGAGAACGCCTCGCCCGGGCGCACCTCGTCGACGGTCCACACGAGCACGGGCAGGCGGGGCTGGGCGATCCGGACGCGCGCGCCCGGGACGAGCTCCGCGCCGTCGAGGATCTTCACCCGGCGCATCGTGGGCGTCCATTCGGGCCAGCGTTCGACGTCGATCAGCACCGCCCAGACCTCGTCGGCGGGCGCGGGGATGTCGGCGGTGCTGTCGTGGCGCACGGTGACGACGCTAGCGGGCCCGGGACACCGTGTCGGTGGTTCCGCAGCGGCCGATGTGGGGCGACGATGCCGCGCCATGACCGACACCTTGGCGCTGGCCCGCGAGGAGCGCGCCGAGCTCGCCGACTTCCTCGCCACCCTCACCCCGGAGCAGTGGGACGCCCCGACGCTGTGCACCGGGTGGAACGTCCGCGACCTCGTCGCGCACATCATCAGCTACGACGTGCAGGGCATGAGCGGGTTCGTGCGCACGCTGGTGATGTCGGGCATGTCGCCGGACCGGGCCAACCAGAAGGCGGTCGACGCCCTGCACGACCTCGACCCGTGGGGGCTGGTCGACCTCGTGCGCCGCTACCGGACGCCGGAGGGCCTCACCGCCCGGTTCGGGTACCGGATCGCGCTGACCGACGGCACGATCCACCACCAGGACATCCGCCGCCCGCTGGGCCTGCCGCGCACGATCCCGCCCGAGCGGCTGCGGGCGGTCCTGGCCTTCGCGGTGGTCGCCCCGCCGATCCACGCGGCGCCCCGCATCCGCGGCCTGCGCCTCGTGGCCACCGACGTGGACTGGACCTGGGGGCGGGGACCCGAGGTGACCGGGCCCGGCGAGGCCGTGCTCATGGCCGCGGCCGGACGCTCCGACGCCCTCGACGAGCTCGGCGGGCCGGGGGTCGCCACCCTCACGTCCCGCGTGATCAGGCGAGCCTAGGCTCGTCCCCGTGGACGTCCGCTTCTGGTTCGACCCGATCTGCCCGTTCTGCTGGATGACGAGCAAGTGGTTGCGGGTGGTCGCCCGGCAACGGGACCTCGCGATCGAGTGGCGGTTCATCTCGCTGCGGCTCGTCAACGCCGGCGTCGACTACGCCGCGCAGTTCCCGCCCGAGTACGAGGCGGGCCACACGGCAGGCCTGCGGGGGCTGCGGGTCGCGGCGCGCACGCGCAAGGAGCACGGGACCGAGGCGCTCGACCGCCTGCAGGAGGCGTTCGGGAACCACGTGTTCGAGCAGGAGTGGGTGCCCGACACCGCCGCGGCGCGCGAGACCCAGGGCTCGGAGGCGTTCCTGGCGAGCGTGCTGACCTCGGCGGACCTGCCGACCACGCTCGTCGAGGCGGCGACGGACACTGCCTGGGACGAGGTGGTCCAGGCCGAGACCGACGAGGCCCTGGCCCTGACGGGGCGCGACGTCGGCACGCCCATCATCCAGGTCGACCCGCCCGACGGGCTCGCGTTCTTCGGCCCGGTGATCAGCCGGATGCCCACCGAGGAGCAGGCCGGCGAGCTGTGGGACCACGCCGTCGGGCTGGCGCGGTTCCCGGGCTTCGCCGAGCTCAAGCGCAGCCTGCGCGAGCAGCCGCAGCTGCCGTCGTTCGGCGTCTCGACCGACCAGGTCGGCATCACCGAGGACTGGCACGGCGGGAGCCGGCGCCAGCACCGGTGACGGCTCAGAACACCGACAGCTGGTAGTCGCCGCGGCCCTCGTCCCACTCCATGGTCACCAGGTCGCGGGCCCGGGCGGCGCGGGCGAAGGACAGGAAGCCGTTGAAGCCGTAGCGCTTCTCCGAGAAGCCGGGATCGCGCTTGCGCATCTGGTCCTTGAGCCCGGAGAGCTGCGGCGGGCCGCCGGCGGCCTCCTCCAGGTCGCGGACGGTGGTGGCGAACAGGGCGAACGCCTCGTCCTCGGCCGAGGTGTCCTCCGGGAACGCCACCTCCGGGTCGCCGGCCGCGGTGCCCGGCGCCAGGGCCAGCACCCCGCGGCTCTCGAGGTGGCGCAGGAGCTCGCCGAAGCCGCGGAACCCCTGGTCGCCCTCGTCGAAGGTCGGGTCCTTGCGCAGGATCGCGCGCTTGAGGGTCGACGCGCGGACGGGACCGTCGGTGGCCCGGGCGAGTCCGGCGAGCGTGCTGGTGACGACCGTGGCGAGGTCGGGGTCGGGACCGCCGGCCGTGTCGGTGTCGTCGGGTGCCGGGTCCGGCTCCACGGGGGCGACCGGCGCAGCGGGCTCGGCGGGCGCGACCGGCTCCGGGGCGGCCGCCGGGGACGTCGGCCGCCGCCGCGACGGTCGGGCGGGAACGGGTCGCCCCTCGACGCCGGGGAGGCGGTCGTAGAACAGGAACTCGTCGCACGCGGCGGGCAGCAGCTTCGAGGTCGAGGACTGCACGCCGATGCCGATGACGCGCTTGTCCATCTCGCGCAGCTTGTGCATCAGCGGGGTGAAGTCGGAGTCGCCGGTGCCGATCGCGAACGTCGTAACGAACCCGCGCTCGTAGGCGAGCTCGATCGCGTCGACGGCCATCTTGATGTCGGCGGCGTTCTTGCGGGACCCGCCGATCCGCTGCGGGATCTCGATGAGCTCGACCTGGGCGCGGGCGAGCAGGCGGCGGTCCTCGTCGAACGCCGACCAGTCGCCGTACGCCCGCCGCGTCACCACCCGGCCCCGCTCGGCCAGCGCGTCGGCGACCGGCCCGAAGTCGAACGGGCTCACACCGAGGCCGTCGCGTGCCCCGATCGCGAGGTTCTCGTAGTCGAGGAACAGGGCGATGCGTTCGTCCTCCGGAGCCACCGGGGCAGCGTAGGCCCTCCCCGACACGGCGCCGCGCGCTGCGCCGACCGGCCCACCAGGGATGACGATTCCGTTGCAGACCTTGCGTGCTCGGATAGTACGTGCTCGGATTTAGGTCGGAGGTGGTCGACCGATGGACCAGAACCTGTTCAACGACATCTGCTTGCAGCAGCTGAAGCTCTCCGGGGTGCACGAGGGCGAGACCGTCGCCGTGCTGACCCGGGGCGCGGACCGCGGGGAGTACGCCGACGCGTTCCTCTGGGCCGCCCAGCAGCTCGGCGCGGCGACCTTCCACCTGCGCCTCCCGCCGCCGGCGAGCGCGTCGGGCGCGTGGGCGGTGGGCGACTCCGGTCTCGGGGACATCCCGCTGGCCGTGGAGGCGCTCAAGTCGGTCGACATGCTCGTCGACTGCACCTTCCTGCTCTTCTCCCCGGAGCAGTTCGCGATCCAGGACGCCGGCACCCGCATCCTCACCGCGGTCGAGCCGCCGGAGCTGCTGGCCCGGCTGATGCCGACCACGGAGCTGCGCGAGCGCGTCGAGTACGGCGCCGACCTGCTGGCCAAGGCCCAGACCATGCGCATCACCAGCCCCGCGGGCACCGACGTCACCTACCGGCTCGGCGTCTACCCCACGATGAGCGAGTACGGCTACACCGACACCCCCGGCCGCTGGGACCACTGGCCCGCCGCGTTCGTGTTCACCGGCGGCGCCGACGACGGCGTCGACGGGCAGATCGTGCTCTCGCCGGGCGACGTGCTGCTGCCGTTCAACACCTACGTGCAGACCCCGGTCACCCTGACGATCGAGCAGGGCTTCATCCGCGACATCCGCGGCGCATCCGGGCAGTCGAGCCTCGACGCGGAGCTGCTCGCGTCCTACATCAAGAGCTTCGACGACCCGCGCGGCTACGGCATGTCCCACGTCGGCTGGGGTCTCGACGAGCGCGCGCACTGGCACGGCCTGACCCAGTTCCCGGGCGGCATGGGCATGGAGCTGCGCAGCTTCTACGGCAACGTGATGTTCTCGATCGGCCCGAACAACGAGCTGGGCGGCCCGAACGACACGCCGTGCCACTTCGACATCCCGATGCGCGGCAACTCGCTCTACCTCGACGACGAGCTCGTGGTGGACGCCGGCGAGCTGACGATCCCCGAGATGCGTCCTACCGTGAAGCGATGAGGGACCACCACATCGGGATGATCGTCCCGAGCTCCAACCTCACGATGGAGACCGAGCTGCCGCGGATGCTCGCCGCGCGCGAACAGGTGCTCCCCGAGGACCGGTTCGTCTTCCACGCCGCCCGCGCCCGCATGCAGCACGTGACTCCCGAGCAGCTCGCGGCCATGAACGAGCAGGCGGCCCGCGCGGCCACCGAGCTCGCCGACGCCCGCCCCGACGTCGTCGCCACCGCCTGCCTGGTGGCGATCATGGCCCAGGGCCCCGGGTTCCACTGCACCGCCGAGGACGACATCACCGCGGCCCTGCGGGCGGAGGGTGCCTCCGCCCCCGTCGTCTCGAGCGCGGGCGCCCTGCTGTCGGGCATCGCGGCCCTCGGGGCGGAGCGGGTGGCGATCGTGACGCCGTACATGAAGCCGCTGACCCAGGCCGTCGTCGACTACCTCACCGATGCCGGGGTGGAGGTCGTCGACTCCCTGTCGCTCGAGGTGCCCGACAACCTCGCGGTCGCGCGGCTCGACCCCGCCGACCTGCGGGAGCACCACCGGAAGCTCGACATCAGCGGCGCCGACGCGCTGGTGCTCTCGGCGTGCGTGCAGATGCCCTCGCTGCCCTCGATCGAGGCGGTGCAGGACGAGGTCGGGATCCCGGTGCTCTCGGCGGCGACGGCGACGACGTTCCGCATCCTGTCCTCGCTGGGCCTCGAGACCCGCGTGCCGGACGCCGGCGCGCTGCTCGACGGCACCCGCGCCGACCCCGGCGCCGTCACCCGCGCGGCCTGAGTCGTCCCGTCTGTGTGACCGAAGGGCCCCTTTCGCGAGTAGATCGAGCGAAGGGGCCCTTCGCTCAGATCAGGGCGCGCAGGGCCTCGCGGGTCGTGGCGAGGGCGGCCGCGGGCTCGTCCCAGAAGACCATGTGCCCGGCGCGCGGGACCTCGACGATCGTGGCCCCGGGGTTCGCCTTCGCCGCCTCCTCCGCGCCGGCGGCGGTGACGACGGGGCTGTCGCCGCCGTGGACCAGCACGGTCGGCGCGGGGACCGAAGGCCAGGTGGCGAAGAAGTCCTCGGACTCGAAGCCCGCGTGGGTCGCGACGATCGCGTCGCGCGAGATCGAGCCCATCCAGTGGGCGCGCAGCTCCTGCTCGCGGCGGGGCCAACGGGGCCACGACTGCGCGACCTCGTCGGCGTCGGTACCGCGTCGGGCCTGGTCGAGCTGGCCGAGGAACGCGTCGAGCGTCGTCGGGTAGGGCCCGCGTCCGGGGCCGCTCATCGGGGGATCGACGAGCACGGTGCCGCGCAGGTCGAGGCGGGTGACGGCGACGGCGGTGATCCGCGCGCCCATCGAGTGCCCGAGCACGAGCGGGCGCTCGAGGCCGAGCTGCTCGATCACCGCGGCGACGTCGGCGGCGTAGGTGTCGAGGTCGTAGGCGTCCCCGTTGTCGGAGAACCCGCGGCCGCGCACGTCGAGGACCAGGGGGCGCACGAGGTCGGTGAGCTCGCGGGCGACGAAGTCCATGCTGATCGCCGGGCTCGTGATCCCCGGGATGATCAGCAGCGGGACGCCGTCGACGGGGCCGTGGTCGAGGACGTGCAGGCGGACGTCGCCCCCCGACGGCTGCCGCGAGCGCACCCAGCGGCTCACCGCCGCGGTCTCGGCGAGGTCGGCCAGCGCGGGCTGGGTCAGGACGCGCGCAGCTGCGGGTTCGGTCACCGATCGGCCTTCCGGAAGGGGTCGTCGAGGTAGGACACGGCGTCGTCGAGGGTGACGACGTCGGAGTACTTGGCCTGCAGGTCGTAGAGCGCGGCGTCGTGCGGGCCGCGTGCGCGGTCGCCGCAGGCCTCGGCGACGACGAGCGTGTCGAAGCCGGACTGGACCGCGTCGACGGCGGTCGCGCGCACGCAGCCCGAGGTCGTGGCGCCGCAGATCACCACCGTGTCGACGTGCAGGCCGGTGAGCAGCGCGGCGAGCGACGACCCGTGGAACGCCGAGGCGCCCTTCTTGAGGATGAGGTGGTCGTCGGGGGACAGGCCGAGGCGCGCGTCGAGGGCGACGGCCTCGCTGCCCTCGCGCAGTGCGCGCACGCCCGGGGCCTTGCGCAGCCACGCGACGGCGTCGCCGTCGGCCTCCGCGGCGGTGAACGAGACGGCGGTCGCGATGACGGGGACGTCGCGGTCGTGGGCGACCTCGACGAGCCGGGCCGCCGCGGCGACCTCCGCGGTCAGGTCGGCGCCCAGCGGGAAGCCGGGCTCGGTGAACCCGCGCGTGAGGTCCACGACCACCAGCGCGGGACGCGGGCCCCGCGGGACGGTGGCGCCGAAGCCGGCGCGGTCGTAGACGGCGTCGGTCTCGGCGCCGTGCAGGGTCTCGTCAGCGGTCACGGTGTCGCAGCTCCTCGATCAGCATCTTCTGGCCGCGCAGGCGGCCCCACAGGTAGCCCTGGACGACGCCGACCAGCGCGGCGCCGGCGAGCGCGGCCCAGCGCCCGGCGTGGGGCGGCAGCAGCATCGCGAGCCCGTCGAGCGCCTGGTCCTCGCTCGGCGTGTCGCGCGGCGAGGATGTGGCGATCCTGGCGTCAGACGCCAGCGATGCCGCATCGCTGGTACTGCCCGCGAGCTCGCCGGCCAGGTTGCGGGCGAACTGGTCGAGCAGGCGGCTCGACACCGTCGTGATCGCGCCCTTGCCGAACTGCGCGATCTTGCCGCGGATGAGCAGGTCGGTGTGCAGGTCGAGGGTCGAGCCGCCGTCCGCCTCGATCACCGAGAGCACGACGTCGGCCTCGGCGTCCCCGGCGCCGTGGGCGTCCGAGGCGCGCGCGGACAGGCGCAGCGTGCGCTGGTCGGGCACGACCTCGGTGAAGCGCAGGGTGCCCGCGTAGGCGGCGCTGATCGGGCCGACCTTGACCTTCACGCGCCCGCGGTACGCCTCGCCGTCACGGCCCTCGAGCGTCGCGCCGGGCAGGCACCCGGCGACGCGCTCGACGTCGTTGAGCAGCGCGAACACCGCGTCCGGCGCGGCCGGGACCGCGAGGTGGTTGTCGAGGATCACGACGGAATCTCCTGACGTCGCGAGCACGCCGTCGCGTGCACCGCGTCGACGATGGTCTGGTAGCCGGTGCAGCGGCAGAGGTTCGCCGAGAGCGCCTCGCGGATCTCCTCGCGCGAGGCGTCCGGCTGCTCGTCCAGCACGCCCTCGGCGAGCATGAGGAAGCCGGGCGTGCAGAAGCCGCACTGCAGGCCGTGGTGGTCGGAGAACGCCTGCTGGAGGTCCGACAGCCGGCCCTCGGCATCCAGCGACTCCACCGTGCGCACCTCGGCGCCCTCGGCCTGCACGGCGAACACGAGGCACGCGCGCACCGGGGCGTCGTCGAGGAGCACGGTGCACGCGCCGCACACCCCATGCTCGCAGCCGACGTGCGTGCCGGTGAGGCGCAGGTCGTGGCGCAGGACGTCGGCGAGCGTGCGGCGGGGCTCGACCACCACCTCCTGCTCGGTCCCGTTGACGGTCAGCGACAGCAGATGCGGATCGTTCACAGCCCGCCCTCCAGTGCGTCCAGTACGACCCGGGGATGGATCGGCGTGGCGTCGAGCTCGACGCCGGTGTGGCGCAGGGCGTCGTTGACGGCGTTGAGCACCGCGGCGGGCGCGCCGATCGTCCCGCCCTCGCCGGCGCCCTTCGCCCCGTTCTCGGTGAACGCGCACGGCGTCTCGAGGTGGGCGATCGACACGTCGGGGATCTCGGTCGCGGTCGGCACGAGGTAGTCGATGAACGACGCCGCCGACGGCTCGCCGTGGGCGTCGTAGGTGATCTCCTCGAACAGCGCGCCCGCGATGCCCTGCGCGATCCCGCCGCGGCACTGCCCCTCGACGACCTTCGGGTGGATCACGACCCCGCAGTCCTCGACGCACGCATAGCGCAGGATGCGGATCGCCCCGGTGCCCGGGTCGGCCTCGACGACCACGGCGTGCGTGGCGTTCGAGAAGGTCCCGTCGCCGGGCACGTCGAAGCTCGCGGTGGCGGTCAGCGCCGGCTCGACGTCCTTGGGGAGCAGGTGGCTGCGCAGGTAGGCGACGTCGGCGATGTCCTCGTACGTCAGGCGCCGGTCCGGGTCGTCGAGCTGGACCACGCCGCCGTCGCCGTCGAGCGCGACGTTGTCCGGGCGCGTCTCGAGCAGGTGCGCGGCGATCCGGCACAGCAGCTCGCCGAGCCGCTGCGAGGCGAGCGCGACGGCCGAGCCGCCGATCGTCACCGACCGGGACGCGAACGTGCCCCAGCCGTAGGCGATGCGCTCGGTGTCGCCCTGGCGCAGCTTGACGCGCGCCGTGTCGATGCCGAGGCGGTCGGCCACGATCTGCGCGAACGTCGTCTCGTGCGACTGGCCGTGGTTCATCGTCCCGCTGGTGACGACGACGGCCCCGGTGGTGTCCATCCGGATCTCGGAGAGGTCGAAGCCCGGCACCACGGTCATCTTGCGCTTGGCGAACGCCTCGGAGCCGTAGCCGGTGCGCTCGGAGAAGCAGCAGAAGCCGATCCCGATGTGCCGGTCGGTGCTCTCGCGCAGCTCGTACCAGCCCTCGTCGCGGATCGTCGCCTCGGCGAGGTCGAGCGACTCGCGGTAGGTGCCGGGGTCGTAGGTGACGGCGTTGACGCCGGTGTAGGGGAACTCGGTGATGACGTTGCGGCGGCGGACCTCCACCGGGTCCAGCCCCAGCTCGCGGGCGGCGCGCTCCATCACCCGCTCGATCGCCACGACGTACTGCGGGCGGCTGACCCCGCGGTACGGGGCGGTCGGGGCCTTGTTGCTGGTCAGCGCCCGGCCGCGCACACGGTAGGCGGGCACGCGGTAGACGCTGGGCATCTCCGCGGACGCCATGAGCGGCTCGATGCCCGCGGTGAAGGGGTAGCAGGAGTAGGCGCCCATGTCGCAGACGACGTCGACGTCGAGCGCGGTGATGTGCCCGTCGGCGTCGAACGCCGCGCGCGTGCGGTAGGTCTGCTCGCGGGCCAGGAAGCCCGCGGTCAGCGCCTCGCGCCGGTCCTCGATCCACTTCACGGGACGGTGCAGCCGCTGCGCGACGGCGGCCACGGCGACCTCCTCGCGCCCGACCACGCACTTCTGCCCGAAGCCGCCGCCCATGTCGGGCACGGTGACGCGCACCGTGCGCTCGGGGACGTCGAGGCAGCGGGCCACGAGCGTGCGCACCTGGTGCGGGACCTGCGTGCAGGTCTGCACGAGCAGTTGGTCGTCGCGGGCGTCCCACGACACGACGACGCCGCGCGTCTCGAGCGGGAGCGCGTTCTGGCGCCCGCTGCGGGTGGTCACCTCGACCGTGACGTCCGCGTCCGCGAACGCCTCGTCGACGCCCGGCGTGTCGAACATCGACACGTCGAGCAGCACGTTGTCCGGGGCCTCGTCGTGGACCGTCGTGCTCGCGCGCAGCGCGGTCTCCTCGTCGACGATCGCGTCGAGCGCGGTGTGCTCCACGACCGCGGCCTCGATGCCGTCCTCGACGGCGTAGGGGTCGCGCGCGACGACGATCGCGAGCGGCTCGCCCACGAACCGGATCTTGTCCTTGGCGAGGATCGGCATCGCCGTGGGCGTGAACTCCTCGGCGGGACGGTCGAGCAGCGCGACGATGTCGCCGAGCGCCAGGTCGCTCGCGTCGTAGGCGGCGACGACGCCCTCGACCGCGCGCGTGGCGGTCAGGTCGATACCGGTGATCTGCGCGTGCGCGACCGTCGCGCGCACGAAGCCCGCGTGCAGCATCCCGCTCAGGGTGATGTCGTCGACGAAGCGCCCGCGGCCGGTGAGCAGGCGCGGGTCCTCGTGGCGGGGGATCGAGGCGCCGACCCAGCGGCCCCGGTGCCCGTCGAATCGAGGGCCCTCGGCGCGCGGCTCGGTGGCGTGGCCGTCGCCGGGGAGCTCGGTCGCGGTCATCGCAGCCCTCCGGAGGCCTCGCGGCAGGCGTCCGCGACCAGCGTGCGGGTCAGCCGGCGGCGGTAGGCGGCCGTGGTGGTGGCGTCGTCGGGGGGATCGACGGCGGCGGCGGCCGCGTCGGCGACCGCGCCCCAGAGGGCGTCGCCGGCGGCACCGCCCGCGGCGAGCACCGCCTCGGCCTCGGGCACGCGGACCGGCGCGGGGGCGACGCCGCCGAGCACGATCCGCCCGCCGGTCGCGGCGGTCCCCTCGAGGTCGAGCGCCACGGCGGCGTCGACGACGGCGAAGTCGCCGTGGCGGCGCGCGAACTCGCAGAGCGCGGCGTGCGGGGCGGGCCGGGTGAAGCGGACCTCGACGACGACCTCGTCGAGGTCGACGGCGGTGGCGTAGAAGCCGTGGAAGAGCTCGTCGGCGGGGATCTCGCGGCGCCCGGACGGGCCCTCGGCGACGACGACCGCGTCGAGCAGCAGCGCGAGCAGGCACCACTCGGCGGTCGCGTCCCCGTGCACGAGGCTGCCGGCCACCGTGCCGCGGCTGCGGATCGGCAGGTGCCCGACCCAGCGCATGGCGCGGGAGAGCACGGCGAAGCCCTCCGGCAGCGTGGCCTTCTCCACGGCGTGGTGGGTGACCAGCGCGCCGAGGGTGAGGTGATCACCGTCGGAGCGGATCGCGGTCATCGCCGGCAACCGGCGCAGCGGCCCCAGGTCGACGAGTGCCGAGGGGCGGGCGAGCCGGAAGTTCATCATCGGCATGAGGCTCTGCCCGCCCGCGATGACCTTGGGGTCCTCGCCCGCCGCGGCCAGGTCGGTGAGCAGCGCGACGGCGTCGGCCACGTCGTGCGCGCGGTGGTAGGTGAACGCGGCGGGCTTCACGTCGCGGGCCTCCTTTCCGTGGAGCGTTCTGGCGAAGGGCACCCCCGGCCCGTCTAGCTGACCGAAGGTGCCCTTCGCCCGGAACGGGGAGCGCGGCGTCAGGCGCGGGTGCGCTCGGGGTCCGTCGTGGCGGGCTCGTCGGGCTCGTCGGCGGGCACGTCGGTGGTGATCCGGTCGAGCTCGCGGCCCGCGGTCTCCGGCGCGCCGACCCACATGAAGATCACGGCGCCGACGACCAGCACCCCGAGCAGGGTGAACGTCAGCGGCAGGCCCAGCACCGGCCAGAGCACGCTGCCGAACAGCAGCGGGGCGAAGCCGGTGATCGCACGGCTCGAGGACGACGCCCAGCCGAAGCCCGAGGCGCGCAGCTCGGTCGGGTAGAGCTCCGAGACGTAGGCGTACATGACCGGGATGACGATCAGCGCGAACAGCCCGAACGCCCCGATCGCGATGACCGCGGCCGTCGGCGTGCCGAGCAGCAGCGAGAAGGCGACCAGCGTCGCCGCGGCGACCGGGCCCGCGATCGCGATGACGCGCTTGCGGCCGTAGCGGTCGACCACCAGCACGGACAGGGCGACACCGACGATGCCGAGCGCGTTCATCAGCGTGGTCGAGGCGAACGCGGCGATCTCGCCGAAGCCCTCGGCCTTGAGGATCGAGGGCATCCAGCTCAGGGCGGCGTAGTAGACGAGCATGACGGCGATGAACAACGACCACGCGACGGCGGTGATGGTCGGGTTGAACGCCCAGACGCGGCGCAGCTGGTCGGCGGCCGCGGCCCACGCCCCACCGCGCTTGTCCTCCTCGACGGCGGCCGGGATGACGTACGGCTCGTGGGCGGCGCCGGTGCGCGCCACCATGTCGTCGATGACCGCGCGGGCCTCGGGCTCCCGGCCCATGCGGGAGAGGTAGAGCGGCGACTCGGGCACGCCGCGACGGACCCAGAACAGCAGCAGCGCCGGCAGGATCATCAGCACGAGCATCCAGCGCCAGTTGCCGTCGACCGGCACGAGCAGCGTCGCCGAGACCCCGGCGAGCGTCGCGCCGATGGGCCACCAGCCGTCCATCGCGGCCAGCACCCGGCCGCGCTGCTTCTTGGGCGAGAACTCGCTGACGATCGCGTAGTCGACGGGGATGCAGCCGCCGAGGCCGACGCCGGCGAGGAAGCGCAGCAGCAGGAAGACCTCGATGTTCGGCGACAGCGCGCCGAGCACCGAGAAGATCGCGAAGATCAGCAGGGTGATGCTGAAGGCCTTCTTGCGGCCGATGCGGTCGGCGACCGTGCCCCAGGCGACGGCGCCGACGGCCATGCCGATGAGGTTCGCGGTGGCGACGAGCCCCCGCTGGGCGGGCGAGAGCCCGAACTCGGTGCCGATCAGCGGGGTGAGGAACCCGTTGAGGGCGACGTCCCAGGCGTCGAACATGTAGCCGAGGCCGCCGATGAGGAAGATCTTTCCTTGGACGCCCCAGCGCCAGGGAAGATCCTGGACGATCTGGTCTCCGGTGCGCATCTGTTCGCTCCCGTCGCGGGTGGTGGGGGGTGGTGTCGGTCCGCGCGTCAGCGGGCGAACTGGTAGTGGATGGACTCGGTGTCGTGGTCCTGCAACGGGCTGCCGTTCCACAGCCAGTCGTACGAGACGTCGGACTCGCCGTCGAACCGGCGCAGCTTCTCGTCGCGCTCGCGCTGCTCGGGGCCGTCGGGCAGGTGGTAGAACGCCATGTTCTGCAGCGAGGCGTCCTGCACCATGCCGGCGTGCTTGGCGCGGCGGTCGACGTAGCGCACCAGGGCGCCGTCGATGTCGTCGCGGGTCACCCGGCCGAGCTCCTCGGCGAGGACGGCGGCGTCCTCCATCGACTGCGAGGCGCCCTGGGCCTGGTAGGGGAGCATCGCGTGGCAGGCGTCGCCGAGCAGCGCCACGCGGCCGTCGACCCACACCGGGTCGCGCCGGCGCCGGTACATCGCCCACAGCGAGACGTCCTCGGGCTTGGCCTTCGAGAGCATGGCCGGCACCCGGTCGTCCCAGTCGCCGAAGTCCGCGGCGAGCTGCTCCGGGGTGGCCGGGCCGCTCCAGTCGGCGGCGATGGTGTCGGTGCACGGTACGATGGCGACGACGTTGAGGTACTGGCCGCCGCGGATGACGTAGTGCACGAGGTGCTTGTCGGGGCCGTACCAGATGGTCGAGTGGTAGCGGTCCACGAGGAAGCGGGTGGCCGGGTCCGCGGCGATCAGCTCGCCGGGGATGAGCGCGCGGTAGGCCATCTCGCCGGAGAAGACGAGCGAGTCGTCGAAGCCCGCGAGGTCGCGGACCGCCGAGCGGATGCCGTCGGCGCCGACCAGGACGTCGCCGGCGAAGCGGCGGCCGTCCTCGGCGACCGCGACGGGACGCGTCGGGTCGGTGCGGTCGAGCTCGGTGACCTTGGCGCCGGTGTGCAGCGCGACGACCGGGCCGGGGCCCTCGGGGTCGGCGCAGGCGTCGAGCAGGACGCGGTGCAGGTCGGCGCGGTGGTAGTGCCAGTACGGGGCGCCGTACTGGTCGATCACCCGCTGCCCGAGGGGGAGCTGGGCGATGATGCTGCCGTCGGCCCAGCGGCGGCGGACCTGGTCCTCCGGCTGCGTGCGGATCGCCTCGAGCTGCGCCCGCAGCCCGAGCCCGATGAGGATGCGGCTGGCGTTCGGCGCGGTCTGGATCCCGGCGCCGATCTCGCCGAGCTCGGGCGCGGCCTCGACCACGGTGACGCGCGTGCCGCGCTGGCGCAGCGACAGCGCGGCGCACAGGCCGCCCAGCCCTCCTCCGACGATGGTGACCTCGAACGACTGGCTCGCCATCTGGCCGCCCTCCCGGTGTGGTGCTCGCGTTCGGCTGCGTTAAATCCGAGCACGTACTATCCGAGGACGCAATACCTCGACGGGTCCCGAGACGCGGCTGTAACAGATCGCGGGCGCGCGGATGGGCCGTTCGGCCTACGAGGGAGGGCTCGCCCGCTCAGAGCGCGTCGCGCTCGGCGACCCGCTCCCACTCCTGACCGAGGTCGTTGAGGAGCGACGCGAGGTGCGGGCGGTGCTCGGCCGGGCAGCCGGCGAGCAGGGCCTCGTCGAGTGCGCGGGCGCGGCGGTTGGTCTCCGCGAGCGCCGCGGTGCCCTCGTCGGTGAGCGTCAGGACCTTCGCGCGGGCGTCGTGCGGCGCCTCGTGGCGGGCGATGAGCCCGCGACGCTCCATGCGCCGGCAGACGTCGGCCATGGTCGAGGTGTCGAGGGCGACCGCGCTGGCCAGGGACGTCTGGTCCGCGTCCGGGTAGGCCCGCACGGCCGAAAGCACGGCGAACTGGGGGCCGGTGAGCACCGGGTCGACGTGGCGGGTCCACGCGGCGAGGTAGGCCTGGTAGAGCCGCCGCGCGCCGTAGCCGGGCGCGGCCACGAGGTCGGACGGCGGGTCGAGGCGGACGCGGCGCCGGGTCGTGTCCTTGCTGGTCGCCGCTCTCGTCACCGCGCTCACCCCGTCCGTCGCGCCCCACGTGACCCTCGGGCCACTCCCCGTTCCTCGGATAATACGTGCTCGGAACGAATGCGGGGCCCGACGTGACGCGTCCGATCGGTCGGTCCACGGCCTCGAGCGCGAGGCCGGTGCTGCGCGGCCCGAGGAGCCCGACGTCGTGGCGGAGCAGCAGGATCACGGGCACGACGACCTACGTGACCCGCGAGAGCGTCCCCGGTGTCTGCCTAGGAGACTGCTGAACAACGGCGTGTTGGGTGGGCGGGGCGCCTCGGCAGTCGTGCTGCGGTCAGCACCTGTGGGGTGCGACAAGAGGTCGCCCCGCCCGGTGGCGATGGTGCGTCGGCGAGGGTGGGTGTCCAGGTCGGTGAGCTGTCCTGTGGCCGGATCGTTCAGATGGTGCCGAGGGCCCAGCGGTCGTGGTCGAGGTGCAGCCCGAGGGTGAGCAGGCGGCGCAGGTTGATCGCGGCGACGCGGGTGTGCAGCCAGGCGTTGTTCTTGACCACCCCGCGGTGCGGGACCCGGCGGTTGCCGCGGGTCAGCCAGGCGATCGAGCGCTCCACCATGGGCCGGTGCCGTCGATAGCTCTCGAGGTGCTCGGGGAGCCCGGCGCGGGCGCGGTGGGCGCGTTGCAGGGCGTGGTGCGGCCCGAGATGCAGGGTGCGCCCGTCAGTGGCGGTGGTGCATCGCTCACGCAGCGGGCAGCCCCGGCAGTGCACCCCGAAGATCACCGCTCCGCTGCCGGTGACCGGGCGGGTGACCCCGTTCGGGCAGGTCACGGTGTCGGTCGTCGCGTGGTGGGTGAAGTCGTCGAGGGTGAACCCGCCGGGGATCGCCGGGCGCAGCGGCCACGGCTTGATCACCGCCTGGTGCCCGGCCGCGTCGAGTGCGGCCAGGGCGTCGCCGGTGCCGTAGGCCGAATCGGCCAAGACCTCGACCGGCCCGACCACGGCCGCGCAGTCGAGGGTGTCGAGGGTGGAGTCGTCGGCGAGCAGGGCGATCCCGACGGTGGCGTCGCTGTTGTCCGGGCCAGCGGCCTTGGTCAGGGCGGTGTTGGTGATCAGCCCGGTGTCGGGCTCGACCACCACGTGGGCGCGGTAGCCGTCCTGGCGGCGCTCCCGGGACTTGTGGGCATGGCGGGTGTCGGGGTCGACGGTCGAAATCACCCGGTCAGGGGCGACCTTGGTCGCGATCCGCCAACGCCCGTCGGTGCCATCCGAGCCCTCGGCCGGTTCGACGTCCTGACCGGCCACCAACGCCAACAACGCCACCGCCTCGACCTGCTTGGCATCCAGGCCCCGGCCGTGAGGGTGGCGCGTCTCGAGCTCGGCCAGCACCGCCAGCGCGTCGCCCACCAGCGCCGAGACCAGCTCGTCGCGCGCGGCCGGATCGTCCCAGGCGATCTGCGGCTTGCCCGGCCGCGCGTAGTCCTGCCCGCTGGTCGTGACCGCGGCGACGACCTCGGCGCCGGCGGGGACCTCACGGGCGACCCGGCGGATCGCAGCGATCAGCTGGGTGACGGTGTCCTGACGGGCCACCGCGTCATCGAGGATGGTCGAGTCCAGCGCCCGGCGGGTCTTCCCGGCCACCGCCCCGGTCTGCGAGACCACAGCCGCGACGGTCTCGAAGATGCGATCCGGCCGGTCGGAGGCCGCCAGCCGTCGCCGCCAATAGGTCAACGTCGAGGAGTCGAACGCGGTGTCGATGATCGCCAGCCCGCACGCGGCCTTCCACCGCAGATCGAACGTCAGCGCCTCGACCGCCTCCCGATCCGAGAGCCCGTGCAGCGCCTGGAGCACCAGCACCGTGGCCACCACCTCCGGCGGCACACTGGGCCGGCCCCGGCGGGTCGGGAACAGATCGGCGAACAGCTCCGGCGGAAACAACCGAGTCCGGTGGGTGGCCAGGAACGCGAACACGCTGCCCGACTTCAGCAGATGCCCCGCGACCGACTCCACATCCAGCAACTCACGCTGATCATCAGAGCGACCCTGCACCCGACAAGGATCCCAGCCCCAGCCCGGACCGCCAGCGCCGACGCGCTGACTTCTTCAGCAGTCTCCTAGCGGACGAGAAGTCCCTGCGGGTCGCGGCCGAGCCAGGCGACCAGCCGCTCGTGGGGCGCGGCGTCGGCGGCGACCGCGACCGGCGGGCCGAACGGGATGTCCCCGCCGCGGGGCTCGGCCGGCAGCACCCGGTGGGCGGTCTCCTCGACCGCGAGGGCCAGCTCGTCGTCGAGGCCCTCGGTGCGCCCGGTCGCCGCGGCGAGGTCCCAGGCGTGCACGGTGAGCTCCTGGACGTAGCCGAAGCCGACCAACCGGCCGGGCATCGTGCCCCACGGCACCGTGAGCACGCGGTCGAGGACCGCCTCGTCGTGCACCCACACGCGGTCGATGTCGACCCGCGCGGCGGCGATCTCGGCGTCGTGCGTGCCCCGGGCGACCTCGGGGGTGGAGGTGATGTCGGCAAAGTGGCCGCCGGCGCCGACGTGGGCGATGCGGCGGTGCACGCCGACGAGGTGGTCGAGCAGGGTGCGGACGTCCCAGTCGGCGCACGGCGTCGGGCGCTCGAGGGCGTCGGGCGCGGTACCGGCGACGAGCTCGCCGATCTGGTCGAGCGCGCGGGTCAGCAGGGGGCGGGGGTCGGGCGCGGTCATGGTGCTCTCCTTCTCCGGGGGATGATCAGCGGTGGTCGTCGTGGCGTGCCACGCGCAGGAGCAGCGCGGCCCAGGTGCGGTAGGGGCGGAGCCCGTCGATCAGGTCGTCGAGCGGGTCGTCGGCGTGGCGGCCGTGGAGGCGGGCGAGCGCGGCACGGCAGCGGGGCTCGCCGTCGGGCCACTCGTCGACCACCCCGCAGGAGCGCAGCCAGATCAGCGACGCCCCGAAGTCGCCGATGCCGCGGAGGCGCGTCAGCGCCGCGCGGGCGCCGTCCGGCCCGAGCGCGCGCAGACGGTCGACCTCGAGGTCGCCGGCCAGCGCGGCGTCGGCGACACCGTGCAGCCGGCGCACCTTCTCGGCATCGAGGCCGGGGAACTTCTCGACCGCCCGCAGCGCCTCGGGGCCCGGGAACGCGTCGACCTCGGCGCCCGCCACGGTGAGCGTCTCGCCGTGGGCCGCCGCGAGGCGCCGGAAGACGGTGCCGGCCTGACGCTCGCCGATCCGCGCCGAGACGACGCTCCACGCGGCGGCCTCGTACGGCGTGCCGAACAGCGTGGGGCGCAGGCCGGGGTGCGCGGCCATGAGCCGGCCGATCGCGGGGACCCGCCGTCCGACGTCGGGGTAGTCGCGCGCGTCGTGGTCGAGCGAGAGCAGGCGCGCGACCTGGGCGAGGGCCCGGTCGGGCGCGGCGTGGGCCCCGGCGATCTCGACCTCGACCGGCCCGTCCGGCGCGGCCTGGCGCAGCGCGACGGCGACGGGGCGCTGGTCGCCGTCGAGTGGTGCGGTGAGGCGCAGCGGCTCGCCCGCCGAGGGCGCGTGGCGGGTGATCGGGCCCCAGCGGCCGACGAAGGCGCGGGTCTGCTCGAGGTCGAACGGGCCGAGGGGCTCGAGGACACCGGTGGCGAGTGCGGCGGTCATGAGGAGAGAGTGCGACCTGATACACGACACCTGCTGTCGTGTTTCTCGGGCATTCTCGGGACGTGCGCTCGGACCGCCTGCTCGCGACGCTGCTGCTCCTGCAGACCCACGGGCGGATGCCCGCGCCCGAGATCGCCCGCCGGCTCGAGGTCTCGACGCGCACCGTGCAGCGCGACGTCGAGGCGCTGTCGTCGGCGGGGGTGCCGGTGTACTGCGAGCGCGGGCGGCGCGGCGGCGTCGCGCTGCTCGAGGGCTACCGCACCGACGTCACGGGGATGACCGACGACGAGCTGCGCGCGCTGGTGGCGCTCGGCGCCTCCGCGGACGGGGGCGCGCTCGGCACCGCGCTGGCCTCCGCGTCGCGCAAGCTGCTCGCGGCCGTGCCGGACGCGCGGCGCGAGGGCGTCGACCGGGCCCGGCGGCGCCTGCTCGTCGAGCACCAGGGCTGGCGGCGCGCGCCCGAGGACCTGCCCGCGCTGCCCGCGCTCGACGCCGCCCTGGTCGCCGACGAGCGCGTGCGCATCCGCTACGCCACCGGGGACGCCGCCGTCGCCACGTGGCGCACGGTCGACCCGTACGGCCTGGTCAGCAAGGCCGGCACCTGGTACCTCGTCGCGGCGCACCGCGGCCGGCCGAAGATGTACCGCGTCGGCCGGGTCCGCGAGGTCGCCGCCACCGGGGCGCCGGCCCGCCGCCCCGACGGGCGCGACCTCGGCGCGGTGTGGGCCGAGCTGCGCGACCGCCTGGAGGCGCCGACCGACGAGGTGGACGTGCGGGTGCGCGTCGACCCGGAGTGGGCCCCGACGCTGCGCCGGGTGGCGATGGCCGTGATGGCCGGGCCGTGGCGCCACGAGGGCACCGACGCCGACGGCCGCGAGGTCCTGGTCGCGCCGTTCCGCTCGCTGCTCGCCGCGCGGGCCGGGCTGCTGGGCTACGGCGACGCGGTCGAGGTGCTCGCCCCGGAGGCGCTGCGGGACGAGATGGCGGCGGCCGCCGCGCGTGTGGTGGCCCTCTACAGCGTGCCGTCCCCGCCCCCGCCCGATTAGGGTCACGCGCCATGACGAGCGTGCTGGTGACCGGCGGCGGCGAGCGACTGACCGAGGTGGCGGAGGCCATCAGGGCCACCGGGGCGGAGACCACGGTGGTCGACACGCTCGACCGCCTCGGCGAGGCGGTGGAGGGGCGGACGTTCGACGCCTACGTGCAGCTGCCGGTGGCGATGACCCCGCGCGGGGGCAGCCTGGTCGGGCGGGTCGAGCAGTTCCTGTCCGAGGGTCTGCTCAGCCGCTTCCGGGCCGCCGAGACCGTCCTGCCCGTGCTGCACGACGCCGCGACGGTGGTGCTGGTCGGCGGGCAGACGAACATCGACACCGAGGCGCCCGACGACCAGCAGGCGCGCACCGCGCTCATGCGGGTGCTCGCCCACGCCCTGCGCGCCGAGCGGGCGCCCGGGCACCTCCGGGTGCGCACCGCGGGGCCCGAGTGGAGCGGCGCGGACATCGCGGCGAGCCTCGACGGCAGCAGCACCCCCTCGCAGACCCCGTCCGAGCACGGCGCCGACCGCCAGGCGATCGGCAAGGCCTACGCCGACTGGCGCGCCGAGGTGCTGGGGCTGGTCCGCGTCGAGTTCTAGGTCGTCCGGACCGCACCGACCGGGTGCGGGCCCTCGGGACCGCCGTCCACCGACGTGGCGGCGGGCCCGAGGGCGCGCTCCGGTCAGGTGCTGGCCAGCGCCGAGCCCTGGCGGTACTCCTCCCACGGGATCGTCCAGTCGGCGATGTCGCCGTCGCGCGTGGTCAGCGGACGCTCCGAGCCGACGATCTCCACCGGGTCGCCCATCTGCACCCAGTTGAAGAAGAACTGGCCGTTGGCGGGCGAGAGGTTCACGCAGCCGTGCGAGACGTTGCTGCGGCCCTGCTGGCGCGTGGTGGCCGCGTTGACGTGCACGAACTCGCCGTTGTTGGAGATCCGCACCGCGAGCGGCAGGTCCTCGTCGTAGAAGCCGGGCGTGCCCTCGGCCGGACCGCCCCACGTGTCCGAGCGCATGCGCTTGACCTCGTGCTTCTCGAACGCGACGTGCACGCCGTACTGCGTCGGGTACTGCGCCCGGCCGTAGGACGCGGGCATGGTCCGCAGCTCCTGGCCGTCCTGATAGAGCACGAGCGTGTGGGCGTTGACGTCGCCGCGGGCCCGCTGGTCGCGGCCGACGGTGAACGAGAACGAGCGGTCCTCCGCGCCGTAGACGCCCTCGCCGCTGTCGACACCGAAGAGGCGGGCGGTGACGCTCACCTGCGTGCCCGGGCGCCAGTACTCCTTGGGTCGCCAGTTGAGCTGCTCGTCGGACATCCAGCGGAACGAGCCCTCGGTCGGCGTCGAGGTCGCCACCGACACCCGGCGCTCGACGGCGGCCCGGTCGGTGACGGGGGTGTCGAAGGTGATCGAGATCGGCATCGCGACGCCGACCGTCTGCCCGTCGGTGGGACGGATGCTCGCGATCTCGAGGGTCTCCTCGGGCGCGACCGTCCGGAAGGTCTGGTCGAGCGGGGCGCCGGGGCGGCCCTGCTCGTCGACGCCCGCGGCCTGCACGCGGTACTCGGTGCCGTAGGCGAGCTGCGGGCTCGTCCAGCGCGTGCCCGAGGGATCGGGCGTGCCGGCCAGGGCGGCGCCCCCGCTCGGGGTGACCGTCACCGACGTCAGCCGCCCGCCGGCGGCGGACACGATCAGCGGCTCGGCCGGGGCGACGTCCACCGCGCCCGGGGCGACCGACGCGGCCAGGGCGACCGGCGGCACGGGCGGCGGCGCCGGGGCACCGGCGCCCGCGCACCCACCCAGGAGAGCGATCAGGGCGAGCAGCACGACCACCGGGCCCGTCGTCGCCCGATCGAGCCCCCGACCCGTCCGCATGCGGCTGCTGTCCGTCCTCGACACACCGTCCCCCTCGTCCCGATCCGGGACATCCGATTCCTCATCCTCAACCATGCGAGACGCATCGGCACCGTGCGCGGTTGCGTGTCGACGGTGTCGATCCCGCATCGGACATCTCGGGCGCACCGAGAGCCACCGTCCGCCCCCGGACGGCTGGGTCGAACGGGTGACGCGCGGTCGGCGCGTCTCAGCACCGTCTCAGGCCGTCCGGCCACACTGGGCGGATGCGGATCCTCGTCGCGGACGACGACCGGGCGGTGCGCGACTCGCTGCGCCGGTCGCTGGCGTTCAACGGCTACCAGGTCGAGCTCGCCTCCGACGGGCAGCAGGCGCTCGACGCCCTGGCCGACGACGCCGGCCCCCGTCCCGACGCGCTCGTCCTCGACGTGATGATGCCGCGCGTCGACGGTCTCGAGGTGTGCCGCCGGCTGCGCAATGCGGGTGACGACATCCCCGTGCTCGTGCTCACGGCGCGGGAGGCGGTGTCGGACCGGGTGGCCGGGCTCGACGCGGGCGCCGACGACTACCTCGCCAAGCCCTTCGCGCTCGAGGAACTGCTGGCGCGCCTGCGCGCGCTGCTGCGCCGCACGTCGCCCGACGACGGGGCGGGCGCGCCCGACCCGGAGCCGCTGCGCTTCGCCGACCTCTCGCTCGACCCCGTGACGCGCGAGGTCCGCCGGGGCGAGCGCCCGATCAGCCTCACGCGCACCGAGTTCTCGCTGCTCGAGCTGTTCATGGCCAACCCGCGCCGGGTGCTGACCCGCAGCCGGATCCTCGAGGACGTCTGGGGCTACGACTTCCCGACCACCGGCAACGCACTCGAGGTCTACGTCGGCTACCTGCGCCGCAAGACCGAGGCCGAGGGCGAGGTCCGCCTCATCCACACCGTCCGCGGCGTCGGCTACGTCCTGCGCGAGACCCCGCCGTGAGTATGTGAGCGAACTTCGGGGCGATAGCCCCGAAGTTCGCTCACATGGGGACGGGCTACTTCGTGGCGACCTCGTCGGCGTACTTCTTCGTCATGTGGTCGACGGCCTCGAGCTGGGTGGCCGCGTACTCGTCGCGCTTGAGCCCGGCGCGCTCCTTGGCCGCCTGGGTCGACTCGGCGTGGCTGCGCCCGCCCCACGTCGTGCCCTGGAAGTGCGGGACGACGTTCTGGGCGATGAGCTCCCACGAGCGCTTCGTGGCCTGCGGGTTGGCCCACTCGTGCCCGAGCAGCAGCATCGCGCCGAAGCCGCCGGACTGGTCGGCGAGCCGCTGGACCTGGGCCTTCGCGTCGTCGGGCGTCCCGATCGCGCCGATGCCGGCCTCGTTGATGAAGTCGATCATCTCCTTGACGTCGCCGCCCTCGACCGCCATCTGCGGGAACGCCGCGGTCTTCTGGAAGTAGCGGAACCACGACTCGATCCCGTACTCGACGTCGCGGTAGGCCTGCTCCTTGGTCTCCGCGATGTGCATGAGCCCGACGAGGCGCCACTTCTCGCGGTCCGGCGTCGGCTGCCCGAAGTGCTGGGCGCGCTCCTCGACGACGTTCCAGTGGTGGGCCAGCGCGTCGAAGCCGTCCGGGGAGAGCGTCGCGCCGATCGAGAGCAGGCCGACGCCGTGCCGCCCGGCCATCCGCGGCCCGGTGGGGGAGGCGACGGCCGCGACGGCGATGTCGAAGCACGGCTCGGTGTAGGGCCGCAGCTGCAGCTGGGCCTCGACCAGGTTGTGGGTCTTCGTCTGCTCGGTGACGACCTCGCCGCGCAGCAGCCGCATGATGATGTCGAGGTTGACGTCGAGCAGCTCGCGCGTGTCGGTGGGGTTCAGCCCGATCATGGCCGAGTCGCTCGGGAGCGAGCCGGGGCCGACGCCGAGCATCGTGCGCCCGCGCGTGAGGTGGTCGAGCAGGACCATCCGGTCGGCCACCCAGAGCGGGTTGTGGTAGCTCGCCGAGGTGACGCCGGTGCCGAGCTTGATCCGCTTGGTCCGCTCCGCCGCCGCCGCGATGAAGATCTCCGGGGACGCGATGATCTCGCTGCCCGCCGAGTGGTGCTCGCCGATCCATGCCTCGTCGATGCCCAGCGCGTCCAGGTGCTCGACCAGCTCGAGGTCGCGCTGCAGCGCGAGGGTCGGGTTCTCACCGGCGCGGTGGAACGGGGCCAGGAACGTGCCGAAGCGCAGTCTGCTCACGGGGGTCTCTCCTCGACGTCTTCCGTCCGACCACCCGACCGTAAGCCGGGTCACAGCCATACGTACAGACCCTGTGACGCTGCGTAGCAATCGTGTCGAACGTCAGCGCGTCGTCAGCTCCGGGGCACCCAGAAGCGCAGCAGCGCGCCGCCCTCGGGCGCCCGGGCCGCGGAGACGCCGCCGTGGTGGCGGTCGGCGACCTGGGCGACGATCGAGAGCCCGAGCCCCGACCCGCTCATGGTCCGCGCGTCCAGCGAGCGGTAGAAGCGCTCGAAGACGAGGTCGAGCTCCTCGTCGGCGATCCCCGGGCCCTGGTCGGCCACCTCGAGCACGGCGGTGCCGGGCCGCTCCGGCGCGACGCCCTCGCGCAGGGTCACGCGCACCCGTCCCCCCGGCGGGCTCCACTTCGCGGCGTTGTCGAGCAGGTTCAGCGCCGCGCGCTCGAGGGCATTGGCGTCGCCGGTGACCTCGCACGACGCCAGCTCGACGTCGAAGGTGACGTTCTCGGCCGCGGCACGGCGCCGGGCCCGGTCGAGGGCGCGCTCCACGACGTCGGCGAGGTCGAGCGGCTCGGCGGTGACCTCGGGCGGGTCGTCGCGGGCGAGCTCGACGACGTCGCCGATGAGGTTCGCGAGCTCGTCGACCTGGGCGCGCAGGTCGGCCTGGAGCTCCTCGCGGTCCTGTGCCGACAGGGTCGGCGCGCCCGGCTGCCCGGACGCCCGGTCGGAGGCCATGAGCAGCTCGAGGTTGGTCCGCAGTGACGTCAGCGGCGTCCGCAGCTCGTGGCCCGCGTCGGCCACGAGCCGGCGTTGTCGTTCGATCGACGACGCCAGCGCGGCCAGCATGGCGTTGAAGCTGCTGGTCAGGCGGGCGAGCTCGTCGCCGCCGGTGACGGGGATCGGGCGCAGGTCGCCGGTGCGCGCGACGCGCTCGGTCGCCGAGATCAGCCGCTCGACCGGACGCAGCCCGGCGCGCGCGATCGCGACGCCGGTGAGCGCGGCGAGCAGCACCCCGGACGCGCCGGCGACGAGCAGCACCACCGCGAGCTTCGAGAGCGTCCGCCGCGTCGGGTCGAGCTCCTGGGCGAGCACGAGGGCGCGCCCCTCGCCCGCGTAGACCGCGACGACCCGGTAGACCTCGCCGTCGGCGATGCCCGTGCGCACCGACGTCGCCGGGGCCTGGCGCGCCGCGGACACCTCGGCGGCCCCGAGCGGCGGGCTGTTGCCGCGCAGGGTGACGAACTCGCCGTCCGCCGTGACGATCGCCACCCGCACCTCGCCGGCGGCCAGGGCGTCCGAGGAGACCCGCAGCAGGATCGCGGGGTCGGCGAGGTCGCCGGACGCGGCCACCGTCGCGCGCTGCACGAGACTCTCGTCGAGCTGGTCGTAGAGCGCGCGCTGGGCCGTGAAGAACACCGCGATCGCGATGAGCGCGACGAGCAGGCCGCCGCCGACCGAGACGAGGATGCCGACCCGCCGGCGCAGCGGGATGCCCTGCAGGATGTTCCGGATCAGCCCGGGCGGGGGCTCCTCGTCGTCGCTGACCGCGGCGCGCCCGTCCGGGGCGCGGGTCGGGGCGCCGAACGGGACGCCCGGGCGACCGGTGGGCGCTCCCGTGGTGTCCGCGGCGTGACCGTCGGCGCCGCCGACACGGTCGTCGACGGCGGCGGGACCCTCGGTCGACGGGCCGGCTGCGGGACGTTCCACCCCTCCAGCTTCCCCCGTCCCCGGACCGGGCGGGGGCGGGACGCCGGGCGACGCGGCCGGAGGGTCGATGCGAGAGGCTGGGGGCATGAGCGAGAACGACGCCGCGCCCTCCGCTCCGGACGGCCCCGGCCCCTCGGGCGGCGACGCCCCCGGCGGCTCGACGTCCGCCTCGCCCACCGTCCACGGTGCCGCGGAGACGGCGCCCACGGGCCCCGGTGGGGTGCGCTGGGCCGAGGGCACCGGCCGCGAGTACGAGACCGCGCGCGTCGCCACCGGTGAGGGGGCGGCGCCCTACAGCGCACCGAGCCAGGCACCGAGCCAGGCACCGAGCCAGGCGCCGACGCAGGCCACGCCACCGCCGCCCGGCCAGGCCCCGCCCGGTCTGGGTGCACCCCCGTCCTCGACGGGCGCGACGGCGGCGTTCGGGCCCGTGCCGTCCTACCCGCCGACGGCACCGCAGACCCGCGAGGCGCCGCTCGGCGGCCCGCCGACGTCGCCGGGCGGCCCGGGCACCGGCTGGGGCGCCGCCTCGGCCGGGCCGGCGACCCCGCCCGGCGGCTGGCCCCGCGACCCCGGCGGCGGCTGGGGCGCCGCGACGCCCGCCGGCCCGGGTGGCCCCGGCGGGCCGGGCGGCGGCTCCGGGTCGCGGCGTCGCGGCACGCTGGGGCTGGTCGCGCTCGCGCTCGTCGCCGGACTCGTCGGCGGCCTGCTGGGCGGCCTGATCGTCGGCGGCACCGGCGGCTCGTCCAGCTCCTCGCAGGGCACCGCCCTCGACGAGCCGGTGCCCGAGGGCGAGGGCCCGGCGCCCGCGCCGGGGTCGGTCGAGGCGGTGGCGGCGAACGTGCTGCCCAGCGCCGTGCAGATCCGCGGCCGGGCGGGCGAGGGCTCGGGGATCGTGCTCTCGGCCGACGGGCTGATCATGACGAACAACCACGTCCTGCAGGCCGGCCAGGGCGGCGGGCTGGAGGCCATCTTCTCCGACGGGCGGGCGGCGCCGGTCCAGGTCGTCGGGACCGCGCCGGCGGCCGACATCGCGGTGGTCCGGGCGAGCGGGGTCGGCAACCTGCGGGCGGCGACGCTGGGCAACTCCGACCAGCTCGTCCAGGGCCAGCCCGTGATGGCCGTCGGCTCGCCGCTCGGGCTCTCGGGCACGGTGACGACCGGCATCGTCAGCGCCCTGCAGCGGCCCGTCGAGGCCGGCGGGTCCGGCGCCGGGCAGAGCAGCGTGCTCGACGCGATCCAGACCGACGCCGCGATCAACCCCGGCAACTCCGGCGGTCCGCTCGTCGACTTCGAGGGCCGGGTGATCGGCGTGAACACCGCCATCGCGAGCGTCACCGGCAGCGCCGGGCAGGAGGGCGGCTCGATCGGTCTCGGGTTCGCGATCCCGATCAACCAGGCCCGCCGGCTCGCGACCGAGCTCGTCGACACCGGCCAGGCCACCCAGGCCGTCATCGGGGTGGGCGTGGCGAACGCGGCGCCGCGCGGGGCGGCGATGGCCGACGTGCAGCCGGGCTCGCCCGCGGCGACGGCCGGGATCGCGGCGGGCGACGTCGTGGTGGGCGTCGACAACCGGGTCATCGAGGACGCCAACGCGTTCGTCGCGGCGATCCAGTCGCGGGCGCCGGGACAGACCGTGACGCTGACGCTGCAGGCGCCGGGCGGCACGCGGCAGGTGCCGGTGACGCTCGGGAGCCGGGTGATCGGCGGCCGCTGACGCCGGCGGGCCGCGGAGCCTCAGGCGGGGGCGAGCTCGACGAACGTGCGGGTGCCCTCGTCGCGGGCGACCACGGTCAGCCCGGCCTCGGCGGCCACGGCGTCGACGGCGTGCGGGCCGAGCACCGCCCACGGGAACCACGGCGCGTCGCTCAGCGTGTCGAAGCCCAGCGTGTCGAAGCCCAGCGTGTCGAGGCCCCGCGTGTCGAGGGCGGGCTCGTCGAGGCACTCGAGGTGGGCGACGCCGCACCACAGCCCCGCGCCGGGCTCGAGCTCGAGCAGGACAGTGCCGCGCTCGGCGAGCAGGGCGCGGCAGCGGCGCAGGAGCGTCACCGGGTCGCCGCCGATGCCGATGTTGCCGTCGGCGAGCACGACGTGCTGCCAGCGGCCCTCGCCGGGCAGGCGCTCGAAGGCGTCGCGGTGCAGCACGGCCGCCCCGCGCTCGAGGCAGCGCTGGACGGCCTGCACGGACACGTCGACGCCCAGGGCGGGCACGCCCCGGTCGGCGAGCGCGACGACGAGCCGGCCGGGCCCGCAGCCGAGGTCGAGCGTGGGCCCGGCGCAGCGGTCGAGCAGCCAGTCGTCGTCGGTGTCGGCGTCGTCGTGCCAGCGCTGCACCGCCAGGGGCAGCACGACCCCGTCGTGGCGCACGAGGCGGTGGCTGCGCCCCGCGAGCGCCGCGTCGAACACGGTCCCGGTGTCGACCGGGCCCGTGAGCATCTCGGCCGCCGGCGGGGCCGGGAGGGGCGTCGACGTCGTGCGGGTCATCGTGGGAGGCCTCCGGGGGCGGCGGGGAGACGCATCGACGCGGAGCTCGACCCTGCGGTGGGGAGACGCAGCGAAGCGGAGCTCGACCCTGCGGCGGGGCGTCGCAGCGGGGCGGAGCCCGACCCCGTGGGCGGCAGGGCGTCCGCGACGGCGCGCGCGAAGCGGCCGGTGGGGACGAGGTCGGCGACGGCGAGGGCGTCGTCGGGGGTGTCGACGTCGGACAGGGCCGGCAGCTCGAGCACCCGGTCCGGCCGCAGCCCCTCGTGGCCGGCGCGGAGCTCGGCGAGCGTGCGGGCGCCGGTGTCGCCGCAGGAGGTCGGCACGTCGGCGATGAGCGCCGCACGGCGCGGGTCGGCCAGCGCGAGCGCCCACCAGCCCCCGTCGAGCGCGAGGCCGAGCGCTGCGTCGGCCGCC
Organism: Actinomycetospora lutea; assembly: GCF_028737205.1. Taxonomy (GTDB): domain Bacteria; phylum Actinomycetota; class Actinomycetes; order Mycobacteriales; family Pseudonocardiaceae; genus Actinomycetospora; species Actinomycetospora lutea. The sequence goes on along the minus strand of NZ_JAQZAL010000005.1, from coordinate 20,591 downwards.
GTGGCGACGAGGTCGAGCGCGTCGGCGAGCAGCGCCGCGTCGACCTGCGGGGTGTCCATCCCGATCTGCACGCTCACCGCGCCCGGGAACGTGTCGGCGACGTCCTCGTGCGCGGCGGTGATCCGTTCGCCGAGGGTGTCGCCGCGCTGCGGGACGACGACGGTCCCGGCGAGCGCCGCGGCGATCTCGTCGTGGCGCTGCGCGTCGGCCGGGTCGCCCTCGAGCGCGACGAGCACCGCCGCGTCGCGGACGGCCCCGGCCGCCTCGAGGGTGTCGAGCAGGGCCGCGGCGGCGATGCCCGCCGCGCCGGTGGGGGTGGTGGCCGTCGTCAGGCGGGTCTTGACCCGGCCCGCGACGGGGGCCTTCGCGAGCACGAGGACGACCCTCGTGACCGGCGCACTGGTCCGCATGGTCCGCGCGTTCGTACGGGGCCTCGTGATCGGTTCGACCCCGATCCTCATCGACCGGTGCCGCGGTCGTCGGGTGCGGTGGACGGTGCCGTCGCCGTCGCCGGGCGGGTGCGCGCGATCGCCGTCGACATGTCCCGGACCGCACGGGCGGTGCCCTTGAGCGAGCCGGAGACCTTCGACCGGCCGCCGGCCCGCGGGCGGTAGGCGACGTCGACCTCGCGGATCCGCCACCCGGCGGCGCCGGCGCGGATGAGGAGCTCGAGCGGGTAGCCGAAGGCGCGGTCGGTGATCCCGAGGTCGAGCAGCGCCTGCCGGCGCGCCACCCGGATCGGGGCGATGTCGCGGACCGCCGCGCCCCGGGTGCGCAGGAGCCCGGAGAGCACGAGGTTGCCGACCCGCGCGTGCCAGGGCCAGACGCCGCGGGCCGCCGGCACGCGCCGGCCGACGACGAGGTCGGCGTCGGTGTCGAGCAGCAGGCGCACCATCGCGGGCAGCTCGGCGGGATCGAGGGAGCCGTCCGCGTCGATCACCGCGACGACCTCGGTGCGCGTCGCCTCGAGCCCGGTGTGCACCGCGGCCCCGTAGCCCGGCGTCGCCTCGTGCACGACGAGCGCGCCGAGCCCCGCGGCGATCCCGGGGGTGCCGTCGGTCGAACCGTTGTCGCACACCACCGCGTCGAACCCGTCGGGCAGGGCGGCGAGCACCCCGGGCAGGGCCTCCGCCTCGTCGAGGCAGGGGAGCACAACGTCCACGCGACCTTCCACCTCGGTCACGCTATGAGGTCGGGCGTGTGCTCGCCGCTCGGGGCTCCTCCCCGGGCCGGGTGGCCCCTCGGCCGCCAGGGCGTGCCGAGGATGCCCCGTCCGGGCGACCCACAGCGGCTTCACGGACCTCCTCACCCCGAGATCACCGAACCTCCGTACTGTCCGGCGGCGATGACCACCGAGCTGCGGGACCGCCCCGGACCCGCCGGCGAGCCACCCTCGGCGACCCGCCCCCCGCTGCGCCTGCGGGGCGACCTGCTGGCCGTGCTCGTCGCCGCGGCGCTGGTCACGGCATCGTCCGTGATCGGATGGCAGCTGATCGACGCGGGCGTCCCCGTGCTGGTCGGGTGGCCGCCGTTGCTCGCGGAGTGGCTCCCGCACGTCGGCCCGGGCACGGTGCCCGCGGTCCTCGTGGCCCTGCTCGTCGCGCTCGGTGGCCCCGCGGTGGCCCGCCGGCTGCGCTGGGGCCCGCTGCTCGCCGTGGCCTTCGCCGCCTCCGCAGCGTGGACCTTCGCCCTCGCGACGATCGACGGGTGGATCGTCGGGGTCGCCGAACGGCTGGCGACGCCGACCGAGTACCTCGCGGAGATCCCGCGCACGGGCGAGATCGGCGTCTTCCTGCAGACCTTCGCCGATCGCATCGCCGGTCAGACGCCCGACACCCTGGTCACCCACGCGTCGGGGCACCCGCCCGCCGCGACGCTCTTCTACGTCCTGCTCGACCGCGCCGGGTTCCCGGGCGGCGAGTACGCCGGCGCCGTCACCGCGACGGTCGGCGCCTCGGCGGTCGTCGCCGTCGCGATCACCGTCGCCGCGCTGGGCGACCGCGACCTCGCCCGCGCCTACCTGCCCTTCGGCGTGCTCTTCCCGGGCGCGGTGTGGGTCGGGGTGTCCGCGGACGGGATGTTCGCCGCGGTCCTCGCGTGGGGCGTGGCCCTGCTCGCCCTCGGCGCGGTCCGCCGGGGCCTCGCGGGGCACCTGCTGTGCGTCGTCGGCGGGGTGGTGCTCGGGCTGTCGCTGTTCCTGTCCTACGGGTTCGTGCTCGCCGGGCTGCTGCCGGTCGCGGTCGCCCTGCTGAGCCGCCGCGTGGCCCCGCTGCTGACCGGCGGGCTCGGTGCCGCGGCGGTCGTCGCCGCCTTCGCCGCGGCCGGGTTCTGGTGGTACGCGGGGTACGAGCAGGTCACGGTCCGCTACTACCAGGCCGACGAGTACGGGCTCCTGCGTCCCTACGGGTACTGGGTGTGGGCGAACCTCGCCGCCCTCGTGCTCGTGCTCGGCCCGGCGGTGGTCGCGGGCCTGCGCCGCGCTGCCCGGCGTCCCCGCGCGGCCCCGATCGTGCTGGTGGCGCTCGCGGCGGCCGGCCTCGCCGCGGTGCTCCTCGCCGACCTCTCGGGGCTCTCGAAGTCCGAGGTCGAGCGCATCTGGCTCCCGTTCGCGGTGTGGATCGTGCCGGTCGCGGCCCTGCTGCCCCGGCCCTCCTGGCGCTGGTGGCTGCTCGCCCAGGCCGTGCTCGCCCTCGCCGTGAACCACCTGCTGGCGACGGTCTGGTAGCTCCGCGGGGGTCCCGGCCGCGGTGAACGGGCGCGGTGCTCCTCCGGGGACGAGTCCCCGGTGGTCACCGGGACGTCAGCCGACGGCGTCGCGCAGCGGGTCGGTGGCGAACGCCGCGATGCCGTCGGCGAAACTCGTGCGGGCGCGGAAGCCGAGGAGGTCGGCGGCACGGGCGGGGTCGGCGGTGACGTGCCGGACGTCGCCGGGCCGGGCGCCGCCGACGATCTCGGGCGCCGGGCCGTCCATCGTGGCCGCGAGGGTGGTGGCGAGGTCGCCGATCGTGCGGACCTCGCCCGAGCAGACGTTGAGCGGCACGCAGCGGCCCTCGGGGGCCGGCGTCTCGAGGGCGGCGACGTTCGCGGCGGCGACGTCGGTGACGTGCACGAAGTCGCGCCGCTGGCGCCCGTCCTCCATGACGCGCGGGGCCTCGCCGCGCTCCAGCGACGAGCGGAAGATCGATGCGACGCCGGCGTACGGCGTGTTCTGCGGCATCCGGGGGCCGTAGACGTTGTGGTAGCGCATCGCCCAGACCCGCCCGCCGGTCGCGCGCGCCCACGCCACCGCGAGGTGCTCCTGCGCGAGCTTCGTCGCGGCGTAGGTGCTGCGCGGCTCGAGCGGCGCGTCCTCCCCGATCAGCTCGCCGGCGAGGTCGCGGCCGCAGTGCGGGCAGGGCAGGTCGTAGCGGCCGGCGTCGACGTCGGCCCCGGTGCGCGCGGGCGGGGGGACGACCCCGTGCTCCGGGCACGAGTAGCGCCCCTCGCCGTAGACGACCATCGAGCTCGCCATCACCAGCTCGCGGTGCCCCGAGCGGAACATCGCCGCCAGCAGGACCGCGGTGGCGAGGTCGTTGTTCTCGACGAACGCCGGGGCGTCGTCCGGGTCGACGCCGTGCCCGACCATCGCCGCCTGGTGGCACACCGCGTCGACCTGCGGGAGCAGCCGGTCGAGCAGGTCGGCGTCGCGGACGTCGCCGTGCACGAGCTGGTAGCGGTCGAGCCACTCCGGCGCCTTGCCCGCCGCGTGGGCCTGGGGGAGCAGGGCGTCGAGCAGCACGGGCGAGTGGCCGCGCTCGGCGAGGAGGTCGGCGATGTGCGAGCCGATGAACCCGGCCCCACCCGTGAGGAGAACGCGCACGCGGGCACGCTAGCCGCCCGGCGCCACGCACCGTGACCCGACCGTCGCCGGGCGTCCACTTCGTGCCGCTCGGGGGGTCCCGACTACCTTGGCGACCATGGAGAACTCGCCGCTGCACGGCGGCACGGAGGAGATGCTGGGACGGGCCCTCGTCGTCGTGGTCGACGACCGCGTCAGCCGGGGCGAGAGCGCGGACTCGATCGGGCCGCTGGTCACCGAGCTCCTCGGTGAGGCCAACCTGGTCGTCGACGGCACGATCGTCGTGCCGGGCGAGTCGGTGGCCATCCGCAACGCCCTGAACACCGCGGTGATCGGCGGGGTCGACCTCGTCGTCACCGTCGGCGGCACCGGGGTGTCGCCGCGCGCGGTGACCGCCGACGCGACCGCGGGCGTGCTCGACCGCCCGATCCCGGGCATCGCCGAGGCGATCCGGGCCTCCGGCCTCGCGGCGGGCGCCGTCGACGCCGGTCTCTCGCGCGGTCTGGTCGGCGTCTCGGGCAGCACCCTCGTCGTGAACCTCGCCTCCTCCCGCGCCGCGGTCCGCGACGGCATGGCCACCCTCACCCCGATGATCGCCCACGTGATCGCCGAGCTCTCGGGGATGGAAGAGCACTGAGTCCCGACCCGCAGCCCGACCCGCCCGGCGCGCCGGAGGCCGCCTCGCAGGCCGAGGCCCGGCAGCGGGCGGCGCGGCGGGCCGCGATCTTCGGCGACGACGCCGTGGCGTCCTCCGACGAGCGCGGGCCCGGCCGCGGGGCCGCGGACCCGGACCGTGACGAGGCCGACCGCCGCCGCTACGACGACGAGCGTCCCCCGCACCACGACCGGCCCTGACGGTCCGTCCCGCGGCGCGCGTCAGCGCAGCGTGACCGTCACCTCCTCCCGCAGCGACACCGTGGCGACCCGCGCCGCGAGCCCCGCGGGCAGGGCGACGACGACGACCGGTGCCGACCCCGCCGTGCGCTGGGCGGGCGGCAGCACGGCGAGCACCACCGCGCCCGGGGCGAGCACGGCCCCGTCGGTCACCTCGGGCGGGTCCGGACCGCCGCTCGCGGAGCCCTCGGGGCCGGCCGCCACGAGGTCGACCCGGGTGCCCGGCGCCAGCAGCGCGGCGACGCCCGCGTCGGCGAGGCGCACGGGCACCCCGGCCGCGTCCGGGACGCCCGCGGCGGCGACCGCGGCGACCGGCCCGAGCAGCCGCACGTCGGTCAGCGCCTCGCCCGCCCGGACCCCGCCGACCACCTGACGCCCGGCGACCGTCGCCGGCTCGCCCAGCGCCCCCGCCGGCACGAGGTCGGGCGGCAGCGAGCGCACCGCCACGTCGGCGGGCCCCAGCGCCACCCCCGGCGCGAGGTCGCGGGCGGCCACCAGCACGGGCGTTCCCGCCGGCGCGACCCCGGGCGCGGCGAGGAACGCGACCGCGAGCAGCGCCAGCAGCCCCGCCGCGGCCCGGCGCAGCGCCACCACCCGCCGCCACCCGGGCGCCGGGAGCCGCCACCCCGTCCGCCATCCCGTCCGGCGCCGTCGCTCCCCGCGTCCGGGTCCGTCGCGTTCTCGCACGTCGTCGACGCTAGGGCGAAAGCCCGCGCGGGACCCGTCGGTCACTCCGACGGCCGTGGACGCGATCGGACGATGGGGACGGCGTTCGGCCCAGCGCGATCGGGGCGTCCGCCCGGCCCGGCGCGGCGACCGCACCGGGACGGGCGGTAGTTTGCGGCCGAGGGTCGCCGACGAACGGAAGAGGGCGGGCGCAGGCATGGCCGTGGTGCTCGTGCTGCTCGCGACCATCGCGAACGCGACGGCCCTGGTCCTGCAGCGCAAGGCCGCGCAGGACAGCGCCCGCGCCCGCGGGATCAGCGCCGGGACCCTGCGCGACATGGTCCAGCGGCCGGCGTGGCTGATCGGGACGTCGATCTTCGCGGTCGCCGTGGCGCTGCAGGCGACCGCGCTGAGCCTCGGGTCGATCGCGCTGGTGCAGCCGGTGCTCGTCATGGAGCTGCCGTTCACGCTGCTGCTCGGCTGGTGGGTGCTCGGCGGCGCGCTGCGACGGCGGGAGTGGATCGCCGTCGCGATCATGTCCATCGGCCTGGTCGTCCTGCTCGTGACCCTGCAGCCCAGCGGCGGCGACGCGCTCGGCGCGGGCACGCTCACCTGGGTCCTCGGCACGGCCGTGACGATGGGCCTGCTCTGGGTCACCAGCTCGGTCGCGAAGCGGTCGCGCACCGTCACCCGGGCCGCGTGCTACGGGATCGCCGCGGGCATCGGGTCCGGGTTCGTCGCCGTGATCGTCAAGGCGATGTCCGAGGCGCTGCAGCGCGAGGGCGTGGTCGGCGTCTTCACGACGTGGCAGAGCTACCTGCTGATCCCGGTCGCGCCCGCCGCGTTCTTGGTGCTCCAGCACTCGCTGCGCGCCGGGCGGTTGCTCGCCTCGCAGCCGGGGCTGATCCTCGGCAACCCGCTGCTCTCGTCGACCTGGGGCATCGCGCTGCTGGGCGAGGAGATCAACGGCGGCTTCGCGCTCCTGGGCGGGCTCGCCGGGGCCGTGCTCATGGTGATCGGGGTGTTCCTGCTGTCGCGCTCGCCGCTGTTGGCCGCGCAGGAGGGCGGACCGCGGGACGGCTCGGGGGCCGCGCGACACAGCCCGGGGAAGCGCCGACGGCCGCTGTGACCGAGTCCTCCGGTCACCGAAACCTCACCTCTGTCACCCGTTGGGGTGATGTGCGGGAGAATCGGCAACCTTTCTGTCTCCCGGATCGTCTTCTCGGGTGTGAGGCCCTCGACGCCGACCGCTGGGGAGCGGGTGGGCGTCAGGTAGGTCCGGGACGCCGACTCGGGGTCGGCGTCCTGGACCACCCCTCGCCCACTACCTCCGGTGGGTCCGCTCAGGCCGACTTCGCCGTCGAGCCCGAGCTCGAGGTCCCGGACGAGCCGGACGAGCCGGACGACCCGGACGAGCTCGACGATCCGGCGTCCGAGGTGGCTTTGGAGTCGCCGGAGCTCTTCGACTCGCCCGAGCCCGACGACTCGCCCGAGTTCGACGACGACTCCGACGAGGACGAGACCTTCTCCGAGGAGCCGGACCCGTTGCGGGCGTCGTTGCGGTAGAAGCCGCTGCCCTTGAACACGATCCCCACCGACGAGAACACCTTGCGCAGCCGCCCGCCGCACACCGGGCACTCGGTCAGCGACGGGTCGGAGAACGCCTGGACCTGCTCGAAGCGGTGGTCGCAGGCGGTGCAGGCGTAGGGATAGGTCGGCACGTGCACTCCTGAAGTCGTCCGCCCCCGCGCCGGGGGTCGTGATGTCCGCGCAGAGTGTAGATGGCACTCGCGCCTCGAGAGTGCCAACACCGACAGGGTCACGACTGTTCCGATGTGGGACGGGGCGAGGACCGTTCCGGCGTGTCGCGCGAGCGAGGATGTGGCGATCCTGGCGTGTGACGCCAGCGATGCCGCATCGCTCGCACGTCTCGTCTCGTCTCGTCACGCCGACAACCACGTCACTCCGGACGACGGGCGCCAGACGGCGTGGACGCCGACGTCGTGGGGCTCGGCGGGGAGGTCGTCGGCGAGGAGGCCGTCGTCGCCCACGAGCGCCACGAGACGGGTCTGCGCGCCGGCGAGGGGCAGCGAGCGGTCGTAGTGCCCGCCGCCGCGGCCCAGGCGCACGCCCCGGTGGTCGACGGCGAGCGCCGGGACCACGACGAGGCCGGCGTCGGCGAGCACCGCGGGCCCCAGGCGCGGTCCCATCGGTTCGCGCAGCCCGTGCGGGCCGGCGCCGAGCGACTCGGGACCGTCGTAGGGCGCCCAGTCCAGCGGCGCGGCGCCGACGGTCACGGGCAGGAGCACCCGGCGCCCCATCGCGCGCGCGGCGTCGAGCACGGGCAGCGCGCCGTCCGGGGTCGCGCCGGGCTCCCCGCCGACGGCGACGAACAGGCAGACCGGGTCGGCGACGCCCTCGAGCAGCGCCGGCAGCCCGGCAGCCAGGGCGGCGGCGTCGGCCCGGCGCGCCTCGGGCGAGCGGGCCCGCCGCGCCGCCAGCAACGAGCGCCGGAGCTCGGCCTTGGTGGACGTCACCCCCGCAGCGTCTCGCCGTCCCCGACGTGGCGCGGCCCCTCGACCGTGACATCGCCCTCGACGACCACGTCCGCGCCGAACGTGACGTCCCCGGAGACCGTCAGCGACGTCGCCCGCGCCAGCGACGGCGCACCGCCGGCGAAGCGGCGCTCGAAGTCGCCGAGCATCTTGAATCCCTTGTCGAGCTCCACCACGGGCGCCGCGCCGGTGGGCACCATGCGCCCGTCGTCGGTGAGGTCGTAGAGGTCCGAGCGCGCGACGAGCAGGTCGTCGGTGGTCTTGACCGGCGCGAACCGGGTGCGCGGCACCTCGAGCGCCCGCGCCCCCTCGACCGACCCGATCGCCGCGCCCATCGCCGTCTCGAGCTGCAGGACCGGCGTGGAGGACGGGTCGGTCGGGTCGACGGTCTTCCGGTTGACGATCAGGGGCAGGAAGGGCGCCGCCGGGTCGGCCTCCTGCAGCGCGCGCAGGTGCTCGAGGTCGAACCACAGGTTGTTGGTGTTGAAGTAGCCGAACCGCTCGATGTCGGTGAACGAGTCGTCGCCCTCGGGGACCTGGGCGGTCTCGCGCAGCACGAGCGACCCACCGTGAGCCGAGTGGGACGCCAGGTGCCCGCCCTTGCGGTCCATCGCCGTGCGCCGCGCCACCTCGAGCGCGAACGGGACCTCCTCGGCGGCCATCCAGGCCGCGACCCGCACGTCGGGGACGGCGCCGAGGTTGTCGGAGTTCGACACGAACACCCGGCGCACCCCGGCGGCGAGCAGCGCGTCGAGCGCGCCGGACGCGGCCAGCGCGGTGTAGAGGTCGCCGTGGCCGGGCGGGCACCACTCCAGGCGCGGGTCCGCGGGCCACGACACCGGGCGCCAGTCGTCGGCGCGCAGCTTGGGCTCCGAGCCCTGCAGGAAGTCCAGCGGCAGCTCGTCGTCCTCGAGCCCCGCGTGCCGGCGCAGCGCCGCCAGCGAGGGCTCCCGCGTGCCCTGGGAGTCCATGAGCAGCAGCGGCAGGCGCGCGCCGTGGCGCTCGCGCAGCGCGAGGGTCTGCACGGCGACGGCGTCGAGGAAGCTCGTGCCCGGCTTGATCTCGAGCAGCGACTTGGGCCCGTCGAGGCCCATACTCGTCCCGAGCCCGCCGTTGAGCTTGATCACCGCGAGCTCGTCGAGCGCCCGGCGCGCGTCCTCGTCGGACGGCTCGGGCAGCGTGTCGAGCGTCGGCAGGTCGTCCACCGGCGCGAGCTCGTCGCCGGCCAGGACCGCGCTCTCCGGCTTGGCGAGCTGCTCGAGGCGGCGGCGGAAGGCCTCGACCTCGGCGGGGTGCGCGTCCCGCGCGGTGAGGGCGGCCAGGGCGTCGTCGACGTAGGACATGCGGCTCTTCCGTGCAGGCATCCGGGGCCCGGCCCACGATATCGGGCGCGTCGGAACCCACCCGGGCACGCCCGGCGTAGGACGATGACGCGCATGAGGAGGGGATCCGAGTGAGGACGGTCGAGGCCCAGCTGCGCCGCGTGCTCGACGCCGCGGTCCGTCCTGCTCCCATCCGGGTCGACATCTCCTCCGCCCAGGGCCTGCTCTGCGCCGAGGAGGTCGTGGCCGACCGGGCCCTCCCCGGCTTCGACCAGGCGGCCGTCGACGGGTTCGCCGTGCGCAGCGTCGACGTGCTGGGCGCGGCGGACGAGCCGGTCGAGCTCCCCGTCGTCGGCGAGGTCGCGGTCGGCTCGCGCCAGGCGCACCGCCTGCAGCCCGGCCAGGCCGTGCGCGTGGCCACCGGCGCGCCGCTGCCCACGCTGGCCGACGCCGTCGCCCCGCACGACCACACCGACGCCGCCGACGACCCCGCGAGCCGGGCGACCGGGCACCGCGCGCGCCTGACCGTCAAGACCCCGGTGCCCTCCGCGGCCTGGGTGCGGCGCGTCGGCGAGGACGTGTCGCCGGGCGACGTGGCCGTCCGGCGGGGCGCCGCGGTGGGGCCCGCCCAGGTGGGGCTGCTCGCCGCGGTGGGGCGCACCAAGGTCCTCGTGCACCCGCGCCCGCGCGTGTCGGTGCTCGCCGTCGGCGACGAGCTGGTCGACCTCGACCGCACGCCCGGCACCGGCCAGGTCGTCGACGTCAACTCCTACGCCCTGGCCGCCGCGGCCGCCGACGCGGGCGCCGAGGTGACCCGCCTGGGCATCGCGTCCACCGAGCCGTCGGCGCTGCGCGAGGCGGTCGCGTCGGCGCTGGCGCGCTCGGAGATCGTCGTGATCGCAGGCGGGGTCGGCGGGCAGCTGGGGGAGGACGTCCAGGACACGCTCTCCCAGCTCGGGCCGGTCGACATCTCGCGGGTCGCCATGCACCCCGGCTCCGTCCAGGGCTTCGGGCGCCTCGGCGCCGAGGAGATCCCGACGTTCCTGCTGCCGGCGAACCCCGTCTCGGCGCTCGTGGCGTTCGAGGTGCTCGTGCGCCCGCTCGTCCGCCTGACGCTGGGCAAGCAGGACCTCCACCGCCGCGAGGTCACCGCCGCGCTGCTCTCGCCGGTCAGCTCGCCGCCCGGGCGGCGCAGCTACGTGCGCGGCCGCCTGCTGCGCGACCGCGCCACCGGCGACTACCTCGCCCAGCCGCTGGGCAGCTCGGGCTCGCACCTGCTCTCGTCGCTCGCCGAGGCGAACGCGCTGATCGTCGTCGACGAGGAGACGACCGAGATCGGCATGGACGCCCCGGTGCACGTGTCGTTCCTCGCGCCCCGTAGCTGAGTGGGCAGCTGAGGTGGGCCGACCCCCGTGGGGCGGCGCTCGCCCGACCGGTCGCCACCCCGGCTGGCCGGCCCGCACCCGCGCGCTGCGCGTCCCCGCGGGCGTCGTCGAGCTGCGCCCGGTGCGCCTGCGCGACGGCGCCGCGTGGTCGCGGACGCGGCTGCGCGACGAGGAGCACCTCGCACCGTGGGAGCCGACGCTGCCCGGGCCCTGGGCGGAGCGCAACGCGCTCGTCGAGTGGCCCGCGCGCTGGGCGGCGCTGCGCTCGATGGGCCGGGCGGGGCAGGCGCTGCCGTTCACGCTGCTTGTGGACGGGGAGTTCGCCGGCCAGGTCGTGATCGGCAACATCGTCCGCGAGCCCCTGCTCTCGGCGTACGTGGGCTACTGGGTCGGCGCGCACGTCGCGGGCGGCGGCGCGGCGACCGCGGCGGTGGCGCTCGCCGTCGACCACTGCTTCGCGCGGGTCGGCCTGCACCGCGTCGAGGCGACCGTGCGGCCCGAGAACGTGCGCAGCCTGCGGGTGCTCGCCAAGCTCGGGTTCCGCGAGGAGGGACTGCTGCGCCGCTACCTCGAGGTCGACGGCGACTGGCGCGACCACCTCGTCCTCGCGGTCACCGAGGAGGACGTGCTGCCCGACGGCCTGGTCGCGCGGCTCCTGCAGGCCGGTCGCGCCGAACGCGCGTGACGCAACACCCACATGGCCCAGAGGTCGAGACTGGCGCGCCATCCGGTCGAGTGGTAAGCGGCCGAAAGCCTCGAGCGGCTGGTTCCCCTACTGGAGGGATCTCGTCACCGCTCGCACACGACACGCCGCCGCGGCTGCGGGGCGCACGGGACTCGTGTGACTAGCGTGGCGCCTGCGACGAGCCGGATCCGGTCGTCGCGGTCGTCCGGGGTGGGAGGTCTGCGGTGCCGAGCTCGGTCGTCTTCGCGGCCCTGGTCCTCGCGTGGCTGGTGGTGCTCGTCCCCGTCGTCGCCCGCCGCCGCCAGATGGTCCCGCGCCCCGCGGACGTCGACCTGAGCGCACGGGTGCTGCCGAGGACGGCCGGCGCATCCCTGATCGAGGAGGTCCCCGTGGCGACTGTGCAGACGGACGGACGCGCCCGCGGCGAGCGTGCGGCGGCGTCGACCGGCACCGGGAGCACCGCCCTCGCCGAGCGCGCGGACGAGACCCAGGAGGCCCTCGACGCCGAGCTCGACCTCGACGCCGAGCGCGACGACCTGGACGACCTCGACGAGCACGAGCACGAGCACGACGACGACCGGGGTCCCGCCGACGAGCCGACCCGCGTCGTCGGCCGCGAGCGGGTGCTGCGCCGTCCCGCGCCCGAGGAGCGCGCCGAGCCCGAGGACCTCGAGGACGACCTCGACGACGACCGGGAGTACGACCGGGAGTACGACCGGGAGTACGACCGGGAGTACGACGAGGACGACGAGCACGACGTCCGCGACCTCGACGACGACCTCGACGACGACCTCGACGAGCCCGGCCGGGAGCTGCGGACCTACCGGCCCGGGCGGGGCGGGTTCGATCCCGACGCCGCGGCCGCCGCCGCGCACGCCCGCTACACGTTCCGCCAGCGCATCGTCCTCGGGCTGATCGCGGTGGCGATCCTCTCCGCGCTCGCGGCGCTCGTGGTCTCCAGCGTGATGTGGTGGCTGCACGCGGTCGCGGACGTCCTGCTCGTCGGCTACCTCGTCTTCCTGCGCCGGCAGACGCGCATCGAGGAGGAGGTGCGCGCACGCCGTGCCGCGCGCCTGTCCGGGGAGCGGCGGGCGCTCGAGGCCCGCCGGGAGCGCCAGGCCGCGCACGACGCGCGCATGGCGGCCTACCGCGACGCCGACTGGATCGACGGCGAGTACGACGCCCACGACGACGGGTTCGCCGACGACGAGGAGGACGACCTCGACGACCGGGACGAGGCGCCCCGCTGGGCAGCCCCCCGCACGCCTCCGCCGCCGGTGCCGGACGACATGGAGCTGGTCGACGACACCGACGACGACCCCGCGTTCCACGACCTCGACGGCGAGCGGAGCTACGGCTACCGCCGCGCGGCGGGAGCCTGACCCGCCGTCCGACCCGATGTCCGACACTGATCCGCGGCGTTGCTAGAGTTGGCGCCGCACCAGGGGCTGTGGCGCAGTTGGTAGCGCGACTCGTTCGCATCGAGTAGGTCAGGGGTTCGATTCCCCTCAGCTCCACCCTTTCTCCCCGTCCGGCCGGGGGCTCACCAGTCGGCCCGCCGGGCGATCTCCTCCAGCTCTGCGCGGTCGGCCACGGCCTCGGCCGGGTCCTCCGGCCAGGACGCGATCTGCTCCTCGGCCCAGTCGGCCCAGCGGGCGACCATGGCGTAGAGGTCGGGAAGAACGCCCCGGCGATCATCCCCTGGGCGGCGCGGTGCTGGTACGGGCCCTCGCCGGCGGCGTAGTCGCGGGCCGCCTCCCGGTTGACGACGTTGCGCTCCCGCGCCCACGCCCGGGCCGCCGCGACCGTGCGCAGCGCGTCCTCCCGCGTGCCGTGCTCGGCGAACCCGAGCTTCACCAGCGCCTCGAACTCCAGCACCGGGCCCTCCCCGGGCTCGGCGAGCCAGCGCGCCAGGGCGGCCCGGCCGTCGTCGGTGATCGAGTAGACGGTGCGCGGCCGGCGCCCGACCGTCTCGGTCTCGGCGGCCGCGTAACCGTGCGCGACCAGCTTTTTGGGCTCCTCGTAGAGCTTGCTGGCCGCCCGCGGCCACATCCGCCCGAGGCTGCGGTCCATCTGCCGGGTCAGCTCGTAGGTGCTCCAGGGCTGCACCCCGAGCAGGCCGAGGACGGCGTAGGACGTGCTCGTCAGACGTGGACTTGACATGTACTCCCCTGGGGACGACCTTAATACTCCCCGAGAGAGTATCGGAGACCCGCGATGACCACGACCACCTCCGTCGACCCCACCAACCGAGCCCAGGCGACGGCGTGGGACGGGACCGAGGGCGACTACTGGGCCGCGCACCCGGACCGCTTCGACACCGCGCTGGCCCGCTACCAGCCGGCCTTCCACGCGGCGGCCGCGATCGGGCCCGGCGACCGGGTGCTCGACGTCGGGTGCGGCACGGGGCTGACGACCCGCGCGGCGGCGCGGGCCGCGCCGGGCGGGGAGGCGTTCGGCGTCGACCTCTCGGGCCGCATGATCGAGGTCGCCCGGGCCACGGCGGCGGCGGAGGGCGTCCCGAACGCCCGCTTCGCCCGCGCCGACGCCCAGGTGCACCCGTTCGGCACGGCGGCGTTCGACGGGGTCATCAGCCGGACCGGCGCGATGTTCTTCGGCCGCCCCGACGTCGCGTTCGCGAACCTCGCGCGGGCGGTCCGGCCCGGCGGGCGGCTCACGCTGCTGACCTGGCAGGCCGCGGACCGCAACGAGTGGATCGTCGCCTTCGCCCGCGACCTCGCGGGCCAGGGGCCGCCGCCGTCACCGGCGGGGCAGCCCGGCCCGTTCTCGCTCAGCGACCCCGACCACGTCCGGGACCTGCTGACCGCGGCGGGGTTCACCGACGTCGCGCTGGACGGTCTGGCCGAGCCCGAGGTCTACGGGCACGACGCCGACGAGGCGCACGCGTTCGTCGTGGGCCTGCTCGGGTGGATGCTCGCGGACCTCCCGCCCGCCGAGCGCGAGCGCCACAGCGAGGCCCTGCGCGCCACGCTGGCCGCGCACGAGGGCCCGGACGGGGTCGTGCTCGGGTCGGCGGCCTGGCTGGTCACGGCGCGTCGGGCGTGATCACCGCCAGGACGGCAGCCACAGCTCCGCGTTCCAGCGGTCGGCGGTGATCCACGTCCCGACGAGGATCGGCCAGAGCCAGGCGAAGTTCGCGACGACCAGGCCGGTGTAGACGCCGACGACGAGCGTGCCCGTGCGCCGGCGTTCCAGCCCCTGCTCGCGGCGCCCGAGAAACTCGCCGAGGGCCAGGACCACCGCCAGCACGAGGAACGGCGCCACGGGGGTCATGTAGAAGAAGTACATCTGCCGGTCGAGGTTGGTGAACCAGGGCAGGAAGCCCGCGCCGTAGCCGACGAGCACCGCGACGTGGCGCCAGTCGAACGCCGTCACGACGCGCCAGATCGACCAGCCGAGCACCGGCAGCGAGACCCACCACAGCGCCGGCGTGCCGATGAGCATCACCGCGGACACGCACGACGGCGAGCCGCAGCCGAGCTCGGCGGTGCCCGACTCGTAGTAGTAGAGCATCGGGCGCAGGCCCATCGGCCACGTCCAGGGCTTCGACTCCCAGGGGTGCGGCGCGCCGCGCGGGGTGTCGAGCGTGGCGTGGAACTCGAGGACCTTGGTGCTGTAGTAGACGAGCCCGCGCAGCCAGTCGGGCAGGAAGCCGAAGGGGCCGCCGACCGGCAGCTGCTGGCCGACGGCGTGGCGGTCGGTGCCCGTCTCGCTCGCGATCCACGGCAGCCAGCTCGCCAGGTAGCACAGGACCGGCACCGCCAGGAACGCCCACACCGCGGGGGCGACGTCGCGCACCAGCGTCCCGACGAACGGGCGGGCCACCCCGGCCGCGCGCCGGGCCGCGGCGTCGAGCCCGACGAGCAGCAGGCCGAAGAAGGCGATGTAGTAGAGCCCCGACCACTTCGCGGCCAGCGAGAGCCCCAGGCAGACGCCGGCCGCGAGGCGCCACCAGCGGATCCCGAGCCGCGGCCCGTACACGGTCTCGGCGATGCGCCCCTCGGCGACGACGACCGCGAGGCGGGCGCGCACGTCGTCGCGGTCGACCATCAGCGCCGCGAACGCGAGCAGCACGAACAGGGCCGGGAAGATGTCGATCATCCCGACGCGGGCGGAGACGTGGCTGACGCCGTCGGCGATGAGCAGCACGCCGGCCAGGGCGCCGAGCAGCGTGGAGCGGGTCATCCGCCGCGCCACGCGGATGATCACCAGGATGCACAGCGTGCCCGCGAGCGCCGAGGCCGCGCGCCAGCCCACCGGGTCGTAGCCGAAGACCCACTGGCCGACCGCCATGAGCTGCTTGGACAGCGGCGGGTGCACGACCAGCTCGTAACCGGGGTTGTCCTCGTACCCGCCGTTGCGCAGCACCTGCCACGCCTGGGGCACGTAGTGCTTCTCGTCGAAGATCGGCGTGCCCTGGTCGGTGGGCCAGCCGAGGTCCCAGAAGCGGACGACACCGCCGACCACCGTGAGGACGAGCGCCACCACCCAGCCGCGGAGGCGGTCGGTGGGCATCGGCCGCCCGAGCAGCTGCGCGACGGCCGGGGCGTCCTGCGGAGCGGGCAGCACGCCCGCTGCGTCCGGCGCCGGGCGCGCGATGGTGGCCGTCACGGCCACCGATCGTATGGTCTCGGTCGTGGTGACGCGGTCGGACGGGGTGCTCCTGCTGGGTGGTGTCACGCTCGGCGACCCCGCGGACGCCTCCCCGCGGGTGCGCGACGCGCTGGCCACGGCGGACGTCGTGGCCACCGAGGACACCCGCCGCCTGCGGCGCCTGGCCGCCGACCTCGGCGTCGAGGTGAGCGGGCGCGTCGTGGTGTTCCGCGAGGACAACGAGGTGGCCCGCACCCCCGGGCTGGTCGAGGACGTCCGCAGCGGCGCGACCGTGCTGCTGATCACCGACGGCGGGATGCCCAGCGTGTCCGACCCCGGCTACCGGGCCGTCGCCGCGTGCCTCGCGGCGGGGCTGGCGGTGCGGTGCCTGCCGGGCCCGTCGGCGGTGCTCACGGCGCTGGCGGTCTCGGGGCTGCCCACCGACCGGTTCTGCTTCGAGGGGTTCGCACCGCGCAAGGACGGCGAGCGCCGCACCTGGTTCGCCGAGCTCGCCGCCGAGCGGCGCACCGTCGTGTTCTTCGAGTCCCCGCGGCGCCTGCGGTCCCTCCTCGAGGCGGCGGTGGCGCAGCTCGGCGGCGAGCGCCGCGGCGCGGTCTGCCGCGAGCTGACCAAGACGCACGAGGAGGTCGTGCGCGGACCGCTCGCCGAGCTCTCCGCCTGGGCCGCGGCCCACGAGCCCCGGGGCGAGATCACGGTCGTGCTCGCGGGCGCGTCGCCGGCGACCCCCGAGCCCGAGGACCTCGCGGCGGAGGTCCTCGGGCTCGCCGCGGGCGGGCGCCGCCTCAAGGACGCGGCCCGCGAGGTGGGCGACGCCCACGGCGTCTCGACGAAGGCGCTCTACGACGCCGCCCTGCGCGCCCGGACCTGACCGTCAGGGGACCAGCACGAGCTTCCCGGCCACGCGACCGTACTGGTTGTCGTCCTGCGCCTTCCCGGCCTCCTCGAGCGGGTAGGTGACGACGGCGGTGGTGCGGAAGCGGCCGTCGGCGAGACACTCGGTGGCGTCGGCGAGCCAGCGGCGCTCGTCGGCGGGGTCGGCGCCAGAGCTGAACGTCACGCCGAGTTCCTGGGCGCCCGCGTAGTCCGCGATGGTGATGACCTTCTCGGGGCTGCCGGTCAGCGCGACGAGGTCGCGCAGCGCGCCCTTGCCCGCGGTCTCGAGCGCGAGGTCGACGCCCTGCGGGGCCAGCGCGCGGACGCGGTCGGCCAGCCCGTCCCCGTAGAGCACCGGGGTCGCCCCGAGCGCCCGCACGTCGTCCTGGTGGGCCGCGCCCGCGGTGCCGATCACGGTCGCCCCGCGGGCGACGGCGAGCTGCACGGCGTAGACGCCCACGGCGCCGGACGCCCCGTCGACGACCAGCGTGGTGCCGGTGTGGTCGCCCTCGCCGAGGCCCAGCAGGTCGAGCACCCGGTAGGTGGTCGTGGCGCCGACCGGCACCGAGGCCGCCTGCGCGAACGACAGCGACGCGGGCTTGCGCACCAGCGACGTCGCGGTCGCGACCGCCTTCTCGGCGTACGCGCCGGGCGCCTTGCCGAGCACCTCGTCGCCGACGGCCAGGTCGGTGACGCCCGCGCCGACCGCCTCCACGACGCCGGCCACGTCGTAGCCCGGCACCTGGGGCTCCGGCGGCGCGTCCGTGCCCGCCATGGCGCCGGAGCGCAGCTTCCAGTCGAGGGGGTTGACCGCCGCGGCGCGGACGGCGAGGAGCACCTGGCCCTCGCCCGGCACGGGGTCCTCGCGCTCGACGACCTCGAGGACCTCGGGCCCTCCGAAGCGGCGGTACTGCACGACTCGCGATGTCATGCCCCGCAGAACGCGCCGCGGGGTCCGCGCATGCCCCGTCAGCCGGAGGTCTTCTCGAGCGCGCGCAGCGCCACGGTCGCACCGAGCTCCCACGCCGCCTCGCGGTCGGCGGCGGCGACCGCGCCGGTGACCTCGCAGACCTCCGCCGCCTGCTCCCACCCCAGCGCGCCCGTGATCTTCAGGACGTCCCGGACCGCGCCCGCGGTGTCGGAGCCGCCGTGGACGTAGAGGCCGAAGGGCCGCCCGGCGGTCTGGTCGAGGCACGGGTAGTAGACCTGGTCGAAGAAGTGCTTGAGCGCCCCGGACATGGTGCCGATGTTCGCCGGCGTGCCCAGCACGATGCCGTCGCAGGCCAGCGCGTCGGCCGCACCCGCGGTCAGCGCCGGGCGGCTGACCACCTCGACGTCACCGTCGATCTCGTCGGTGCCCGCGCCCTCGAGCACGGCGCCGAGCAGCTCGTGCAGCGTCGGCGACGGGGTGTGGTGCACCACCAGCAGCCGGGTCACGGGTCGGGCGTCTCCTCCAGTGCGGCGCGCACGAGCCGGTGGAGCAGCTCCCCGGTGCGCGCCGCGGCGGCGTGCACGGCGTCGATGACCGCGAGGTGGTCGATCGCGTCCTCGGTGGTGCCCGCAGCGGGGTTGCTGACCAGCGCCACCCCGGCCACCCGCGCCCCCGCCGCCCGCGCGGCGATCGTCTCGAGCACCGTCGACATCCCGACGAGGTCCGCGCCCAGCGTGCGCAGCATCCGGATCTCGGCGGGCGTCTCGAAGTGCGGGCCGCGCAGCCCGGCGTAGACGCCCTCGACGAGGTCGGGGTCGATCGCGCGGGCCCGGGCGCGCAGCCCCGGGTCGTAGGCGTCGGTGAGGTCGACGAACGCGGGGCCGACCAGCGGCGACGTCGCGGTGAGGTTGAGGTGGTCGGCGACGAGCACGGGCTGCCCGACCGTGTACGAGGGGTCGATGCCGCCGGCCGCGTTGGTCAGCACCACCGTGCGGGCGCCCGCGGCGCACGCGGTGCGGACCGGGTGCACGACGTGCGCGGGCCCGTGGCCCTCGTAGAGGTGGGTACGCCCGAGCAGCACCAGCACGCGGCGCCCGTCGACCTCCACCGAGCGCGCCACCCCCGCGTGGTCGGGCGCGCCGGGCGGGGCGAAGCCGGGCAGCTCGGTGAACGGGACCTCGGCGACCGGCTCGCCGAACGCGTCCGCCGCCGCGCGCCAGCCCGAGCCGAGGACGACGGCGACGTCGTGGGTCAGCGCCCCGGTGCGGCGCACCAGGTCGGCCGCGGCGTCCTCGGGGGAGGGCGGCGGGGCCGGGGGGAGGGTCTCCGTCCCGGTCACCGCGGGGCCGCCTCGGGCGGCGGCACGGCGAAGCTGTCGGCGACGGCGCGGAACTGCTCGGGCGCGCCCACCGGGTCGGCGCTCGGCGCGGTCAGCCGCACCACCCACAGGTCGCTGCCCGACGGCACCAGGCGCGTCCAGGTCGTGCGGTCGTCGGGGCCCGACGTGGTGCGGTAGACGGTCTGCTGCGGCGGCTCCGCGCCCGGGGCGGCGGCGCCGACGTTCTCCACCGGGCCCACCGTGCTGCCGTCGACGCCCAGGCTCGCCGGGCGCGCGAGCAGCGCGAGGTAGTCCGCGGTCTTCTGCGACGGGTAGAAGCCGGCGACCCGGTCGACCCGCAGCTCGCGCTGCGCGTCGGGCGACACGAAGCGCACGGTGACCTCCCCGCCCGCCTGCTCGAGCCGGAACTGCTGCCAGCCGGCGGGGACGAGCGCGCTGAAGCCCAGGCCGGTGCCGCTGTAGCGCTCGTCGGTGTCGGCGTGGGCGATGAGCACCGTGCCCGCGACCTCCGGCCCCGACGGCGAGAGCGTCGTCGCCCACGCGCCCTGACCGGCCAGGGAGCGCGTCAGCGCGTAGGCGCCGACCGCCCCGAGCGCCGCCATCAGCACGAGCAGCGCGACCACGGCGGCGACCGCCCACGGCGAGCGGCGCGGCCTCGACGGCGTCGGCGTCGGGGAGAAGGGCAGCGGGCCGGGGTCCGGAGCCAGCTGCCCGGGCCGGCCCGTCGCGCCCATCCCGGACGTGGCGGGCCGCGGGGGTGCGGGACGCCAGCCGGGGGCCGGCGCGCCGCTCGGCGGGGTCCAGCGCGCGCCGGTCGGCGGGCCCGTGCGCGGCGGCATCGGGGGACGCCGCACCGTGCGCGTGACGTCCTCCGACGTCGACAGCCGCGGCCCGACCATCGTCGTGGCGGCGTCCGGCGGCGGGGGGACGCGCTGCGGGGCCGAGGAGGGAGCCGAGGGACCGGAGGGACCGGAGGGTGAGGTGGGCGCGCGGCCGTTGCCGGTGCCGTTCGCCGTGCCGTTGGCGCTCGTGGGGGGCGTGTCGTCCCCGGACCCGCCGTCCGCGGGGCCCTCCTGGCCCGCGTCCCCTGCGGTCCCCTCGCCGGCGGGCTCGTCGGTCTTCTCGGCCGCGGGCTCCTCGCCGCGCTCCTCGCCGGCGGGCGCCTCGGCCGTCTCCTCGGCGGCGGGTGCGTCGCCCCCGGCGGCCTCCTCGGCGGCGGTCTCCTCGGCGGCGGTCTCCTCGCCGGCGGTCGTCTCGACGACCTCGGCCGCGGTCGGCTCCTCGGCGGCGGCGTCCCCGACGGCCTCCCCGGCGGCCTCGTCGCCGGCCTGCTCGTCGGGCGTCTCCGCGGCGGGGTCGTCGGCGCCCTCGGACTCGACGGCCTCGGACTCGGGGCCCTCGGACTCGGCGCCGTCGGACTCGGCGCCGTCGGACTCGGCGCCGTCGGACTCGGCGCCGTCGGACTCGG
>NZ_JAQZAL010000059.1 GCF_028737205.1 Actinomycetospora lutea | reverse complement strand
GGGGGGGGGGGGGGGGGGGGGGGGGGGGGGGGGGGGGGGGGGGGGGGGGGGGGGGTGCAGCTCGGGCCAGCGGCCGAGCCGGCGGTATCGCCAGCCCGACCCGAGGGCCTTGCGCGCGGCTGGCGCCGTGCTCGGCCCTCGGGCCGTACGGCTCCCGCCAGCCCCGGCCGCCGTCTCTGAGAGCAGCCGGCCGCGGCGACGTCGTCATCCGAGTTGAGTGGTCCAGGCGGCGACAAGGGCGCCCTAGGTGGCGACTCGCTAACAGCGCTCTCGTGGGACCGCGTTCAACTCGATGCACATCTGGCTTCGGAAGGACGAAAGAAGTTGCTGGCGGTAGACATCCGCCCGCGAGCTGTTCGTCTGGGACTCCCTGGCTCGCTGACGCAAGTCGGCACAGGCTGGACCTGGGCGGCGCTGCGCGTCGTCGAGAGGTGGCCGACCCGTTCGAGGCGTAGCTGTTCCGCCAACGGACCGGCGTCCGCATTCTAAGTCAGCGAGGCTCCGATCGCGCACGGAAGTAAAGTCCAACTCATAAGTTTGAGAAAGTAAGAGCGCCAACGATGCGGCCACGTCACTTCCAAATATCTGAACCCGCCGACTGGCGTCCTGCACTACCAGATAAGCTTCGGCCTGATTCTGGGAGTCTCCTCCGCATAGCGCAACGTCTTGGCGACGCTCAGGCAAGACTTGGTCGCATGCGCTTCGGTTTTGCCCGCTAAGGACGTAAGCGCTGACCGCCTGAAGGAATCCGTTGTACACATCTCCGCGAAATCGTCTGGTCTGATCAACGTCCTGTGCTTCTAGTTGCTGCTGTTGGACCTGAAGCTGTGCTCCAGCGGCACGATCTGCTGCTCGCGAAGTATAGAGGCCAGTCACTACCGAGCCTACGAGGGTGCCAACGATCGCTGCCAGAGCCGTTATGACGCTTGCTCCATTAGCGGACGGGTTGCGAGTCGGCTCTGGCTTCTTCCGCGGCGGCCACACACGGTTCCGGTCGTTAATAGATGGGCGAAGCGTTACACGTCTAGTTGCCCAGCGGCCTTGGTGATACGGGTTACGGAGGGGAACTCGTCGAGGCACGAGCAACCGACGGGCTCTGCCCGGGCCCGACACCGCTCGGAGATCAGGGGAGGGGCAGGGGCGGCGGCGACCTCCTCGCGGCGCGCCGGAGGCCAGCCAGACCGCGGGCCACTCCGCGCCAGGCGGGAAGGAGTACCTGGCACTCCGGACCCACGGCCTGGCCGGGGAGGACCCGCGCCGCGAGGAGATCACCACCGAGACCCGATCCGTGTCCGGTACGGACTATTCACGGGCGAGAGCCAAGATCGCTGACATCTTCGCAGGTCAGACCCACAACGGGCGCGCACTGTAAATCCGTCGCGAAAGCTTCGAAGGTTCGAATCCTTCACCCGCCACCACCAGCCCCGATCGCTCGCTGACCAGCGACGACGGGGCTGACTCATGACCGGCTGACGGCGTCCGGTCAGGTCTGGTCCCTCGCGGCCCAGTGCGCCGAGAAGCTGGCGGCGTCGGTCGTCTCCGTGTCGTCCAGCAGGGCGCGGGTCCGGAGCAGTGCCTCGCGTGAGCGCTCGAGACGTTCCTGCGACTGCTCCACCTCGGTCAGCGCGAGGCGGACCCGCGACCCCACCCGGTCGTGCAGGGTGTCGAGATCCGCATCGCGGTCGTCGGCTCTCGCCTCGCGAACGTCCGCGCGGCGCTCGCGCCGGCCGGCGTCCTCCTCCCGCCGGTCGGCCTCGGCGTCGCGGCGGTCCGCCTCGCCCTCACGCCGGCGCGCGGCCTCGTCCCCGAGGATCGAGCGGTCACCGGGAAGCGGCGTCATCGACTCGCGATCGATCTCGCCCTGCTCCCGGCGGATCCGCTGCTCCGTGCTGGCCTGCGCCCACCGCAGGCGCTCGACCATCTCCCGCGCCCGCTGCAGGTCCTGCTCGGCGCGAGCCACCGCCTCCTGCGCCCGCTGGAGGCGACTCGCCGTCGGGAGGTGCAGCCGCGCGGCGGCGGCGTCCAACGACACCTCGCGGTCGTCCGCGTGGCGTTGGCGCTCGTCGGCGCGCTCCTCGCGCTGGTCGGCCTGGGCCTGCCGCCGGTCCGCGCAGACCTCGCGCCGGTCCGCGAGCGTGTCCCGCGCGTCGGCGCCCACCTCGCGGTCAGGAGGTGACGCCGCCCCGGGTCGATCGGACCACGGCGGTCCCGGTCCGGCGGGCTCGCGGGATGGCGGGGGCTCTGCACCCGCGCCTCCGGCCACGACGGCAGATTACGACAGCACGTCCACCTCGTCAGGCCCCGAACGGAACCCGAGTGCCGGCCGGGGGGGACCGACACCGGGGCCGGGGGGTTGTCAGTGGCGGCCGGGACGAGGACAGTCGCGCGGAGAGCTGGACCCTCGTCGACGATCATCGGGATCACCGACTTCAGTGCACGACCCGGTCAGGGGCTTGGGCACTCCTCGGAAGCGACCAGCAACCCTGCGTCGGCCGCTGCTGCGCCGACCTCCCGGCATCGTCGCCGTCGTGGCGCCCCTCGTCGGTGCGCGACGACGGTGGCCCGAGCGCGACGTGTCGCGGTCGGCGTGCGCCGGCTGGTACCGACACTCCCCGACGCCCGGTGAGCGGGGTCCGGCGGTGCTGCTGGGGCACGTGGACTCCGCCCACGACGGTCCGGCCGTGTTCTTCAACCTCGGCGCGCTGCGCCCCGGTGACACCGCCAGCGTGCGACGCGCCGATGGGCGCGACGCCGTCTTCCGGGTGACGCGGGTGGCGACGGTTCCGAAGGACCGCTTCCCAACCGACGAGGTCTACGGCGATACGACCGGCGCGGAGCTGCGCCTGATCACGTGTGGCGGCACGTTCGACCGCGGGGCGGGCAGCTACACCGACAACGTCGTTGTCGACGCCGTCCTGATCGAGGTCGACGAGGACGCTGGACCCGCCGTCGCGCCAAGGTGAGCCCGTTGGCGACCACCGAGGCCGAGTTCGGCAGGAGCACCTCGAACTGTGCGGTCGGTGTGTCGGAGCTGGGAAGGTCCCATCGACTGTGCTCGCTCGATGGTGGTCGTCGCGGTCTGCTCGGTTCTGGTGCGCGGCCGACGCCGTCCGGTGGTGGGTGTGATGGACGGTCGCTGTGACGGTCGCGGAGGTCATGATGCTGCTGTCTCTCTCGACAGCAGGGCCTTGATCAGCGATGGGAGTGGTCGATGCCCTGGGGCCATTCTGCGCAATTGGGGAAAGTAGTTTCGCTGTTGCTTCTGTCCGATTCTCTCGGGTGGGACCGTCAACGGGTCGGGAGCCCGGTCGGCACGGCCCCAGCTGCCGACCCGGTTGGCTCCGGTGCGCTTCCTCCCCCCCCCGGAAGCGTGCCGGGGCCTTCTACGTGGAAGGCGCTCAACGGCGGCCACCCGGTCGCGGAACGAGGCGTAGTCACGGACGAGCGGGGCGCGTGCCTTCGGGGTGAACTCGCGGCCGCCGGACTCCGCAGCCCCGGGGGAGAGGTGTTGCTGTGGACCGTCGCAGCCGAGCCGCGGGGTAGAAAACGCCCCGCCCCGGGCCCCACTCCGGGACGGGGCGTTCCTCGGCCTCCCGCGGCCGGTCACGGCCACGCCCCCGGAGACGTCCCCCCAAGGGTGTTGGACGCGTACGGCGGCGAGCGGTTCCCGCCGAGCCAGAACCGAGACCGCAGCGTGATGCACCCGGCCGCCCCGGCGAGGGACCGGGCACGCCCGACCGGGCCTCACCGGTGAGCCCGACCCGTCGTCTGCCCCAACCCTGAGGCGCTGCTTCGAGGTCGGGCTTGTCCACCCGGGCCGCCCAACCCACGCCGCCCAACCCACGCCGCCGCACCTACCGTGGCTCACACCGCCCGAGCGAGTCGGCGCAGCGCTGCCGGACACCCGGCCCGGCGATCGGTGGCTTGAGGCCGTAACCGTGCCTGCCGCCGAACATACGCATGGACGGCCCAGCGTTCCCGCATCGCCGGGGAC
Source organism: Actinomycetospora lutea (assembly GCF_028737205.1). Classification (GTDB taxonomy): domain Bacteria; phylum Actinomycetota; class Actinomycetes; order Mycobacteriales; family Pseudonocardiaceae; genus Actinomycetospora; species Actinomycetospora lutea. The sequence continues at coordinate 5,945 of NZ_JAQZAL010000059.1, read as the reverse complement.
GGGCGCCACGAGGTGCTCCGCGCGCCTCGACATTGGCGGAGGGTGCGCTGGCGCCACGCCGTCGCCGGCGGAGGGCGCTACCTCGGGGTCGTAAGGGGGCCTTCCTGGCCGGCCGGGCCCCTTTTCCTGTTGACCCGGCTCGCCCTCCGTCGACCGTAGGGGATCGCATCAGCCGACACGCCGGGCGAACGCCTCGGCGAGCTCCTCGAGCCTGCCGGGCATGTCGAGCATCAAGGTGCTCCACTGCGTCGAGCACGTCCGCCTGCCGTAAGTCGCCGTGATGACCCACTGCCCGAGATACCCAGGCCGCGTCACCGAGACGTCCCATTCCGGCCCCAGCGCCGTGCTGAACGCATCCCGGACGGTTCCTGCGTCCATACCTCAGGACGCCGTCTCGGCTGACTCAGGAGAATACTCCCCTGCGCAGGATGCGCCCGGTGGTCCTTACGAATCGCCGAGCGGCTCCGTGCGTGCGCGCGAAGCCGCTCCACCGGAGAGGTCAGTGGGCCTGGTGATAGGCGTCTGTGACTTCGCGGGGGATGCGGCCCCGATCGCTGACGGTCATGCCCTGCTTGCGGGCCCACTCCCGGATCGCTTGGTTCTGTTCTCGGTCCACCGGCGCCCGCCCGCCTGCGCCGTTGCCACGGTCGCCACCCGTCGGCGGCCGGCGTCCCGATGAGCCGCCGGTGCTGGCGCGGCGGCGCCCACCGGTGCGACGGGCGTGCTCGATGTACTCACCGAGGGCGTCGCGCAGGGCAGCCGCGTGCTCCTCGGACAGGTCGATTTGATAGGTCACGCCGTCGAGCCCGAACTCGACGGTCTCATCGGCGGGGCTCTGGTCGAGGTCGTCGAGGAGGGTGACCACAGTTCGTTGTGCCACGGGTTCATGCCTTCCGCTTTAAGGTGCTGCTCGGGAAAGCCCCTCGTGCGTGGCTGGTGACGCCAATCCCAAGCGAGACGATGATACCCATGGGCTCGACGCTGTCGCATAGCAGACCGCCCGATCGTGGCGCAGTCGCTCCTTTCGCTAAAGTCATGGTGCGCGGAGCGTTAGGCTCGGGTGCGCTCGAGTCGGACCGGAAAGCGCGATGATCTCCGTGCTTGATTATCCTGTGCTTCATCGATCGGAAGTGCGAGTTTCCCACTATCCCGCGCTTGTTGCGGCAAGGGGCTGACCGCGGCCGCAGGCGTCGCTACGCTCGGCGGATGGGGGACGTGGAGATCAAGACTTCGTGGGACGGCGACGAGGCCGACCACGCCCTCGACGTGCTCGGGCTTGACGAGGACGCGACGAACGAGCGCCGCATCTACTTCAGCGAGGTCTCTGTCGGCCCTGACGACCCGCTTCCGCTGAACAGCCGCGGCCTGATCCTGCGCCGCCGGGTAGGCAAGGGCGCCGACGTCACCCTCAAGCTCCGCGGACCCGAGGGCTGTCTCGACCTCGCGGCGTGGGCCGACCGCGTCGCCGGCTGGGGCGACGCGGCCAAGCTGGAGGGCGACTGGGCGGGTGCCCGTCACCTGCTCTCCGCATCGCTCGACCGGGACCTCAACGGGGCCGACGCCAACACTCCGCCGCACTCCGCCGAGGACGTCAAGGCGGTGCTCTCCGACCAGCAACGGGCCCTCGCCCGCGAGTGGATGGTTCCTCTGGACTCGCTCGACCCGCTCGGACCGGTCGCTGCACAGCGGTGGAAGCGGAAGTTCGACGGGGTGCGCGAGAAGGCCGATGTCGAGCTCTGGCGCGTCGACCAACTGCGCTTCCTCGAGGTGTCGGTGCGCGTCGACCGTTCGGTGGCGGCGAGCACACAGGACGCCCTCACCGCGGCCCTCGCCACATTCGGTCTCCCTCCCGACACCACGCCCACCACCAAGACCGAGGCCGTCCTGCGCGCGCTGATGAATCGCCGAGGCTAACGACGCTGGATCGGCTGGGTGCACGACGAGCGCCTGCGGCATGCCACCGTCGCCGCCGGCACGCCAGTCATCTACGTCAACCCGACTATGACGCCGGAGGAGCTCGCCGCCAACTTCGAGAAACAGCTTCGGTTGCCCTCGATCGCGGCCACCTTCCTGCGCCCACAGGGGCGTGCCGGTGATCCGCGCCAGCGCACCGGTGAACCGCCACTGGTGTTCGGCACGGCGCAGGTCGCGATCATCTCGCTCTCGCGTCGTGAGCGTCCGATTCTCTGCGTAATCACCACCACGGTCGGGAGGGTGGTCCACTCCCTCGGCATCGCGATACGACTGCATCGCACTGGCAGAGGTGACGAATATCGGCCGATGGCGAGAGCGTTCTGGCCCATCTGTGACCACTCCGCAACAATCCTGCAGCGCTCGACCATCCATCTGGGCGAAGGCGGGCGCGAGGGCCCGCGGGATACTACTGTGCGTGACTGCACATCTATCAGCGTCGCGTTGTGGGCGTTGTCCGGGGTCGACAGTGGAAGAGTGATCACCAAATCCGTGCGGTAGGCGACAATGATCTCGAGCAATCTTCGGTCAAAGGCAGTCGGGAGCACTCAGCGCCAGCGGGGAGCCCGGCACTGGCTTATCTTCGCAGCCTGGGCAGCTCTCGTCCTAGTGGCGTTGTCTCTGCTGGCGCTGGCCACGTTTTTGCTACTCCGCATGAATCTCTTTTCAAGCGCGCCACTCACTGATGCCCAACTAAAGAGCCTTTGGGCTTTTCTGGGCGTCGCGCTTGGCTCCGTTGCGACTCTCATCGGGACGCTGCTAACGGACCAGAACAACCGCCGAAAAGCGACGTTAGACTCGCTGGCTCTGGAGCAACAGAAGCAACAAGGCAAGGAGGCTGAACGCCGCCTCACGCTCGATGCGCGCACGAAAGCTCTTGAACTTGTGAGTCAGAACGGCGACTATGCGCCAAAGGCGCAGGTAGGCGGCGCCGTTGCCACAATGATGGAACTTCGTGGCGGCCCAGCCGCTATCAGGATCCTTGCGGACTTGTGGGAGAGGGATTGCATCGGTCTCGCAACTGCGGTTTGGTTGATTGACGAAATCCTTGCGGATGAGGCCGCTCGTGCGGCGGACAAAATCCAGGCGTCCGAGTTGCTGGCTCGCAATGCTGCGAAGCTTATACCTCTCGAGGACGATCCTGATCAGGACTGGGATAGGTGGCCCGACGCCGCCCAAGATCGCTGGCCTGGAGAGCTCCCTTCGATGGCTAAAAATAATTTCATCCTCCTGGCGGTTAGAACGCTCCTTGCGAGGAAACCCTCATGGTGGAAGGGTAGGGAGCTCTTTCCAGCGACCACACTGTGGTTCGGCCAGGACGACGAGGAGTATGGCACTCTGATCGCGGCAACCCTGGTCAGGCTGCTCGATTTAGGCTTCCCCATGGCAGAGGAAGACCGCATTCGCGCTTCGGCGGAGGGCGTCAACTTCGCGCCTTGGTTCGCCCACCTGCTTGACCAGCTTCCGGGGTGGGCCGCTGGAGAGGAGCCGGAGGCCGTTCCGGAAGCCAGTGCAAAGCGCGACATCATCGCTGTTGGTGGATCATCCACGGTGCCGGTGTCGATACCAGAAGCACTAGACGGAGGCGCGAAGGTGCCGGCGCCTGGGACACCGGTTGCGACACCAGGAGAGCCAGATGGAGGTGCCGAGGAGCCCCCGCCGGTGACAACGGCTGCGACACCAGGACAGCCAGATGGCGGCGCGAAGGTGCCGGCGCCTGGGACACCGGTTGCGACACCAGGAGAGCCAGATGGAGGTGCCGAGGAGCCCCCGCCGGTGACAACGGCTGCGACACCAGGACAGCCAGATGGCGGCGCGAAGGTGCCGGCGCCTAGGACACCAGGAGAGCCAGATAGAGGTGCCGAGGAGCCCCCGCCGGTCACAACGGCTGCGACACCGGGAGAGCCAGAACCTACACGAGGGGCTCTCTGATAGGACCTGAGCAGGCCCCGTGTGGAGGTGACGCTCCGTCGGAGCCGAACAGGGTCGTGCTTGTGTGTCACGACCCCGCTCTGCCATGTCGGAACTGCTGCGCACCCTGGTGCTGGGCCTGATCACCACGCACTCGTCCGAGGCGCTCAACCTCGTGCTCGTCGACTTCAAGGGCGGCGCCACGTTCGCGAGCCCGAACGTTGCCTGGCGCCGCATGTCTTGACGTTGACCTGGGGGCCCGTTCCCGCTCGCACACGGGGATGAGGCGGTGGTTCTGGTCGGCGAGACCTGGTCGTGGATCAGCCGTCGGACGTCAGCAGGCCGTCTGCTCGCGTCACCGACGAGGGCGCATCTCGGCCGCGGTGGCGTGGCTCCATGCCCGCGGCCACCGGTGGGCGCCAGTCCGCCGAGCCCCACGCCGAGACGGACCCCGGCGCGGTCACCGCAGACTCGAGACGAGGTCCGCGCCGTCCTGCCGTCGAGGGGTCTTGAATTCCCGGCTGGGCAGCTGTAAACGCACGATGATTACAAGTCGCGATGGTCATCCCACGGTCCCGGGAGCGGCTACGCTCGGTGCAGCCAGACGAAGCGGCTCCATCACCGACAAGATTGCGGGATCCATCCGTGCGGTCCCCCGACCAGAACCGCTGGCTGAGAGCGACACCATGACGATCTCCGACAGCATCCGCCTGCTCCTCGACCTCGAACCTGCGGTCGCCGAGAACCTCGATCGGCATCTGGGGGTCGCGAAGGAGTGGATGCCGCACGAGTACGTGCCGTGGAGTCTCGGCCGCGATTTCGCCGACCTCGGCGGCGAGGCGTGGGCTCCCGAGCAGTCGGCCCTGTCCCCGGTCGCCCGCACGGCGCTCGAGGTCAACCTGCTGACCGAGGACAACTTGCCCAGCTACCACCGTGAGATCGAGCGGGCGTTTGGGCGGGACGGCGCCTGGGGGACGTGGGTGCACCGGTGGACCGCCGAGGAGGCACGGCACGCCTACTGCATCCGCGACTACCTCCTCGTGACCCGCGGCGTCGATCCGGACGACCTGGAGCAGGCGCGGATGCAGGTGATGCAGACGGGGTTCGACTCCGAGGAGAAGCCGATCCTGAACGTGCTCACCTACGTGTCATTCCAGGAACTGGCCACCCGGGTGTCGCACCGCAACACCGGCAAGGTCGCCGGGGATCCCATCGCGGAGAAGCTGCTCACGCGGGTCTCCACCGACGAGAACCTGCACATGGTCTTTTACCGCAACCTCGCGACGACGGCCCTGGAGATCGCGCCGAGCGCCACCCTGCGGGCGATCACCGACGAAGTGGTCGGCTTCGAGATGCCGGGAGCGGTCATCCCGGGCTTCACGCGCAAGGCCGTGCAGATCGCCCAGGCCGGGATCTACGACCTGCGTGTCCACCACGACGAGGTGATCTTGCCGTTGCTGCGTCAGTGGGGGGTCTTTGAGCTCGAGGGGCTCGACGCCGAGGGCGAGAAGGCCCGCACCGAGCTTGCCGACTTCGTGACCGGGCTGGACGACCAGGCCGTGCGGTTCGAGGAGAAGCGCGACCGGGCCCGGGCGCGCGCGGCTGACCGGGCCGGATAGCGCTCGGCCGTGGGGAACCGCCCGTGCGCCTACTACCGGTCTCGCTCCCCGCGGTCCGCCGGGGCCGTCCGACGCGGACACCGGGGCCTCAATGAGCCGGGTCAGGGTCTGGCCGGCGCGCTCGCCCTCGGCCCGGGGTCCTGTAGCGAGACTTGATGATTCCCCAGGACCACCATCACGGGCTCGGTGCGGGCCAGGCGTTCAATCGGCCACGAGCGAAGGGACGTCTCGCCGGGTTGTGCTGACCCTTGCGCGACACACATGCCGCCGCCCCCGCCAGGAGGCCGAAAAGTGATCGGGGTCCCGGTCGGCCAGTCGAGGCGAGATCACTTCGGGCACGCTTCTGCCGGCTGAGGCGATGCCGAGCCCAGGGCAGGCCAGACCTTTAAGGGCTCTTCCGGAAACGGAGTGCAGGTGAGGGCGTGAGCGCCCGGAGCGCCGGGG
>NZ_JAQZAL010000058.1 GCF_028737205.1 Actinomycetospora lutea | reverse complement strand
CTTCCCGGGGCCCGCCTCACCGCAGCGACACGACCCCAGCTCCCGCAACGGTCACGCCCTCAGCTGCACTCCATTTCCGGAAGAGCCACTAAAGCCTGAAAGGAAGGCCAGGAGAGAGAGCAGTCGAAACAGCGATTCGTCGGGCTGCACAGGCAGAGAAGATCCCAGTAATCCGCTAAGTACGATAAACTGAACTATCACTCCCAAGACTGATCCGATTACCGGCCTGAAGAGACCAAGAAGGATCACTTGAGCGCGTGACGCGTGGAAATCGATTTCTAGTGAGCCTGACGAAAGTCGTTGGTAAACGCTGGCGACCGCGCCGAGCGCCTCCTCGCGGGGGCGGTAGCGGGTCGGTCGCGTCGTCGAGACGTGGTAGGTCGCCGACACCACCCCCAACCGGGCCGGGATGTTGGGCAGTGACGGTGGGGAAGCGCCGTTCGAGCAGCGCGGCGCGCAGGTCGGGGATGCCGGGTGTGCCTGCACTCCATGATCGGCAACGTGCCGCCCGGAACACGAACAGGCCGCGAGCACGGCGGCGCAAGGGCGCAGCCTCAGCGCATCCCTCGCCGATGCGTCCCTGCGGTCCGCTGCTGCGGCGTGGAAGTCTTCGAGAGGAGCAACCATGTCCCCTGCTCTACCCCCTCCCAGGAGGTCGCCTGGGTGCGGAGCGGCGAGCGCCCCGCCTAATCCTTGACAGATTGACGAGTCATTAGAGCGGTCTCGAATCTGGTCCTCGGCGGGCGCGTCGGGCCCTCCTGGACGGCCAGGGGGTGCCAGGCGAGCCTCCGGGAGGCCGACGTCGGTGACCGCCTCGGACTCGCCGTCGCGCAGCCATCGTCTCCCGAGCAGGAAGACGTATGCGACGAAGCCGGCCTCGGCGAGCACCCCGATCCGACTCCACTCCCACTTGTGCAGGAGCGACGGCGTTACGAACCCTCGGTCACCCCGACAAGAACAGCAGCAGCCCGGCGACGCCAAGCGCCGCGCCCGCGGGCATCCGCCCTGGCCGGGCGATCGACTCCGCGCGGGGTGGGCAGACGTCGGCCCCATCCACGCCCTCCCGCAAACCTGAGCTGAGTGCTCAGCTCCGCCCAACCCCCTTGCGCTTCGGGAGAAGGGACACGCGTGCTGTCCAAGAGCAAGCCGACTCGCCCGCTGGGCCACGTCGATCAGTTGGCAGCCATCGTGTCGGTGGCTCATCGTGGCGGCACGTACGGGCCAACCCTTGGTCGCGTCACCCCTGCGGACCAGCGCCACTACCGTCGTGTCCATGGGAGTTCTGGAGATACGAGAGAGCGCCCAGAAGCGGCCCTTCCGAGTGATAACGGGTGAACATCATGTAGTCGAATCCGCCCATGGGTGCAGCGCTTGGTGAACGCTACGACCACTCGGATGGCGGCACAAACTCACTGTAAGCATGCACGACTATGTTTCGGTGACGGTCGGACGGGTCCTCGTGGGCGGTAAAGACGAAGGCGCTGGCTTCGTCCTCGCCGCCCCGACAGGTGGGCGGGGCCGCGTCGCGCTCACGGCGGCTCACGTGGTGGGTAGCTCCAACAAGTCGTCGACTCGCTTCGTGACCGCCGACGGTCGCACAGTGCCGATCGAGCACGTAGAGGCAGTTAAGGAGCTCGACGTTGCCGCCTTGCATCTGGGTGATGACGTCGAGGGGTTCAGCGTGGCACGGGCGCAGGACCGGCTCGCGTGGCGAGTGGAGGCGCGTCCGGGCCCGAACGACCCTCGACTGACCGGCACCGTCACCGATCCGCGGCGTCCCTTCAGCAAGCCCGACGCGCCCAACGTCTCCGTCGTCCAGCTGGAGGTCGACCAGGTCGTCCACAACTACAAGGGCTACTCCGGGAGCCCTGTGGAGCTGGTGCCGTCCGACCTCACAACCGTCGAATCGACGACTCCGCCCGTCATCGGTGTGCTGATCGAGCACTTCCCCGTGCGGTCGGCCCCGTCACCGGGGCAACGGCACCCGCCGGCGAGCAACGTCCTGTACGCCGTCCCGATCGAGGCGGCCCTCGACCGTCTCAACCTCGAGGCTTGCTGGGCCCCGGTCGTGGACAACGCGCCATCCGACTCCACGGTGGTCCCGCGTTACCTTGCGGCCCTCACCACTCGCCTCACATGGCCGGGCGGCACCGTCCCGCACGTCGCGCTGAACCTCGTGCGAGGTGAGCGGGCGCCGGCCGGTGGGTCCCCGGCTCGGCGCCGGGGTCGCGCCGAACTCCGGGCGCTGCTTGGGCCCCGCGCCGCGCCAGGTCCGCCTCGACGCGCGATCGACGAGGGCGAGCCCGTCGCCGATCTCGCCGCGTTTCAGAAGCGCTGGACCCGCGTTGTGCTGCTCGGCTCGCCTGGGGCGGGCAAGTCGACGACGCTGCGCCACCTCTTCACCCGCCTCGGCGCGCCGTGGCGGGAAGGGACAGCGGACGGCACCACGAAGATTCCTATCCTTGCCAACCTCGGCGAGTGGCACGACGAGTCGAGCGACCTCACCACCTTCCTGCAGACCCAGCTGCGGAGACAGGGCGCGCTGGACATGGCCGCGCGGCTGCCTGCCCTGATGGGAGAGGGCCGGCTCGTGCTCTTGCTCGACGGTCTCAACGAGATCCCACGGATGCGCCGCGCCGCCATCACCGATCAACCGAACGATCCGCGCGTCGACGCCGTGGCTGAGCTCGGACACCGTGCCGGCCTCGACGGGGTCGGGTGCGTCCTGACCTGCCGCTCGGCCGACTTTCAAGGTGGACCCGACTGGCACGACGTTCACCTTGTCGAGCTCGACGACGAGCGAGTGGACGCGTTCGCCCGGGCCTACTTCCACGACGAACCTGAGGCCGCCACCCTAATCACCTCCTTCCGGCGGGATCTCGCGGGCTCGCGGCGGCTACGAACCCTCGTCAGTAACCCGTTCTTCCTGCTCAGGACGCTGGAGTTCTACGACGAGGTGCGCACGATCCCCGAACGCCTCACCGACCTGCTCACGTTCGGCGTCGCCATGGCCCTGCCGCGCGAGGAGACCGAAGACACCAACGACCACGCGCGCCCGCTGCTCGAGGCTCTCGCCTATCACATGACCAAAGATGAGCTCGTTGCAGTCGATCCAGACCGCGCCGTCGGGTGGCTCGCGGCCGGGGACGCTGCGCCGGTTGATCTCACGGAGGCCCAAGCCGTCTGGCAGACGGCCCAGCAAGCGGGCCTCACGACCATTGCCGGCGACGAGGTGCGCTTCTCGCACCAGTTGATTCAGGAGTTCTTTGCAGCTTGCCATCTGCGTGACCAGCCACTGACCGGCACCCTACTCGAGACCGTAGCTCGCCCGTCGTTCACTGAGGTCAGGCTGATGTGGGCCGACCTCGCTCCTGGGCTCGCCGACCGAGTGGTCGCGTTCCTGCACGACGACGCCGCTGGGGTTCGTGCTGCCGCTGCCTCCGTTCTCGGTCCGCTCGGTGACCGCGGCGCTACAGACCCTCTGGCTCGGTTGCTGACCGACGCCAACGACGTGGTGCGCCGAAGCGCGGCGCTTGCACTGGCAACGCTTGCCGACAACCGCGCCGTCCCGGTCCTCGTCGAGCAGCTCCGCAATACCGAACGAGGCGCGCGGCTCCTCGCCGCGCAGGCGCTCGCTGGTCTTGCCGATGCGCGGAGTGTGCCTGGCCTTCTCGACGCCCTCCGAGCCGACGAGTCGGGCGAGGTCCGTGTGGCCGCGGCCGCCGCTCTTGGCTCGTCGGGCGACGAGCGAGCCTTACGTCCCCTCGTAGAGATCCTGGTGAACAGCACCGACCGCGCGGTGTCCGACGCCGCCGCCCGAGCCCTCGGGCGGCTAGGCGATCCGCGCGCCGTGCCCGACTTGATGGCACGCCTCGTAGCCAGGGCGGACTCGTTTGCCGCGATCGATGGGCTGCTCGCGTTGGGGGACGAAGCGCATGCTTCATTGGCCGAGGCCTTACGACACGATCGGTCGGCGACTCGACGCGAACGCGCGGCCTTCGCCCTCGGCCTGTCGCGCCGTCCGAGGTTCATCCCCGATCTCGTCGCCGCCTTGGGGGACACCGACCGTACCGTCCAGGAGCAAAGCGCCTCAGCCCTCGGCCACTTCGGCGAACCGGCGCTCGCCGCGCTGCTCCAGACGTTCGAGGACGGCGACGTCGCCACAGCACGATGGGTGCTGTACGCGCTAGGGGTGATGGGCGGGCCCCGCGTCGTGCCCCACCTGCTCGCCGCACTGCAGAGCGGCTCTGAGCCGCTCGCCGAGATGGCCGCCAGGTCGTTGCGAAGGTCTACGGGCGCGGTGGAGGCCCTTGAGGACATCCTGTCCACCCACCCCGATCCGGAGACGCGCTGGTTCGCGGCTCACGCGCTGGGTGGCCAGGGCGAGCAGGGGATCGCGGTGCTGGTCGAGTCCACGCGCAGCGATGACGACGCGACGCGGTTCTGCGCCCTCGGTGGACTGTCTACGGTCGCGGAACGGACCTGGATCGAGCCCCTTGATCCGCGGGTCGCCGCCGCACTGGTCGACGCGCTATACGCCACCGACAGCGACGAGCGCACACTCGCCGCGCTAGCGCTCGGCTCGGCCAGCGACCCTCGCGCGGTGCCGGCCTTGGCGACCTTGCTCCGGGCCGACAATCCAGACCTTTGTGCACAAGCGTTCAGCCTGCTCGCCGGCATCCATGATCCATCGGCCGTCGACGTGCTCGTCACGGCGCTCGTCGACGCCGGGTCAGACAGCCGGCGGGCGGCATGCGTAGCGCTAGGAGGCCTACTGTCCTCTTGCCGGCCGGCCCGCGCCGCTGTCGACGCGGCCCTCGCCGCGTCGGCCGACGATTCCGCGTCACCACGTGAGGTCCTCATCGGCCTCCTCAAGACCTGGCGAGCACCGCAGGCGCAACCCGCCCAATTGATCGCCCTACGGCGGGCAATGCCGTCGGTCGTCGCGGCCCTAGATGACCCCGACGACGACGTAGTTTCCGCGGCACTGCGCGCTCTAGAATCCGCCTCCCGACCGGCAATCGACGTCTCATACTTCCTTCCCGACGACGCTCCTGTTGACGAGCGCTATGTCGACTGGTGGGAAGAGCGAGGTGTGAGCGACGACGAGCGTGCGTTGGCGGCGCTGGTCCGCGAGACCGCGGTGCCGCTTGCGTACCCGCCTGCCGTGACGGCCCTCGTGGCGCATCTGCACCAGCCTGACGGGGACACGGACAACGATAGTCTATTTCGCGACCCTCTGTGCGCGTCGGCCGCCTCACTGCTTGGTGCCGTCGGCGACGAACGAGTTGTGCCGGACCTGGCGGCCCTTCTGGCTGACGTCCGCCATGAGGTGGTATCGGCAGCAGGGCGTGCCCTTGCGCGTATCGGTGGACCAAGCGCAGTGTCCGCGCTCGCCGCCGCGCTCGGCAACAACGTGCCGTCGGACGCTTATGCACGGTTTGTGCTAAAGAGCGTTCTCCTGGAGCTCGTGGACGACGCGACAGCCCATCTTGTCCTAGACGCGCTCCGCGGTCTCACACCACCCGACGGCGACTCCCTGGTCGAGGTGCTCGATGCCCTCGGGGAGCCAGCGCTGCTCCCGCTGGTCGCCGCCCTCGGCGACCCCGACGCAGGCGTCGCCCTCGCCGCGGCACACGCCCTCGACCCGGCGTCCACTGGCGTCCTCGCCACAGTCCACCGACTCCCAGGACGTCGCCGGGCAACGGATGCCCTCGACCGCCTGGGCGAGGCCGAGGTCGAGATGCTCCTCGCGGCGACGCACCACGATAACTCGACCGTGTCGCGGGTCGCGGTCGCGGTGCTGGCCAAGCTCGGGCATCCCGCAGGGCAGGTCGCGGAGGAGGAGCCGCCCTCTGAGCCGCCACCACCTCCGCCCCGCCACGTCGACGACCTGCTTAACGACCTTGCCTCCAACGACCCTTCGACCCGAGTTCAGGCAGCCAGCGCTGTCGGCCGGCACGGAGACGACGTCGGTGTCGCGCCGTTGATTGGACTGCTCGACGATCCCTCCGCTCAGGTGCGCCGTGCCGCCGCCGAAGCGTTGGGTCGACTCGGCGACCGGTCCGCGGTCGAGCCCCTGGGCCGTCTGTTGAGCGACCCCGAATGGGGCGTCGCCCACTCCGCAATGCTCACGCTGGGCGCCTTGGGTGGGCTCGACGCGCTGGGCCTCATCGTCGAGTCGCTGGACACAGACACCGACCTGCGGGAGTCGGCGGCCATTGCCTTGCGGCAGGTCGATGTCCAGACCGTTGAGAGGTTTGGCACCACGACCGTGGTCGACGCGGTGCTCGCCGCGCTCCGCCTACACCACGGCGCTGATCAGAGCTGGGAGGACCGAGCCGTGTATTGCGCCGCGCAAGACGTGCTGCTGACGCTCGGCGCGCCGGTGACCGAACGGCTCCTGTCCGCGCTCGAAGACGATCACGAAACTATCCGGCACCTCGCTGTCACAGTTCTCGCTGCGAACGCCGAACTGCACGCGTTGCCGCTGCTCGAATGGATGAGCGAACACGACCCAAGTGGCACTTACGTCAGCGGCAGCAAACCGCGCGACGCCGCCGCGTCGGGCGTCTCAACGATCCGATCGGCCCACCGGGTCCGTGAGCCCCTCATCGAGGCCATGGCGTCGGATCACCGCCTGACCCGCTACGGCTCGGCCATCCTGCTCGCCAACGGAGGTTGGCGGGGCGCGACCGCAACCCTGGTCGAGGCGCTCGGCGACCCGGACCGCCGCGTGCGATTCGCTGCAGCCCGCGCACTAGGCGTGTCGGAGGACGAGCGAGGAATCGCGCCTCTCACGGCCGCGCTCGCCGATCCCGACGCGACCGTGCAGGCTGCCGCCACCGCGGCGCTGGTCCGCCACGGTCCGGTCGTGGCGCCCACCGTAGCTGCGACCCTCGACGCGGCAGCCCCGCACGCCTGCGTCCAGGCCCTCGGCGTGCTCGGCGAGTGCGGTTCGGCCGCAGACGTGCAGCGAGTGGCGACAGCGCTGCGCGACCCGACAGCCGAAGTCTGTCGAGCCGCCGCGTCGGCGCTCAAGCGGCTGGTCGAGCGCGGAAAGACCGCCAACATCGACCGCGCCGGCCTGACCGACGCCTTGCGCGCCGCGCTGCACACCGCGTCGCAGAACGATCGGGGCGGCTACGCCCACCTCGCGATCATCGCCGCCTACGAGAAAGTCGAAACGACGAGCCTCGTCGACGTCCTCATCGAGGCCCTTCACAGCGGTCACCGCGGCCTCCGTAGCGCCGCGGCGCAGCGTCTTGGCGCGCTGGCTGACCCCCGGGCCGTCCCGTCGCTCAATCGGGCGTTGTCGGACTCAGACTCGATGGTTCGAGAGGATGCTGCGGACAGCCTGAGGCGGTTCACCGACGCCAGCTCAGTCGAGCCCCTTATTGCGCTGCTCGCAAACGGAACGGGTGTCGATCGGCAGGCCGCCATCGACACCCTGGTCGCGATCGGGGACACGCGCGCAGCTGCTCCAATGGTCGATCTGCTCTACCGCGGCTCGCCCGACCTGCGATCCGCGGCGGCGGCCGCGATCGTCACGCTGCCCGACGACGTGGCGATTCGACGGCTTGTGGACCGGCTCAAGACCCGACCACCTGACGACCCCTACGACTTCGACGACGAAAGCAGGGTACCGCCGGAGCTCGATGTCCTCGTGCGCCTCGGTGTGGCCGCAGCGCCTGCGCTGGTCGAGGCCGTCGCCACGGCGCCTCCGACCGGAGGCGTCGACGGGTGGGCGTCGGAGGGTCTGCAGCAGATGGGGGAGGGCGCGATCCCCGCCCTCATCGAAGGGCTAGGCGAGATCGATGGCCTGGGGGAGGAGGCCGACGATCGCGCGTGGGTCTGCGCGATTCGCCTGGCGGAACTCGGCGATGCAGGGTGGGAGGCGCTCACGACGGCGTTTGTGGACGTGAGGTGGCAGCGTCGCGCCGGGGCCACCTTTGGAATGGCGACCACTGGTCGCGATGAAGCGCTTCCCCTGCTGAGGGACGCCCTGGCCGATAGCGTCGCCGAAGTGCGCGCGGTCGCGGCCAACGTGGCCGGCGTACTCGGATCGGGTGCGCTCGTCGAGCCGGTCGCGGCGTTGCTGGACGACGACGAGGCGGTCGCCCGCTTTCACGCCGCGGCCGCCCTCGTGCGACTCGGCGACGATCGTGGACTCGCTGGCGTCCTCGAAGCCCTCGCCTCCGAGGACCTCGAGATGGCGTGTGAGGCCGCCACGATCCTTGGCGAACTCGACCTCGTCGTCGGGCTGGAGCCGCTGATCACATCCCTGAGTGGCGGGCCGCCGCAGTTGCGCGTCGCCTGCGCGAGGGCCCTCGGCGAACTCGTCGACACAAGCGCGCTCGACGCGCTCGATCGCGCGGCAAGCGACGCTAGCAAGACGCCCGACGGCACAACGGTCGGCGACGTGGCGGCACGGGCCGCAGCGCGAATTCGGGAGTTCGCCGATTTCTCGCTGGATGTGACCGCGACCGACGGATCGTCAACACACAACGAAAGGTGGCATTCGTGACGGACCAGTCCAATACGGAACCGGTGTACGTGCCGGTCGTCGAGATCGGGGACACGGGACGGGAAATCGGCTGGGGGTCGAACGTCAGCGAGATGCTCGGGTCTCGCCTTGACGACATTCGAGACGCAATCCAGGCGGGTGCGATATCGGTTTCGCGCGGGCTTAAGGATCTCCCTGCGGCAGGGAACTGGCAGGTCTCCGAAGTGGAGGCCTCCTTTGGCATCACCCTCGCAGCCGAAGCGGGCGTGATCCTCTCGAAGGCTTCGAGCGAGGCGACGTTTGATGTGTCCATAACGTTCACACGCAAAGACCAGCTTTGAGTGTACCCCGATAGTCACTTGCCGAGGAATTGGCAGGCCTTCTAAGGTGACGGCTAATCCACTCGGTTCGGGGGAGGACCAGCACTTCGATCCGGACGACGGCCAGGGACGTCAAGGCCCATGCCAACCTCCGATATCGGTAAACGACGGGAAGTTTCCTTCTGTCCACCTTACGCCCCAACAGCTTGACCTGGAACTACTTCCGCGTAGGACAAGCAGTTGTCGATCAACATTCCGCTCTGTCAGCGATAGCGATCTTGACTCTCCGGCGAACCGGGAGGACGGTAGGCGGGTCACTGAGCCCGACCACGTCCTCCCCGCCTCGCTACTCCGGGCGATCACCATTGAAGGCGAGGGGCCAATCGGATTGACCGGCGCCTCGGTGCCGCCCAGGCCTTTGAGTACGTCAGATCTCGGCGCGGCGAGCTCCGGGAGGGACACGATCAGCGGCACGCGCATGAGCGAACGAGCGGCGTGACCGGGCAGCGGCCTACTGCTGCTCAGCAGGCGCCCACGGTCGCCACCGCCCATCCGCTGCTCTTGGCCCCATCGCGGATCGCCTTCAGCGTTTCGCGGCCCCGGCCTCCCTCGCTCGAGGCGCCATAGCCGCTGCTCGGGGAGCGGCGCCGGCTGCTGGTGCCGGTTCGGGCGGCGTGACCGGGCAGCGGCCTACCGCTGCTCAGCAGGCGCCCACGGTCGCCACCGCCCATCCGCTGCTCTTGGCCCCATCGCGGATCGCCTTCAGCGTTTCGCGGCCCCGGCCTCCCTCGCTCGAGGCGCCATAGCCGCTGCTCGGGGAGCGGCGCCGGCTGCTGGTGCCGGTTCGGGCGCGACCACATGCGCCAGCGGCCCGGACGAGACGACCGCGAGCCCCCTCGCGGTAACCGGGGACGGCGTCCGCCAGTGCTGGGTGCACGAAGCACGGGCACCCTTGCAATGGCACAACACGCGTGCGGCTAAGTCGAACACATGTTCGACAAGGATCAAATGAGGGAGTACGCTTCGATCATGGCAGGCGCCTCAACTATCGAGTGGACGGAAGCAACCTGGAACCCGACTACAGGTTGCGACCGCGTTAGCGATGGTTGCGACAATTGCTACGCACTGACCCTTGCCAGTCGACTGAAAGCGATGGGCCAACCCCGATATCAGACAGACGGGCACCCGCGCACGTCTGGCCCTGGTTTCGGCCTGGCGCTTCACCCAGACTCGCTCGACGCTCCGAAGAAGTGGAAGCGGTCACGGCTCATCTTCGTCAACAGCATGAGTGACCTGTTCCACGCCAAAGTACCCCTTAGTTACGTACAGGACGTCTTCGACGTGATCGCCGAGACTCCACAGCACACCTATCAGGTTCTCACCAAGCGATCGCTGCGCCTCGCTCGCGTGGCCGATAGGCTGTCATGGCCAGACAATTTATGGCTAGGTGTGACTGTAGAGTCGAGCAGCCACGTCGATCGAATGAATCACTTGCGCTCGGTCCCCGCGCGTGTGCGATTCATCTCGGCCGAGCCCCTTCTGGGCGATCTTGGCGAGCTTGACCTGCATGAAATCCACTGGATCATTGCAGGCGGGGAGAGTGGGCGATCGGCTCGACCGATGGAAGAAGGGTGGGTCAGAAACATACGCGATCAAGCACTTGACGCAAAGGTCGCCTTCTTCTTTAAGCAGTGGGGTGGGCGAACACCGAAGGCCGGCGGCCGGGTCCTCGATGGCGAGACCTGGGACCAACTCCCCAGCTAGAATTGGATCATAGTCCCTGCGGGATAGGTCCCTTTCCTCTTCTGATTCGGGGAAGCGATGAGCCCGTCAGTCTGCATTGGCTTTAGGGGCTCTTCCGGAAATGGAGTGCAGCTGAGGGCGTGACCGGGCCGGGAGCTGGGGTCGTGTCGCTGCGGTGAGGCGGGCCCCGGGAAG
>NZ_JAQZAL010000057.1 GCF_028737205.1 Actinomycetospora lutea | reverse complement strand
CACGGCCAGCATGCTCGCCGACATCACGCTCAAGATTCAGGAGACACGCCCTAGACCGGCCAGCGGGCGCGCTGCGGCGCCTTCGGCGCCGCGCGCGCGGCGCATGACTCCTGTCTCCGACCCGTCCGCGCCGCGCGCCGCCTCAGAACTTCTTGCTGGCCTGCCTGGGTGGTCGGTGGTGCCTCCGGCGGCCCCTCCGGGGAGGGCCTCGCTCCCGGGGGCGGTGGGGCGGCACCCCTCGTCCCCGATCACGTCGCCGCCTCAGGGGTCGCCGAGAACGCCGGCCGCGGACGGTGGGTAGCCGCCGGCTACGTGCAGCCGACCCGCAAGACGATCGGCGGGCAATACCGCTGGGACCTCGACGACCTCGAGGAGCAGCTACGAGCAGCCGAGGCCAAGGGCGACGAGGGCCCGCCGTTCGCGGCCGAGTTTGCGGACAGGCCGAAGCACCCGGAGGAGCCGAACTAGAACGACGAACGGCCCGGCCCCACGACTTCGGGACCGGGCCGCCGTTGCGGGACGTGGAACCTACTCCACGACCGCGCTCTTCCACTCATCGGCGTTATACACCGCGACCACGTTGGACGCGTTTCCGATCTGGACGTAGAGCACGCTGTTCACGACCCGGATGTTGTTCGCGGCCCCGTGCTCGATAGGCTCGTCCGAGTTGCGTGTCCTCACCTTCACCATCGGCCAGCCGCTACGGGAAGAGCCCGACACTCCGGGCCCGGCGAAAGGGCAGAGTCGATCAGCCTTCCGGGTCCTCGACCCCGTTCGCGCCGCATCTTCGCGACGATCTCCTCCGCTGTGGGCGGCGCCGGCTGACCGAACGTGTCCTCCACCGCGGGCTGGGCGAGGGCGGTCGGCCACACCTCGCGCAGCACTGCCTCGGAGCAACTGAGCGGGGGAATTCGTTGGGTCGGCCGCGAGCGGTTCGGGAGCATCCGTACCAACTTCGCAAACACGGCAAACACGAACCGCGCGGAGCACGAACTGTCAGGTGAGCGGCCCGGGCCCCGGGGGGATGGGGCCGGGCCGCTCACCTACGACTCTACGTCGTATCTGAGTCCTCGAGCCCGTTCGCGCGCAACGTCGCGACGATCTCCTCGACGGTGGGCGGCGCGCCGACCACACGTGAACGCGTCTTCGACCGGAAGCAATGCGCTCGATCCGGCCTCAGCACTCGTCGCTGACTCCGCCACCTTCTGCAATCACGGTGCAGCTGTCCGACCTAGCGGATGCGGTGTTGTCATCGCCGAAGCCCGCCAGGGCAGTGCTGTCGTCGCCGCTGGCATTCGCGGTGTTGTTGTCGCCGAAAGTGGCTTGAGCGCTGCTGCCGTCTCCGCTGGCAGTAGCGGTGTTGCCAGCACCGAGGCCAGTGACAGCGCTGCTGTCGTCTCCACTAGCGGCAATCACCCAATTCCGCGCGGTCGCCGACGCCCGAACGTGGCTATTCGGCGCACAGAGCCCTCGCACGCTCAACGCCCGCCGCAACCTTGGGGCGGCTCTAGCACGCGCCGGCCACAACCATGAGGCCGTAGAGCTACTGACCGACGTCTGCGCGACTTACCGGTCCGTTCTCGGGGCCGATCACCCTTACACCGCCACTGCCACCGCGACGCTCCAACAGGCCCAGAAAGCCAAATGATGTCGGGCGGGGGTGGGGCGCTGGCCCGCGCTCCAGCGGCTGCCCCGACCACGACCGTCGCGTCCCGCAGCGCCCACCGGCCATCACACCGGTCGTGGGGATGCGACAATCCTGGGGGTTATCGGCTCGCCAAGGTGAGAAACGCCGAGCTCGCTCCATAGCTTATGGACAGGTCGCGAGCGGGTGGCTGCTGAGAAGCGCGAACTTGTCTGCGTGGCGGCATCAGGCTTAGAACGCGCTTTGCACAGTCGAAGAGTGCCCTGAAAGGCACGAATCGGCCACTTAACACAATCAGATGGGCCCTAACTGCCCTGCGAGTCCAAGGACGAAGAAGAGCGCACCTAACGCTAGAACGATAGCGTGCGGGAAAGCAACGTGCGGAAACAGGAATGGACGCCTTCCAGGATTGTCATTAACGTCGTCCCACGGCGTCGGCACTCGCGGGTCCCCTTTCGACGCACCTCCCTTAACTCGCGTCCATCCGGTATGCCAACTCCAGTCGATGAGCGGCGCCGATACGGGCCCGCGGTCGGTTTTCCCGCGATAGAGGTCAAAAGCCGCTACCTCGATATCCCCCATGCGCGGGTAGTAGCGCATCTGGTGCAGTTTCACAGAGCCTTCGATTACCCAGAACGACAGTGCGCTCGCGGCTGCAACAAGAAACAAGCCATAATGATTCTGCTGAAAGCCGAGGGCGAGTGTGGCTAAACTGAATGTGACGCCCCAGCCCTTGATGGTCAGCAGCCTCTGGTCGAAGCTAGTGACGATGTCGGTCAGCTTATAGTATTCCTCCTTCAGGTCATCGTGAAGGTGCTCGGTCGACTGAGAGCGGGCCGTTGCGCCATTGGAGGGCCGAAGCTCATTCTCGGTCCGATGTTCGCTCATGGCCGCCCCCAAAAGATCCCCCTGCCGTCATCTCGTACCGAAGATGGCAGCAGTGGGCGTTGTGATGGCAAGCAGATTCGCTCTGATGGCGTAGCCCCAGCTCCTCGGCGCCCGATGGAGGACTTGGGCGTTAGCGGCCCCTGACCGACAACTCCCCCCGAGCCCGGCGATTCGTGCCAATCCGCCTCCCCCGGTCGCTGTCGCGCCGCGTGCACGCGACTGCTTCGGGCGGGCGCGGCACGGCCCTCGGCCGCCGACCGATCCATCATTCGACTCCGCGACCGGAGAGCTCTCTGGTTCCTGAACGACAGCGAGTAGCGAGTTGCTTGCAGGCTGTGTCGGCGGTGCCAAAATTCTAGCCAGACCACCTAGAGCCCCCCGAAGTCGGTTTAGCGATCTGTCTCGCGCCCCGAACGGCTCTTTACAGGAGATGCGCGATGCGGGCGGCACATCGCGACTGGCTGCAATCAGGCGAGCGGGCTGGTCCGCAAGTTGTAGCTGCCCTTTTGGGTCGTTCACCTTTGCCACCCTTTCGGAAGCTTGCCCCGGATGGGTCGATCTCGCACCATTCCTTACAACCGAAAGCGTTCGCGGAGGGCGTACACCTCCGCCCACGGCCAGTGACCGCCGCGATTGTGACAGCTAACGAGAACGTACGTTGAACCGCTCGAACAACGGCCCTCGAAGATATCGAGCAGAGGCGGTGCGACAGGGTGGCAGTTGACAATGAAAAGCGCTTAGCTCACGTTGGCCCGCGCGATCCCGTTATTGGTTTTCCGCTGTGGTACGAGGACGCCGCGGGGACCCGGGTCGCGCTGGGGCTCAGCCGCGGTGAAGATCCGAACCTCCTGCCTATCGAGGACGTCGACCCGGGCCCATTGGCGATCCCGGGCAACTTCCCGCACGAGGCGTTCTACTGGTCGGCTGAGGCGGAGATGCCGGTCGGGGGCAACGGAGTGCGAGGCCGGGCACGCCTGATCCTGGCCCTCGAAGCCGCCTTCGGCGGCGCCGGCGATCCCGCCGACGACGCGCGTGTGGTGTTTGCTCGGGTTCGGGTGCGGATGGACGACCTCATCCCGTCCGCGAAGTACATCGTGACCCACCCGTACGGGGTCACCGACGAGCTGGAGGCCGACGAGGACGGCCGGGTGGCGTGGACTGACGACCGCGGCATCGCCGACGAGAACTTTGCTGCCGTCGTGCGCGACGGGCGCGTAGCACCGTTCCTGCGCTGGGGCGCCGACGCCCCGGACGGTTACGTCGGCAACCCCCTCGTCGAGCACACGGTCACCGGCAGCCCGTTCGACACCAACTTCTTTCGCGTCGCCGGCCCGAGGATCGCGGTCGTTCCCGGGCAGCCGCCGCCAGCCGACCCGGATGTCGCGCAGACCGACCTGTTCTCGGTTCAGGGCAAGATCGCCACCGTGCACGGGGTCGAGGTCGACCGTGCCGTCTACCACCGGAACGGCGGCCACACCACGGTCGACGTGTTCGCCACGACCGCGCCCGACCAGGAGCTCGAGGTCGCCAGCCCGCGGACGGCGTTCACTACGAGCGACCGCTCTTACACCACTCGGTTCGAGGCACCGGACGGCCCGCCCGCGGAGATCGAGGTCCACAACGTCGAGGACACGCCGACAACCAGGGTGCCCGCCACGGTCACCGACGAAGTCGCGGTGACCCGGGCCGAGTTCGACATCGCGGCTGGCATGCTCACGGTGCAGGCGGTGTCGTCGGACGATCAGGGGCCGGCCCTAGAGGTGCACCGCCTCTCGGGGGTGCGGCCCCAGCTCATCGGGCCGATCTCCGACTCGCCCTTCGACCTCGCCGCCGCGCCGGCCACGATCGTGGTGACCTCCGCCGGTGGCGGTCAGATCACACGCGCGGTGACGCTGACCGGAGCGCCGCGGCCGCCGGAGACCGGCGGCGTGGCTGATGCCGGGCCGGACGTGCGCGTCGACGTCGGGCAGGACGTCGAGCTCGACGGCACCACGTCCCGGGGCGACGTCGCCTCCTTCGCCTGGACGGTCGACGGCGGGACCCTCGTCGACCCGAGCGCCCCGAAGCCGGTCTACTCCGCGCCGGCCGCGCCCGGGAACCACACGGCCACACTCACCGTGCGCGACGCCGCCGGCGACGAGTCCTCCGACGCGGCCGCCATCACAGTGACACCACCTCCCGCTCCGGAGCAGGTGTCGATCACCCGGTCAGAGTTCCGGACCGCCAGCAGACAGCTCCGCGTGGAGGGCACGGTGACCGGCGGCCGCCTGCCGATCGAGATCAGGGTGACCGTCGGGCTGGCCGCAATGGGCAGCTCGCCTGTCGACGCCGTCGGCGACTGGTCGGTGCGGACCACATTGGCCGCCGCCGATGAGCGCCCGGCCCCAACCGTCGGCGACACGGCTACCGCGACCACCGCGGGGGGCGCGCAGGCGTCGCTCTCGATCCGCATCCGCAACTAGCCGGAACGAGGAGTCGCCATGTCCTACACGCTCAACGGCTCGTTCATCGAAGCCTGCGACTGCTACATCGTGTGCCCCTGCTGGGTCGACGAGGAAGCCGACGACGGGCACTGCACCGGGCTGGTGGCGTGGACACTCGGCCCGGGCTCGGAGATCGACGGGACCCAGGTGCACGACCGCAAGGTCGTCAGCGTCACCGCGCACGGCTCCCGCCGGCGCGGCGGGACCAGCAGCACAGTGGTGTTCGTCGACCACGACGCCACCCCGAAACAGGCTCGGCTGCTTGCTGCCGCGTTCGCCGGCGGACTCGAGGGCCCGCTCGGGGAGCTGGCCGAGGTCACCGGCCGGGTGGTGCTGACCGGGCAGGCCGCCATCGACATCAAGCCCGAGGACGGCCACGCGTGGGCGGTCACGGTGCGCCTGCCCCCTGACCACCCTGTCGCCGACGCCATCGACGTCGCGGGCACCCCGAAGATTTTCTCTGACAACGGGAGCCTGCCCATGTCGCTGCGGAACACCGCGCTGTCGAGGGAGTTCGGTGTGCCGTCGACCACTCCGGACGTCACCAGCTTGCGCAGCGAGCACCTGACGGTCGCCGTGGGCGCGCTGCCCGGCGGGTTCGTCGACGTCGTCGGGCGCTCGGGGATGACCGGCAAGTTCTCCTACACCCACCTCACCGACCAAGCCGATGTCGGTGACGCTGAACGGCGCGACCGCGAATGACCTCGACCACGGGCACCACCGACCGGCGCTTGGCCGGCGTGGCCGGCCAGCTCGTCCCGGTCGTCGTCGTGGGCCTAGCGGCGACAGCCTGGCTGGTCTTGCTCTGGCCGTCGGCCGGGTCTGCAGGCGGCCACCATCACGGCGCGGGCGATGCCGGGCTCGGGGCGGTCACCGGCTGGTCGCTGATGGTGGTGGCGATGATGCTGCCGCCGGCGATTCCGTTGCTGCAGACGGTCCGCCGGCTTGTGACCCGCCGACGGCGCCCGGCGGCGCTCGTCGCCGTGGGTGCCACAGCGTTCGTCGCGGTGTGGCTGCTCGCGGGCCTGGGCTTCCTGCTCGGCGACCTGCTGCTCGGGCTGGCCGTCCAGCAGGCTCCGACGCTGCGGGCGCACCCGGAGGTCCCGGCCGGTCTGGCCGCCGTCGGCGCCGGGCTCTATCAGTTCACCCCGGCCAAGCGGGCCTGCCTGACGGCGTGCCGTAGCCCCCGCGGCATCGCCCTGGCCGCGTGGCGCGGCGCCCGCCCGGCGGCGGCTGAGGTGGCTGTGATCGGCTGGCGCTTTGGGCTGGTCTGCGTCGGCTGTTGCTGGGCCCTGATGCTGCTCACCTTCACCGTGGGGGTGGGGGCATTGCCGGTGATGGTCGTGGTCAGCGCCGTGATGCTGGCCGAACGGCTGCTGCCGCGCACCCGCGCGTTCGTCACCGCTGTCGCCCTGGGCTGCGTCGCCCTGGGCGTGCTGATTCTCGTCGGCGCCGTCCCCCCGGGCCTGGTCCGGTAATCCCCACCTGTGGTCTGCGCCGTGGTCAGCGCGGCGCGCTCCGCAGGACGCGTGAGGCAGGAGAATCACATGGCACCCAATCCGGCCTACCACGTCGTGGCGATGTCGATGCCGATCGTCTACACGCGCGAGGGCGACCACGACCCGAACGGTCTGTTGTTCACGCTCAAGGCCCACGAGCCGCTGCTGAAGTGGGCCCGCAATCGATGGAACGACGACGGGGAGTTCCTGCCGCGGCTGCACGAGCGGGCTCAGCGGATCCAGCTCGTGGTGGACAACCTCGAGCTGCTGAACCTGATGGTGCCGCGGCTGCGCGCCGGCAGCGACGCGGACCGCGAGCTGCTGGCCGAGCTGCTGCGGCGCGAGCACGTCGGCGACGTTCCCGACCCCGCGTCCGACCCTGATGACCAGGACGATGACGACGACGGTGGGTGGGCGAGGCGCTCCGCGCACGAACGCGCCGTGCGGCAGAACGTGCTGCGGGTCGTCGACGACCTGCGTTTCGCGCTCGACCAGCTCGCGGGTGCCGAAGTAGGAGGCGGTGTGCCGGAGCCGGACGCGCCGCGTCTGGTGAGCCTGACCGACCTCGAGCGGGCGGCGCTGCTGGCGCAGTGGCGGGTGCAGCGCGACCAGGCCGAGGCCGCGATCGAGGCCTGGCTGGTGGCGCTGAACTCCGACCCGGCGCGCATGCTCGATCCCGTAACACTGCAGCAGCAGTCCGGGCTCTCGGCGGATCGAATTCGGCGGTTGCTGCTCAACGACCACGCCACCCCGTGGGACGGGACCGGGGCGCGCCCCTACGACCGCTTCAATCCGCTGCGTCCGATCCCGCTGGTGCGCCCGCTGGTGCTGCGAGCACGGGTCGGCGAGCCGATCAGGGTGCGGGTGGAGAACCAGATCCGCGGTCGGCGCCTCGGCTTCCACGTGCAGGGGGCCGGGCTCGGCGGGCCGCAGACCACCCAATCCGGGGTCCGCTCGGGGGACGGCGCGCACATCGGGCTCAACAACGACAGCACTATTGCCTTCAATGCCAGCCGCATCTTCCGGTTCGACGTGCCCTACGAGGGCGTCTGGCCGATCAACGACCTGGCCGACGTCCGCGGCATCCAGGTCGGCAGCAACGTGCACGGCCTGTTCGGCGCCCTGGTCGTCGAGCCACGCGACACGAGCTGGCGCGACCCGGAGACCGGCGAGGACCTCACATTCCAGCCGTGGGGCGACGGCCTGTACGTCGACGTGCTGCCGCCCACCGAGACCGACCACACCCACGACACGTTCGTCGACTTCTACTCCGATGACGTCGAACGCAGCTTCCGCGAGTACGCCGTGTTCATGCACGACGAACCCGAGATCGCCAGCGGGCTACACACCCAGGGTGAGCACAGCTTCATGCCGCTGTCCTACCGGGCCGAGCCGATGCCGAACCGGCTGCCGCACCAGATGCGCCGGCTCGCCGAGCTCACCCCGCAGCACCCACCCGCCGGGCAGACCGCGATCGACCGCACCGCCGTGGCCCGGCGCCTCGGCGAAGAGTTCGACGAGCAATTCTTCATCGGTCGCCGCCCGGACGGCACCTTCGTCGAGCGGGTAGCGGGCGAGGAGCAGCACCACAGCTCCTGGCTGTTCGGTGAGCCGGAGACCCCGGTGCTCCGCGCTTACAAGGGCGACCCGGCGCGGATTCGGCTGGTGCACGGCGGGGTCAAGGAGACCCACGTGTTCCACCTGCACGTCCACCAGTGGCGCGCGGTGCCCCAGGACACCGCGGAACCCTCGGTGTGGGGGCTCGACGAGAACGGCGAGCTGAAGCACAAGGGCTCGCAGCTGCTCGACTCGATCACCATCGGTCCGCAGACGGGGTTCGACATCGACCCGCTCTACGGTTCGGGCAGCCGCCAGCACGCGGTCGGCGACATCATCTGGCACTGCCACCTCTATCCCCACTTCCACCACGGCATGTGGGGACTGTGGCGCAGCTTCGACCGCCACGTCGACGGCAGCCGGGCCTACCCGGACGGCACGCCCTGCTTCCCGCTGGTGGAGCTGCCCGGGCGGCCGCCCAAACCGGTGGAACCAGGCAAGCCGGGGTTTCCCTGGTTCATCGACGGCGTGTACCCGCAGAAGTCCCCACCCCCGCCGGCGCTGCGACCGGAGCATGTCGGCGGCCGACGGCGGCTGCTGGAGATGGGCCTGCACACCCAGCTCGAACTCGACGCTTTCGACCCCGCCGTCGTGGCCGACCCGCAGCCCGGAGTCCTGTTCGTCGACCTGGACGGGTTGGGCCGACGCGCCAACGAGAAGGTCGGGCTGGCCGCGCCGCACCGCGTGATCCACTACGACGTCGAGGTGCTGGCCGCCGACGCCAAGTACAACCGACAGGGCTGGCACGACCCGACGGGCCACTACTACCGGCTGCTACGGGTGCAGGTCCGGGACGTCGACGACACAGGTGCGGTAGTCGCCGAGCACCCGGAACTGATCGTCGACCATCGGCCGGACGAGGCTCCGGTCCCGTTCTTCCCGCGGGCCAACCACGGTGACCTTGTCGAGCTCACGCTCTACAACTCGCTCGGCTCGTTCCCCGCCGACCGCTTCGACCTCGGCCAACTCCCGGCCGAATGCGCCCTGCACGTCCACCTGGTCAAGTTCGACCCGCTGGCCGCCGACGGGTCCTCGACCGGCTGGAACTACCTCTCCGGCGCCAGCTCCCCCGAAGCCGTCGGCCCGAACGCGCCCGGCCAGCCACCCCGCAACACCAGCCTGCACCGTTGGGTGGTCGACGAAGAGTTCGGGCCGTGCTTCTTCCACGACCACCTGCTGGCCAACTACCGCCAGAAGCACGGCTTGTTCGCCGCGCTGATCGCCGAGCCGCCCAGATCGCAGTGGCACACCGCGGATCAGGAGGACACCGCGTGGGACGGTGCCGAGGCGGTCGTGGTGCCACCCACGAACACCGGAGTTTCGCCGTTCCGCGACTTCTGTCTCGCGGTCGGCGACTTCGTCCCGCTGCTGGACCAGGGCGGGCGCCCGCTCAACCCGCCCGGCGAGCTGGGCGGGTTCGACGACCCCGGCTCGATGGCCGTCAACTATCGAAGTGCCCCCCTGACCTTCCGCGGCCCGGACCCGTCGACCTGGTTCACCACACAGCACGACTCACCGCCCGAGGACCAGAATGTGGGTCCGGAGCCCGAGGTCGAGGGCGAGGTCGAGGTCGAGGTCGAGGGGCCGGTGGCGGGCGCGCTTCCGGACACTCCGACGATCCGCAGTTACCCCGGAGAGCGGCTGCGGATCCGGCTGATTCAGGGCTCGCACGAGGAGCAGCACAGCTTCGTGATGCACGGCATGCGCTGGCCCCGGGAGTGGCACAACCCCCGATCGGTGTTGATCAACCAACAGACGTTGGGGATCTCGGAGGTCTTCACACTCGACGTCGACCCGGCCGCGCGGTCCCCATACGGGCTGGGCGACCACCTGTGGCGGTTCAACAACATCGACGACACCTGGCTGGGCTGCTGGGGGCTGTGGCGGGTGGCGCTGCCCGGCGGGGATCCGGCGTTCCCGCCGCTACCTGCACTAGTCGCGCCGGAGATGCCGGTGCCGCTGCGCGCCGTCGACGACCGGCCGCCGGCCAACGATCCGGCGGTGCGCACCTTCGTGGTGGTGGCCCGCCGGACCGAGCACCGCTACGCGGAGAACCTGCTCACCGATCCATGGGGCCTGATCTACCACCACGCTGCCTACGACCAGGCCGAGCACGACCTCGCCCGGGACACCGGCGAGTGGCGGCCCACATCCGTTCAGGAGACGGGCGAGCCGCTGGTCCTGCGAGCCCGGCGCGGCGAGTGGGTGCGTCTGTTCCTCGTCAACGAGGTGCGCCGTCCCGATGACGAGGAGGACCCGAACCTGCCGCGGTTCGGGGTCGAACCGTCGCCGCCCGTGCTGCCACTCGAGCACGTCGACGACCTCGGCCGGCCCGACCGCCGAACCGTCGCCCGTCGGGTGTCGCTGCACCCCAGCCTGCTGCGCTACGACGTGGTATCCGACGACGGGGCCTACGTCGGGGTCAACCGCGACGGAACCGTCGCCCCGCTGGCGGACGACGAGGAGAACGGGAGCCACGACGAACACGGCGGCGATGTCGTCGACCGCGATGGGCACGCGCTCGGCCACCTCCGAACCAACTGGATCGAATACTGGTGGTACGCCGACGAAGCGCTGGCGCCAGCCGCCGCGGCCGACGGGCCCGGCCAGGTGTGCCTGCTCGAGGACCTGGCCGACGTGCGCAACCACCGCCACCACGGTCTGTTCGGGGCGCTAGTCGTCGAGCCGCCCGACCTCACCCCGTTCCGTCCAGGCAGCCGCACGGCCGAGGCCTGGTGGGGAACGAGCGCCGACCTCTGCGACGCCGATGGGGACCTGGTGGCCTACGAGGGCGTGCTGTTCGTGCAGGACGGGCTTCGGTTGTTCGTCAACGGTCATCCCGACCAACCGATGCCGGACGTGGTCCCCGGGGACGACCCGGAGGACAGCGGCCAGAAAGGCTTCAGCTATCGAGCGGTGCCGATCCACCGCGGCCGCCCCCCATTGGGCGCCAACCCGGGCACCCCGATCCTGTCCACCCGCGCCGGCGACCAGGTGTGGCTGCGCCTCGTGGGCGCCGGCGACAAGCCTCGCAACCACTCGCTAACCGTCCACGGCGTCGCGTGGCAGCCTGCTCCGTGGGTGCCCGGAGGGTGGCGAATCGGGGCCGCGTCCGGGGTGAGCAACGGCTGGGCCGAGACCGTCGTCGTCAATAACCTGCAGCGGGGCGACCACGCGATACGCAGCGGAGCCTTCCGCTGGGGAACCGAGCAAGGCATCTGGGCGCTACTGCGCGGCCTGTGAATTTGGCCTCCAAGGTCTTCCAGCCCGCCGCGGTTGGTCGACCCGCACCTGGTGCAGCGAATGTTCGTGGCCACCCCAGCTCCTACCCGCTCATACCCGGCCCCAGAGCCCAAGAAGGAAGCGGGACTAGACCTGTTGGAGTCGTCATGCGGCTCTAACACCCACAACAGTGGTCGTTTCGAGTAGCTCGCTCACATGCTTGAGGATGTGGAGATGACCGCCTACTGACTGCCATCGCCCGTCGTGCGCGTTCGTTCAAGGAGATGGAATGGAAGCACTGAAGGTAGCCGCAGCCGTCTTAGCCGTAACGATTTCCCTAGCTTCGTTCCTCTTCGCGTTCTTGGCAGATCGCCGCTCAAGGAAGGCCGAGCAGATCAAGAACTTGCTCGGCGAGCGGGAGTCTGTTGCCTTCGCCGGGCTTAAGCGGCTCTTCCGGAAATGGAGTGCAGCTGAGGGTGTGACCGGGCCGGGAGCTGGGG
>NZ_JAQZAL010000056.1 GCF_028737205.1 Actinomycetospora lutea | reverse complement strand
TCCCCGCCGACCGGAACCCCACCAACGACCGCGCCGCCCCCGGAGTCGCCGCCGGTTCGAAGACGCGGGACTGGGACGGATCAGGGGCGAACGCGGGCCTCCGCTCCTCCGCCCCCGGTCGCAGGACCGTCGCGTCGCCTACCGCTGAATCCAATGTCGCCCCCCAGCGATTGGATCATGCCCGATGACCACCCGATCAGGTGATGGTCAAATCTACGACGATCCCGCAGACGGGTGAAGAGGTTTCCGGGACCGATGACGACGAATTCGACCTCGAAACGTGGTCGCGTGGGCGCGCACGGTCAGATCGACCCTGTGCACCTCCCTCGTCGACCGACGACGAGATCGGACTGGGGCGAATCGCGGAGCGGCAGCAGGGAGGGATCACGAGGACCGCCCACTCGAGGCGGGAAATCGCCGCCATCTGCGCACGACGTTTCCGACAGATGGACCACATCGGAACTCGCTATTGCCCGTCCGGCACCTTCCGTGACACTTGCGCGGCGCAGCCCGGAAGGTCGCCGCTAGAACTCATGCCGACGTCATCACCGGCCGGTCCGCGCGCCGACCGGAACCGCGCAGCAACAGCGCCGAGAGGCGATGCGTGGCCGAGCCGGGGTCGGTCGACGCCGACATGATCACGTGGTGGCGCAGCCAGGTCAGCGGATAGCGCACGCGTCCCTGGATGACGTCCCGACGCCGCAGGACGTCGGCGTGCCGTCCACGCAGACCCCGGACGAAGTCACGCTGCGCGCGGAGGTTGCGTCCGCGCGCCGCGCTGCTCGACGAGCCCGCCGCCAGCCGGAAGCGGGCCAGGGTCTCGGGGATCCCGTGGAACGCCCCCTGGTCGGTCAGGAGGACGGCGAGCGCGACGTCGATCGCGAACGGCTCGCCCTCGGGGAAGCCGCCGACCGCGTCGAAGGCCTGGCGCCGGAAGAGCATGTTGCCGGGGACGCCCACGGGGTTGCCGCCGTGGCGCACGACCCGACGGACGACTGCCGCCCGGTCCTGGCGCCCGACCAGGTCCGCGGTGCGCAGGGCGCGGTCCCTCGCCACGATCCGGTCGTCGTCGTCGACGACGTGGTGCCGGCACGACACCACGGTGACCCCGGGATCGGCCTCCATCACCGCGACCTGCCGCTCGAGGGCGTCGGGCTCGATGAGGTCGTCGGCGTTGAGCAGCTTCACCAGGGGAGCCCGAGCGAGCCCGACCGCGAGGTTGAAGTTCTCGGTCATCGGCACGGTCGTCTCGTTGCGCACGAGACGGATACGCGGGTCCGTGTAGGCGGCCACGACCTCCCCGGAGCCGTCGGTGCTGGCGTTGTCGAGC
The DNA here is from genome assembly GCF_028737205.1 of Actinomycetospora lutea. Classification (GTDB taxonomy): domain Bacteria; phylum Actinomycetota; class Actinomycetes; order Mycobacteriales; family Pseudonocardiaceae; genus Actinomycetospora; species Actinomycetospora lutea. The sequence continues at coordinate 10,979 of NZ_JAQZAL010000056.1, read as the reverse complement.
ACCACCAGCTCGAAGTCGGTCAGCGTCTGCGCCAGGACGGAGTCGATCGTCCGCCCGATGTGGTCGACCTTCTGGTAGAGCGGGATGCAGACCGACACCCGCACGCCCACGCGACCACGTTCTGCGTTCGGATCAACCCCCGTACGGGGCACGGCAGACGGCTGTGACGACACACTGTTATTCTCTGTGTGATCGGTGGCAGGGTCAACGCATCCGGACCGTGCCGGCCAGGGGGAAGGGCACACACCGATGGAGCAGCGGCCACGGCCGACGACGGACACCGTTCGGAACGATGCGCGACCGGCGGGCTCCGAGATCGGCCCCGCGCCCTCGGAGATCCCGATCCTATTGATCATCTTCAATCGTGCGGACAAGGTCCGGGCGATGATCGAGCGTCTTCGCGAGCTCGCTCCGCAGCGGCTCTTCGTCGCCGCGGACGGTCCTCGGCCCGACGTCCCCGGGGACGCCGAGCGATGCGCCGAGGCTCGCGCAGCGCTCGACGGGATCGACTGGCCGACCGAGCTCCGGACACGGTTCCAGGGCCACAACCTCGGCTGCAAGGTCGGCCCGGAGACGGCGATCTCCTGGTTCTTCGACGAGGTCGAACTGGGCATCGTCCTCGAGGACGACTGTGTTCCGGAGCCGGAGTTCTTCCCGTTCTGCGCGGAGCTCCTGACCCGCTACCGCGACGCGGACGAGGTCATGATGATCTCGGGGCACAACGCGGCGGGAGCCCTCGACGGCGTCTCCTCGAGCTACGTCGTGAGCCGGACCGCCCCGACGTGGGGATGGGCCACGTGGCGCCGCGCGTGGCAGCACCACGACCCGGAGATGGCGGCGTGGGACTCGGCGGACGTGCGCGCCGAGCTCAGCCGGCGCCTGCCCGCCACCGAGTACCGACTGACCCGCCGCCGCTTCGACCTCGTGCGCACGGGTCGCCTCGACGCCTGGGACTTCGCCTGGGCCTTCGCGATGCTCCGTCGCGACGGACGGTCGTTGATCGCCACGCGGAGCATCGTGACGAACACCGGTTTCGGAGCGGACGCCACGCACACCCGCACCGCCTGGGCGTCGGCACAGGGGCGGGTCGACGCCGACCGGCCGGCGGCCGAGCTGCTGCCGCTGCGTCATCCGTCGACACCGGAGCCGTCTGCCGCCGTCGAGGCCGCGATCTTCCGCGCCCGCTTCCCCCTCAGCCGTCAGATCATGACGCTGCTCCCGGCCGGTGTGAGCCGAGCAGCGCGGGACATCGTCCACCGGACGTCCCGGTTCCTGCCCCAGCCCGCCCGTGAGCACTCGGAGGCACCGTGACCGACCCACAGCGATCGACCACGGGCGAGGAGGTGGTCACCTCCGACCTCTGCGTGGTCGGGGCCGGACCGGCCGGTCTCACCATCGCCCAGCAGTTCGACGGAACCGACGTCTCGGTGACCCTGCTCGACAGCGGTGGCGAGGAGGTCGACCGCCAGGTCCAGCGGCAGAGCCGCGGGGAGAGCGACGGATACCCGATCCATCTGCTCCACCGCTCGCGACAGCGAGCCTTCGGAGGCACCCTGCGTCACCCGGAGCTGGCCGACGAGGGCTGGGCCTCCCGACCGCTCGACCCGATCGACTTCGAGGCCCGACCCGGCCGTCCCCACTCCGGGTGGCCATTCGATCGGGAGCACCTCGAGCCGTACTACGCCCGCGCACACGAGACGTTCGGCATCGGGCCCTACGACTACGACCCTCGATCGTGGTCGGGCGGGGCGGCCGACCCCCTGCTGCCCCTCGAGGGCTCCGAGATCGACAGCACCGTCTTCCGCTACGGGCCCGTCGAGTTCGCCGAGGCACGTCGCCGCCTGACGGCGTCGTCCACCGTGCGGCTCCTGCTCCGGACCCGCGTCGTCGATCTGCGGGTCGACCCGACCGGTCGGCGTGTCGACTCCGTCGCCGCGGTCCGCCCCGACGGGTCGCGGTTGACGGTGCGCGCGCGTCTCGTCGTCCTGGCGACGGGAGGGATCGAGAACGCCCGCCTGCTCCTGTCCGCCGACGGGGGCCGAGGCCTCGGCAACGAGCACGACCTCGTCGGGCGATTCTTCTCGGAGCGCCTGTCCGCGCACGCAGGCCACGTGGTCGCCGAACGTCCGGACCTCCTGGACACGACGACCTTCTACACCCAGCACCGGGTGCGGCGATCGCTCGTCTTCGGCGCCCTCCGCGTCAACGACAAGATCCAGCGCGACCGTGAGCTGGGCAACTGCGCCTTCTTCATCGTCCCGCGACCGGCGTCGGTGACGACCGGTTCGGTGCGGGCGCTCGCCGCTCTCCGCAAGCTCGCGACCCGCCGGCCGCTCGACGAGAAGACCTCCGCGCATCTGCGGAGCCTCGTCCGGGGAGCGGGCGACCTCGGGGACTTCTTCACCAGCCGCCTGCGATCCGTGCCGGAGGTCCTCACCGTGCGGGCCCAGGGTGAGCAGGCCCCGAATCCGGAGTCCCGGGTCACCCTCGGCACCGCGCGGGACGACCTCGGGATGCCCGTCCCGCGTGTCAGCTGGCGGATCCAGGACTCGGACCGGGCGTCGATCGCGACGTCGTTGCGGATCCTCGGGGAGGTCCTCCACGCCGGTGGTCACGGGCGTGTCGTGAGCGTCATCGACGATCCGGACACCACTGCCCTGTGGGAAGGCAATCACCACCACATGGGGACGACGCGCATGCACGCGGACGCGCGGCAGGGCGTGGTGGACGCCCGGTCCCGGGTGCACTCGCTGGACAACCTGTACGTGGCGGGCAGCTCGGTCTTCCCCACCTACGGGGCCTCCAACCCGACACTCACGATCCTTGCCCTGGCACTACGGCTGTCCGAGCATGTCGCCGAAGAGCTCGCGGGCCACTGACCCCGGAAGGACCGTCGACGCCTTGTCTGTCTCCCGACGCACCCTGCTCGTCGCCGGCGGCGCGTCACTGGCCGGGGTGGCCGCCGTACGACTGGTGGGCGCCCTGGGTGGCGAGGGTGGCCGTGCGCCTGGCACGGCTCGACCCCCGCAGTCCCCGTCCGGACCTCCGTTGCTGAACGGCATGGTGGCGAACGTCCGTGACTTCGGAGCCGCGGGCGACGGCGTGACCGATGACAGCGGTGCGGTGCGACGGGCGCTGGTCGAGGCGAACGCCGCGCGCGGGACCCTGTTCTTCCCTGCCGGCACCTACGCCTACGGCCTCGGTGGCCCGTTCGAGCCGGCCGAGGGGGTGACCGTCGCCGGGGAGCCGGGACGATCGATCCTGCGCTTCCAGCCCCCGTCGACCGGGGAGTTCGCCTCGTTCTCCCGCCCCCTCGCCTCACGCGTCACCTTCGACGGCCTGGTCCTGGAGCGGGCCGCTGACTTCCCGTGCGTGTTCCTCGCGGTGCCCGCGATCACTCAGCTCACGCTCTCGCGGATGTCCTTCGTCGGGAACCAGGACAGGTTCACCGGTTCCTACTGCCATGGCGTGCAGCTCGGTGTGGAGAACGGCGGCACGACGAGCGGCCTGCGCTGGACCGACTCCGTCGCCACGACCATGACCTACGCGCTGTTCCAGACCAACGACTCCACCGCCGTCACCGAGGACGTGGAGGTCTCGCGCTGCCGCTTCGCCGGGAACGCGGACACCGACCTCGAGTTCAACAGCCCGAAGGGCGCCACACGCCGCGTGCTGGTCGAGGACTGCGAGTTCCGCGACCACGGACCGCAGGGGTTCGCCGTCGGGCTCGCGACGTGCACCGACGTCACGATCCGGCACAACACCATGGCGCAGCTCTCGCTCGAGGCGATCCACGTGGAGGACTACAGCGAGAACGTCATCATCACCGGCAACCGGATCATGGCTGCTGGCCTCGCGGGTTACTCGCACGTGCAGCTCATCGGAGGTGCTCGGCGCATCACGGTCACGGGGAACGCCTTCGACGCGAGCGCCAACACCAATGCGATCTCGGTGGTGTACGCCCTGGCCGGAGGGTCCGAGCCCACTCCTGGTGGTCGGCCGGTCGCACCGCCGTCGGGCGTCGAGGTGACCGACAACGATTTCGTGCTCGCCGAGAAGGTCAGCGCGGTGACCTTCGAAGGTGTGACGGGGGGAGCCATCCGCGACAACCGGTTGAGCGGCCCGCGCGTCACCGCCGGTGAGCCGAGCACCGCGATCGCCACCACCGACAGCACCGGGATCGCGGTCGGCGGCAACACCGCCGACGGCGAGGCCTTCTGAAGGGCATCGTGAGGATCACCGAGGTACTCCTGCAGCCCACCATCGGCGGAGCGGAGACGTTGGTCGCCGGTCTCGCGAGACGGTGGAGCGCCGCGGGCGACGAGGTGGAGACGATCTACCTCGACCCACCCGGCGCTCCGACCGGGCGGGCGGCACGACTACGCCGGCTGTCCCGCGCGCTCGAGCGGATCGCCCCCGATGTCGTGCACGCGCACTCCGCTCTGCCCAACATCTACGCTCGTCTCGCCGCTCGGGGCCGCTGGCCCACGGTCACCGTTCTGCACGGCGCGGGAGCCAACTTCGACGTCCCGAGCCTGAGCGCGGCGGAACGCCTGCTCGCCCGCTGGACCGGCCACGTGGTCGCGGTCAGCGCCGATCAGGTCGCCGAGTACCGGGCGCGCTTCGGCGGGTCGACCCCGGTCACGCTGATCCCGAACGGTGTCCGGGAGGACCTCGTGACCCGGAGCGAGCCGTCGCCCCGCCTGGCGATCGCGGCATCGCTCTGCCGCCTCGAGCCGCAGAAGCGCATCGACGTGCTCACCGCGGGATGGGCCGGGGCGGACCTCGACGGTGCCGAGCTGTTGATCGCCGGGTCCGCTCGCGACGACGAGACCCATCGACAGGCCGCCGCGTGGATCGCCGCCTGCCCGAACGCACGAGCGTTGGGCGACGTCGGCGATGTCCCGGACCTGCTCTCGCGCACCGACCTCCTGGTCCACGCCGCCGACGTCGAGGCACATCCGCTGGCGCCTCTCGAGGCCGCCGTCGCCGGGGTTCCGGTCATCATGAGTGACCGGGTCGCGGCCACCGTGCCCGACGTACCGGCGGCGGTCTTCCGGGCCGGTGACCCGCACGACCTCGCGGACGTGATCAGGAGGGTTGCGGCGGACCACGCCCGCGTCTCCCGGATCGCCCTCGAGGCAGCCCCCGTGCTCCGTGCACGGTTCTCGCTCGCGGCCAGTGCCGACGGTCATCGGAGGGTCCTCGAGGACGTGGTGGCCCGACATCCGGCTCGCGGATGCCCCGAGCGCCGCGTTCATCGTGCGCACCGGTCCTGAGCGGTTGTCGACATGCCACCGGACAGCACGATCGCCGGCGGCCCGGGTCGGCCGCTCGCGAGTGCCGGCGATGTTCCGAGCACAGGGGATGGAATACCAGGCCCGTTCCGCTATCGTGCGGGTTCCGAGCGCGCCACTCGGCGTGGATGAGTTCGACGGAGTGGCAATCAGAATGTCGGTGGGGGGGACTGTCGACTCTGTTGCGGTTCTGCGCCGCGATGGGTCGCCGTCGGACGAGCGGGTGCCGTATCAGGTACCGGCTGCCCTGATCCTGCTGGCGGCTCCGTTCCTGCGACCCAACCTCTTCGGCGAGCAACTCGCTCTCGTCGGCATCGGCATCGTCGCGGCAGCAGTGCTCTTGGCTCTGCTGCGGCGTGGAGGAGGCCGGACGGCCCCGGACCTCGCTCCCGGGCGCCGGGCCTGGGTCCTCACGACGTTCCTCGGGCTCGCTTACCTGTGGATCCTGTTCCGCGAGGCCGCGACCGGGGCCGGGTCCGGCCTGCGCACATCGTTCCAGGACATCGTCTTGACGGTGGGATCGACGGTCGGGGTGGCGATGGTGTGTCGTGACCCGCGAGCGGCGCGGTGGATCTCCGGCGGCTTCGTCGCCCTGATCGTGATCATGTGCGCCTCATACACGGTCACGGCCTTGATCTGGGCCGTCTTCGGTGTGGGGACCGCACAGATCGGCGTCTTTCCGGTCGGCGACCTCGAACCCCAGCCACTCTTCTTTCCACTCACCGTGAGCTATTCGGAACAGACCGTGTTCGGGACGGCTTTGCCTCGCTTCACGGGGATCGGGCGCGAGTCCGGGTGGATGGCCATGTATTGCGCCGCCGCCTACTTCATGGCGGCTCAGCTCGGTATCCGGCGTTGGTGGATGACCGCGTTGCTCGTGATCGGACTGCTGGGATGTATCTCGACCGCCGGGTTCGGGATTTTCGTCGTCGTGTGGGCCTATGACGCCTTCCTCCGGCCTCGGGGTCACGGTATTCGACTGGGCGCCTATGTACGCCAATTGTCAGGAGTGGTCGTGCTCGCGGGCGCGGCGTGGCTCGCGGTCGCTGCGCCCGTTCTCGGGCTTGCTGCCAAGCGCGACCAGAACGAGATGTCCCTCGACGAGCGGTCCCGCGCCACCGAGGTCGGATGGCAGGCTCTGTCGACGAACCCCTGGGGCGGTCGGTCGTCGGTCTCCCAGGCCGGTATCAACCTCATCTCCGACATCGCTGTCAGCGGCCTGCCGTTCGTCCTGCTCGTGGTCGCCGCCCTGCTGGTCCCGGTCACCCTCCGAGGCGGGGCGGGCCAGAGCGGCTCGATCGCCTTCGTGGTCATCCTGACCCTCCTGCTCGCCCAACCAGCCGCGGGCTCTTCCTGGGCCTTCTGCCTCGTCGTCGTCGCGCTGTTGGTCGACGACGGGGGCGGCAACCCGAGTCCCGCGAGGAGCCCATGAGCGTCCGCGATTACGTCACCCTGCTGCGGGAGAGCTGGTGGATCATCTGCACGGCGCTGGTGGTCGGCATCGCACTCGCGACCGGCGTCACGGCGCTCATGCCGTCGGTCTACGCGTCGAATGCGACGTTCTACGTCTCCACCCCGACGGAGACCGACAGCGCCTCTGCGTATCAGGGCGCGCAGCTGTCGCAAGGGCGTCTCGCCTCGTACAGCGAACTGCTGACGGGCGGTCGCGTCGCGGCCGACGCCTCGGCGGCGCTCGGGGGCAATCCGTCGCCTGGCGAGGTGCAGGCGTCCGTGACGTCGGAAGCCACCGAGGAGACGGTGATCTTGTCGATGACCGTCACCGGGTCGTCGCCCGAAGAGGCGAACCGCGTGGCGAACGCTGTCACCGCTTCGTTCCTGGGCCTCGTCACCCAGCTCGAGACACCGCGTGGAGAAGGCCCTCAGCCACCGCGTGTGCTCACCGATGTGGTGCTGCCTCCGACGACCCCGACCGCTCCCGTGAGCCCGCGGCTCACCTTCAACCTCCCCGTCGGGGCCGTGGTCGGCCTGATCATCGGGATGGGGATCGCCATCGTCCGTCGAACCCTCGACGTGTCGATCACATCCGCTGACGAGCTCGAAGAGGCCCTCGACGTCGCGGTGCTCGGGGACATCCCTGCCGACCCGGAGACATCCCTGTCCCCGGTCGCCTCTCTCGAGGAGTCGTCACCGCTCGACCGTCGCACGTGGCTACGGGCCGAGGCCTACCGCCGGATCCGCACCAACTTCGAGTTCGGGAACGTCGACGACACCTTTCGCGTCGTCCTCGTGACCAGCGCACTGGCGGGCGAGGGCAAGACCACCCTCGCCCTCAATCTCGCGACCGCGCTCGCCGCTACCGAGAAGCGGGTCCTCTTCCTCGAAGGAGACCTCCGACGACCGTCCGCGACGAGCCTCCTCGGCCTCGAGCACTCCGTCGGGCTCACCACGGTGATGACCGGCGCGGCCTCGCTCGACCTCGCCATCCAGTCGTGGAAGCCAGGCGGGATCGACGTGCTCGCCGCCGGTCCTCGCCCGCCGCGTCCGAGCGAGCTGCTCGCCTCACGCAAGACCGGGAGCATCCTGGAGGAGCTCCGGCAGCGGTACGAGATCGTCATCATCGACTCGCCGCCCCTGGTGCCGGTCACTGACGCGGCGAATCTCGGCGCTCACACCGACGGTGCCATCATGGTCTGCCGTGCCGGCTCCACATCCCGCCAGGAGCTCGACCAGGCCGCCAAGCTGCTGCGCTCGGGAGGGATCCCGATCGTCGGCGCGGTGCTCTCCGGCGTGCGGGTCACCCCCTCGACGTCACGGAAGATGTACGAGGGGCAGCACGAGGTCTCGGGGATGGACGAGAGCCACCGGCAGCTCCAGCTCCCGGGAGGACCAACGGCGGGGCCACCCGCAGCGCGGCCTACGCCGTCACCGAGACCGCGAACCCACGGGCCGCGGCCGCCCGGGGCCCAGGTGTCCGGCCCGGCGCACGCAGCTCCCGATCCCGTGATCGGGACCGCCGGGGGTGCGGCGGCCGATGCGACCGGCCCCGCCATCGGCTCGGTCCACCGCGAATCGGCCTCGTCACGCTTCGTCGGGATGATCGACCTCGCGCCTCGGAGGACTCGTCGCCTTCCCGAGCCGAACGGATCGCACAGCGAGCGCAAGGTGGATCAGGATGTAGACCTGGCTGAGCCCGAAGCCGATGGCGGCACCGACCGCCCCGCCGACCGTCGCGAGAACGAGCGTGGCGACGAGGCCGATCCCTAGCCCGATCGAGATGGCGATGGCCGTGATGCCCTGACGTCCCCGGTTCTGGAGGATGATGGACATCGGTTGGTTGAGCGTCGAGACGACGGACCCGAGCGCCAGAACGGACAGGACCACGCCGGACGCCGCGTACTCCGGACCGAGGAGCACCGGGAGCAGAGGCGGACCCACCAGCGCTGCTCCCAGAGGCGCGGCGGCGAGGAGCCACGCGATACGGAACACACGACGTTCCTCGTGACGCAGGGACAGCTCGTCTCGGCGCGCTCGCGCCAACCACGGCGCGGCCACGAGTCCGAGCGAGGTCGCCAGGAAGCCCAGTGGCCCGAGCAGGCGCCCGGCAGCGGCGTAGAGACCGGCACCGGCCGCACCGGCTCCGAGCGCGACCAGGGGTGTGTCGAGCTGTTGCGCCGAGGCGGCGAGCGACGCAAGACCGTAGGAGATCGCGGCCCGGTAGTACGGCGCGGCCTCCCGCTGGCTCGTGGGTCGCGCTGAGCGCGCACCGAGGAACACACGGGCGAGGACCGCTTCGAGGAGGAAGGCGGCGACGAGCGCCAGCGGAAGAGCGAGATCGGGGTGCTCCACGGCGACCATCAGCGCGACGACGGCCAGCCCGACAGCGCGCCCGCTCACCTGGGCCGTCGCCGCGAGGGTGAAGCGTTCGCGCGCGCGGAGCAGTCCGTTCCCGGTCTGCGCCTCCCACATCACCACCCCGAGGCAGCCCAGGAGGAGACCCGTGGCCACGGTGGGAGCGATCGCCAGGCAGGCCGGGAACGTCGCGAGGGCGAGCACCGGGGTCCATCGACGCTTGGCGCCCACGATCGCTGCGGCCCGCTGTCGTTCCAGTGCCCCGGCGGCGACCTCGCGGATGAGGAGTGCGGTGAGGCCGGCGTCGAACACCGTCGACCCGATGGTTGCCACGGCCACACAGGTCGCGATGAGCCCGAGCGTCGCGGGCGTGATCGCTCGCGCCCCGACGAGGTAGATCAGCCCGACGATCAGCTGTCCGGCCGCCAACGCGCCGGCCACCCCGAACAGACGACCGAGGAGCAGCCCGAGGGCACGCCGCGTGCGCCCGTGGCTCGCGGGATCGACGGCTCGTGCGTTCACGGGGCAGAGGTCCTCGGCCCGTCCGGGGTCCGGGTCGCAGAGTTCGTCATCCAGGAGCCCCCGGTCATCGCCGATCGACCGCGTCGTCGGGTTCGAGCATGCCCCGGACGAAGTCGTCGACGCCGAGGTCACGGGCCGCGGCCCTTGCGGCGGCCCCGTACTGCTCGCGACCGTCGAGCAGCTTCCTCAGGGCCTCGGCCACGGCGGCGTGGTCCTCGGCGCGAACGCCGAGTCCGGCCCCGGTCGTCTGCAGGACGGTGGAGACCCATCCGCGATGCGGCCCGAGCACCGGGATTCCTCGGGCGCCCGCCTCGGCGACGATCCCGCTCGGGGCATCGTTGTCGTGCAGCACGGCCACGACGTCGACGGAGCGGAGAGCTGCGTCGAAGTCGGACTGGTCCACGAATCGGTCGTCGACCTCGAGACGTCCGAGCGTCCGCAGGCGCTCGGCGTCCGGGTCGGTCCGGAGCCATGCCCGGACATCCGGTTCGCACCGACCCACCAGGACGACGTCCAGAGCAGGGATCTCGGAGGCGGCACGAACGAGCTCGGGCACGTTCTTGCGCGCGCTGATGACTCCGAAGACGCCGACCCTGCTCCGCCCCGACCCTCGCGTCCTCACCGCGGTCTCCTCGGTGGCCGTGATCGGGTCGCGCACCGGTGCCACACCGGGGAAACCGGGACGGCGCCCGACCACCCCGAACGCATCGGTCAGGAAGCGGACGCGCACGCCCCGCAATCGGCGCAGCACCGCGACGGCGGCCGGCTTGACCAGCATGCCGAGCGTGGGACGTTCGGGACCGCCGGGCAGCGCTGTCCGCATGAGCAGAACGGTGACGCGCGGACGCGGCGATCGCGAGGACGTCCCCCACAGTGCCCTGACGAGGGCGAGCACGGCCTTGTCACCGTCCGGGACGACGATGTGCCCGACACCGAGCGCGCCGGCCACTGCGACCGCCTCGGCGATCGCGGTCCCGTGGTCCACCGCGCCGAGCTGAACGATCGGGAAGGACACGTCACCGAGGTGCGCGGCGAACTCCGGCGATCCCACCACGCGCCGGGAGGTCAGCAGGAGACGGTGCTCCTCGGGGAGGGCTTCGAGGAGCAGCCGGACGTAGAGCAGTCGATGCCCGAGAGGGTCCAGCTCGACGACTGCTGTCGCTCGGGAATGGTCTACCACGCTTCGTCCCCCGCGATCGCGCTCGAACCTGCGCGCTCCGCGCAGCATAAGCCGGTCCGAATCTCCGTCGACGCCGGCGTCACCGCCCCCGAGGACCACGCGGTGTCCGCAGCTCGGTCAGCGTCCGCGGGCGAAGAGGACCTCGCTGATGGTGCGCAGCAGGACCTTCG
>NZ_JAQZAL010000055.1 GCF_028737205.1 Actinomycetospora lutea | reverse complement strand
CCCCGGGACACGCCCGGAGCTTGAGAACCAGTTACACCGTCAGTCGGACAGTCCCCAGCAGGGATCTGATCCAATAGTTGAGCGGGTTGCGGAACCCGAGGGCGTTGCGGCGTAGGGCCTCGAGCCGGCCGTTGATGGCCTCGGTCGGGCCGTTGGAGGCGCGGCGGTCGAAGTAGGCCAGGACGTCGTCGCGGCGCCGCTGCAGGGTCCGGCCAAGCTGGGCGAGCTCGTCGAGCCCGGCTGGCAGTCCGCGGCGCAGGCTGTCGATGACTGCTGCGAGCAGGCGGCGGCCGTGCTGGGGGTCGGGCTGGGTGTAGGCGTCGATGATCCGCTGGTAGGCCCACCAGGTCACTTCGACCGCGACGTGCTGCTCGGCGGCGAACACCGCGGCCAGCCGGGTCTTCTGCTTGTCGGTGAGCAGCGCGAGTCTCGTGCGCAGTGCGCGGCGGACCCGGTAGAGCGGGTCGCCAGCGCGGCCGCGGTGCCCGAGGGTGTCCTGCTGGACCCGCAGGCGGCACAGGTCGAGCTTCGCGCCGGCCAGGGCGACGACGTGGAACGGATCCATCACGGTCACCGCATCCGGGAGAGCGTCCGTGGCGGCGGTCTTGTAGCCGCCGAACCCGTCCATCGCGACGACCTCGACCCGATCGCGGAAGCCCTGCTCGCGGGCGGCCAGCCAGTCGGCCATCGCCTTCGCTGACCGGCCGGGGACCAGGTCGAGCAACCGCGCGGGCCCCTGACCGGCCACGACGTCGGTGAGGTCGACGATCACGGTGACAAACCCGTCGCCGTCGGCGTGACGAGTGTGGGCCCACCGGTGCTCGTCCACCCCGATCACCCGCACCCCGTCCAGCCGCGCGGTGTCGCCTGCGAGCAGCATCCGAGTGGCCGCGACGGCGATGCCGTTGACCGTGTCCCACGACCGACCCAGCTCCCGGGCCACCGCCGCCACCGTCAGGCGATCCACCGCCAGGCGACGCAGCACGTACCCCGCGCAACGGCGCGTCGTCGTCCATCCCGGCTGGGCCACTATCGAGGTGTCGGCGGTGAACACTTCCCGCTCGCACCCGCCGCGGGTGCAGCGGAACCGAGGGACCCGAACCCGCAGCTGGGTCGGATGCCCGGCCAACGGCAGGTCGGTCAGCCGCCGCTCCACGGCGTCCCGATAGGTACCGGCGACTCCACAGCCCGGGCACCTCGCCGACCCGTGAGCGACCAGGTCACACCACAGCACCGTGGTCTCCCCGTCGAGGGCGGCGTCGGTGATCCGCACCCCGAGCTCGACGGTCCTGACGATCGTGTCGGCCACGACCTGGGCAGGCGTGGTCGTAGGGTGCGGCACGCGGGTCCCCGAGCTGTCGATGAGATTGGCCTAGGAACCTTCATCATCAACTTCTCGGGGCCCGCCCTACCGCACCGACACGGCCTCACCAGCCCGGTCGATCACGGCCTCCCGTGCACTCAATATCCGGAAGAGCCCGTTTAAGCGGCTGGGTCGCGGATGTACGGCTGGGCGGAGAGGTGAGGGAAAGCGAGCAACCTGCAACCTGACCGAGCTGCCGCGTCAGGATCAGAGGTACTACGTGGAATCCGGCTGTCTACACGCCCCGGGCGCTTGACGTCCCTTGGCGATCGATGACCGTAGCCTCGCGCACTGGCGCTAGGTTGTTGAGCGCGTCTTCTACGTCGAACTCTGGATGTTCAGGGGGCGGAGCTAAGGGATTCTCCCCACCGACTACTTGCTTGTGCTGCCGGAGCAGCGAAGCCGAAAAGGGGTCCTCCTCGTCGAACATCCGTTTCCGCGCAAGTGCGAGGCTATTCATCTCTTCTCGATGCTGGTCCCACTGAATCTTGAGTGCGAGTAGCTCTTTTAGGACCCGAAGGCTGCCGTATACGCTAGCGGCGACGATGCCGAACGGTGTGCCCTCCTGGGCGACCTCAAGCACGGTGGTCAGCGGACTTGCTAGCGTGCTCTTGCGGACGCGTAAGACACTAGCTCCTCTAGCTTCTTCGGATAGCCACCGAGGCCCGTAACGCTGCTCCAACTCCGTAAGTTCCCGGGGACCCGGACGATTTCCTCCTGAACGCCGCTCCATCCCACGCCTGCTGTCGCCAGCGGGATCGACGAAGTATCCCGCACTCGCCATATAGCAATACTTCCACAACATCAGCAGGTTCCCCTGTTGCTCCATTAACGTTGAAAGTGGAGGCGCCTCCCCCAGATCCAACGTGACGGTCAACCGTTCCAAGCCGGAATCAAGATCGTCGCTCAGAGTCATCCTGCCTCCAGTTGTTAACGCGCGAGAAGAGACGCCGCCGCCCGGCGAAGCCCCCGAGTAGTATCAGTACGCCGATCCCGGCCACAACAGATTGTAGAGCACTGATCGTCAGGCGTGCGAGAAGCACAGATGACGGCGATAGCCGATGACTTCCGAAAAGGAGATTGAGCAGCAATGAGCGACGCGGCCCGCGAACTTGAGACCTGCGAGGACCGGCGGAGCGCTCCTGTGTGACCAGGCAGGATCGCCCGTATGGAGCTGCAACCCGGCAAAGTCCGCGTCGGCGCCGTGGACGTTGGCTCTGTAGCGCGCGGGAACTTCGGCTGTTACGCCGCCGACGTTGAGCTGGGAGGGGCCGTACCCGGCGGTGGCTACTGTCCGGCCGGTCAGGGTAGCGCTCCCTCGAGCGCGGTCGACGCCGTCCGTGTGGCGCTCTCCCACGGACGCCTAGGTGGGCGAGCTTGCCGGCGGGGCGGCGGGGCTCGGTGCCTCCGGCCGCGGCGGTGGAAGCGGTGCTGGGCCGCGAAGTCGTCGGCGAGGGGAGGCCCGGACGGCAGATCGATCTCGATCACGAAGCCTCGTTGCACAGCGCGCGCGGAGGCTGGGCGAGGGAACTCAAGTGGCTGGTTCTCGCGTAAGGAGCACCCGTCGGTGCGCTCGCACCGCGAGCCCACGGAACGCCGCTTCGTCGGGTCCGCGTGCCGTGCGATGCCTGACGTACAAGCCGGTTATCGGACGTCGCGCTTTGCCTGCTGACCGTCACACGACCGTTGCGTAGCGCCTAGATCCGGTTCGAGTTGAGCCCGCCCAGCCAGCACTTTGCGGTCCGAGCAGTGGTAGACCGCCACCTCGTCGTCGCGGCCGCCGAGCTCTCCAGCTTCGAGCCGGAAGAGCTGGTCGAACTCGGTCGACCCGCAGGTCGGGCACCTCTCCGGCCGGTGCACGCCCATACCTCACGCTACTGGGCCCGCGTGGGCGGAGGGGACGCGCGCGGTCACTCCGTTGAGCGAGGACTCGAGATTCATTCGCCCTTGGAGTTGGGCCCTGCTCGACCAGGGCTCGGAGAACGGCGAGGTCGCGCTGCCAGCGTCGCCGCAGCGCCTGCCGCACCACGGGTGCGAGCAGGCGGAGCGCCCCGTGCGGCCGGAGCTCGGCGCGGAGCCGCACGTGTGATCGCCCGTCGAGGGGCACGACCTCGCCCTCGAAACACGCGTCGAGCCGGACCCCGCTGCTCGTGGCCGTCCAGGCCCGCGGCGGGTCGAACCCGCGGTACTGCACCACACCGCTGCCGGCTCTCGTGTGGAAGCGGTAGCGCGTGCCGGCCCCGATCGGACCGTCGGTCAGCAGCTTCACGTCGTCGACCGCGGAGTTCCACGCGGTCGCGTTCCGTGGATCGGTGCAGTAGGCGAACACCTGCTCGGCGCGGCGGTCGATGTCGGCGGCCGCCTCGAGGACAGTGCGGCCGCGCTGGAGCGGCCGCGCCGGTACCGGCGGCGGGCGTGCCCCGGAGCGGGCCAGGTCCACCAGTTCGGTGAACGACCGGGCGATGCCGTCGGTCAGCACGTCCAGGTCGGTCATGTCGGCGTCGGCGTTGGCCGTCACGGCCAGTTCCCCGGCGTAGGAGAGCGCCGCGACCGTGAGCGGCACGAGCGGGGCCATCGGGGCGATCGGCACGACCTCGAGCAGCCGGGCGCCGGCCAGCCAGAGCGGCCGCGCGGGCCCCGGCACGTCGGTGACGGACACGGTGAGCCGGCTGCTCCCCACGCGCCGGGCCGAGCACAGCAGCCACCGCGACAGCGGCGTCGGGAGGTGGAGGTCGGAGAAGTCGCCGCCGGCGGCGCGCAGTCGCGCCTTGCCGAGCGCCGTCGCCCGGCGCACGAGCGCGGCGCGGCGCAACGGGCCGGGCTCGCCTACCGGCAGTTCGACGATCAACATCGCCGCGACCTGCCGTCCCGCGGCGCCGGCGGCGCCGGTGGCGGCGGGCACGGAGGCGCGCAGCACGAGCCCAGGTGTGGCCTCGCCGCGGGCGGCCAGGAGCCGCCGCAGACCACCGGTCACGGCGGCGAGCAGGAGGTGGTTCACCGTCATGTCCAGGGCGTGTCCGGTGTCCCGGAGCTCCTCCATCGACCGTCGCACGACACCCAGCCGGCGCCCCGGGCCGATGTGGCGCGACAACGAGGTCGCCGGCTCCGGCCCGGCGAAGCCGGTCATCGCGTCGCGCGCCTCGCGCAGGCCCGGCCGCGCGGGTCTCGGCCCCTCGGCCGGTCGGCGCCCGTGCCGGCCACGCCGCCGCAGCGCGGCCCCCGCCTCCTGCAGCCGCCGGCGCACGAGGTCGCGGTGCGTCGGCAGCGCCATTGTTGTCGGCGTGGGCGCATCCGTCACAGACGTTCCGGGAGCGGGGTCGAGCAGCGCGCCCGTGAGCGCCACACCGGTGAGCCCGTCGGCGAGGATGTGCGAGACGACGATGAGCATGGCGAACCGGACGTCGTGCAGCCCGTGGTGCAGCCCGTCGATGACCTCCGCCCGCCACAGCGGCCGGTTCCGATCCAGCGGCCGGGTCGCCCGGTTCGCCGCCCAGCCGGGCAGGTCGGCGCCGGGGGGCAGGGTCGTGGTTTCGATGTGGTCGAGCGGGTCGAAGCCGGGATCCGTCACCCAAAGCGGCCGGCCCTCGCCAAACCGCGTCCAGAAGACCCGCCGCCCCAACGCCGGAACCCGGTGCGCACGCGAGGCCAGCTCCCGGCGGACCCGGAGCACGTCGACCGCACCGTCCGGGCGCACCAGGGGTCCGCCGTCGAACGTGCCGAGCAGCGCGACCTGCATCGGGGTGTCCTCGTAGTCGAGCCACGCGTACATCAGCTCGTCGAGACGCAACCGAACCGGATCCACGACCTCACCCTGGAGGATCGGCGAACACCGGCCAGGGCCCAACGCCCCGTCCGAGGCCCTCGACGCCGCGGACGACCACGAACGGCGCACCCTCGAGCGGGTCGACCATCCCGAGCGGGCCAGCCGGCCGCCCTCGCGGGCGAAGATCTCGCGGGCGCAGCCGTCGTGGACGCACCGGTAGCGCCGAACCTGCGGGGTGGACAGGTCGTGCCACAGCTCACCCCAGCTGGAAGGACCGATGTGCATCTTCGGGCGCCGCTTGGGGCTCTGGGGCAGCGCACCGGAGGCGGGCGGCTCGGTCTCGGAGGGACTTTCGGCTCCGGTGCTCGGTCGCGACTGAGCGCAGTCTCCGGCTTCCACCGGCCCGGAACCAGGACCCGGAATCAAAGGGGGCGAGCCGTGGTCCCCACCGACCATCTCGACACGCTCGACGCGGCTTCGCTGACCACGAGGGTCGATGCGGTGCTGAACCGGTGGCCCACCGCCGGGCTCGCGGTGGGGGTGGTGCGCGACGGGTCGCTGAGGTGGTTCCACGGACACGGAGTCGCGGACGTCGCCTCCGGCACCCCGGTCACCGCGGACACCGTGTTCCGCGTCGCCTCCATCACCAAGACCGTCACCGCGATCGCGGTCATGCAGCTGCGTGATCGCGGGCTCGTCGACCTCGACGCGCCCGCGGCCCGGTATCTGCGCGCGTATGCACTGATCCCCGCCCGGACCGGGTGGCGCCCGGCCACGATCCGGCACCTGCTCCTGCACACCGCCGGAGTCCGCGCCGTGCGCACCCCAGCCGACCTGCTGCGATCGGACATGGGCTGGGGCACCCCCAGGTATCGCTCGGCGCCCTCACCCGCCGCCTACTACGGCCGGGGCCTACGCCTCGACCTCGAGCCCGGCACCCGATGGGCGTACTCCAACCACGGCTACGCCGTGCTCGGGCAGATCATCGAGGACCTCACCCGCACCCCGCTCACGGCCTACCTGCGCGAGCACGTCTTCGACCCGCTCGGCATGACCAGCACCGACCTCACCCGGTCCGACCGCGTGCGTCCGCGCCTGGCCACCGGCTACGAGATCGGCCGCCGCGGGCTCCAAGCGGTCACCGACCGCGAGATCGTGACCGCCGGCGCGAGCGGGATCTACTCGACTATCCGCGACATGGCGCGCTACGCCGCCGCGCTGCTCGGCGGTGGCCGCAACGACCACGGGCGGGTGCTGGCCGCCGACACCCTCGCCGAGATGTACGCGCCCCATCACCAGCCCGACCCTCGGCTGGCGGGCATGGGCCTGTCGTTCTTCCGCGGCCAGGTCGGTGGCCACCGCACCGTCGGCCACGACGGCATCTGGAAGGGCTTTCGTTCGGACTTGCTGCTCGCCCCCGACGACGGCCTCGGCGTCCTCGCCTTCGCCAACACCAGCCACTTCGACCCCCGCGGGGCGCCGACACCGGTCACCCAGGCCCTGCTCCGCGGTCTTCTCGGACTCCCCGACGACGTGATCCGCACCGACGTCCCCGAGCGGCCCGCAGTGTGGCGCCAGCTCTGCGGCCGGTACTCCTTCGGCCCCGGCAGACTGCTCGACCCGCAGCCGCGGATGTTCCTCGGCTCCGGAGTCGAAGTCCTCGTGCGCGGCGAGCGGCTCATCATCCGAGGGCGCACGCCGATACCCGCGGTGCGCCGCGGACTGCGCCTGCACCCGGTTCCCGACGACACCGACCTCTTCCACCTCGACCTCACCACGCTCGGCCTCGAACCAGTGCCGGTCGCCTTCGCCCGCGGACCGAGGGGCGAGGTCACCGCCCTGCACACCGGCCTCCTACCGATATCCCTAACCAAGAGGCCCGACACCCGACCGTGACCGGACCAAGACGACCCAGCAGGAATCTACTCAAGATCAAACAGGTCGAATTCGACGGTGCCCGTTCTCGACCGACCTGCCAGTCCGCACCACAAATCAGCCCATTCGGCTCTTAGCATGGCCGTTTCACGCGCGACATAGAAGCCGGTTATCGGAACGTGGCGAGGCACCGCTGCCGGCCCGGGCGCGGGTCGGCGTAGACGATCGGCGCGGTCTGCAATCACTCACGTCGGGAGCGGGGGCGGGCTGCGCTGACGACGCTTGCGATGCCGATCCTGGTAGCTGCGCCCGCGAGGATGATGTAACTCCACATCGCCGCCTCCAATGGTACTTGGCGACTCCCCATGTTCTTTCGCTGCCGGCCCGCGTTGGAGTCGGCAGAGCGCGCGACGGTAGCGAGGCCGCCGCAGTGACACAGTGAGCGCTGCAATGCTCGCCACCACCGACATCGGGTCCATCTCCAGCGGCTGGAAGAGATCAGTCTTGCGAGCGTGGTGTGGCCGCGGTTCGTGGGGACCACGGCCGAGCGCACCGACGACGAGCGCGGCGACGCCGGCCCGGACGCGACTGGGAGGTGAACGAGCACAGCGTCGGCTGACACGTCGAGCGAACAAGCCGCGGCGCGAGATCAACCCGTCGACTTTCCCCCAGACTTGTCCACAGCTGTGGAGGGTTTCGTCGGTGAGCGGCTGTATCTAGTCGAGCGACGGTCGGGTGAATCGGAACTGAACGTCGAGTGGTCGCTTGTAGCCGGCGAGCGGGTCACGCCGCCGTTACTGGATGCCCCCTCGGAAGATCATCACGGAGGGCCGCGGAACTGGAGGCCACCTCCCTGGGGCAGCTCGTCGCGGTGCTGCCCAACACGAGGACGACGTAGCGGTCACTCGCCGGTATCCTTGTGCGGCGAGCCGGCCTCTTCCGGCCTCGATAGACCTGACGGCGGTGTCGTCCTTCCCGCCCCACCAGTGAGGATGTTTCATCCCGGAAGTATCGCTGGGGGCGGGGGTGCTTTGGGCGCGATGAGCAGCCGATGTCGGACGGCGAGGCGATCGTCCTGGCGGGCGTGGTGGAGTGCCTCCGCGAAGCGCGAGGAACTCCCGGCGAGGGCAGGCACCGAGCCGACCTGCCGCGGGTCGCTCCCGGCAGCACCGACACAGCGCTGGTGGGAGGCCCGGGGAGGGCAGGCCGTCACGCCGAACGCGGCCCGGGTCGGCGACTACCTCCTCGGCGGCACGCAACACCTGCCCGCGGACCGGGCCTTCGCCCGCGCCCTGGAGGCGCGGGCCCCGGACGTGCGCGGTGTGTGCCGGGCCGTGCGGGCCTTCCTCGGCAGAGCCGTGGTGTTCTCCCTGCAGCGCGGCATCGATCAGTTCCTGGTGCTGGGCGAAGGGCTTGTTACCGACGGCGACGCGCACGAGGCCGCCCGCGTGCTGAACCCGACCGTGCGCATCGCGGTCGTCGACCGCGACCCGGTCACCACCGCGGTGAACCACACTTGCCTGCTGCTGGTCCCCGGGGCGGTGGCCGCTCGAGCCGACCTGACCCGGCCCGACCGGGTCCTGCAACTACCGGACGTCCACGCCGTCCTCGACCTCTCCCGCCCGGTCGCGGTCCTGGTCGGCGGAGCCCTCGCCGCATTGTCGGACCGTGACGATCCCCGCGGTGTCGTCACCGGATACGCGGCCGGGCTCAGCGCCGGGTCCTACCTCGTGGCCTGGCACACCTCAGGCGACAACTGGTCCCACGCCGAGAGGGCCGCGAGCATGTGGGCCGAGCACGTCGGGCCCGCGCCGCTGTGGAGCCGTGGCCAGATGCAGGACTGCCTGTCCGGGCTGGACCTCGTTCCTCCCGGCATCATCGACGCCACCGCCTGGCATCCCCGCCGAGCCACCCCTGCCCGCGGCGAACACCCCGGTGTCTACGTCGCGGTGGCACGACTCTGACCAACACCGCCCACCGGCCTACTCCGAGGCCCGCGCCCAGAACTCACCAGGTCGCTGCCGCGGGCAGCCGTATCGCGCAGGGACTGCAGGCCGCGATCGCCGCAGTCCGCGAGGACGCCCCTCGAGGAAGAGCGTCTGACCGCTCGAAGCGAGCACGAGCGATCGGCCCAGGCCACCAACGCCGACGACTCCTGGTCGCCGCATCGCGGTCGCCGAGCTCGGCGGGCGCCTGGAGTTCATCCGCCCGAACTGCCCCTGGATCAACTGCACGACTCGGGCACCGATGTTCAACCGCATCAGGACCTGGTCCATTACCTCGCCGCCGACGTTCTCGAAGTCGACGTCGACGCCTTCGGAGGTAGCGAGGTCGAGCTGCTCGCGCCAGTCCGGGGCGGTGCGGTCAACGCAGGCGAGGCGAAGCCGAGCTCGTCGACGACGGAGCGGCACTTCTCGGCTCCGCTCGCGACCCCGACGACGCGGGAGCCGCGGGCGGCAGCGAGTTGCCCGGCGACCGACCCGACCGCACCGGCGGCCGCGGACACCACGACCGTCTCCCCCGCGACCCGGGCGAGCGATGTCGATGCCCAGGTAGGCGGTGAGCCCGGTGTGCCCGAGCACCCCAGCGAACGCCGACAGCGGCGCGGGCAGCGGGTCGGGCAAAAGGTACCGGGTCCGCACCAGCGCCTGTCCGGGCTCAAGGTCGTGGCCTGAAGCTTCCAGCCTTTCGACGCCGCGGAGCCCGGGGCACCCCAGCTTGCGTGGCTCGGCCCCGGCGCGCGTGTCCCGTCAACTCGGGGCTGCTGCGGTTGCTGGTCAGGTCTCTCGGATGAAGGCGCTGATGTCGGCGGCGACCTGGGCGGGTCGCTCCCAGTTGGGGCAGTGCCCGGTGTCCGGGTAGAGGGTGAGCCGGGATCGGGGGATCGCGGCGGCGACCGCGATTTGCTCGGCCACGGTGAACAGGGCGTCCTGCTCGCCGCCGAGGACGAGGGTGTGCGCCGTGATCCGCTCGAGCTCGGCGGCGTCGTCGACCTCCACCAACCCGGCCAGCGCGGCGCGCCACACCCGGGCCGGGGCCTTGCGACTCTCGTCGACGAGGGTGTCGAAGAAGTCCTCCGGGACGGGCTGGTGCAACGTGCTGGCGGCGAACTCCCGGGTGAAGTCGGCGGGGACGGGGTCGGGGAGGTCGCGGACGAGGTCGGCGACCTCACGCAGCACCGCGTTGTCGGCGCTGACCGCGGTGCCGATGAGCACGAGCCGGCGGACCAGGTCGGGTCGCTGCTGGGCCACCCGGCGGGCCACGAAGCTGCCCATCGAGTGCCCGACGAGGGTGACCTCCGCCTGGCCGAGGGTCTCGATCAGCGCCGCGACGTCGGCCGCGAGATCGTCGATCGCGTAACCGCCGGCCGGGCGGTCCGAGTCGCCGAAGCCCCGCAGGTCCATCGTGACCGCGCGGTGGTCGGCGGGAAGCTCGGCGAGGACCCGGTGGTAGGAGTATGCCGAGTCCGGCCAACCGTGAACCAGCACGACGGTCTCCTCGGTGGCGGGCGGGCCCTGCTCGACGTAGTGCAGGCCGACCCCGGTCGGCAGCCATGCCCGCGTGGCGGTGGTGTCCATGTCACTGCTCCTGTCGTGGTGTGCGCTGACGCGGGCCAAAGCGTGCGGGGGTCGCCTGCGCGGGCGCTGTCGTCCGGCTGTCGGCTGCCCACGCCCCCGCGGCGGGGCTACGGTCCGCACGTGCGGATCCGGGTGCTCGGATCACTCGAGCTGGTCGACGACGCCGGGTCGGTGACGGCGTTGGGCTCACCGACCCAGCGCCGACTGCTCGCCCTGCTGGTCGTAAACCGGGGTGCGGCGGTGTCCGCGGACCGGATCGCGGAGGTGCTGTGGGCGCGGCGCCGCCCGGCGCACCCGGCCAACGCGTTGCAGGGTCAGGTGTCGCGCCTGCGCCGCGTCCTCGGCGCAGATCAGCTGGAGACCCGCGCCCCGGGTTATCTGCTCGCCGTGCCGGGCACGGCCACCGACGCGGGCGAGTTCGAGGAGCTCGTCGCCCGGGCCCGGGACGCCGTGGCCCGCGGCCGGTCCGACGACGCGGCCGCGCTGATGGACCGGGCGTCGGGTCTGTGGCGCGGCCGGGCGTACGCAGAGTTCGCCGACGAGGAGTTCGCCCGCGCCGAAGCCGCCCGGCTCGACGAGCTGCGGACCACCGCCGAGGAGGACCGGGCCGAGGTCGAGCTGGCACTCGACCGACCGACCGCTGCGATCACCCGGGCCGAGTTGCTGGTCGCAGCACACCCGTTCCGCGAACGGGGGCACACGCTGCTCATGCTCGGGCTCTACCGCGCCGGTCGTGTCGCCGAGGCGCTCAAGACATATCGCGAGTACCGCGACCGGCTCGACGACGAGCTGGGCCTTTTACCCTCGGCGGCCGTGGAGGAGCTGCACGGGCGGATCTTGCGCCAGGATCCCGACCTGGACCACCGGCGCCGGATTGCGCCGGCCGGAGATCCGTACGAGCAGCCCTCCGAGCAGGCGACGGAGCCGGGCCGAGAGCACCGCCCCCCGCTGCCGCCCCTGATCGGGCGGGCGGACGACCTCGACGAACTCGGGGGGACGCTGCGGCGAGCCCGGCTCGTGACGCTCGTGGGCGCCGGCGGCGTCGGCAAGACCCTGCTCGCGCGGCATGCGGCTGCGCTGCGGACGAGCGAGTTCCCGCACGGCACGGCCCTGGTCGAGCTGGCCGCGGTCCGCGACCCCGCCGCCGTGGTCGACACCGTGAGCACCGCGCTGGGGATCGCACAGCGCGCCAGCCTGGCGCCGGCCGCCCGGCTCGTCGAGTACCTGCGCCCCAAGCAGCTGCTGCTGGTGCTGGACAACTGCGAGCACGTGATCGAGCAGGCGGCCTCGCTCATCGTGGACGTCGTCAGCGGCTGCCCCGGGGTCACGGTGCTTGCGACCAGCCGCGAACCGCTCGGCGTGGTCGGCGAGCACGTGCACTCCCTCGCCCCGCTGGCCGTACCCTCGGCCGCGCTGACCGACCCCGGCGAGGCGGCCGCCGTGCCCGCGGTGCGGCTACTGCTGGACCGCGCCGCGGACGCCGCCCCCGGCTTCGCCTTCGAGCCGGCCCACGTTGCGTCGATCGCCGAGATCTGCCGCCGACTGGACGGGCTGCCGCTCGCGATCGAGCTCGCCGCGCCGCGCCTGCGCGCCATGAGCCCCGCCGAGCTTGCTGCCCGCCTCGACGCGCGGTTCCTGCTGCTGCGCGGGGTTCGCCGGGGCGTGGCCGAGCGGCAGCGCACCCTGCGCGCCGTGGTCGATTGGTCCTACGAGCTGCTCGACGAGCTCCAGCAGCGAGTGTTCGCTCGCCTCGCGGTGTTCGCCGGAGCCTTCTCGCTCGTCGCCGCCGAACAGGTGTGCGCAGACCTCGTGCCCGACCGGTGCGAGGTCGCCGGGATCGTGCTCGGCCTGGTCGACCGGTCCCTGGTGGTCGCGCACGCCTCGCGCGCCAGCGGGAGCGGCCGGTACGCATTGCTGGAGACGATGCGCGCGTACGGCCGTGACCGCCTCGCCGAACGCGGCGAGGCCGACCGCGCGTCCCGCGCCCACGCCACCTGGGCCGTCGCGCTGGCCGAGACCGCCGAGCCCGGGCTGCAGGGCCCCGAGGAGGCACGCTGGGTCGAGACCGTCGCCGCCACGACCGACGACCCGCGCGGCTCACCGCTGGACCCTCGACCACGACCTCGACCTCGCGGTCCGGCTCGTGGCATCCCTGTTCTGGTACGCCGAGTTCCGCAGCGCGGAGATGCTCGACTGGGCCAGCCGCACGGTTCGCGCGGCCGAGGACGCCACCTTCACCCACCCACGGCTGCCGGTGCTGTACGCGATGGCCGCGGTCGCGCACCGGTTCCGCGGCGACCTCGCGCGGACCGCGACCCTGGCCGCCACCGGGGTCCGGCTCGCGGACGGATCACGCGCCGGCTGTGCTCCGCGCAACATCCTCGCCGACGTCGCATTCTTCGAGGGTCGCCTCGACGAGGCCGAGGTGCAGTTCGCCGACCTCGCCCGCGACACCGAAGCTTCCGGCGACCGCTACGCCCTCACGGTCGCCCTCTGGATGCGGGCTCTCACCCGGGCGTACGGCGGCGACCGTCCCGGAGCGCTCGCATTCGCCCAGCAGGCCCAGACCGAGGCCCACGCCCTCGAGAACCCCTCCATGATCGCCTGGGCCTCCTACGCCGAGGCCGAAGCGCTCCTGGACAGCGACCCGGGCAGAGCACTCGACCGGCTCGAGCAGGCCGCGACGACGGCCGCGTCCGTCGGTAACCGCTACCTCGACGGCGTCGCCCGCATCTCCGCAGCCAGCGTCCGCGCCCGCCACGGCGACCCCGTCCTGGCTCTCGGCCAGTTCCGCGACGCCCTGGTGCTCTGGCACGAAGCCGGCGGGTGGACACAGCTCTGGACAGCGATGCGCTCGGTCATCGACCTGCTCACCCGCGTCGGCGCCGATCACGACGCCGCCGTGCTTCACGGCGCGGTGACCACGAGCCGCACCGCCCCGCCCGCCTTCGGCTCCGACGCTGAACGGTTGCAGGCCAATCTGAACACGCTCGCCCACCGGCTCGGCCCCGAGCAGCTCGCCGCCGCACGAAATCACGGCGCCGAGCTCGACGACGACGACGCCGTCACCGCCGCCGTGGCCGCCATCGACCACGCCACGGTCCACGGCCCCGCCATCGGCCCCGACCGGCTCGACCAGCCCACCCACGGACTGACCGGAACCGGGCCCGAATCGTCAGCCCGCGCTGCCCAGGAGCACGAACGCTGAAGCTCCAAACGACCTCACGCCTGCCACCGAGGCGCGCGCGGGCGAACGTCTCCGACCGACCAGTTCGGAGGCTTTGCCGGCTCTTCCGGAAATGGAGTGCAGCTGAGGGTGTGACCGGGCCGGGAGCTGGGGTCG
>NZ_JAQZAL010000054.1 GCF_028737205.1 Actinomycetospora lutea | reverse complement strand
GCATCCGGTCGCTGCTGCACTGTGGATCTCTTGCACTCTAAATCCGGAAGAGCCCGATTACTACTACTCGAACCCGGCGCATGGACGGGTCGACGGGCGGCCGCTCATATGCCGGAGCGGGTGAGCCAGCCAGGGTGGGCGACGGTTCCCGGTGCGAGGTACACACCATCATCGCCCCGCCGGTCACCGACGCACAGGAGTACCAGCGGCGTCGCGCTCGCGCAGGCGCTCCCAGCTCCCGCCTCGCTGTTCGGTAGAGACGCCAGAGGCCGCGACGATCCGCGAAACTAGCGGTGGTCGCCCGCCCTGGCAGGCAGGGCGCCGGCTCGCGCTCCACTGCCCCGGACGACTGTCCCGCTCCCAGACCAGTGTGGTTGGCGGTGCGTACCTGGCGTCGAGAGAAGGCCCGCCGTATCGGGGCGGGGGTCGAGCAGAGAATCCCGGGAGGGGTTGGCCGCCACGCGGGAGGCGGTCCCACTCCCGGGTCTCCATCACGTCGCCCTCAGCAGACCTTGGTCAGAAGTCACCCTTGCCGGCATTCGGGTTCTTCGGGTTCTCTGCGTTCGAGGTGTTGCCACCACCGTTGACGCAGTCCCAGCCACCACCAGCCCTCTGGGCGGTCTGGCCACCCGGACAGTCGATGGGCGCGGCCGATGCCACTGCCGTGGGCAGCAGCATGGCTCCGGCGGCCGCGAGCGCCAAGAGCGCGGCTTTCACAGTTCTGGTCATCGGGCTGCCTCCTTCGATTCCTCTGCTGCGCATCGACCTGACTTCATGGATCGATGGAACCGGTCTCACCTGACTCGTTCGCAAGCAAATGTCCGACCCCGTCGAATGTCGGATCGAGTGACTCCCGCTCGTCCACCGGACCGGGATGGAGAGAGTGAACCCCTCGCGGAGTGGAGTCAACGCACACCACAGAGTCAAGGTACCGGTCCGTGACCGGCTCGCTACCGTGCGACGTATGTAAAACAAGATCGGAGAAGAGCTTCAGCATTCGGCTGCCCGCGCGGGACCGAGTGAGCGCCAGGACGTTCACCTATCCGGTGCCCTAGGCCGACCAATTCGACACTCGAAGTTGGTGCGGCGTCGCGCGTTGCGATTCGAGAACGATGCTGTGAATGATCAGGAGTTGGCGTTGAGCCACGACGCGCGACTGACGCGGGTGCGCAAATCGGGTGTGCTTGGCGGGGCGAAGAAGGAATCGGCGCGCCGGTCGTGCGCTCGCCGGTCCCGCCTGAGCATGCACAGGGCCTGCGCGGGGCCAGGCGACAGGGGAAGTGCTCGGTGTGACGGGTGGTCACCTGCTGGCCCTCTCCACCCTTTGGGAAATACTCCTTCGCCCGGTGGTCCTCGACGCTGCGGCCCGGGCCCTTCTCACTCCTCGCCTGGAAGCGCGACGGGCGTGACATGGGCGAACGGACTGGGCTGGAGGCAGCCGAGGAAAGCGCGAACGGCTGGGCGGGGTCCATCGATCTCCAGCAGGCCGGCGTGCTCGGCCTGCGCGAACGTGGTGTGGCGCAGATGGCATCGTGCGAGCACCTCACTACGGGCGCGGACGACCAGGTCCTCCGGGCGGCCCGGGTAGGACGTGCACACCTCCGCGCGCGGCTGGCGCACCAGCAACCAGCAGCGGCGCCCAGGGCTGTCTGCCAGGTCGAAGCGCACCACTAGTCCGTGCGACGGCGCTCGGTCGACGTCGACCAACCGGCTGGTGGCGAACAGGACGTAGGCCGGGTCGCTGTGGTGGGGCTCGAGCTCCAACCAGCGAGCGCCCCACTCGCCGACCGCCTGCACGACGGCGCGCAGTTCCCGCCCGCGCTCCGTGAGGGCGTAGCGGCAGCGGACCCGGCCCTTCGGCTCGACCTCGCGGACAACGACCTCGTACTGCTCGAGCAGAGCAAGCCGCTGGGTCAGGAGGGCTCGGCTGATGCCCGGGGCACCGTCCATCAGCTCCCCGAACGTGCGGCACCCGGCGAGCAGGTTGCGCACGATGATCAGGGTCCAGCGCTCCGCGAGCAGCTCGGAGGCCCGCGCGATCGGGCAGTACTGACCGTAGGTGCGCACAGGCGGCAGTGTCCGCCCGAGCGTTCGGCCGGGACCAGTTCAGATTCTGGGGTTGTCGCGCCTCCGGCGCGGTCAGACCCTTCTCGTGGCCACCGGATCGGAAAGGTGAACGACGATGACCAAGCCCGAGGTCGTGACCCACGAGCAGTTGACCAATCCCGCCGGGGAACAGAGCGCGGGCATGGCACGAGGCCAAGCCTTCGCCCACGACGGGGTCTGGTGTGGGTACGCCGACATTCCTGGCGGCGCGAGCACCGGCTGGCACCACCACGGCGACTACGCGACCTACTCCTACATCACCGACGGCGAGATGACCGTGGAGTTCGGCCCCGGCGGGCAGGAGATGGTCGTCGCCCGCGCCGGGGACTCGGTCTACATCCCCGCCCACCTCGTGCACCGCGAGACGGTGGTCGACTCAGGTGGCGCCGGGTTCCTCGTGCGCACCGGCGGCACCGGCGCGACGGTCCATAACGTCGACGGGCCCGACACGACCCCGGGGACAGCACAGCGCTGAGAGGTCGACTCAACGCCGAGCGACAGACGTCGCCACGTCACTTCTCGACCCCATTTGCGGCGCCGCGGCCTACCCCGGTGTCGCACCACAGGCGGTGCCGCTCGTGCACCACGAGCCCGCTCCATGACCGCCGCCGGACGCTCGATCCGCCAGGAGCCGCAATTGGCGTGCGAGGCGGGCAGCTGGCCCGCGGTGAGGAGGAACCACTCCGTCACCCGACAGAGCAGGTCGGGAGCGCCGACGGCCGGGACCGGGTCGTCCCCCAGCCCGTCGGACCGTTCGCAACGGGCGAGCGCCATGAGGCGCTGGCATCGAGGAGTCCCGATGTCCACCGTCGCCGAGGTGCGTCGTTCGTGGGACACGCGCCACCTGCCTCGGTGGGCGCTTCGGCGTACGGCGAAGTACGTATTGCCGGTCTTCGAAGGGTCGGCATCGTGGTGAGCAGGGGACACGACTCGTCTCCACCCAGCCGAGAGGAGGACAGAGATGCACTATGTGCTGCTCTGTGCGCACAGCGCGGAGGTTTGCCCGAGGAGCAATCACAAGACGCGAGACCTGATGCTGAAGCTGTTCCCCGAGATGCCGAACATCGCCGATCGAACGGGCGTCAACGTCGTGGCCGGCCCCTACGTCAACCAAGAGCACACGATGGTTGCCGTTGTCGATTCCGATCGGGCTGAGAACGTAGACCGATTCTTGGTCGAGTCGAGAATCGGGCAGTGGAACACGGTCCGCATTCTGCCGTCGCTGCCGGCCGAGGAGGGCATGAAGGACGTGGAGGACGCCACTCCCCTCTTCTGAGGCCCGGCGGAGGTACCGGTTAGAGGAGGCCCGGGGCCCGGTCCGATCACCTGCGAGCGGGCACGGAGCTGCGCAGCTCAAGTAGACCGACTCACGCTGCGGGCGCACCACGGCCAACCTTGAGCAGCGCAAGTGGTCCGACAATGCACGGGCCATTGCCGCGAGTGGAATCCCTGTAGACGTGCAGAGCGGGCGAGGGACGAGCACCTGGCGGGGACCTGGCGTCGAAGCCAGTTATCGCCGCTAGGCGTCCGAGTCGCGCTGGGAATTCTCGACCCGAGGTGCTATTCGACTACCCGAGACCAGCGGTCGCCCGCGGTCACTCGTGGTCGGGTTCAGACATGGGCGGCGAGAAGGGTGTCTCGATCCCGGTGGCGAGGTCGAACGTGCTGCGCGGCTGCGTGACGATGTCGGTGCCGTAGACGTGGAGGGACACGGCCTCCTGCCCGTCGAGGGCCTCCACCGCGTGAATGGTGCCGTCGGGGATGACCGTGACGGTCCCCGCGGGAGAGACCTGTGAGGTGACCTCCTCAAGCTGGCCACGACTGGACGCTGCATCCCCGGCGAGGCGCCGGTACCAGGTGTCGCGCTCCCGGCCCCGGTAGGTGCCGACGACGGCCCAGGCTCCGTGGTTGTGGACGGGGGTCGTTGCACCGGGTGCGAACACCACGGCGAGCATCGACAGCCGTCCGTCCGCAGCGCGATAGAGGGGGTACGCCTTACCGACCGGGTCGCCGTCGCGCTGCTGACAGGCCTGGTCCAACCAGTCGCCGTCCTCTGCCAGCGCGTTCGCCATCACCTCGCGCACCGTCTCGGGCCCGAACTGCGTCGTGGCGGCCACCGCCCGGAGACGATCGATCAGTTCGGTCACCCCTGGACCGAGGCCCGTACGAGCAGAGGGATTCATGTCAGCCTCCAGCGATGACGGAAGCCACGTTCTTACCGCGTGCGACGACCCAACGGCCTACGCACTTGACGCAATGTCGTCCAGGAGGTTCCTCGTGCTTCTCGTCGACGCGTCGTCTTCGGACTCGGCGCGCTCAAGACCTGAGGTCGGGTCCCCTTAGCGTCGAGGCCGTTGGTGGGGCAGCGGCGTGGCGGGGACGGTCTCCTCGCCGCGGGGCACGAGGTGCGGGTGAGGGACGAACGGCGCAGTGCGCACCGGCGCATCCTCGGGCGGTCCGAGCCCTCGCCAGGTCGCGACGGCTGCGGGCAGTGCGGCGACGGTGCCCCCGAGGCCGAGCAGGACCAGGACCCATCCGAGCGGAAGCACCGTAGGGGGCTCACTGACGAGATCAACGATTGCCAGCACGAGCACCCCGGCGGCACACCAACGCGTGATCTGGTGGGCCCGTCGGCGGACGTCCTCACGCAGGACGAGCTCGCCAGGCGCGAGCGTGTGGGCGGGGCTGCGCAGAAACGCGCGCGTGTAGCGGGCCAGGAATAGCCACCCGACCGCGCCGCCGCCCACCCCAGCGCCCCAGGCGACCGCGGCGACGGTGCTGCCCCGGTCGACCAGAGCACCGGTGAAGCCGGCGAGCACGGGAAGTGCGGCGGTGCCGGACAGCAGACGAGTGGTTCGCGGGCCACGGACGCGTGACTGCACAGCAGCACGCATGCTCCGAAGCGGCGCCCACGGCTCGCTCGGCGTTGGGTCGCTGTCGAGCCCATCGCGACCCGTCGACCCTCCATCGGCACGGCCAGCCGCCGGTGAGGCCCGCACGCCGACGATGGACTCCCGGATGGTTGGGTCCCCCGCGCGGGCGTGCCGTCCGGTAGCGGTCGCCTCCGACATCGACATGCTCGAGAGGTCGCCCTGATCCGGCACCTCGGACGCCTTCGCCTCCCCGTTCACGCCGATAGGCTAGCGAGCTGGCGGATCACACGTTCCGCAGACCAGGGCAGGTAGGCCAGGCAGGAGATAGCGGCGAACTCGCCCAATGATCTGTCCTGGGCTAATTGACCCGGCGCCCCCGTCGAGCGCGATTGCTCCGTGCGCGACGGGTCTGGCCGTCGGGCGGGCCCGTATCTCGTCGCGCTCTGCCTCGAGTTGCGCGAGAAGGCTCTGCCAGAACCCCGGGGTCCCTGCCTGTGAGGTCGGCAACCCCGCCGGGCGGCAGCCCGGCCCGCTGCTCGTCGATCACCGGCGGCATCGCCTTGTCGTTTGCCTGGTCGCTTGCCCTGTCCCTTGCCTCGTCGCGCGACTCGTTGCCCGCCTCCTCGGTCGCGCCCGCGGTCGAGTCGATGTCGGGGGCCTCGCTGTCCTCATCGCCCATGACGACGATCCTCATCCGGACCTGCCCGGCTCGTGGGCCCCCCGAGAACCCGTGGGTCGCGGCAGTGGCCCTCTCATCGACCGCCTCAATCGCCTGCCGGTGAGGTCCCGACCACCGCCGAGAGCCGCGAATGACCTTCAAGTCGCACCAGCCCCCGAGGCCCGCGACGCGCACGGCATCGGTCGCAGCGACCTGACCACGGCAGCGACCGGGGAGCAGAACAAGACTCAGCCCCCCGGCCGCCTGGCGCTCCAGCCTAGCCTCGCACCGGCGGCCGGCCCACTGTGCGACCGGGAGAGGTCACTCGTGCGGGCCGGGCTCGGGAGGTGTTGATGGGTGGGCCCGACGCGAGCAGGCTCCTGTGATGGCTCGTGTGCAGCTATCGCGCGTGAGTCGGCGTTGGCAGTGAGCCCGGGGGGAGGCAGCGCTCAGGACTGACCGGGGCGGGTCAAGCGAACCAGAGGTCGTGCTCGGCTCCGTGGGGGCGCACCTCGGCGAACCGGCCGCCGTGGAAGGCCAGAGGGGTGGCGTTGTTGCGGCACAGGGACTCGACCCGCCCGAGGACGACGACGTGGTCGCCGGCGGCGAGCACCTGATCGACGGTGCAGTCGGCGTGCACGAGCGCCCCGGGCACGACCGGCAGATCGTGGCCGTTGTCGGCCTGGTCGGCGTCGAGGCCGGCGAAGTGCTCCTCCCCGCGGCGCGCGAAGCGCAGCGCGATCTGCTCCTGGCGGGCGGCGAGGATGTTGACCACGAAGCGGCCGGCGCCGACGACGGCCTCGGTGGTGCGCGCGCCGGTGGTCAGGCACACCAGCAGCAGGGGCGGGTCGAGGGAGACCGAGGTCAGGGAGTTCACGGTCATGCCGTGCGGGGTGCCGTCATGGCGGGTGGTCACGACGGCGACCCCGGTGGCGAAGCAGCCCATGGCCCGGCGCATCGCCATGGGATCAACCATGGGTGCCGATGCGCCTTCGACGGTGGTGGGGTCGGTCATGGTCGTGGGCTGTCGGTGCGATACCGCACCTCGAAGGTGGTGCAGCCGTCGTCGCTGCGCCACGGTCCGTGGCGCATGCCCGGCGGTCGGCACGCGTACATGCCGGCGGTGAAGGTCTCGCCGAGCTCGAGGTCGGTCAGCGACCCGGAGACGATGTAGACCTCCTCCCAGAAGTCGTGGACCTGGACACCGTTGGGTGTGGTGTCGGTGCCGGGCTCGAAGTGCAGGATGCGCGTGGCGGTGCCGGACGCGGCATCGGCAGCCAGAATGCGCTCGGCCAGGGTGGGGACGTCGCCGGCGCACCGCGTGTAGGACACCTTCTCGACGTCGAAGAACTCGTGCTCGGGTTTGGGCATGGCGATCTCCTCGGGCTCAGGCGCTCAGTGCTCGTCGTAGGACGCCAGGAAGGCCTCCACGGCTCCGACGGCCGGGTCGAAGCCGTAGTTGCGGTAGGCGTAGCCCTTCACCACGAACGGGGCGCCCGCGTAGAACATCTCGTACTGGTGATGGCGGCCGCCGAACTCACTGCCCACGGCGTCCCAGACGAGCTTGAACAGCTGGATGCGCTCGCGGGCCTCGACGCCGGGAGACTGGATGTAGCGGTCGATGTCGGCGCGGGTGGCGGGGTTGCGCAGGTCGGCGACA
The DNA here is from genome assembly GCF_028737205.1 of Actinomycetospora lutea. Classification (GTDB taxonomy): domain Bacteria; phylum Actinomycetota; class Actinomycetes; order Mycobacteriales; family Pseudonocardiaceae; genus Actinomycetospora; species Actinomycetospora lutea. The sequence continues at coordinate 7,460 of NZ_JAQZAL010000054.1, read as the reverse complement.
CTGGACGGGACCTGGAGCACGCCGCCGCCGGCGAGGTCGCGCAGGATCGCCAGGACCCGCGGGTAGATCTCGGACTGCAGCCCCATGGCCCCGTAGAGCGGGCGCGGCGCGGGCCGGAAGACGCCGACGCTGTCGGGAGTGGCGGTGTACTCGGCGGCCAGGACCCCGGACTCGACGGTGGCGGCGAGGCTGGCGAGCTCGCCGAGCTTCTCGACCACACCCGGGAACTTGTCGACGCCGTTGACCGCCGCCATCTTGCGGCCGAGGCCCGCGAGGAACTCCATCTTCACCGCAAGTCGGATCTGGGCCTGCCAGTTGCCGAGCTGGTGGGCACCGGTGTCGAAGAACTGGCGCCGCAGCCCGGCGACGTCGCGGTCGACGAAGACGCGCTCCCAGGGCACGAGGACGTCGTCGAGGACGACGAGGGCGTCGGTCTCGTCGTAGCGGGTAGCCAGCGGGTAGTCGAACCCGCTGGACGCGGCGGTCGCGTACGGGCGGCGACAGTAGAGCTTGAGACCGGGCGTGGCCACGGGCAGCGCGACACTGATCGCGAAGTCGCGGTCGTCGTCGGTGAGCGGCTTGATGCAGGAGATCAGCAGCTCGTCGGCGACCGCGGCACCGGTGGCCAGCATCTGCGCGCCGCGCAGCACCAGCCCCTCGGCGCGCTCCTCGACCACGCCGGCCTGGATGTGCTCGCCCTCCCAGGCGTGTGCGGTCGTGGCGCGCGAGACCTGGGGCGGGATGATCGCATAGGAGACGTAGAGCTGCTCGGCGATGAGCCGGCGCCTGTAGGCCCGCACGTTCGCGGCGAAGTCGTGCCCGCGGGTGCCCTCGCTCGCGAACGCCTCGGGGTGGGCTCCGAAGCCGGCGAAGAACGCCGCGACGTGATCGGGGGTACGGCCCATCCACCCGTGGGTGTGGCGAGCCCAGGTCTGCACCGCACGCCGGAAGGCGGCGAGGTCGTCGGTGCTGCGGGGCGTGAGGTAGATGCGGTTGGTCTCCGCCCCCGTCTCGGGGTCGATGGCCCGCATGTCCGAGGCCGGTGCGGCGGCCAGGTCGTAGAGCTCGGCGACGGTGTGCGCGGCCGGCGCGAATGCGGGGTCCGTGGAGACGTCGTCGACGCGCTCGCCGTCCACGTAGACCTCGCGGTCATCGCGCAGCGCGGCGAGGAAGGCCTTGCCGTCCCGCAGACCGGTCGCGGCGGGCATGCGGGCAGAGCTGGTGCTGGGCTCGGAGGTGGTCATCGCGGGTCCTTCTCCGTCTTATCGATCTTGGTCTCGTAGGTGTGGGCCAAGTGGGTGCCGTCGGGCAGGCGCAGCGCGAGCTCCCAGCGCCCGCCCGGCACGAACACTCCGCCCAGCAGCGGCGTGGTGCCCCCGAACAAGGCGAAGTCCTCGTCGGTGTCGAGCGGGTTGCCGGGCAGGGACCTCTGCATCCGGCGCAGGACCTCGTCGGGACGCAGCAGCTCGGCGAGGCTGGACGCCTGGTAGGTCACGCCGTCGACGCTGCTGACTGCAGCCACGTGGTCGAGGTCGAACGACGCCGGCTCGTCGCCCAGAGCCACGACAGTGCTTCCGATCGGCTTGGGGCAGGCGGCTTTGGAGGCGGCGACGTCGTCGCGCTCGAGGTCACGATCGGTGTGGTCGGAGCCGACGGCGAGGAACCAGCGTCCACCGGCGCGGATGAGCACCGGCTCGACCTCACCGGAGGTGTTGGCCCCGGGGACGCGGACGACGTCCTGCGTGGTGAGCAGGGCCGGGTCGAGGTCGTAGAACGTGGGCACGCTGGCCGGCGGCGCGACGCCGATCTCGGCGAGCTCGGCGATGTGAGCAGCCACGGCCTCCTGGTCGCGAGCGGTGTAGCCGGCGATGATCAGGCGAGTGGGCTCGAACGAAACGTCCTCGTCGGTGCCGGCGACTCTCAGGTGCAGGGTCATCGAACTTCCTCTCGGGATGCGGGCTCGAGGCCGTCGAGGGCCTCCAGCGGCGCCGATGGGTGGCTCAGGTCGTCGGCGCAGCGCCGGTGGCGCGGTTGAGACGGCGGTCGCTCAGAGCTGGGAAGCGTGACCGCACCGCGTCGACCACCTGGGGGTCGACGCTGCACGTCACGACCTGCTCCTCGTCGCCGGCCTCGACGAGGACCTCGCCCCACGGGTCGACCACACGGCTGTGACCGGCCAGCCTGACGTCGCCGGCCTGAACGCCGACGGAGTTGCACGCGATGAGCAAGACCTGCTCCTCGACCGCACGCACGGTGGTGAACAGGCGCCAGTGCTCGAGGCGGGCCGCCGGCCAAGCGGCCGGCACGATGACACCCTGCGCACCCTGGTCGATCAGGACCCTGTAGAGCTCGGGGAAGCGCAGGTCGTAGCAGGTCGTCGCGCCGGTCAGGCCCCACGGGGCGTCGAACACGCCGGCCACGTGCCCCGGGCTGAGGAGCTCGGCCTCGCGACTCGCGTAACCGAACACGTGCATCTTGCGGTAGCTGTGAAGAATGGAGCCGTCGGGCCCCAGGACGACTGCTGTGTTGTGCAGCCCCTCCTCCGAGCGCTCGACCACGCTGCCCAGAGCGATGTGGGCCCCGAGCTCGCGCGCCCAGACGCGGCCAGCGGTCACGGTCGGCCCGTCGGTCAGCGACTCCGCGCGGGCCTCGTACTCGTTGAAGGCGAAATAGCCCGCCGACCACAGCTCGGGCAGCACCACGAGGTCCGCGCCGCGCGCCTGTCCTCGCACCAGCGCGCCCACGCGCTCGATCCGCTCGGCCACGGGCTCCTGCGGCGGGCTCGCGACCTGCACCAGCGCGATCTCCACGAGTCCTCCTCCAGTCGATGTCCCCACCGGTGTCACCCGCGTACAACGCACGGTAGGTGGCGATATCTAAACCAGGCGACAGGCTCGAAGGGGAGCGATCTCGACCTGCTACAGGGCGCAATGCAGATAGGGCTTAACAACTGGATTCGAAATCGTACTCCTGCCTGTTCTCGTCAAGATCGCGGTTTTCGAGAAGAATATGCACCGAGACCTGGCTCGTAGGGACTGTAATCGTCCTACGTCCGCAGCTGAGAAACACGCTCGCCTGGCCGTTCGAACCCATATAAGACAAGAACCGCGAGTTGACCAACTCAAAAGGGGCCCGCGTCGGGTCTCCAATCCAGCGCACTTCCGCTCGATTGACCTGAACGTCCACTAGGGGCGTGATGAAGCCAACCCCGTCCACCGTATGCCCAACCTTCACCTCAGCAGCATCATTCTCCACTTCTCGATGAAGAATAACGAAGGAAAGCAGTAGAGCTGCGGCTAGCATCAGGGCGCATCCGCCTGCTGCATACCTCGGGCTGCGTCGTAAAGCATCGGTAATCCCGCTTCGGTGTGAGAGGGCTTCAGCAAGTACGCCCAGAGCGCCCAGTGAGCCGACGGCAAACACCACGACGAGGGCAATCCAGGCCGCTCGGCCGATGATGGCTGTCTGCGTCCAGCCGACATCTTCGGGGCGCAGGCCGAAGTCGTCGTAGAACTCGACGTACAGTCCATTCAGAAGGACATAGACGCCGACACCGAGAGTCGCGAATGCCGTGAGTGACAGTTCAACGACCTTCAGCGAGCGGCTGCGCTTACCTGCCGAATCTTCCACCCCTGGAGGCGACACGGACAAGGCGACCTCCCCTGGCCTTCGAACCCACCAAGTAGATGGCCTAGACGGGCCGCTCTGGGCAAGCGAAGACTGCGCTCTTCACCCATTCGCCTCATTCGGTATGCACGGATGGAGTCGTGACCTGCCGTCGGCTCCTCGATCAGCGCGGTCCGTGGCGCTTCGGTAGCCGCGTAGAGACGCGCAGTTGAGGTCGGCTGGCGTGCCACGGGCACTGTTCTGATGTCGAGTCGCCGGTAGCCAGAACTCCCACCGAGTCGGAGGCGTCGCGGGGACAGGCAACGGCCTCCCCCTTGCCCCAGCTATTAAGAATTGTACCGCATTGCCTCCGCGCGGGCTTCTCTACCTATGCCCGTCGTCGACTGTTCTGACATAGAACCTGATCATCGGCTGCTCCGGTGCAGCCCGCTTCAGACGGTAGCGCCACTTCCGACATCCGGGCTCGGGGTGTCTGGTGAGAGCGACGGCATGATGACCGCGCTCAGGTGCAGCGGAAGACATCGTTAGGCGACCACGATGGACGCAGAGTAGAGGCGGGCGAACCGTGGTATCTGTCCGCGCTGGTCTGGACCTGTGAACTCCTCGCCCAACGCGAAACGGGTCCGCGAAGGGCTGGTCGTGACCTCGGCCTCTAAGCGGTACACGCCCGGCTTGTTCGGGGCGGTGAAGCTCGCCCGGTACATCCCGTCGGACTCGGCCTTGACGGTGCCTGGCCGGAAGACGACCGGGCGGGTGCTGCCGTGCTCGGTCAGCCGGGCGAGGATGCGCAACTCGGCGAGCCGGCGCCCGTAAGAGACGGCGAGGTCGGCGACCACGCGACCGCCTGGTCGCACAGGCGTGTGGGGGACGTGCAGGGCGCCGACCAGGTCGCGGTCGACGACGAAGGTCCACCACAGCAGGTCGGCGCGGGGACGGGTGGCGTTCCGGCAGGTGATCGTGGTGCGCCAGGTGCCTGGCTCGTGGTCGCGCACTTGAATCGCGGTGTACGGCCGCTCGGGCGCGATCACGCGCACGTCGGGCGCGGTTGTGGCCGAGGTCAGCACTCGGCCGGAGGGATCGGTCACCTCCAGGTCGATGTCGTCCTTCACGAATCGGCGACTGACCAGGAAGGTCGCAAGCGTTGCGCCGGGCTCGACGATCGAGGTCGTTTCTCGGCGTTCACCCGACGCCAGACGTTCCGGCGAACCAGCTGCCACACCCCCGCCGTCGCGGGCCAGCGCGGTGAGCCGCTCGATCTCGGCGCGGATCGCGAAGGCCTGCTCGTCAGCGGGCAGGTCCGGGTCGATGCGGGCGAACTCGCCGCCGGTGGCGTCCGCCAGACCCTGCAGCAAGGTGTCGTCGAGGGTGGGTCCGATCCCGACGGTGTAGACGCGGGTGAGGCTCGCGCGCAGGTCGGGCAGCACTGCACCCGGCGGCTCGCCGGCATTGTGCTGGCCGTCGGTAAGCAACACGACAGCCTGCATCGAGCTGGGTTCGGCCGGGGAACTCAGTTCATCCAGTTCGCGCCGCAGACCGCCCCCGATCGACGTCTGTCCGGCCGCGGCAACCCCATCGATCGCGGCGTGCTCGGCGCTACGGTCCGCGGTGAGCGGGTGCAGGGCGCTGTCGACGGTCGCGGCAGAGGCATACGAGACCAGCGCGACACCGTCGCCGTCGAGCGCCCCATCGACGAACCAGTCAGCCCCGATCTTCGCCTGCTCCAGCTTGGCACCGGCCATGCTGTTCGACCGATCGAGCACGAAGAGCGAAGCGCGGGTCCGCGGCGAGGACGGCCCAGCCGGGTTCGCCGGCAGCGTCCTTGGTCGGCGCCCAGCGGCTCGTCCGCGGGCACGGTGAGGTCGCCGAAAACGTCACCCATGAAAATCCAACAAGCCACCCCGCGACGCAGCTGCTGGCGGGTGTCGCCGTCGGGGTCGTGGTTGCTCGCCACGCAGAAGCGGCGGATGCGGCCCGGGACGAGGGCGCCGCTGGCGTCAAAGCGGTCGCCGTCGCCCGTGCCGCCTTCCATGATGCATGTGTCCGAGGTAGTCCCGCCAACGCACTCCAGCGCCGAGGACGGCGCCGGCTGGTTGGCGTTCTTCCGGGACCTGGTCGCCCGCGGCCTCTCGGGGGTCGGGCTGGTGACCTCCGATGCCCACCGCGGGCTGGTCGAGGCCATCGGCGCCTGCCTGCCCGGCGCGGCGTGGCAACGCTGCCTCACCCACTACGCGGCCAACCTGATGGCGGTCACCCCGAAGAGCAGCTGGCCGTGGGTGAAGACGCTGTTGCACTCGGTCTACGACCAGCCCGACACCGAATCGATGCACGCCCAGTTCGACCGCGTCCTCGACGCCCTCGAGACCAAGCTCCCGCCGGTGGCTGGGCACCTCGACGCGGCCCGCGCCGACGTGCTGGCGTTCACGATCTTCCCGCGCGAGCTCTGGCGCCAAGTCTGGTCGAACAACCCCCAGGAACCGCCGCACGCTTGCTCTCAAGGGCACCGGTTCGGGCGCAACCGCGTCCTCGTCGGGTGGGCGTCCTGCCACTGCTCCAGGGTCCCGAGAGGAAAGGCTGCCATCTCCCCCCAGGCAGATGTGCGTGGCCAAGTCTCAATCGTGCGGCCCATCGTCTCGTAACGATCTGCACCGCCCGAGCGATAAAGTCGGCGTAACGGCGGGACGATCGTCGCACGCGGCTGATTCTGTGCCCTAAAACCGATCCAGGCTCTACGACCAGAAGGACATAGGAGAAGCGTCAATGTGCCCGGACCCGAATTGTAGTGGACAAAGCCGGAAGCTCATTGCTCCTGGATACTATCGCTGTGAGTCCCTCAAAGTTGTATCACTAACTGGTGGCCCCGGTCCTGTTCAAGCAATCTGTGGACGTTACTACCACGAGGGCAACGAGAACGGGACGCTCGGCCTGTGCTGGTGTTTGACCGCGGCTATTCGACTGTGCCGCTCCTGCAAGGACCCGTTGTGTGGCGATCACAGCAAGTGGGCCGACAACGACGCGGGGCCGGGTTGGTACTGCAAGAAGTGTCGCGACAAGTACTCGGCGGACATCAAGGCCGCCGCCAAGAGAGCGGAGATCGAAGAGGAGCAGCTACTACACCCTTCCCCCCGTTCCAAAGGAAGTTCTGCGCCCGTGGCTTATGGGCAAGTTGCCGGAGTCTGCCTTTGTGGATGGCGTGACCCATAGAAGCAACACGTGGACTTGTAAGGATGTAGCGTTCCTCGTCGCGAGCATCGTGCCCGAGTGGCCGGGAATGGGCGTGAAGGTTGCACGCGTTGGACTGCTGCACCGCGACGGCACTGTGAAAGCATATATGCGCAATCCTGATGACTACGGCGACAAGATCGGCGTATCGTCCACCATCGAGGTACCACGGTCGAGGCCCGAGGACGCCTTCGCTGTGGTTGGCGGTAAGGTCGTCCGGAAGGCGTTTCTCGGCCTCCGCGAGACGATACCGGATGTTCCTCGGCAAGCCGAAGCGGATAGGCGCCACAAAGAGTTCATGCGCAAGAGGGACGGGTCGACCTTTGGTGACATCGTCGTCCCGCTTGTGATTTATGGAATCATTGCGTTCGTGCTGTACCTGATCATAGCCGCATTGTTCTTTTAGGAGTCCACGAGGCCGATGACGTAGGTCGGCGACGAGCGTCGGGGCCGCTTAGTTGACAATCATCCCCCTCGTACGACGTTGGCGGAGAAGTGAGAGCCGAGAGGACTCGGCCCTTCGGCAGTTCGCTGTGGATGGCCCTCGGCGGGGGAAACGGGCTCTTCCGGAAACGGAGTGCAGGTGAGGGCGTGAGCGCCCGGAGCGCCGGGGT
>NZ_JAQZAL010000053.1 GCF_028737205.1 Actinomycetospora lutea | reverse complement strand
GCCGAAGCCGAAGATCGTGTCGCGGTCATCCCTCCACGCTCAATGACGAAGAGCCATAATACCGTTGGAGCCGCCACATCGAGCGAGTTCGATGCGACGGCCTTGAGTTACTTCTGCGCATTACGTTGATGTTCCTCATCCCGACTTCGGGAGTCAGTCCACTTAGCGTGCTCCTGCGAGACTATGCCTTCCACTCGCTCGACAAGGACGCGTTTTCGATCGGACGCTTCGTACGGTCCAGCTTGCCCGAGATAGAGGTACTTCTCGTGCTTAAGTGCTTCAGCCGTCGCTCTGTAGAGTACCCAATTTGTCTGCCATTGATAGAGTTGCTGGACGCCCTCTGCCACCACCACAACAGCTGCAAGGCTTGCTGTAAGTGCGGGGGTTGGCGAGGCGAGTGCCACTACTGGGACTGAAGCTCCGACAATTAGCTGGATAAGCTTTGTGCGCTTATACGCCTTCTGAGCTGCGCCGCTCTTCGCGTCGTACCAGCTCAGCTGGTCGTCGAGTCGCTCCAAGCCAATATCGTCCGCCACACCCCTAATCTAGCGCACTCCACATACCTCTGGCAGATGCGGGCGATAGTTGAACAAGTCCTGCTTGAGGCGAGTCAACCGCCTGGGGATTCGAGGGACCGAGATAAGCACGCCAGGTGACAGCATCGCTACCCTACGCACCTGTGCGAGCTTCTTGCCGTGCTTGTCGTGTTGAATCATACTAGATGCCTGCTCCGAGCAGGCTAGACGTGGGCGACTAGTCGAGGGAGGACTGGTTGTCCGGTCCCTAAGTTCCGGCTGTGAGCGTGCTTATGCTGGCCATTATCGCACGAGGCAACCGCTAGCAATGTTGGGGGGAACAGATGCCTGAAACGCACTTCGATGAGGACGCGACGGGATGGTCACTCATGGACGAGAGCCTTCAGGAGATCTTGAACCGATTGCAAGCTCATCACAGAGCTATGCGTGGCCTTATCGAAGGCATTGAAGCGGATCACGTTAGTCTTTCGAAGGAGATGTATGCGCTTATACACGAAGAGCGAGAAGCACTACGTGGCATCGAAGCCGAGTTGAGAGCAATCCGGTCGGAGGGTCGATTCCATGATTATTACAAGCCCGGCAGCTCGCTGATATGGAATCTAAAGGGTGACTAATAGAGCAAACGTGGCAGGAATTTAAGCGGAGAGTGTTGGACTCACAGGGCGGGATTGGCATTGCTGCAGACGATTTCATCGAGATGCTTCGATACCGACCGGCCCCGTTTAGAGGAAAAACAGGAACACTACGCAACTCGTTCGCCGACCTCACGAGAGACGCAACCGAACTAGAGGATCTTGAGCTGCTGCCGGGCGCTTCCATCTCAGATTCTCGCCCTCATCGTCAGCGTGCGCTACCGTGAAAATAACGTGATGAGGCCGACCTGCCGCAGTAAGAGCCCTCTCGAGTTGATCGTCGTAATTCGTGCTGACAACTAGGAACGGTGCTTGGATGTCTGCGAGATAGGTGTAGAACGGATTCTCTCTAGTACGGCGCGAGAAGACGCCGTTGAGAAAGTCGTACAGGGCCTCCCGTCCAAAGTAGATTTCGAATGAACGGGACATTCTTGAGAGATCGGGGCGTTCAAAGCTTCTGAAGAGATCATCCTCATGGTCGGGCATTTCCTTGGCTAGAAGATTGGCGACCTCGGAACCTAGAGGCAGAAACAAATGCTCGCCGGTGTCGCCTGCGGAACGGCCGATTGCGTTCATTCCCGGCCCGAGAAAGAGGGTTACGCGCCCTCGCCTCAGTTGATCAGCGATAAGTTGCGCCGGGACGTCTATGTCCATTCTGCCTCCGCCGAGGACGTACGGAAGGGTGGAGCTTGAGTCCGAGCATTACTTACCCGCCCACTGATGTCAAGCTGACCAGCGACCACCTCCGGTCGCACCTAGGTCGTTAGCGAGAGAGACGGTGGCAACAAGTGTCCGGTCGGACGGAACCGTGACGCTAAGATTCGCGAGCGCCTGGCTGTCCTGGGATGTTGCTCATGGACACTTGGAACGGATCGCCCTGGGCGACTAAAGTCTTACCCGGCAATATGGTCGATGACCCTTCTCACGTCGACTCAGCATCAATATTGAACACATGAGCCTTGCCGCAGGATCGCTTAGTGACATCGCGAGCGATCCTATAAGTACCTTGAGCGGGTCAGCCTTCACGCGCTATGCCGCGGGGTGCCGCAGGCGGTCGTCCTCCCGCGCACGGTGCCTGGCGTCCGGTAGAGGCTCCAGCCGCGGCTGCTGGCGGGCAGATTGCAGTCGGGCCAGGCTGTGGGGCCATGTTCTCTGAGCCGTCCTCGACCTCGATGCGATCCGGTGAAGTCCTTGATCGACGCGATGCTGCACGAGGACCTCACCGCACCGCGCAAGCAGCGCCATACCGCGCGACGGATTCTCGCTCGGCTGGCCGACGAGCACGGCCACACCGACCTGAAGTACCCCACGGTGCGCGATGACGTCGCTCGCCGCCGCGCCGAGATCGCTCTCGAGGCCGGTAATCCCGTGGTCGAGGCGATGGTGCCGCAGTCGCACGAGCCCGGCGCGGAAGCCGAGGTCGACTTCGCCGAGCTCTACGTCGACCTCGCCGGCCGTCGGACGAAGGTCTTCCTGTTCACCCTGCGCCTGTCCTACTCCGGCCGGGCGGTGCATCGGGTGTTCGCCTCCCAGGGCCAGGAAGCGTTCCTCGAGGGCCACATCCACGCGTTCGAGCGCCTCGGCGGGGTGCCGTGGGAACGCATCCGCTACGACAACCTCAAGGCCGCGGTCTCGCGGGTGTTGTTCGGCCGCGACCGCGAGGAGTCCGCTCGCTGGGTGGAGTTCCGCTCCCATTACGGCTTCGACGCGTTCTACTGCCGCCCGGGGGTCGAGGGCGCCCACGAGAAGGGCGGGGTGGAGGGCGAGGGTGGCCGGTTCCGTCGCACCCATCTCGTCCCCGTCCCGCAGGTCACCTCGATCGCGGAGCTCAATAGCCGGTTGGCGGCGTTCGACGACGCCGACGATGCCCGCCGGATCACCAACCGCGCCCGCAGTGTCGGCGACGACTTCGCCACCGAGGCCACGATGCTGCGCCCGCTGCCCACCGAGGCCTTCGAGCCCGGCCTGTTGCTGACCCCACGGGTGGATCAGCACGCCCGGGTCACGGTGCGGCAAGCCCGTTACTCGGCTCTTCCGGATATTGAGTGCACGGGAGGCCGTGAGTGACCGGGCCGGTGAGGCCGTGTTGGTGCGGTGAGGCGGGCCCCGAGAAGTTGATGATGACGGTTCCTACGCCAGTCGCCTTCAACATCTCGGGGGCCCGATGCCGCAGCCTACGTCGAGTCCTGCCCAGGTCGTGGCCGACACGATCGTGCGCACGGTGGAGCTCGGGGTGCGGATCACCGACGCGGCCCTCGATGGGCAGACCACAGTGCTGTGGTGCGAGCTGGTCGTCGGCGCAGCGGCCCGGTGCCCGGACTGCGGGCATGCGGGGGTCTATCGGGACGCGGTGGAGCGGCGCCTGACCGACCTGCCGCTGGCCGGGCACCCGACCCAGCTGCGGGTGCGGGTCCCGCGCTACCGGTGCGCTCGCTCGGGCTGTGAGCGCGGGGTGTTCGCCGCCGACACCTCGTCGGTGGCCCGGCCGGGGTGGACCACCACCCGTCGCTGCGCCGGGTACGTGCTGCGCCGCCTCGCGGTCGACCGCCTGACGGTGGGGGCGATCGCGCGGGAGCTCGGGCGGTCGTGGGACACGATCAACGGGATCGCCGTCGCCGCCACTCGCACCCTGCTCGCCGGCGACCGCGCGCGGCTCGACGACGTCCGCGTGATCGGGGTGGACGAGCACCGGTGGGCCCACACTCGCCACGCTGAGGGCGACGGGTTCGTCACCGTGATCGTCGACCTCACCGACGTCGTGGCCGGTCAGGGGCCTGCACGGTTGCTCGACCTGGTCCCCGGCCGCTCCGCCGCGGCGGTGCGTGACTGGCTGGCCGCCCGTGATCAGGGCTTCCGTGACCGGGTCGAGGTCGTCGCGATGGACGGGTTCGGCGGCTACAAGACCGCCGCCGCCGAGACCCTGCCGGACGCGGTGACGGTGATGGATCCGTTCCACGTCGTCGCCCTCGCCGGCGCGAAGTTGGACCTGTGCCGCCAGCGGGTCCAGCAGGACACCCTCGGGCACCGCGGCCGCGCCGGCGACCCGCTCTATCGGGTCCGCCGGGCCCTGCGCACCCGGCTCGCGCTGCTCACCGAGCGGCAGCGCACCCGGCTGGCCGCGGTGTTCGCCGCCGAGGAGCACGTCGCGGTGCAGGTGACGTGGTGGGCCTACCAGCGGGTCATCGACGCCTACGCCCAGCCCGACCCCCAGCAGGGCCGACGCCTGCTCGCCGCGGTCATCGACAGCCTGCGCCGCGGGCTGCCCGCCGGGCTCGATGAGCTCGCCCAGCTCGGCCGGACCCTGCAGCGGCGCCGCGACGACGTCCTGGCCTACTTCACCCGCCGGGCCTCGAACGGGCCGACCGAGGCCATCAACGGCCGACTCGAGGCGCTACGCCGCAACGCCCTCGGGTTCCGCAACCCGCTCAACTACTGGATCAGATCTTTGCTGCACTGCGGGCGGCTCACCCTTTAGATCCGGAAGAGCCGCTTAAGGCTAAGACAAGCTCACCGAGGTCATCAAGCCGTTCAAGAAGCCTCCGGTCGTGATAGTCCTCCGACATCGCTCAGACACCCGTCTTTGAATCGAAGCTTAGAGTAGTCCTGATTGCTTCACCAGTCTCCTTGACTATGGCAACTGCTCGAATCTCAGTCTCGCCGAAGTACATAGACAGCTCCCCGCCTCTTCTATTGATCGGAAGCTGGAGTACGGGAGTCAGATCGACAGTCAAAGACCCAATCTTCTCGCACGTTCGCTTTGTGACATAGATGGGGTCTGTCAAGGTGGTTCGGTAGATGTCGAGTGGGGCTGTCTTCTGGTTTTCCCAGATGGGCATGTACTCATGTGAGACGACCTCATCAACGGGAACGACCTGCCCTGCCGAAACGTAGCGAGAAAATCTGTTACAGCGCTTCACGCCATCCGGGCCGACGAAAGACCTACTCTCAAGATCAATGCCTTGTCGAAAGGTATGAGCCGCATCACAACCATAAGTGAACTTGCTCCTGCGAGCAGCGGTCTGCGGATCGTACGCAAAATGGGTAGCGCCGTACAGAACGGACACTGCAGGGTCCGGGGGAACCAGCACCTCCGCGCGACCCGAGACATGCTCTATGAGTCGTGCCTGTAGGTAGGGCGATGCGCCGAAGCCTCCAACTAGGATGATGATCGGATTCCGAGCGTTTGGCGACCCACGCTTCATCTCGTCGAGTTGCTTATCGACCAGATCGAGCACGCTCGGCACTACGGTCTCAAAAACAAGCTCTACTTCGGCGCGCTTGAGGACGATGTGGTCATCGATTCCGTCTTGCTGCTCAGCGAGCCGGGCCCTTACATCGTCAGCCATCATCCGATCGATGGCAGCAGGGATGGAAATAAATACGTTCCTGTCTTCCCCTAGATCGATGCTGAGCTTGGCTCTCTCCCACCCGGCTACCAATTCGGCGAAGGCGGACGGTTTCTCTGCGATAACGTTGGCTAAAAACTCGTGTGACCCGAACCGACGAGATAGAACGAGGTCGACGAAAGCTACGTTGAGATACTCGGAGCCGAAAGGCCCGCCGAAGTCTCGGCCTATCTCAACTAGCTTGGAGTTGCGATCGCTCCGATAGGCGGTGAGGTCTACGGTGCCACCGCCACAATCCGCGATCATGAAGCGCGATCCTATTGCCTCTAGCGATGCCCGTCGTCCTCCCGTTGCCCCAGCGGTACGAAGTCCTGCAATTTTTGCGTGATGCGCTGCGGCCTCGGGCTCAAGCGCGAGGATCAAGCGTCGTCGATCCTCTGGAAACCCTGCGTCAACCGCAGAGGTGCGCATCGTTTCCTTCTGCGCTTCGTCCCAAATCGCGGGAACGGTGAGGCACCATCGAATTTGGTCGTCAGCGAAGCCAGCACTTGTGATATCTTGAAGTGCTGCCTTTCTGAGCTCGGCTAGGTAGAGGGTAATGGTTTCGGTGGGCTTGTTGCTGTACCCCTCCTGGCCTACCTCCGGGGAAGTGGACGCGAGTTGCATCTTGAAGTTCTGGGTGTAACGCTTACGGAAGTCGGGGTGTAGCTGTACCAGTCTTCTCGCCTCAAAGCCCCACGCTTCGAGACGCTCGTCGCTGTCCTCAGAGAATAGGACTGCCGAAAGGTTCTTAGCGGACGCAACATATTGTCCATCCCACTGTGTTCGCACCTTAATTTGGCGGCTAGAAGCCTTGCGATTCTGATCAGTAATGACTGACCAAGCGAAGCCGCTACCGTGCGTGCCAAAGTCGATAGCGGCGACGACTCGAACTCTAGTCATGACCTTCTTCGGTTGAAGGAAGTCCAGCACCATTCTGCGGCTGGCCGTTTCGACGAGGTTTTTGGCCTCTTGGTGGGCGCTATCATCAGAGACTAGGAGCTCGCGAAGGGTTCGCAACGTCTCAATAGGTAGCGGGTCGGCCGTTCCCCCACTCCTCACTAGCCCCAGGATTTCCTGGGCTGCAGATCGGGCGCTTTCTCGTGCACCAGCTCGTTCAAGCACCGCGCATTGGTCGACCCTTGCTTCCAGAAGATCAACTATGCCTAGTTCGTATGCGATCTCGTAAGCTCCGGCCAGACCCACCGCGAATTGCGGCGGAATTCCGCTCAGATCAAGATCGGCAGGCGACCTTCTATAGTTTGCCGCGTGAAACCAGTTCGCAAGCAGTCGAACAGTTGTCAACACTGCCCCACCTAGTGCGTCCTCGAAATCGAGGCGCTCCTGCGTGCCGAGTTCGTTGGACTTCTCCGGAAGCGGGAGCGCTGGGAAGTTTATGGACAGAGCGTCACCTGGACGGCCTCGCACCAAGTTCCAGGAAACGACCGAGCTCCACACGCGCTTCCCTTGCTGGATCTCACCGTACACGAGGACCACTGGCAGGGCGCCCAGAGCTTCCTTCAGGTGCAGAATATCGAGGTCAGTGTTACGCAGCGGACGACTTATTACTCCGTCAAGCATAGCCATGTCATTACTACTCGAGGAAGCCATCCACGCGCGACGAATTGCTACCCGAAAGGCTGGGGGGCCGGAGTCGCTCTCATTTGGTCCGTCGGTGTCGCTGAAGAACGGAGCCAGGAGTAGAGCTGGTTTTCGGCCGCCCTCCGTAGCAGAATATACTCTATCGTAGAGCGAGGCTGAGCTCGTGTTGTATGGCGCGGAAGCTAGTTCTCTCTCGTGCTCGTCAAGCTTAATCGCGCTAGCCATAGATAGGCGTGCACTTGTTAATTCGCGCTTCTCTGCCCGTAAGTCATCGGCTCGAGCGCGCTCCTCCCCGAGATGGGCTAGAAGCACTTCCTTCTTGACGTCGCGCTCCGCTGCCCGGGCTTCTTCCTGCGTTTTCAACTCAGCAAGGTACTTCTGCTGGTCAAAAAAGCTCCCGTCCCTCTTAAGCTTATATATCTCGACGAGTTGCCCGCTTACATCGGTCAATCCGCTGATAATATCGAGGAAAGGCAGGGCCACTCCGAGATTCCCCCCATTGGCCGATAACGGTGTTGTCACATCATAACAAGTACGCGCCGCCACCGGGGCGGGTCCGTTGCGCGCCCCGTCCCTCGGCGTTAGTCCTGGGCGGTTCCGGAGCGTTCGTGGCGGCGACGCTGCTCGAGGCCGGCGTGGTGACGACGTCGGCCAACGCCGCTTAGAGCCCGTCTGCCTGGTCGGGCGGGAACGTCCGTCCGGTCTCTGGGTACATTGGCGGATACTGGGCCACCCCGGCGTCCTGTTCCTGGAGAAGACATGCGAGTCCGGGCCGGACTTGCTGGAGATGACGCGCACCCCTCAAGGAGGCTCAGCTCCACGACGCGCACCGACGGTTCGGTGCGCAACCCGGCGCTCCGACGCGGTCATGCCGTCCAAGTCTTGCCAGACCTTCCAGGCGGCAGCCTCCTGGGGACCCCTTCCGAACATCGTCGCTCGGTGGGCTCCGTCCGCATGACCCAAGTCAGACCACGGGCACTGAGCCACGCCTGGGCCGCGTCTCTGCCGCCGTTCTCGGCGACGGTCAGCAGTGTTGCCGCGAGCCCAGTGCGCTGGACGCAGTCCCATGCATCTGCAGCCAGACCAAGCCGAATCTCGGCCTCCAAGTTTTCGGCAACGATGTCTGGGTGTGTCAACCCGCGGTGGCCCCGCCGTGACGGTTTGAGCTGGCCCCGGCCGTGTCAGGTGTCGTGCTTGCTGCGGGCGTGGGCGAGCCGGTAGGAGGTGGTGCCGGTCTCGAGGATGTTCCCGGCGAAGGTGAGCCGGTCGATGATCGCGGCGCATAGCCGCGGGTCAGTGAAGGTGCGGGTCCAGCCGGAGAAAGGCTGGTTCGACGCGATGGCGATCGCGTTGGTTTCCTCGCGCTCGGTGAGGACCTGGAAGAGCAGCTCGGCGCCGCGGCGGTCGAGTTCCATGTATCCGAGTTCGTCGATGCAGAGCAGGTCGACTCGGCCGTAGCGGGCGATCGTCTTGGCCAGCTGACGTTCGTCGGCGGCCTCGACGAGCTCGTTGACCAGCTTCGTCGCCAGTGTGTATCGGACTCGGAACCCCTGCCGGGCGGCCGCGGCGCCGAGCCCGATCAGCAGATGGCTCTTGCCGGTGCCGGAGTCCCCGATCAGGCAGAGCGGCTCGCCGGCGGTGATCCACGTGCCGGTGGCGAGGGTGTTGATGGTGGCGGGGTTGATCGCGGGGTTGGCGTCGAAGTCGAAGTCCTCGAGCCACTTCGGACGAGGGAATCCGGCGGCCTTGACCTGTCGGTCGCTGCGGCGCCGGTCGCGGTCGTCGCACTCGGCGAGCAGCAGGTCGGCGAGGAATCCGCGGTAGGAGAGCTGCTCGTGTTCGGCGGTGGCGATGACGTCCTCGACGTTGGCCCGGATCGTCGGGAGGCGAAGCGTGCGGCAGGCCTGGTCGATCGCGGTGGTTGCGGCTTGCTCGGTCAGTCTGGGGCGTCGTCGGCGCGACCGTGGCGAGGAGGTGGGGGTGCTGGTCATGACACCTCGTTGCGGGTCTCGGGTGCCGCGGCGGAACCGTCAGGGCTGATGGACGGTTGGTGGTCGCGTCGGCGGGCGAGCAGTTCGTCGTAGGCCTCGACCGAGGGCAGGGGCCGCCCATCGACCGGCAACGCCGCGACGCCGGGATCGGTGCCGGAGTCGGGGTCGGCGAGGCGGCGTTCTGTCAGGCTGACGACCCGTCGTTGGTCAGCGCGGGCAGCGACGCGGTGGTGGTCATCGCCTGCGCGGCGGGCTTCGGCGATGCGGCGGGCTTCGACGGCGACGACGTCGGGGTTGGTGGCGCCGATGGCGGTGGCGGCGCGCAGTGCGGCCAGGATGTCGTCGCGATGCTGATGGCGGTGCAGCAGCAGGACCTCGACCAGCGCCCGGGTGCCGCCCTGGTCGCCGTGGGCCTTGCGGGCGGCGGCCCAGAACGCTTCGTGCTCGGCGGCGAACGCGCCCGACGCGCGGGCCTGGACCAGCGCCGTCGCCCCGGGCAATGCGCCCGGCTTGCGCTGAAGGACTTCGAGGTAGTGGTCGAGCTCGAGAACCACCGCACCCTTGGTGATCGCCCGGGGATGGCGGGCGACCTCGCGACGTCCGTCGAGCACGACGACCTGCGAGGCTCGCAGCAGCACTCGGACCCGACGCCCGATCAGCCGCGCGGGCACCGAGTAGCGGCACTGGCGGACCGTGACCCGAGCGTGGGTGTCGACCCGCGGGGTCAACAGCAGGCCCGGCTCGAACGCCTCGGCCGGCAGCGGGCGCAGCATCGGCGCCTCGGTGGCGAAGTCGTCGCCGACGGTGCGGGCGCGGTTGGCGATCCGGCGGGCGTCATCGGCGGCGTCGAACGCCGCGAGGCGCTCGTTGAGCTCGACCAGCGAGTCGACGCGGGGCACGGGGACCAGATGGGTGCGGCGGAACCGGCCGCCTTCGCCTTCCACGCCGCCCTTCTCGTGCGCGCCCTCGACTCCGGGGCGGCAGTAGAACGCGTCGAAGCCGTAGTGCGAGCGGAACTCGATCCAGCGAGCCGATTCTTCGCGGTCGCGGCCGAAGAGCACCCGCGAGACCGCGGCCTTGAGGTTGTCGTAGCGGATGCGTTCCCACGGGACCCCGCCGAGGCGGGCGAAGGCGTGGATGTGGCCCTCGAGGAACGCTTCCTGGCCCTGGGAGGCGAACACCCGGTGTACCGCCCGCCCGGAGTAGGACATCCGCAGGGTGAACAGGAAGACCTTCGTGCGCCGGCCCTCGAGGTCGACGTAGAGCTCAGCGAAGTCGACCTCGGCCTCCGCGCCCGGCTCGTGGGACTGCGGCACCATCGCCTCGACCAGCGGCGTGCCGGCCTCCAGGGCGATCTCGGCACGGCGGCGGGCGACGTAGTCGCGCACCGTCGGGTACTTCAACTCATGGTGGCCGTGCTCGTCGACGAGCCGAGCCAGGATCCGCCGGGCGGTGTGACGCTGCTTGCGGGGCGCGCTGAGATCCTCGCGCAGCATCGTGTCGATCAACGGCTTCACCGGATCCAGCCGCGGCGCCGCCCGCACCGGAGTCTTCCGCGGAGGCGGCGTCGCCGAGGCCAGCGCCTGGCGCACCGTGCGCCGATGCACCCGGTACCGGCGCGCGAGCTCGCGCACCCCGACGTCCTCGCGTCGGGCGTCACGCCGGATCGCCTCGAACAGCTCCACCCTCGATGACCCCAACCCGGCCCGCGTCATGCCCGGCGATCTTCGCCAGGTGGGGCCACTTCAAGCCGTCACACCGCCCGGCGTGTCGGCAGGTGGGGCCAGATCAGACCGTCACACCCATCGGCGAGCCGACCCCCCGGGTGGAGCCAGAACAGGCCGTCACGGTGGGGCCGAATCAGGCTGACATCCTCAGATGTCCTCGTCGGTAGCCTCCGCACCGAGCCCAGTGAGCTTCCGCAGGTTCCGAGAGCCAGCGGACCAGGTGAGCTGTCGGCGGCCCTCGCTGGCCTGCTCCCACTCCCACCAGCGCGCCAGCGCTGACTGCTCGTAGGTGTCGACTGCGTCCGCGAGGAGCTGCATCGGGGTGCGACCGCCAGCCCGCCGGCCCTCCTTGCGGTGCGAGCCAGTGACCTCGTGAGCGATCTTGGTGAAGTAGTCGGCGAGATCGCCGTCACCGAGCTGCACGCGGCGCAGGTCCCAGCCGTGCTCGTCGGAGGCCTCGAAGCCCTTGCGCTCCAGCGCGGCCCGCCAGCGGGCGAACATGCGTGCGCCCACGCTTCCGGCGACGAGCTCGGCGGAGACTGGGGCGCCGAAGCACAGCAGCGCGTGGATGTGGACGTGCCAGCCGTTGTCGCCGTGGGTGACCTCCACGACCCGCGCCCAGCCGAGCAGGCCGCTGAACAGCTCCTGGTCGGCCTTCCAGGCTGCACCCGAGGTGACTCGGGCCCAGGCGTCGGAGAGGACATCCCAGCAGCCCTTGCGCTGGCGCAGGGTGTGTTCCTCGATGGCGTCGGCTTCGGCCTGGTGCTCGTCGAACTCCCACCGGTTGGCGTTCGCGGCCTCGTAACCGGCGCGGTTGTCCTCGAGCTGGCGCAGTCGCTGGCGCTCGTCTTTGGTCAGTCCGAGCCGGTCGCCGCGGTCGTGGCGCATGGTCAGGGTGAGCAGGAACGCCGACCCGCCAGCCTCGTCGACCGCCCGCATGACCTTCGACAGCTCGTCCGCGCGGCGAGTGGCGATCTTCGCGGCGCACTGCGGGCAGCACCACACCGACCCGCACGACGCCAGCCCCGAATAGCCCGCGGAGCGGGTGCCGTCGGAGTTGGTCGTCACCGCCAAACTCACCCCGCCCTCGGGGTCGAGCGGTGTACCGCAGTTACGAACACGGCGCAGGCCAGTGATGCCGCGGAGCTGCGCGCGGCGGGCCCATCGGCCTTCACGTCGGTGCTGGGCCTTCGCCACCCGCTCCCCGAGCGTCAGTCGCTCGTTGGCTCCCCGACGCTGCCGGGTCCGGTGAAGACCTGTTCGCCCATTACCGAGAGCCGTCCCGCTCAACGGACACGACCCGCGGTCAGGGCCGGCGCTGACGCGCCGGTGCCCGGCCCCTTCGGGCCGGGCACGCTTCCCCTCCTGTCTTCGACCCGGGGCGCGCGCCCGACCCGGGGGCCGGGCCAACCAGCAGCCACAGCGACGACCAGGACCACGGTGGCGACCGGGAGCAGGACGACACTCAGCCTCCGGCGGCCAGGCGCTCCGCCCTGGACCAGGGCACCGACCTCAGGAGAGGCCACCACTGCGACGAGCTCCGGGAAGTGGTGGTGGTCGGGGCGGGGTCTCTCCCACGACGACGCGCCCGAGGGCTGCCAGACCGCCCGCACGGCCGCAAGCGCCACCAGGCAGTACACGCGCCGGTTATCGAGAAGCGGGGCACTTGCACCCGCACGAGCGGTCCGGCAGGGCAGAGCCCGCGCCGCCGAGGGAGAGACCCCAACGTGTACTCGTGCTCTGCTGAAAACCAATGAGCGCACTCTGCTTGATGCTGACTGCAATTTACACCCCTCGCTCTAATAGCGGTCGAGATTCGCTTGGACCCCGGTAGACTGCTCTTCTTGGACTGGTGTTCGTTGTATTCGCCTCCAGCGCTGATCCGTCTGCACAGGGGTCTTCCTCCAGCGGACATGTAGGCGACTGACGAACGCCTATCCGCGCCCAGCGTGCTGGGGGTCAGGCTCGGAGAGAGAGTGGGAATAACGCCATGAGCAGAAGTCGGGAAAGTAAAGCTAGAAGACTTCGCGGGAGAGGTGTGGATGCAGAATCCCGTAGCAAGACCATCGACACTCCGGGGTCGATCGGTGGCGATGATCATCGCGGACAGGCTCAAGCGGATGGCGATAGCTCAAATCTCATCCAGACACTGCAAGCAGCTTTGGTCGTGGCAGTCCCCGTCTCCGTTGTGACTGCTGTGTCCTACTACTATGGATGGTTAAACGCCTACTGGTACTTTGCCTACTTCGGTGTTAGTTCTCAACTGTTCGACTTCACTTCCACTGACTATCAAGTGAGAAGCGTTGACGCAGTATTCATGCCCGCTATTGTTGTCGCAGTGGCTTCAATGGCTATTCTTTGGGTCGTACACCTAATTCGAGCGCTACCGTACCGCGCCCGCAGGCGCACGAAATGGACATTGTCGGTCATCTTCCTTCTTGCAGGGACTTGCCTGTTCCTGGTGACAGTGCCATCGCTCCTAGGTGGTGGATATTCTTTGATCTCGTATCCTGGAGTATGGTTCGCTCTCGCGGTGTCTCTTATCGCTGCAGGCTCAAGTCTCCGGGCTGGTCTGCGAATAGCTGACGGATTACGCGACCGGCGGGGCGCCCTCGAACGCACGATCCTGGCTGTTGCGCTGGGCGTCCTGGTCCTTGCGGGTGTCCTCTGGACAATTTCCGAATATGCCGCACAAGTAGGGACCGCGCGGGCGATAAAATCCGCGGAGACACTGCCAATTCTTCCCGAAGTGACCTTGTACTCCAGTAAGAAGCTCGACGCTCGAGGGATGGCGGGCATTCGTGAGTTTCGGTGTCCTGACGCCGATTCAGCGTTCCCGTACGCGTACTTCGGCTTTAAGCTCCTCACTGCTTCTAGGGATCAATACCTGTTCATCCCTGAAGGTTGGACCAGGGGTAGTAGTCGGGCCCTGCTTATTGGTCGCAGTGACGATATAAGTCTACAATTCGGCGAGGCGGGGGTCGCTCGCCCTGGCGGCTGCTAGTGTCGCGCGTCGTTAGTTGATTGACGTTGTGGTTGGTGAGATCTTGTTGCTGTGACCTCGACAGGGTTGGTGATCAGCGACGAGGACCGGGTCGTGTTGGAGTCGTGGCTGCGATCGAGCACGGTCAGCGCGGGGCTGGTCGAGCGGGCGCGCATCGTGCTGGCGGTGGCTGGCGGGGCGGGAACCACGGCCACCGCCCGTCAGGTGGGGGTGTCGCGGCCGACGGTGATCAAGTGGCGGGACCGGTTCGCCGAGCGGGGCCTGGCCGGGCTGGGCGACGAGCCGCGCAGCGGCCGACCAAAGACCGTCGACGACTCCGCGATCATCGCGGCCACCCTGGATGCGCCGCCGGAGACGTTGGGGGTCACGCACTGGTCCTCGCGGCTACTGGGCAGGCACCTGGGGATCGGGGACGCGACGGTAGCCCGGGCGTGGCGGCGGTATCAGGTGCAGCCCTGGCGGGCCGAGACGTTCAAGTTCTCTACCGACCCCGAGCTCGAGGCCAAGGTCCACGACGTGGTCGGGCTGTATCTGCACCCGCCTCAGAACGCCGTGGTGCTCTGCGTGGACGAGAAGTCGCAGTTCCAGGCGCTGAATCGGACCGCGCCGATGCTGCCGATGCGTCCGGGGCTGCCGGCGCGGGCCACCCACGACTACCAGCGCAACGGCACCACCACGTTGTTCGCCGCGCTCGAGGTAGCGACCGGGCGGGTGACCGACCGCTGCTACGACCGCCACGGCAAGGCCGAGTTCCTCGACTTCCTCAAGCGCGTAGCCAAGGCCTATCCCCGCCGCGAACTGCACGTGGTCCTGGACAACTACCACACCCACAAGCACGCCGAGATCAACGACTGGCTGGCTCGCCACCCGAGGGTCACGTTGCACTTCACCCCGACCTCGGGCTCTTGGCTCAACCTGGTCGAGGTGTTCTTCGGAATCATCACCCGCCAGGCCATCCGCCGAGGCTCGTTCGACAGCGTCGCCCAGCTCGTCGAGAAGATCCGCGCCTTCATCGACGGCTGGAACGACCGCTGCCATCCCTTCGCCTGGACCAAGACCGCCGAGGAAATCCTGCCCCACGCCACCCGTCAGCGAACTTCAGACGCGCGACACTAGGAAGCTGTTCAATGGACTATGCGAATGTAGGTGAACTAGCCCGGATCTTTCATGATCTTGGTGTTGGTGATCGTTGCGCGGCTCGGTGGCCGGTGATGGCGGGGATTGTGCTCGCTGGGCATGACAATCTGGCCG